>OZ245808.1:0-612500 GCA_965228285.1 Sneathiella sp.
AAGGGTGCCGCCGGCATCATTCTCATTTTTGACTTTGCCGCAATGTCGGAAATCTCGGCCAGGTCATTTATTATGGCGCCATCTTTAAGGCGGCGCCCTCCCATGACGGAGACAAAAATATCCGCCTGTCGCCATAAGGCTCCTTTGGGTTTGCCGGTGGTTCCACCAGTATAGAGAATGTAGAGATCATCGGGAGACGGTTTGGCTCCGGGAGCGGTCTCCGGTTGTCGTCCCAGAAAGTCTTCATAGTCGAGGGCAGCGGCAGTCTCCGAACGTCTACCGTCATCCACTTCAATAAAGGTTTCCAGGCTCGGAACCTGAGAGCGGATGGCAGCAAGCCGCGGCCCGAAGGAGCGATGATAAATGATCGCCCTGGGCTTCGCATGATTTAGGAGATAGACAAGCTCCTCCTCCACATAGCGATAATTGACATTGAAGGGTGCCACCCGCGCCTTGAAGGCGGCGAGCATCGATTCCAGATATTCCGGGCTGTTATGGAGATAAAGGGCGAGCCGATCCTGACCCGCCTGCCAGTTTTCGAGCGATTCTCGTTCCTCAAAGCAACCCAGGCCAAGATCAATAAATCCATTCGCAAGCTGATCGCTTCGCCTGTCGAGGTCCGTATAGCTATATCGGCGGTCCCGATGGACAATTGCCTCCCGGCTCCCGACGGTTCGGGCCACTTGTCTGAAGACATCAGTAAGCGGGAACATGGATCGACGGACCTCTTACACTACCTGTTAATCGGACCAGAAATTCTTAGACATTTCCCGCCTCTTCTCGCGCCCTTCCTTGGACGTGAAATCTTTGAGGCCGGAAGAGCCTCTGGCATAGGGCATGATGGGAACTTCAAAGGCCAAAGCTCCTTTTACGGAGAGATCCGCACTCTGGTTCAGCGCAAATTTTGTCCGGCGTACGGTCATGGGGTGTTTCTGCAGCATGATCTCCGTCAGTTTGGCGACCTCGTTGCTCAACTCTTCCGGAGCGACAACCCGATTGACCAGGTCATAGCGCTCGGCTTTTTCGGCGGTAAACAGCATGCCGATCAGGTTCCATTCCTTGGCCTTGCGCCGCCCGGCAAACTTTGGAATTCTGGAAATACCGCCCCAGCCCGGTGTGATGTCCCAATCGATCTCCGGCATGCCCCAGCGGGAGCGGTCGGTGGCGATGACAAAATCGCAGACCAAAGTGAGCTCCAGGCCGCCGCCGGTGCAGACGCCGTCAACGGCGGCGATGGTGACGGGGGTCAGATCCTCGATCAGCTGTACAGTTTCCTGGTAAAGCCGCACCTGCCAATAGCTTTCATCGCCGCGCCATTCGTTGAATTCCTTGATGTCATCGCCGGCGCAGAAAGTCTCTCCGGCGCCTTGCAGGACCATCACCCGGCACTCGCGGTCGGCGCGGACCTTGAGGATGGCGTCTTTCAACTCCGCCGACAGTTCCCGGTCGAGGGCGTTATGAACTTTTGGCCGGTTGAGGGTGATTGTGGTTACCTGGTCCTGTCGATCAAATATCAGCTTTTTATAGTCACTCATCCGTTTTTCCTCCACCGGGGTTTTTATGCAGCTTTCGTTATAAGACTTTAGAAAAGTCTTATAACGAAAGTCAAGGACGAAAACATCGAGGCAGGTATTCAGGCGGCCAGGACATGGAGTCAGGGCAGATGATTTTATCAAGCCAGGACGAGAGTCAGGCGGAGAGGCGTTCTTTCAAAAGGTCGATGCGATCACATCCCCAGAACAGCTCGTCCTCGAAGACATAGCTTGGCACCCCAAAGACACCCTGCTTATGGGCTTCTTCCTTGATGGCTTCATGGCGGGATTTACCCTCGCCGGTGAGGAAGGCCTGAAAGTCTTTGGTCTCCGCACCGGCGTCTTTAAGAGCGCCCTCGATCTCATCGACCTCGTCGAGGTCAATGTCATGGGTCCAGAAGCGCTTGAAAACGGAATCATTATAGGCGCGGAAAACGCCCTGATCCTGGGCGAAAAGCATGCCGATGGAGGCTGTGGTCGCGTTATAGATCCGGCGCGGGCCCTTGACGGTGAGATTTCGCTTATTGGCGAAGCGGCGCATATCCATGTAGGAATATCTGATCTTGCGCCACTGCTCCTCCGACCGCTCCTCGACGCTGCCCGCAAAAGACGCGATATCGAGGGTGTAGGGCCGCCAGATCACGTCGAGATCAAACTCTTTCTCCAGCTCATAGGTCGGCTCGACGGCCAGATAGGCGAACGGGCTTTTGTAGTCCGTATAATGAATGACAGTTCGACGGCTCATGTCCAACGCTCCTTTTCTTATTGTTCTACAGGCGCTGGCCGACGTATATCAGGCGCGAAGCCGCTCATTCTTCGGATCGAACAAAGGTTCCGTCGCAATCACAGCGCCCTGCCGCTGGCCAAGGCATTCAATCTCGACCGCCGTTCCCTCACCGGAATTATCGGTTTCGATAAAGGCGAGGGCGATCTGCCGGCCGATCCGATGACCATAGCCCGAAGAGGAGACAAAGCCAACCTCCCGCCCACCGCTCCAGACCGGGGAGCCATAGGGCGCATCCGTCGGGTTGCCTTCCAGCAGCAGGGGCACGAAGCGATAGGTCGGGCCGTCTGCGGCAATCTTTTCGAGGGCGGCTTTACCGAGGAAATCGTTTTTAGAGAGCTTGACGAAACGATCGAGGGAGACATCAAGGGGTGAGAGTTCCGCCGACAGATCCTGCTTCCAGGCCCGGTAGCATTTTTCCAGCCGCAAGGATTCCATGGCATAGGCGCCAAAATCGCGGAGGCCATGGGCTTCCCCGGCGGACCAGAGGGCGTCATAGAGGGTGACGATATCCTCCACTGGCGCATGCAGCTCCCATCCCAGCTCGCCCACATAGTTGACCCTGAGCGCATGGACAGGCACCCCAGCAACCTCAATGGATTGCGCGGTCAGCCATTTGAAACTGTCATTGGAAAGATCCGCCTCGGTCACCTGAGAGAGCACATCGCGGGATTTTGGCCCTGCCAGCACCAGAGTGCCGGTGGCCTTGGTCACATTCTCAAGGGTGACAGAGCCTTCCACCGGCAGATGCTGCTGCAGCCAGTCCTGATCATGCCACTCTCCCGGTGCCGGGCCGGTCAGGCGGAAATGATCTTCCGAGATCCGCGTGATGGTCATCTCGGTGATGATGTTCCCCTGTTCGTTGCAGAAATAGGAAAGGCCGATACGACCAACGGAGGGCAGGGCCCCGGATATGAGACCATCAAGCCAGGCCGCCGACCCGGAGCCGGTCACCTCAAATTTGGCAAAGCCCGGCAGGTCGAGAATACCGACATGTTCGGTGACCGCGGCGCATTCCCCGGCAATGGCATCATACCAGTCCGGCTGATCATAGCCATTGAGGGCTTCCGGATTATCGCCCGGCCGCTTGAACCACATGACCCGTTCCCAGCCGCCACGATCGCCAAACTCGGCCCCCTTGGCAGCCAGTTTGTCATAGAGGGGAGAAGTTTTCATGGGCCGGCCTGCGGGCCATTCCTGGAACGGCAGATGCATGGCATATTCATGGGCATAGACTTCGCTCGCCTTGGCCTCACAATATTCCGTCGTGGTGTAGTCGGTGAAGCGCCTCGGATCGCAGGCCCACATGTCCCATTCAGGGCGGCCCTCGGCAATCCATTCGGCCGTCACCTTGCCGGCGCCGCCGGACTGGGCGATGCCAAAGGTGAAGACACAGCATTCATAGAAATTGCGAACCCCCGGTACCGGGCCGATCAGCGGATTGCCATCGGGGGTATAGGGAATGGGGCCGTTGATGACATTGCGCACCCCGGCTTCTCCCAGGATCGGAACCCGGGCGCAGGCCTGTTCGATATACCATTCCAGCCGCTCCAGATCCTCCTGATAAAGCTCGAACGAGAAATCATCGGGAATGCCGGATTTCCAGGCAGAGGTTGCCTGCTTTTCATAGGGCCCCAGCAGCAAGCCGATGCCTTCCTGACGGAGATAATAGCTGTCATCGGGATCCCGCAGCATCGGGAATTTCTCTGCCACCTCGGCCAGAACCGGGTGATCTTCGGTGACGATATATTGATGCTCCATGACCGTGGAAGGAACGTCGCGGCCAATCATCCGGCCGATATTCGGGGCATAATAGCCGGCGGCATTGACGACGATTTCGGCGGTCACCGTGCCATCCGGTGTGCTCACTTCCCATTCCCCGGACGGGGTCTGGGCGATGGCTGTGACCGGGCAGAAGCGCCGAATGGTGACCCCGGCGGTGCGGGCCCCCTTGGCGAACGCCTGGGTGAGCTGGGCCGGATCGATATGACCGTCTTTCGGATCCCACAGACCGCCTTCAAGATCGTGGGTTTCCATATGCGGCATGTATTTCTGCAGCTCCTGCGGTGTGACCACCTCCAGCTCCAGCCCGATGTCCCGACCCATGGCCGCCACATGCTTGAACTCGTTGAGGCGGGTCGGGGTCTGGGCGAGGCGGACTGCGCCGGTCTGGTGATAACCGATGGGATAGTCCACCTCTTCCGCCAGGGTATCATAGAGCCGCACGGAGTAGGCCTGCATGCGCATAATGTCCAGATTACCGGAGAAGTTAGGGCAGTTACCGGCGGCATGCCAGGTCGATCCCGCCGTCAGCTCATTCTTTTCCAGAACGAGCACATCGGTCCATCCCATCTTGGCCAGATGATAGGCGGTCGAACAGCCGGCAGCGCCTCCACCGATAATGACGATACGGGCCTGACTGGGTAATTTTGCCATTGCTTCCTCTTTTGATGGAGCGCCTTTGAGAGCGCTTAATTGGGGACGGGACCCGTGGTGCCCCGGATTATGAGATTGGTCGGGATGCGGGTTGCATGGGGCCAGGGCGTCTTGTCGAGCATCAGCAGCAAGGTCTCTGCGGCCCGGCTGCCCATGGCCGTCGTCGGAACGTCCACCGTCGTCAATCCCGGAGAGACCTGGGATGCCAGTTCCAGATTGTCAAAACCGATGATCGACAGATCCCTCGGCACATTAAGATTTCGTTCCTGGGCTTCAAACAGGGCGCCGATGGCCAGAACGTCGTTGCCGCAAAGCACCGCTGTCGTCTCCGGGGCATGATCGAGCAATGTCCGAAGGCCGATTCGTCCTTCTTCAAAACTGAAAGGCCGTTCCACATGGCATTCTGGCCGCAGCTTCAGCCCCCGTTCCGACAGAGTATGAGTGATACCTTCCACCCGTCTCTCTGCCCGGTCATTGGTCTGGGACGGGAAGTCGATCACTCCGAATTGCCGATGGCCCTGATCCAGCAGGTACCCCGCGGCCTTCGAGGCGCCGGCATAGTTGTCATATCCGACACTGGGATGCTTGCTGGCCGGGCGGTAGACATTGGTCAGCAGATAGGGAATGTTGTGGCGTTCAAGCATGTCATAGACTTCTTCCCTGCGCCGCTCCCCGCAGAGGATAATGCCGTCAATCCCAGATTCGATCAGACTTCGAACCTCTTTGACTTCAAGATCTTCATCAAATTCATTGATACCGAGGATGAGACTGTACCCGGCGTCACCCAATTCTCTTTGCAGGGATGTCACAAAGCGGGCAAAGATCGAATCATCGATGGTCGGGATCAGGGCGCCGATTCGGCGGCTGCGCTGAGAAGAGAGATTTTTTGCCGCGCTGTCAGGAATATAAAAAAGACGGTTTGCCGCTTCCGCCACCCGCAAACGGGTCTTTTCAGACACCGAATCCGGATGATTGAAAACCCGTGAAACCGTCGCAGTTGAAACCCCGGCAGCCTTGGCAACCTGACGAATTCCGCCGCTTCCGCTTTGCTGTTTGGACTTTGAGGATGGGATTGCCACGGTGTTTAAGTTCGCTTTCTGGATCGACCCTGTTTGATGTAAACGTTTTCTTTTTTATATCACAATCTCTTCAGTTTTGAAAAAGAAGTTTTGTTTACTGGGGATTTTTAGTGTAACACTTATGAAAACGGTTACATATTGACTTTAATTTGGCCACTCAGAAGGGCTGACCGAGTTCGCAATGGCCCGCCATGGGCCGTCCGGTTCGGATAGGGAGCGATTAAAGCGTATCTGTTTTGGAATTTGTGCCCACCATCGAGAGGCACGCAATTTGCCAAGGGAGGCAACATATGAAACGTCTAATTACATCAGCAATAGCAATGGCCGCATGTACATTTATGGCCGCCGGAACCGCGTTGTCCGCGGACAAGCCGGATGAAATCACCGTCGCATATTTCCTGGAATGGCCAACAGCCAACCAGGTTGCTCAGTTGGAAGAAACCTATGACAAGGAAATGGGTGTTAAGGTTAACTGGCGCGCGTTCGGGAACGGCAATGAAATGTCCCAGGCCATGGCCTCCGGTGATGTTCAGATTGCCTATAGTCAGGGACTTGTCCCCTATGTGGTGGCGGTGTCCAACGGTCTGCCGCTGAAATTGATCGGTGTCGCCGTGTCTTATGCGGAAGCCGATAACTGCGTGGTCAGCAAAGACTCCGGCATTACCAAGGAAAATGCCAAAATGCTGGAAGGCAAGAAGGTCGGGACACCCATCGGTAACGTGACTCACTATAAGCTTCTTCGCATGCTTGATCATCTCGGTGTCGATGCGACGAAAGTCCAGATGGTGCAGATGAACGGTGCTGACGCCGCCGTGGCCTTTGCCCGCGGTGACATTGTCATGGGCTGCGCCTTTGGCGGTCCGATGCTGCGCATGAAGGAAACCGGCGAGTATCTGATGACAGCCGAGGAGCAGGAAGCCATTGGCATCCGCGTCTTTGATGTGATCTCCGTGACCGATGAGTTTGCCACGGAGCATCCGGATCTCGTTCAGAAGTTCATGGACGTCACCGATGCGGCCAATGCTGCATACTACAAAAACAAGGTAGCCGCCGTACCTAGTATTGCCAAAGCTGCTGGTATGGACAAAGGGGCAACCGAGAACATGCTTGGAATGTTTGCTTTCCCGTCCAAAACCGATCAGGCGTCCGATGCCTGGCTCGGTGGAACCGTTCAGACTTTCACCAAGGAAGTCGCGGATTTCTTTGTCTCTCAAAAGCAGATGGACAAAGCCCTGCCAAGCTATGACGCCGTCATCACGGACAAGTTTGTGAAGTGATTTCCGCTGCGGGACACGGTGCGCGCCGTGTCCCGTCCTTTCCAACATCAATAACAGGGGGAAATCTTGTGAAATCACTGCATATCAAAGACGTGACCATGACCTTCAAGGTGCCGGGAGGAGAGGACGTTCATGCATTGGAACATATCTCCCTTGATCTGAAACCCGGAGAGTTGGTTTCCGTGCTTGGGCCATCCGGGTGCGGCAAGTCGACCTTGCTTAATATCGTCGCCGGCTTTCTCTCACCGACAGCGGGGGAAGTGACCCTCGAAGATGAACGTATTACCGGCCCCGGTGCCGAGCGGGCGGTTGTCGTTGATGGCCCGAGCGCCGAGCGCGGCATGGTCTTCCAGCAGGGCGCCCTGTTCGAATGGATGACCGTCGAGAAAAACATAGCTTTCGGTCCGAAAATGGCCGGCAAGCCGAAGTCTGAAATCAATGCCACCGTTGAACGATTGCTGTCCGTCGTCGGGCTGGAGGATTTCGCCAAGAAATCCGTGTATGAGCTGTCCGGGGGGATGCAGCAGCGTGTGGCGCTGGCCCGCTGTCTGGCTAATGATCCGGAGGTTATCCTTATGGATGAGCCCTTGGGGGCGCTTGATGCGTTGACCCGTGAGAAAATGCAGGGCCTGGTTCTCAAGCTCTGGAAGGAAACCGGGAAAACCATCATTCTCATTACTCATTCGGTTGAGGAAGCGCTGTTGCTGGGCGAGCGGCTGATTGTCATGGCGCCCCGTCCCGGACGTATTGAGAAGGAATTCCATCTCCCATTCGCTGAGCTTGGCTTGGAGAAAACACCCCGTGAAGTCAAGGGGATGCCGGATTTTGTTGAGAATCGAGATAAGATTCTGACCATGATCTGGGAAATGGAAGAAGATATCATGGGGTACAAGGAACCCGCGGCGTAGGAGGGCCTGAATATGTCTGAGAAAAAAAGTCCATCAAACCTCGCCGTCTGGCTCGGCATCGCCGATAACAGCTTTACCCGGCAGAAAACCGTCAAGTTCGGCGATGCCTCGGCCGTTAATTCGGGGCGGGCCTATGGTCTGATCACCATTTTCATCGTCTTTCTATTGTGGTGGCTGGCGACCAGTCTGGAATGGATCAAGCCGATTTACTGGCCGTCCTTCAGCGCCGTCGGGTCCCGTCTCGAGATTCTGCTGTCCGAAGGGTTCCGGAATATCACCCTTTGGGACCATATCGGCATCAGTGTCTATCGGGTGCTGTCCGGGGTGTTCTATGGCGCCCTTGTCGGCATTCCGCTGGGTCTGGCCATGGGGCTGTCCTCTGTCGCGCGCGGCATGTTCGATCCGATTGTTGAGTTTATCCGTCCGATCCCGCCACTGGCCCTGATCCCGTTGATCATTCTGTGGTTCGGCATTGATGAATTTGCCAAGATTTTCCTTCTGTTCCTGGCCTCTCTGTTCATCATGACCATCTCGGCCCGGGCCGGGGTGTCCAGTGTTCGCATCTCCAAGGTCCATGCGGCCTATTCCCTGGGCGCCAATAAGTGGCAGGTTCTGCGTCTTGTCATCCTGCCCAACGCCCTGCCGGAGATTTTCACCGGCTTGCGGACCTCCATGGGGGTCTGCTGGGGCACGGTTGTGGCCGCCGAGCTGGTGGCGGCGGATCGCGGGGTCGGATCGATGATCATGATCGCCAAGAACTTCCTGCAGACCGATACGGTGGTCATCGGGATTTTCATCATCGGCATTATCGGATTCAGCATTGAAATTCTGATGCGGCTTCTGGAAAAGAAACTGATTCCCTGGCGCGGTAAGGGGTAGTAGAGCGCCTCCGCGTCCTCCTGGACCGGTCAGGTTTGTTGACTCCGTCCACTAGTTTGTGGACTCAGTCAACAAACTTGCCGGTTTTTTTGGGGTCAACTGGCGGACAAGCACATAGAAGACCGGGGTCAGGATCAGACCGAAAAAGGTCACACCGATCATGCCCGAGAACACGGCGACCCCGATGGCCTGGCGCATTTCCGCCCCGGCACCTGAGGATAGCACCAGAGGCAACACGCCCATGATAAAGGCGAAGGAGGTCATCAGGATCGGCCGCAAGCGCAACCGGCTTGCCTCGACGGCGGCCGAGATGATGCTGTGGCCCTGACGCTCCAACTCGCGGGCGAACTCGACGATCAGGATGGCATTTTTCGACGCCAGCCCCGCCAGCACGAACAGGCTGATCTGGGTGAAGATATTGTTGTCACCCCCGACGATATAGACGCCGATCAACGCCGCCAGAATACTCATGGGCACGATCAGGATGACCGCGAGCGGCAGGGTCAGACTCTCATATTGTGCCGCCAGCACCAGATACACGAGGAAAATGCATAATGGGAAAATGAAGATCGCGGTATTGCCGGCCAGGATCTGCTGATAGGTCAGCTCCGTCCATTCATAGGACATGCCGGCGGGCAGGGTTTCCTCCAGGATCTTGGTGATCGCGGCCTGCGCTTCCCCGCTGGAATAACCTGGCGCCGCATTGCCGTTGAGATCGGCGGAGCGAAAGGCGTTATAGCGCATGGCCGTATCGGGCCCGAACGTCTCCGTCACCGTCAGCACACTGCCGAGCGGCACCAGTTCGCCTTCCGCATTGCGGGCCTTCAGGCGCAGGATGTCCTCCGGCGCCGAGCGATATGGTTTGTCGGCTTGCGCAATCACCTGATAGGTGCGGCCAAACAGATTGAAATCGTTGACATACATGGAGCCGAGATAGATCTGCATGGTGCGGAAAATTTCATCCACCGGCACCCCGATCTGCAAGGCCTTGGTCCGATCCAGATCGGCCTGCAATTGCGGCACATTGACATTATAGCTGGAGAACACGCCGGTCAGTTCCGGCGTACTCCAGGCCTTGCCGAGGACCTGCTTCATGACATTATCAAGCGCTTCATAGCCCTGATCGTTACGGTCCTGTACCTGCAGCTTGAAGCCCCCGACCGACCCCAGGCCCTGAACCGGCGGCGCCGGGAAAATGGCGATAAACGCTTCTTCCACGCCAAAGAATTTCTGCTGCAGCTTCTGGGCAATGGCGAGGCCGGAGAGGGAGGGATCTTTGCGCTCGGAAAAATCATCCAGTGTCACAAAGACGACCCCGGCGCTGGTGCTGTTGACAAAGCCGTTGATGGACAGCCCCGGGAAGGCGACGGCGCTTTCCACGCCCGGCTCTTTCAGGGCAATTTCCGACATCTCCCGCATCACATCTTCCGTCCGGTCGAGGGTGGACCCCTGGGGCAGTTGAGCGAAGCTGACAAGATACTGTTTATCCTGAATCGGGATAAAGCCCGACGGGATGACCTGAAAGCCCTGATAGGTGACCCCAAGAAGCACCGCATAGAGCACCATCATGATCGCCTTGCGCCCGACAAAGACCTTGACCCCCTTCGCATAAACCTCATTGCTGCGTTTAAAGAAGCGATTAAATCCCCTGAAAAACCATCCGAATATTCCATCGAGTATTCTGGTCAAAAGATCCTTGGGTGCGTCATGACTTCTTAATAACAAGGCTGAAAGGGCCGGGCTCAAGGTCAGGGAATTAATGGTGGAAATGATCGTCGCAATGGCGATTGTCAGGGCAAATTGCTGATAGAACTGGCCAGTCAGGCCACTGATAAAAGCGATCGGTACAAACACGCTGGTAATCACCAGGGACGTCGCGATGATCGGTCCGGTGACTTCTTTCATGGCGGCAACGGTTGCGTCCCGCGGCGACAGTCCCTCGCTGATATTCCTCTCCACATTCTCAACCACGACAATGGCATCATCAACAACGATACCGATGGCCAGGATCAGGCCGAACAGGGACAGGACATTGATGGAGAAACCGAGCAGCATCATCAGGGAAAAAGTCCCGATAATCGACACCGGCACAGCCAGCAGCGGAATAATGGACGCGCGCCAGGTCTGCAGGAAGACAATCACCACCAGCACCACCAGAGCGACGGCTTCCAGCAGGGTGGTGATCACGGATTTAATGGAATCCTGAACGAATACGGTTGGGTCATAGACAATGCTGTAATCAACCCCTTCCGGGAAATTCTCCTTGAGCTCGGCCATGGTCGCGCGAACACTGGAGGAAATATCGAGTGCATTGGATCCGGGCGCTGCAAAGATCGGAATGGCCACGGCTGGCTTGTTATCGAGAAGGGAGCGGAGGGCATATTGCTGTGCGGCCAGTTCCAGACGGGCCACATCCCCAAGACGGGTGACAGTACCGTCTTCGTCCCGTTTGATAATGACATCGGCGAACTCATCCGGTGTCTGCAGGCGCCCCTGGACATTGACGGGCAACTGCAACTGAATGCCGTCATCATAGGGCGCGCCGCCGATAATCCCGGCCGCCACCTGAACGTTCTGGCTGCGGATGGCATTGACAACTTCGGTTGCGGTGAGATCCCGTTCGGCAACCCGATCCGGATCGAGCCAGACCCGCATGGCATAATCGCCGGAGCCAAACAGGCGCACCTGTCCAACGCCCTCCAGCCGGGCGAGCCTGTCCTTCACATTCAAGGTGGCATAGTTTCTCAGATAGAGCATGTCATAGCGCTCATTAGGAGAGCGCAAATGCACGACCATGGTCAGATCCGGAGAGCTTTTCACCACGGTCACCCCAAGCTGCCGGACAACATCCGGAAGCCGCGGGAGGGCCTGAGACACCCGGTTCTGCACGAGCTGCTGGGCAAGGTCCGCATCTGTCCCGATTTCAAAGGTGACCGTCAGGGACAGATTGCCATCCGTTGTTGCCAGGGAGTTGATATAGAGCATCCCTTCAACCCCGTTGATCTGCTCCTCAAGCGGGGTCGCCACCGTTTCAGCGATTTCCGCCGGATTGGCGCCCGGGAACTGAGCCTGAACGACAACGGAGGGGGGAACAACTTCCGGATATTCGGAGATTGGGAGCTGGATCATGGCCAGAAAGCCGGCAATGAAGATCAGGATGGACAGGACACCGGCGAAGATAGGCCGGTCAATGAAGAATCGTGGAAAGCTCTGCATGGGGAGTTCCTGCGGCGGGCGTTATCGATGGAATATTATCAGGGGAGTGGCGAACGCCCCCATTAGGAGGCGTTGGCTTGCTCAGTAATCGGGGCAACGAGGGTTCCGGGACGAACTTTCATGATGCTGCCTGTCAGGATCCTATCCTCAGCCGTCAGGCCAGAGGTCACGACCCGGCGTCCATCCTGAAAGGCCCCCAGGGTAACCTGCCGGTACTCAACTTTGTTGTCGTCACTCAAGGTATAGACAAATTTCCGGTCCTGGTCAGTGCTGATGGCGCTGGGTGGCAGCAGGATCAGTTCTTCTTCCGTCGGGCTGCCAATGCGAAGTTTGGCAAACATGCCGGGCAACAGGGCGCCCTGCGGATTGTCAAAGATCGCGCGCGTGCGGATGGTTCCGGTCTGGGCATCAATCTGGTTATCAAAGCTATGGACCTTGCCTTTGAGGGTAATGCTATCGGTCAAAGCCAGTTCAACCGGAATCTCGGCGCCTGCATTTCCGGACAGCCGGGTTTCGTGCATCTGGGCGAGATAAGTCTGCTCGTCAATTTCGAAATCCGCATAGATCTTTTCAGTGGCGACGATGGTCGTCAGCACAGGCGCATTTCCACCGGAAGAAACATAGTTGCCTTCGGTAATCTCAATGCGGCTGACCCGACCGGAAAGCGGCGCTTTGACATAGGCGTGATCCAGGGCGATTTTAGCTTGCTCAAGCTGGGCCCGGGCGCTTTCTACGCGGCTGACGGCAACAGCTTCCGTATTCGACCGCTCATCATAGACTCGTTTGGAAACATTGCCTTTGCCGACAAGCTCTTTGGCCCGCAGCTTTTCCTTCTTGGCAAGTTCAAGATTCTGGCGGGCGGCTTCGAGTTCCGCCTTGCCCTGCTCGACGGCTGATTTGTAAGTGCGGGGGTCGATGACAAACAGGACGTCGCCTTTTTCAACATACTGGCCATCCTCGAAATTGATTTTGACGATGGAACCACTGACCTGCGGCTGCAAATCAACCCTGTCAATGGCTGTCAGTCTGCCGGAATATTCCTTCCAGAGCCGGACTTTTTCCGTATCGACATTAGCGACCTGCACGGGCATGGCTTGCGGTGCAGCAGCCACGGTTGCCGGTTCGGCATCCGCTGACTGAACATCTGCGATGTAATATCCACCCGCAGACAGAGCTGCAACAAGGCCGAGGGCCGAAAAGGCAAGTTTGAATTTATTGACCGGTTGCATGTTGCGCTCCTTATGGAATGGATAGTATCGTCGCTTTGTTACAGGCAATGTACATACCGACTGGTATGCTTTCAAGACGTAGGTGCAGCCTTCGTGCGCGCCGTCACATTAATAATTTTGAATGTCCGCGCTCAGGCTGTGGCGCGGACCGGTATGGAGGAAGGGTTTGTGTCTTCTACGACCCTGTATTCCTGTTTCAGGTCGATGATCCGGTACAAGGCTTCCCGCAAATCATTACGGACCACATCAAGGCTGTTGAAAACCCGCCCATAGATGAGCAGGCCCTGAATATATTGGTGCATCAGACGGGCAACCTGATCAATATCCGGGTCACCGTTCAGGAACCCCTGGTCCTTCAGGCTCCGGACAATTGCCGTGTTATATTTGAGAACTTCGTCAGAAAGCTCGCGGGAACATTGGATGACCTTATCTTCACTGGATCCAACCTGGCCTCCCGCCACAAAAATCGGGCATCCGCTGACTTCCAGCTCATCTGCATAAGGATCATTCTGCTGCCGGTCGATGATCATCTCTATCAGGTTATCGAGCTGTTGCAGGGGGGTAAAGGTCGGGGAGACAACATGGTCAAGCTCACCCAAGGTCTGGTTCCAATAGAAATGGCCAGCCTCGTAAAACAGATCAGCTTTGCTGTCAAAATGATGATAGAAGGCCCCTTTGGTCACACCGGCCTTCTTGCAGATTTCATTGACGCCGACCTGGTGGTAACTGCTGTGCCAAATCAACTGAATGGCAGTTTCCAAGAGCCGCGTGCGTGTTTCGTTTGCATTTCCCATCGTCTTTTTCCGACTTGATTATATATTCTAAATATACATACCGGTCGGTATTTTCAAGCAACGGCTCAAGAAAATCTTGGTTTCAGGAGTCTGACTGACGCATTTGCTCGTTCACATGCACGGAGAGTTCCGGCTTGGTCGGCGAATAGCCGCCCCGGGTTTGAGGTGTTTTCATACCCAGAATGGACCCGGCAACCTGGGTTCGTAAGATCTCCGCCGTGCCGCCGCCGATGGTGAACATCCGGGCATCCCGGGCCATGCGTTCCAGCGGCAGGTTGCGGGAATAGCCGGCGGCGCCGTGGATCTGAAGGGCCTCGTTGGTGACCTTGATAGCCGTTTCCGAGGACAGGATCTTCGCCTGCGCTGCCGCCCGCATATCCGGGAACCCGTCTCCTGCCCCCTCGGCGGCATTTTGGATAAGGGCGCGGGAGGCCTCCAGCCCGATGGACATATCCGCCAGTTTCCATTGCAGTCCCTGGAATTCCGCGATCGGGCGGCCAAACTGCTGTCGCTCCCGAGCATAATTGAGGGCTTGTTCATAGGCGCCCTGGGCAACCCCGAGAGCGACCGTCGCCGCCCCGATCCTCTGGCCGTTATACGCCGTCATCAGTCCGGCAAATCCGCGTTTGAGGCCCTCCGGCGGGATCACCGCCATGGCTTCCGGAATTTCCATATCTTCAAATATCACTTCGGTTTCGGGAATACCGCGCAATCCCATTGCCGGCTCCCGCTTGCCAATGATGAGGCCCTTGGTTTCATCCCGAATGGCGATAAATCCGGCAATACCCTGGGAGATCCCGTTTTCCAGGACCCGGGCAAAAATCAGATGGAATCGCGAGACCCCGCCACCGGTTATCCAGTGCTTTTTGCCATTGATGATATAATGGTCACCCTGTTTAACGGCGGTCGTCGTCATTTCCGTGGCGGCGCTGCCGGCCCCCGGCTCCGTAATACAGATCGCCGGTTTGTCCCCCGCCAATACCTTTTTCGCAGCCAGCTGCTTCTGCTCCTCCGAGCCATATTTCATAACCGCACCGATGGCGCCCATATTAGCTTCCACCACGATCCGTCCGGTGACCCCGCAGACCTTGGCCATTTCTTCAATCACCAGGACAGCATCGAGATAGGTCAGACCGCGGCCGCCATGGCTTTTTGGGATGGTCATGCCCATAAAACCGGCATCAGTCAGCTTTTCCACATTGTCCCAGGGATATTTTTCCGTCCGATCGGTTTCTGCCGCGTTCGGCTGAATTTCCGTTTCGGCCAATTCGCGGGCAGCGGCCTGCAGGTCAAGTTGGGCGGACGTGAGGCGTGTCATGGTCGGGCCTTTCTTATTCTTTATCGATGGTTTGATGATGGCATGGATATGAGGATTTTTAAATACCGAACTAGGGCTGCCGTGATTTAAACCTTTGAGGACTTAGGATTTTGGTCACGGATTCCGGCAGGCAATATGGCCGGTCCAGAATCATATCTACGAGCAGTTCCGCCGCCATCAGGGTGCTGAGAAGCCCATAGGATCCATGCCCTGTTGTGACATAAAGTCCGGGCCGGTCCGGCAGCGCGCCGACAATTGGAAATCGGTCTCGGGAGGAAGCCCGGACCGCCGCCCGATGACTGACGATGTCAAATCTATCCTGAAGCTGTGGGAGGGCATTCCTCAGCTTGGCGATATTCTCCATGTCATCATCTGCGTGACTGTCGGACGAGTCCACAGAGGGCTGGAAGGTCGCACCGACAGTATGACAGCCGTCTTTTGCCGGGGTGATATAACCTTCATAGGAAATACAGCAGCGTAATTTTGCCGATTGTTCCGAGGACCGAATTTCAGTGACCTGGCCGCGCACCGGAATAATGGGCAGGTGAGGGACAAAATGTCGGACAGTTGGCCCGGATGCGAGAATGGTTATATCCGTTTCGACCTCATCCAGACTGTCAATCTTCTGATTGAAGACACAGGAAATGTTCCTGGCATAGGCTGCGCAGAGCTTCTTTGGCGAGACAGTTCCCGATTCCGGCAGATAAAGAGCCTCCTGCTGCAGCTCCAGATTGGCAATTTTTGAGGCTTCCTGCCGGGTGAGGAGGCGCATGTGATCCTGGCGCCACCCCCAGTTTTCCGCCGTCCGTCGAAGCTGCCTGTCCTTTTTCTCATCGGTGATCAGATGCAAGGCGCCGGAGGGACTCCAATCAATATCGTCAAGACGTTCAAACTGCTTTAGAGCATGAGCATAGGCCGAGCTGTAAAAGTCGCTTTCCGGTCCGCGCAGGGCAGAGAAGCGCGGGCTGTAGGAACCGCTATTGTTGCCGGATGCTCCATGGGCTAGTTCCGGCCCGGCTTCAAAAAGGATCGGCTCCAGACCAGCGGTTTTGCATTTATAGGCGACGGCACATCCCGCCAGGCCGCCTCCGATAATGGCAATCTTCATGCCAGGTCACCTTCAAATATGCCCGCGATCATGTGGCGTTTGCTGCCAAATCCCTTGACCCGTTCAACCTTGAAACCAGCGTCAGATAAAGCCCTCCGGACATGCCCGGCGGCGGTATAGGTCGCTACACGGCTTCCCACATGGCTTAGTCTTTCCATTTGTTCGAACAGGGTCGGGCTCCACATATCCGGATTGAGGGAGGGCATAAACCCATCGAGGAACCAGGCGTCCACATCTGCCTTTACTTGGGGCAAGGCGTCGTTCAGATCATCAAATATCAGGGTGAGTGTTACCCGGTTGTTCAAATTGAGGCGGTGAAATCCGGGAATTTTTGGTGGATATAGGCTCAGTAGATCGTCCAGATAGGAAGCAATGGAGCCTTTCCACGGGCTCAGGTAAGTTTCTATGTCGGACGTCGACAGCGGGAATTTTTCCACTGAGATGAACTCCAGACAATGCCCCGGCGGGGCCGTTTCCTCAAACAGTTTCCAGGCGGACAAAAAATTCAATCCGGTGCCAAATCCTGCTTCGCAAATGACAAAGCGTGCCTTGTCTTGCCAGCCCATCGGCAAATTGTTGCCGTGAAGAAATACGTGGGCGGATTCCGCCAGACCATCTTCGTCAGAAAAATAGACATCATCAAATTCGCGGGAGGAGGGAGCTCCTTTCTTATTTTGAACTTTCATGAGTGCGCAAAATCTTTTCTGGTCGTCGGATCGGTTTTATACTCTTATGCTCAGGGCCAATCAAAGGCAACGACAATGACAGGACTGTCCGCCATTCCATCAGCCGAACAAGTATAACAGGAAAAAACAATGACACGAGAAGCAGCAATTGCCGGCATTGAAGAACATTTTGACACAGGTGAATTTTATGAGGATCTGGCACGGCGGGTTGCTATTCCCTCGACTAACCAGGATCCGGACAAGCGCCCGGCCTTGCATGCCTATCTTATAGAGGAAATCGGTCCCTGCCTTGAGGAAATGGGTTACAAGATCTCAATTCATGAAAACCCCGATCCGAGCGGCGGTCCATTTTTGATCGCAGAACGCTTTGAGGGGGAAGGTCTGGTGACCGTGTTGACTTACGGCCACGGAGATGTTGTCCGAGGTCATGAAGGAAAGTGGCGGGATGGTCGCTCCCCCTGGGTACTGGAAAAAGACGGAGATCGTTGGTATGGCCGCGGCACAGCCGATAACAAGGGCCAGCATTCCATCAATATGGCCGCCCTGGCTCAGGTCTTGAAGACGCGCGGGAATCTTGGATTTAACTCGCGAATCCTCATTGAGACGTCGGAGGAAACAGGCTCTGCCGGGCTGCGAGAGTTCTGCGAGGCGCAACGCGACGCCCTGGCTGCCGATGTCCTGATCGGGTCTGACGGGCCGAGAATTCGACCTGATGCGCCAACTTTGTTCATGGGCACGCGGGGTGCCATTAATTTTGAACTGAGCGTCAATTTAAGGGAAGGAGGGCATCATTCCGGAAACTGGGGCGGATTGCTGTCCAGTGCCAGTATCCGCCTCGCCAACGCCATCGCCACCCTTGTGGATAAAAAAGGGCGGATCCTGCTTGATGATCTCAAGCCGTCGGAAATTCCAGCCTCCATTCGCGAGGTTTTAAAAGATTGCACCATTGATGGCGGCGAGAATGCCCCCGAAATTGATCCGGACTGGAACGAACCGGGGCTTACGGCAGCGGAGAAAGTTTTTGCCTGGAACAGCTTTGAAGTTCTGGCGATGGAAGCGGCGGATCCAAAGAAAGTGGTGAATGCTGTGCCCGCCCGGGCCAAGGCCTGGTGCCAGATACGGTTCACCGTGGATCGCGATCCTCTGACATTCCTCCCTGCCATTCGGAAACATCTCGATGCCCATGGATTTGACGATGTGGAAGTCGGGCAGGAGGAAGATGGATTCCTGATGCAGGCGACGCGCTTGCTTCCGGATCATCCGTGGGTTAAATGGGTTGCCGGATCCCTCGAAGATACCCTGAAATCACCACCCGTTATCCTTCCAAACTTGGGGGGCTCTCTTCCCAATGACGTATTTTCTGAAGTGATCGGCATGCCCACTATCTGGGTACCTCATTCCTATGCGGCCTGTTCTCAGCATGCGCCAAATGAGCATGTTCTGGCACCGATGATGCGTGAAGGATTACAGATGATGACGGGTCTGTTCTGGGATATGGGAAGTGGCAATACACCCCGGAATTTGCGTTAGTCAAGGGCGCATGGAGCTAGTATTTAAATAGGCTTATTACCCCCAATAATTCCTCACTTGAGTTTCATCGCATATTGGACCAGCATTGCTCAAGGGCGAAGACTTCGCAGAAAAGGAAAATCAAGAATGAAAGTTGACGAAGCAATACTCTCCAGGCGGTCAATACGGGCCTTCACGGATCAGGAAGTTCCCAAGGAAACCATAGAACGGATCCTGGAGGTCTCCCAAAGGGCACCGAGCGGCACAAATACCCAGCCCTGGCATGCCTATGTTTGTACTGGCGAAGCGAAGGAAGCGATTACCCGGGATGTCTGCGCGCTGTTTGATGCGGGCGCGGGAACAAAATATGAGGACCATGACTATTATCCGGCCGTCTGGAAAGATGTGCATCGGGACCGCAGGCGAGGTGTGGGCTGGGGCCTCTACGGGTTGCTCGGAATTGAAAAGGG
Source organism: Sneathiella sp. (assembly GCA_965228285.1). Lineage (GTDB taxonomy): Bacteria > Pseudomonadota > Alphaproteobacteria > Sneathiellales > Sneathiellaceae > Sneathiella. Next base: position 19,226 of record OZ245808.1, read on the forward strand.
TGACCGGGAAGGCGCCATGCGTCAGGCCAAGCGAAACTATGCCTTCTTTGATGCACCGGTGGGGCTGTTTTTCACTGTCGACGCCTATCTGGGAAAGGGAAGCTGGTTTGATGCCGGCTTATATATGCAAACGGTGATGCTGGCCGCACGGGGTGAAGGCCTTCATACCTGCCCGCAGGCCGCCTGGATCACTTTCCAGGAACCGATTTTCAAACATCTCAACATTCCGGATGATCAGGTCCTTCTGTCCGGCATGGCCCTTGGCTATGAGGATACAAATGCTATTGAAAACACATTGGTGAGTGAGCGTGAAGATGTTTCCAATGTCGTAACCTACATCGGTTTTGACTGAACTGAAAAGGTCAGAGAAAAACCGGATAGAGGGACACGAGCAGCAGAAATGCCATGGTCAGGTTAAAAAGGCGGAGGCGTTTTCTGTTGGTCAGGAAACGCCGCATCTGCTGTCCGATAACGGTCCAAAGACTCACCGCTGGAAGATTGATGGCGCCAAAAATAACGGCCACCAGCAGAATGATTTCGTAACTCCGCGTCGGTGCATACACGGTGACGGCCGTCAAGGCCATGGCCCAGGCTTTCGGGTTCACCCACTGAAATAGGGCCGCTTGTAAAAAGGTGAGGGGTGTCCCAGATTTTTCAGATTCACTTGGTGGGGCCGCTCCGGCAATCTTCCAGGCGAGGTACAGCATGTAGCAGACACTCACAACCTTCAGAATCAAATGGCTGATCGGGAAGGCTTCGAAAACCTGAGCGAGCCCCAGACCCACGAGAACAACCATGATAGCAAAACCAATTCCTATCCCTGCCATATGGGGGATAGACCGGCTGAAGCCGAAATTCGCGCCCGATGCCATCAGCATCAGGTTGTTGGGTCCAGGTGTTATGGAAGTCACCAAGGCAAAGGCACAGAGAGCTGTGATAAGGTCAATAGTCATAGGAGAATTATAGAGGAATATGGGCGAATTATGTTGCTTTTTCACGCCATAAGTAAGATATTTTGCAATATATGACTATGATTGATCAAAAATCCGAACAAATATTGCAAGAGCTGTCGCGTAACGGCCGGATCACCAATCTGGATCTTTCAGAAAAGGTCGGCTTGTCTCCTTCCGCCTGTTTAAGGCGGGTTCAGGATCTGGAACAGATGGGCGTCATAAAGGGTTACCGGGCAGTGCTGGATCCGGCCGCCATCGGGAAGAGTTTTACGGCCTATGTCGGCGTCGGATTGTCGGATCATTCAAAAGCGTCACAGGAGGCGTTCGAAGCCTCCATTTCCCTCGCACCGGAAGTGAGTGAATGTCACAATACGACAGGAAATATTGAGTATTTGTTGCGAGTAGAAGTAAGCGACCTTTCCGCATACAAAAGATTTCACACAGAAGTTCTGGGCACGCAGCCACAAGTCTCCTCCATTACTTCATATATCATTATGGGCTCACCGAAGGATGAAAGAGCGTAAGAGGGAGGATTCTAGACCAAATCGGCAAATACGAAATAGGCTGAATTAATCAATAGAAAATTTGCGGTGAATATAGGATTGCTCGGCCAGTAGATAGGAAGGGTCGGTGCCTGCATCCTTACGCGGGAAGGCGCCGACCCTGTCTTATTAATTCAAATCAGACATTATTGTCTGGGCGGAAGCTTTCCGTTTATTCCGGAAATATCTGGGCGATTGCCTTTGCTGACCTGGTCTGCAACAAACATCGCATCTCCCTTTAACATACTAATGGATAGGTTTTCTTCGTCATTTTCTTTACCCGACGTGATACCGTGAGCCAGGATGGAGGCAGCGGCACAAATACTTACCCTGTTACGGTCGTTCAGTATTCGGACGATCTTGTTTTCATTTTTGGGACGGGTTTGGCTCTTGACTTCGTCAACCATCTCCAGAAACTCCGACGGCTCCTGTTTCCGCTCCTCAACGGTGAGAGATGCATATTGATCGAGAACATCATAGGTCCGGTTTTTTAATTCCAGGAATGAGACCGCATTCAAGACCAGATAGATGAACTCTTCGGCTGGTCCGAACGTGCCATCTGGGTTTACCTGCAATTTGCTTCCCTTGTCCTCTACCTGGCGCGCTCTAGGAACCTGCGTTCCAAATAGTATTTCGTCTATCGCGGCACGCCTTTTCTCTTCAAGCAGCTGTTTGGAAGATTTAGTGTCTCCGCTCTCCTTGGCATCTCTTCTGTGTTTTACATAGTCAGCTAATGTTCCGCCATATGTATACACTGTTTTTATGGTACCTTTAATCGCGCGCAGATATGCATCGACAAAAAGAGGTGAAAACTCTTTTCCACCGCCACCAATCGTAAGATCATCTTCTGACACACCAGTATAAAGATCTTTTAGTTTGCCGCCACCTGCCAAGTATAAAGTTTCGTTCAAGGTTACGCAATTGGATCCATAAGCAGGTAATCCGTTTTCAGCAATGTAAGGTCCGATGTGCAAGCCATTCTGACAGGTCATATACAACGCAATTCCAAATGCACCGAGAGGGTTCGGCAGGTCATGTTCAACATAGTAGAGCAATGCACCGCTCGCCATGACTTTATCGTTAATCAGGTCCTGTATTTCCTCTTCTTCAAATATACCGGAAACTTGGCTTTCGGGGTCCGTAGAGAGAAACAGCTCATCATGCATCCGAGAGACAATATTATGAGATTGTGCTTCTAGTTGAGGAGCCTGCATTTCTACCTGTCCGTGTTCCGGAAGGTCAACCAGATATTTCTTGACCATTTCCGCTTCGGTAAACAGCAATATTTTTTTGCCATTACTCAATTCAAAGGAAATAGCGTTGGCGACGTGGCCAGTATACGCTCCGGAAATTAGAAATTTGCCTTCCTCAGCGGGCCCCTTTTTAATCTCGGCGGTCTTCCGGTTTACCCAGTCCAAATAAAGTTGTGGTTTATCAGTTTCAGGATTGATGAAGGTCGCATTTGCATTGTTGCCTGGCGTAAATACTTTCGTCAGAAAGTTGAAGGTCGCCATATTTTTATAATATTGAGAAGCTCCCTCACACTTTTTGGCGACTTCCGGATTTGAAATAAGTATCTCGGACGTTTTTACCGTCCCGTAAGGGCCCGAGTAACCGCAGGTGTATTGCCGAAAACGACCGCTTCCTTCAACAATTCCTATCTTCTTAAACTCGTTTATTTTCTTTTTGACAATACGAATTCGATTCTGATGTTCTTCCTCAGTTTGGCTAAGGACCGCATAAGCCAAATCTCCTCCGAGAATTGCTCTTGGGATGTTGTCCAGTTCGATTTCCGGAATTTCTACATCAGTCATATTAGTTTGTTTAAGAATAAGTGGTTTGGCAGGATCCGCATAACTAGCAACTGATGTTCCATAAATCGCATTGCTGATTTCCAGATAGGAGGGGCTTCCGCAAAGGATAGTAACTTCAGATATTTTTTTGTCCCAATTTTTTTCGTCCGAATAAGCGATGACGTCCTTGCTACCGGAAAGCGTTTGTTTAGGTTTATTCGTTACGGGATTGGTAGAAGATGTTAAGGGGCCTTTGAAAATTGGCCGAGCATGTGGTCCTGATTTGTGCACACGCTGGATATAATTCAGATATAAAGCCGAATTGTTCATCGGCGATAGAAAAAGATGTCGATATAGGGAGTTAAATTTCAAGCTTCTTAGTTTATTGATAATTATTGGCATAATATTTCCTTAGTTAAATTACTTGCGATATCTAAAACGCTTCAAAATAAAATGTGTGAATTTTAGGAATGATTACTCATCAAAATTTTTTATTTTAGAATTAGTATTATTTCTATTTTTCTCATGTTTAAAAATTTAAAGTACAACACTTTTACTTAAACAGAGAATACGCTAACCTCGCCCGTTGAAGGCAAGTTTAGCTTTAAGACGTCGTGTAATGATAATTTGTGAGGTGCTTCGTGATAAAACATGAAAAACTCATTTTTGTAGCCACATCAGACATTTCCGGAAAGGTTCGGGGGAAGGCTTTTCCGGCGCAGCAGTTTGAGGAGCGCGCCAGTCGGGGTGTTGGGTGGACGCCGACTAATGTGCAGATCACCTGTTTTGACATGATTGCTGAAAGCCCCTATGGAGCGCTGGGGGATTTGCTGCTGGTCCCGGATCCAGGCACCCATATAGACGTCGAATTCGACGAGCAGTCTCCATCTGAGAATTTCATGCTGGGCGATATTACGCTCCTGGATGGAAGGCCCTGGAATTGCTGCACACGGTCAATATTGAAAAAGGCACTGAACCGACTTGAAGAGGTTGCAGGATTAAAACTGAAGGCGGCTTTTGAGCACGAGTTTCAGGTTAAGAATGCGAACAGACCGCTTGGCGATGCTTATACGCTGGCCGGTTATCGGGCGCAGGCCGATTTGTTGGCGACGTTGATGGCTGCCTTGAATTCTGCGGGTCTGAAAGCCGATACAATCATGAAAGAATATGGTGCCGATCAGTATGAGGTGACAGTTGCGCCAGAGATGGGAGTCCGGGTCGCGGATGCGGCTGTTATCACTCGTGAACTGACCTATGCAAGTGCCCTGCATGTTGGGGAAGAGGCCAGCTTTACGCCGATCCGGGATCCCGCTGGTGTGGGTAATGGGGTTCATATCCATATGAGTTTATTGGATACTCATTCCGCAGAGCCGGTTATGTATGACGAAAACAGACCGCATGGTGTGTCGCAAAAAGCTGGAGCCTTCGCGGCGGGCGTCCTTAAATATCTCGAAAGCTTCCTTGCGTTGACGGCGCCCTCTGCAATTTCTTACACCCGGTTAACCCCCCACCGCTGGAGTGCAGCTTATAACAATCTCGGATTTCGGGACAGGGAAGCAGCTCTTCGGATCTGCCCGGTGACCGACCAGGCGCCGGAAGCGCTGGCCAATCAGTTCAACATGGAGTTCCGGGCTTCGGATCCGGCGGCGTCTCCTTATCTTGCCCTTGCAGCTGTTATCCATGCGGGTGTTCAGGGAATAGAAGAAGGACTGCAAACACCTGACATTACCGAAGAGGACCTGTCCCTGCTGGACGAGGCAAGTTTGACGTCTCGCGGACTTATCAGGCTGCCTGAGTCTTTGCCGGATGCCCTTGCCCGGTTTGAGAATAATCAGACGGTAAGAGATTGGTTTTCGGAAGAATTCTGCGAGATTTATCTGAGCCACAAGCGTGGAGAGCTCGAATATGTCGCCAGCCTTGACGAGGCGGGAAAATGTGCGGCCTATGGGGACGTCTATTAGCCATCAGACCATGAAAAAGGGTTTCCAATGCCCTCTGAAAATGGCTAGTCTCTGAGGCGGGAGAAACAAGATATATAAGGGGAAAACCCATGAGTGAGGCTCAGCCAGCACCTGCAACCGATATATCCAAAATCGCGCTTGAGGATCTGGATGTCAGTGATCCGGCTTTGTATCAGAATGACTGCTTTTATCCTTATTTTAAACGGCTGCGTCAGGAAGATCCGGTCCATTATTGTGCAGACAGTTCGTTCGGACCCTATTGGTCAATCACCCGATATGAAGACATCATGAAGGTGGAGCTGGACCACAAGACTTTTTCCTCTGCGGCACATCTGGGTGGCATTACTATTCGGGATAATCCGTTCGGCAATGACATGGCGAGCTTCATCACCATGGATCAACCGGAGCATACAGAGCAGCGAAAGACTGTTGCCCCGGCAGTCGCGCCAACAAACTTGCGCAACATGGAAGCGATGATCCGGGAACGGACGGAGCAAGTGCTGGATAGCCTGCCAAAGGGAGAGACCTTTGATTGGGTGGACAGAGTCTCGATTGAACTGACAACCATGATGCTGGCGACCCTGTTTGACTTTCCGTTTGAAGAGCGCCGCAAGCTTACCTATTGGTCCGATGTGGCGGTTACTAATCTGGAAGCACCGGACGCATTGGTCCGTACCGATGAAGAGCGCATGGTGATTTTGCAGGAGATGGGAGCCTTCATTGTCAATCTCTGGCAACAAAGGACGAAGGGTGAACCCGGCTTCGATATGATTTCCATGATGGCCCAGGGAGAGGCCACCAAAGACATGGATCATATGGACATCATTGCCAATTTCGTTTTGCTGATTGTTGGCGGCAATGATACCACCCGAAACTCCATGAGTGGTGGATTGCTGGCGCTGATTGAAAACCCGGATCAGTTTGCCGCCTTGCGGGCCAACCCGTCTCTGGTGAAAACGCTTGTGCCGGAAATTATTCGATACCAGTCGGCAATCATTCATATGCGCCGCACCGCGCTCGCAGATACGGAATTGAGCGGCAAAAAGATCTCCAAGGGCGATCGCGTTGTCATGTGGTATGTATCCGGTAACTGGGATGATGAAGTCATCGAAGATCCTGAGAGCTTCAATATCCAGAGGTCAAAGGCCCGGCGTCATCTTGCCTTTGGGGCCGGAATCCATAGATGCGTCGGAGACCGATTGGCGGAGTTGCAGCTGCAGATCTTGTGGGAGGAAATTCTCAAGCGAGATATGCAGTTTGAGCTTATGGGGCCTCCCGAACGAATTTATTCCAACTTTATTCGTGGTATTCGAAAAATGCCGGTCCGGATTCTCTGAAGCTGATTCTCTAAACCCTATTGGCGATTTGGCTCGCCATACGCGCATGCCGTTAGAGCTTGTTTTCTGCGGTCACACGACTTCCTGACTTTGATTTTGGCGCTCTGCTAAATATCAGCCTCAAATTTTCTTCTTGAAAAATAGATCGATCTATATAATTTTAAATAGGGCTATGAGGCTAAGACAAATGGAGAGCAGGAAATGCCGGATCGTTCAAGAGTGGAAGCATTTATTTCAACGGTGGTAAGCGGAGACCATGTCGCAGCCATCGCGGATTTCTATCACGAAGACGCCTATATGCAGGAAAATGATGAGGATCCGCGGAAAGGGCGGGAGCATTTGCTGGCGCATGAAAAGGCTGCCCTTGATCGCATCCAAAGTATGGAAACACATCCCGTCAAAAACTACCTGATCGATGGTGACAAGGTGGTTATTCAATGGACATTCGACATTGTCGATGCAAAAGGCCAAAAGCGCCGACTTGAAGAGCTGGCGATGCAGAAGTGGAAAGGGGACCGAATCCAGGAGGAGCGGTTTTTTTATGACTCCGCGAGAAAATGGCATCCGATCAGCGATTGAACAGAACTTCCAACAATAACAAGGAAAAAACATGGAACTAGGATTACAAGGACAAACAGCGCTTATTTCCGGTGCGAGCAAGGGCATTGGATTGTCCATCGCAAAATCACTGGCGGCAGAGGGTATGAATCTTTCAATCACCGGCCGCACTGTTTCGACCCTTAACGAGGCGCAAGCCGTTCTGGCCGGTGATTACGATATTGACTGTCTTGCGTTTGCCGGAGACATGGCTGATACAGATTTTGTGGAAAGCTGGATAACGGATACGGCTGCCCATTTTGACGGGTTAGATGTCCTGGTCAATAACGCCGGATCTCCTCCTGCAGGCCAGTTCCTGACGCAATCTGACGAGATTTGGCGAGACTCTTTTGAGCTGAAACCTTTCAGTTATCTGAGAGCAGCCCGCATCGCGTTTCCGTATCTGAAAGAGAGGCAAGGGCGGGTGCTGAATATTATTGGAATTGCCGGCCATCAACCTTTTGCAAATTTTATGATCGGAGGCGCTGCAGATGCTGCCTTGATGAATTTCACCAAGGGGTTCGCCGATGAAATTGCCAATGAGGGGGTCCGGGTGAATTCCATCAGTCCAGGTTTTACCAAAACAGAGAGATGGCCGGATATTCTCGTAAATGTCGGCAGAATGAACGGTGTTGAGCCGGAGGCGGCGGAGGAGCTTCTGATATCGGGTATGCCAATGGGGCGGGTCGCGGAAATGTCAGAAATTGCCAAAGCCGCAGTGTTTCTGGTATCTGACATGTCAAGTTATATTACCGGTATCACCCTGCCGGTCGACGGAGGGGCGACCCGCGCGGTTTAGCCCGCCATAGGGAAGATAATGGAGAATTCATCGAAATGGCCAAGAGAGATACAAAAAGCCTGTTTCTGGAAACCAGCTGCAGGCTGTTTCGAAGCCAGGGTTTCTCGGGCACGGGATTGAAACAGATCGTGTCCGAGGCCGGTGTTCCCTGGGGTTCCCTCTATCACTTCTTTCCGGGCGGGAAGGATGATCTTGGCGCACAAACTGTAGCCTTTGCTGGCGAAGCGGATAACGAGCTATTCAAGGCGGGTTTTGCCAATGCCAAGGATCTGCCGTCAGCTGTCGCCGGCATGTTCAAATATGAAATTCAGCATCTCAAAAGGACGGACTTTCAGGAAGGCTGTGCGGTGGCGTCGGTGGCGTCGGATACCGCCGCCGTGTCGGAACCCGTCAGGGAGGCTTGCAGCCGCTCTTTCTCCGAATGGGAAAAGACGATATCGGAAGCATTTACGCAAGAATCGTTGGAGAAAAAGGATGCCAAAGAGATCGCAAGTTTTATCATTTCCGCACTTGAAGGGGCGACCCTGCTGAGCCGAACAAAACGCTCCCTTAGGCCAATGAAAGATGCCATGAAGCATGTGGATATGGTCGTGCGGCACGTTCTCGATAGTGCAGCGAATGCCTGATCCTTCTTAGAAAGTCCAACTCACCTAATGCCCAGATAGGCCTGCATCATTCGGGCAAGCTGCCGGACAGTCTCTGGATCTCGGGGTTTGTACTTTGTTTCTTGCAGAACTGAGGACATGACCAGAATCTTTTCCATGCTGTTCATGGCAAAATGGACTTTTTCCAAATCCAGATTGTCTGCGCCCGTATCATTGCGCTGTCGTAAATGCTCCATGAGCAATCGGGCACTGTGGGCGTCCAATTGCCGGATAGGTTCTGCTATGGCCTTGTCTTTCCTTCCCTGGGACAGGAAAGCGGTAAAAAAACCGGCATTCTTACTGATGGCTTTTGCGCTGGCCTCGACCAGTTGCTCAAACAGTTCGTCGACGGTCCAATTGGGGTCGGCCTTTGAGAAAAAAATATTCCAATTGGCCATGCCTCGCACGGTGTATTCGGACAGAAGAACATAGAAGAAGCCCTTTTTATCGCCGAAACGATGATAAAAGGCGCCGATGGATATCCCGGATTCCCGCGCAATATCAGAAATTCGGGCGTCTTCATAACCGTCCCGTGCAAAGACCCGAAAGCCTGCTTTAACCAGGCGATCGCGTTTCTCTTTGCTTCTGCGTTGCTGGGCAGGGCGCTCACCGGTTGACTGCAATCTCCCAATCTCGACCATCTAATATCGTCTTTCCAAAATCTGCGCCCCATCTTTAACAGGAGACCCCAGGGAATGTCCAGAAAGGTCATTTGACCAGTCTATAGCAAAGACCGATTTATGGTGACCTCATCCAATCACTTTTAAAAAAATAATATTACAAAATTAGAATTTCGATTCTACTATTGATTAGCAGCGGAATTTATGTGACTCTGAGGTCACTGAATTCTCAGCGCCTAAATTAACAAGATGAAGAACGGCTGAGTACTATACCCGGGAGGATAACATGGGAAAATTTAAGAGCCTTACTGCCTTTGTCGCTGCCCTGACCGTCAGCACTGGACTTTCCGTCCAAGCGGCAGAAATTGAGTTGCCAAAGACAGTTGTGTGGACAGCTTACAATACAGGAACGTCTGGTTACAACCAGGCTGTAGGTGTGGGCAGCATATTGAAAAACGCGTATGGAACAAACTTAAGGGTAATTCCCGGGAAAAACGATGTTTCCCGTTTGTCGCCGCTGCGGACAGGTATTGCGCAGTTTGCTGCAACTGGATCCGACAGCGTTTATGCCCAAGAAGCTGTATACACTTTTGGGACTGAAAAATGGGGTCCTCAGCCTATTCGGCTTTTACTTCACAATCTGGCAGACGGATGCGCTGTATCTCTTGCGACAGCCAAGGATGCCAATATCAAAACCGTTGAAGACCTGAAAGGAAGGCGGGTTGCCTGGGTGAGAGGCGCACCTGCCCTTAACCAAGGTATGAAATCCATGCTCGCCTTCGGTGGTCTGACTTGGGATGATGTGGAAAAAGTTGAAGTCGGCGGATATGGCGCCTCTATTGATGCTCTGATCAATGGTGATCTGGATGCGTTGCTTGGTGCGACCTTCTCCAGCACCATGCTGAAGATTGATGCCTCTCCTCGTGGTCTTTTCCATCCGTCATTTGCGCATGAAAATGGTGAAGGCTGGACACGGATCAATCAGGTTGTTCCCTGGTATTTCAAGCATCGTTGCATGCAAGGAGCCGGTGTCCCGGAAGAAGGCTATGAAGGTATTGGAACAGCCTATCCGACCCTCATCACTATGGCAGATATCAGCGAAGATGTGGCGTACAACATGACGAAAGCCATGTATGAGCATTATGACGACTATAAAGGAAGCGCACCTGGGGCCAATGGCTGGGCTTGGGAGCGGCAGAAACTGGAATCAGTCTTCCTGCCGCTGCATGATGGTGCTGTAAAATACTACAAGGAAGTGGGCAAATGGACCGATAAGGCCCAGGCCAATCAGGAACAGAATCTCAAGCGTCAGGAAGTACTCATGGCTGCTTGGGACGAGTATGTAAAATCTGCTCCCGATGATGAAGAGGCTTTTAACAAGGGCTGGATGAAAGCTCGGTCTGATGCCATGAAAGCTGCAGGGCTGGATCCGGTATTCCTGACCTGGTAGAGGGTTCTCTCCCTAAGGGTGCGGGTGGCATCTGTCACCCCACCCTCCTTACATCAGACATAACTGAATTCGCATAACCTGTGCCTTCCAAAAAGGATGGCCATTTCAGGGAATGGAACCATGCGTTCGCAATCAGACCCAATTAAAACCAAGGTAGAAGAAGTCGACGATCTGGAAACCGCCCGATATCGGCGTTTACCGTCCTTTTGGATGGGCGTTGTTGTTCTGTTGACAGCTGCCTCTGTCGGGCTCGCTGTGAACCAGGTTTTCAATCTCGGATTCTTTCAACTCATCCTTGGCAATGTGCTGGTTAACAATCGCTATATGTATCTCATTGCCGGGGTCATGCTGTCGATGCTGTTCCTGGTTATGCCGGCTTATAAGGGAGCGCCGAAAACAAGGGTTCCCTGGTATGACGTCTGTCTGTTCCTGATTACCCTCGGCTTCACGATGTATTATGTCTATCACGCCGAGAAAATTCTCGACGAGGCTTGGGAATATAATCCTCCCGAACATGGTATGTATGTCAGTCTTTTCTTTTGGGCGCTGATCTTGGAAGGGGGACGCCGTGCCGGCGGCATCGCCGTCTTTATTATCGTTCTTATCATTTCCCTCTATCCGACCTATGCGGATTTGATGCCCGAGGTGGTTTCGGGGATTGGGCAGCCGCTTCTTAATACAGCGGCGTTTCACACTTTCTCGGAAGAAAGCTTGCTTGGGATCCCCATGAAAGCTTTCACCTCCCTGGTGTTCGGATTTTTGTTGTTCGGTGTTGCTCTGATCTATACCGGAGCCGGTCAGTTCTTTATTAATTTTGCCTTCGCGTTGCTTGGCCATGTGCGCGGTGGTCCGGCGAAGGTCGCCATTTTCTCCAGCGGTCTTTTCGGCTCCATGAGCGGAGGTCCTGTCACCAATGTCCTGACTACCGGATCTCTCACTATCCCCGCGATGAAGAGTATTGGAGTCCGTACTAAAACCGCGGCGGCCATTGAGGCCTGTGCCTCCACCGGTGGAGTGCTGATGCCGCCGATCATGGGGGCAACCGCCTTCATCATGGCTGACTTTCTCAATGTTCGGTATATCGATATCGCCCTGGCGGCAGCCATCCCGTCCTTGCTTTACTATTTCGGCCTGTTTATGCAGATTGATGCCTATGCGGCCGAAAACAAACTGTCTGGATTACCGAAAGAGGAACTGATTTCCCTGAAAGAGGTGTTTAAGGACGGTTGGTACTATATCGCTGTCTTTGCGTTCCTGATCTGGATGCTGATATTCCTGAAGAGGGAATCCCAGGCGCCTTATTATGCGACATTGTTGTTGCTGGTAATCAACCAGTTCAATCCGCGCCATCGCCTGAGCTGGCAGAAGACGAAGGAGTTCATTTATGCGGTCGGTGGATTGCTCGCGGAACTTGCCGGGTTACTGGCTGCTGTAGGCCTGATCGTGGGGGCTCTGCAGGTGACCGGCATGACCGGGACTTTGACCAATGATCTGGTTTATCTGGCAGGGGGCAACCCATTTGCATTGTTGATCATGGGGGCGATAACCAGTTTTATTCTCGGGATCGGGATGACGGTGACGGCCGCCTATATCTTCCTGGCGATCATCCTGGCGCCTGCTTTGATCAATACGGGCCTCAATCCCATGAGTGTTCATATGTTCCTGCTCTACTGGGGAATGCTGAGCTTTATCACGCCTCCGGTCGCCCTTGCGGCTTTTGCTGCCTCCTCGGTTGCAAAATGTAACCCCATGGAAACCGGCGTGGAAGCCATGCGGATTGGCTCGATCATCTATTTCATTCCCTTTTTCTTCGTCTTTAATCCGGCATTGCTGGGCCAAGGCACATTCGGTGAAGTGATCATTGTCTGCTTGACTGCTGCCATCGGTATTGTCCTGGTCGCAGGCGGATTGCAGGGATATCTGTTGGGGATTGGGTCGGTTCGAAACTGGATCGCTCGCGCATTTCTGTTGATTGGCGGTATGGCCCTGGCGATGCCGGGAGGCGGCATGCTGCCATTTTCCCATATACAGCTCATCGTTGCCGCAGTTGTTTTTGCGGGCACAGCTATTGGCTTGACCCTGGTGACACGGCAGAGAGCGGCGTAAGGGCGCAAGACCTATTTTTTGAATTCTGACGCCTGAGGTTGTTCTGATCCCAGGGCGAGATGCATAAACTCGCAGAATGCCTCGACGGGTCCTGAGCGGTCCAGGCTCCGGTTCCAGGCAAGTCCTACATCCATGGTGGGAATGGGATCTGAAAGGGTTAGAACCTCGACCCGCCGGCCTTCCAAAGACCAGGGCCGGTAAACCATATCCGATAAAATCGCAATCCCGGTACCATTTGCGACCATGCTGCGTACCGCTTCCACCGAAGAAGTACGGAAGATAACGTTCGGCAGGTAAGGGGTCCGGTTCCAGTATCTCTGGGCCGTGTTGCTGGCTTCATCAACGCTCAGCATGATGTAAGGCTCTTTCGAGACATCATGCAGAGAGACAGACGGCATGTTGAGAAATGGATGGTCACTGCACAGCCAGAGCCGCCGCCGGGACTGGATCAGGGTTTCATACCCAATCCCTTCCTGATCCCGCAGATTTGAGACCAGCATCACAGCCAGATCAAACCGCCCGGAAATCAAGCCTTCTTCGATATCATCCCGGTCCGCTTCCTGGAACTCAATCCGAATGCCCGGAAAACTGCGGGCAAAACGGGCAAGGTAAATGGGCAGGAAATATCCTGCGACCGTATAGGAAACGGCGAGCTTGACGGTTCCCTTGGTCGTTTCATGGGCCCGGCTCGGTACCCGCATGGCTTCCTGCACCGCTGCCGTAATGTGCTTCGCATGCTGAAGAAACTGATGGCCTTCATAGGTCAGACTGACACCCTGGGCATGACGTTCAAACAACTTCGTATCCATCATCTCTTCGAGACCCTTTATCGCCGTGGTTATGGCCGATTGGGAGACATGCAAATCAATGGCAGCCTGGGAAATACGCCCGGTTTCCGCAGCACCAATGAAGTATTTTACCTGCCGGAAAGAAAAGGACATTTGTTTCTCCAATATGATTTATCAATTTTTTTAATATCTTTGATGTCGCTCCGTCTATGGTATCCCAGGGTGTAGGTAATGCCTATATACATCATGGCTACTCCTCTCTAAGTATTTGAAATATAATTATTTATATAAAAATTATCAGAAAGGATCTGTATCCCATTGATGGTGCGATCAGGTCGTTTGCAATTTTAATAATATATTAAAAAAACAGATAATACAGGATAAAAATCAATATTTTACATCTCCCACTGCCATTCGATACCATCAATCAAGTTCCAGGTTATCCGGTTTGACGGTCATTCCGGATTAGGAGCGGGAGAGGTGAGGCCAGGTCACGTCGACAACATATTTGTCAACGATCTGGCGCCTATAAAGGGAGAAGAAAAATGAAACTCAAGATAATTTCGCAAACAATCGGAGCCGGAGCCTTGGCAACGGTGATCGGGGCCGGATCGGTGACAGCCGCTGACTGGTATCCCTATACGGTTCAGGTTTGGGAGCCGGCATTTGATATGGCCAGCCCCCGAAGCGACATCGATTACCAGCCATTGGACAAGGCATCTGAAAAATGGGACATTTGCGTGTCTTTCCCACATATGAAAGACGCTTACTGGCTTGCAGTGAATTATGGTGTCGCAGCAGAGGCCGAGCGTCTTGGTGTCCAGATGCAGTTGGTGGAAGCTGGTGGGTACACCAATCTCAATACCCAGATTTCCCAGATTGAAGACTGTGTCGCCAGTGGCGCAGATGCCGTCATTATTGGCGCCATTTCCTTCGATGGAATGAATAATCTGGTTAAGGAAATTCGCGGTAAGGGCATACCGGTGATTGACGTAATCAACGGCATGTCCTCAAAGGAGCTTTCTGCAAAGTCGCTTGTTTCCTTCGGAGAAATGGGTTTCAAAGCCGGTGAGTATATTGCCAAAAAACATCCGAAGGGTTCTGATCCGGTAAAGGTTGCCTGGTTCCCGGGTCCTCCAGGTGCAGGCTGGGTTGAAGCCGGCAATAAAGGCTTTCAGGATGCCGTTAAAGGGTCCGCCATTGAAGTGGTAGAGACCAAATATGGCGATACCGGTAAAGAAGTTCAGTTGAAACTTGTTGAAGATACGCTCGAAGCGCATCCGGATATCGAGTATGTGGTGGGAACCGCGGTGACAGCCGAAGCCGCCGTTGGTTTGTTAAGGTCGCGTGATCTTCTCGATGATATCAAGATCATGTCCTACTATTTCACGCCAGGTGTGTACCAGGGTATTAATCGGGGCCAGATTCTCGCGGCACCAACGGATTCACCTGTTATCCAGGGTCGGGTTGCAGTAGATTTGGCTGTCCGGATCCTTGAAAAGAAAGACTATCAAAAACATGTCGGGCCGAAGCTCTATGTGATTGATGACGGGAACGTCAAATCCTTCGATCGCAATTCCTCGTTGGCGCCTGACAGCTTCAAGCCAACCTTTTCGGTAAACTAAGTACCCCCTACCGAAGAGAATCAATATGACATCCCCTTCCTCCCTGTCAGCGGTATCCAAGGCTTCTTCGGAAGCCGAGGATACCGTTCTTTTCGATGTCCGTGATGTCGGAAAGCGTTTTCCAGGTGTGGAGGCCTTGAAGAATGTTTCCTTTCAACTGAAGGCGGGAGAGGTGCATGTTCTGTTTGGGGAAAACGGCGCGGGTAAATCAACTCTCATCTCCATGCTGGCAGGTGTTCATCAACCCACCTCCGGGAAGATCTTTTTCAAGGGACAGGAAGTGGAATTCACGTCCGTTCACCATGCCCGCTCTGTTGGCGTCAGCGCAGTATTCCAGGAATTCTCTCTCGTTGATCAGTTGACAGTGGAACAAAACCTGTTTCTGGGAGCCGAACAAACCGACGGAATTTTCCTCAATCGCCGGCGTTTGCATGAAGAGGCTGAAGGCATTCTCAAAACACTCGGGTTCGATCTCAAAGCGGGTCAGAAGGTGGCTTATCTTTCGCGAGCGGAACAGCAGATGGTCGAAATCGCCAAAGCCTTTCGTTCGGAGCTGTCAGTTCTTATTCTGGATGAGCCTACGGCCTCCTTGACCGAACGCGAAACCGACCGGCTTTTTGAGCTGATCGAGCAGGTCAAGGCACAGGGTGTGGGAATTATTTATATCACCCATCGAATGGCGGAAATTAAACGCATCGGCGATCGTATTACCGTGCTGAGAGACGGCGCTTTTGTCGATACGGTGGACGCAAAATCCGCTTCCGAAGATCATCTCGTCACCCTGATGACCGGACGGGTTATTGATCAGATTTTTCCGGCTATCAGTTTCAAGCCGAAAGAAACATCCCTCGAAATTCAAAATCTGAAGACGGAAGATGGACGGGTAAATGATGTATCTTTAAACGTCCGAAAAGGCGAAATTGTCGGGCTTGCAGGGTTGGTGGGATCCGGAAAATCCCGGCTGATACGGGCTTGTTTTGGTCTCGCCAATGTAGCCGCAGGGTCGGTGTCGTTTGAAGGAGAAGATGTTACCGGTCTGTCCTTGCAAAAGATGCTCAAGAGAGGCTTCTTTTATAATCCTCCGGATCGTCGGGCCGAAGGTCTGATCATGATGCGGAGTTGCCGGGAAAATATCTCACTGCCGTCTCTTGACTTACCGGCCTTCAGTCTACGGGGATTGTTGCGCCGGCGGGAGGAAAAGCAGGTGGCTCAGGCCCTTGCCGAGCAGTTACAGCTCCATCCGCTTCGCATTGAGCGAGATGTCGAGCATTTTTCCGGTGGCAATCAACAGAAAGTTCTACTGGCGAAATGCCTGACCCGGGATGTGAAACTCTATGTCTTCGACGAGCCCACCGTCGGTGTGGATGTCGGCACCCGAACGGAAATCTATAAATTTATTGCCAGGCTCTGTGAAGAAGGCGCTGCAATTATCTTAATTTCATCGGACTTACCTGAGGTTCTGCATATGAGCCATCGGCTCTATGTAATGCATCGGGGGCGGCTTCAGGCCGAGCTCACTGGGGACGACATCAATCAGGAAAATGTTCTGAAGCAATTCTTTGAGAAGGAAGTTGCCTGAGATGCAGCAGTCTAACGAAAAAACACAGGAAACAGAGACGGAAATCAAGACCGTGAAAAAGCCTCCCTTCTATTTTCTCCAACTGATGTTTGTGCGGCTTGGGGTGCTGCCGTTTCTTTTGCTGATCGCAGTTATCATATTCACGGCCGCCTCAGATAACTTCCTTTCCGGCCGCAATTTGCTGAATGTTGTCAGACAGTCATCTTACCTCACCCTGGTGGCGGTGGGACAGATGTTTGCCTTGCTCACCGGTGGATTTGATCTGTCAGTTGGGACTATCATCGCGCTCACATCTGTGGTTGGGGCAACTGCCATGGCATCGGCCTATGCCGCCATGCCGGACGCTATCTTTCTCTCCATCATGATCGGCGTAATTGCAGGGGTCGCAGCCGGCGCCCTCATCGGAGCGGTCAATGGCATTGGGGTTGCGGTCTTTAATGTCTCCCCCTTCATGATGACCCTGGGCATGGCGTCTGTCGGTTTCGGCATCGCGCTCTACCTTACGGGTGGCACGCCGGTTTACGGCATGCCTCAAGGATTTGGCGATACGTTCGGCTTTGGAAATTTCTTCGGAATACCCGCCCCCGTCTTCGTCGCGGTTCTGCTGATACTGGTGCTGTATGTCGTCGTCAACTGGACCCGTCTGGGCCGGTATTTCTATGCCGTCGGCGGTAATCTGAAGGCGGCGCAGCTGTCAGGAATCAGTACGAGGATGACATTGTTCCTGGCCTATCTTCTGTGCGGCGCAGTTGCAGCCATTTCCGGCATGTTGCTGACGGCGCGGCTTGATACCGGTGAGGCAAATATCGGGGCGGCCATGCCGCTGGAGTCCATTGCTGCCTGCGTTATTGCTGGCGTCAGTTTGCGGGGTGGGGTCGGGCGGCTTGAGAATGTGGTTCTCGGGGCTCTTTTCATTGGGCTTGTCCAGAACGGCATGAACCTGGCGAGGGTCGAATCCTATCTGCAAACGGTGGTGATCGGGGTGTTGTTGATTATCGCCGTGATTGCCGATCAGGCGAGATTAAAAATGATGGCAAACCTGCAGGACTAGCGGAAACCGGATTGGGAAAAGGAAAGCAGATAACATGAGTATTGGCATAAACTGTGACATGGGAGAAAGCTTCGGCCTGTATAAGATGGGCGACGACGAGGGCATGATGCCGTTCATCACTGAAGCCAATGTCGCTTGCGGATTTCACGGTTCCGACCCGAACCATATGCGCAAAACCGTTGAGCTTGCAAAACGTTATAACGTTGCGGTGGGAGCACATTTTTCTCTCCCCGATCTTCCCGGCTTCGGCCGGCGCGAAATGAAGATCGATCGCGAGGAGATGGCCAATATCATCACTTATCAGGTCGGTGCGCTTCAAGGATTCCTGGAAATGGCAGGCATGAAGCTCAATCACCTGAAGCCTCACGGCGCCCTGTATGGCATGGCAGCCAACCAGGAGCATATCGCCCAGGCCGTCGCCGATGTTGGCGGCATTTCAAAGTCCCGGTGTTCGGCATGACATCGACCTTGCATGAGGAAATCTACACGGCGAGGGGTTTAGAGTTCCGCGCGGAATATTACGCCGATCTCGACTATGGCGACGATGGCAGCCTGATCATTACCCGTGAACATCACGCTGTCGATCCGGCCAAGGTCGCGGCGCGTTGTGTGCGTGCCTGTACTGACGGTGTGACTGAAAGCGTCAATGGTGTCGAAATTCCCGTTAGAGCGGAAACCATTTGCGTTCATTCCGACACGCCAAATGCCATCGATGTCGCCAAGGCCGTTTTTGAGGCTATGGCGCCCCATCGCTAACCAAATTCAGCAGTAGAAGAAGGAAAAAACCATGGCAGAGCATCAGATCCAGTCCCCACTTCCGGGAACTTTTTACAGAAAACCGTCGCCGGATCAGCCTGAATACAAAGCGGTTGGTGACAAGGTGGAAGCCGGTGACGTCATCGGACTGATTGAAGTGATGAAATCCTTTCATGAAATTCATGCGGATGCATCCGGCACCATCTCGAAGTTTCTGATTGAGAACGAAGAGCCGGTTCAGGCAGGCCAGCCTGTTGTCTCCCTGGAAACCTAAGCGACTGAATTTTGGAAAGACCGACATATGCCTATCAATTCGATATTGATTGCCAACAGGGGTGAAATCGCGGTCCGCATTATTCGGGCCGCCAAGGAACTCGGGATTAGAACGATCCAGGTTTATAGCGATGCGGACAGTGAGGCTCTTGCTGTGCAGATGGCGGATGAGGCCGTCAATATCGGCCCTGCCCAGGCAGCAAAGTCCTATTTGAATGCGGATGTGATCCTGAAAGCAGCGAAATCATCCGGTGCAGATGCTGTTCATCCGGGTTACGGATTTTTCTCCGAAAATGCGGATTTTGCCGACGCTGTTGTGAAAGCGGGCATGATCTTCGTCGGACCTGACGGAGACACCATCCGGATGATGGGCGATAAGGTCTCGGCCCGTAAGACGGCCGCCGCCGCAGGAGTCCCCACTGTACCTGGTAGTCCCGGACGGATTGATGACCTGGTGAAAGCCCGGGAAATTGTCCTGGAGACCGGCTTCCCGGCCATGATCAAGGCAGCCGCTGGTGGTGGAGGACGCGGTATTCGGATCGTCGACTCCCTGGACGAATTTGATCGATTAGCCCCGCAGGCAAGCACCGAGGCGCAGGCGGCTTTCGGCGATGGCGGTCTGTATATCGAGAAAGTCATCAAAAAGGCGCGTCATATTGAAGTGCAGGTCATGGGCGATGGTAACCGCGCCGTCCATTTCTTTGAAAGAGACTGCTCCTTGCAACGTCGCCGCCAAAAAGTATGGGAAGAAGCGCCTGCTCAGGCGTTGAGCGAGGAGGTCAGACAGAATCTCTGTGCCTCTGCGGTGAGCCTGGCGGAATCGGTAAACTACCGAGGGGCCGGGACTGTTGAATATCTCTATGATGAGGTGAGTAACGAGTACTATTTCATTGAAATGAATACCAGAATTCAGGTTGAGCATCCGGTGACTGAAATGATCACCGGAGTCGATCTGATGCGGGAAATGATTGAGATAGCTGGCGGTAAAAAACTGGGTCTGTCGCAGGAGGATATTAGGTTCTCCGGCCACGCGATCGAGGTTCGTTTGAATGCTGAAGACCCGACTGCGAACTTCATGCCTCATCCCGGGGTAATTCAGAATGTGAGTATTCCGGGCGGGCCGGGGGTACGATTTGATGGCTCTATCTATGACGGCTTTGCCATCCCCCCCTTTTACGACTCGCTTCTCGGAAAGCTGCTGGTTTGGGATGAGACACGGGAGCAATGTATTAACCGTCTCAGAAGGGCGCTGCAGGAGCTTCAGATTGGCGGGGTCAAAACGACAAAGCCCTTGTTTCAGGTGTTATCGGAAGATGGAGATATCCGACAAGGTGCGTTTGACACAAACTGGCTTGAAAAATGGCTCTCGGAAAATATCGAGCTGATAAAATCTCAGGAAGGATCGAAACAATGAAAACACGCTATTCCTATGGCGGGGACGAGCATATTTTCGTCGAAGTAGACGAGGAAATGTCGTTGGAGGCCTTTTTTAAAAGCCTGTATATGACCAATTCGGTGCGGAATGCAAACATGGACGGTGTCACTGAAATCTGCCCGGCCAATGCCTCCTTTCAGATCAAATATAATCCCGATATCATCGCGCCGGAAGACATGCTTTCGCGGCTGCAGGATATTGAAAAGCAGGCGGTCAATGCAGAACGCAGCTTGGACACACGCATCATCGAAATCCCGGTCTTCTATCAGGATCCCTGGACCCATGAAACCCTGATGCGGTTTCGCGAACGCCATCAGGACCCCAATGTAACCGATATCGAATATGCAGCGCGGATCAATTCATACGATACAGTCGACGATTTTATTGAAGCCCATTCTGCCTCCCCGTGGTTTGTCTCCATGGTTGGTTTCGTTGCCGGGCTTCCGTTCATGTATCAGATGGTGCATCGGTCAAAACAAATTGAAGTGCCGAAATATCTGAGCCCACGGACTGACACACCCAAGCTGACGGTCGGATATGGGGGATGTTTTTCCTGCATCTATTCCGTGCGCGGTGCCGGCGGTTATCAGATGTTCGGCGTCACCCCCATGCCGATTTATGATCCCAATCAGGAAACCAGTTATCTCAAGGATTTTTTGGCCTTTTTCCGCCCGGGTGACATTGTCAAATTTATCCCGATTGACCGGGAAACCTACGATCGGAATGTTGCGGAAGTGGAAGCAGGGACGTTTGAACCGAAAATCAGGCCAGTCACTTTCTCCCTGGATGAATTTGAAAAAGACATAGATGGCTATAACCAGAAGCTGCTGGAGGTATTGCAATGACCATCCGTGTTTTACAGCAAGGTCTCGCGACTACCGTGCAGGATCTGGGCCGGCCGGGATATTATCACCTTGGTATTCCGATTTCAGGGGCCATGGATCGGCTAGCCTTGCGGGCGGCCAATCTCCTGGTTGGCAACGAGGAAGGAGCCGCGGCTCTCGAAGCCGTGTTTATGGGACCGACACTTGAGTTTACTGCAGATGCGCTTGTCGCCGTTACGGGGGCTGAAATGGTGCCCAAAGTGGACGGTGATCCACGGGAAACCTGGACATCCTTCGCCATCAAGGCAGGTCAGGCCCTGAGTTTTGAGTTCCTGAAATCCGGTGCCCGTGCGTATATTGCGGTTTCTGGCGGTATCGACGTTCCTGTAGTTCTGGGCAGCAGATCCACTTATGCCCTTGGGGCTCTCGGGGGACATGAAGGACGTCCGCTGCAAGCTGATGACGAGCTGCCGATTGGCACTTCCCCTGGCGATAAAAGGGAAGGTATTCAAATCGCCGACTCACTGCGACGCGGCCCCGGAAATCCGGCTGAACTACGCATGCTGCCTGGCCTCTATTGGCATCGCATCACTGAAGGCTCCGGCTATGGATTTTTTGATGACACCTGGAAAGTAGCCCCGGAAGCAGACCGGATTGGTTATCGATTCAGGGGCGGTAAGAAGCTTGAATTTGTCGATCGGGAACAGCCCTTCGGAGCTGGCTCGGACCCGTCGAATATCGTTGACGGGTGTTACCCTTATGGCTCTATTCAGGTGCCCGGTGGTACAGAGCCAATCGTTCTGCATCGGGATGCGGTTTCCGGTGGCGGATATTTCATGCTGGGAACCGTGATTTCGGCGGATATGGATCTGATTGGTCAGCTACAGCCGCATACCCCGGCTAAATTCGTTGAAGTGACCATGGAGGAAGCTCTCTCCGCCCGAAAAGACCGTCAGGATCTGCTGGATAGAATAAGGTCGTCGCTTGATTAGTCGAGACGGGACACCTTTACATGTTCAGCGACTTCCGCATAAGTGGCGAACCAGATTCCGTCAAGGCTCCTTAATGCGCAATTAACTGCTTGTGGAACCTGATGCGGCATAGATCGATAATGCCTGAGATGAGCTTTCTGCCTACAGCTTGTCGTTGATAGTTCCGCGCGACAGCCAAATCACAAACATAGACTTCGTTGGCTTCAAAATTGGGGGAGGGCAGATCGTGACCGTCTGACTAAGTATCGCCGGCTGAGAGGTTTCGAGCCTGCAGAACAGCCTGCGCCCATTCCTGAGGTCGTTCCTGAGGAAGGTTATGCCCGGCAGTGTCCCAGATTAAGTGCTGATGCGGGCCGATAAATTTTTTGGCATGGTGTTCTGTGGTGCTGCTCACTCCGTCTGACCCGCCATCAATGGTGATGGATGGCACGGTTATCGGAGGCTGACCTGCAAGCTTTTCCTCAATTGAGGCGACTGCCGGATCTCCTGGAACCAGTCCATATCGATGTCGGTAGGAGTGGATTACAACCTCGACAAAATCGGGATTATCGAAGGCCGGGGCCGTTCGGTTGAAGGTCGCCTCATCAAACTGCCAGGTCGGTGACCACATTTTCCAGAGCAGCCGGGCAATGTCTTCCCGCGATTGCATGAGACCTCGCTGGCCCCGTTCGGAATGGAAATAGTATTGATACCAGTAGCTTGCTTCTGTGGCCGGATCTGTTGGCTCCATTGCCTTCGCAATATTCTGGATGTTGTAGGAATTTCCGGAAACAAGAGCAGTTACCCGATCCGGCCAGAGGGCGGAGACGATACAGGCAGCCCGTCCGCCCCAGTCATAACCGCCGACAATCGCCTTCTCTATTTTGAGCGCATCCATCAGTGAGAGAAGATCATTGCCCAAGGCAGCTTGCTCTCCTGATCGAGGTGTCTCGGGATTGAGAAACCGGGTCGGTCCGTAGCCCCGCAGGTAGGGCAGAATAACCCGGGCATCTTCCTTCACCAGAATAGGAGCGACCTCTTCATAGCAATGAATGTCATATGGAAATCCATGACACAGGAGTACCGGCCAGCCGTCTTGAGGACCATGTTCCTGATAAGCAACTTCCAGAACGCCGGCTATGATTTTTTTAACCTCCATGGAAACGCTCCATAATACGATTAATTAGATTATATATGCACTTTAATTATCTGATTTAACTCATAAAATGAAATTTTAAAATTTAACCGGTTAAAAAATTAAATCTGTTTCAGGTTCCGTTCAAACAGGGAGAGCATACGCTCCCAATGCCGTTCAGCGGCTGCTTTGTTATAGGCCGGGCGTTGCGGGAATGCGAAGCCGTGGCCCGTGTCGGGGTACACCTCCATACGATATTTGACGCCGGCCTTGTCCATTTCTTCCGGAATGCTCTTAAGGAGGGGTGGCGGGACATAGTCATCCTCGGCTGCGAAGGCCAGATAGAGTTCTCCCTTGATCTTGTCAGCACTGAGATGAGGTGAATTTGACTCCTCAGTCTGAATGCCGACGCCATAATAGGAAGCCAGAGCTGCCATTTCATCGGGGTAGTCGGCTCCAACCCGAACAATATGCTGGCCGCTCATGCAATAGCCGACGGCTCCAACGGCTCCGTCTTTTACCTGCGCCTGTCCTTTCAGAAACTCCAGCATCGGTGCAGTATCGGCGGATACTTTTTCAGGGGTCGTGTCATTCATGAGATCGAACATTCTTTGCCGCTCTTTCTCATCTTCGCGAATACGCAGTCGATCAAAACCGTAGTTACCCTCTGTGCCATGGCGGTAATACATATTGGGCATCAAAACAAAATACCCCGCCGTCCCGATGCGGCGCGCCATATCCCTGAGTTCCTCACGAATGCCGGGTGCATCCATATAGAAAATGACGGCTGGAAACGGGCCGCCCTCATCAGGGTGACAGATGAAGCCATCCATTTTTCCGTCGGCAGTCTCTATGATTGTTTCAAATTCCAGCATTATTTCTCTTTCTTTATGGAACAGTTAGGGGCCAGTTGACTGAAACATTTCACGCAGGTCAATGGTTGATTTCTTTCCTATATGGCTGAGATTCTGTTCAAGCCAGCGTGCCGCCGTTTCACGACCAAGATCGCGCAGATGGCAGAGGAATTCCCATTCCACGTTCATTTTCGAGGAGCCTCCGAGCGGCATTAGGGCGTCCTGATTCTCCACCAGATGGATGCGGGTGTCACAATATTCCTTATTACTGAGCTTCCCCTCACTGATGAGCCGTGAGACAAACTCGATTGATCTGAGCTCTTTCAGAAGGCTGCCATTAAAGCTAATTTCGTTGATCCTGTTCAGGATGTCATGGGCGGACGTTGGTGCACCTTTGCGTTCTATCGGATTAATCTGGATGACAACAACGTCCGCGCAGTCCGTTTGTGAATGAAACGGGAAGAGGGAAGGGTTCCCCATATATCCGCCGTCCCAATAGGGAATGCCGTCAATCTCAACGGCCTGATAGACCAGCGGCAGGCAAGCGGATGCCATGACCATATCCGCTGTCAGTTCCTGGCGATCAAAGACCTTGACCTTGCCGGTCTCCACATTCGTGGCGGAAATAAAAAGATTCATAACATCGCAGGAGCGGACCTTATCGAAGTCCACCGTTGCTTCCAGAACTTCGCGCAACGGATTGATGTTGAGCGGATTCAGCTGATAAGGCGAGAACATTCGGGTCAAGCCGTCCATCATCTGATAACCGGGGGAGTTTTCAAGGTTCCAATTTCCCATAAAAACATCCAATGGAAGCCGTTTGACCGGGCTGGCCATACCGGCATCGCTGACATTCTTCCAGAAGGTTGCCAATGCTTCCCTCGCACCGTCAGTGCCGTTTCGCATCATGCCGTCGGCACTGACAACGGCGTTCATGGCGCCAGCCGAGGTGCCCGACATGGCATTGATCTGCAATCGCCCGTCTTCAAAAACCTTGTCTAGGACACCCCAGGTAAAAGCTCCGTGGGCCCCGCCACCTTGCAAGGCAAAATTTGCGCGTTTAACAGGCTTGCTCATATTCTTTCCTTTCACAAGCAGACTAATAGGGAATCCGTGAAATGGCTGCAAGAAAACAAGTCGTGAGATTGGAGAGGTTTTATGTCTAGCTGATTACCGTAACCTCTGGAAGTTTGGCCTGCGCAGTATCCCGGATCATGGTGGCAACTTCTGAAAAGAGAGGCGCATGTACGGACCGCTTACGCCAGGTCAGGCCGATTTGCCGGTAGAGATTTGAGGTTTCGAGATTAAGCAAGGCGACATCGTCGCGCTTACCAATTTCCGAGCGCACATACAGTGCGGGCAAGAAGGCAAGCCCCACACCCATGCCCACCATCAATCGCAAGGTATCAAGACTGGTCCCTTCGTAATTGCGAAGCAGGACTGCATCAAAGTCATTACACAGTTGCTGGACCTGATCGTGAAGATGATGACCCTTCTCAAGGGCCAGAATATTCTCATTGGCCAGATCTGCCCGCTCGATTTTTTCTTTTGACGCAAGTGGGTGGTCCTTCGCGGCGACAATCCTCAAAGGCTCTCGGAACAAGCGCACAACCTCCAGATCTGCGTGGTTGATTGGCAGAGGGGACACTACGAGGTCAAATCCGCCGGAATGCAGATCGAGCTGAAGATCTGCCGGTTTGCCTTCCTGAACATAGAGTTTGAGATTGGGGTAGCTGGCGTGCAGTTCCGGAACGATATGAGGCAGAAGGTAGGGCCCAAGGGTTGGAGGTACACCCAAACGGATCGTTCCGTCAAACCCATGCTGGGCAGAAGCCGCAAGGTCAACGATGTCCTGTACATCCGAAAGAACCCGGCGTGCCCTCTCCGCTATTTCACGGCCGAGGGGGGTCAGCATGACTTTCGATCCCCCTCTCTCCACCAGCGGAGCTTTCAGGCGCCGTTCAAGCTCCTGAATCTGGGTACTGAGAGTCGGTTGGGTTACATTCATGCGCTCTGCCGCGCGCCTGAAATGCATTTCCTGAGAGAGCGCAACGAGATAATTCAATTGTCTGAGTGTCGCCATCTGCCCCTCGATGGTAATTAGAGGTGATAGTAAATTCCTATTGCCATGTAACCATGACTCGTCACCGTTCAATAAATAGTATCAAATAGTTGCAAAGGAATAAATCTAGAAGAAAGGCAATAGATAATTCCTATCAAAATTTAAGGTTATTATAATTAGCCTCATTAAGACGCGCAGGTTAAACATCGCCTCACAAACACATCGATTGGCCTATATTCATGGAAACCCTACTTTCACCTGTGATTTTGTTTTTCGTTCTTGGCGCCCTTGCGGCTTTTGCCAGGTCTGATCTGTCCATCCCGGAACCGTTATCCAAGGCGCTTTCCCTGTATCTGATGTGTGCCATTGGACTGAAGGGCGGGGTTCTGGTCTCTGACAACGGAATGACCATGGACCTGCTTTTGGCAGCCATCGCAGGCCTTGTCCTGAGTTGTCTCATTCCCATTGGAGCTTTTGCCTTATTGCGCAGCTTCGGGAAATTGGAAACAACCAACGCTGCAGCGGTGGCAGCTCATTACGGGTCCGTCAGTGTAGTCACCTTCGTCGCCGGTAATCAGCTTCTAACCGATGCCGGGACACCACCGGCCGGGTACATGATTGCGGTTCTGGCTCTTATGGAAACACCCGCCATCATTGTCGGCATTTTTCTGGCGCGGCGCAATACAGGGCAGGCTTTTCAACCAGGTCAGGACCTGCTTCGGGAAACCCTTCTCAATGGTTCTGTCGTATTGCTCATCGGTAGCTTCATTATCGGATTGATAATAGGCAAGGATGGATTCGAGCCGGTATCCCCGGTTTTCCAGACAGGATTTACAGGTCTGCTTTGTTTATTCCTGCTGGATATGGGACTGGTGGCTGCTCATCGGCTGCGGAATGCTCGAAATCTGACCCTTCGGCTGGTTACTTTGGCTATCGTTTTTCCGGTTGTCAACGGAACTATTGGGACGACAGTCGGGGCATTATTGGGATTTGATATCGGTACTGCAACGACACTCGGCATTCTTGCGGCAAGTGCGTCCTATATTGCAGTACCCGCGGCCATGCGTTTGGCCTTGCCAAAAGCAGATGCAGGGCTCTATCTTGCCATGTCGCTTGCCGTAACATTTCCGTTCAACATAATCGTAGGAATACCTTTCTACACGATGTTGGCAAAACTGATGGTTTGATCATGGTTAATACAACGACACGAAAAAAAATTGAAATACTCATGGATGTGCCATTGCTGCGGTCCCTGCGTGACCTGGCGATCAAAAACGGAGTGAGGGGCTATACAGTGCTGCCTACTCTTGCAGGCGGGGGCGACCAGGGTCGCTGGCGGGATGATCAGGTCACGGGAGGTGCCGGCAGCAAGGTCGTGTTTGCGACAATCGTCAAGGAGGAGACTGCGGACCAGTTTCTGACAGAACTGGAACCGTTGCTGGATGACTATAGTCTTATTGTAACGATCACCGACGTGGAGGTGATCCGCGGCGACAATTTCTGAGAGACCTATCTGAAAAACTATTTTCTGATAGTGTTTTTCTATTAACCCAAACAGAATCTTCAATTGGTGCCGGGCTGGATGCACTCCATATGGAGTTTTAGAACAGCGCACAATCCAAGCGGAGAGCAAGTATGAGCATTAACCAGCTTTTTGATCAGTTCCTGGGCGGTCAGGGGAATGGCGGCCAGAGCAATACGGCAGGGACCTCTTCAGGCCTTGGTGGATTGACAGGTGGACTGGCAGGTGGGTTGGCTGCTGGCGGGTTGCTTGGGCTTCTTGTCAGTAACAAGAAGGTGCGAAAAAATGTCGGGAAGTTTGCCGGAGGAGCAGTCGGTATTGGAGGCGCGGCAGCACTAGGTGCCGTCGCCTATGGTGCATATAAGAAATGGCAAAATAACAAAGCGCCAGACCAAAATACGGCTGTTGGAGGCCGGCAAACTCCCGGCAATTCCCAAAGATCTGTGTTTCCAGTCAGCTATGATCCTTCTGAAACGGATTTCAATCCGTCGACCAGACCGGCTGCGGATGGGCAGCCTTTCCAGCTTGCCCTGATTAAGGCGATGATTGCCGCCGCGAATGCAGATGGATATATTGATAAAGCCGAGCTGCTCTCTATCCATGAAGCTGTGAGCAAATTAGAACTTGGTCCGAAGGATAAGGGCCTGATCTTCGATATTCTTCAGGACCCTCCGGATATCAAAACGGTTGCCGGATTTGCCATCGGGTTGGAACAGGCGAGTGAAATCTATTTGGTGTCACGAATGGCCATTGATCCCGACTTACCCGAAGAGAAAGCTTATTTGAATAACCTGGCGACTGAACTTGCCCTGCCACACGACCTGGTGATGCATTTGGAAGAACAGTTCGAACAGGAAACCACCAAAGCTGCGTGACCCCCGCAGTGGGACCGGATTGAGGCCCCTCCTCCTTCCGGTCCCCCCCCTTTCAAAAAAGTCTCACTATCCAGACATCGCTTTCGTCTCCTCGTCTATTTGAGCAGGATCAAAGCCGCCCTTGGAAATTTCAGTCACAATCCCCAGCTAATTGTATAGAGCACCATATTAGCGGAGGAGAATGAGACGAACTGTGACAGAAAATCCATATGACGTGCTTGGCGTAAAACCGGATGCGAGCGACAAGGAAATCAAGTCGGCATACAGAAAGCTGGCTAAGGAGTTGCATCCTGATCTGCATCCCGGAGATGCGGGCGCAGAGGAAAAATTCAAAGCGATTTCAGGCGCTTACGGATTGCTCAGCGATCCAGAGAAGCGGGCGCGCTTTGATCGCGGTGAAATTGATGCCAGCGGTGCCGAAAAGCCTCAGCAGCAATATTATCGGTCCTATGGAGATGCCGGACCAGAGCACCCCTACTATAGTACCGGGGGTTTTGAAGATTTTGGGAACGAGAGTGATCTGTTCTCAGAACTGTTTCGTCATGCCCGAAGCCACGGTCCGGGAGCTGGCGCTGCAAGAGGACCACATCGCGGGGCTGATGCCCAATACCAACTGCAAATCGACTTTCTGGAGGCGGCGCTGGGCGCGGCCAAACGGATCACCTTGCCAGATGGGGAGGTGCTTGATGTCAAGGTTCCCGTCGGTATAAAGGACGGCCAGAAAATCCGCTTGAAGGGGAAGGGATATCCCGGATTTAACGACGGTCCGGCTGGGGACGCCTATGTCAAGATAGATGTCCGTCCCCACCGCCAGTTCAAACGAAAAGGCGAGAACATATTATTGACGGTTCCGATTACTTTGGATGAGGCGGTTCTGGGGGCAAAGATTGACATTCCAACCATCAAAGGAAAAGTCACAATGACTATCCCCCCTGGCTCAAAAGGTGGGAAAACCCTGCGCCTCAAGGGCAAGGGAGTGAAGTCTGGGGACCAACTGGTAACCCTGGAAATTCAAATGCCGGAAGTGATAGACGAGGATCTCAGGAAATTCATGCAGGACTGGAAAAAATCCCATGCCTATAAGGTTCGCGGGGATCTGGAAGGAGTGGCGTCATGATTTCTGAAAAAGAAGTAACCCGCCGGATTCAGGGGCTGACGGTTCGCCGATTGCGGAGTTGGGTGTCCCGCGGTTGGGTCCAGCCCCTGAGCACGGAAAAAGATCTGAGATTTCGCGACGTGGATGTTGCCAGACTGGATCTGATCCGCCAGTTGAAAATGGATATGAATGTTAATAACTCTGCCATTCCCATAGTCTTATCCTTAATCGATCAGCTTCATGGGGTGCGTTACGAATTGCGATCTCTGGCGAAAGCAATTGAGGTTCAGCAGACGGATGTTCAGGTCGCGATCATGAAGGAGCGGGATGCCAACAGGGATCGGTCCGGATCATGACGACGAAAACAATGCGGGCTATGGTCCTGAAGGAACCGGGGACGCCTCTTCAGGAAATGGCCCGCGAAATTCCTGAGCCCGGAAAGGGTGAGGTCTTGGTCCGTGTTAAAGCCTGTGCCGTGTGCAGAACCGACCTGCATGTGGTGGACGGTGATCTGAATGAGGCAGCGTTGCCGATTGTTCCGGGGCATGAAATCGTGGGTGTTGTGGAAGCTTGTGGTGACGACGAGCAGGTTTTCAAGGTGGGAGACAGAGTCGGGGTTCCGTGGCTGGGCTGGACTTGCGGTGCCTGCCACTATTGCCAAAATGGCTTGGAAAATCTGTGCGAACAGGCAGAGTTCACCGGTTACACCCGTGATGGCGGCTTCGCCGAATATATGGTCGCCGACTGCCGCTATTGTTTCCGGTTACCGGACAGTTATTCCGATATGGACGCGGCGCCGCTGATGTGCGCCGGGCTGATCGGATATCGGGCTTACAGGATGGCGGGGAAGGCTAAAAATATCGGCCTCTACGGGTTTGGCGCTGCGGCCCATATCTTGACCCAGGTCGCCTGTCATCAAAATCGAAAAGTCTATGCTTTTACAAAAAAGGGCGACACAACGGCACAAGAGTTTGCCGTGCAGCTCGGGGCCAGTTGGGCTGGGGACAGTGATGAAATGCCCCCGCAACCCTTGGATACGGCGATAATATTCGCGCCTGTCGGATCTCTATTACCAGCCGCTTTGTCGGCAGTGGATAAGGGCGGGACAGTCATTTGTGCAGGTATTCATATGAGTGATATTCCAAGCTTTCCCTATGATCTTCTCTGGCATGAGCGCACGGTTCGATCGGTTGCCAATCTGACCCGGGTGGATGGTGAGGAGTTTCTTGACGTCGCCCCGAACGTGCCCGTCAAATCCGTAGTTCACCCGTATCCTTTGTCTCAGGCGAATAAGGCTCTGGAGGATTTACGGCAAGGAAATTTTGAAGGCGCGGCAGTATTGACCTTCGCCTAAGAACAGACCGCTCTCGCCTTGATATGGATCAATGCCCCATGCCTTCGCAAATACTATCTTAAGATAGTCGAAATCAGTAAACTGGTTGAAAAATGCGGTCCCGGAAAATTCGAGAATGGATAGTGCTGGCGGATCAAGCCCATGCGAAGATTTATGTGCGTGAATCTCGTCTGGACCCTCTCGTATTACATGCAGATCTTTCCCATCCTCCCGCCCAAAGAAAACAAAACGATATGGGTGTTGATAGGCCAGGCCGGGCTCAGGAGTCTATGAATAGCCAACGTCACTCTTATGATGATCACGCCAGTTTTCCGGAACAGGAGAGCCGGGTGTTTTTGCAAAAGGTCGCAGAAGTTATTGACAAGGGCTCTTCATCCGGTGCGTTAGATAACCTAATACTTGTTGCTTTGCCTAAGACGAGGGAAACGCTCAAGTCGTCTTTGGGGAAACAGTCTCTTGAAAAATGCACTGCCGAATATTCCAAAAATCTGGTCAGTATTGCCGCTCATACCCTGACTGAACGACTTGATAGCTTGAAAGAAGCACAAAAGGAGAAACAGAAATGATTGAGAAATCTATCCCAAAATCCCGCATGATTCCCAAGGGTCTGTCCGTAATTGTGCTTGGATTGGTTCTGGCAGGTTGTACGGCTAATCTCAGCCCCGAAGACAAGGCCCTTGTTGAGCAGGCGAAGGCAGATGCCGCTATGGCTAAATCAGAAACGATGCGCGCGAACGAGGCTCTGGAAGCAGCCAGACTATCTAATGAACAAGCACGCGCCGCAAGTCTGGAAGCCGCTGAGGCAGCTGTACTTGCGCAACAGGCCGCAGAAAAGGCCGCTCGGATTGCAGAAGAACTGGAAGCTTTGTACAACAAGCAACTCAGGAAATAGGCGGTCTTACGGCCCACTGATTTTTGTCGGAATTCCACGCCGTTCAGACAGAACTTGCGCTACTTTTGTCCAGTCAACTTTATGGCCCTGATCCACACTGATCTGTGCCTTGATATTCTCGATCAAAGCGGGATCAGTGGCCGAGGTGACAGCACCCTTTGTTTCTACCAGATAAGTCTGAGTGGTGTTTGGGTGGGCTTCGAGATAAAGCTGGCCTTTGTGCCATCCTAGTTTCACGGGCTGGTCGATAATATGAACATTGTCGCCAACCGAGACCCTTTCAAAGACTTGGCGGATATCTTCCTCATAAAGGCGGATGCATCCACTACTGACCATGCGGCCTACACCGGCTGGCTTGTTGGTCCCATGAAGCGCATAGCCATCCCATCCGATACGTAGGGCATACGCACCGAGAGGATTGGTTGGGCCTGGGGGAACGGATATGGGAAGTGTTGGATCCGCAAGGCGCATATCGCGGGTTGGCCACCATGTCGGCTGAACTCGGCGCTCCCTTATGCGGTAGGTTCCTAGCGGCGTTTCCCGACCAATTTTCCCAACACCGATCGGCCAACTCCCCTGAAACGCACCATCTTTATCAAACTGGTACAGTCGAAAATCTCCCAGATTGATGACCAGCCCCGGCTTTCGGAATTCGGGAAGAATATGCTGCGAAGGAATGAGTATTGGTACGCCGGCAGGCGGAACCCAGGCGTCGACACGCGGATTGGCGGCACGAAGCTCAACGAAACCGACACCGGTCGCTTTTGCAATCTGTGTAAAAATTTCCTCTCCGGATACATCATACGTCCAGAGCGTTCCGATTATATCTTTGGCAAACGCCGGTCTCAATATCCCGACATTCAAACTCAGCAATATTGCAGCAAGAAACCATGGATAGATCAGACTTCCGCCCGGCGGGTTTGACCTTTTCCAGAACCAATGCGAAATGACGCCGAAACTCGAAGGGTTAGGCCTTATCGTCCTTGACCGGTTTCTGTTTTTCGGCACTGTCTGGACCCGCAGTTTCCGCCGCGGTCTCCATTTCATGCTGAAGCGAATCAAAGGCTTCTTTTGTGAAGTTATTGGCAATTTGCGCCAGCGTATTTGCTTCATCAGAATATTGTTTAAACGCCGTTTGGAAAAATTCACTATAGAGGCTAACAACCTCATTTGGCGTTTTACATTCTGCAAGTTGCTGCGGGATTGCGAAATCCTGTTGCAGCCGCCGACTGCCGAAGCTCATAAGCTCCTCATTGCAGGTTTGCATCGCCTTATAGAGTTTCTGATTCATCTCTCCGACAGCGTCAATATTGCGCTGGTTCATGGAGAAGGCCGTTTCCAGGTCAAGAGGGGGAGTGAACGTGAATTCGCTTGTGGTGGGTGTAGCAGGTGTTTTCTGTGCCATTTTCCAATTCCTGTTGATTAGAGGGAACACATAATCAAGAACTTTCTACTATTCAGCCATTCTTGCATTGATTTGTGTCAATGTCGGGACAATTAAGGGCTGCGAGGGCATTTTCCAATGTCTGGGTTTTGCTTCCACTTGCGTCAATTTCCTGCCATCGAACTTCCCCGGCACCGGATCGGAGCTGTTTAAGGACGATCTCGGCTGTCGCATCGGATGCGTCGTCCTTTCTGGAGGTAACGCGGGAGGTCATTTGGCTTTCCTCTGCAGTCAGCCACAAGCCCTGAAAAGGTACCTCGCATTCCGATGCCAGTTTCTCAAAAAGCTGCCGCTCCCACTCCTTTGAAAAGACGGCATCTATAATCACAGACTGGTTTGATTTCAGGCATATCCGAGCCTTGGCGAGGAGCTTTTCATAGACCAGTCTGTTTGCTTCCTTAGTATATCCGTCCTGACCTAAACGGTCCGTTTCCGCTCTGTTGAACAGGAGCTTGCGTTCAAGGTCGGACCTGAGATGCACCAGGCCGGGGGCATGGGGACGCAGAGCGCCGGCGAGTTGCTCAGCCAAAGTCGTTTTGCCAGTGCCGGAAAATCCTCCAATGCTGATCAGGTTGGAGAGCTGTGGCTTTAGATACGATCGGGCCGAAGAAAAATACTCTCGTGCTGTCTTTGTTTCCCTTAGGGAGGCCGACCCGGAGATTTGTGCCGCCCTGTCAAGCGAGACCATGGCCCGAATGCCGGCCCGTATGGCCAGAAAAAGGGGCATGGCAATCAAGCCGTGCAGATCTTCAATGGCGCCCGAATGAAACAGATATCTGTTCAGGACCTTATTAGCGACATGCGGGAGTCCTCTCTGGTCGAGATCCATAAGCAAAAAAGCCAGGTCATAGAGGATGTCCGTTGTGGCCAGTTCTTCGTCGAATTCAAGGGCATCAAACAGGACAGGCCTTCCTTCCAGAAGAACAATGTTCCTGAGATGCAAGTCACCATGACACCGCCGGACAAATCCTGCTTCACCTCTTGCGATCAGACAGGTGGCGGATATCTCAAGTTGGTACCGCGCGTTCTTTTCGAATTCTGATACATCCTCAATTCCCAAAACTGAGCTACATCGCGTGAAGCATTCCATCAGTTCATCGATAAGCAATGAAACCCTTTTGGCTCCGTCCGCCGTCACATGCTTTTGGGCGTTATTATGAAAGCTGAATATCGTGCGCGCCAGATTTCTGACAAGCCCTCTGTCGGACAACCGGGAGTTTGGTAAATTCTCTAAAATTCCGTCCTGGTCAAACCGTTTCATTTTCAGGGCCCATTCGACAGGCTGTCCGACGCCGCCGAGAGACAGTGATCCGTCTTCTCCCTTGGTAATCGGCACAGTCTCCAGATAAATCTCCGGGGCATGGGGCTGATTGATGTCGAGCTCGTGATGACAGATGTCGTGTCGCTTCTCAAGGGTCGAAAAATCCATATAGGGAAATTTGACGGCCTTTTTGATTTTGTAGGCATATTCACCCGCCAAAAAAATCATGGCGCCATGGGTTTCAAGCATGTCCACCTGATTGACGGTCCCATTGTGACTATCGGGGTCCTTCAAATAAGCGATGATTCGATCTTGGGACATTACATCGTTGTCAGCTGCTGGTTCAGGGCTATCAGTATTCACATGGGCCTCCATTGATACCCTATCCAATTTTCTCAAACCTGTTTTTGATCTTGATCAACAGACAGGGCAGGGAGCAACGGGGTGGAAAATCCCTGAAATTGATTGGCATCAATGCAATTTGTCAATTTCAGGTTCAGAATAGGTTTTCATATATCAGATAGGGGTTAGAAAATGCCATCGAATGTCGGAAAAATCGATAAAATCATGCGGGTTTGCCTAGGCCTGATCTTGATAGCAGTGGCCGTCTTCGCCAATACCGTTCCATATAATTGGATTGGCTGGGTTGGTGTCATTCCGCTTTTGACGGGGCTTCTGGGCTATTGCCCCTTATACAGTTTATTTGGTTGGTCTACGTGCAAGTTTTCATAGTGTTTTGTGCTACCTTTGCCTGGTGTCGCCTTGCAATAGTGCTTGGTGTCTTATTTTTGTTCGGCAATGTTGCTGTTGCCGGGGGACAAGACAGGGGTGGAAATGTTATCGAGGGGAGAGCCATCGCCGAGAAGTTATGCAGCCGGTGTCATGGCATTGACCCAGGCCAAGCCAGCCCCAACCCGGAGGCA
The DNA here is from genome assembly GCA_965228285.1 of Sneathiella sp. Classification (GTDB taxonomy): domain Bacteria; phylum Pseudomonadota; class Alphaproteobacteria; order Sneathiellales; family Sneathiellaceae; genus Sneathiella. The sequence continues at coordinate 54,748 of OZ245808.1, forward strand.
CCTCCATTTCAGGAAGTCGCCGGCAGATGGCCCTTGTCTCATCTTGAAGAGGCGCTTGCCGAAGGTATTTCGGTCGGGCATGAGGCGATGCCGGAATTTACCCTAAACACCAGAGAAATTGACAATCTAATGGCGTATCTTTCAAGCTTAACCCGATGATATATAAGGCAGAAGAAACTAACTATGGGGAGTTTGACTTAAATCAACACACAAAGTGATTTTCGTCCCTACATTAGACATATGTCCCCAGAAAAGATCGGAGATCAGGCATGAGTTACAAAACCATCCTAGTTAATCTCAACACGGAAAAATATGCGAAAGACATATTGCATGTTGCCGCAACACTGGCTGTAAAAAATGAGGCGCACCTCATTGGGCTATATGTTGTGCCTGCGGTTGAGGTCTATCCGGCCGTCAGCATGTATGTCTCGCCTGATGTTCTGGCAGAACACAGAAACAACTATCTGGAACAAGCCGGGCGGATTGAGGAATTGTTCAACAAGAAAACGTCTTCTGAATCAATATCCGCGGAGTGGCGCGTCGCCGACTCTCCATCCCCCAATATTGCCGCGACGGTTTCCAAACATGCCTTGACCGCGGATCTGGTTGTTGTCAGTCAGGCCGATGAGCGGGCGGATGACCTGGCCATCCGGGACGTACCCTGGCAAACCATGCTTGAGACCGGCCGGCCGGTTCTGATCGTGCCCTATTCCGGTGGCATCAAATCTGTCGGTGAGCATATCCTGATCGGCTGGAATGGCACCCGGGAGGCGACCCGCGCCACATTTGACGCTCTGCCGCTGTTGAAGACAGCGAAAGAGGTACATATTCACTGGGCGAATCCTGGAAAGCAAGGTGACGATAAGACGACTTTGCTCGGTTCAGAACTCGCGTCGACGCTCGCCCGGCATGATGTTCGGGTCGAGACAAAAACCTCACGCAATCCGGATCTGGCAGATGGAGATGTCCTGTTGTCCTTTGTTGCCCAGAGCGGCTCAGATCTTTTGGTTATGGGGGGATATGGACATTCGCGGGCCCGCGAGATGATCTTCGGCGGAGCGACCAAACAGATCCTCGATCATATGACAATTCCTGTACTGATGTCCCATTAAGGGGAGGAGCGTATAATGAGCCCGGTCGAGGCGCTTCCGTCTGAGAGTTTATGTCGCACATATGATCTGGATCTTCTCGATTTTCGGAATACGAATGAGCTTGAAGATCTGAGCGAGCCGTTGGGACAGGACCGGGCGGTTGAGGCGATCCGATTTGGTATCGGTATTCGTCACCAGGGCTTCAACCTGTTTGCATTCGGGCCTCCTGGCGCGGGCAAGACGGAAGCCGTTCGATTATATCTGGAACCGCAGGCTGCGGCTCAACCGCTGCCGGAGGACTGGTGCTATGTAAATGACTTCAGCGCCTTTGATCGTCCGAAAGCGATGAAACTTCCTGCCGGGCGGGCGACGGAACTCGCCGAACAAATGGAAACCCTTGGGGAAGAGTTGCGGGTCGTGATATCCGCAGCGTTCGACAGCGAAGATTACAAGACGCGTATTGACGTGATTATGGAGCAGTCCAAGCTGCGTCAGGAAAAAGTGTTCAATGATCTTCAGGAAAAAACCGCCGAAAAAGACATCGCCCTTATTCGGACGCCGATGGGATTTGCGCTGGCCCCGGTCCAGGATGGAAAGGTCCTGGATCCGGATGGGTTTTCAAAGCTTCCTGAAGAAAAACAGGAAGAGATCAAAAAGGACATCAGCCTTCTGGAAGGCGATTTGCAATCGGCAGTCCGGTTGCTGCCGGATCTTGAGCGGCAGCAGCGTCAAGAGATAAGAGACCTGAACCGGGAAGTCACGGACTTCGCTGTCCGGCACCTTATTGACGAAAACAAACATCAATGGAAGGATTGTGAGCAAGTCCTCACTTTTCTCGATAACGTCAGAGACTACGTAATTGGGCATGGAGATGTCTTCCGTATCAGTCCGGACCAGCTTCAGCACTCCGGTCCGCCAGGAATGATGCCGGATATCCTCCAGCGCCGGGAGCAGGTGATCAGTAATTGTCAGGTCAACGTGCTTATCAGCCATGACGCAAATGGTGGTGCCCCGATCATTTATGAGGATAACCCGACACTGGAAAATCTGATCGGCCGGATCGAGCACCGATCTCAATTCGGGACTCTGACCACCGATTTTCGCCTGATCAAGGCAGGAGCACTCCATCGGGCAAACGGCGGATACCTGATCCTGGATGCCCGCCGTTTGTTGCTGCAACCATTTGCCTGGGAAGCCTTGAAACGGGAATTGCGCAGCCGTGAGATACGGATTGAGTCCGTTGCTCAACTGATGTCCCTGAGTGCGACGGTCAGCCTGCAACCGGAAACGATCCCGCTTGACGTAAAGGTCATCCTGATCGGGGATCCCATGCTGTATTACCTGTTGAGCAGCCATGATCCGGACTTCCATGAGCTGTTCAAGGTGCCGGTGGATTTTGATGACCGGATGCCGGTGACAGAGGATACCATCAGGCTCTATGCGCGATTTATTGCGACCCAGGCAAGAGTGAAAAAATTACGCCCTCTGGATCCTGGGGCGGTTAGAAATGTCCTGATGCGCATGAGCCGCCTCGTGGGGGATAAGGAACGGCTTTCCAGCCATGTGCGCTCCCTCACCGATTTATTGTCTGAAGCCGATCATTGGGCATCGGTCAGGGAAGGTGATACCATCATTGATGACGATATTCAAACCGCCATCGACGCCCATATACGACGTTCCGATAGATTGCGTGAACGGACCCAGGAACAGTTCGAGCGCAATATCATCAATCTCGATACCTCCGGTGAGCGGGTTGGCCAGATCAATGGTCTGTCGGTTCTGCAATTGGGCGACTTCGCCTTTGGCCGGCCAAGCCGGATCACCGCGCGGGTACGTCTTGGCAAAGGTCAATTGGTTGATATTGAAAGGGAAGTGGAGCTAGGAGGCCCCCTGCATTCAAAAGGCATGCTCATCCTCTCAAACTTTCTGGCGGCGAGATTTGTCAAGGATCGCCCGCTCTCCCTGAATGCCAGCCTGGTATTTGAGCAGTCCTATGGCAAGGTGGATGGTGACAGCGCTTCCTCCACTGAGCTGTACGCTCTTCTCTCGGCCCTCGCCGATGCGCCGATCAAGCAGGGCCTGGCCGTTACCGGATCCGTCAATCAGTTTGGCGAAGTGCAAGCCATTGGTGGGGTCAATGAAAAGATAGAAGCGTTTTTCGATCTCTGTGAAACACGCGGACTGACGGGGGATCAAGGGGTCCTGATACCCGCTGCTAATGTCACACATCTCATGCTGAAAGAGGAGGTTGTGGCCGCCGCGGAAAATGGCAAGTTTCATATCTACCCCATTGCCACCATTGATGAGGGGATCGAGCTGTTGACAGGCGTTACCGCGGGCGAACCGGATGCAGATGGCGACTATCCCGAAGACAGCCTCAATGGACGCGTTCAAACGAAACTTGGTGAATTTGCGGAAATGGCGATGAAATTCGCAAAGGCCGGACAGGAGGGGGGAGATAAAGGAGCAGAAAATGGGAGCGGATAAGGCAATCACCTATCGCCGCATCGTTTTGCAGATAGATTCCTCCAGCCATTGCCGGGACACTTTACAGACGGCGACCGATATCGCCGCTCTGCTAGGCGCGGAACTCAGCGGCGTATTCATTGAGGATCAAAATGTCCTTTCCGTCGGTAAGCTCGATTTTGTGCGGGAGGTAAGCTTGTCCTCCCGCGGCGCCCGGTCCATCGATAGCCTTACCCTGGAAACCCAATTGAAAGCCATGGCAAACAGTGCCCGCAGACAGCTTCAGGAGGTTGCTAAACGACGGCAGGTCAATGTCGAATTTCAAACCATAAGAGAGGTATTTGATGCGAAGTTCAAAGACATGCTTGCCAAATCCGATCTTGTCATCACCGAAGGTACAGGGCGCTCCCATGGCAGATTTCCATCTGCCGCCCATTTTACCGATAGACTTCCTAGAATGTCGGACCGCCCAACATTGTATTTGAAGGGAGGCCAGTCTCTGGCTCGCTGCTTTGTTCTGCTCTGTGAAAGCGCCGCGTCAGCAGACAAACTATTTCCCGTCGCCCTTTCACTCACCGGACATAATGACCAAGAACTGTTGTTAATTCCTTGTGTTGAAAAAGACCCTGACGGTATTTCGCTTCAGGATCATCTGAAGAAACTGTCCGAGACCTATGAGGGAGACTCCCAGGTGATTCCTCCAATTCCTCAAGAAACGGATCAGATTCTCAAATGGTTGGGAAATAGAAATTGTTTACTGGTTGTGGATGCAGATGGCCCCTTGTTGCAATCTCCAGAAAACAGGAAGGATCTCGCGATGAGCCGTTTCCCTCTCCTGATTGTCTAGGTGCTGATTTACAAAGGTGAAGCGTTCTTACAGGAGCCTAATCTCTCAAGGATTTGCCGGGTTGCACGTGCAATAACAAGTTCCTCATCCGTCGGCACCACAAGAACATCTATTTCGGAATTTTCAGTACTGATGAGGGAAGCGTTTTCGCTATTCAAGGCCTCATCGATTTCAACGCCAAGCCATTGGAAATAATCGCAAACTCTGCGTCGGACCAACGGAGAGTTTTCACCGATTCCCGCCGAAAACACCAGGCCATCCAATCCACCGAGGGCAGGAATCAACTTCCCGATTTCATTGGCAGTACGGTAGCAGTAAAGATCAATCGCTTCCTTGGCGGCCGGATCAGAACTTTGTTCCAGATCCTGCATGTTATTACTAAGACCGGAGACGCCCAGCAACCCTGATTTGTTATAGAGGAGATCCTCAACTTCCTTGGCCTCCATATTTCTGTCATTTAGTAAATGCAGAACGACCCCCACATCCAAAGTACCACATCGGCGGCCCATCATCAGACCGTCCAGTGCGGTAAATCCCATGGTTGTCGCAACAGATTGTCTGTTTTTGATGGCACAAAGACTGGCGCCATTTCCAAGGTGACCGATAACAAAACGACCCTCAGCTTTTTCGCCGAGATGGTCCGGTAGCACCGAGCTCAGATAATCATAGGAAATGCCGTGAAAGCCGTATCTGATGATACCATCTTCCGTTAAAGAGCGTGGCAAGGCAAACTGCTTTGCAAGTGGATGTTGGGTATGATGGAAGCTGGTGTCAAAGCAGGCGATTTGAGGCAGATCAGGATCCCGGTTCTGAATAACCTCTATGGCCGCCAGATTATGGGGCTGGTGCAGCGGCGCGAGCGAGTTGAGAGCCGCCAGGTCACGAACAACCTTATCATCCAGAAAAACCGGTTCTAGAAAGTGCCGGCCGCCATGCACCACCCGATGGCCGACCGCAGCAAGATTACCATTGCCCAACTGGTCATGAATCCAATCGAGAAGCCGGATGATCAGGTCATCATGGGTGGCTTCCTGATCTATCAGATCGAGACCGTTCCCAGGCAATCTATCACCTTGCGCATTTATGGCCTTAAATTCTGGCGATCTCAGAATTCCGGTTATTTTACCCGCGACTGAGGGAGAACTGTCAGCATCCTCTGCTGCATAAGCCGCAAACTTTATGCTGGAAGAACCGGCGTTCAGGGTCAGGATTGTATCGGTCATAAAACAGCGCTTTCAGAAATCCAGGAGTGCTTGGGCCTCGGACAAACTTAATTGCCTGCAATTGTAGCCAAAGAATTTGTTATTGATATTAGTATTCCGATACAGATCTATAACTCATTTCCATCAGCTTTTCTCCAATTGCGGGATTTTTGAACCAATAAAATCTGAATGTGATTTCTTATACAAAATAGTCTCATTGTGCGCTGCGGCATTGACCTTAATCAATGCGTTTTTCTCGTCGTAATCTAAGCTTAACTGCAGGAGGACGGCGTGATGTGAGACGGTCGTTCCTGGTTTGCAAACTTGATGAGAAAGCATGTCTGGATGGGAATAAAATCCTGGATTGCGCTGTCCATGGTCGTAATAGGTGCGGCCTTGGGCGGCTATTATTATTGGTCGGTGCATATAGCGTCCCAATTACCGGACTATATTGCCTCATCAAACGGCCGTATAGAAGCCAATCAGGTCAATATTGCCACCAAATTGGCGGGTCGGATCGCTGAGCTTCATGTGCGTGAAGGGGATATGGTCGACAGGGATCAGGTTTTAGCTCGACTGGATTCCCGCCAGTTGGCAGCGCAATTGAAAACTGCGGAAGCAGAAGTTCGGCGTCTTGAGCGGGCCGAAGAAGAAGCGAAATCTTCTGTCGATCGTTACAAAAGCCAGTTGGAACTCGCTGAACAAATGCTAGACCGGACCCAAAAACTCCATAAGGAAGGATTTGCGACGACTGAGAAGCTACAGCAGCGCCATTCTGAATTTCAGTCCGCCCATGCCGCCTACAAGTCAGCCTTGTCGGGTGTGGATCAATCAGTTGAAGCCATTAATGCGGCAAAGCAGGAAGTTCAGCGTGTTGGCTCTTTGCTTGGGGATACCATCATCAGTTCTCCCATCAGGGGACGCGTTCAATATAGGCTGGCTGAACCGGGTGAGGTTTTACCAGCGGGCGGTAACCTATTGACGTTGCTGGATCTTGCAGATGTGTATATGACCGTGTTTTTACCAGCCCGCGATGCAGGACAGTTGGCGATTGGTAGCGATGCGCGGCTCGTACTTGATCCGGTTCCGGATTATGTCATTCCAGCACAGGTCTCTTTCGTCGCAACCCAGGCACAATTCACCCCTCGAACCGTTGAAACAGCGGATGAGAGGGAGAAGCTGATGTTTCGGGTAAAAATCTCGATAGATCCAAGCTTGCTCCGGAAATATGAAAGCCGGGTGAAGGCCGGTGTTCGCGGCATCGCGTATGTCAAACTGGAGGACGACGCCGAGTGGCCGGAAAGCCTTCAGATTAAATTACCGGAATGAACAGCTCCCATGATCACGTGGCTGTGGTCGCATCGGTAAACCACCGATATGGAGACCGGGTCGCCCTTGAGGATGTCTCTTTGGAAATTCCTTCCGGATGCATGGCGGGATTGATCGGGCCGGATGGGGTCGGGAAATCAACCCTTCTTGCCCTGGTGTCCGGCGTCCGCAAACTCCAGGAGGGCAAGGTTGAAACTCTTGGCGGCGATATGCAGGCTTGGAATCATCGCCGGTCCTGCTTAATGCGTATCGCCTATATGCCGCAAGGGCTCGGGAAAAATCTTTATCCAACCCTCAGCATACAGGAGAATCTGGAGTTTTTTGGCCGTTTGTTCGGTCTAAACAGACGGCAGCGCCGACGACGGATCGCTGATCTGCTGGCGGCGACGGGTCTTTCCCCTTTTGCGGGTCGGCCCGCAGGAAAGCTCTCCGGGGGGATGAAGCAGAAACTCGGCCTGTGTTGTGCCCTCATTCATGAACCGGATCTTCTTATCCTGGATGAGCCGACGACCGGTGTCGATCCGCTTTCCCGTCGTCAGTTCTGGGAATTGATTGGACGCATGCGCAAACGACGGCCTCAGATGAGTGTGATTGTCGCGACTGCCTATATGGAGGAGGCAGAACAGTTTGACTGGCTTGCCGCCCTGGATGACGGCCGGATCATTGCTACCGGCTCGCCCTCCGAGCTCAAAGCGCAAACAGGTGCTGAAAGCCTTGAGCAGGCATTTATTGATCTGCTCCCGGAAAGCAAAAAGCAGGAAAGGACAGAGATTGTTGTTCCGCCGAGACAATCCGGCAATGGGGAGATTGCCATTGAGGCTCTTGGCCTGACCAAATGTTATGGCGATTTCGTTGCCGTCGATCATGTGAGTTTTGAAATTGAGCGGGGAGAGATTTTCGGGTTTCTGGGATCCAACGGATGCGGCAAGACAACAACCATGAAGATGCTGACCGGGTTGCAACCGGCGACGGAGGGGGAATCAAAACTTTTCGGTAAACCACTCAATGCCCGGGATATGCAGACCCGCCGGCGGGTAGGATATATGTCGCAATCCTTTTCACTATATGAGGAGCTGTCGGTTTATCAAAATCTCGAACTGCATGCTCACATTTTCCAAATACCGTCCGGCCAGATCGTCAATCGTCTTGACGCCCTTCTTGAGCGGTTTGAACTTGAGGATGTCAGGGACAGCAAGCCAACCAGCCTGCCAATTGGCGTCAGGCAGCGGCTGCAATTGGCGGTTGCACTTCTGCATCGACCCGAGATCCTGATCCTGGATGAGCCGACGTCCGGCGTCGATCCTATCGCCAGGGACGGATTTTGGCGGCATTTGATTGAGCTCTCTCGCAAAGACGGGGTGACGATCTTCATCTCCACTCATTTCATGAATGAAGCCGAGCGCTGCGACCGGATTTCCTTGATGCATGCCGGTAAAGTACTCGCCGTCGGCACACCGTCTGATCTTGCCGCTGAGAAAGACGCAACGTCCCTGGATGACGCCTTTGTCTCCTATCTCAAGCAGGACATGGCCGATGACGAGGAGCCGGAGACCGTCCAGGAATTGGTTCACGACAATTCAGCGGCCCAAACAATTACGTCAGAGAGGGTTTTCGAGCTTAGGCGTATGCTGGCATATAGCATTCGGGAAACTAAGGAACTCCTGCGCGATCCCATTCGTCTGATCTTCGCCATCATCGGCCCGATCATTCTGATGATCACCTTTGGTTATGGCATATCCTTTGACGTGGAAGATCTTCCTTATGCGGTGCTCGACCAGGATCAGACCCTGGAAAGCCGGGAGCTATTGGAGAATTTTTCCGGATCCCGATATTTCACGGAGCATGATCCCATTTCAAATGCCAAGGAAATGGAATTTCGCCTGCGTTCCGGTGAATTGAAATTTGCCATCGAAGTTCCGCCCGGTTTTGGCCAAAACCTGTTGGCTGGAAGGGTGCCGGAGGTGGGGATATTGCTGGACGGCGCCATGCCCTTTCGGGCGGAAACGGCACGGGGCTATGTGCAAGGCGTAGTCTCGCAATATCTTAACGCGCTTTCCCTGCAGCACCGGGGCGAGCCTTTACAATTGAGCCCTGCACAAATCGAAACCCGGTTCCTCTATAACCAGGCTTTCAAGAGCACCTATGCCATTACACCCGGCGTGATTATGCTGCTCTGTATCCTGATCCCGTCGATGATGACAGCCGTGGGGATTGTCCGGGAGAAGGAAATGGGGTCGATCACCAATTTCTATGCCACCCCGGTCACTCAGGTTGAGTTTTTACTGGGCAAGCAGATCCCCTATATATTTCTGGCCTATATCAACTTCCTCAGCCTGTTTCTGCTTATTCTGTTTTTGTTTGATGTTCCGATGAAAGGCTCCTTTTTTGCCCTTGCTGTCGGGGCATTTCTCTATGTGTGGACAACGACCGGATTCGGGATGCTTGTCTCTGCCTTTGTGAAGAGTCAGATTGCCGCCATTTTTGCGACGTCTATCGTCGCCATGGTGCTGACAATGAATTTCTCCGGGTTTCTAACGCCGGTGTCCACATTGGGGGGTGGGGCCAGGTTTATGGGGCTGTTTTTTCCGGCGCCTTATTTTCAGCAGATCAGTGTCGGGGCCATCACCAAGGCCCTTGATTTTTCCGATCTGTGGAGCAATCACCTCGCTCTCGCCCTGTTTGCACTCGTCTTCTTTATTATCGCCGCCTTATTGGTGCGTAAGCAGGAGAAATAGGAGGATGCCGGGCAGGATACACAGGATCTACCGGCTGGGAGTGAAGGAGCTTTATAGCGTCAAATCCGACCCGGTTCTCGTTTTCCTGCTGATCTGGGCTTTTACCTTTATGATCTACCAGGTCGCGGAAAACGCCAAGATGGAGGTGATCGACGCCTCTGTCGCTGTCATTGATGAGGATCGCTCCGAGCTCTCCCGCCGTATCGCCGATGCCTTTCTCAAACCCTATTTCAAGCCAGCCGTCGTCATATCGGCAGATCGGGTTGATACGGTTCTAGACACGGGCGAGTTTATCTTTGTCGTTGATATTCCGCCAAAATTCGAGGCGGATGTCCTGACGGGTCAGGTGCCGGAAGTGCAGGTCAATGTGGATGCGACGGCCATGTCCATCGCGGGAAACGGGGCGTCTTACATCAGCAATATCATCACCCAGGAAGTCCGCCGCTTTCTTGATCAGGCGGAGCTTAGTGACGCTTTGCCGCTCAATCTGGTGGTGCGGGCGAAGTTTAATCCGAACCTCAATTCCTCCTGGTTTATGGCGGTCATGCAGATCGTCAATAACGTCACCCTTCTGGCCATGATCCTGACCGGGGCGGCGCTGATCCGGGAGCGGGAGCATGGCACAATTGAGCATCTGCTGGTGATGCCGGTGCGATCGGCGGATATCATGATCGCCAAAATCTGGGCCAACGGTCTGATTATCATCGCCGCCGCCGCCATCTCCCTACTGGTCATTGTGGAGGGGGCCCTTCAGGTGCCCATCCTCGGCTCCAAGGCGCTGTTTATCGGCGGGGCGGTGGTCTATCTGTTTTCAATCACTTCCCTGGGAATTTTGCTGGCGACCCTGGCGGGTTCCATGCCGCAATTCGGACTGCTGACCATCTTGATCTATATCATCATGAACCTGCTGTCGGGGAGTACGACACCTTTGGAAAGCATGCCCTATTGGTTGCAGCAGACCATGCAATTTTCTCCCTCCACCCACTATGTCAGCTTCTCCCAGGCGGTACTCTATCGAGGGGCGGGGCTGGAGATTGTTTGGCCGGAACTGCTGGCCATGTTCGGCATCGGCTGCGCTTTTTTCCTACTGGCCCTATGGCGTTTTCGCAAGGCCATTGTCCGCTTTTCCTGAACTTACCCCTTCCTGAGATAGACGGCCCAGTAGGTGAGGGCGACGAAACCGCTGCCGCCAACGATGTTTCCGAGGGTCACCGGGACAAGATTGGCGAGGAAACCGCTCAGGGAAAGATTTTCCAGTCCGGCAAAATAGGCGACTGGGATCAGATACATATTCGCGATGGAATGCTCAAAGCCGAGGGCGACAAAGGCCGTGATAGGAAAGACAATCGCCAGGATTTTACCAACCACCGTCCGGGCCGAGAAGCAAAGCCAGACAGCGAGGCAGACCAATGTATTGCACAGAAGACCGCGGAAAAACGCTTCTGTGATCGGCAGGGCGAGTTTCGCTTCGGCAACGGCAACTGCCTGCTGCCCAACGGCGCCATCCTGCAGGGAAAAGATGCCAGACAGCCCAACGAAGAGGGCCGTGCCAAGAGACCCTATAAAATTGCCGACAAAGACAATGCCCCAGTTTCGCAGCAGTTGGATATGACTGACCTTGCGATCCGCCCAGGCCATGACAATCAGGTTATTGCCGGTAAACAGCTCGGCCCCGCCGACAATGACCAGGATCAGTCCCGTGGAAAAGGCCAGGCCGCCCAGCATACGTGTCGGGCCAAAACCAAGACCGCTTTCCGTCGTGACAAGGGTGTAAAAGGCCGCTCCGAAGGCAATGAAAGCCCCGGCCAGAAGGGCGAGGACAAAGGTTGGAATAAAGGCCAGTTCCGCCTTGGCAACCCCGACCGTCTCCACCCGGTAGGCCATCTGCTGCGGTGTGTAGGCGTCGTAGCTGCTCGGAGACGGTTTTTCGTTGACCTCATCCATAGCTTTCTATGGGCCTTCTGGGTATGGGGGTTTTTGCATCAGGCCACGCCTCTATCGGCTTCCGCCGGTCCGAGGATGGCCTCGATATCAGACCGATTGATGGTTTCCTCTGCTTCCAGCTTGGCGATCAACTGTTCGATCTGCGGCCTATGCTCTTCAATAATCTCCCGGCCCCGTTCTTCTGCTTCCCGCAGGAGATCGGAAACCGCATCGTCCACCCTACTGGACATGACTTCGCTAAAATGCCGGGGTTGCGCTATCTCGCGACCGAGAAATGGATGCTCTTCGCTCTGGCGCAGATCCACTGGACCGATTTCCTCGGACATTCCCCATCGGGAGACCATGGCCCGCGCAAGCTGCGTTGCCGTCTTGATGTCATCATCGGCGCCGGAACTGACACTCCCAAGGAAAAGTTTTTCAGCACTTCTTCCGGCAAGGGAGACGGCAAGCCGATCATGGAGATATTCTTCCGACAAGGTATTGCGCTCCTCCGTAGGGAGCAGATGGGTGCCGCCCAGGGATCGGCCCCTTGGAATGATCGTCACCTTATAGAGGGGATCGGCATGGGGCAGAAAAAAGGCGACAGCCGTATGACCAGCTTCATGAACCGCCAATCGATGATGCTCGTCCGGTTGAATGGCCAGGGTGCGCACGGTGCCCATAATGATCTTGTCTCTCATGTCATCAAAATGATGCATGGAGACTTCGTTGGTGCCGTCCCGGGCCGCGGCGATGGCTGCTTCATTGACCAGGTTCTTGAGATCGGCGCCGGAAAAACCGGGGCAACTGGCGGCAACGATGTCCAGATCCACATTGCTGGAAAGCGGAACATTGCGAATATGAACCTCCAGGATCGCCTTCCTTGCTGCCTTATCGGGCAGCTCCAGGGTGACATGGCGATCGAAGCGTCCGGGACGCAGCAGGGCCGGATCAAGTACATCCGGCCGGTTGGTGGCCGCCAGAACAATGACCGTCTCATGCCCGGTAAATCCGTCCATTTCGGAAAGGATCTGGTTCAGGGTCTGCTCCCGCTCATCATTGCCGCCGCCAAGGCCTGTGCCTCGAACCCGTCCCACCGCATCCAGCTCGTCAATAAAGATGATGCTGGGTGCGCGTTTCTTCGCCTCGTCAAACATTTTACGGACTCGGGAGGCGCCAACACCGACAAACATCTCGATAAATTCGGAAGCCGAAATATTGAAGAAATTGACCCCGGCTTCTCCGGCCAGGGCGCGGGCAAGCAGGGTTTTCCCAGTTCCGGGCGGACCGACGAGCAGAACCCCATGGGGTGCCTCAGCCCCGAGATTTTCATATGTTTCCGGATGCTTCAGAAAATCCACCAGCTCCGCCACTTCCTGCTTGGCGGCTTCCTGTCCGGCAACGTCCTTGAAAGTGACTTTGCGCCCCGCTTTTTCTTCCTGCTTGGCGGAGCCGACGAGAAAATCGCTGGAATTGCGCCCGCCAAACCGATCCATCAGATTGCCCTGCATGCGGCGCATAATGAAAATATAGACGCCGATAAAGATGAGCCAGGGCAGGAGGGACAACATCCAGCTATTGCTGCTGTCCTCAACATTCCAAATGGTCACCCCTGCAGAGGACAGCATTTTAAGGAGGTCCGGATCACCTCCCGTTGGCAGTATTGCTGTAACATTGGTTGTTGGGAGAGCCTGGGCTCCAAAGGTCTTCGCTTCCTTGAGCTCGGCGTTGGCTTCGTCCCCTTTCAAAGTAACCTCTTTTATCAGGCCATCCGAAATCAGCTGCTTGAACTCGCTGTAGGAAACGGTTGCTTTCGGTTCTAACGTTGGAAGACGTGAGGACAAGAGCAGAAGCGAGGTTATGGCTACAATAGCGGCAACCCAGACCCAGCTCGGTATCTGCTTCATGATGACCTCCGACCAGTTGAGTTCCAACTGGTGCCTAATTTTCCCCCGACATTGTTATTCATCTGACCAGACTTCGCAACTATTCGCATTGATTTCGGTCAAGAAGTCCTTTTGGGAAAAGCCGAGTGGCTATTCTTGCTGAGTGGACGGCTGGGGTTTTGCGTTGCGATTTTGAATATCGTCTTTGCCAAACCGCTGATAGAGGAAACCGATGCCAATCAGACAGGCCCCCAGGCCCAGGAAGGAAATGGCCCGCAGCAAGCCGTCAAGGGCCCCCATATCAAAGACAAAAACCTTGATGACGGTGACGAGCAATAGCAAAAGGGCGCCCCGCCTTAGAATCTGTCTTTCCCTCCAGATGCCGACCCACATCATGCCACAGGCTGTGATCAGCCAGACCAGGGAATAGGTATAGAATTCCGGCTTGCTGATATCCCCAAAACGGATATCTCCCCCGACAAAGAAGTGGCGGATTTGGACATTGATATAAAAGAAGATCAGTAGTCCTGCACAGATCACGCCAAATTTTGCAAATTCTTCATGCTCCGGTTTTGCCAGAGCCCTGAACCCGAGGAAGAGCAGGGCCGGTATCACATAGGCAACAAAGGACCAGTCCAGGAGATACCAGCTTCCCAAATTGGCGGCAGGGGAGAAAAACGGATTGAAGAATCCGAGGCTGCCGAACACAAGCTGGATCAGCCCCAATCCGGCCAGAATACGCCATCCCCATTCCCGCACAATTGAGGGGTTCCGATTGTTCAGCCAATAGAGGCCAAGGGCATTAGCAAGCAGGGCAACGGTATGGATTGAGATTTCGGCCAGGGACAGACCGGCAACCAGGTAATGGTCATTTCCGGGGTCCGGCAGGACTCCAATACCCGCCAGTTTCCGAACGCTGAGAGCAATAAGGGTCGTCCAGAACAGAAGCATGCCGCTTTCGAGCAAGAGGACCAGTTTGTCGGTTTTACTTTTGCGAAACTGAAACCAGGCGAAGCCGAAAGCGGCAATGGCAATGATGAACGCATAGAGGAAGCCACCTGTCGGAGCGCCCGGGTCATAAAAAATACGCAGCACTTCACTATCGAGTTCGAGGCGCAGGACAACCCACAGGGCCAGCAGAAAACTGAACAGACGAAAGGCTGGGACCGGTATTTTGACATATATCCAGGCGGTGGCTGCGACCTGCAGGGCAAAGGCGACACTCAGCCATTCATCTTCAAGGGTAACGGCAAAGGCCAAGGACAAAGCGGAGGTGGTCGCGAGGGAGAAAATGGCCAGAACCGTATCCGACAAATCGCGATGCAGGCTGCGCACCACATAGGTTGCCGCAGCGGCATAGGCTGCCGACAGGACAATCGCGATGAGGGCCCATTCCGCCGCCGTCCCAAAGCCGTTGAAATGCCAATAGCTGATGCAAAAGATCAGAACGGGCCCGATGGCCGCATGGCAGGCGCCAAGGCTGGCATATGAGTTTCGGGCGATTTTGAAAGCGCCAAGTCCGGCATAGAAGAGGCCTATCAAAACCGCGACCGTGATATAGCGCATGATTTCAAAATTATCGTCAAGAACCGGCGGATTGACCGTATCCGGCGCCGGGGAAAGCAGGTATCCGGGCCAGCTCAGCAGCAATAGCAGGGTGCCCAGATGAGTCAGGACCGGCAGGCCTTCGTAGGAGGAATTGCGGATTGTTGCGACAACTGCGACGACGGAAAGCAGCGGGAAAAGCAGGATCGCCATGGTTTTATGGTCGAAACCCAAGGCGATGATCAGCCCGGCCAAGGTTGCATAGGTAAAGGCCAGATAAATCTGGAATACCGGACTTTTGAGCTTCCAGAGGGCTTTCAAAAAACTGAAACCCAGAGGGACCTCCGCTTCGGTTTCTTCTTTTGTCCAAAAGAAGAACAGATAGACGCCGACAAGGGCGAGGAGGTATATCTCGACAACCAGGGCGTCCGCAGTGTTATAGCCGATGTTGAGAAACCAGAGTCCAACCCAGAGGGCGCTTCCCACGATATTGGAATGCCCCAGCCAGGCCCAGGGGCGATAGCGGACAATCCACAGGCTCCCGAGAAGGACGGCAAACAGATACAGGAAGAGCAGTTCCGTCGAGGCTTCTTCCGTCGCCACCAGGAGCGGGACGGCATAGGCGCCGATCAAACCGACAGCCGCCATGATCGGCCCCAGCAGCAGGGAATAGGCCAGACCCCCCGCCGCCGTGAGGGCCAGAAGGATTATGGCGATAAGCGGAGGATAAAGGTCGTAGAAGGCATAGCCCGAATAGACGGCCCCGTAGATGGTCATCAAACCAGCCCCGCTGACGGCGAGGGGCAGATACTGCCAGCTTGTCAGGTTTTCCGCATATTCCGGCTGCCGCCTGAACCATTCGCCGACGGCCAGCATAATCACTCCCAGGACGATCCCGACGATGATCCGGCTCCAGGGGCCGAGGAGATTGTTGTCGATGGAATATTTGACGATGAAAATGCCACCCAGGGCGAGGGCGACACCGCCGACCCAGACCAGCCAGTTGACGCTTAACACCCATTCCCAGGGGGAGGGAGAGTCCCCGTCCGGTTTCGGCCTCGGACGTTGCGGCGGAATGTCCGAATATGTCTTTTCAGGCTCCGGCGGGGCAGAGGCCGGGATTGCAGCTGGTTCCGGAGCAGGAGGAGGATCGGCGGCGGCCGGTGCCTCCGGCGGGCTATCTTGCGACTGTTCATCGTTTGTGGATGCTGATCTCTGCAGTTGAACTTCCAGCGACTGGAGGCTTTCCGTGAGTTTTTTAAGCTCACCTTCATGACGGTTGACCCGTCTCAGCAGCAGGATCACACTCACGAAAAGGAAAATAAAAACAACAATTTCGATCATTCTTCACCGCTTCCCCGATTGATCAGGATGGCCCAGATCGTGTCGATAAAGGTATCGGAATAGGACATCATCGGGTTTTTGAGGCGGCCGGATAATCGCTGGACGGCCGGCTGCATCAGGGCCCCGACGGCCATCGCCGACAGGATTTCCGGGTCTCCCTGTGGAATTTGCCGCGCCCTCATGGTGTCGGAGACAATATTGCGCATGACAACCACCGGATTTCCTTCATCGCGGGCGACCCGATCGCGAAAATCATGTTGCGCCAGCATGCAATATTGAAACGGCTCCGGCGTCTCATCGACCATGGTGCAAAAGGCCTGGATATACCGGTCGATGGCATCAGACGGTCCCGAGGACAGATGCCGGGCATTATAAAGAGCGTCCGCGAATTTATTGAAATGATATCGGAACAGGTTCCAAGCGAGATCCTCTTTACTATCGAAATGGCGGTATAAAGTTCCCTCCGCGATACCGGCACCGCGGGAGACTTCCCGGGTCGATGTTGCCGCAATGCCCTCCGCGTTGAACCGGGCGAGGGCGGAGTAAAAAATTCTCTCCTGGGTTTTCAATTTGCGTTCCTGCATTTTCGCATCCGCGTGAGTAGAAAAAAGTGAGTGATTAATCACTCACTTTTTAGGGTATCGCCCGGGCCACTGATTTGCAAGTCGGGACAGCTCCGATTTGTCAGAGACAAAATCCGGATGGAGAGGCTGTTTGCGGAATTTTGCCATCAGTCCTCTGGTGAATTTGAAAAAGACGAATTATGATCTTTGACCAATAAACAGGGAAGAAAAAAAGATGGATGAAAACCTTGCCCGGAATTTCGATATCAACAATATCGATGCGGACTTTATCACCGAACCGTTTGACACCCTTCGCCTCCTCAGGGAACAGGATCCGGTTCATGTCAATTCCGACGGTTCGCTGTTTCTGACCCGTTATGAGGATGTCTGGGGATGTTATCGCCATCCGGCCATGAGTTCGGATAAGAAGGTCGAGTTTCTCAAAAAATTCGGCAAATGCCCGCTCTACACCCATCATACAACCAGCCTGATTTTTAACGATCCGCCCTATCATACGGTCGTGCGCAAACTGCTCTCTGCGGCTTTTACCCCCCGAAAACTGCGGGAAATGGAAAACCTGATCACAGAGGTGGTGGATGGATTGCTGGATGAGCTGGAAGACGCCCGCGAGTTTGATTTTATCTCGGCCTTCGCCACCTCTCTGCCGACGGCCATCATTTCCTTCATGCTCGGCATCCCCGAGGAATACCGGAAGCAATTGCGTGGCTTTTCCCTGAATATCCTGGGTGCCTTGGATCCGGTCGTGCCGGAAGACCGGATGACCGCCGGCAACAAGGCCATTGAGGATTTCAGTGCCATTCTGAACACCATCATCGCCGATAAACGAAAGAAGGGGCCGGAAGGGGAAGAACAGGGGGAGGTTCTATCCTCTCTTATTTTCGGTGAAGTTGACGGGCGAACCCTGACCGATGAGGAACTGGTCCAGAACTGTATTTTCCTGCTCAATGCCGGCCATGAAACAACAACGAGCCTTGTCAGCAACGCGGTTGGCATCCTGTTTGATGCGCCCGACCAGATGCGCCGTCTTAAAGAAGATCCGAGCCTGATCGGGACCGCCATTGAAGAGTTCCTGCGCTATCAGAGCCCGCTACAGATCGGTAATCGGCTGGCGACCGAAGATGTGGACCTTAACGGCACCAAAATTGCTGCGGGGACCTATATCCATACCTCCATCGCCGGTGCCAATCGGGATCCGGAAAAATTCGCAAACCCCGAGCAGGTCGATATCGGCCGCAAGCCCAACCCGCATCTGGCCTTCGCCATCGGCCACCATGTTTGCCTCGGCGCCTCATTGGCCCGAATGGAGGGACGAATAGCCGTCGGCCGCCTGCTGGAGAGATTCCCGAATTTGCAGCAAACTGACAAAGGCCAGAGAATGGGGCTGGCCCGGTTCCGAGGCTGGAATTCCCTGCCGGTCCGAATATGATCCAGGCAACTCGTCTCACCGGCTTTATCGGTGCCGAGATCGCGGGTATCGATCTTAAACAGCCAATAGACGAGGAGACGGCTGCTGAGCTGCTGAGCTTCCTGTCTGAGTATCAGGTCATCCGATTTCGGGACCAGTATTTGAGCCTGGACCAGCAAAAACGATTTACCGCCCTTTTTGGTCCCCTGATGACCCTGCCCTACGTCAAAGCTCTTGAGGGGGATGACAAAGTGATCGCGGTATTGAAGGAGGCGAATGAAGTCAATACAGGGGTGTTTGGTGGCGATTGGCATTCCGATTTCAGCTTTCTGGAAAACCCGCCCGCCGGTTCCGTCCTCTCTGCCGTTGAAATCCCGGAGGTTGGCGGCGACACCCTCTGGGCCAGTCAGGTGGCAGCCTACAAGTCATTGCCGAAAGACCTGAAGGAATTTGTGACAGGCCGCAATGCCATCCATGTCGGCGCCCCCTATGGGGTGACGCATGCGCCGTCCGAGACTGATAGAGCCAATATGTCCATCCAGATGACCCGGGGCGACCCGGACGCGGACCGGGAAATTGTGCATCCGGCTGTCGTTACAGACCCCCGGACCGGAACCCTCTCCCTTTTTCTCAATCCCATCTATACGACGCGTTTTGAAAATATGAGCGAAGAAGAAAGCGGTCCGATCCTGCGGGACTTCTATAAACACTGTACCCGCCCGGATTTTTCCTGCCGTCTTCACTGGCAGGCGGGAGATGTGGTGGTTTGGGATAACCGGCTGTGTCTGCACTACGCCACCAATGATTATGATGGCGCGCGCAGACTGCTCTATCGGACAACCTTCAAACGTCAGCCGCCGGCTTAAGGGAGGTCGATAGGTCAGGCGAGATCCTCGACGATTTTGGTCAGGCCGCCGCTGTCGGTGTCATAGAGATAGCCATAAATATTCACCTGTTTTGGCGTGCCGGGAGACTGCCGCAGCAAATGCACATCATGGCCGAGGGATGCTGTATAATCACTGATGCACATGCTTTCCCGCTGATAAAGGGAAGAGATATCCGATCCCTGTTCCTGCTTAAAGGCGTCGACAAGTCCATCAGCCGTGAAAGAGGTCGCGCCGCAATTGGTGTGATGGACGACGACAATGTTCTTTATGCCAAATAAATGCTGGGCAACCGTGACAGAACGCATGGCGTCCACCGCCCGTCCACCGGCGACGATGACCTCAAATACAGTCGCTGTCGACGCGACCTTGTTGCCATCCTCATCGAGAATTACCTCACCTGGAAATACATCGCCAAATTCCTTGGCGACAGCCTCCGGGATACCGGTGACCCGGGGATCATAACAATAGACGACGACGGTCTGCAGCGGGACCGCTTTGGCAAACTCCTTCCGCACCTCCGACTCCACATAGTCCGGATGCTTCGAGAAGGTATATTGATCAAAATTTTCAGGGGTGATGCGCATATTGGGTTCCTTTTAATGGGCGGACCGGATTACCGGCTTGAATTAGGAAAAATTATGCAAAAAATCGCATGGATCATTTTCCTGCATGATATTTTGGGATAATCTGGTAAGTTACAAACGAGTTTATCTATCTATGACTTAAAAAAAATAGGTCAAAAAAATGCGAGGATCCTATCCACTTAACGCTCTGAGGGCATTTGAGGCATCCGCCCGGCATTTAAGCTTTGTGCTGGCGGCGCAGGAATTGAACGTGACCCCCGCCGCCGTCAGCCATCAGGTGAAAAAGCTGGAGGAATTTCTCTCGGTGCAGCTCTTTCAGCGTCAGACAAGAGGGCTTTTATTGACAACAGAGGGGCAAAAACTATGGCCTGAGCTGAGAGATATCTTTACGCAGCTGGATAATTCTATGCGCCGCATGGCTACCCGCTCGGAAGATCGCATTCTGTCCATCAGTGTCGCACCGGTCTTTGCGTCGAAATGGCTGCTGCCGCGGCTACAGGTTTTTGCCACCGACCATCCCGAGATCGATTTGCGAATTTCAGCAAATCTGGGCATTGTCGATTTTCAGCGGGAGGATTTTGATGCGGCCCTTCGATTTGGCAAAGGAGAATTTCCGGGACTTCAAGCGGACTTGTTATTCGATGAATCCGTGACGGCGATGTGCAGTCCACGATTGCTGGAGGGGGAGATGCCGTTGCGCCACCCCGATGATCTGCGCCACCATATTTTACTGCATAACGATTCCACATCATATGATCCGGAAATGCCAACCTGGAAGACCTGGCTTCAGAAGGCGGGGGTGGAAGGGATTGAGGTTGAGCGGGGCCCTCATTTTGGTCAACCGGATCATGCCTTACAGGCGGCAATAGATGGCGTTGGGGTCGTACTCGGCTGGCGAAAACTTGCAGAAGATGACGTGCGTGCCGGAAGGCTGGTTGCACCCTTTGACCTGTCCCTTCCACTGGGCCGGTCCTTCTATTTCGTCTGCCAGAAACCTTTTGCCGATCGTAAAAAGACACGGATCTTCCGCAATTGGATCTTCAGGGAGCTTGAAAAAAGCTGACGGAGTTATGGATGGTCTTTGCCGTCGAGGTTCCCGATACGCTCGCTCGCGCTGTTTATCGGTTGCCTGTAAAAAAAGTCTGGGAATCTATTCTCTGTCCGCGCTATGGTCTTAATCTCAGTATTCAGATTTCTAAGAGTGAGGGGCCATCTAATCGGGTTTTGATCAACTCTGTCGCCGCTCTGGAATTTTGGAAGGGGAAAGATGGAGATCCTTCACAAGCTGTTTAATGATGCCCCCTTGCTGGCATTGTTCATCACTCTGTCGCTCGGCTATATTGCGGGCAAGTTCAGGATCAAGCGTTTCGTTCTGGGCGGCATTGCGGGAACCCTTCTTGTGGGGGTGCTGATTGGCCAAATCGGTATTGATATCGATACCCACCTCAAGACCATCTTTTTTGCCATGTTTATCTATGCGGTGGGCTTTCAGGGCGGACCTCAGTTCTTCCAGTCCTTGAACAGGGAATCCCTCAAACAGTTGGCGAGTGCGACGATCATGTGTGTGATTGGCCTGCTGTGCGTGCTTTTGGCGGCCTGGGGCTTCGATCTGGATCGGGGCACGGCAGCAGGGCTGGCCGCGGGCGGCCTGACCCAATCTGCTATTATCGGTACTGCCGGGGATGCCATTTCAAAGCTGTCGGTATCTCCCGAAGTTGCCAAAACCATGCAAACCAATATCGCCGTGGGCTATGCGGTATGCTACATCTTCGGCTCTCTCGGTCCCATCCTGATGCTCAGCGCCTTCTTCCCGGGTGTCATGGGCTGGGATATCAGGGAGGAAGCCAAAAAGCTTGCCAAGAAACTGGGAGGCGGAAAGGCGGAACTGGAGCCCGGCCAGTTTCATGCCCTGCGCACTCTCGATACCCGCATTTATAGAGTCGCTGGCGGCGCCAAGGCGGAGGGTGAGACGGTCCTTGAGATTTTCGAGCAGGATGAGGACGCGGCGGTTGAGGCCGTCATGCGGGACGGTGCGACCGTGCCCATTACCCCGGATCTGTCTCTGACTGAGGGCGATATCGTTGCGGTGACCGCCCCCATCGGGACCTATGTTGATCATGAAGATTACTTCGGGGTTGAAGTGACGCGCCCAGACGGCATGGAGCTGATTGAGGAAACCCGGGACATCATTATCAGCAACAAGGATATCGCGGGCAAAAGCTTGCAGGAGGTCCATGACCTTAACAAGGCGGAAACCCGGTATGGCGTCTTTCCAACTGCACTCATCCGCATGGGCCGGGAATTGCCGCTGCTGTCGGATCTGGTTATCAGAAGAGGGGATGAGCTGCGCCTGGTCGGACGGCCCGTCGACCTGAACCGGGTAACCTCGAAGCTAGGATATCCACTGTCTGCGGCGGCCATTACGGATTTCGTTTTCTTTGGCATAGGCATGGCCATTGGCATCCTGCTGGGCATGGTACAGTTCAAGCTGGCCGGCATTCCCGTGACCATCGGGACCGGAGGCGGATGCCTGTTATCCGGTCTGTTTTTCGGCTGGCTGCGGGCGACCCACCCGAGATTTGCCGCGCTGCCGAGCGGAGCCTCCAATTTTCTGCGGGATTTTGGCCTGGCCGCTTTTGTGGGCATTGTCGGCATCACTGCCGGTCCTCAGGCCTTTGTCACCATAAAGGAATATGGCCTGACCCTGTTTGTCCTGGGCATCGGGGTGACCATCATTCCGCAGATCATTACCTTTTATATTTCCTATTATTTGCTTCAAATCAAAAACCCTGTGGAACTTTTAGGGTGTATTGCAGGGGGGCGCAGCGCCAATCCCGGCTTTGCCGCCCTGATGGAGAAATGCGGCAATGCGACACCGGTCGTTCCCTTTACGGTGACCTATACCATGGCCAATATCTGGCTGACCCTTTGGGGGCCGGTTGTTGTGGGTGTGATTACAAAAAATGCAGGATGACAGACATTTGAACTATCTGGAGGCATCCAATGTCAAAAACCCAAGGTAAGGAGCTCAGCCCGTTTGAGCTGAAAGATGAGCTGATCAGGATCGCGTCGTCTCATGCGGACCATATGATGCTGAATGCGGGGCGGGGAAATCCGAATTTTCTGGCAACCGGGCCGCGGCATGCTTTTCTTCGCCTTGGCGATTTTGCTCTTACGGAATCGGAGCGGTCCTATTCCTATCTGGACAGCGGGTTCGGCGGGTTGCCGCAAAAACAGGATATCGTCAGTCGCTTTGATACCTATTGCCTGGTTAATGAAGGGCAGGATGGGCTGGCATTTCTGAAATCGGCCCTGGCCTTTGCGGAAGACCATATCGGTCTTTCCAGGGAAGAGTTCCTGTTCGAGATGGTGTCAGGGTTTTTAGGCGGGAATTATCCGGTACCGCCGCGGATGCTGCAGAGTTTCGAACAGGTGGTGAATTACTATCTGGCGCAGGAGATGTATGGGTCCGCCGGCAGCAGCCATAATTTCGATCTCTTCGCGACAGAAGGCGGGACGGCCGCCATGACCTATATCTTCCAGACCCTCCATCTCAACGGGTTGGTCAAGGCAAAGGATAAAATTGCCCTGATTACACCGATTTTCTCGCCCTATCTGGAAATTCCGGTGCTCCCCGAATATGGCCTGGAGGTTGTTGATATTCGGGCGGATGAGGGGCAGGGCTGGCAAATTCCGGAGTCGGAAATCAAGAAGCTGGAAGACAAGGACATCAAAATTCTGTGTGTCGTCAATCCCAGCAACCCTCCCTCCGTCAAGATGAGCGATAAGGTATTGGCGAAACTGGCAAAGCTGGTTGAGACCAAGCGCCGGGATCTGATGATCGTCACCGACGACGTCTATGCGACCTTTTCCGATGACTTCGAATCCCTGTTTGCCAGCTGCCCCTATAACACTTTGTGTGTCTATTCCTTTTCCAAATATTTCGGGGCGACGGGTTGGCGTCTCGGGGTGATTGGTGTTCAACGTGATAATGTCTTCGATGATGCGCTTAACAGCATGTCGAAGGCCAGGGCGGCCAAAGTGAACGGCCGTTATTCTTCCCTCACGGACACACCTCAAGAGCTTTCCTTTATCGATAGACTCGTCGCCGATAGCCGGGCCGTGGCCCTTAATCACACCGCTGGCCTCTCCCTGCCACAGCAATTGCAGATGACCTTATTTGCCATGGCCGGTTTGCTTGATGAGGACATGGCCTATAAGAACGCCGCCAAACGCCTGATACGCCGTCGCTACAAATTGTTGTATCAGGCCCTCGGCATAGAGGCGCCGGTCACTGAAAACAATGTCGATTACTATACGCTGCTGGATCTCGAAGCCATTGGTGCGCAGCTCTATGGCAAGAAATTTGCCACCTGGCTCCTCAAGAAAGATATCAGCACGGATTTCCTGTTCCGCCTGGCCCGGGAAACAAGTGTTGTCCTGCTGCCCGGAAAAGGGTTTGAGGATACCCATCCGTCAGCCCGCGTCTCCCTCGCCAATTTGCGGGAGCATGACTATAAGTCCATCGGGGAATGCACCCGCCGGGTCCTTGATGAATATCATCAGGAATGGAGCCAGGGTGCTTAGCTACATTGATCTAGGGCCAGAGAACGGTCTGCCAGATATCCTCAATCTGGCAGACGGCGCTCAAGGTGGACTGTCCATCCACACTTTCAAGGGATATCCTGCGGCAACTTTGCTGAGTGGCGGCTACGTAGTCCCGACCGATCTCAACAATATAGTGATCGTTGTCCGCTGACGTGACGGGCCCCCGGGTTCCCGGCGGATTGCTCATGGCATATTGAGCAACAAGATCTGCGACCGGACGTCCTTCCAAATCGGTATAGATGGGCTCTGGCTGCGGTTCCTCAACCTGTTTGGTCCGGGCTATGTCTGATAACGAGGCGCAACCTGAGAGCATCAGGAATACTGGTACCAATAGAAACGTGTTTGTCTTAGATATCACGATATTTCCTCCATGCGGAGTGTCGGAACTTCAGATTGGGGAGGCCGACCAATTTTCGAGAAAAAGTCAGGTGTATAGGCGGCCGGCGGCAATATTGCGTTGCGGGTCAGCGACTCTTTTTTTGCCAGGACAACCACGGATTTTATTGGTTGCCTGTAACTGGCTCGGCATTCAAATGGGGTTCGATGCTGTAAATTCATCAGTTAAACGCGTTGATGACAACGGCCCCCGATACAGCGACACGGAAGATGATTTCGAACAGGTCCTTCAGAATACCAAAGAGCTTTCC
Source organism: Sneathiella sp. (assembly GCA_965228285.1). Taxonomy (GTDB): domain Bacteria; phylum Pseudomonadota; class Alphaproteobacteria; order Sneathiellales; family Sneathiellaceae; genus Sneathiella. The sequence continues at coordinate 79,831 of OZ245808.1, forward strand.
ATCTTGTTTCGGCAGCACCATGATGTGATCGCCTTTTTCCACCTTCTGACTGCCGTCATGGATGGATCCGTTGCTGCGAATGATCAGGATGCTGTCGATGTCACCGCGATTTGAGACCCCACCTGCCGCGTTGATATAGTCCCTGACACTAAAAGAGTCATCCCAGATCACAGTCTGGGGTATTTTCACCTCCCCGGAAATCAATACGATGTCGGAAAATGCCGGAATGACAATTTCATCTCCGTCTTCAAGCCTGGTTTGTTGCCAATCCGTGCCGGCAAGGACAACCCTGCCTTCCGGTTCGATGGCCATAACCTTAGAGACAAAGCTGTCGACCAGCTTGGCCTCCTGTACCCGGATGGTTGCTTCTGTCGGACTTGTGGAGCTTCCGGTGAGTACTGACCTCTGTAATTCATACAGGGCGCGTTGAATGGCCTGTTTCTGTCTCTCTGCAACGGATTTTCGGCGAAGATAGATGGCCGCCGTGTTGGCGATGTCTGTATCAATTTCAATGAGTCGTGCGGCGGATACTATATCTGTTCCAAGGGGGACGGCGAAGGAAGAGGGTCCCCCGCTGTTGCCCGTCACATTCACAATGATCGATGTCTCGCTATGGTCTTCGACGACCGTAATCTCGTCATCCCCCTGCACCGTCAGCTTGGCTATTTGATCCAAAGGCATATAGGAGGTGTTGGATCTGTCTTCGCGTTTTTTTCTTAAAAATGCGTGGCTGGCATTGTCATCAGGCCGGGCCATGTCCAGGAGGGTTTGAACGGATACAGGACTTGTCTCGACCTCAAAGCGAAAAGCATTTTTGACATCACCAAGGACAGAAATTGTTGGAAACTGCGGGTCAACAATAATGGTATCGTTGTCCTTAAAGTTGGTCTTTGTAAGCTTTCCCTGCAGCAGGAACTGATAAAGATCCACTGTCTCCAGGGTTTTCCCGTCTCTCAGGATACGGATACTGCGATAGGAGCCCCGGTCCGGGTCAATTGCGCCGGCGCGTGCCAGATAATATAAAATGCTATCGGTCTTGCCGCCCGGATATTTTCCGGGAAGCTCAACGGCACCGGTGACATAGACGCCAATGGGCTGTGTTCCCAGAAGATTTGCATAAATCTGAACGTTGTCGGTAAAGGTTCTTGCAACATTCCTCTTGATTAAATCGCTAAGCTGTTTGTTTCTGACACCGCTTACTTTTATGGGGCCAACTTCAGGGAAAAAGATATTTCCCTGCAAATCGACAAATTGAATCTGATCATAATTTCGAGCGCCCCATACGTTGATTGCTATACGATCGCCCTCGGAAATCACATAGTCATCTGATATTCCAATATTGCGATCGACCAAATTTGAGCGGGTAAAAAGCTGACTGCCAAATGGTGCCAGAGTATTGGGTGTCCCGGAACTTATACGAGGGGGAACCCGATCGCTCCGGACGGCTGCGGCAGGGATCTCCTGTGCCCCGATGGAGATATTTCCGCTCACGGGGCGCGGTTGGATTATTTCATTGGAAGACGTCCCCTCTGGGCCCGTTGAAACCTCGCCAAACACAGGAATTTCTGGTCTTGCCTGTTCGGTTTCCTGGGCGACGGCTGTTCCAGCAGCTAAGCAGACTGCAAGGATGAGCGTGAAATATCCGAGTATTTTTTTTATGGTCATAGTCGGGCATGCTCCCGGATGGCGGCGAAAAGAAGGGTAAACAGCCCGTAGGCAATCAGGCTGCACAGAATAACTGTCAGGATCAGCTTGGACCGGTCTGGTTCGATGGCCTCATCTGGTAAGGAGGGTTCAACAAAGGCGACAAGATAGATATGCTTTCTAGCGGCTTCAGCTCGGGCAAGCTCGAGGGATGCGCCAGCAGCGGCATAGGCGGTTTTTGCAAACTCATCCTCAATCACCAGTCTTTCATAATCAGCCAGAAGGGGGACATAACTCTCATTATTGGCTTCGCCGGCCAAACGGGTCCGCACCTGACCCAGCTGTTGTTTTAGGGCTCTGAGCCTGGCCTTTGCAGTTACGACTTGGGCGCTATCTTCGCGAAGGTAACTGCGAAGCTCAGAAAGTTCCGTTTGGGTTCTTGCGATTTCCAGCTCGATGCTGGCGACAATGGATCCGATGGAGGTCGCCCCGGAAACCGGGTCAATCTCACCATGCTGTTGACGAAAGTCACTAATCGCAAGCCGCGCATTTTCTACCCTTTTTTCAGCTCGCTCTATTTCCCCCCGCGCAAATTTCAAGCTATCTTCCCGGGCCTTCAACGAAATATTATCAACCAGATCATCGCAGAGCGCGACTATGGCCTGTGCAATGGCAAGGGCATCTTCCGGAGTGAAAGCTTCTACGGAAAGGTGAATTATCTGTGTTTCCGGGTCAAAAAGGACAGAAACCCGAGTCAGAAAGTAATTATATAAATCTTCTTCCGTATCATCGGCATGAAACCGCGAGAGATAGTCAGCCTCTGGAGCGGCGAAGATGGACCGGATATCTAAAGTTTTCTGGAGGGTCGCAACCATGGAGCGCGACAGGATATAATCCTGAACAATATATGCGTCCGAAGATATGGAGCTGTTTCCGGAGACCGCGCCCACCAGTCCACCCAGAAGGTTTGCCGGACCTGAATCTGCCGTTCTGATCGATAATTGTGAATGGGAGACATATCGGTCTGTTGCGATTAATCCGAAATAAGAAGTCCCAAGAACAATTGGCAATACAATAATTATCAGAAACGGAAGGCGAAGATAAAACGGTCTGGAACTCCTGTCAGACATCTGGTTTTGCTGGACAGTAAACAGGGTTTCCTTTTTCTCCTCTCCCTTGGCGATCAGCTCCCTGACAGCACCGTGTTTTAGATCCTGTTTCATGCCAACCTGCTGTGTTTGAGGTAAAAATCTATTCCCTCATCAATATCCTCAAATGGGACGAGTGAAGTGCCATAGAAGACGAGGGCATAATCGCAATACTCTCTAACGGTCTGCTCGTTGTGTGAAACGAAAAGGAGGCCTGCTTTCCCAGCTCTGCTTTTGAAAGCCAGCTTGGATTTCTCCTTAAAGAAGCGATCTCCCACACCCGTCAGTTCGTCAATGAGGTAACAGTCGAAATCGATGGAAAGGCTAAGGCCGAACATCAGTCTTGCTCGCATTCCCTGTGAGTAGGACTTCACAGGCATATCCAGATACCGCCCGATTTCTGCAAAGCTCTCGATATAGTCGAAGACGCTGTCGAAATCCGCGCCATATAGCCGCGTGATAAAGCTGATATTCTCGATACCCGTCAGTTGTGGATGAAGCCCACCTGCCAGGCCAAGGGGCCAGGATAGTTTTCCCCGTCGGATAATCTCCCCGTAACTCGGTTTTTCTACTCCGGAAATCATCCTGAGAAGGGTTGTTTTGCCAGCACCGTTTCTACCTAAAATACCAACTCGCAGATCTGTCGGGATGCTCATATTCGCAGATCTAAGAATCTCGCGCCGACCGACGTCAGTGTCATAGTACTTTCCACAATTTATCAGATGTATCATTGGGTAAGCATCCTGAAGTGAAATACTCGCTCAAACATGAAACCGATAAAGAGCAACGTAAGTGCGAACAGTATTGCATATGAAAATTCGATATTCTGGAATGTCAAAAGGGGGGAGAAATTATTTCTTATCATGCTGATAAATTGGGCTAAGGGGTTCCACGCCAGGAACATATTGCGGACGCCTGCTGGCATCATTTCAGGCGCGAAGAATACGCCGGATGTGAAATAGAGAAGGATTGTCGCCTGACGAATGAGACTGGCAATCCCTGGGAATACTGAGGCAATCCCTGCTGTAATTAATCCAAGTCCGGCGCCACAGGCTGCTAATCCGGAAAAGCCCAACAATATTGCGGGTATATTTTCAATACTGAACGGGCTTGTGTAAAAATAGAGGCCGGACACAAAGATCAGGAAAACGGTCAAAATTGTAGAGATCTCCAGACCCAACTTACAGACAATGATGTCGAGAACTTGAATTTTCGGATGTACGAGGATGTCTTTGCTGCTTGAGACCGCGCTGGCCATCTGATTGAAGGAGCCTCGAAACAGTGTGTAGGGGACTAAGCCGGTAACTATAAATAGCGGAATAGACATTCCATAAAAAGATTGGCGTCCCATAGCATAAAAAATAACGACAAAAATGGCGGTATGGACAGCTGGCTCGATAAAGGCCCAAAAAAATCCCAGCTTAAAGACACCAAAACGGGTTCTGGATTCTCGAAGGATCAGGGCTTGGACAGATACAAAATGGCCGGTCAGCCCGCGAATAAAGCGACTTCCTGTATCAAGATCACGTTTCGTCCATTTTGGCGCAAATACTTTTGGAAAGATGATCTCTTCAACAATCTCGATTTGTTGGGGTGTTTGGTCGGGACGAGTTAAAGGTTTAAGATCCGGATGGAGGTCGTGGTCAGGCCATTTTTCTCTCAGAATCTGAAGGTTTTTCGAAACAATATCTGCATCTGAATTCTTAATGCCGAGCCGACATCTCAATGTCGCGATTTCAGGGGTCAGTTTTGCTTCAGAGAACCACCTGTTGTGATACTCTTCGGCCAGTACCGTTTTGTCTGCCAAAAGGCAGCAGTCGATGACCTTTAACTTTCCACCAGTCCAATCTTTATCATGCTCAAGATGTTTCAACAGGTCATTTGCCGCATTAATGGGATGACTTAAGGCTAGCCAGGCATCGCATTTAAGCATTTGTATATCGCGCTGCTTTTTGACAACTGCTGGATCAGTCCCGGTGAGCAATCTGAGAGCTTGGTTGGCCTGATTAACCGCAGCTTGATATCGTTGTAATTTGAAATGAACGAAAGCCGATTGCATTCTGTTTTTTTGAGAAGACCCATACAGTGATATGGCAGTATCCAAGAGCTTCTTTGCGAACATCCAATCCTTCCTGAGGATGGCCATCTCGATTGTCCGATGATAAAGCGGGGCATGACCGGTTGAAGGATTAAGAAATTTCTTAAATCTGGAATAGGCTTCGTCAAAATTCTTGAGTACCGTGAGAAGGCGGCCCTCGGACAATCTGAGTTGGTGTTGCCTGTCTGCCGGTATATACGGCCATGTTTGCCGCAGGAGCGAAAACGCCTCTTGAAAACGGCGATTCAAGGCCAAGAACCTGGATTTTTGGACGCAAAGTTGCCAATCGTCCGCTGTAATATCCAGATCACAGAGCGCTTTAAGTCCGCAGCGATGCTCTTTTCGTTGGGCGAGTTCATCTGACAGCCAAAGTAAAGAGCATCTTGATACTGGCAGAAGCAGGCCTTTTTGAAAGCTGCTGACAACGATGTCGGCAGCTTCTGCTAGCTTTCCCATTTCCTCAGCGAGCATAAATTGCAGAAGGGCAACCTCTTGTAAGGGCATCTCCTCTTTACTGTCGGCAAGCCGAGTCCGGGCTTCTGCAAACTGGCGAAGCCTGATTTGGGAAGCTATTTGATCAAATTGTTTGCTAGTTCTCTGCACTCTTATGATTTGCCTGGGGCATATTCATATATATGGCCCGCCAAAAGTTGTTAAATCGCCCGCATGCATAGTTACGGCTTCGAATTGGTTGCTTCACGCCACAAAAGGTAATTGTAATAAAATCACAGTATTTGCCTTTACGTATATTGACCTTTACATGGCTGTTGTCTTTTTCGGTCAATCACTCGTCAACGACCAATGCTTATCGTATTTGCGGCATCGGAGGAAATCGTACATTGTAAGCAATCAAGACGATGCCGCAGCCGTCAAAGACGGTGCTGGCTGTGTCCGGTGTATTAAGCGTGGACGGGTGTGTTAATGAGATTATTCTCAAGCCGGTAAACTGCCGCCTTCACAGCAGCGTCTAATCCGGGTCTATTATAAAAAACACCTCTGAGCTGGATTGTATGGGCAAGCGCTTTGAAAAAATCCCGACATAGATCCTGATCTGGCTGTCTGGGTGCAATCCAGTATTGATCAAGAGATTGTTGATCGACCAGTCCGGTAATATCATATATCGCGTCACCAAGTAATTTGACAGAACATCCCCTTTTTAGGGCCCAAAGTCCTACGGTGCTGTTGACGGTTACGACACCATTTGCGTGTTCGAGAAGTGCTGCCAAATTGCCGCCTTCAAGGTAGGTTATGCGGTCTTTGACTTTGAATTTTACCGAGAGATCAGAAATGACATTAGCCCAGTTTTTAAGCCCCGGATCCAACGGGTGGATCTTAATGACGAGCCTCGATTTTCCCGGTGCGCTCTTGGCAAAGGATTGAATCACGTCCTTAATTGCCTCATCGAGTTCCTCAAAAGGTGAATAAGATCGAATTTGAAAATCGGTTGCCATCTGTAAGGGAAAGACAAAGTAATTGGCCTTTGATTTCCGTAAGTTCGAAATCTCCTGATCGCTGGCGGCGTTTGCTTTCCTGCTCCTTAAAAGTCGAATTCCTGTCCCAATGTAGATAAGGATCGGGTGATGCTTTTGGTGACTGCGATATCCGGGATACAGAAAATGGAATAGAATGCTCGATAGATGGTATAGGATATCCCAGACTGCCATTTTGTAGAAACTATCTTCAAAACGAAGGCTGAAATCAACGTCCGGACATCTTTTGGCAAGAGAGTGGATGTCATCAGGGTCTCTCGGAAAATTTGAATTTGCGGACATGCCTTCTTTCTCGAAGGTTATCCAGTCTGGGCGCAGATATCCGAAGTCCGTCGCAATCACAGAGATACCCATGTCTTGGGCAATCGAGATGGCGGTTTTGTGATAGTCTCTTTGCTCCCCTAACAAAATCATGTCCGTTACATTGTTTGATTCAAGGCAGGACCGGATAAAATCAGGCCAATCCTCTCTACTTTTGCGGAAATTAATGCTCCCAGAACGGCGCCAGAACAGATAATCACCAAAACAGAGATTGATCTTGAGAACCGTGTTTCCGCTTGCTCTCAATTGATCCGAGATTTCCGAGAAAAAGGGCGAGATGGGGCCCTGAAGAAAGAGATAGGTCTTTCCCGAGGAAGTATCTGCCTTGCAAGTAAGATCTTTCATTCAAACGCCTTTAGGGAATATGGGAAAGGCTGACATTTGAAAGCTCCAAATTTGATAAAATTTTCTTAAAATAGTTATGGGTGTAATTCTCATAGGTCTTTCGGCATGACTGTGAAGGCGAAATATCTGTGACAGTAGGAAAGGGCACGTTCGGGTAGATGGGCTGAAAGTGCTGTCAACCAGCCCAACCGGGATGGAAACACGATACGGGCTTTGTTTGCATCGAGACCTTTGTGAATGATCTCCGCGGCTCGTTCAGGGGTTATCATATAGGGTTTGGGGCCGGACAGGCGCCGGCTCATATCTGTATCAACATAACCCGGACTGATCACATTGATCCTGACATTGTGGCGCTTAAGACTTGTCCGCAGGGCGCGGCCATAGGTTTCGATTCCTGCTTTTGCAGCGCTATAGGATGGGCAGAAAGGCAGGCCGTTTGTAGCCGCCAGCGAGCCCATAATGGCAATCTGGCCGTGATTGCGGGCAATCATATTTTCAAGTAGCGGGGCTACTGTGTTGAGGGTGCCATGAAAATTGGTTCTGGCAACCGCCTGCAGGTCGTCCCAGGGTTCCGTCCCCATGTCATTGGGTAGTCCTGACGTGACGCCGGCATTTGCAATCAGCAGATCTATAGGGCGTCGCGAATCAAGATCAAGTAGACAGCTTTTTAAATTTTCAGCGTCCCGGATATCAACGACGACTGATGTAGCGGACCCTCCTGCAGCCCTGCAATCCTTTGCGACCTTTTCAAGGCTGATTCGATCCCGTCCAAGTAAGTACAGATAGGGAGCATTTTCAGCATATTTCAGAGCTATGGCTTTGCCAATCCCGCGGCTGGCGCCGGTAATCAGGATCGTTCTACAGTTTCCGGGCCCACTCATCCCTTCCCCTCCCTGACCGGTGATTTTGCCAACAGGAGCGGGCCCCTGCGCCGGAGATACTTAGTTCTGGGGACCTCCATTTCCGCTTCAATATTGAAGCCCCATTTTTTATACAGTTTCAGGGCCGCGAGATTGTCCGCCCAGACATGCAGGGTCAGATATTTGAACCCGCCTTTGATCGCCAGCTCATTTGCATGATCAAGCAACAGCTTCCCGAATCCACGTCGTCTTTCCGAGGAAGAAACGGCAAGCGTATTTATATAGAAACTATCCTCAACATTACACGCAAACAAAGGATCCAAGGGAGACAACCTGGAATTTGGAAGTGACCATCTCGCGATTTTAGGCAGTCCAAATTTGCGTCCAGGGAAACCGAGGATGCATCCCGGCAGCTTCCCATTATCACAAAGGAGAAAGGCATTGCGGTGAGAGTAGGGGCCAACGCCCAGTCGCAATCCAGTCGCCAAGGCTCTCTTTGCATTTACGCCTGGCATGGATGAGTCAAACAACTGCTCGAAAATCCCGTCACCGGCCATCAGGATAAAATCTGTGACGATCTCATTGTCAGAGGCAGAAGCGGTTCTGATAAATTGCGATGGCATCTATTCATCCGGTTCTCATATGCAATGGCTGTATGATTCTTAAAAACAATTATTAGGAGCGTTGCCACACCCTTCTAAAAGAAAAAAATAGAAATAAATATTACTTAAAGTAGTACTTCCATCAGTTACATAATACCTCATATTTCGCTGAATTGTCGAAATATTACAATGAAACTAGAATTGTAACATTGTTTGAAGTTGAGAAAATTTGCTTCTAGAACTAGTGAGGCGACTTGTAATATTTAGGCGCGCGAGACATTTGAAGCAGAGGGGTGCTTGGCTTGAAAGAACAACTTATTCCAGTTTTAGGTCCCAATTATTTTCAAACAAGTTTTTAGTGTTGGTATTTTATGTCACATTTTGATGTCGCCATTATCGGACTTTCATGCCGGTTTCCGGGGGGAAGCAGTGTTGAAGAATATTGGCGTCTTTTGATTGAAGGAAGAGACGCGGTCACTGCCATACCGGAGGACCGTTGGAACCAATTTGTCTATTACCATCCGGAAAAAGGTATGCGAGGTAAGGCATATAGTTTTTCGGCTGGTGTGCTGGACAATATTATCGGGTTTGACGCGGACTTCTTTGGGATTTCCCCCCGCGAAGCGGAGCAAATGGATCCGCAGCAACGTCTCCTCCTGGAAGTGACATGGGAGGCGCTGGAAAATGCCGGGCAGATTCCGAGTGATCTGGCGGGGTCGAACTGTGCCGTCATGGTTGGTATATCCGGAACGGATTATGCATCGGCGCGACAGGGAGACCCGGCGAGCGGAAACGCCTATTTCATGCTCGGCTCAACCCTATCTATTGCGGCCAACCGTATTTCCTATCTCTTCGACCTGAAGGGGCCCAGCATGGCGATTGATACCGCCTGTTCCTCCTCCCTGGTCGCCTTCAATGAAGCCCTCAACCTGCTTTGGAGCGGCCGCGCTGATCTTGCAGTCGCGGGAGGGGTCAACCTTCTCGCGAGCCCTTATCCCTTCATCGGATTTTCGGCAGCTTCAATGTTGTCAGAGGATGGCAAATGCAAAGCTTTTTCAGACCAGGCAGATGGCTATGTGAGGGGGGAAGGGTGCGGGGTGTTTATCCTGAAGCCCCTGTCCGATGCGATCCGCGACAATGACCCCATTCAGGCGGTCGTGTCGGGTGCGGGAGTTAATTCGGACGGTCGGACCAACGGTATTGCCATGCCATCGGCAGTTCGTCAGCAAGATCTGCTTGAGACGGTGATGACACAGTTCAGCATAGCACCAGATGACGTTATTTATTTTGAAGCTCATGGAACCGGGACAGCCGTCGGTGATCCAATTGAAACCCAGGCGCTCGGAACTGCCATTGGGAAAAGAAGAAGCGCTGATAGAGGGCCATTGATCCTGGGGTCTGCAAAAACCAATATTGGCCACTTGGAGCCGGCATCCGGCATGGCCGGTCTTGTAAAGGCTGTGCAAATTCTTAAGACCAAACAAATCCCAAAAACATTACATTGTAATGATCTCAACCCAAATATTGATTTCGAGGCGCTTAATCTTTTGCCCGCGCGTCAGGCCGTTAGTGTCGAGGCAGGCGATCGCCCCATGCATGTGGGGGTGAACTCCTTTGGCTTTGGCGGGACCAATGCGACCGTTTTCCTTCGAAACCATCAAGGGGAGGAGGCGCTTCCGGTCAGGGTTGTAGATAAGCATGTTCCACCCATTGTTGTTTCGGCAAAGAGCGAGGCTGCGCTGTCGTCCCGGGCAAAGCAACTAGCCAACAGAGTGGCGGATGTATCTAAGTCTGAACTATATGACATTGCCTATACATCTGCCTTTAAGCTAGAGCGTCATGAATACCGTGCGTTGGCATGGGGAGAGAACGCGGCGGAACTCTCTCGAAAACTGGGCGGTTTTGCGGATGGCGAAGAAACAGACATCATATCAGCAAAGGCAGCAGCTCCCAAAGCCGGGGTCGGCTTTGTGTTTTCGGGGAATGGCGCCCAGTGGCCCGGTATGGGGCGCGAGATGTACCAGTCCGATGCGGGGTTCAGAGCCAGCCTTGATCAGGCCGATGAAATCGTCAGGCAGCAGGCTGGTTGGTCAATCATTGAGATGCTTTTTTCAGACGAATGCGAATCTCAGCTGAAGCGGACGGAGCAGGCACAGCCCGCCCTGTTTGCAATCCAGATAGCCCTTTGTCACTGCCTGGCTGAACTGGGGCTTCAACCTGACGCGGTGGTTGGGCACAGTGTTGGCGAGGTTGCAGCAGCCTATATCGCGGGTGCCTTTGACCTTGAGGAGGCCGTCAAACTCATTCTCCGGCGCAGCGAAATGCAGGGTCGAACTCGCGGCAGAGGGAAAATGGCAGCTATGGCCATCTCTCCGGAAGCTGCACTCAAACTTGTGGAACGCTATGAAGGTCGGATAGAGCTTGCGGCCAGAAACAGCGCCACATCTGTGACCCTGACGGGGGACAGTGAGGTTCTGTTCGCGCTTGAGCAGGAGTTCAGAAATACACCGACACTGGTAAAGGTTCTGGACCTGGACTATCCGTTTCATAGTCGGTTTCTGGATACGGAGCGGACAGCCTTTCTTGAAAAGACGACATCCCTGCACGCCCAGGAAACAAGGCTTCCTTTTTTCTCAACAGTCACCGGCACCAGACTTCCAGGATCCGCGCTGGATGCTGATTACTGGTGGCAGAACGCGCGGCAGCCCGTCGACTTTCAGGCGGCAATTGAGGCAATGGCGGCCGATGGGTGTCAAATATTCATTGAAATTGGACCTCATCCGGTCCTGCAATCCTATTTGCGGAACCTGTTAAGGGAAACCGGTAATGAGAGCGTTGTTTTCGCGACAATGACGCGTGGAGAATCAGGTCCGCAAAATGTCAAAAATGCAGCTGACAGAGCTTTCGTGGCTGGGGGAAACCGTGATTTTTCTAGATGGTTCCAAGAGGAAGGGCGCCATGTGTCCCTCCCGCCCTATCCGTGGCACAGGGACCCTCATTGTTATCAGCCGTCTCCTGAGGCGATTGGGCCCTTCTTTTCACGGCAGGAAGGAAATTTCCTTGGATCGAAACAACAACCGTCCATACCGATTTGGGAAAATCAGATTGATGTCGGGCGATTTCCCTTTTTAGAGGATCATCGTGTTGGTGGAGCTATCGTTCTTCCTGCCACCTGTTTCCTGGAAATCGCGCTTGAAGCGTCCAAAGCTCTATTTGGTGGAGATGTTCATGAAATAGAGGATTTTGAAATACGCCGGCCCCTCGTGCTTGATCCGGAGGAAAGCAGTCTTGTGCGGTTTTCCTATTTGGCGGATGACAAGGTTTTTCACCTGGAATCTCGCCGGTATTTAAGTGATCTTAACTGGACCTTCAACGCGATAGGGCGCCTGGCGCCAGCAGCTTTTTCAGACCTGAAAAATCATTCTTTATCGACAACGATTCCCTTTTCCGGCCCTTTTTCAGCCGACAGTTTTTACCAAATGGCAAAAGCGCTTGGTCTCGATTATGGGACTGCCTTTCAACGCTTGAAAGACTGGACCCGTAACGATGGCGTCGGACTGATAAATCTTTTAGAGCCTGATCCTGGGCAAGGCGGAGACGCGTTCGTGCTGGACCCAATATCCTTTGACAGCTGTCTGCAGGGGTTATTGGCGATGATGCTAAGAGAGGAAAAAACGCAAGAAGGCTCGGTCTTCCTTCCTCAGCAGTTGAAATCTCTCAAGTTGTATAGACCGAATTCGTCTATTGGCCATTGCAGAGTGCGGTTGGAGAGGCAGGAAAAACGGTCCTGTGTCGCGTCATTCCGCTTATATGACAAGGCAATGGCCCTTGTCGCGGAGGCAAAAGGGTTTCGATTTCTTCGCGCAGATTCTCTCAAGCAAAAATCTGTGTCTGCCAGGGCCTACAAGACAGAGAAAATACCGACACTGACTATTGATAGTACTGATGAGATTATCTCCCCGAGGAAGCTTATTAAAAAAACTTCCCTTGGCAATCGCAGGAAGCTCAATCTGAATCGCCTGACTGAAGAATTGGCATTCCGGGAGATGGAGAGTCTATCTGATGAGGTTGTAGAGAAATTTGATGGCTGGCGAAAAAATCTTTTTCTCAGTTTGCGCGGGAAAAGAAAAAGTCGCGGGAAGAACAACCCGAAAACGAGCCTGAATCATGTCCTACGGCAACATCCGGAAGCATTGCCGGAAATCCTGCAAATCGGAAATGCCGCTGGCAAGCTGGCAGATATTCTGTCCGGTCTTCAGCCGGCGCCGAAGCTGAGCCCGTCGTTGAAGCAGCAACTTTTACAATGCTCTCCCTGTTTTGTAGAAAGTAGATCGGCGATCCTGGGCCTATTGCAGAAGGTCATAGAGACCTGGCCGAGCAACAGGCGACTTCGAATTCTGGATATCTCCCCCTCTTCTGATTTAGGGCTGGGATTACTGAACGGTGGTGATCGGCTCTGGATTGATTACACAATTGCCAAAATGTCAGAAGAGGATCATTCGGGTCAGTTTACCAATCCCGGAGCCGTCAAGAACTTTAATGTTTTGGATACTGATATTTCAGGTCCGCTGGGTCTTGCGGAGCTGGAAGGTGTCGGAAAGTTTGATGTTATTGTTGGCGCCCAGATTTCGCTCGATATTGGCCTAACAAGAACGCTGATCGATAACCTTTCAAGATTGCTCGAACCCCAGGGGATCATGATCGCTTCGGATGTGAAACATCAGCCATGGCTGGATGTCGCTTTTGGATGCTGCGAGGAATGGTGGGAATCTGATGGTCATCCAGCTCTATCCGGCGCTTCTAAACTGTCGGATATGTTGCCGGCGGAAGGATTCAGGAACCTGGAAATACAGGAAACGGAGGAGCAAGTTCTATTAGTAGCGCAAGCTCCGGAGCATAAGCACGAGCAGAGACATACGCCGGAAACCAACACTGACAGCAAATTGTGGTTGATCGCTGCAAATGGCCCGGACCATCCGCAGTCTGTGGCTGAGCAAATGTCACAGCATTTGAAAATGCGGGGTCATCGGAGCGTGACAGTAAAATGTTCAGACACCGGAATTGAACAGGACGCTGAGCTGCACATAAACGCGCGCGATTCTACATCCTGGAGTGATCTTCTCTCTGTTTTTAAGGAGACCGAGACGTCCCTTGCCGGCGTTATTCTGATCGTCGAAGAGGATGATGGATGGCCTCTTTTGCAAGCTGCTAAAGCCTTGGTAAAAGCGGAATTTGGCGTGCTTCCTTTGCTCAAGGCATTGCGATTAAATCATCAAGATGGGGTCAGTATTTCGTCCGGATCAAGAGATTTTGTTCAGGCAAGCCTCGGCGCTGGTCGTGTCCTTAAAAACGAATATCCCAACCTGGATTTTTCCTATTGCGAACTGGCATTTGACGGAGATGTCTGCCCTCGTCTGCAATTTGAACAAGCTGTCAGTGGGCTATTCGAGGGCGAGGAAAAGGAGACTTTTGTTTCAGATGAGGGCGCCTTTGTCCCCCGCCTTGTCGAGCGTCCGTTGCCGGACCCGGATGCTGTTCAAGGAGGCAGACACTATCTCGATTTTATCCCGGGAAGGTTAGATGCCTTGAACTGGAAGCAATCCCCAATCCCAAAACCCGATAAGAATCAGATAGTCATTGAAACTCGTGTGACCGGATTGAATTTTCGCGATGTCATGTTTGTTGCCGGGATATTGCCAGAAGAAGCCTTGGAGAATGGGTTTTCTGGACCGACCATAGGCTTGGAAGCGTCCGGAGTGGTGAAATCTGTCGGAAGGAATGTAAAAGATCTCACGGTCGGAGATGACGTGATTTGTTACGCTCCGGATTGTTTTTCCACACATATTTTGACGGATGCCACTGCCGTCATGAAGAAACCCGCGCGACTCACCTTTGAAGAAGCTGCCACGACACCAACTGTATTCCTAACGGCTTATTATGCCCTAAAAGACCTTGCGAGACTGCAGGCCGGAGACAGGCTCCTGATACATGGCGCAGCCGGCGGTGTCGGTTTAGCAGCCGTACAATATGCCCAGCATATCGGCGCGGAAATCTATGTGACGGTTGGATCCCCGGAAAAAAAGTCAGTCATGCGTCTCTTGGGTATTCCTGAGGACCATGTACTGGATTCCCGTTCATTGAGTTTTAGAGAGGATATCTTATCCCTTACAAATGGGGAGGGGATTGATATTGTCCTGAATTCCCTCGCTGGTGAGGCTGTTCACAAAAGCCTCGATCTGCTCCGGCCGATGGGTCGGTTTCTTGAACTGGGTAAACGGGACTTCTATGAAAATAATCGTATTGGCCTGAAATTCTTTCGCAATAACCTGACCTATTTTGGCATTGATCTGGACCAACTGATGGTCGAACGTCAAGCGCTTTGTCAGCAGCTCTTTGCGGAAGTTGTCGACCTGTTTGACAGCAACGTTTTTCATCCTTTGCCATTTCGAACATTTGACAGCTCTCAGGTTCTTCAGGCGTTTCGTACCTTGCAGCAGTCGCAACATGTTGGGAAAATTCTTATCCGACCCCCGCATCGCAAGGCAATGCGCCGTATACAGAGCAAGAAGATCAAATCGTCTGCCGCCTATATGGTAACGGGGGGTACAGGTGGCTTTGGCCTTGAAACGGCCCGTTATCTGGCTCGAAACGGGGCAGGTGCCCTGGTCCTGATTGGACGGCAGGGAATTGTAAGGGACACAGATCAACCAGTTCTGTCAGAAATACAAAAAAGTGGTTGCAAGCTGTATGTCCGGGCGTGCGATGTCACGAGTTCTTTGGCCCTTAAAGAATTAGTGGTGGAAGTCGAGAAGGACGGTTTTCCGCTTAAAGGACTTGTTCATGCGGCATCGGTCTTTGATGATGGCCTGGTAGATACCCTTGAATTAGAATCCTATCAAAATGTGCTGCGGCCAAAAGCGCAAGGCGCCTGGACCTTGCATGAAGTGACTAAGGACAAAAACCTGGATTTCTTTGTCCTCTATTCCTCTATCACCACGGTTTTTGGTAACCCCGGTCAGGCAAACTATGTTGCTGCCAATTCTGAGTTGGAATATCTCGCGCACTATAGAAACGAAAGGAATCTACCGGCATTGGCGATTGGATGGGGCCCCATCGCCGATGCCGGGTATCTGGTGAGAGAGCCGGACCTGAAGGCTGCCCTGGAGGCGAAGCTTGGCAGTGTTTCATTAACTTCAGTGCAGGCATTGAAGTATCTTGAAGGCCTTTTGGGGCAGGAGCAGGGAGTTGTTCATGTTGCTGGTCTGAACTGGCAACGATTGAAGTCAGGCCTACCTATCCTACGTCAGCCCAAATACCAATATGTCGCTGGGAATAACGGCGCTCAGAATGAGGAGACAGTTGAGGACATTCAGGCGAAAATCCGTGCTCTTGATAGACCGGATGCCGTGGATCTCATTGCCAGGCACTTTCTGGAAGAAGTAGCAAAGGTCACCGGACAAAACCCCGACAAGATAGACCTCAGTAAGTCTCTTCCGGATCTCGGAATGGATTCGCTCATGGGCCTTGAATTGAGCCACGCTGTCGAGACACGTTTCGGTATTGAGCTGCCGGCCATGTCGTTTTCAGAGAGCAGTTCCATTTCTGAGCTTTCTATCAAGATTTATGAGCGGCTGTCCGGGTCGTCCTCTGGTTCTGATACGACGTCGGAGCATTATGAGGCACTCGCGGAAAAACATGGCACCAAAATCGGCCCCGGTCTTTCCGATGATCTATCGGTGGCGGTCCGACAGGTAAAACGATCAAAAGGATAAGACATGTCGAAGCTGCCGGAAAAGGAATTACAAGCCCCACGCTACGATACTTTGAGAAAACTGCTCAATCAACAAAAGGACGAGGAGACAATCGGTACCGGTGATCTTACAAAAGCTGACCTGAATGAGTCTTATTACAGTTTTGATCATTTTTCCAGATATGAAGAGATAAGGCTGCATCGTCTGGCCGGCATGCATCACAACATGCCAAGCCCGTTTTTCCTTACCCATGACGGATGCGCCGGGAGCATGACATCTATTGACGGAAAGCAAGCAATCAATTTTGGAACCTATAATTATCTCGGATTAAATGGTCATGAAGAAATCAACGAAACTGTAAAAGCCGCAATTGACAGATATGGGATCTCCGCATCTGCAAGCCGCCTGGTCGCGGGAGAAAGGCCGCCACATCAGTCCCTGGAACGTTCTCTGGCCAAGCTATATGGCACGGACGACGCACTGGTCTTTGTTAGTGGCCATGCCACCAATGTCAGCCTTGTTTCCACGTTGTTCGGCGCGAAGGATCTCGTGGTTCATGACCAGCTAATACATAACAGTATCAAACAGGGAGCCCTGCTTTCCGGCGCTGTTCGCCAAAGCTTCAAACATAACGACTGGCATGAGCTCGACCTGCTTCTCAACCGATCACGGCACCGGTTTGAGAAAGTCCTGATCTGTATTGAGGGAGTTTATAGCATGGACGGCGATATTCCCGAGCTGGACAGGTTTGTTGCCGTGGCCCGCAAACACAAATCAATTCTTATGGTAGACGAGGCTCATGCCCTCGGAGTTCTTGGAAAGACCGGCAGAGGGTTGGCGGAACATTTTGATATTGATCCTAATGATGTTGATATCTGGATGGGGACATTGTCAAAAACACTTGGGGGATGCGGCGGATACGTCGCCGGATCCAGCGCGCTCATAGACATGTTGCGATATTCTGCCCCAGGCTTTGTTTATAGTGTAGGGCTTCCGCCGGCCCTGGCCGTTGGGGTGGAAAAGGCAATTGATCTGATGATTGCGGAGCCTGACAGGGTAGAACGGCTCAATCGAAACGGGCGCCTTTTTCTAAAACTATCCAGGGAGGCAGGTCTTGATACGGGCCGGTCGCAAGGGTTCAATATTATCCCGGTGATTACCGGTGGATCACTCCCGGCGGTCCGCCTGTCCCACCAGATGCTGGAACGAAATATAGTCGTTACACCGGTGATATATCCGGCAGTTGAGGAGAATGCGGCTCGTCTGCGCTTCTTCCTTTCGAGTGAGCATAATGACGAGCAGATCAAATATACAGTTTCCACCCTTCAGGATCTCGTCATGAATTGACAATAAAACTGTATTATTCATGCGACAGATACAAATAGCCTCACTTTTGCTGATGCGTATCGCGATGGTTGTGTTTGACCGCCTAACCATGTAAAAATCCGGGAGATTTCTCAATTTTGTAATTTTCTGGAGAATGTTTATGAAAGTCCTGTTCAGGGTTGCCGTGTTTTCAATGCTCATGATTTTTGTCGGAGCCTGTGAACTCAAAATGGCGACACTATATGACGCGAACAAAGTTCCGATCCCCGTTGAACTTCAGGATGCCCCGTCTGAGGAGATTGCAGATATTATTCTTTCGGCGGGAATTGAACGGGGTTGGCAAATGAAAAAAGAAGGCCCCGGAAAAATAATGGCGACTCTGTTGAACAGGGATCATAAGGCGGTCGTAGATATCATCTATACTAAAACCAGTTATTCGATCTTGTATGATAGTAGCGTGAATCTTCGCTATGACGGCACCAGAATTCACCGCAACTACAATCGTTGGGTTAAAAACCTGGAAAAGGATATCAATAAAGGATTGAACCTCGCTGCGCTCCGAAAATAGTAGAAAGTAAGTTCCCTATGGGAAACACTGTTTCCTTTGTAATAGAAGGATGGTCAGCCTGGGCTCCCGGCTTGGAAAACAAGAGAGACTGGGCAGCCTGGGCCCAAAAAGATCAAGAGTTACCGTCCGAAGACGGAGAACCGAATGTCAAAGATCTGCCCGCTGGCATTCGCCGGCGGCTTTCCAGGCTTGGTAAAATGGCCATTCGGGTTGCCCTGGATTCCAATTCAGCCGAGACATCAAAGATCGTTTTCAGCTCTCGCAACGGAAATGTGGTTCAGATGTTGAAGTTACTACAAAGCCTGGCTTTGGATGAACCGGTCTCTCCAACCGGGTTCGGAATGTCTGTTCACAATTCCCTGGTCGGCATGTTGTCAATTATTACCGGGAACAGGCAGGCTCAGACGGCAATTGCGGCTGATAATGAAAGCCTGTGTATGGGGCTGATGGAAGCCCTGGCACTTCTCCGTGCGGATCCGTCTGCGCCTGTGCTGCTGGTTCATTGTGACGAGTATCTTCCGGATTTCTATCAACCTTTTCAGGACAAGAGGGTTCCTGTTTGCGCCCTTGCTCTCGTGTTGCGTGCCACCGATCGAAAAGTAGGAGCTTTGTCTTTCAGCTATACCGGTCATCAGGAACTTGCGGAGGGACGGGACCCATTAAAAAGTTTTTTACGTTTTTTAATTAAAAATGAGCAAAATTGGGCCTGGACCGGTACCCAGGCCAACTGGCTGTGTGAACGACATGCTTGAACGATTGAACTATCTATGGAGATTGACGGGGACAGGCCTGGCATTTTTATGCTTCGGCGCAGGAGGTCTGTTTATGACCGTCTTTGTTTTCCCGGTCATTTCCGTTCTTTCAAAAGACAAGCAAGACCGTGTACGGCGAGTTCGCCGAACTATTTATTATTCCTTTCGGGCTTTTGTCTATTTACTTCGGGTGGGCGGCGTTATTGACTCCCGATTCCATGAGGCCGAGCGCCTTAAAAAATGTCGGGGGGCATTAATCGTTGCCAATCATCCGTCTCTTCTGGATACGGTTTTCCTGATGTCCCGTATGCCGGATGTGCAATGTATCGTCAAAAATGAACTCTGGGACAACCGGTTCCTAGGGGGGGTGATGCGGGCCGCGGATTATATTCGCAATGATGGAAACCCGGAAACCATGATGGAACAATGCCGTCGATCTTTGAGCTCCGGCCAGAATATACTGGTGTTTCCCGAAGGCACGCGGTCTATTCCCGGTCAGGACGTCAAGTTTCAAAGAGGTTTTGCAAATATTGCTACCCATTTTGAAGCCCCTATTCAGTTGGTCACAATAAAATGCGAGCCGTCAACTTTAGCGAAAGGAAATCCGTGGTATGATATTCCTCCCAGACAAGCTCGATTTGATATAACTTTTGACGAACAACTGGACATGACTGCCTATTTGAGCGATGAACCAAGATCAATAAAAGTCCGCAAACTGACACGCCAATTAGAAAAGTACTATGTTGGGAAACTCTGTAATGAATGATTTGGAACTGGAACTGAAAAAGCTGGTTATTGATACCCTTAATCTGGAGGATATCACGCCGGAGGAAATAGACAGTGAGGAAATGCTGTTTGTGGAGGGTCTCGGCCTGGATTCCATCGATGCACTTGAACTTGGCGTAGAAATTCAAAAAACATATGGCATTAAGATGAACGCGCAAAGCGATGATATAAAAAAGCATTTCGCTTCTGTGCGCTCTCTGGCCAATTTTATTTCTTCCGAAAGGAAGGAAATGAGCGCCTGATGACCCGCGACGAAGTATATGAAAGTTTGAGCACCTATCTGGAGGATTTATTCGAAGTTCCTCCGGAAGATATCAGCCCGTCCGCATTGCTGTATGAGGATCTCGATCTTGACAGCATAGATGCGGTTGATCTGGTGGTGAAACTTCAGGATCTGACAAATAAAAAGATAGCGCCCGAAGAGTTTAAAACAGTTCGAACGGTGGATGACGTCGTGGACCGGGTCTATGCGCTCGTGGCTAAATAGACGGTCCGTTCTCGACCTTACCCTCGCGCTGGTCAGTTTTGCCTATCCCTTTTTAGTCTATTTTGGACTGACCCGGTTTTCTCCGTTAGCCGTCGGACTTTTTCTCCTCGCCTTTTTGACCGTGAGAGTCCTTTTGAAGCGAGGCCAGAGTAAGAACAGCCCGATGGGTAAAGTCTTTATTTTCGTAATTCTGGCAGTAGCGTTGCTGATGTTTGTTGACGAACTTCTTGCCATAAAAGCTTATCCAGTTGTTGTCAGCCTTTCCATGGCTTCAATTTTCGGATATTCCCTTGTCCATCCGCCGTCGATTATCGAAAAGATCGCGAGGCTTCGAGAGCCGGACCTCGACCAGACAGGCATTGACTATACAAAAAAGGTTACAATCGCTTGGACCGCTTTCTTTCTGGCGAATGCCGCCATATCCGCTTGGACCGCGCTCTATGCCTCGATCGAAACCTGGACAGTCTATAACGGCTTTATTTCCTATATTCTCATCGGCTTGATGTTTGCTGTTGAATTGACGGTCCGACATTTTGTCCGGCGACGGAAGGTACCTTGAATGGCCAAATATTTGCCCCTGTCTATTCTCATGACCACAGACCGGCCGGACGACCAGATCGTAGCATTAAGCCATGGCGCGGAAAAAAGATTTGGAGAATTCCGGGTCGCCATTATTTCGACAATTGAGAAGATCAAGGTCCACAGGGTGGATACGGTAGTGCTGGCAACACGGGATGCCTATGATTACTGTGTCGGATTTCTTGCCGCCCTTCATGCTGATTGCCGGATCATTGTCCCCCCCAATTCACAGCCGGGAACCCTGGAGAGCTATGTCTCAAGAAAGAGCCCGTTGCTTTCTGAAGAGGCCAGAGGAGGGGAGCTTGACAGGATTGAAATCGGGGGTGAGAGTAGATCAGGCTTTGACTTCCAGCGTCTCTATCCTAAGAGAAGTATTCTCGATTTCTATACGTCTGGCTCAACAGGGTCACCGAAACGGATTACCAAATTTCTGTCGCAGATCGAAAACGAGCTTGAGGTCCTGGAATTGACCTGGGGTCATCTATTGGGCAATTCTGTTACCCTTGGCACTGTGACCCATCAGCATATTTATGGACTCTATTTCAAAGCCCTGTGGCCGCTGGCAGCGGGGCGATCTTTTTTTGGACAGACTTTTGAAATTTGGGAAGACATGCTGGCCATGGCCCCTCCCAAAAGCTGCTTGGTCTCGAGCCCGGCGCATTTATCGCGAATTCCTGGTTTTGAGCCTCTGGCGGAGGGAGAGCAGCCGCAGATGATATTATCTGCCGGCGGTCCGCTAAGCTACAGATCGGCGCAACATACGTACGAGATCTTTGGTGTTCTGCCGACTGAAATCTATGGCAGTACGGAAACGGGTGGTGTGGCTCATCGTCAACAGGCCAAAGACCCAACTCCGTTTAATCCTCTTGCTGGAATGGAAACGAGGGTCGATGAATCGGGGCTCCTTTCAGTGCGGTCCAATTATACGGATAATCAGGATTGGGCCGAGACAAATGATCTGGCAAGGCGTTTTGACGATGGACGGTTCCTGCTAACAGGTAGATCCGATCAGTTTGTCAAAATCGAGGGCAAGCGCCTGTCTTTGGTGGAAGTCGAAAAACACCTTTGTCTGTCTGAACTGGTGATCGATGCAGCCGTCTTTCTTCTGGAAGGAGAGCGGGAGAGCCTGGTAGCAGTTGTCGAATTATCAGAAGAAGGACAGGCCAAGCTTGATGCCATGGGTCCGTTCCGCCTCAATCGTCATTTACGCCACTTTCTTCAGGACACTCTGGAACCTGCGGCGATGCCGAAACGATGGCGATTTGTCAAATCCCTGCCAACCAACAGTCAGGGAAAACGCATGCGATCGACCCTTCAGCAATTGTTCAAGCGGTGAGCAGTCCATATACTAGTCATGATATGAGCAGTTCAAACCATTCTTTCTGGGCCAACAGTCTGACCGAACCCGAAATCCTGTCGGAATCAGTATCGTCGGATAATGTTGAGCTGACTCTCTTTCTGCCTGCTGATCTATTTCAGTTTAAGGGCCATTTTCCGGGTCAGCCCATATTGCCGGGTATCGCTCAGGTCGACTGGGCAGCCCGATATTCTGAGAAATACATTGGGCATTTTGGCAGCTACAGCAAACTGGGTCAGCTTAAGTTCAGTAAATTGATTGAAGCAGAGCAGACGGTTACTCTCAAGCTTCGCCATGTAAAAAACAAAAGGCGCATTCATTTTTCCTATGAAGTTGACAAAGAAGTTTGCTCTTCAGGATTTTTGGAACTGGCCGGGGAATGAGAATTTCCCTCTGCGCAGTTGTGCCAAGCCACAATCACTACAATCATATACAGCCTGTTCTTGAGGCTCTAAAGCAGGAAGGGTTAAGGATCTACATCATTGACGATGGAAGTGACGATGTAACGAAACAGGCACTTCAAGGTCTTCACAATCCAACTGAAGAAATCTTTGTGTATCGGCATGAGCAAAACAGGGGGAAAGGCTTTGCTGTCATCAGGGGATTTAATCTCGCCTTTTCGGACGGGTATAGTCATGCCTTGCAGGTCGATGCAGATGGCCAGCATGACCTGACCCAGTTATCAAAGATGCTGCAAACCGCACGGGAACAACCGACCGCGCTGATCAGTGGAGAGCCTGTCTATGATGAAACGATCCCGAAGTCCCGAAAAATAGCCCGCTGGATCACCCATGTCTGGGTCTGGGTGGAAACTCTCTCTACCCGGATTACGGACAGTATGTGCGGATATCGGGTCTATCCGCTGACTAAAGCTTTGGAGGTCGTGCGGGAGGAGACAGTTGGTCAGTTTATGGATTTTGACACCGAGATCATGGTGCGAATGAGCTGGCGGGGCGTGCCAGTGCAGATGATCCCCGTTAAAGTGACCTATCCTGCAGATAATATTTCTAACTTTCAGCTTCTTGCCGACAACTGGCGCATTACCAAAATGCACACCCGGCTTGTCTTCTCCATGCTCACGCGATTTCCTCAAGTTTATCGGAATCGTCCGAAGACAAAGCCTGATACGAGACATTGGGCAGATTTGAATGAGCGGGGCGTCGCCTGGGGGGTGAAGGTCGCATTCGGGACCTATAAATTGCTGGGACGACGAGCCTGCTGGATTCTGCTGCAACCTATTCTTCTTTATTTCTTCGTGACCGGCCGTCAACAAAGGACAGCCTCCCTTGAATATTGGGGTCGAATATGGCGGGAGACAGGGAGAAGTGGCAAACCTGGATATATGACAGCCTGGCGGCATTACAGATCATTTGGCCTTATGGCGCTTGAAAAACTGGCCGCCTGGCTTGGGGACATAGAGGTGGATGATCTGGTCGCGGATAATCTGGACGAACTAGACAGGGTTGCCATTGGTGAAAAGGGGGTTGTCGTCTTTAGTTCTCATCTCGGAAATATTGAGGTATCCCGGGCACTTGCAAGGAAAAGAGGCGCAAACAGGATCACCGTGTTTGCGCATACAAGGAATGCCATGCGATTTAACAGGATCCTGGCGGAATACAATCCCTTGTCTGCGGTCGACATACTGGAGGTGGAAGATATAAACCCTGCGACAGTAATAGACCTGCAGGAAAGACTTGAGCGCGGTGACTGGATCGTCATCGCCGGAGATAGAATTCCTGTTACGGGAGAAAAACGCCTTACGGAAGTTACGTTTTTGGGTGATCCGGCCCTGTTCTCCCAAGGTCCTGTCCTGATAGCCTCCCTGTTAAATTCACCGGTATATGTTATGAACTGTGTGCGTGATGGCTCTGGTTTTCGTGTATTTTTTGAAAAAATGGCAGAGGAGATATCCTTGCCAAGGACAGGACGGGCAGATGTTATTCAGGACTATGTCTCCAGATATGCCGGGATATTGGAAGGGTTATGCAAAAAATATCCGGATCAATGGTATAATCTTTATGATTTCTGGCAGCAGCCTGACCGTTAATTCCTGATAGATTAAAGGGCAAAAAAGCAATATGTTAAAAACTGAAATTGATATTAAATCTCAATTTTATGACCTGGACCCCATGGCGATTGTCTGGCATGGCAATTACGCCCGTTTTTTCGAGCAGGCAAGATGCGCTTTACTGGACAAACTGGATTTCAATTATCAGCAAATGAGCGAAACCGGCTATGCCTGGCCAATAGTTGACATGCGCATAAAATATGTCCGACCTGTCCGCTTTCCTCAAACCGTCAGGGTTACCGCAAGACTTGTTGAATATGAGAATCGTCTCAAAATCAACTATCTGATTCAGGATGCCGAAACACTTGAGAAGCTCACCAAAGGTTTTACAATTCAAGTGGCCGTCGATATCAATACGGAAGAGATGCAGTTCCAGTCTCCACCGGTCCTCATAGAAAAGGTCGAAAATTTACTTTGTTTTCAAAACTGACTCTTCTGGTTCTCCTATGCGGCCTTTTCTATTCAAACTTTACCGTCGCCGAGCCCGTACGCTTATCTCAGGACGAAGGGCTGAAAGGGAGATTTACTCAACTTCGGTATCTCGAAGGGTTTGAGCAACCTATCCGCTCTTCGGGCGATTTTTATGTGGTCTCGGACGTGGGGCTGATCTGGCAAACCCTTGTCCCGATAGAGAGCCGTATGGAGATCGATCAAGAGGGGATTCGCCAGAGCGTTCGAGGCGGCGAGGTCACCCACATCAGGGTTGGGCAGTTTCCTGCATTGAGTTTTCTCAAAACCGCCCTGGAACAATCCCTCGCAGGAAATTGGGACTATCTGGAGTCCCTGGCCGGGAAGAAACTTGTCAAATCAGGAGATCACTGGAGCCTGGAATATAACCCGGCTGCCGATGATCCGGATCTGGCCTTTGAGAAAATTACGTTTGAAATCGGTGATTATCTGGACAAGGTTGAGATTGTCAGAACACAGGGGGACCGTGATGTCATAACCTTTCATGATCAGGTTCGCCTACCCAAATCTGTCGTACAGGAAGAGTTTGACCAAAAGGCCGAGGCGGCGCAATGAGCAAGATCGGCCTGTTTGTCTATTTGGCCGCCCTCATCGGCTCCATAGCAGTCATTACTCTTCGGTTTTCCGACGGCGTGCCGGTGGAGACAAATGTCCTGGCTTTGCTACCAGAAAGCGATACTGCTGAATGGGTTCAGACAGCCCAGTCTGTGCAACAATCTCGTGGTGTCGATCAGTTGATTATTCTGATCGGCCACCAGGACTTTGATACGGCGAGAGACTCTGCTGAGACCTTGCGAAAGTCACTCGAAGAAAACCAAATCATGGTTGCTGAAGATACAGAGGCGAGAACAGCCCAGTATCAGGCAATGGCCGAGGTTTTATTTCCCTATCGGGCGGGGCTGTTGTCCGAAACGGACCGGCGGCTGCTCGTCGAGGGAAAGGGTAGAGAAATAGCGGCGCGAGCTTATGGACAGATCATCTCTCCTTTGTCTCCTGTCAATGCGGATGCACTTCGAAATGATCCCTTGCTGTTATTTCCCGGGTATTTGTCAAGCTCGGGCGACGGGGCGTCGGCGCTGCGGACAAAGGACGGCGTTCTCGCCCTGGAGGAGGGCGGCACCTGGTATGTTGCGGTTTTGGGCCGTCTCAATGGAGATGCCTTTGACAAGGGTTTTCAATCCAAAACCCGTTTGATACTGGACAGGGTAGAGGGTGAGTTAAACAAGACCCATAAAGATCTTGTCATTCTTAAAACAGGCGCGGTCTTTTATGGTGAGCATGCGTACCGTCAGGCGGAGAAAGAAGCTGGATTTATCGGAAGTCTGTCCCTGTTGGCGATTATCCTGTTAAATATCCTTGTATTCAGAAGCCTGCAGCCGCTTTTGTTATCGATACTGGCCATTGCGTCAGGTATTACCGCCGGCCTGGCCGTCACCCTTCTGTTTTTTGGAGAGTTACATCTCCTCGCGCTTGTTTTCGGGGCCAGTCTGATCGGGATCGCCGTTGATTACTCCTTTCACTATTTCTGTGAAAGATTCCAGGCGAATTTGCCGAACCCAAGACGTCGGGCGAAGGCGATCCGATCCGGTTTGACCCTTGGCCTGGTCAGTTCCGTCCTCGGCTTTTTGACACTGTCCTTGACCCCGTTTCCCGGGCTGCAGCAGATCGCCCTGTTCTCGGCTGCGGGCCTGACAGTTGCCTATCTGACTGTCCTGCATGTGTTCCCGAGGATTGACCGCTCGAAAACCACGTCCGAAGCAAATCGACTGCGCGAAATATCAATGTATCTTTATCGTTTCTGGTGGCAGGCATCGTTTAAAAAATACCGGCTTACTGCGGTCCTTTTCTTGGTTCTGGTTGGAGCTGTGGGGGCTTTCAAAATAACCGTTGATGATGACGTACGCCGATTACAGTCCCTGCCTGAAATACTCCAGGCAGAAGAGCAAAAGATCCGGGAGCTTGCGGGAATAGACAATCAAACCTATCAATATTTCCTGCGGGGCAACAGCTCTGATGAAGTGCTTGAGCAGGAAGAGGACCTGCGTCGGGATCTGGACCGGTTGAAAGAAGAAGGGGTTCTTGCCGGGTATCAGTCGATTTCAAAACTCGTTCCCTCAATCGGGCGCCAACAAGAAAACAGAGCACTTGTTGAGGAAGAGCTGGTTGCGCTTCTTGACGATCACTTTGCCTCACTCGGACTGACGGGGGGCAATCCGTACGACGTCCCGAAGGAACAGGTAACGGTGGATCACCTCTCCGGATCCAAGGCATCACCGGCCCTCGACCGATTGCTTCTCGTCAACACACCGGGCGTTGTTATCCATGCTGTATCCCTTTACGGGGTAACAGGGCCGGAAGCCCTCTCAGAGTTAGCGGAACGATCAGAAAATATCGTTCTTGCTAATCAAGCCGAAGGGTTAAGTAAGACTTTCGGCACCTATCGGCTGAAATCTCTGGTTATGCTGGCGATTGCCTATATGGTTGTCCTGGTTTTCCTTTCCCTACGCTATGGCGTCGCTGGAGCTGTTCAGGTTGTAGTCCCATCCCTTGGGGCCGTTCTTTTAGCCCCCTGTATACTGGCACTGTTTGGCTTACCATTTACGTTCTTTAATGCCATTTCGTTGATGCTGGTTTTTGCCATCGGCCTCGACTATGCGCTGTTTAATCGGGAATCATCCGGTGACAAGAAAAGCCGGTCCATGCTGGCCAACGGGCTGTCAGCGATGTCCACAATCTTTGCCTTTGGACTTTTGGGGTTGAGTGATACCTATGCAATCCACGCATTTGGTGTCACAATATTCGTTGGTATTCTGGTTGCCTACGTTCTCGCGCCGATCGCTTCGGACATTAAGCAAAAAGAAATGGAAACTCTTTGAATGAGCGAAAGCCATACAGACTTTGATGTTGTCGTTATCGGCGCCGGACCTGCAGGTGCGCTGGCGGCCTGTCGTTTGGCAAAAAACGGCGTAAAGGTTCTCGTCCTCGAAAAATTAAAATTTCCGAGATTTGTTATCGGTGAAAGTCTGCTGCCACAATCCATGGCCTATTTGCAAAAGGCCGATATGCTGGCGGCAGTTGAGGCGGAAGCGTTTCAAATCAAGAATGGAGCAAATTTTTGCGACGACAGCCAGTTTAGCTCCATTGATTTTTCTCAAAAATATACTGAGGGATGGTCTTCAACCTTCCAGGTTAAAAGAGAGAAGTTTGACAATCTATTGATCAAAGAAGCTGAAATGGCGGGGGCTGTCATCTGGTTTGAGTGCAGTGTAACAGCCGTGGACATGAAAGAGCGTCCGGTGCTTCTGCAGGGGGAGGGCCCGAGGGGATCCTTTAACTTGCGATGTCGGTTCGTCGTTGATGCCAGCGGCTATGGACGTGTCCTACCTCGGCTGCTGGATCTCGATATACCCTCGGACTTTCCCTCGCGAACTGCCATTTTTACCCATGTTCAGGACGATTATGCAGACAAGCGTTTTGACCGCGACAAGATACTGATTACCGTACATCCCGAGTATTCAGATACCTGGTTTTGGCTGATCCCATTTTCTGATGGTACGTCCTCAATCGGCGTCGTTGTCCCGCCGGAGAGACTGGAGAAAATTCCGGGCTCCCTCTCAGAAAAACTCTGGGCCAATATATCAGAGACGGCCGAACTCAAGGATCTGCTCAAGGGTGCGGAGGAATGCCGCCCGGTAAATTCGATGACAGGATATTCGTCCAAGGTAAAACATTTGTGCGGCGCCAACTATGCTCTGCTTGGGAATGCTGGGGAATTTCTGGATCCGATTTTTTCATCCGGTGTGACAATTGCACTTAAATCCGCAGATCTTTTAATTGAACCGTTGCTGCGAGAGCTCAATGGGGAAGAGGTTGATTGGGAAAAAGACTTTGCCGCACCCCTGCAGGTTGGGGTTAATTGTTTCAGAGTATTTGTTGAGGCTTGGTATTCGGGAGAATTGCAGAAAATCATTTTCAATCCGCCAGAAGATAACAACCCTGTAAAGAGAATGATTGTGTCCATTTTAGCGGGATACGCCTGGGACGAGAGCAATCCGTTTGTTACCAAGGGACGGCGATATTTAAATGCGGTGGCGGCACAATGCGGCTGATATTCATTCTTCCCTTTATATTCCTGTCGGTGGCTGCCTGCGAGGCTCCGACGAAAGAGACTTCCGATCTTCCAGTCTGGACATTACCGGAACAACCGCGGGAGGTTATCCAGATCCTAAACGGGCAGTATCAGGATCAGGCTTTTCAGTTTCAGGTACGCCTTAGCCTTACCGAGGAGCAAATGCAGCTTGTTGGGTTGGACGCTGTTGGCAGACGGGCGTTCAAGATAACCTGGGCTGACAACGGCATTTCGACATTGAAGGCGGACTGGGTTTCTGAGAAAGTGAAGGCGGAAGATATATTGAATGTGATTATCGCCGTGTTCTGGCCTGAGGAAGATCCGGTCCGGCAGCGGGTTGTCGAGCATATTGGGGAGCTGGACGTCTCTTATCAGTCATCCAGGGAGATGGCCTGGAATGAAACAGTAGAGGTGAGGGATCCGGTACACGGGTATAATATGACAATTACTTCCTACGAGCTGGTCGAATGACCGATAGCCTTTACCTCAATGCCCTTGGAATGATCAGCCCGCTAGGTGCAGGCAAAACGGAGATTTGTGCCAATCTGATCAAGGGCCGGACGGATGGTATGGCGCCGCAATCCGGATGGCTATCGGATCGTGATGCGTTTGTTGGTGCGGTCACCCGGGATTTACCAAAAATCGCCGAGGACTTGTCCGAGTTTGACAGTAGGAACAACAGGCTGTTGCTTGCCGCGTTGAGTGAGATAGAGCCTAAAATACAGGAAGTAATCTCCGAATACGGGCCGGAGAGGGTTGCTGTGATCCTGGGGACCAGTACCTCAAGCGTTGGGGATAATGAGGACGGGATTGCGATAAAAATGAAGACCGGGAGGTTTCCTGAGGGATTTGACTATCTTCGACAGGACAATGCCTCCTGCGCCTTGTTTGTGCGGCAATATCTGGGTCTTCGGGGTCCGGCGATGACCATTTCAACCGCTTGCACCTCAAGCGCCAAAACACTGGCGTCGGCCCGGCGGCTGATTGAGGCTGGATTTTGTGACGCGGCAATTGTTGGCGGCGCAGATACTTTATGTAAGTTAACGCTCAATGGTTTTGCTTCCCTTGAACTCTTGTCAGAGAAGATCTGTAATCCGTTTAGCCGCCACCGAAACGGCATCAATATCGGCGAAGCGGCGGCTGTGTTTGTTGTCAGCCGCAATCAGGATAGGGTTCGCTTGGGCGGTATCGGGGAAACATCGGACGCCTATCATATGAGCACGCCGGATCCGGAAGGGACAAGTGCCGAGGATGCGATCCGGATTTCTCTGGAAGAAAGCGGCCTGACCGCACAGGATATCGGATATATTAACCTGCATGGCACAGCGACGATACTGAATGACAGCATGGAAGCCAAGGCCGTCTCAAATCAGTTGAAGGATGTTCCCGCCAGCTCGACCAAACCTCTTACAGGGCATACCCTTGGGGCAGCTGGGGCCACGGAGCTTGCTTATTTATGGCTGTCTTTGCATGAGGATTATTTGGCGGGCCAATTGCCGCCCCATATCTGGGATGGCGAGACTGATCCCGAGCTGGCACCACTTCATCTGACATCTGTGGGGGACAGGAGGGATCCGTTGAAAAAAGCGATGATGAGCAATTCCTTTGCCTTTGGCGGTAACAATATCTGTGTCACGTTGATTGGGAGTTGAGTTCATGGAAGCCTGTTCCCATAATATAGAGGATTTGTTGTATCATGCCCGGCCTATGATCCTGATAGACCAGGTGAAGGCCTATGATCTTGAGGCCATCCTGACCATGGTACAGATTACGGAAAATAGCCCTTTTTTCGAAAATGGTCATGTTCCAGCCTATGTTGGCATCGAATATATGGCCCAATCCATTGCGGCCTATAGCGGAATCAAGGCTCGTGCTGAAGGCGGCGCGGTAAAAATCGGGTATCTCGCCAGTGCCCGCAATATGACATTACAGACAACAGGTTTTGAAGTTGGCGAAAAGCTGGAGATCGAAGCGAAATTGGTTTATGACGAGGCTCCTATGGCCGTGTTTGATTGCCAGATAAAAACAAACGAGAAAACAGTCGCTGCGGCGCGGCTGAATGTCTATCAACCCTGATTCTGGGCAAAACTGATGCAAAGAAGAATATTGGTGACGGGTGCAAGCGGAGGCATCGGACGGGTACTGGCCCTAAAGCTGGCCCAGGACGGATTTTCCATCGCCCTCCATTATGGTCGCAATAAGAAGGCGGCTGAGGAGGTCTTGTCGCAAATCAAAGAGGAAGGAGGACAGGCGCATCTGCTGTCTTTCGATGTGGCAGACCGCGCGGAGTGCAAGGCCGTGATTGATGCCGAAATTGAAAAAAACGGTGCTTATTACGGCGCAGTCCTCACCGCCGGCATTACCCGGGATACCGCTTTTCCCGCCATGACGGACACGGATTGGGATGATGTCATTCATACCAACCTGGATGGGTTCTATAATGTGATGAAGCCTCTGGTCATGCCGATGGTATCAGCGCGAAAGGGCGGCAGGATTGTCGTGCTAAGTTCTGTCTCCGGGGTAATGGGAAATCGCGGTCAGGTCAATTACAGTGCGTCGAAAGCCGGTTTGATTGGCGCCGTGAAATCCCTCGCGCTGGAATTAGCAAAGCGCAAAATCACGGTCAATTGCGTGGCCCCCGGTTTGATCGACACGGCGATGACGGAAGACTTGCCCATGGATGAAATCCTCAACATGATCCCCATGAAACGCATTGGCACAAGTGAAGAGGTGGCAGCCGCTGTTTCTTTTCTCTGCTCAGACGGGGCAAGCTATATCACCCGGCAGGTGATCTCTGTGAACGGAGGAATGGCGTAATGAAGCGGGTTGTTGTCACCGGTATAGGTGGTGTTACGTCGCTTGGTAATACCTGGTCCGAGATCCGGGAAAATATGGAGCAGGGTAAAACCGGTATCCGCCATATGAAAGCCTGGGATTTCTATACTGGTTTGAATACGCGGCTTGCCGGACCCGTTGAGGGCTTTGACGTGGATAAACGCTATCCCAGAAAGGCCCTTCGGAGTATGGGCCCTGTCTCTAAAATGGCTGTTTACGCGACTGAAATGGCATTGAAGTCAGCAGGTCTAGGGGATGACCCATTGCTGACGTCCGGAAGAACAGGGGTCGCCTATGGGTCCTCTTTCGGCAGCACCCAGCCTGTTCTCGCTTTTACGGATCTGATGCGGGACGGATTTTCAAAGGAACTTTCCGCCACCAGCTATGTCAAGATGATGGGGCATACGACGGCGGTTAATATTGGCGTGTTTTATGGGCTTGCCGGGCGGGTTATTCCTACTTCAAGTGCCTGTACATCCGGAAGCCAGGGAATAGGATACGCCTTTGAGGCCATACGATATGGCTTGCAGGATGTGATGATTGCGGGCGGAGCGGAGGAGCTATGCCCGACCATGGCGGCGGTGTTCGATACCCTCTATGCGACCAGCATCCGAAATGAAACACCGGAATTGTCGCCACGACCGTTTGATAAGGACCGGGATGGGCTGGTGATTGGAGAAGGGGCGGGTACCCTGATTCTGGAAGAATATGAGCATGCCAAAGCCCGGGGCGCGACGATCCTGGCAGAGATAGTCGGATTCAGTACGAATTCCGATGGGCGGCATATTACAAATCCGACCCAGGCAACTATGGAAGTCGCCATTCAGGGCTCTCTTGACGATGCAGGACTTACCTCCGAGGCAATAGATTTTGTCAGTGGCCATGGCACGGCGACCGAGCAGGGAGATGTCGCCGAATCTCAGGCGACTGCCGCTGTGTTGAGGGAAAATCCGCCTATTCATTCGTTAAAGAGCTATTTTGGTCATAGCCTTGGGGCATGTGGGGGTATTGAGGCATGGCTTGGAATAGAAATGATGAGGGACAGTTGGTTCGCGCCAACGGCAAACCTGGATAATGTGGATGAGGCCTGTGCCGATCTCGATTATATCATGGGCCAGGGACGAACCATTCCCGTTGAATATCTGATGTCCAATAACTTTGCCTTTGGCGGTATTAATACATCCCTGATTTTCAGGAATGCTGAAAGCCTTTAGCCAGGACTGCAGGATTAGTTTATCGGATTGGGATCAATCGTGATTCCAGGCAAGGCGCCGGTAACAGTTTTGTAGATCTCGTCCGGACTGTCATCGAAGCTGAGACCGACGATATGACCGCTTTGCCAAATCAGCTGACATGGAAAGCTGCCAAATCGCGGAACTTCCAGAATCACGCCTTTGGTTGCCTCGAACACATCTTTGGTCTGGAATTTGGCGCCACTTACCGACATATCGCGGACGACGCCGGAGACGGTATGTTGCTCGTTGGACAACCGGGCCCCCCATAACAAGGACAGTTTGCCGTTCCACATGACGGTTTTGCGCTTATACCGGCGCTTTTCAATGCCGCCTGCGTCTGTTTCAGATTGACTAGTGATTGTCTCGCCCAACTCTGTTTGTTTAAACACTACCCGTACTATTACGAAGAGTTTCCGGCATAATAGCGCTGCTATCACATCCTAGAAAGTCTCGAAATAGTATAAACGAGTTCCCAATAAATCGAAAAGAAATTAATAAAGCGCCAAGAACTCGCTAAAATTTAACTTGGATTTTATGGGGCCGAAAGGGCGGTATCCGGGCTCTTCCTGCTAATCCAGAATAACCGTTAGCTGCCGTCCTGATACCTCATACTCGCCTTTCATAAAGTTCTGATCCTTATCAAACCATAAGGTAGCGACCCAATCTCCTTTGAATTCGAACTTTGTTGTTTCTACCGGTTTTCCATTAATTTCAATGGTATCGGGGCTTGGTGCAATGGTGACGTTTAATAGATCAAAATCAACGATGTTAAACAGCAAGGTGTTTTGCGTAATCTCATAATGCCACGGAGATGTAGGAAAAGCATTAAGAGGAAGGATCAGGTCTTTGCCGTTATAGGTCGCCTGGAAATCCTCAGCGCCTCTGTTCAGTGAGACATCATGAACTGTGCCATTATCATCGGTCTTGCCGTCCATGGTTTGAAGATCGCCAGCTGCCCATTCCTCATGCAGGTTTTGGGTGAAGCCATAGACTTCAAGGCCGAGAAAGGAGACGGACGCATTCGCCTTCAGTTGCTCAAGTTCACCTTTTTCGTTGCGAACCGTCGTTAAATGCACCTGACCGATTTTATCACCCTTGAAAAAGACAGAGGCAAACAGATTTTCCTGTGTGCCGTCAGCGAGAGCAATGGCCGGGAGAAACAGAGAAACAATGATGACTGCGAACAGTTTTTTTAACATGGCTATTCCTTTTGTTTTTACCGATTTGACTCGGCCGTCTTCCGATCTGCCCAACCTCGGGAAAAGCAGCTAACCTTTAATTTAGTCTGCCGGGGGGAATTATTCACGGACTTTCCTTCTAAACATTGTCAACAATGAAATCTCTTATGAAAACCCCCATATCTGATCTATGTTACCTCCATTATTTGGCAGGTACAGTTACCTATCTCAGGCGGACAGTCGGGATACCAAAGTTATACGGTTAGGGGTTAAGCGATGGCTAGACTGTAATATCGATACGGTCCTTATCCATTCGTGCTAGGATCAGTCATGCAGTCATTCATGATGAAAACCATCCCGGGTGTTTTCCTTTATCTCGCTTTATGTCTGGTCAGCAGCCTCTCCCATGCGGATGCACAGGTCGATCTGGAACTGGTCCTTGCCATCGATGTTTCCGGAAGTGTTAACGAGACAGAATACGCTCTTCAGGTTGAAGGGCTGGCAGCAGCGTTTAACGACCCGGATGTCATTGCCGCTATCAGCAGGGCCGGCCCCAACGGCATTGCTGTGGCCATAGTTCAGTGGTCCGGACGGGATCAGCATGAAAAAGCTGTGGGATGGACTCATTTGCAATCCAGGGAGAGCATTGACGGATTTGCAGCCCGTGTATCTAGAATGAAGCGCAGATTCTGGGCGGGAGATACCCTACTTGGCCGGGCGCTCAATTTTTCATCCAGTCAGTTTTTGAATAACGGATTCTCAGCAAATCGCCGGGTCATTGACGTATCGGGTGATGGCGGCGTTGAAACTCTTGGCGTCACCGCCGCCGCGAGAGACGCGCTTGTGGCCGCCGGTTTTGTTGTCAACGGCCTGGCAATAGAGACAGATGTTTCCAATCTAACGGAGTTTTATATTCAGAACGTTATCGGAGGCTTCGGGGCATTCGTTTTGTCGGCCCGGGACTATAGGGATTTCAGGCAGGCTATCCGGCGAAAGCTGATCCGGGAGATTGCCCCGCTTCAACTGTCGGGACCTTTAATAATCACTTCACAAAAATCCACCGAAAGCAATAGAAATACACCCTTTCCCTAGACTCTGGCACCTCATGTCACTAGGTTGAAAGGATACGCTTGGCAGGCCATTTGCATAGCCCAAAATCCATCGTATTTTGATTTTTAAAGATAATTGAGACGAATAATTGCTGTCGATCCGCTCTTCCGTATTTACCATTGCTCTTGCCGCGTTGGTTGCCATAGCAATTCCGGTCACATTGACCTATGCGCAGAGCCCCGAAGAAGGCGATACGGCCCCGTCAGTGGATGATAGTAAAATCAGATATAGCCTGAAGATTGATGGTGCGCCGAATGAAGCCGTTGCCGAGTTGCTGGAGCAATCATCCCGTCTCGAACAGTTGAGTGACACGCCCCCTTCCAGCAAAGCCGCACTGAAGCGCCGAATTCAGGAAGATGTCGAAGGCTTCAACAAAGTTCTGAGGTCAGAAGGATATTACAACAACAAGGTTGAATTTGAACTTGAGGACAAGGAACTTCCGGCGAAAATTACCTTCAAAATCACACCGGGAAACCTTTTCCGGATTACCAGGTTTGACATTCTCTATACAAAGGCACGGCTGGAGCCTGATCCACTAGATCTGAAAACCGTCGGAATAAAGATAGGCATGCCTGCGCGATCCGAGGATATCATCAGCGCCCAGAGACTGGCATTGACAGAGCTCTCCAATACCGGATTTCCAAATGCTAAATTGGAGGATCAGTCCGTCATAGTGGATTTTGCAACGGACGGCATGGAGGTGACTCTGACCCTCAATGCCGGGCCTCAGCTTAAAATGGGGCAGTTGGAGCTGACGGGTCTGGAAACAGTAGACGAGAATTACTTGCGTAAACTGGCGGAATG
Organism: Sneathiella sp.; assembly: GCA_965228285.1. GTDB lineage: Bacteria > Pseudomonadota > Alphaproteobacteria > Sneathiellales > Sneathiellaceae > Sneathiella. The sequence goes on from OZ245808.1 coordinate 115,772, forward strand.
GGAGCCTGGTATCCTTTACGATGCCAGCAAAATTGACCTGGTCCGCCGGCGATATTTACGCAGCGGTCTGTTTACCTCCATTCGCTTGGCGCCACGAGACGTTGTCGATACCGATGAAGCAACGGTGCCCGTGGTTTTAAAGTTCGTTGAAAGGGATCGACGCTCTGTTGGTGTCGGCGCCAGCTTCTCCACCAGTGAAGGGGCCGGGACGCAGTTTTTCTGGGAGCATAGAAATCTGTTCGGTGAAGGCGAGAAATTGCGGGCCGACCTCACAGTGGCAGAGATCAGGCGAGAAATCTCGGTAGCTTATACGAAGCCCAACTACCGGAAAATTGATCAGAACTTCAACGCCAGACTGGACCTGAAACACGAAAATACGGAAGCCTATAAAGAAGATTCTGTCTCAACCTTTGTTGGCCTGGATCGTCGCTGGCGGGAGCGCTGGATCCTGGGGATCGGTACATCCCTCGAATATGCAGAAATTGACGATGACGGTTCGACCGATAATTTCACCCTGGCCGGGCTGCCCATGTCGGCACGGTTTGATTCAACTAACGATCTGCTGGATCCCACGAAAGGTTTCCGGTTTGGCGCAAATATCGTTCCCTATGTGGGTTTGAATGATATCACGCCCGATTTCCTGCGCACTGAGTTTGACGGATCCACCTATTATTCCGTTTTGCGCAAAGAACGGCTGGTACTGGCAGCAAGGGCTAAGATCGGGATGATGTTTGGCGACAGCACCAGCGACATCCCGGCGACCAAACGTTTTTATGCGGGGGGTGGGGGGTCTATCCGCGGTTACAAGTTTCAATCAGTTGGACCGCTGGATGCCCAGAATGATCCTATTGGCGGCAGGTCTCTGATTGAAGTTGGCTTTGAAGCCCGCACTCGGATCACAGAGGATATTGGCATTGTCCCCTTTATTGAGGGCGGCAATGTTTATGAGTCCATGGTCCCGGATTTTTCCGATGACTTTCTCTGGGGCGCGGGTTTGGGGTTTCGCTATTTCACAGCAGTCGGCCCTATTCGTTTTGACATTGCCGTTCCCTTGGACAAAAGAAAAAATGTCGATGACTCATTTCAGTTCTATATAAGTATAGGACAGGCATTTTAGATGGCATCAAGAAGGCACAAATATTTAGCGGTCGGCATTGGGGTCGCGCTCTTCCTTGTGATTCTGGGGGCGGCTGTATTCGGCCTTGCCGGCACGGAATCCGGGCAGCAGTTTGTTGCGCGGCAAATTGAGGATGCTGTTAGTGATCCTGATGATTTTTCCCTAAAAATTAACGGAATAGAGGGAAATCTTCTGAAAAGTTTCAGGATTTCGCAAGTCGAGCTGACGGATAAAGCCGGTGTCTGGCTAGACAGTCAAGAGATAGAGATCTCCTGGTCACCCTGGCGCCTTTTAACGGGAGACCTGGTCATTGATCGAATCCTCGTGGATAGTCTGACCGTCAATCGACGGCCAGAATCCTCGGAGACACAGGAAAGCGCGCCTGACGGGGATGTCTCGCTGCCCCCCTTTGCGATTGCACTTGAAAAATTGCTGGTGAGCAAGATTGATCTGAAAGAACCGGTTCTGGGACGGGAGATGCAGTTCCTTCTGGCCATGGATGTGAACACGGACCTTGACGACGTTATCCATAGCGATCTTGAAGTCCGACAGCTGGATTCTGTGGGTGGGGAAGTCAAGGGCAGTTTGGACTACCATCCCTATCAGAGAACCCTGGCCATTGATGTCAAGCTGAATGAGCCGCAAGGCGGCTTGATTGCCCGGGCCCTGGATTTGCCTGGCTATCCGGAAATAACAGCCTCTGTTGCGGGGAATGGAGAGATCAATGCCTGGCGTGGCCAGATGCGGGCAAGCGCCGACGGGATTTTTTCTACCGAACTCGCTGTCAGCACATTGGGTGAGGATGTCATTGAAATGGATGTTTCCGGCACTGCCCAGTTCAGCGAAACCTATGCCGAGGATTTGCCCGTCATTGATGGCTCTCTGATTGGCCTGGATGCGGCATTGACGGTTGATACGAATGCCGGGGAAATTACCCTCAAATCTTCACGTATGGAAAACAAGGTGCTCGCTGTTGCGGCCGATGGAAGTATCGATTTAGCCGGCAATCGGTTCACATTGAATATCAATTCTTCCACCCGTGAGACAGGTCCGTTGCTTGAACTGATAACGCCGGTGTCTTTCTCATCGGCATCTGTTGATCTGAAGGCGGGGGGCAGTTTTGATGAAGCGGAAATGAGCGCCATCCTGCAGGTCGAGGAGATATCCGAAGGCAGTTCCCTGGCGGCAAAAGAACTAACCGGGACATTCTCGTCCATTCTCAATCTTAATGACCTGAAATCCGTACCTTTGAAGGGGTCTGCGGCGCTCATTGGGGTCGCAGGCCTGCCCGATGATCTTCTGACACTTACCGGGAGTGAGCTGGATCTGGATTTTGACGTGCTTTATACACTCGCTGATCAGTCCCTTCACATTGATGACTTGCGGCTCAGAAGTGCTCACGTCAATGCGAGCGCGACCGGGGACATGGTCGTTCCGGGCGGCGCTGCCAATGTCAAAATATCAGCTTTCCTCGACGATCTGACGGTCCTCGCCCCGATTGAGGGGAAACTTGATGCGGATATTGATCTTGTTGCAGCAGACCTGAGAGAAGAAATCACGGGAACGGTTTCCTTGAATGGGACCGAGTTGGATCTGAGAGATGACGGGCTGCAGCGGCTGATTGGCTCTGATGTCGATCTCATGGCAGATATTGGCCTCAGTTCAGATCTGCTGAGTATCAGCAATCTCAAATCGACCCTTGCCGCGGGGGAGCTTTCAGGCTCAGCCAAAATACCGACAAGTTTCGATACCCTGACTGCGACACTGGATCTCGCCCTTGGTAATTTGAGGGATCTTTCAGACATAGCCGGAACGGATCTGGGCGGGGCGGGTCGTTTGACGGCGACGTTCTCCGGAAAGCTGGAAGATCCATCTGCCCAAGGATCGGTCAATATCACGGATTTGGTTGTGGCAGGCACGGCCCTTGGCAATCTTGAGGCAGCCTATGATCTTGCGGACCTGACAACAGGGGCAACGGGGAAAGTGAGCGCAATCCTCAAGCATTCCCGCCTGACGACAGATGTTTCAACGGATGTCAGCCTGCCGGACTATCAACAGCTTGATCTGACGGGCATCGAGCTGAAACAGGGAAAAAACACCATCTCCGGCTCCTTGTCCGTCCCCTTTGACGGAAAATCCATGACCGGGGAGCTGCACGGCAATGTTCCCAATCTCGCGACCCTCGCCAAGCTGCTGGACGAAAGTGCTTCGGGCAGCGCCAGCTTCACTGCCCGCCTCAGTGACAGCAATGGGGATCAGGCTCTGGCCCTTGATTTGACCGGTTCGGATCTGGCAGCAGCATCCTATGGCGTTTCCATCGAAGCCCTTGATATGAATTCGGAAACCGCTGCGGTGTTTGGAGCGCCCGAGATAAAGATGACGGCGACGGCGCAGAATGTTCAGGCAGAGGATCTCACTTTTTCGAATGTGACAGTGACGGCGACAGGGACCCTTGATCAGTCCGATATCACTTTCGATGTTGCCGGAGGCGACGATCTTGATCTCAAGCTGGCGGGAACCGGGGCGCTTAAATTCGGGGAGGCAGATACTGAGATCAGTCTAGCGTTCCTTGAGGGTAGCTTCAGTGGCCGGGATGTGACACTCCTCGCGCCGGCCTCTCTCGTCATCAAGGGGGAGACCTTGGTTCTGGATACTACCAGCCTCACTTTTGGCGAAGGAGAGGTTATTGGTTCGGCTGAGATAGAACAGACAAGAGCCTCGGCGACCCTTGATATCAAGGATATGTCTTTGGATATACTGGAACTGGTGGATCCAACATTGGACATCAGCGGGATACTCAACGGCAGTGCCCGGCTTGAGGTGACGAGCAATACGGAAAATTCCGGCGATATTAAACTTACAGCGACCAATGTCCGCATGGAAGAGGACAGCTTTGACGATTTGCCGGACTTTTCCAGTCAGATGACAGGGAGCCTTAAGAATGGCCAATTTGATTTCTCAACCTCTATCAGCGGCCTGGAAAAGACTGCGATGTCGGTCACCGGTCAGGTGCCGCTTTCCCTGACCCTGTCGCCTCCCCAGTTCCAGATCCTTGAGGAAAGTCCCATCAGCCTTGACGCGGATGTCGACAGTAATATCAGTGCGCTATGGGCTCTTGTTGCTCCGGATACTCAGACTTTAGCCGGAAAACTGATCGGCAAGGCGAAGATCTCGGGAACCCTTAAAAATCCGGTCATTGATGGCAAGGCGACCCTCACCGACGGGAGTTTTGAAGATATCGAACAGGGCACAAATCTGTCCCAACTTACTCTGGATGCCAGCCTGAAAGATACGGAAACTGTCACCTTGTCCCTGTCCGCCGTCGACGGCAAGGGTGGGTCCGTCTCCTCAGAGGGTACCATTGATATCGCCTCCCTCGACGATCCGGTCCTGGATATCACTCTGAAAGCCAACAACCTGCTGGTTCTCGACCGGGACGATATTGAACTTAAGACGGATGCCTCTATTGATCTGGATGGAACATTGGCCGCCCTCAATGTCAAGGGTGATGTCACGACCGAGGAAGTGGATATCAATATCGGTGGAACCCTGGCGCCGAGCGTCATCGACTTGAAGGTTGAAGAAATCAACCGACCGAACGGGGAGAAGAGCCTTCTCACATCATCGGATGCCGGTTCCAACATCAAGCTGGATGTGGATGTTGAAATGCCGCGTCGGGTGTTTATCCGGGGAAGAGGGTTGGATTCCGAATGGGAAGGCCGCTTCAATGTGCGGGGTACCGCTGAAAATCCGGTGATTGATGGCTATCTGAAACCGGTTCGCGGTCAGTTTACATTTGCCGGAAAAAGTTTTCGCCTTGAAGAAGGGGAGATCTCCTTGCTGGGCGGCGTCAATCTCGATCCGGAATTGTCCCTGACGGCACGGTATGAAGCAACCAACGTCACGGCCATCGTCTCTATTGAAGGAACAGCCTCGGATCCGAAAATCAGTTTCTCCTCACCGGACGGGCTGCCGGAAGATGAAGTCCTGTCCCAGGTTTTGTTTGGAAAATCCTCAGGTCGTTTGTCGGCGCTGGAGGCCGTGCAATTAGCTGAGGCCATCGCCTCCTTGTCCGGTCGTTTCGGTTCCGGTGGCGGTATCACCGGCTTTATTCGGGATACCCTGGGGGTGGATGTGATTAGTGCCGGCACGGATTCGGAGACCGGTAAGGCGGAGGTCAGTATCGGTAAATATGTGACGGACAACGTCTATGTCGGCGTTGATCAGGGCGCCGAAGCCGGTACAAGCCGGGCGAAAGTGCAGATTGATCTCACCCCCAATGTCTCTGTAGAAACCGAAATGGGACAGTCGTCGGACAACCGGGTCGGCATCTTCTGGAAATGGGATTATTAGGCGCGGCCAGTTGCTCTGCCCGATTTTCGTCGTATTCCGCCCTTACTGTTTCAGGTTATGGGAGAAAACAGGGGATCTGTATGAGTAAAAAAGTTATGCCAAAAAATTCGAGCAGAAAATTAAAATCCGCATGCCTTGTAGGCTGTGTCCTAGCTTTCGGCGCCGCGTCAATCGCTCCGGCCTATGCCGATCCGCCGCCCTGGGCGCCGGCCTGGGGTTATCACAAAAAAGCCCATAAAAAGAACAAGCACAAGAAGGGCAAGCAGGCCCGCTATCAGGTGCCGCCTGCGGTTCCTTTTGGCATTGATCGAGGGGCGTGCAATCGGGAGCTTCTGGGCAGTGTTCTTGGTGCAGCGGCTGGCGGCCTTGCCGGTTCTCAGGTTGGCAAGGGATCGGGGAAACTGGCCGCGGTCGCGGGCGGTGCCATCATCGGCTATCTGATTGGTGGCAGCATCGGCAGAAGCATGGATGAGGTTGATCAAAACTGCATCGGGCAAGTGTTGGAGCACGGACAAGATGGCCAGGAAATCATCTGGAACAATCCGGATAATGGTGACATCTACGAGGTTAGCCCGGTACGCACCTTTCAGCAGAGCAATGGCAAATACTGCCGTGAATATACGGCAAAATCCGTCATTGGCGGGGAGGCCGTCACCACTTATGGCACGGCCTGTCGTCAGGAAGACGGCACCTGGAAAATCACCAGCTGATTGCCCCCCATTGTTTTTTCCGTTGGAAATTGCCTGTGATCCGGGGCTAGGATGGGGGAGGTCATAATAAAACGGCGCCAGGCCATAAGAAGGGGACCTCCATGAGCTTTGAATTCATCTCCGTCACGACAAACGATCATATTACCCGGATCACCTTTGAGCGGCCGCAGGTCATGAATGCCATCAATAAGGCGATGCATGCTGAGATGCAGGAGGCTCTGGATGCCTTTGCGGCCGATGCGGATCAATATATCTGTGTGCTCTCAGGCAGTGGCGAGCGGGCCTTTTGCGCTGGCAGTGATCTCAAGGCGGTGGCCGAGTCCGATGGCCTCAATCGTCATGTCTATCCGAAAAACGGCTATGCCGGGCTGATTGAACGCTTTGATTTGGATAAACCGGTTATTGCCGCGGTCAATGGCGTGGCCCTTGGCGGCGGGTTCGAAATTGCTTTGGCCTGCGATATTATCCTGGCGACCGACAATGCGACATTCGGTTTGCCGGAGCCACTGGTCGGGGCGGTGGCCATCGGGGGCGGTATGCATCGACTGTCCCGACAGATCGGCCTCAAGCAGGCTATGGGAATGATTTTAAGCGCCGAGAGTGTCTCTGCCGCCGAAGGTCATCGGCTCGGGTTCGTCAATGAAGTGGTTGCCCCGGATAAGCTGGAAGAAGCGGTTGAGCGCTGGTGCGCGCTGATCCTGCGCTCGGCGCCTTTGGCCATTCGGGCGTCAAAGGAAACGGTGATGCGCGGTCTTGATGAGCCGAGCCTGGAAGCGGCCATGGCCCGGCAGTCGGACTATCCGGCCTTTGAGACCTGGCAGGGAGCGGAGGATACCCTGGAAGGCCCGAAAGCCTTTGCCGAAAAAAGAAAGCCCAACTGGAAAGGCCGCTAGGCCCCATCCGTCACCCGGCGCCATAGTAAGTGATGTTCGTAGATATTGCCGGAACTGGTGGTCTCCGGTTTGGTTTTGAGCAGGATATCGTCTCCCTCCGGCACAATCGTGCGGATCAGTGGCCCGTTTATCCAGTAGGGCACAGTTGACACCATGACGTCATGAATGACCTGATCGCCTTCAATCCGGTAGGTGCCGCCATAGGCGAGGCAGATATCCGGGCTGGCCGCCGTATCCCGCGGTTGATCCTCGAAATCCTTGCGCATCAGAAATCCGGACATGCGGCCGTCAGCGGAATAAATAATCTGCCCTTGCGCATCCTCCCCCATGGGAAAGCCGTCCGGTTGACTGTTTTTGAGGGATTGCCATTTCACCAGCCACCAGCTGCCGATCAGATCTTGCGGGGTCATTTTCTACTCCTTCTTTTTTTGCCTCAACCTATCACCTCCCATCGATCCTTGGAACCGGTTTATATATCGGGTAGGGTCGGCGCAGATCACAAAGGAAACTCAGTACCATGAAGCGGATTTGTTTTGTCGGAGCCTCGACGACAGAAGGTATGGGCGATGAAACCGGGCAGGGCTGGCCGGGGCGGCTGACCGCGCCGGAGCGGGATCGGTTGGTTGGTTATAATCTCGGGGTGCGGGGTCAGATGCTGGCCGAGATTAACACTCGGGCCGCCTCCGAATGTGCGGCGCGAATCCTGCATCCAAGCCTCGGCGGCATTGTCTTTTGCAGCGGCATGAACGACATTGCCCGTCATAATGGCATCCCGCGAACCCCGAAACGGCGTGTGCTGGAGACCTTTGAGACGATCCTCACAAGCCTTGCCGAAGTGGCGCCGGTGATTTCCGTGGGGCCCTTGCCAGTATTTACGCCGAAAATGCCCTATCATTCTGTTGTCACAGGTCTTGACCTAGATTTCCGTAATGACGACATTGAGGAGATGGATGACGCTTATGGCGCCATCTGTCGGGACCTTGGCACTTCCTATCTGCCGGTCTTCAGAGATTTATTGAAAAGCGATGTCTATAGCCGCTCCCTCGAACAGGGCGACGGGCTGCATCCCGGTGGCGTTGGATATCAGCTTGTTGCCGAAAAAATCGCCGGCTGGTCCGCCTGGAAGCAGCTGATATCGCAAGCTGAATGAGAGAGGATAAAAATGTTTAAAATCAAGCAATTGGACCATCTTGTTCTGAGAGTATCTGATATTGAAAAAATGCTCGCTTTCTATACAGATGTGCTGGGCTGTACGGTCGAGAAAATTCAGGAAGGCCCGGGCCTCTATCAGGTGCGAGCCGGCAGCTCTCTGATTGATCTGGTCCCAGTTGACGGCAAGATCGGACAGATGGGCGGTGCAGCCCCCGGTAAGGAAGGCCGTAATTTAGACCATTTTTGCGTGTCTATTGAACCTTTCGATGGTGAGGCGCTTAAAGACTATCTTCGAACGAAGGATATTGATCCGGGCGAGGTGCAGCAGCGGTACGGAGCAGAAGGAAGCGGACCGTCCCTCTACATAACGGATCCTGAAGGCAATGTGGTCGAGCTGAAGGGCCCACCGAATATGGATTGATTTTTCAAGGGGAAGGACTTTGCTGAAACGGCTTGGACTGATTTTACTGTTAGGGCTTACCTCTGCGGGAGGGGTTCGAGCGGAAACGGCGGAGCAAAAGGTCTTTGCGGCTGCCCGAGCTGATTGTAAAGCCTTTGAAAATGGTGTGTTTTCGACGACGAAAAAAGCCATTCCGCGCATTGATCTGACCGGCAACGGCATTCCGGACGCCATCATCGACAGCCTGCAATTCCGCTGCTCAACTGCCGGGACCCTATGGTGCGGCACGGGTGGGTGTGAGATAACGATCATCGTTGACGGTATACCCCATAAGTTTTTGGCCAAGGGCTGGAAAGTTGTCGACTGGACGAGTTTCAAGGTGTTGCTGCTTCAGGTGCATGGCAGTCAATGCGGCGGCACGAACCTGCTGACCTGCGTGCGGGCCGTTGTCTGGAGTGACGGGGCTTTCCGCACGGTCGAAGGAGGGTGAGGTCGATATGGCGCGGTCGAAAGTGAGTGGAGCTTTCCGATGACCGGGCGTATCATTGCGGGCGGTTTTTTCGTGGCGTATCTGATCGCGCTCGCGATCTATTTTATCGGAACATACGGTCTGTTCGGTCAGTCCCTGGATCCGCTTTCCGGGATTTTTCTCATTCCTCTCGGGCTTCCCTGGTCGTTGATGGAAGTGCCGGAAAACCACGCCGCCACCCTCGCCATTGCCGCACCCCTGATCAATCTGCTTATTCTTCTTGTGATACTGTGGATGGTGAGGAAGAGGTCACGGTAGAACCGGATTTCAGTCTAAAACTTTAACGGTAAATTTTGGTATTTAGGTTCTCAGTGAATTGGGTCTATAAATTTCAGAAATATGCCATCTGGTCATATGCTAAGGGATGCGTGAACAATCTCTCATTCTAGTTCGAATTGCTAAAATCCTGATCCTTTCTTATCGATCTTCCCCTGTGGGCTTGTCGGCCGCGGCGGCTTCGATGGCCGGTTGGACGGCGCCGGCGATGGCTTCTTTTCTCGCCTGGCTCATGGGCTCGTCCGCAAATTCATCGGCGACTCGCACTGTGACCTCGCGATGGGCGAACTTGATGCCCTGCTCCTCAAACAGTTCCCGGATGCGCGCATAGACGAGTTTGCGGACGACGAATTGATCGCCGGGTTTGGTCATGAATTTGACCCGGATGATCATCGCCGAATCCTCCATAGTGAAAACCCCCTGCGATTTCAGGGGCTGCAGGAATTTATCGCCGACTTCCGGATGATCCATCAACTCCTGACCAAGATTTTTGATCAGCTTGCGGACCTTTTCGACATCGGTGTCATAGGTCAGGCGCAACGGCAGCTTCATCATTACCCAGTCGCGGGAAAAGTTGGAAACCTGCTGGATTTCGCCGAAGGGGACGGTGTTGAGCGGGCCGAGATGATGGCGTAGCTGCATGGAACGGATAGAAATTTTCTCCACCGTGCCCTTGACCGATCCGAGGCTAATATATTCCCCTTTGCGAAAGGCATCATCCATTAGGAAAAAGGCCCCGGAGAAGATATCCCGGATCAGGGTCTGGGCCCCGAAACCGATGGCAAGTCCGATGACTCCGGCGCCGGCGAAGAGGGGCGCGATATCGACCCCGAGCTCCGACAGCATTATCATACCGCCGATGACGATAATCACGATCAGCAGGAAATTCCGGAAAAGTGGCAGCAGGGTTGCGAGGCGGGATGCCCCGGTAGCACCGCCTTCTTCCCCCGGCTCCGGCTCGTCTCCGATGCCTTCTTCTTCAAGCTTGCGGTCGATGGCAATTTTCACACTTTCATAAGCGAGGTAACAGAAAAAGAAGATCAGCAGCACTTCCCAGAAATCATTGAGCAGGCTGCCAGGCTCCGTCAGGTCGACGCCCCAGAGCTTGAAAACCCACCAGACAACAAAGGCGGAAATAAGAATGCCGGCGCCTTTTTCCAGCAATCCCTTGAAGGATTTTTGAGGCTTCAGAGGGGCATCATTCTGGTCATAGATTTCTTCTCCCTCGATAGCTTTATCGGCTTCAAGGGAGGTAACAGCAACCGGCTCTTCTGCAAGAGCGTCCTCAGCCGCTGCCGGCTCACGACTGGGAAGGGGATGACGGCGCACGAATACCCACTCAATAATCAGCAGGGCGGCGCCGTAGGCGGCAATCCCGCAAAAGACGGCGAGAATCGGCAAGTTTGTGAGACTGAGGGCATGAGGCTCTCCCTCAACCACCCAGCCGATGGTCAGAACGGCGGCAACAACAAAATACAGGATCGCGAGCACATGCCACATACGCGCCAGGAACAGGCGGGGCTTCCAGACAATTCGCGTATCGTCGCCACCGAGGATAATCGCCGAGATCTCGGATCGTCTCAGGAAGGCATAGACGGACTTCACCAGAGTGGTGGCCAGGGTCAGGATGATGGTGACGAACTGGGCGGTCTGCACATCCATGGCCAGGCTTCCCGACCATATGTTGAGGGTGATCAATATCGCGAGAATGGCACTCATCGTCACGACGGATCTATAGAGGCGATTGGCCTGCTCGTCGGACAGGGCGACAAGGCGATGAGGCAGCGTGTCCGGCGCTAGGAACGCCCGCATGAAGATCGGGGCCAGGCGAAAAGACATAAAGCCGACGATGACGATGAACTGCAGATTGCGAAAGGCCATGGAATCCTGATCAAACAGAATTACCAGGGCGGCAGCAGTCAATCCTTGTATAAGCAATGCCATGGTCTGCATAACACCACGGAACAGCAAATAGGCAATTTTCTCCTGATTGTTTTCAGGATTTTCCTGACAAAAATAGGCGAAATGCGGCCGGGACCAGCCATGGAAGAAATACTCAATTCCATAGCCGATTGCCAGGTATAAGAAGGCAAGGGCGATGGCCAGGAACGGCCAGCTCAAGGAGTTATCCGGATCATTGGCCCGAATAGTATTCTCAATCCGCTCCAGAAACAGCGGGCTTTCCATAAACACCTTTTGCAGGTTGTTGCGGACAATGACGGCCCGTTCTTCCATGGGTGGCTTAGCATCTGCCGCATCCCCTGATCCCGTATTTTGCTGAGGGCCGCTGATAACGATGATGGTGGAGCCGTTTTCGCTGGCCTGCTCTATGAGTTTTTCGACTGCTGCAGCATTGGGGTTTTCAGGTGATTGGGCTTGGGCTCTTACACCCATGCCCACTATCAACAGCATTAGTGCCGCAATCCATACTCCCCGTATCATTGACGCTTCCCTCTGTACCCTACGATGTTTTTCAGACAGTAACGGCTTATGCGGCTGCCGCCAAATCGAATTTGAGAGAGAGCGACTTAATTCAAGGCGATAGGGGAGTGCGGGCATCGGCCATAAGCTTGCCGCCGATACCGATAAAACAGACGCCTGCGAGACGCTCAATCCAATGGCTGGCCTTGTTGAATTTTCGGATCACCGGCCCGGAGGACATGAACAGGCTGACAATGCTGTACCATGTCAGGGAACTGACAAAGACGATGGCGATCATCAGGACCAGCAGCCAGGGCGGGGTAGCGGCGGTCACGGCGGTCGCAAAGACACTGGTAAACAGAACCATGGCTTTTGGATTGGTCAGGGTTACAAGAAAGCCGAACAGGAAGGAATTGGTTTTGGGTGTCTGAGAGTCATCATTGACCAGATAGTCCTGCTTTTTGGTCATTAGCAACCGAATGCCGAGATAAATCAGATAGCTCGCCCCTAAAATCCGCACCGACCAGGCAAGCCATTCATATTGCACAAGGATGGCCGACAGGCCGACCAGGCTCAGGGTGGCATACAGCAGCAATCCTAAGGATACCCCGAGAGTGGTTTGCAGGCCGGCCTTTGTGCCGCGTTTCATGGAACTCCTGACCACCGCGACAAAATCCGGACCCGGCAGGATCAGGGCCGGAATGAAAATACCGAAGACGCTGACAAGAACAAGAAGAGCATCCATCTGTCATCCTCTTCGGTAGGTGATTTTGCGGACCAGCTTGTCCCCATCAAAATGCAGCAGATCAAGGCCGAGCATAGAGGCTTCCTTATCTTCTCCTTCACCTATATGCATATGCAGGTTCCAACTATCCATGACCTTGCCGGTTTCCTCGTCAATGAAGCGGTCTTCGTCTTCGAAATGGACTTTCCCAAGCCCGCCATTGAGAACCGGCTCAAAGGCCTTGGAAATGGCCGTCTTGCCTTTATGGGTTTTACCGTAGGGATCCTGGTAGACGGCATCCTCCGAGAAAAAAGCCATCACATCTTCCATATTCTGCCGATTGAAGGCATCGACAAAGCGGTCCGTGAGACTGGAAAGTTCGCTGCGCCGGTGTGAATTGATCTTGTCCATAATGAGCTCCTTTAAGGAGTCAGTCTGTCATAATCCCATCTGTTTGAGAATGGCTTTTGTCAGGGGATCGTCTGGCTTATGTAATCGCTCGGTGATATCGAAGTGATTGTCAGTGCCAAGGGCCATATAGGTGCAAGAAATCCCCCTGGCCCTGCATTTCTCCGTAAATTCCTCTGACTGGCGCTTAAATTCAGTCGACTCGCCACCGCCGACAGCACATAAAACCGGGCAGGTCGAAAGAATATCGAGCTTTTGCGGGCTATTTGCGGCTGCGGCTTCAGCGGTTAGCCTGATATTTTCCTGCAATTCCGTATGGCGGTGAGGCTCAATATCGAAAAGTCCACTGATGGGGATGGCACCTTTCAACAAATCGGCAGGCAGACCATAATCCTCCTGCCAGTCGGTTGCCATCATCATTGCCGTCAGATGCCCCCCTGCTGAATGACCGGACAGATGGAGGGCTGCTGGATCCCCGTTATAATCCGCGATATTGTAATGCAGCCATTTCAGACAGGCCCGTATCTGATCGACGATTTCCGGAATTGTCACCACCGGACAGAGATCGTAGTTGGGAAGGACAACCGTCGCCCCGGCGGTCACGAAGGGCGCGGCTATTTCGCTGTAGAAATACTTGTCGAGGGCCCACCAATATCCGCCGTGAATAAAGATATAGACAGGAGATCCAGGGGTTGCAGCCGGAAATATATCGACGGTTTGCAGGGGACCGTCGCCATAGGCGACATTCAGTACACAGGTCTGGCGGTCCCTGAATTCGGCACTCCGCTCATTTGCACAATTGAAATAGTGATCGGCATTGGCAACGGTCCGACGCGGCAAATACGCATCATTCAAGGCGGTCAGTTGTTCCGGGGTTAAATTCTCAAATCCCAAATTCGTTCTCTTTTTTGGTGGCGGGGATTGGCTCAAACATTATCACAGTTACGGTAAAAACAGCAATCTTCCGCCGTCGCTGATCGAGTGATAGTCCCGGTCTATCATAGCGACAACCCTTGATAAAAATTACCTCTATAAGTTTGCACGCTATTAGAGTTTCCCCGTTTCTCTTTTTGTTAGATCTTTACGGCTCATTAACGACATGCTGATAGAAACTGAAAGGGTCAATACAACTGGAAATATCCGGTGCATTTACTGGATTTCTCTGAAGTAGAAAAAGGAAAATCGGATGCGGGTGAAATTTGGGATGGGAATGACAGCATTGGTGACGGCCGTATTTACTGCCTCGCTCGCTATCGCCGCGGAAACCAGCCTGTTCCGGATCGGGACCGGTGGAATTGGCGGGACCTATTATCCCGTCGGGCAAGTGGTTGCTGATGTCATTTCGAACCCGGTGAGGGAGACCGAATGTGAACCGATCCCTTGCGGCGTTCCAGGATTACTGGCGATCGGTCAGGCCTCCAACGGGTCTGTATCCAACATCGACGGCATTGAAGCCCGCCGATTGGAAAGCGGCTTTTCCCAGTCAGATATTGCCCATTGGGCCCGCACGGCGACAGGCAATTACCGAGGCGCTGGCAAGAAGAACGAAATCACCGCCATCGCCAGCCTTTATATGGAAGATGTCCATCTGGTGGTACGAAAGGGCTCGGGGATTAAAACTGTCCGGGATTTGATCGGCAGGAATGTTTCCCTTGATGATCCGGGGTCTGGAACGCTTGTCGATGCCCGGACCATTCTGGAGGCTTATGGCATTACCGAAAAGGATATGTCCGTTCACTATGTGAAACCCGCAGCGGCCATCAAGAAAATGCGCGAGGGCGACCTTGATGCGTTTTTTGTCATTGCCGGATATCCCTCGAAGGCTGTTGCGGAGCTGAGTGAAGAGGGGCTGATATCTCTCATTGATATCTCTGGAGCACGGGCCGGGCTCGTTGTCCGGGAAAACAGCTTTTTTTCCGATCAGGTAATTCCGGCGGGGGTTTACAAGGGCATAGGCGAAGTCCGTACCTTAAGTGTTGCGGCCTTGTGGATTGTCAGCAGCCGGGTCAGTAGCGAACGGGTTTACAATATTACCAGGACATTTTGGGAGAACATACCGGTCGTTCGGGCGCAAGGAGGGCATCCGAAACTCTCGGCAATTACCCTTGAAACCGCATTTGATTCCTTAAGTGTCCCGCTTCATCCCGGGGCGGAGAAATACTATCGCGAAATTGGGCGCCTTCCGCACCAATTGGTGTCTAAATAAGTGTCGTTAATGTTGATAAACAATTCCAAGTCCCTGACGAGCCGGTTGGCGCTGGACCGTATTCTCGGGTCCGGCAATGCCTATATGCTCGCCATCGTCCTGCTTGCCGTGTTTGTCATCGGGACGATTTATTTTGTTCAGGTCACCCTATCCCATATTGAAGAATCCATTCCTTTACGGATTGTCCAGTATGAGCAGGCAGATGATGATGTCCTGCACGGCTTTACCAAGGTCACCCATATTCTCGATCTGGCGCAGCTGTCGACCGGACAGAAGCGGGCGGACTATCTGCGGGTAGCGCGCGATGAACTTATACTGGTCACGGAAGCGCTCGAAAAAAAGCGGGTACAGTTTGGCTATGACAATCTGATTGGGGCTGCCGCCATTTACGGCTTGCTCCAACCCTCCTTTTTTGACCTCAGCAAATGGCTTGAAAACGGTATTGGCGGATTGGCGCCGGATTCCGATGCTGTCGTGAGTGTTCTGAAGTCGCGGGCGCAAGTCACCCTAAATCAGGCCCTAACTCTGCATGATGAATCCTATAGTATTGCCATCGAGCTTTTAGAAAAACAGGCGGTCAAGGTCAGCTCTCTTCGGGGCCGGATCATTCTGGTGCTGTTCGCCCTCGCAGCCATCGCTGGCCTGCTCATCTACTATATGTATCATCGCAGCAAAGCCAGCCAGGCTCTGGCTCAGAGTGAATTGAAGCATCGCCGTATCTATGAAAATGCGACGGAAGGAATTTTTCAGGTCAACAACAAGGGGACCTTTATCAATTGTAATCCGGCGCTGGCCTCCATGTTGGGCTATGCCTCACCTGAAGAGCTGGTGAAATCGGTGAAATCTTATGTGGAGGAAATCTACACCAGCGAAAAGATGGCCGAGAAGCACCTGATGCTGCTGACCAAAGGACAGTTCCTGATTGACGAGCTGCATCAGTGGCGGTGCCAGGACGGATCTTTGACCTGGGGCGCGCTGAACGCCCACGCCATTTTCGATAAGAAGGGCAAGGTTGAGTATTTCGAGGGCACCCTGACAGACATGAATGCCCGGGTTCAGGCCGAACTGAACTTACGCAAAGCCAAAGAAATGGCCGAGCTTGCCAACCGGGCAAAGTCGGAGTTTCTGGCCAATATGAGCCATGAGCTGAGAACGCCGTTGAACGCGATTATCGGATTTTCCGAGATCCTTCAGTCCGAGGCTTTTGGCTCTCTCGGACATGAAAACTACAAAGACTATTCCAACGATATCCATGACGCCGGAAAGCATCTGCTTGACGTCATTAATGACGTCCTCGATGTCGCCAAGATTGAAGCAGGGCAGTTGCAGCTGTGTGAAACCAGCATGGATCTTAACGTTACCGTTGCCTCTTGTATCAGAATGCTGTCGGTACGGGCACAGAATGCGCGGATCTCCCTAATCGACGAATTGCCTGATCACATCCCCGGCTTTACCGGGGATGAAACCCGCATCAAGCAAATCATTGTCAATCTGGCTTCAAACTCCATCAAATTTACCAATGAGGGCGGTAAGGTCACTATTGGCATCACTGTCCGCAAAGACGGCGGTGTGACCCTGTATGTCTCGGATACCGGCATCGGCATTGCTAAGAAGGACATCCCAAGAGTTCTTGATCGCTTTGGCCAGGTTCAGACCTCCTATGCCCGCAACAATGAGGGAACCGGCCTTGGTTTAACCCTGGTTCAGATGCTTGTTGAAATTCATGGCGGGACTTTCAAGCTTGAAAGTGAGGTCGGGGTCGGGACCACTTGCATCCTTGAATTCCCGGCCGATCGCTCCATTAAACTGGCCGAGGCCGTCTAGTCAGCCGGCAAGAAACGGCTGCAATATATCCGCCTGCATCATGGCCAGGGCAACCACTACCACCATCAGGATGGCGAGGAAGATATTTATGGCTCTCAAGGCGGTCGTCGATGTGACGAGGCGGCTGATCAGATTGCCGCCGACGCACCAGATGGAATTGAGCGGAAAGCTCACCAGCAGGAAGATCAACATGATGACGGCAATCTGACCGGCATAACTGGCGTAGGGTGAGACAAACTGGGAATAGGCGGCAATAATCGTCACCCATGCCTTCGGGTTCAGCGGATGCAGGATCAGGCCCGCCAGATATCCGGGCGTCTGGCTGCTGTCACTGACCGTCGGATTGGCGGTTGCCACCCTGTAGGCGAGATAGAGAATATAAAGTCCCGACAGGAGCATGAATACCAGCTGCAATGAGGGAAAGGTCAGGAACAGGGTGCCGAGCCCAAGGGACACCGCCAGACATACCAGCAGGAAACCTGAAATACTTCCCGTGAGGAAGGGTAGGGAGCGCCGATAGCCGAAACTGGCGCCAGAAGCCATAAGGGCCATGTTCACCGGCCCGGGCGATCCGACCATGGATACGGCAAACAGGGCGATCAAAGAAAGTTTCGCGGCGTCCATTTTCTTACTTTCCATAAAGAAAAATGAAAATTTACATCCGCCTAATATTGACTTAAAATTGTATCGGTCAATTCATATATTGTCACAGTGACAATTTAAGGCAGGATAGTGTGCGAAAATTTGAAGAAATCGTGGATGTCGTTCTGTCACAAATCAAGGATGGCACCCTCAAACCGGGAGATCGCCTGCGGCCTCACCGCCAGATCGCCTATGAATTCAATTGCAGTATCGGGACAGCGAGCCGGGCCTATGCCGAGTTGGAACGGCGCGGTATTACCTATGGCAAAGTGGGGCAGGGAACCTTCGTCTATGGGACCGACAGAGATGAAGATCAGATTGGCAAAGGATTTTTCTTTCCCCGGGAGAGCTGGATTGAGACGGACAGCAATCTGATTGATCTCTCCAAGAACAGCTATTTCAATGCCAACACGGATGACCGCCTGCGCGAGGTATTTCAGAAACTGTCACAGCATAACGAAACCGGGCGCTATCTGGATTATTTTGACAGCCGGGGACGGATTAATGATCGGGAAATTGCTGCTGACTGGTTGAGGCATCAGCTGGATGTCGTCGATTCCGAGAATATTATTGTCATTCCAGGGGTGCAGTCCGGCCTTTATCTGGCCATGGCGACTCTGGCATCTCCGGGCGATATGGTCGCCACGGAGGAGTTCGGGTATCCGGGCATTCGCGCTGTTTGCCGGGAACTGGATCTCAGGGTTGCAGCGGTTGCCATGGATGACCATGGCCTTGTGCCCGAGGCGTTTGAGCAGTTGTGTCAGCGAGGAAATGTCAAGATCCTGGTGACCATTCCGACCAACCACAACCCAACCGGGACAACCCAGCCCACAGCCCGTCGGTTGGAGATTCTGAAGATCGCCCAGAAGTATCACGTTCATATTGTTGAAGATGCCGTCTATGCGCCTTTGCAACCCCATCGGGTTCCGTCCTATTGCCAACTGGCGCCTGAAGATACCCTGTACCTGACCGGATTGTCGAAAGCCTTTAGTCCGGGCTTGCGGGTCGGGTATATGGTGGCACCGGCACCCTTGATCCCGCGACTGGCCAGTAAGATGACAGCGGTCAACTGGATGACCTCACCGGTCTCCCTTGATATGGCCAACTATTTTCTAATCAGCGGTTTGGTCGACAAACAGGTGTCTGAGTTGGTCACGGTGTGTCGTCGTCGGGAATCATTTGCCCGGCAAATTCTCTCAAGATGGTTGGCGGACCACAGCACAAATCTTGATGCTCCGCTCGCCCATTTCTGGGTTCGGGTTCCGGATGGGATAGAAGTTTCCGATTTTGTGCGAAAAGCCCGGACCGCGAATATCGTGGTGGTTGGCAGCGAGGCCTTTGCCATGAGCAAGTCATTGGAAAACCGCCATGTTCGTATCTGCGTCATGGCAGAGCCCGATGAACAGAGGCTCCATCAGGCCCTAAATCGCCTTGCCGAAATTCTTGTGAATTATGAAGAGCAGGGACCTTCCAGGTATTGTGATACGCCTCTTACGCCTGGAAAAATGACAATACTCCCCTAGGCTGCGTCGCTGTTGCGCGGTTTGCTGGGACGGGTAATCACAAACCCGGCCCCGATACCCATTAGGATCAACATGCCGGTAATTCCGTACCACGGGGTCTCTGAAAACAGAATGACAAGGGTTGCTGAAAGACCCATGGTGCCGACCGCCATGACCTTGGCTCGCATCGGGATAATGCCGTGTTCCGACCAGGCCTGCAGCGGCGGGCCAAAATAGCGATGAGTATACAGCCAATGATGAAACCGGTCAGAGCTTTGTGAAAACGCCCAGAGGGAAATCAGCAGAAAAGGGGTCGTCGGCAGGACCGGCAGAAAAACACCAATAGTTCCCAAGGCAACGAAAAACCATCCGATCGCCAGCAGCAATATCTTTTTACCTGTGCGGGTCATTAAAATAGAACCTCTGCTCGGAATCGGCTGGTGAAATGTCTGGCTTTGGTAAAACAAGCATCAGGATACGTCAAAATAAGTAAAATTTTATTGAATCCATAATTGCCTGATTCTCGGTGTATTCGGGCTGTTGATTCTCGAAAGAGCTCCGTTTCGAGTTTTTTATCAGTTGCTGGCAAAGCCCATGTTTCCGTTAAATAGCTTATATATTTGGATTTTTGCATGTTATTTAAGCAAAGAAATACCTCTGCGGGACATTCTCACAAGACCTTACGACATTTATGTCATTTTGGCGCGGACGTCGAAAAAATTATTTGATCTTGAAGACAAACTGGGCTTTCATAAGCGGCGAAAGAATGCAACGTCATGCTTTCGATGCGATTATGCCAAGCTCTGAAAAAGTAAGAACAAAGAGACTGGTTGAAGCGTGAGATGAGCTCAATTTCCTTAAGGGAGGAAAAGAATTGAAAATTAAATCATTTATCCTTGCTGGTGCGGCATTTGCTGCTATTTCAGCATTCAGTGCCCAGGCGGCTGAGACGATCAAGATTGCATTTATTGATCCGCTTTCAGGTCCTTTTGCGGCTACCGGAACCAGCGGCTACAAACAATATCAATGGGCTGCTGATCAACTCGTGAACCAAAAAGGCGGCGTTCTTGGCGGTCAGATGTTCGAAATCGTGCCGTTTGACAACAAGATCAGCCCGAAAGAAAGCCTGGTCCAGTTGAAACGCGCGATCGGTGAAGGCATTACCTTCATTGCTCAGGGCAACTCGTCAGGTGTTGCAAATGCTCTGACCGATGCCATCAAAAAGCACAATGATCGCAACCCGGACAACCGGGTTTTGTTCCTGAACTATTCTGCCGTTGATCCGGCATTGACCCAGGCAAAATGTAACTTCTGGCACTTCCGGTTTGATGCGAATGCTGACATCAAGATGAACGCATTGACAGACGTGATCAAAGAAAAGGAAGAAATCAAAAAAGTCTACCTGATCGGACAGGATTACTCTTTTGGTAAAGCGGTTGCTGCGGCTGCCGTTAAATTCCTCGGCGAAAAGCGCCCGGACATCGAAATCGTTGGTAATGAGCTTCACCCGATCGGAAAGGTGAAAGACTTCACTCCTTATGCGACCAAGATCCGTGCTTCCGGTGCCGATGCCATCATCACCGGTAACTGGGGCGCAGACATGGTTGGACTGGGTAAAGCCATTGGCGATGCCGGGATCGATGTTCCGATTTACACCTACTATGCCGCCAATGACGGTATTACGAAGACAATCGGTGCTTCCGGTAAAGACAAGATTCGCCTAGTTCACGAAGGGACTGTGAACCCTCCGCCAACCGAAGAGTATCTTGCCTATCACAAAGGCTTCAAAGAGAAGTATCCTGAAGCCGACATTACTCAGTTCCGTATTGCCAACTCTATTGCCATGCTGGCAAAAGCGATTGACGAAGCGGGTACCACCGACGCATTGGCCGTTGCCCAGGCTCTCGAAGGAATGGAATACACGTCTATTCAGGGAGACAAGCTGGTGATGCGGGCAGAAGATCATCAGATAATGCAGCCAATCCAGATCTCCGTCCATACGGATGAAAATATTGTTCTGGATTCAGATAATTCCGGTTTTGGTCTGGTCGAGGAATCTTCAATTTCTGCAGAAGATGCCGCGTTGCCGGTCAAGGACTGCAACATGGAACGTCCAACCAGTTAATCGGTTGTTCCTGTGATAGAGCTGGTCGGCAAATTGCCGGCCAGTTCTTTTTCAGCCGGACGAGAGATCCGGTCCTCAACAATGTGTGTAAATTAAGAGATTCAACAAATGTTTGAATTGGTCTTCTTTTCCCTCCTGAACGGGATTGTCACAGGGCTTCTGCTGTTTATGCTTGCCAGTGGCCTGACCCTGATCTTTTCCATGATGGGCGTTCTCAATTTTGCCCATGCCAGCTTCTACATGCTGGGCGCCTATTTCGCCTATACCATCAGTGCCTATCTCGGATTCTGGGTCGGGCTGATCGTGGCGCCGGTACTGGTCGGATTGCTGGGGGCTCTCGTCGAACGCTATGGCTTAAGATATGTCCATAGATGGGGACATGTGGCCGAGCTGATCTTTACCTTCGGTCTGGCCTTCCTGATCGAGGAAGTTGTGCAGTTTATCTGGGGAAAGGATACCAAAGCTTATCACGAGCCTGAAATCCTGCAGTTTCCGCTATTTACATTTTTCGGGCAGAATTTCCCGGCCTACAAGGCCTTTATGCTGCTCATCTCCATCGCCATCTTCATCATGCTGCTACTGATCCTGACCCGGTCACGGGTTGGCCTGATCATTCAGGCGGCGATCCATAAGCCCAACATGACAGCTATGCTGGGGCACAATGTGCCGCTTGTCTTTATGGGCGTCTTCGGTGTTGGATGCGCCCTTGCCGGTGTCGCGGGTGTGATTGCCGGGCCCGCTCTCGGGACCTTCCCGGGTATGGCGGTGGTCCTCGGCAGTATCGTCTTTGTGATCGTGGTTGTCGGGGGACTTGGATCTCTGACCGGGGCGTTCGTCGCTTCACTGATCATCGGATTGCTGCAGACCTTCGCCATTGCCCTTGATTATTCGGTCAATGATATCCTGACCGCCTTTAACATCAGCTTCGATGCAGACAGTGCACTTCGGGATCTGTGGTCGCTTTCCTTGCCGCAGATTGCGCCGATCCTGCCATATTTGTTGCTGGTACTCGTTTTGATTTTCCGCCCGATGGGCCTGTTCGGGAACCGTGAAACATGAGCGAAATAACCAAAACTTCCGCTTCGACGGTTTCCACACCGGTCTTAAAACGTTATGGCCCCTGGATCGGATTCCTGATCGTTCTGCTGATATTGCCTTACATTTTTTCATCAAATGTCGGCGTTTACACCATGAACTTGATGGGAATCTTCATCATCTTCGCGCTGTCCTACAATATGCTGCTGGGGCAGGGGGGCATGCTGTCCTTCGGCCATGCGGTCTATTTCGGCCTTGGCGGATTCATGTCGGTGCATTTCATGAACTATCTGGAAGACGGATCCTTCGTCTTCCCCATGTGGCTGCTCCCCATCTTCGGCGGCGCCATCGGCTTGGTGTTTGCCATTATCATTGGCAGTTTCTCCACTAGGCGCGCCGGGACGGTCTTTGCCATGATCTCACTTGGTGTCGGGGAACTCATGGCAGCCAGTTCCCTGATCTTCGTTGCCTTCTTTGGCGGGGAAGAAGGGGTGAGTGGTGACAGAACCATGGGTCCGCCATTATTTGGCGTTAATTTCGGTCAGGATATACAGGTCTATTACCTCATTGCCGCTTGGGTCTTTGTGACCGTGGGATTGATGTATCTGTTCTCGCGCACACCGGCGGGGCGTCTGGCCAACGCCGTTCGTGATAATGCCGAGCGGGCGGAGTTTATTGGCTACAGCCAGCGGAAAGTTCGTTTTGTTTCTTTCTGTGCCTCCGGTTTCTTCGCCGGGATTGCCGGCGGTTTGTTTGCCATTAACTTTGAGATTGTCACGGAAGAAAATCTCAACGCCCTGACCTCGGGTGTGGTCCTACTCATGGCTTACATTGGCGGGGTCGGCTTCTTTATTGGTCCGATCGTCGGTGCGGTTCTCTTTACCTTGCTGCAGAGTATCCTCAGTAACTATACGGATATCTGGCAGCTTTATGTCGGGGTGATGTTTGTCCTTACCGTGATGTTTGTCCCTCAGGGGCTCACGGGTATCATGATGATGCATACTCCGGCTTGGCGCATGAAACGCCTTGGCGGCCTTGTTGTTCCTTATATTCGGATGGGTATTCCGGCTTTGGCGATGCTTGCAGGTATTGCTGGGTTCCTGGAGATGATCCACCATGTGCGTGGCTCGCCTGCCGATGAAACCATGATGAGCCTGATGGGGATCGAATTTGATACCCATGGCATCATGCCCTGGGTAACCGTAGCCATTTTGGCTGGCGTCGGCGGATATCTCGTTCGAAACCAGGCACCGCAACTAAAGGAAGCCTGGGATACAGCAAATAATCCGGAAGCTGGTGGGAAGGAGGCCTGATCATGACTGCAGCAATTGAACTCAAGGACCTTCGCAAGAGTTTCGGCCCAACGGAAATTATCCGCGGTGTGGATCTCGAAATTCATAACGGGGAACGGCATGCGATTATCGGTCCGAACGGGGCCGGTAAATCGACCCTGTTTCATCTTATCAGTGGCCGTTATGGATTGAGTGCGGGGTCGGTTCACCTTCATGGTGAAGATATCAGCAACCTGCCCCCTTATGAGATTTATCGAAAAGGGCTGTCCCGTAGCTTTCAAGTCACCAACATTTTCCCGAATATGAGCGTGTTTGAGAATGTCCGCTGTGGTCTGATGTGGGTGAAGGAATACAAATACTCCTTCTGGCATCTGGTTGACCGGGAACGGGAACTCAATGAGAGAACCGCAGAGGTTATTGAGGAAATCGGATTGACATCACGTCAACATATCCCAGCCGGTGTTTTGACCTACGCGGAGCAGCGGGCCCTGGAAATTGGCATCTCTGCTGCTGGCGGTGCCGATGTTATTATGCTTGATGAACCAACTGCGGGCATGAGCCATAGCGAAACTGATCAGGCCATTGCTCTGATCCGGAAAATTACAGACGGCAAAACCCTGGTGATGGTGGAGCATGACATGGGCGTTGTCTTCGATGTGGCGGACCGGATTTCCGTGCTTGTATACGGCGAGATCATCGCGACGGATACACCGGAAAATATCAGAAACAACAAGGCGGTTCAGGAAGCCTATCTTGGTGCGGAGGCGGAAGAGTAATGCTTGAAGTCAATGATTTGCATGCCTTCTACGGTAAAAGCCATATCCTGCAAGGGGTGAATTTCCGGGTTGGGGAAGGGGAGATCGTCTCCTTGCTGGGCCGAAATGGCGTTGGTCGCTCAACCACCATTAAATCCATTATGGGTGAGGTCGAGCCCCATGGGTCCATTCAGTATCGCGGTGAGGAAATTGCCGGGCTGAAAGAGCATGAAATTGCCCATCGTGGCCTTGGCTATGTTCCGGAGAACCGGGATGTCTTTCCGGGGATGACCGTCCGACAGAATCTGGTGATGGGCATCAAGAACATGAAGCAAAAAGGCCGCTGGGCCATGGATGACATGTTCGATATGTTCCCCAATCTGCGGGAGCGGGCCGATGTCGATGCCGGCGTACTGTCCGGCGGAGAGCAGCAGATGCTGACCATGTGTCGGACCTTGATGGGTGATCCCGACCTTGTCATGATTGATGAGCCCACGGAAGGATTGGCACCGAAGATTGTGGCCCAGGTTGGGGAGCTTTTGACCGAGATTGCCAAGCGTGGCGTGTCCATTTTGCTCGTGGAGCAAAAGCTTGCCATCGCTCTTCGAATTTCACACCGTTTGTATGTTATGGGCCATGGACATATGGTCTATGAAGGAACGCCCGATGAGCTGAAAGCCAACGATCAGATCCGCAAAGAGTGGTTGGAAGTCTAGGTCTTTCGCAGTCACATATCATCCCGGGGCGCGGGAGATTAGAGAATGCAGAACACTCAGGTTAGCCTGGACGATAAATATGAACTCGACTCCGGTCAGGTTTTTATCACGGGCACGCAGGCACTTGTCCGAATTCCGATCATGCAACGCCAACGGGATGCGGCTGCGGGCCTGAAAACAGGCGGTTTTATTTCCGGCTATCGCGGCTCCCCGCTTGGTCTCTATGACCAGAGCCTCTGGAAGGCCAAACCTTTTCTCAAGAACAACGATATCCATTTTCAACCCGGTGTGAATGAGGATCTGGCAGCGACAAGCATCTGGGGCACCCAGCAGCTCCCCATGTTCGGCAAAACCGATTTCGATGGGGTTTTTGGTATCTGGTATGGCAAAGGCCCCGGTATTGATCGGTCCGGCGATGTTTTCAAGCATGGCAATATGGCCGGCAGTTCCGAGCATGGCGGTGTCCTGGTTCTGATGGGCGATGACCATATGGCCAAATCCTCCACCGTCGCCCATCAGAGCGAGCAGGCGCTGGTGGCGGCAATGATGCCCATTCTCAATCCGGCAACCGTGCAGGAATATCTCGATTATGGCCTCTATGGGATCGCGTTGTCCCGCTACAGCGGCACCTGGGTCGGCATGAAATGCCTGACAGACACGGTCGAGAGTTCTGCGACTGCCTATGTAGGGCCGGACCGGGTTCAGATTGTCATCCCCGATGATATTGAGCCTCCGGCGGATGGGGTTCATATTCGCTGGCCGGATTCTTCTATTGGTCAGGAAACGAGGCTGCTCCGTGCTAAATTACCCATGGTCAAAGCGTTTGTAAGGGCTAACAAGCTGGATAAAATTACCTGGGATGCGAAAGACCGCAAGTTCGGTATTGTAACAACGGGTAAGTCCTGGCTCGACGTGGTTCAGGCCCTTGGCGATCTTGGCATCGGTCAGCAGGAAGCCGAAGAAATTGGTCTGTCCGTTTATAAGGTTGCCTGTCCCTGGCCGCTCGAGCCGGAGGGGATGAAGGAATTTGCCCAAGGGCTGGATGAAATCCTGTTTGTTGAGGAAAAACGCAGCCTCATTGAGGATCAGGCAGCGCGTCTCCTCTATGATATGGAAGACCGACCGGTTCTTGTCGGTAAGGAAGATGAAAGCGGGGAGGTACTCCTTCCTTCCGATGGCGAGCTCACCCCGGCTCTGGTCGCTCGGGCGATTGCTGCCCGGTTAAAGCGGCGGTCTCTGCCCGATCAGATTGTGGAAGGGATCAGCGTTGCCGAAGCACGGGAGGACGGCAATGCCATGCCGGCAGCGCCGGTCACCCGTACGCCGTGGTTCTGTTCCGGATGCCCGCATAATTCCTCCACCAATGTTCCGGAAGGCAGCAGGGCGATGGCGGGGATCGGCTGCCATACCATGGCCATTTATATGCCGAACCGGCGGACAGAAACCTATACCCATATGGGCGCGGAAGGGGTCAACTGGATTGGTCAGTCACCCTTTACAAACGAAGAGCATATTTTTCAGAATCTGGGAGATGGTACTTACTATCATTCCGGACTTCTCGCCATTCGCGCGGCCTGTGCGGCGGATGTGAATATCACTTACAAGATCCTGTTTAATGACGCCGTCGCCATGACCGGCGGACAGCCTTTTGACGGGCCCCTTTCCCCTTGGCTGATCAGCCAGCAGGTTCATGCGGAAGGCGTGAAGCAGATCGCCGTGGTGACCGACGAGCCTGAGAAATATGACCGCTCCACTAACTGGGCGCCCGGGGTCACCATTCACCATCGGGATGATCTGGATAAAGTTCAGCGAGAGCTTCGGGATGTCAAAGGGGTTACGGCTCTCATATATGATCAGACCTGCGCCGCAGAGAAACGCCGCCGGCGTAAGCGCGGCACGTTCCCCGATCCGGCAAAGCGCGCCTTTATTAATGAGCTGGTCTGCGAAGGCTGCGGGGATTGCGGCGTAGCGTCCAACTGTGTTTCGGTCAAGCCTCTAGAGACGGATTTTGGCCGCAAGCGGGTCATTGATCAATCCAGCTGTAACAAAGATTTTTCCTGCGTCAAAGGCTTCTGTCCAAGCTTTGTTACAATTGAAGGCGGCGGCCTCAAAAAAGCTGATAAAAAGGCCGTCACCTCCACTGAAATCGACATCATGGACCCGGCAGCAGGACTTCCCGAACCGGTCGCGCCCCCCATCAATGGCACCTACAACATTCTGGTGACCGGTATTGGTGGCACAGGCGTGATTACCGTCGGCGCGCTCCTCGGCATGGCGGCCCATATTGAGGAAAAAGGAGCGTCGATCCTCGATCAGACGGGGCTTGCCCAGAAAAACGGTGCGGTGATGAGCCATGTCCGCCTGGCCAGGAGTCCGGCAGAGCTGGCCGGAACCCGCATTCCCAATCGCCAGACTGATCTAGTTGTCGGTTGCGACCTGGTGGTGGCCGCAAGTATGGACGCGCTTCAAACCTATGATCTGGGCCGGACAAAGGCCATCGTTAATGACCATGTGGAGCCGGTCGCGGCCTTTACCCTGACCCCGGATCTGGCCATGGATCAGGACAGCCTGACCAGTTTACTTGCCGACAGTCTCGGCCGGGAGCAGGCGGAGTTTATTGACAGCACTACTCTGGCAACTGCTCTCATGGGCGATTCCATTGCCGCCAATCTGCTCCTGCTGGGATTTGCTTTCCAGAGGGGGACCATTCCCTTAAGTCTCAGCTCAATTGAGCAGGCGATTGAACTAAATGGCATTGCCGTTGAAAGCAATAAACGGAGCTTTGCCTGGGGTCGGAAGGCGGCCGCCAGCCGCAAGCAGGTAGAAGAAATTGCGCTGCCCGATGCGCCGGCAGAGGTCGTGACCATGGAAACGGTGGATATAATCATCAATCGGCGTGTTGGGTTTCTCAAAGGCTATCAGAGTAATCGGTATGCCAAGCGGTATCAGAAACTTGTTAATGCGGTGCGGGAAGCCGAAGAAAAAATCACTCCGGGTGCCACCAGACTGACGGAGGCCGTTGCACGCTATTACTTCAAGCTGATGGCCTATAAGGACGAATATGAGGTGGCCCGCCTCTATACCAATGGCAGTTTCGAAGCCAAGCTGAAGGAGCAGTTTGAAGGAGATTACAAGGTCAAATACCATCTGGCCCCGCCAATCTTCTCAAAGCGCCATTCGGAAACCGGTCATCTAATCAAAAAGGAATTCGGTCCGTGGATGATGTCTGCCTTCAGGACCCTCGCAAAGTTTAAATTCCTGCGCGGAACCTTGCTTGATCCGTTTGGTAAATCAGAGGAACGAAAAACCGAGCGGGCGCTAATCAAGGAGTATGAGGCAACCCTGCGGGAGATCCTCGAGACCTTGACCGCAGAAAATTTGTCGCTTGCCGTCGAAATTGCCGAAGTGCCGGAACATATTCGTGGCTATGGCCATGTCAAGGAACAGCATCTGGAAGGCGCGCGAACCATGCGCCGTGATCTCCTGGACCGTTTCCACACCGGCCAATCCGAGCCGATAGCAGCGGAGTAGGGGATCTCACCATGTCCCATGAACATACCGGTGATTTACTCAGGGAAGCGCTTAAAAATTATAGCGGAATTACCGAGAAAAAGATGTTCGGCGGCATTTGCTTCCTGATGAATGGAAACATGCTTTGCGGAACGGGGGATGGGCGATTTATGTTCCGGGTCGGTAAGGATCAGCATGAGGAGGCTCTCGCTCGCCCTGGCGCCTCCCCCATGGATTTTACCGGGCGCAAGATGGGCGGATTTGTCTGGGTGGATCAGGAGACGGCCATGGACACGGGTCTTGACGACTGGATCAGGTTTGCGAAAATCTTTGTCGGTTCCCTTCCCCCCAAATAGACGCAGCTGTTTCTCATTGACCCTATGCGAGCGTCGGGTTAGGAAAGAAAGCACTGCCGACCTCAATGCCTCCTAGTTCCAAAGGATTCCCATCAGATGATGCAAATTGCAGGGCTTGTCTTCCCGCTTTTCGGGCTGATTCTGTTGGGTTACATCGCGGCGCGGATAACCCGCCAGCCGCAGGAAGCCATGGGATGGCTCAGCACCTTTATCATTTATGTCTCGCTTCCCTGTCTCTTCTTTAAGCTGCTTTCGCAAACACCCGTTGAAAAACTCGCCAGTTGGGAATTTATTGGTGTCAATCTTCTGACGACCTTTTCCATATTCGTTATGGTTTTTGCTATTGCCAGGCTGATGACCCGGGCCACAACCCCTGAGGCGACCATTCAGGGCCTGGCTGGCGCCTATGGCAATATTGGCTTTATGGGCCCCGGAATTGCGCTGCTGGCGTTTGGAGAACTGGCCGCCGTACCCTTGGCTTTGATCTTCTGCTTTGAAAATATCATGCATTTCACCCTGGCACCGAGCATGATGGCCGTTGCCAGCGGCAAGGCCCAGAATGTGGGCGCTCTGGCTTTCGAGATCCTCAAAAAAGTGCTGCTGCACCCGTTTATCATCGCGACAATTGTCGGGATCACCGCTGCCATTCTCCAATTTACGCCACCCACTCCTGTAGAGCGACTGATCGACTATCTGGCCCAGGCCGCGGCCCCCTGTGCCTTGTTCGCCATGGGTGTGACTCTCGCTTTGCGCCCCTTGAAGCGGGTTCCAGGAGAGCTCTCCTTCATTATTCCCTTTAACTTAGCCGTCCATCCCATCCTGATGTATCTAACCTTAAGCTGGTTCGGGGATTTTGACGCCATCTGGGTCTACACCGCCGTCCTCCTCGCCGCTCTGCCGACCGCAACCAATGTCTTCGTCATTGCCCAGCAATACGGTGTCTGGGTTGAACGCGCTTCCGCCACCATCATGCTCTCCACCATGATCTCCGTCGCCACCGTCACAGCACTTCTTTATGGCATCACGACAGGCCTGATGCCGGCGGATCTGTTTCCGGCAATCTAGAACGCAATTTTCCTTGATTTAGTGACCACAACAATTGCGTCAGGTTCATACCTTCGTTAAAACAAGCCCAGCAAGTTTTTTTGAAGATCAGGAGTGCGGCTTAGCATGGCGTCTTACCAGTATATTTATGTGATGAACGGTCTGTCGAAGACCTATGCGGGCGGCAAGCAGGTGTTGAAGGATATCCGGCTTTCCTTCTTTCCGGGGGCCAAGATCGGTGTGCTCGGTCTGAACGGGGCCGGTAAGTCGACCTTGCTCAAGATCATGGCCGGGATTGAGACAGAATTTCAGGGAGAGGCCTGGGCCGCGGAAGGGGTCAAAGTCGGATTTTTGGAGCAGGAACCGACCCTGGATGGAGATAAAGATGTCCTTGGCAACGTCATGGACGGGGTGCATGAAAAGAAGGCTCTGCTTGATAAATTCAACGAGGTGTCTGCCCGCTTTGCCGAAGATCTGACCGATGATGAGATGAATGACCTGATCGCCGAGCAGGGGGAGCTGCAGGAACAGATTGACGCCCAGAACCTCTGGGATCTGGACCGGGAGGTGGAGATCGCTATGGATGCCCTTCGTTGTCCGGCGGGGGATGCGGATGTTACGAAGCTCTCTGGTGGGGAGCGGCGGCGGGTGGCCCTCTGTCGGTTGCTGTTATCCCAGCCCGATATGCTGCTGCTCGATGAGCCGACCAACCATCTGGACGCGGAAAGTGTCGCCTGGTTGGAGCGGTTCCTGCATGACTATAAGGGCACCGTCGTGGCGGTGACCCATGATCGCTATTTCCTCGATAATGTGGCCGGCTGGATATTGGAGCTGGATCGCGGTCACGGCATTCCCTGGGAGGGGAACTATTCCAGCTGGCTTGAGCAGAAAGAAAAGCGCCTGGCCCAGGAGGGCAAAACCGAAGATGCCCGTCGCAAGACACTGGATCGGGAGCTGGAATGGATTCGTCAGGGTCCAAAAGGCCGCCAGTCCAAGTCCAAGGCCCGTATCAGCGCCTATGAAGATCTGCTGGGGCAGGAAGCCGAGAAGCGAGCCGAGAATATGCAGATCTACATCCCGGCCGGTAGCCGCCTCGGGGATCTTGTGGTCGAGGCCGATGGTATTTCCAAAGGCTATGAAGACAGGCTTCTGATTGATGATTTGAGCTTTAAGCTCCCGGCGGGGGCGATTGTTGGGGTTATCGGACCGAACGGTGCCGGTAAAACCACCTTGTTCAAGCTGCTGACCGGTCAGGAAGAACCGGATTCCGGGAGTTTCAAGGTCGGCCCGACGGTTGAGCTGGGTTATGTGGATCAGGATCGCGATACTCTGGATCCGAACAAGACGGTCTGGGAGGAAATCTCCGAAGGAAATGAGGTGATTTCCCTCGGCAAGAAGGAAGTCAACAGTCGAGCTTATGTCTCTGGTTTCAACTTCAAGGGTACCGATCAGCAGAAGAAGGTCGGTCAGTTATCTGGCGGAGAGCGCAACCGGGTCAATCTCGCGAAAATGCTGAAAACCGGAAGTAATTTCCTGCTGCTCGACGAGCCGACCAACGATCTGGATGTGGATACCTTGCGGGCACTGGAAGAAGCGCTGCTGCAATTTGCCGGATGTGCAGTTGTCATCAGCCATGACCGCTGGTTCCTTGATCGCATCGCTACCCATATCCTCGCTTATGAAGGGGATAGCCATGTGGAATGGTTCGAAGGCAACTTTGAGGCCTATGAGGAAGACAAGCGCCGCCGTCTAGGCGCCCAGGCAACGGAGCCCCATCGCATCAAATACAAGCCAATTAGCCGGTAAGAGTGCCCATGGGCGTCAGGCCTGATGTAGAGGTAAAACCTTTTTGGTTGCGGGTCTGTTAAGGATGCGGTTCCGATGGTCCTGGAGTTTGGGAAAGTCGGCGGGATTGACATTGTCGCCTTCCATCCAGAAAGAAAAGACGAAGAGGTAGGAATCGGCAATGCTCATCTTATCTCCCATAACCCAAGGGCCTTTGAATATCTCGCTTTCGATTAGCGAAAAGCTTTCTTCCATATTGGATTGGACCTTTTTGCGCATGGCTTCAAGGGACGCCTCGTCGTCTGCGTCTACCCAGCGATAGCCTCGCATGCGGTGGGCATGGTTCACATGGACTGTCGAGCAGAGGTAGCTGGTCACAGCTTGAAGCTCTGCCAACTCGTAAATATCCTTTGGCGCTGCTAATTCGGAGTCCGGAAATCTTTGGGCCAGATAGAGAAGAATGGCCGGTGTCTCGGTCAGGGTGCCGTTCTCCGTGATTAAAGAAGGAACCCTTCCCTTTGGGTTAATCGCCAGATATTCAGGCTTGGTATGCTCCATAATGGCGTAGTTCAGGCGGACAGCCTCATAATCGCAGCCGATTTCTTCCAGAACAAGGTGAGACGCAAGGGCAATTGAGCCCGGATTGTAAAAGAGTTTAAGCATAGTAGTTCCATAAGCTGGAGCGGAAGGAAGGAACTCAAACCATATCAAGAAACTGATCAAAAAATAAATCCCTTTCTGGCTTGATTTGGCTACACAAAAAATTGGTTGGGCAAGATCGTACGATATTTCTATACTGAGACTGAGATAAAACGGTTCCGGTTACGAATAGGTTGAGATGAGGTCACGTTTCGGCATATTGGCTTTTCTGCTATTATCCGCCTGTGCAGGCGGGCAAATTTCAGGCTATACGGCTGAAGAAAATAATTGGCCTTCAGATCCGGCCCTGCGTCTTATCGCTGAGGATTATTATCAGCAGGCGTCTACCGAACCCTATCAGAATTTGCCGCCGGGACTTGGATTCTCCTTCAGGAACATTAACGACAGCATGATTTCTGATCACTTTGTGCAGCGCCTGAACGGAATGAGCGAAAGCGAGCTTGTTCGCTTTGTGAAAAATAATGGTGTCAATGATTTCTATGATTCCGAGCGGGTACGGATTTGTAACAACCCTGAAGCCCGTTATTTGCTTGATAGCGGCTATCGATATGCCTTCAATCTCAAAATATTGGGACTCAGGAAAAACTTTGAGACCCGAAAGGAGTTTTCCAAGGGTTTCTGTATAGCCGGAGAGCAAGCCCTCATAGACATTGAGGCGGTCTCAGAGCGCTACAATATGACCCGCTTTTGGCCTAATGGTCAAAAAGTGGATATTCGCATCATGGAAAAAGTAACCGGTCTATTCCAGGTTATCGCGGCGAAGTTTGATGAAGAAACAGTGCCGGACGGTAGCTATGCAGTCACTGATGTACAGGCGGACGGCCTGATGCTGACCTTCATTTTGGAGCGAAAAGGCAACGAGACGGAAACCTTGAGCAAATACTGGAAAGAAAACCTGAAAGGTCGCAGTTTAGAGAATATCTGCATCAAGCCTAGTCGGCTGGTCGCGCTGACAGTGGGTGCCGTCTACGCCTATTCCTTAAAAAATAATTCAATTGACGGAAATGAAGCTACGAGCAATTTCACCGTCAGCTACGACGACTGTTTACTATTTAACAGGAAATGACGTAGTAATTTCCGTCCAGAAACGTATAATCCCTAACGATTAATTGCCCTAGGATAGTTTGATTCTGTCAGATGCCCATCGGCCGGGGAAAATTTTATAGCGAGGGGTCGCACATATATATGCAGATTGAAGATACGGCTCTTGCCGACGTAAAAATTATCACGCCTAGAAAATTTGGAGATGAGCGGGGATTCTTTTCTGAAGTCTGGAATGCCAGGACCTTTGAGAATGCCGGCCTTAACATAGAGTTTGTGCAGGATAATCATGCATTTAGTGCCGAGGTCGGAACTGTTCGCGGCCTGCATTTTCAGTTGGATCCTGCCGCACAGGGGAAACTTGTACGGGTCACCAGAGGGGCGGTCTTGGATGTAGCTGTGGACATCCGAAGGGGCTCCCCGACATTCGGGGAGCATGTTGCCGTGGAATTATCTGCTGAAAACTGGCGGCAATTATGGGTTCCTGCGGGATTTGCCCATGGCTATTGTACAATTCTGCCGGATACGGAATTGGCTTACAAGGTGACGGATTATTACAGTCCCGATCATGATTGCGGCATATTCTGGAATGATCCGGATCTAAAGATCAATTGGCCGGTTTCAGCAGAAAAAGCAGTTCTTTCACAAAAAGATAAGGTTTTGCCGGTATTAAAGAAACAGCAAAGACTATTTGATTTTGAGGAAGTTTAATGACAGCTTTTGTCACCGGCGGAGCCGGATTTATCGGTTCAGCTTTAGCCCGAGATCTCGTTGCCCAGGATAGTCAGGATGTTCTGATTATCGATAAGCTTACCTATGCCGGCAGCCTTGAAAATCTGGGGCCTGTAAGCAATAGCCCAAGATATCATTTTTCGCAGACGGATATTTGCGATCGGGACGCCATTGGCGATCTGTTCGAGAAATATCAGCCGACTTCCATCTATCATCTGGCGGCGGAATCCCATGTTGATCGCTCTATCGACGGACCCGCGGACTTTGTCCTGACCAACGTGGTGGGCACTTTCAACATGCTGGATGCCGCCTATCATTATTGGAGTAAGCTGGAGGGCAAGGCCAAGGACAATTTCCGCTTCCTGCATGTCTCGACGGATGAAGTTTATGGTGAGTTGGGCCCGGAAGGCCAGTTTTCTGAATCCAGCCCTTATGATCCGAACTCTCCTTATTCCGCCAGCAAAGCTGGGTCGGATCACCTGGCACGAGCCTGGCATCGGACTTATGGGCTGCCGGTACTCGTGACAAACTGCTCGAATAACTACGGGCCCTATCAGTTCCCGGAGAAATTACTTCCTGTTGTCATTCTGAATGCCTTGCAGGGCAATGAACTTCCCGTTTATGGCAAGGGGGAGAATGTTCGGGACTGGCTATATGTGGATGACCATGCGAAGGCTCTGCAGAAAGCTGTTCAGAAAGGGGTTATAGGTGAAACCTATATGATTGGCGGTCGGGCCGAACAGACCAATATCTATATGGTTCGACAGATCTGCAAAATCATGGACAAGAAATTTCCCGAAAAAGCGCCCCATGAAGACCTCATCCGTTTTGTGACGGATCGCCCGGGACACGATGCCCGATATGCTGTGGATTGTCGGAAAATTGAGGAGGATCTTGGTTGGTCGCAGTCTTTAAAACTGGATGAAGGATTGGAGAAAACTGTCAACTGGTATCTTGAGAATCTGGACTGGGTAAAGGCTGTCGGTGGGGAGCATACTCAGCAACGCCTTGGACTTGGGTCCTGATCAGCATGAAGATATTGGTACTCGGCGCAGGCGGCCAGGTCGGGACAGCACTTCAGGAGAGGGGGAGGTCCCGCGGTCATGAGATCACTGCACTTGACCGGTCAAAACTCGATATCACCAATGGGCCCGCTGTCTCAGAGGCAGTAAAACAATCTCAGGCAGATGTGGTTATTAATGCCGCGGCCTACACTGCGGTTGACCGCGCGGAGGCAGAAAGCAGTTTGGCATTTTCGATCAATGCCGACGGGACAGAAAATATTGCAAGAGCCTGTCAGGATCTTGATATCCCATTTCTTCATATTTCGACGGATTTCGTTTTCGATGGATCGAAAACAGGTGCTTATATAGAAGACGATCCCGTTGGTCCCCTTAGTGTTTATGGAAACAGCAAGGCCGAAGGGGAAAAAAGAATACAGAAAATGCAGGGTAAATACATTATCCTCAGGACCGCCTGGGTGTTTGGCGGTGAGCAGAATTTTGTGGCCACAATGCTGCGCCTGGGAGCAAGCCGGGATGAGTTGAATATCGTCAATGATCAGACCGGAGGACCGACCTCAAATCTGGATATCGCTGACTGTCTCCTGACAATCGCCGAAAATGTTTTGAAGGAGAATTTTTCAAACTGGGGTATCTATCATTATGTCGGTGCTCCGTCCGTGACCTGGTACGAATTTGCCCAGGCTATTTTTACGGGCAGGGATAAGCCTATTTTACACCCCATTCCCACAGAAAAATATCCGACACCAGCAGTACGGCCTAAGAATTCGGTTCTGGATTGTTCAAAAATAAAGGACGTTTTCGATATTGACCAGCCGGATTGGCGCAAGGCATTATCTGCTTTGCTATCGTAGGTAAAAATCAAACCAGAAGGTCAGAAAAATGGCACGACAGGATTTCCGGTTTTTCTTCGACTTTCGGGTCCGGTACTCGGAAATTGACGGACAAGGCGTTGTTTTTAATGCCCATTACCTGACCTATTTCGATACCACCATCACCGAGTATTTCCGTCATCTCGGCTTTGACTATCAAGGCTATGTCCGGCAAACCGGACAGGATTTTCATCTCGTGAAGTCCCTGGTCAATTACGAACGGCCAATTCTATTCGATGCAGAAATTGAAGTTGGCTGTCGGGTCGACAAGATCGGACGCAGCTCCATCGCATTTGTACTTGAAATATTCGATAAAAACAGTTCTGATCGTTACTGTACTGGTGAAATAGTCTGGGTCAATACTGATCAAACCACCCATAAAACCGAACCTGTCAGTAATGAAATTAGAGAGTTGTTCCAAGACCAGGAAAATATCACCGCCTAATAGAACAAAGAACTAGATGGTGAAATTCAATGCCCTTTCATGGCAGTCCCCTCTCATCCCGCGCGGATCCGCAATTTCTTTTAAAGAAAGGTCTTGAAACCCACCCGGATGACATTGCACTCGTCTCTGCTGAAACGAGCTGGACTTGGCGGGAGCTGGATAAAACAGTTCAGAATTTGGCGATTAATCTGTGCTTGAAGGGCTTGCAGCC
Organism: Sneathiella sp.; assembly: GCA_965228285.1. Classification (GTDB taxonomy): domain Bacteria; phylum Pseudomonadota; class Alphaproteobacteria; order Sneathiellales; family Sneathiellaceae; genus Sneathiella. Next base: position 152,530 of record OZ245808.1, read on the forward strand.
AGGAGACAGAGTAGCATTTTTGATGCCGAACAGGACACATTTGCTGTTACTCTACCTTGCCTGTTTCAGAGCTGGATTTGTCGCTGTTCCATTGAATTACCGTTACACAAGGCGCGAAATTGATTATGCCTTGGAGGTCAGTCAAGCTGCGATGCTTATTTTCCACTCGGAACGGGAGGAAGATATTGCATCCTCCCAGTTCGCCGATGAGCTGCCTCTAGGATTGCTTCGGTATCGGCCAACTCACCCAAATGAGGACAGCTTTGAAGACTATTACCGTGATCCGCAAGAGGATATTGTTCTGGATAAACTGGATCAGGCTAGTCCCGCGGTCATTTTCTTTACCTCTGGCAGCACCGGTAAACCGAAAGGTGTCACCCATAGCCTGGAGAGCCTGGGCTGGTTGTTTGCAAGCATTGCGGAGGCGTTCGAGCTGACATCTGAGGATATCATGATGCCGGCCTCATCCATTTCTCATATCGGAGCGTTCAGTTTTGCCCTGGCGGCAACTTCTGTTGCGGCAAAAGTGGTCGTTGTGAGAGCGTATAATGCCGAGGAGTTGCTGCCTCTTCTCCGGCAGGAACGGCCAACGGTTCTCTGTATGCTGCCTTCGGCATTGTTGCCGCTTGTTCGGGATCATGACGCAAGCAAATCGGACTTTGCCTCCATTCGTGTCTGCCGATCCGGAAGTGATAAGGTTCCGTTGGAGCTCGAAAAAGAGTTCGAAGCCCTCACAGGCCATAAAATAGATGAAGGCTACGGCATGTCGGAGACAGGGTTATCAACCCTCAATCCGCCTTCCGGGAAGATAAAGATCGGCTCTATCGGGACGACAAATCCGGGTTTCGAAATGGCCATTCGCGATGAAGATGGTAATGAAGTACCGGTAGGGGAGGTCGGTAACTTATGGATGAAATCCCGATGCTTGATGATTGGCTATTGGAACAACCCGGAAGAAACAGCGAAGGCCATCCACGACGGCTGGATTGACAGCGGCGACATGATGCGACGGGACGAGGAGGACTATCTCTGGTTCCAAGGCCGCAAGAAGCAGATCATTGTCCATGATGGATCGAATATTTTTCCCCAGGAAGTGGAAGAGTCTTTATTAGAGCATGAGGCCGTTGAAAGTGCCGGCGTCATTGGCATTCACGACCTTCTCCATGGCGAAAATGTAAGGGCCTATGTGGTTATAAAAGAAAACCATGATCGGCCCAAGGTTCAGGAACTGATAGATTTCTGCCACGCGAGGATTGGATATAAAGCCCCAGAAGAAATCGAATTTCTTGACGAAATGCCACTTAACCCCACAGGCAAAACTGACCGGGTTGCCTTGAAGGCAAGGGCATCAGCTCATCATTAATTCTGGTTTGCGCCAATTGCTTTCCTTCACTCATTTCGTTGAGCCGTTTAATCGCGTAAGGGACGTAGGAACTATCCTGGTGTTTTCTGAGAAGCTCCCTTAGTACAATTACGTTATCTGAATCTTTCTTGGCGCTCCACGAGACTTCAGGACTGTCGCTGATCTGGTCTTTTTCTGACCGAATCTCTAATGCTTTCAGTTGTAGATTATTGTTTATTTTGGTCTTAAGTCTCTCTATCCAAATATTATAGTTTTTATGAATTCTCGTCCCTGTATAGGGTAAATTACTGCTTGATTTATAAGTGATGGAATATTCAGACTGAGAGTAGGGGATCCGGACAATTGCGGTGTGAACACGGATTTTAAGCGTGGCCTCAAGCTCTTGCGGCGCGATGCTTTTAACCTTCCAGCCAGCGTCACCGACCCCTCTTTCAATGGCCTCTGTAATGTCTGAAAGGGGGGCGGTTTCAAAAACAGGCGGTAAAGCAACATTTTCCGCGTTGTAGACCGGCTGCATGCGTTCTGTGCAGCTGGAAGTAACAAATAAAACAGCAATAAGGAGTGAGATGCGAGAGAGCAGATTCATCAGTACTTCAAGCGCTCCTAAGATTCTTTCGTCATTATAACGTTGAGCTTTCCGAGGCAATTACTGTAAGAGCCCCCGCCGGTAACAGATTCTGCATTAAAGACCTTTCTTTTTTGATCAAGAACAAGCGGTTTGTCCCACTTCCATTTACTGCCGCCATCGGGAACAATAATGTTCACATGAACTTCCCGCTCAATATAGGTGGTATCCAAATATAAAGCTGTTTCCCGGTGCCACACGGTTCTCTTTGCTGGAGTACTGGAGATGTTTTGGACAAATTGCCAGTCGCGGCGTTTCACACACCAGCTGGAACTTCCGCGAATTGCATTATAGGTAGCTGTAACTCGCCATTTTCCAAAAGGATCGGAAAGTCTAGCTATGCCACCGCTGTCAACGATTTCATTTAGCCGCCTGACAGCGGCCGGAGCGTAGGCACTCTCACCATATTTCTCTAAAAACAACAGGTATTGCTTTGGGTCCTTACTATTATCAATTGCGCGCCATGCATTTTCGGCTGTGTCAACGACTGGTGCCTCTTGTTTGGATCTAGCACTGTCAATCTTGTCCAGACTGCTATTAATGGACGTTTCGAGTTCTCTGACCCATACATTATAATTTTTATGTATTCCTGTATTGGAGGAGAGAAGATTTTTACTGGCTGAATAAGTAATAGAGTAGTCAGTGGTTGTATATACGATATCTACGACGGCCTGATGGTTTCGAATATTCAGAGTTCCCCTAATTTTACCCGGTGTGACTGCTTCCATCAGCCAGCCTTCGCGATTACCACCCTTAATGATAGCGGTTTCGATATCTGACATTGGCGCAAATCTGAGCTTATCGGGGATGCTGACTGAACTTGCATTGTATATCGGCTGCACACGTTCAACACACCCGAATAACAGAACTGCGGTTACTAGAAGCACACAAAAGTTGTTTAGTTTTCGAAACATTTTTTTTCACCATGACCAAGTATGCAGGCTATGCAACAAAAGACGGTGTCTTTGGAATAGCTTGTAAAACTAATATATTATCAACCAAAAGTTTAAACCGTTGTATTCTAGCGGGCAATTTTAACTACATTATTGGATAATGGATATTTTTAAACCCAGTATTTTCACAATATTTTAAAATTACTTACTTTTTCATGTTGATATATTGCCCGAAAGTTTTAACAATCCTTTCAGTTGTATGTTATCAACGAATTTGTTTTGGATTAAGTAAAGGGGAAAGTTGTCGAGCATGGTAAAAGTAGTAGATGGAAGTAGCGCTACAAAGTTGTTTTTAATCCTTTGTCTTGGTCTGCTTGTCTCGGCCTGTGCTGTCGGCCAGAAAAAAGATTATCGAAATCAGACAGTCGATATCAATACCACTAGCACCCAAACCATTGGTGTTGCTGTATTGGACCAAAGAACTTATGTTGTTTCTGGTGATAAAACACCTGATTTCGTAGGGCTTCGGAGGGGTGGTTACAACAATCCCTTTGATGTACTCACAGAATCGGGAGAACCTTTAGCCGACGATGTAGCCTTTTCCATCGTAACATCTCTCAACGCTCAGAATATCAAGGCAAATGTCTTGAGAACGACTCCTAGCTCCAGTCGCTCATCTGCAAAAGAGGCCTTGCTTCGGTTGGATAGCACGAGAGTGCTTATGGTCTATCTTACTGAATGGAAATCAGACAATGGGTATTCATTAAGAATTCTCTATGATCTGTCTGCTGAAGTGCTTGATGAAAACGGTAACGTGCTGGCAAGTAGCGAAGTAGCGGATTCGCGAGCTTCCGGACCGGACTTTGGCGGTGATACCATTCCACCGGTATTTCAGGGCGCCCTAAAGGAACTGATCAATGACCCAAACATTCTTGAGGCATTGAAGTAAGCCGAACGAACTCAGGTTTTAAGCTCCCTAATTGCGACCTTCCAGGACAGTTCTTATGTCACATCCGTTGGTGTGTTGGTGAGGATATAAAGTCCGACGCCTATCAGAAGGAAGGGGAGTATCTTTGGGGCGATTTTCGCCAGAATTTGGCGGACCCTCGGGTGGGAGACCGCCCATTGCCCTGTCAGGATAAGAAGAATGCCCGTGGTCACAACACTGGCAGCCATCCAGGGGAGCAAGGTGGTTTTTGTATCAGCGAAGAGTGGCGCAAGGACACCGATTGAATCCCAACTATGAGTCAGCATGATGATGGCGATAGCCCAGACGGTTCCTTTGCCGGCTTCCAATCCTTCATGCGCGAATGAGCTGGAGTCTTCTTTGTTGATAATCAGCTGATACAGCTCATAGAGACCTATTCCGAGGGGAACGAGCCCAATATATGGGATCAGTTTCTCCGGCATCAACTGAGCACTTTGCGCAAGCACCAGGCAGATTATCAGCATCAGGACAATCGCCAGAAGATATCCAGCGCGCACCTTGTTGGTTCCATATTTGGAATGCAAGGAAAGGGTTACGAGCAGAAAAAGGTTATCAATGCTGGTGGATAGAAACGCCACGAAGCTCACGGATATAGCAAGAATGATATCTTCCAAAACACATATTTCCTTATCTGCCTGAGAGGCGGATGTCAGTCTCGTATCTCATTCTGACCAATATGGAAAAGACAGTCTCCGCGAACAACCCGGGCTGGTTGCCGTTTGGCAAGAATGACTCCATCTGCTTCAAAGAATAGCTCGACCGGTTCACGTCCCGGTGTCTCGGGCCGGTGAATCAGGGCGGCGGCTTGTCCGGCGCGAATATCTTCTCCCGGATCGGCAAGGGGTTCATAGACACCGGGTTCGCTGGCAAAGACGCTGCCTTCCGCTGCAAAGGTTCTGCTTGAAGTCCGCGGCATGGGTGAAGTGGTGCCGAGGGCACCGATTGTATTCAAGGCTCGGAGCAGACCCTCACCAGCTATATTCGGGAGGTCCTTTGAGACCGTTCCGCCACCCGCAAGCTCTGTCAAAATGCTACAGACATTCTGTCGGAAGGCCGCAGCAGAGGAAAACCCACCAATCTCGTCTCGCTCAAAAAACAGGGTGAAAGGCAGACCAAAAGCCTGCTGGATTGACTTTTTAATTTCTAGATGCGGATCATCTTCATAAAGTGAAATCAGCAAGGTTGGCGTATAGAACAAGGAACTACCGCCGGAATGCAGATCAAACAGGTAGTCCGCCCGTGCCAGCAAGGTAGTTTCAATATAATGGGCAATTTGTTGAGTTGGTGTTCCCGTGGGACTGCCAGGAAAGGACCGGTTGAGATTTCCCTGATCCAGAGGGGACGTACGATGTCCGAATTCTGCAGCTGGAAAGTTCGCCATGGGAAGAAATATGAGTTGTCCGGTTACGTCGGAAACCTCGAGGGTTCGGATCATGTTTGACAGAATGACCTGACCTTCATATTCATCTCCATGGTTACCTGCCATCAGCAGGACAGTCGGACCTGTTCCATTCTTGATACTGGCCACAGGAATAGGGATAAAGCCGTAAGCAGATCGGTGCACAGAATGCAGTAACTGCAGATACCCGTGATGGATGCCATCGGCGTCAAAATCGACTGTACTGGTAATAAGAGAAGTCATTCGGTCACTTTCCTGTTTAGTCGGGGCATTTATCCTGTCTGTCTCGTCATTTGCCAGACAACGTCAGATTTGCGTCTATGTTGAGAAATCTGCTGTCACTCACTTGGTTTTTTGGCCTGGCTACGAAATAAATCCCATTCTTCAACAACTTTTCCCGACGGAAGATGACAATACCCAACTTGACCATCACTCTTTGTTTCAATTTTTAGGGTTCCGCCAATACTTACGCAATATTCGGACGCAGGGTTTGCAAGTTTGGTTGGCGCGGGGTCGGGGGTGGGAGCACAGGCGGCGATCATAGATAGCATTAGCAGTGTCATTAACTTAATAAGGGCAGGACAAGCTAAGACATAATGGTTCTTAAAAGGGGCTCGGTTCATAATGATCGCGTTTTCCGATTTCGAAATCCATATATCCAGGGCAGATATCCACACAATTCATCTTATATCGCGTAACTCACGCCTACAACCTGTTAGGCAACGAAAAGCCGTGCGATTGCTCTTTCCGATATGATGAAAGTTCGATTTGAAAATGCGTGTGAAAATGCTTAGGCTGCTTATTGCGCAGGCAGCATGATGGCCGATACTTGTGGTAGTATGTATAGCTGGAGAAAATGGAACGTTTAGATCTTCCAAATATTCTTAGCAAGGGCCTGACGGCCAATCCGGATGCTATCGCCTTGATCTCCAGGCGGGCTCAGTGGTCCTGGCGTGAGCTTGAGGATATGGCGGATAGACTGGCCAGGAACTATCTGGCAATGGGCCTGAAGCCGGGAGATCGTTTTGCGTCCCTAATGCCCAATCGCTGGGAGCTTGTTGTTCATTACCTGGCCTGCATGCGGGCGGGCCTGGTGATGACACCTCTCAACTACCGCTATATGGCTCCTGAAATCGATCATGCCTTAAAGCTGAGCGGATCAGTTGCCTTGCTGGCAGATGCTGAGAGAGAGGCAGATCTCTCGGCAACTGACTTTGTTTCTGCATTGCCTTTAGGCGTGATTTACTTTGAGGGGCAGGATAAAGGAAAGCCGTCGATTGAAGAAATGCTGTCAACGGATGGTCCCAATATAGACCTTCCAAAGGTAGATGCCTCACAGCCTATCGCGATTTTCTTCACGTCTGGAAGTACGGGCAAACCTAAAGGTGTCACCCATACCATGGAGACCCTCGGATGGTTGTGTAGAAACTTAGCTAATAATTTAAATCTTAAGAACACAGATGTCGTTTTGCCTGGCTCTTCCATATCGCATATTGGAGGGTTTAGTTTGACATTTTCAGCTCTGGCTCCTGGAAGTCAGTTGATTGTGGCGCGGACATTTGATGGCGAAGAAATGCTGCCGATCTTTAGGAATTTCAAGCCGACAGTTCTCTGTATGATCCCGGCTGCGTTGTTTGAGCTTATTGAGGATCGCCACGGCGACCATGAGGACTTTGCTTCCCTGCGCCTATGTGTTTCAGGGGGAGACAAGGTTTCCAGCGTGTTGGAGCAGGAATTTATGGAAAAGGCCGGGATTCCTATAAATGAGTTGTATGGAATGACAGAAATGGGGTGTTCTCATTTCAACCCGGATAAAAGCACTGATCATTTGGGTTCCGTGGGAATTGTCGCGAGAGGATACCAAGCGTCCATCCGAAATGATGATGGAAAGGAAATAGAGGTAAATGTTCCAGGCAATCTGTGGGTAAAATCGGACGCTGTTACGATTGGGTATTGGGAAAATGAGGAGGCAACGCGCAAGGCCATGGATGATGATGGCTGGTTTGATACCGGCGACATCATGAGGGTTGATGAGAACGGGTATTACTGGTTCAGCGGGCGAAAGAAGCAAATCATCGTCCATGACGGATCAAATATCTGTCCTCAGGAGGTTGAGGAAGCCTTGCAGGCGCATGAAGCGGTTGTGCATGCTGGTGTGGTTGGGGTCCATGACCTCGTTCATGGCGAAAATGTCATTGCCTATATAACCTTTCAGGATGGGCATATGGCAAAATCCCGGGACATAATTGAATTTTGCAAAACCCGGGTTGGCTATAAGGCGCCAGAAGAAATCGTCGTCCTGGAAGAGATGCCGTTTAATGCCACTGGCAAGGTCGACCGGGTCACCCTCAAGCGCTTTGCGGAGGCAGCTCATCGCATCGATCCTACCGTGGGTGCATGATAAACAGGCCTGCCAACCACGGTTTGTTCTTTGGCTTTCTTGCCGCTTTTTTCTGGGGAACCCATAGTGTTATTGTCCGTTATCTGGACGAGGATATCAGCGGTATGGCTGTTGCCTGTTTGCGGCTGTACATCGCGGCACTTGCCCTTTTCGTGATCCTCAAACTGCGAAAATATCCGGTTTTGATAAAATTGTCAGATAAGACTTTCTTAATCACCATGTTGGCGGCGACAGTCAATTTCGTGTTTTTCCATATTGGCCTTGAATATACGAGCGCGTCCAATGCGATGTTGCTGGAAAATACGGCGCCCTTGTTTGTTGTCATCGGGCTTTTCGTTATTTGGCGGCAAAACATCAGTGCGATTGAAATTATTTCGACCTTGCTGGCAGTTGTTGGTGTTTTCTTTACGGTGCGACGGGATTTCACCTTAGCTGGAGAGGAAATGCTGGGCGATCTTCTTGAAATTTCCGCCGGATTGGTATGGGCCGTGTTTATCGTTGCCAGCAGCCGGGCTCTAAGCGCAACGGCCGGTATCAATGACCGAATGAATTACCTGTTCGGCGTGTTTGCAGTATCTGCGGTTCTGATGACCCCTTTTCTTTTTCTTGCAGATTACCACATGACCTTGCTGGACTTGGCTTTGCTGGTGCTGTTAGGCATTTTTCCAACTGCCATTGCCTACATGCTTTGGTATGAGGCCGCGGCTCGAGTATCGACGGTTACGGCAGCCCTGTTGTTTAGCCTCTCTATTATATTCACCTTCTTTTTTGCCTTTGTTTTCCTGGGTGAGGAGATTGTGCCCGACATGGTGATTGGCGGGGCCTTGATTGTGATCGGCGTTGCCCTCTCAAAATTTGCGCCGGTGCGAAGTTAGATAGCCTGGACAAAAAAATAGCCCGTCATAAAGACGGGCTATTCCTATTAAGATGAGAGGAATTAAGCAGCTTTTGCCTTGTCCTCAATCAACTTACCTTTACCGATTTCGATGGTCCGGGGCTTGAGAGCTTCCGGAATCTCACGGACAAGGTCGATATGCAGCAGGCCGTTCTCCAGCTCAGCTCCGACAACCTTGATGGTTTCCGCCAACTCGAAATTCTGGTTAAAGGACCGTCCGGCAATACCACGGTGCAGATATTCTACATCGTCTTTTTCCTGTTTGGTTTTTCCGGTTACCTTCAGGGAACTCTGATTGGCTGTAATTTCAATTTCATCTTCCTTGAACCCGGCAACCGCCATGGTGATGCGATAGTTGTCTGCATCCTGCTTGACGATGTTATAGGGTGGAAATCCGCCTTCGGTGGACGCACGCTCCAAACCGCGGAAAAGATGCTCAATCCGATCAAATCCGACAGATGAGCGCAATAATGGTGAAAAATCATAGCTACGCATAGGTATATTCTCCTTTAGAAGCAATATATGTCTGATTCGCCAGAAACTGGCCGAACCTGTTGATATCAGGCCCTAAATCGGCGCCCGATGACCCATATATGAGGTCGATTTTATCAGTTTCAAGCCCAGAAAATATGGAAAAATTAACTTTTCACAGCTAGGTTTTAAAACTAAGTAGGTTGTTTTTAACACGGAAGACCGGTTTATGAGCGATGAACAGAATAGTGAAGTAGTCCGGCCTGCCGAGACTATTTTTTTCTCACGCACATATGATGAGGCGTTGGCACTGGTTCATGAGGCTCGAACCTACCTGGCCGGGCCCGGTCACCAGGCCGTAAAGGGACTGGCAACTGCGACAGGTTTTGAGTATGCCACGGAATCCCTCCGATTGACCACTCGGCTTACCGAGGCTATGTCCTGGCTTTTGTTTCAGCGGGCTTTGCAGGCGGGGGAGATATCCGAGGAGCAGGCTCAGGCAGAAGAATGCCGCCTTCAGTATTTCGATATTTGCCTTCCGGAGGAGGAGGGACCGGATTTGGATGGATTGCCGGTCGATCTTGTCTCCTTGCTGGAGCGCAGCGAGCTATTATATCGTCGCATCGCCCGCCTTGATCATCAGTCTAGAGAAGCTTACCAAAGAGCTCATTCCTGATAACCAAGCCGAAACCCGGGCATAAAAAAGGCGCTTATGAAAAGCGCCTCAATTCCTGACCCGAAGATCTGGCTTAACAAGGTTATTTGAGGCCGAAATTGGCGAAACGCTTGTTAAACTTCGCGACCTGTCCGTCATCGCGAACATGCTGTGTTCCGCCTGTCCATGCCGGGTGGGTTTTCACATCGATATCCAGCTTCAGGACATCGCCCTCGGAACCATAGGTCGAGCGGGTTTCAAAAGTCGAACCATCGGTCATTTCAACTGTGATCGTATGGTAATCTGGATGTATATCTTTTTTCATATCGGTTCACCCTTGTGGGAACGCTAAAATTCACTCAGCGGGCCTTATATTAAAGCTTTGCCGCCAAGGCAAGTAAAGATGTGCAATTTGTCCTTTTTTCTTGCATTCTTGCCTATGGCCATTACACCCATGCTCATTGGAAACGAATTAAAACGGACGGCGCCGCGTGACTGACCTCTCGAATACAGATCGTGAGACTGAAGGTAAAAAGAAATCTCGTCAAGTCGTGCAACGGCTTTGGCAACTGAAGAGATTCGTCCTGCCTTACAAAATACAGATGATCGGTGCGATGATTGCATTGGTTGTCGCAGCGTTGGCCACCCTGTCAATTGGGGGGGCGATCCGTCTGGTTATTGATAGAGGCTTTTCTGCAGGGTCTCATGATCTGGAGGCCTATTTTGCAGGTGCCATGGGTGTCGTGGCGGTGCTGGCCGTGGCCACGTTCTCAAGATACTATCTGGTTTCCTGGATCGGGGAGCGGGTGATCGCTGATATCCGTAAAGCCGTTTTCAATCATGTGCTTACTCTGAACCCGGCATTTTTTGAGATAACACGGACGGGAGAGGTTCTTTCCCGCCTGACGACGGATACGACCTTAATCCAGACTGTTATCGGATCATCGATATCTGTAGCTCTGCGAAATTTTCTGCTGTTTGTGGGCGGATTGATCGCACTCATTGCCACCAGTCCTTCTCTGGCAGGCATGGTGCTGCTCGTCGTTCCTTTGGTGGTTGTTCCGATCATCGTCTTTGGCCGCCAGGTGCGCAAGTTGAGCCGCTCCAACCAGGACAGCATTGCCGCCGTCAGTGCCCGCGCAGACGAAACCTTGCGGGCCATACAAACTGCACAGGCTTATACTCATGAAGATCACGATCGTCGCCAATTTGGAACCGAGGTTGAGACCAGCTTTACCATTGCCATCAAGCGTATTCGTGCCCGTGCCTGGCTGACAGCGCTGGTGATTCTTCTCATATTTGGAGCCATCGATTTAGTATTGTGGAGTGGGGCGACGGCGGTTGCCGGTGGTACAATGTCTGCGGGGACATTGGGATCATTCGTCTTTTTTGCTGTTATTGTTGCCGGTTCTATGGGGTCGTTGAGCGAAGTCTGGGGAGAATTGCAGCGGGCGGCGGGCGCGTCGGAGCGGCTTCTCGAATTACTTGCCGAAGAACCTACTGTCGTCGCGCCTGTCAATCCCGATCCCCTGCCCAAACGCATCGAAACCGGCATTCAATTCGATGGCGTGACTTTCCACTATCCGTCTCGCCCGGATTTGCCGGCACTAGAAAATATCTCCTTGGACATCAAAAAGGGCGAAACCGTTGCTCTGGTGGGTCCAAGCGGCGCTGGAAAAACTACGATATTCCAGTTACTTCTCAGATTTTATGATCCTCAGGCTGGAAAAATTACTGTTGATGGAATCGACATCGCCAAAACCGATCCGACGGATCTGCGATCCCTGATGGGACTGGTTCCGCAAGAACCCGTAATTTTCGCTGATACTGCCTTTGAGAATATCCGCTATGGTCGTCCGGATGCGAATGAGGCAGAAGTCAGGGCGGCTGCTGAGGCGGCCGTGGCCACCGACTTTATCGAGGATATGCCAGAAGGTTTCAACACGGAATTCGGAGAACGTGGCATCAAGATATCAGGCGGCCAGAAGCAGCGGATAGCCATCGCGCGGGCGATCCTGCGCGATCCGGAAATATTACTTCTGGATGAGGCGACATCGGCCCTTGATGCAGAGAGCGAGCGGCTGGTTCAGATTGCCCTGGAACATCTTATGAAGAACCGTACGACCTTAGTGATTGCCCACCGCCTGGCGACGGTACTGAACGCCGACCGTATTGTCGTTCTGGACAAGGGTGGCGTGGTGACACAGGGCACCCATGAGGAACTGATGCGCGAAGGGGGCTTGTATGCGAAACTGGCGAAGCTGCAGTTTGACACTGGAAGAAGCGCGCTTTCAGCCTGACATCCGGGTGGTCTCAAGGAACTATCCGATTTAGAGTCTCTGCGAGGCTTTCCTGCACCATTTCTGTGCCAAAGAACTGGTCATAATACTCTCGCGCTGCAACGCCTCTATCGGGCAGACTGCCGGGACTGTCCATAAGGCGCTCTACCATAAAGGCCAGAGCCGCAGGATCGCCGGCTTCTATTTCAATCAACCCTCTTGGTTCACCATTCGTTTGCGGGGGATAGGCATCTGACTGTCGCGTCAGCACTGGGCGACCGCAGGCGAGGGCCTGATAGACTTTATTGGGGATGACCCGCGCCGCTTTTTCGCTCATGCCGAAGATGCCGAGTAAAATATCGGCCTTGGCAATCCGGTCCGGTAAATCAGGATAGGGGAGGTAATCCTCGAAGGAGATATCCGGATGATCGCCCGCCAGTTCCTTACATTTCTGAAGCTCTGGACCCTCCCCTAAAAGAGTCCAATGCACATTATCCTTACAGAGCTTTGCCGCGGATACAATAATGTCCGGCGCCTGTAATCCAATGAAACTTCCATAAAACAGGAGCTCAACCTTTTCCGACGAGGATTTTAAAGGCATGGGTTGGGCAAGGAACAGGCTTTCTTCCGCACCAACCGGAATTACCCGGATTTTTTCCGGCGAGATTCCGAAGGTTCGTGAAAAATAGTCCGCATGACCTTTGGTGTCTGCAACCACAAGATCTGCTCTCTCCAACCGTTCTTTTTCCCAGGCCAAGAGCTGTTGTGCGGCAGTAGAGCGGCTTTCAAATTTCCGTCGCTCAAACACCTGTTTGTCATAGGCGGAGATCAACGGATCAAAAATCAACGGGACGCCGCGTTTTCGAGCCCAGTCAGACGCCGCGATCATGTCGCGCTGTCGAAAGCATGGGACCCAGACAAGATCCGGTTTCTTGACGGTAGTCAGTATGGCTTCCCATTTTGCAAGGGAGCTTATGGTCGGTTTGAAATCTGAGATATTCCATCCCAGTGCCGTAGATGCCTGCCGCAAAATACGGTTTCTAGAATAATTGGGATCAAATCGCCCCCACCATAAGACAGATCGTGGCGCGCTCACCGTCATGGGACCTTCTGTTCCGCTATTTCCAGAACCTCTTCCAGGCGCAGATTTGCCAGATTATCCCTTTGCAGGACTGTGACATCACGCCCCCTTGGCCGGGACATATGAGGGTCTGACGCCTGTGAAAAAAGAACGATTGTCCTGCAGCCAACAGCGGAAATCAGATGAAGGGGGCCTGTATCATTCCCGATGGCGATCTGGGCCCTATTGCCAAGCGCCGCTATATCCCCAAATTCGGTCCTGGAGGAGAGGTCTATGGCGTCAGGACAACCCCGTCGGATTACTTCAATTGCTTCAGCTTCTGCTTTTCCACCAATCAGGACAGGTGTGAGCCCCCGACTATTGAGATGTGACGCCAAATCCGCAAATTTTTCTGCCGGCCATCTTTTCTCCGGCCGATGGGCTGACCCGCCTGGAACCAGAAGGGCGATAGTCTCCGGCAGTTGAAACTTTGAGATATCCGTAAAGGCCCAGCTGAAATCAGCCTTTGGGATATCTTCTATCCCGGCAACACTCAATTGGTCGACATGCCGTTCAATGGTATGGATCTTTGTGCGAAGGGGACTGAGATGCGGATGGGAGCAACCCTTGGCAATGCCGCACCATTCCGGCTTATTGTTTCCAGGGAAGAAACGGAAATAACTATTTGATCTCGTTGATGTTTGAAGATCGTAGACGCGATCAAAGCCGACGGAGCGCAGCTTGTTAATCAAAGAAAACAGCTTTTTGAAATGCCAGAGCTTTGGCCTCTCATCTATCCAAACCTCGTCAAACAATCCTGACTTTTCGAGGAAACCGGCAAAGGGTTTTGTGGTTAGAAGGGTGATCTTCGCATTGGGGTGATGCTTTCGGATTGCCTGGAACGGCGCCTGGGCAAGGATCACATCGCCAAGGGCGCCATGCTTGATGACGAGAACATTCTCAGCGGGGTGCGCCGCCTGGCTTGACGTGTTGGGCATTGGAAATCGTTTATCTTTCCGTCAATTTCAATTCGATCCGACGGTTCCGTAAATAGCCGATTTCGTCCTCCCGGTCATCAATCGGCTGAAATTCCCCAAATCCGGTAGGCGCCAGGCGATTGGGCGGAACACCCTGGCTGATCAGGAATTTAGTAACGGACAGAGCCCGGGCCATAGACAGTTCCCAGTTTGACGGGAAGCGGGCGGTCCGAATGGGCTGACTATCCGTATGACCATCAACTCTTAAAATCCAGTCAATATCATCAGGGATATCCTTGGCGATACTGAGCAATGTCGCGGCGAATTTTGCCATATCATTCCGTCCCTCAGGACCTAATTCGGCCTTTCCCGCATCGAAAAGGACCTCTGACTGGAAAACGAACCTGTCGCCGACAATGCTGATACCCGGACGGTTCCGAAGTACCTGCCGAAGTTTGCCGAAAAACTCGGACCGATATTGCTGGAGTTCCTGTACCTTCTGGGCCAAAGCCTGATTCAGCCGTCTGCCAAGATCGGCGATTTGGGCCTGCTGTTCAACATCCTTGGCCTCACTGGCTTCCAGAGCCTGGTTCAGCTTGGCTAGTTCTGTCCTTAAAGCATTAAGTTGGCTGGTGAGCAGCGCAACCTGTGCCTGGGCGGCGGATGACAGCTCCTCTTCTTCAGTCAGCTTGTCCTGGGTTTGCAGATAGAGCGTTTGCAATTCCGCGAGACGAATATCACGCTCTTCTATGTCTTTCTGGGCCAGCACCGTTTTGTCACTTTCCTCGGCGAGCCGGGCCTCAAGTTCCTTGCTTCGATCTCGAAGATTGCCGACTTCCGTCTCTTTTTCGGCAACTGTCGCGGTAAGCTTTTCAATCTGCTCATCACTCAGTTTGAGTTTGGCCGCCATGTCGGCGACCTCTTCTTCAAGCTTCTTTCGAAGTTCCTGCAAGGACCCGATATCCCGCTTCAGGCTCTCAAGCTCAGCAAGGTTGGCGCGAACTGTTTCTTCGCTGACTGTGAGCTTTTTTGTCGCTTCCGCCAAAGCTGTTTCAGCTGCGAGCGTTTTCTCCGTTTGCTCTCGAAGAAGAATGGTTAGGCGATCCCGGTCTTCCTCTGCGGAAAGGGCGCGGCTGGTCAGGGTATCCAATTGGATAATAACACTGTCCCGTTCCTCTTGGGTCCTTGCCAGGTCAATTGTTATTTGGCTGATTTCATCTTCCAGCAGAGCGCTTGTCCGTCTTTCAAGTGCCAATAAATCTGCCAGTTCATTGACTTGCTGATTGAGCTTTTCCAGAGCGGCATCCCGCCCGGAAAGAGCCTGAGACAGGAAGAACTGCGCAAGGACGAAGACAACCAAGAGGAAAATAATGACCAGCAGTAGGGTTGTCAGGGCATCGACAAATCCTGGCCAGATTTCGTAATTGGCACGGCTTCCTGTCCGCCTCCGGGCCATTATTGTACTCCGTCAATCACGGTCATCAACATGCTAGCCACGACGATTTTCTTCAGCAATCGCGGCAATGGTTCTGGTCAGAAGTTTAATGTCGCTTCGGATCTCCTGCACCATATGTTCCCGGCCATCGGCACTTTCTTCGAGCAGGCGAACCATATGGACATCCATATTCCTGAGATGATTGCGGCTGGCCTGATCGAGGCCGGCCTGTTCGTTCGACTTGGACATTCTTTCCAGAACCGGTTTCAGATCCGCCTGGGTTTCCGCCAGCTTGACCAATAAGTCCTGCTCAGTTCGCATTTGATCCGTCAGTGCTGCCAGTCTCTCGCTCAGGCTGATCATGGAGGACTCTGCGGACCCTCGCTTATCTTCATTACGGCTCAACGTGCGTTGCAGGTTGTTGAGGCTTTCTGCCGTCTGTTCCAGCAAAGCTTGTACATAGGCCGGCACGCTTTGATCGCCTTCAGCAATCACGCTGCCGGTAGAAGATGAGAACCGGGTGATAGAGGTCAGCCATTCTTCCAAATCCGTATAGAAGCGGTTCTGAGCCTGTCCTGCCTGCATGTCAAGGAAGCCCAGAACAAGGGAGCCTGACAAGCCAAAGAGGGAGGATGAAAAGGCAATGGCCATGCCGGCCAGCGGTTTCTCCAGTCCAACCTTCAATTCATCAAAGACCTTGGAAAAATCGCCAGCGCCGACATTGAGGGTCGAGATCGCTGCGCCAACGCTGTCCACCGTCTCCAGCAGTCCCCAAAATGTTCCCAGCAGTCCCAGAAAGACAAGGACATTGATCAGGTAGCGGGAGATGTCCCGTCCTTCCTCAAGCCGTGCTCCGATGCTGTCCAGAATGGTATTCATCGTTACCGCCGTCAGTCGGATGGGCCCGTTTGAATCACCGATTATGGTCGCAAGGGGGGCAAGGAGCTTTGGTCCCCGAAGGGACGGGGCACCCGCTTCCATGCGTTTGAGACTTGCCGTCCAGTTTATTTCGCCGTTTACGATAAAGACCTGGCGGAAGATAAAGAAAATGCCAAATGCCAAAACCAGCAGGATCAGGCCGTTTAAGGCCGGATTTGCCAGAAAGGCAATTTCGATCTGAGGGTAGAGAAGGGCCGAGATGGCTATAATCACACCCAGAAAGAAGATCATCCGGATAAGATATCTCCGGGGTTTCTTGATGTTGGGTGCGCCAACAAGGCTTTGAGTTTCCAAACCGGATAATGTTGTCATGGTCACCGCGCAATCAAAACTAGGTCAACGCGATCAGAGGGGGCTTCACCGTTTGGCATCCCCAACGCGCGTACTTCAATTCTTTTATTGTTCATCCCAAGCTCCAGCAGTCGAGATCTCACTGCGAGTGCCCGTCCCAGGGACAGTCGGCGGGCCGCACTGTTATTATTGGCTGTTGCATAGGCAATTAGTTGAACGGTCCGCTGATCAAATTCCAGCTGCTCATAAAGAGACTGAATTTTGGGGCCTGCTGTCTCCGGCATGTCCACTTCACCGGTTGAATACTGAAGGCTGAGAAGCTCTCCTTCTTCCAGGGCTTCCGCTGTCGCCGCCGTTTCTTTTGCGGCGTCATTCATTTCTGATTGCGGATCGATGGCGGCAACCTTGATCTCGTCATCCTGACCGGCCACTTTGTCCGCGGCGGCCTCCGTTACTTCCTTTTCCGTGGCCGTTACTTCTTCTTTAGAGGGCAGGGAGACTTGTTCGTCTGCCGCAGGCACTATGATGGCTTCGACCTTAGGTGCGGCCAGAGAAGGTGTTTTTTCCTCAGCGATGGGGATTTCAGATATCTTTTCCTTGATGTCAACCGCGGCAACCTTGGCTGCGTCCACAGGTGATTTCGTCTCCACTTCTGTCACTGCAGGAGCCGCTGGTTTTTCTTTTGCTTCCATAGCCAGAGCGGATTGCGGGGGTTTCTTTCTCGGAAGAACAATTTTTTCCGGGGCCTGTTTTACCAGAAGGGACGGAGGCGTGAGAATTATGACTTCACGTCCATAAACAAATCTTTTCGGGGAACGAGTATTCTGCTCCAGATTTGATTTAGAGGAATTGCTTGCAATTGCCTCCAGATTTACTTCCACGGCAGGTCGATTGTCTGAACTGTTTGACGCGGCCTGCAACATATTGGGGTGAATTGCGATGGCGACATTAAATGAGAAGATGGCGGTCAGAATAACGGGGGTGCGGGGCAATAATATTACCGCCGACCTTTTCGTCATTTTCTGCCTCCCTTCCGGATACATCCAATCTGGTAAATTGAATGAATATTTCGCGACTGCTTCGTCAAACCTGCCTATTGAAAATGTCAACTTTACGGCAGCCTTGTTCTGTAAGCAGCACATTAACTTAGGCTCGACTAAGCTACAATCCTTTAGTTAACCATGCGGAGCATTGATCCATTTCAAGGCGATTGGTGGTGGAACTAAGGAAGCTATTTTCCGAGGCGGATTTTCCGGAAAATATCCAGCATGGCCTGGTTTATGCCGTCATTAGTGGCGAGAATATCGCCTTTTTCCAGCATTTTCTCACCGCCATCCAGTTGGCTGACAAGGGCTCCGGCTTCGCGGGCAATGACGATGCCGGCGGCAATATCCCATTCTGATAAGTTTCTCTCCCAAAAGCCGTCAAAGCGGCCAGCAGCCACATAGGCCAGATCCAGGGCGGCGGCGCCATATCTGCGAATGCCGGCAGAGACCGACATCACCTCAGCCACTTCTTTGAGAAACTTGTCATGATCGGCGATTCCGACAAATGGAATGCCGGTTGCCAGAATGCAATCAGCCATTTTTCTGCGACTTGACACCCTCAGCCGGCGATCGTTCAGATACGCTCCCTGGCCTTTTTCGGCCCAGAAAAGCTCGTCCTTTACTGGATCCAGGACAATCCCGGCAATGATGTCCTTACCTGCCTTAACGCCAATGGAAATCGCGAAATGAGGAAGGCCATGTAAAAAGTTCGTGGTGCCGTCCAGAGGGTCAACAACCCAGTAATGTACACCATCTTGAGCTTCCACGGTCCCGCCTTCTTCGAGGATAAAGCCGAAGTCCGGGCGTAACCGGCCCAGTTCTTCGCGCAACGTCGCTTCTGCCGTCAAATCCGCCTGGGTAACGAAGTCGGCTGGGCCCTTGCGGGAGACCTGCAAATGCTCCACTTCATTGAAATCCCGCAGCAGTTTACGTGCCGCTTTGCGGGCGGACAGTTCCATTGCATTGATAAGGGCGGATTTTCTCGCCATTGTCTATATACCTGATAAATTTCGGAGTTGGCGACGTGCCAAAAATACGGCCCGACTAATCCGCCCGCTTGAGATACTCGCTTGTTTCTGTATTGACAATGATTTTCTCACCGACACCGCAAAATGGCGGCACCATGATGCGCTGACCGTTTTCAAGGATCGCGGGTTTGTAGGAAGAGGCCGCTGTTTGGCCTTTCACCGTCGGCTCCGTTTCGCTGATTTCAAGGGTTACCTGTTCGGGAAGAACCACTGTCAGAGGACTGTCTTCGTGGAACTCGATTTCCACATCCATGCCGTCCTGAAGATAGACCGCCCTTTCGCCGATCATGTCCTTAGCGATTGAAACCTGTTCATAGGAAGACGTATCCATAAAAGTGAGCATGTCCTCACTTTCGAAAAGGAACTGATGCGGCTTCTGTTCCAGCCGGACCTTTTCCACGGATTCGGAAGCGCGAAACCGTTCGTTCAGCTTCGTGCCATCGCGCAGGTTCTTCAGTTCTACCTGCAGATAAGCTCCACCTTTTCCGGGTTGAGTATGCTGGATTTTGACGGCGACCCACAGGCCCCCCTTATGCTCGACCACATTGCCGGGGCGAATTGCGTTTCCATTAATTTTCATGACGGGGCTCTATTATTCTCAGAATTAAAATTGGCGGGACAGTATCAGGTTGAATGATGGGTATCAATCATCCGATTAAAGTCGGTAACGGCGGCGGCGGGTCCCTTGGGATAATTCCAGACACCGCCGGAGACGGCGAGGAAATCGGCGCCGCTTTTCACCAGAACGGGGGCATTTTCCACGGTGATGCCGCCAATGGCGACACAGGGAATTTCAGCAAGGCCGGACCACCATTCCAGAATTTCAGGATCCGCATGAACCGTTTTGTCCTTGGTGCTGGTCGGAAAGAAGGCGCCAAAGGCGACATAGTCCGCTCCGTCACCCGCCGCCTCCATGGCCAGATGCCGGGAGTTTTTACAGGTAACGCCGACAATTGCCTCGGGCCCGAGCAGGTTTCTGGCGTCCCGATAGGTCATGTCATCCTGACCGATATGAACGCCGTCAATGTCGAGTTCCTTCGCGAGCGCCGGGTCATCATTCAGAATAAAGGCAATATCGGCCGCTTCAGCGATCGGCATCAGTTTTTTTGTGGCGGCGATAACTTCCTCTCGCGGTCGATCCTTTAGGCGAAGCTGAAAACAGGCGATATCGCCGGCGGAGGCAGCCGCTTTGAAGGCTTCCTCAAAACGGTCCAGTTCGATTTCCGGTGGTGAAATCAGATAGAGGCGGGGACGGACTTTCTCGTCTTCGTGAGTGATGACCATCAGTCTGCTTTCATTCCATGTCAGCGGAGTAGCTGCCGTCTCTTGCGGCACTTACCAGTCCAGCCCGCTTGATAAAGGCTGCCTGTGCCGCGTCTTTGTTGTCGCGTTGTCCTTGCCAGGCAGTCAGAGCATCCGACTGAAGGGCACGGCCAAAGGAAAAGCTGATCTCCCAGGGATGCCTGTCCATATTATTCATGGCATTGAGATGTGCCGTCGCCATCTGTGCCGATTGACCGCCCGACAGAAAGACAATTCCCGGAACAGAGGCGGGGACCGTTTGCTCGAAACAATAGATGGTCTTTGAGGCAACCTCATCAATGTCCGCCTGCTCAGGGCAATCAGCTCCGGATAGCACCATATTCGGTTTCAGCAGCATTTGCTCCAGAACCACGCGCTGTTTGTAGAGTTCATCAAATACGGATTTCAGCGCCGTTTCCGTCACCGCATAGCAATCATCAATGCTGTGGTCTCCATCCATCAAAACCTCCGGCTCAACGATGGGGACAAGTCCGGCTTCCTGGCATAGAGCGGCATATCTGGCCAAAGCATGGGCATTGACGTCAATACAATACTGGCTTGGGGCACCGTTTCCGATGGAGATCACAGCCCGCCATTTGGCAAAGCGGGCGCCAAGCTCACGATATTCATTGAGGCGCTCCCGAAGACCATCCAGACCTTCCGTAACAAGTTCTCCTTCCGAAAAGGCGAGGGGTTTCGCGCCCATATCGACCTTGATACCTGGAAAAATCCCTTTGTCATTGAGAATATCCACCAGCTTTGGACCGGCCGCAGAGTTCTGACGAATGGTTTCATCATAGAGAATAACGCCGCTGATACTGTCTTCTATGCCATCTGCCGTAAACAGAAGCTCGCGGTAATCGCGGCGTGTTTCCTCAGTACTTTCTGTATTGATGCTGTCCAGCCGCTTTTTAATAGTGCCGGTGCTTTCGTCGGCGGCCAGGATGCCTTTGCCTTTCGCGACCAAGGCTTCAGCGATCTCTTCCATTCCCATATCTGTCATTGTTACGGCCTTTTTGGAGTCAATCTGTTATCAGGAGGCTTTTAGGGCCAGAACACCTGGCAAATCCTTGCCTTCCATCCATTCTAGAAACGCGCCGCCTGCCGTGGAGATATAGGTGAACTGGTCCGTCACGCCTGCCTTGGCAAGCGCCGAGACGGTGTCCCCACCACCTGCGACCGAAATAAGAGAGCCTGCAGATGTCAGTTTTCCTGCATGTTGGGCAACAGATACCGTCGCTTCAGCAAAAGGATCTATTTCGAAGGCGCCGAGAGGACCGTTCCAGATCAAAGTCTGCGCCGTTTCCATCTTTTCTTTCAGCAGATCGGCAGAGGTTTTGCCTGCATCCAGTATCATTTCGTCACTTCTGACGTCACTAACATCCGCCGTGCGGTTTTCTGCTCCAGCCTTAAACTCCTTGGCCAGAACGACGCAGGAAGGGAGCAGGATTTCACAGCCAACCTTTTCCGCCTTGGCCAGAATATCCGATGCAGTATCTGCCAGATCATGCTCACAGAGAGACGCACCAACATCAATTCCTTGCGCATTGAGGAAGGTATTGGCCATGCCACCGCCAATAACAAGGAAATCAACCTTTTCAATCAGATTGAACAGTAGGTCGAGCTTGGTCGAGATTTTGGCGCCCCCAACAATGGCCATGACGGGCCGTTTTGGAGATTCAAGGGCGCCCTCAAGAGCTTTAAGTTCCGCCTCCATATTCCGGCCTGCATAAGCAGGAAGCAGATGAGCCAGAGCTTCGGTCGAGGCATGAGCGCGATGCGAACAGGAGAAAGCATCATTCACATATGTATCGCCGAGCTTTGCCAGCTCTGCAGCAAAGTTACCTTCATTCGCTTCCTCTCCGGCATGATAGCGGACATTCTCAAGGAGAATGACGCTACCGGGGGACAGGGACGTGATCTCTTGTGCCACTTCTGGACCCACGCAATCCTCAGCAAACGCAACATCCTGGCCGAGGCTGTCAGACAGTGCCGCCACCAGGGGTCGCAGGGACATTTCAGGATTTCGCCGACCCTTCGGTCGCCCAAAATGACTGAGGAGCACAACGATGCCACCGGCCTTTGTGAGTTCCTGGATGGTCGGCACGATCCGCTCTATCCGGGTGAAATCGGAAATCAGGCCCTCCTCCATGGGAACGTTCAGATCGACCCGTATCAACAAGGTTTTACCAGCGATCTCCAGGTCATCAAGTGTCTTGAACGTTGCCATGCAATGGAGCTCCTTCAACGAATGATCAGCCGGCGTTCATCATCGCAATCGCGGTATCGCTCATGCGATTGGAGAAGCCCCATTCGTTGTCATACCAGCTTAACACCCGGACAAAGGTGCCTTCAATGACCTGTGTTTGTGTCAGGTCGAAGGACGAGCTGGCCGGGCTGTGATTGAAATCCATGGAGACCAGCGGCTCATCATTGACCTCAAGAATGCCTTTGAGCCGTCCGTTGGCTGCTTCAGTCATGGCGGCGTTGACTTCGTCAACAGACGTTGAGCGGCCAGCAACAAAAGTCAGGTCAATCATGGACACATTCGGTGTCGGAACGCGAACGGATGTTCCGTCCAGTTTTCCGGCGAGTTCCGGCAGAACCAGACCAACAGCCTTGGCGGCACCTGTCGATGTCGGAATTATCGACATGCCGGCTGCCCGTGCCCGGCGAAGATCCGAATGCAAGGTATCCAGAACCGGCTGATCACCCGTGAAGGCATGGACTGTCGTCATGAAGCCATGGGTAAGACCTACTGAATCGTTCAGGACCTGGGCGACTGGAGCCAGGCAGTTGGTTGTGCAGGAGGCATTGGAAACAACGGTATGTCCGGCTTCAAGTTTGTCGTCATTAACGCCAAATACTACAGTCAGGTCGACTTCTGTTCCCGGTGCGGAAATCAGAACCTTCTTGGCACCTGCGTCCAGATGAGCGAAGGCTTTGTCCCGATGCGTAAACAGGCCTGTACATTCAAAGGCAATATCCACATCCAGCTCGCCCCACGGCAAATCGGCCGGATTACGCTCGGCGGTAACCTTGATCGGTCCGCGGCCAAGATCAATTGTGTCCCCGGAAACGGTGACCGTCCCAGGATAGCGACCATGAACGCTGTCATATTTGAGCAAATGCGCATTGGCTTCTACTGACCCGAGATCGTTGATGCCGACGACTTCGACATCGGTCCGGCCTGATTCATAGATCGAGCGAAGGATATTCCGTCCAATACGTCCAAATCCATTGATAGATACGCGAACAGTCATTTTATTACTCCTATTACCCTTATCGGCAGCCGGGCTGCCCTTTCGAATTTAAAGTTTGTTTTTTGCCATCTCGACGACGGCATCGGCGGTGATTCCAAAATGCTTGTACAGATCTCCCGCCGGCGCTGACGCCCCGAAGGTATCAATGCCGACAAATCCGCCATCCAGGCCGGTATATTTCGCCCAGCCCATGGAGCATCCGGCCTCGATCGCTATTTTGATTGTTCCGGGACCCAGGATGTTTGTCTTATAGGGAGTATCCTGAGCGTCAAACAGCTCCCAGGACGGCATGGAGACGACACGTGTTCCAATGCCATCGACTTCAAGCTTTTTCTGGGCTTCCAACGCCAGCGAAACTTCCGATCCCGTGGCGAGAATGGTGATTTTTGGATCCAAATTGGCCGGGGACAGTTCATAGGCCCCATATGAACACAGGTTTTCAGCTGTGTGGCTGGCGCGCACCAGGGGCAGGCCCTGACGGCTTAAAGATAGAATAGACGGTGCAGATTTTGTCTTCAGCGCCATCTGCCAGCATTCAACTGTCTCAACCGCATCAGCAGGCCGATAAACGTTCAAATTTGGAATGGCCCTGAGGGCGGCAAGATGCTCCACCGGCTGATGGGTCGGTCCGTCTTCTCCAAGGCCGATGGAATCGTGGGTCATCACATAGATGACCCGTTGCTCCATAAGGGCGGAAAGCCGGATTGCCGGGCGCGCATAATCGGTGAACACCAGGAATGTGCCACCGTAGGGGATGAAACCCTTATGCAGGGCTATCCCGTTCATGATGGCCGCCATGCCAAATTCCCGGACACCATAATATATGTATCGGCCAGAAAAATCTTCAGCAGTCACCGGCAGCATTTCCGGCGTTTGCGTCAGGTTCGACCCGGTCAGATCGGCGGACCCGCCGATCGTCTCTGGGACATGGTCGTTGATGACTTTCAGGGCCTCCTGACTGGACTTGCGTGTCGCCCATCCCGGGGCTTCCTCCGTCAGTTGCTCTTTGTAGCCAGCGATAATATCATCCAGATCCGATGGAAGTTCACCATTTTGTCCGGTTTCAAAAGCAATTCTCTGTTCCTGGCTGAGATTCGAAAAGGTGTTTTCCCACTCAGCCGAGTGACGGGCACCTTTGGTGCCGACCGTGCGCCAGCAGTCGAGTGTCTTGACCGGAATCTCGAAGGGTTTGTGAGGCCAATTCAGTTCTTTTCTGGCCAGAGCAATCTCGTCATTGCCGAGTGGGGCGCCATGAGCAGAGGCCGTTCCCTGTTTATTGGGAGCGCCAAACCCGATCGTTGTCCGGCAGGCAATCAGGGACGGCTGGTTACTTGCCCTGGCCAACTCAAGAGCTTTTTCAATCTGTGAGGCATCATGACCGTCAATTTCCAGGACATGCCAGCCGGCGGCCTCAAAGCGCTTCTTCTGATCGTCCGACACGGACAGGTCCGTCGCTCCATCAATGCTGATGGAATTGTCATCCCACAAGACGATGAGTTTTGCGAGACCAAGGTGACCCGCAAAGGAAATGGCCTCATGGCTGATGCCTTCCATCAGGCAGCCGTCACCTGCAATGACGTATGTATAATGATCAACAATGTCCTTGAAGCGGGCAGCCTGAAGGCGCTCCGCCAATGCCATGCCGACAGCGGTCGCAAGGCCTTGCCCCAGGGGGCCCGTGGTTGTCTCGACACCAGTAGCATGACCAACTTCCGGATGTCCGGCTGTGATCGATCCAAGTTGGCGAAAGTTTTTGATCTGCTCCAGCGTCATGTCCTTGTAGCCGGTCAGATGCAGCAGGGAGTAGAGCAGAGTGGAGCCATGCCCTGCAGACAGGACAAATCTGTCCCGATCCGGCCAGTCCGGTTTCATCGGATCAAATTTCAGAAATTTCGAAAACAGAACAGTGGCAACGTCCGCCATGCCCATGGGCATCCCCGGATGTCCGGAATTCGCTTGCTGGACGGCGTCCATGGCAAGGGCTCGGATGGCATTTGCCATATCGTTGTGTTTGGCTGTATTTGGGGATGATTTCAGCCCGATTTCATTCATAATTGGCTCATCTTTATCCACCAGTCATATTACGACTTCAACGCCAGCTTCACGTCCTCATTTGCTCGGATCAGAATTAAAGGCGTCTTTACAGTACTGGTGCCCGTCTTCGGGTTTGGTTTAAATGCGCGTCCGTAACCGATGAAAATCCCGTCTTAAACTGATAAAATCGGTCTCAGTATAATTGCCCAGAATCGTCACAGTCACCGGATGGTTTTATTGGAATCGGGGGGAAGATGCCGCCCAATAACCCGCACGTCAACCGCTTAGTTGCTTCAACGGCCCACAAAGCCCATAAAAATGATACAAGCAATTATGTTGACGTATGTTATGGCATGATCGTATTGTTGAAGGTGAGAGATTTCATGTAACTAGATATAAGCAATGTGAAAAAATCTTATGGGGAATGCTGAAAACACCGAATCAAGAATGAACGCTGCGATCGCGCGCTTGCAGGCCGCTGCAGACAAAATTTCAACCGATCAACCACAGGCAAGTTTCGATATGGTCGGCGGGGGTTCCGATGCCGGCCTGACGGAAGAAAATAGTGCCCTGAAACGGGAACTGGGCGAACTCCAGGCGAAATATGACGCCTTGAAGAGAACCGCCGACATCGTTTCCACCCGTCTTGATAATTCGATTGACGAACTCAGCGCGATATTGGAGCAATAACATGGCGTCACTTACGGTCAAGGTGAATGGAAGAAGCTATCCGATAATCTGCGGGGACGGGGAAGAAGAGCATCTGGAATATCTGTCTGAGTTTGTTGACAAGAAAGTTCAGGATCTCTCTGAGTCCATTAGCAATGCCAGTGAAGGACAGCTGTTACTGATGGCCTCTTTGCTGATCGCAGACGATTTATCACAGGCCTATGAAACCATTGAAAAGCTGCGAGAAGAAGCCGCTGAGCAGCAGCCGGCAGATCATTCGGACTGGGCTGATAAAATAGAAGCTATTGCAGACAAGCTTGAAAGCGCCTAAATAGAGCAAAGAGCTGCACTGGCTTGTGCGTTAGACGAATGACATCCTGGGGCCAATAACGAAATCCTGGGAGCTGTTCCCTGTCTGGACCCTGGTCCTAATATATCGGCGCCCACCTGACTTGTCAGGCCACAGAGATTTCCACGCGTCGACGGCTATGTTGGTGCAGCTTTACTTATCAGAAAATCAATTGCTGAAACCCAGATTTGACCTCTTCCCCCATACAGAAACAGCGACAAAGACAGGAAGCTCACCGCGTTCGTGACAGCTTACAGAGCTCTGGCGCGGGTGCGGAAGCTGCTAAAAACCTTCTGGCGCAGTTTCAGAATTTATCAGGGGAAATCGTTTCCCTCTATTGGCCCATCGGGTCTGAACTGGATACCCGCCCCCTTCTTCATTCCCTTCATGATGCGGGTGTGACCTGCGTTCTTCCGGTCATCGAAGCTGCAGAATTGCCATTGATTTTCAGGCACTGGCGACCTGAATTGGCCTTGGTGCCCGGCCCTTTTAAGGTTCCGGTTCCGCCTGAGACGGAAGATGTTCTGGTGCCGACAGTTATCGTCGCTCCGCTGCTTGCCTTTGACCGGTATGGCTTTAGATTGGGCTATGGCGGTGGGTATTATGATCGTACCCTCGAAAAATTGCGGAAGACTGGTAAATGCACCGCGGTGGGCTATGCATACGCGGGACAGGAAGTGCCGACGATAGCTACTGATGAATTTGATCAGAAGCTGGACTGGATCGTCACAGAGATAGATGTTAGGAAATTTGGGTGAACATACTTTATTTTGGGGACGTCGTCGGGCGATCGGGCAGGGAAGTCCTGATCGACAATCTTCCCGCCATGAAAGAGCGGCTCAAGGTTGATTTTGTTGTCGCCAACGGAGAAAACGCCGCCGCCGGTTTTGGAATAACCGAGAAAATTGCCGGCGAGTTTTATGAGGCGGGTGTTGATTGCATCGTCCTTGGCAACCACAGTTTCGACCAAAAAGAGATCATGCCCTATATATCAGGTGACCCGCGCATGCTGCGGCCCATAAATTATCCGGAAGGAACACCGGGTCGCGGGGCGAGCGCTTTTAAGACAAGAAATGGCAAAAGCATTCTGGTTGTACAGGTGATGGCGCGACTTTTCATGGATCCGCTCGATGATCCGTTTGCCGCCGTTGATAAAGTGCTGAAAACCTCCCGACTTGGCCAGAAATATGATGCCATTCTGGTCGATATCCATGGTGAGATCACGTCGGAGAAAATGGCGATGGGGCAGTTTTGTGATGGTCGGGTATCCATGGTTGTCGGCAGTCATACCCATGTCCCCACGGCGGACGCTCAGATTTTCCCAGGCGGGACAGCTTATCAGACCGATGCCGGTATGTGCGGGGATTATAATTCGGTGATCGGTATGGAGAAGGAAGAGCCGCTGCGTCGGTTCACGCGAAAAATTCCAGGCGGTCGGTTTACACCTGCTCTTGGAGACGGTACTGCCTGTGGAATTTTTGTGCAGACCAACGATGAAACAGGCCTTGCGTCGTATATTGCGCCCTTGCGAGTTGGCGGCAGGCTGAGAGAATGCTGGCCGGACCCAAGCTAGCGTTACTTAAAGGCGTAAAAACCACGTGCGCTGGCGCTTTGGATCGGCTACAAACAGCAGTAGAGTAAACGGCAATATATAGAGTACGAGACAGGATATGGCGGGACATTCACAATTTAAGAATATCATGCACCGCAAAGGTGCACAGGATAAAAAACGGGCGAAAATTTTTGCGAAACATATCCGAGAACTGACAGTTGCCGCCAAATCCGGTCTTCCGGATCCTAGCATGAATCCACGCCTGAGAACGGCCATCGCCGCCGCCCGCAGTGATAACATGCCGAAAGACAATATTGACCGGGCGATCAAGCGAGCGTCAGGGGAAGGCGAAGGGGATGTCTACGAGGAAATCCGCTACGAAGGATATGGCCCCGGCGGCATTGCTCTGATTGTTGAAACCCTGACGGACAACAAGAACCGAACCGCAGCGGAAGTCAGGTCCGCTTTTTCGAAAGCCGGTGGTGCTCTGGGTGAAACCGGGTCCGTCTCGTTTATGTTTGACCATGTCGGGCAAGTGATTTTCGACGCTTCCGGTATTGATGGTGATGAGCTTTTCGAGGTGGCGCTGGAAGCCGGCGCGGAGAATGTCGAAAGCGATGGCCAGATCCATGAAATCACCTGTGCCATGGAAGATTTCAACGATGTCCGCGACGCTTTGGAAGACAAGTTCGGGGCCCCGCAGGAAGCAGGTATCGTCTGGAAGCCGCAAAATACCATTCCGGTTGAATCAGAGGAAAAGGCGAACTCCGTTTTCAAGCTGGTGGATGTTCTTGAAGACAATGATGATGTGCAAAAGGTGTCGGCTAACTTTGATATTCCGGCCGATATTATGGAAAAACTGGGCGATTAATACCTGAAGGGACTGTTGTCAGCCATGCGTTTATTAGGGCTCGATCCAGGACTTCGCCATACCGGGTGGGGGATCATTGAGGTGGAAGGAACCTCTTTGCGGCATCTTGCCAATGGTGCTGTCGCCTCTGATGGGTCCCTGGGTCTGTCCGAACGCTTGGTGCAGCTCTATGACGGGATCAACCGGGTTATCGGAGAATGGCAACCTGCCGAGGCTGCGGTGGAAGAGACGTTCGTCAATAAAAATCCTGTGTCCACCCTGAAACTGGGCCAGGCGCGCGGGATTGCTCTTCTGGTGCCCTCATTACATGGCCTTGCGGTCGAGGAATATGCGCCGAACAAGATCAAAAAATCTGTTGTTGGCGCCGGACATGCCGGTAAGGAACAGATCCATGCCATGGTCGGTATGCTGTTGCCGGGCTGCAAAATCACCAATGAACATGCAGCAGATGCCCTGGCGGTAGCCATTTGTCACGCCCATTATGCCGGGACAAATCGGAGTTTGCGAAAGGCGACAATGATGGCGGGGCGGACGACATGATTGCCAAACTGACTGGAAAACTGGATAGTCAGGGCGAGGACTGGATCGTTATCGACGTTTCTGGTGTCGGTTATCTCGTTTTTTGCTCCGGTCGGGCGCTCAGACTTCTGCCGGAAAAAGGCGGGACCGTCAGCCTATATATAGAGACCCATGTCCGCGAAGATCATATTCATCTCTATGGATTTCAGGAAGTCTCGGAACGGGCCTGGTTCGTGCTTTTGCAAACGGTCCAGGGGGTTGGCGCTAAAGTCGCGCTCGGGATCCTGTCTCTCTATGGTGGCGATGAGCTAACCCAGATCGTGGCTGCCGGCGATAAAACAGCGCTGACAAGGGTCAGTGGGGTTGGCCCAAAGGTCGCGGGGCGGATTACTGCAGAACTGAAAGATAAAGTAGCAAAGATGGATCTTGGGCCCGTCGCCTTCTCAGCAGAGGTAGCCCAAAAAGGAGCTTCAGCCGGCCCGCAACAGGTGGCGGCCGGAGATGCGGTTTCCGCTCTCGTCAATCTCGGCTATGGGAGAGCAGAAGCATTCGGTGCTGTGGCCGCAGCCGCAAGGGACCTGGGCGGAGACGCTACGGTTGAAGCACTCATTACAGCGGGCCTTAAGGAGTTGGCGGCATAATGGAAGACAGGCTTGTCGGGGCGGCTCAAGGTGAACAGGATCTGGTGGAAGCTCAATTCCGGCCCCAGGTTCTCAGTGATTTTATTGGCCAGAAACAGGTTCGGGAAAATCTCAGTGTTTTTATTGAAGCCGCGAAATCCCGTTCAGAAGCTCTGGATCATGTCATGTTTTTTGGCCCTCCCGGTCTTGGAAAGACAACCCTGTCACAAATTGTGGCGCGCGAGTTGGGCGTAAATTTTCGGGCGACAGCCGGGCCGGTGATTACAAAAGCCGGGGATCTCGCAGCTCTGCTGACAAATCTTGAAGAGAACGACGTTCTGTTCATCGACGAGATCCATAGGTTGAGCCCAGCTGTGGAAGAAATCCTTTATCCGGCCATGGAAGATTTCCATCTTGACCTGATCATCGGGGAGGGGCCGGCGGCCCGTTCCGTCCGCATCGATCTTCCGCCCTTTACTCTTGTCGGGGCAACCACCCGTTCCGGTCTGATTACGACACCGCTTCGGGAGCGCTTTGGCATTCCACTCCGGATGAATTTCTATGAACCCCAGGAGCTCAAGCTGATTGTAGCGCGTGGGGCTCGAGTGCTCGGGATGAACCTGTCAGAGGATGGAGCTGTGGAAATCGCCAACCGCAGTCGCGGCACGCCGCGGGTGGCGGGACGTCTGCTGAGGCGAGTTCGTGACTTTGCGTCCGTTGCAGGCGCGGATCTTGTCGATGCCGTCAAGGCCGATGCGGCACTTAACAGGCTTGAAGTGGATAAGCGGGGGCTGGATTCCATGGACCGTCGATATCTCGGCCGGATTGCCCGCGACTTCAATGGTGGTCCCGTTGGCGTCGAAACCTTATCGGCCGCTCTGTCCGAACCGCGGGATGCCATAGAAGACATTATCGAACCTTATCTTATTCAGCAGGGGTTTTTGCAGCGGACACCGCGCGGGCGCATGCTGACCAAGGCTGCCTTTGATCATTTGGGGTTGGATTTCCCGAAGGAAATCAGTACCCAGCTAAATCTGATTGAGGATGAGACCGATAATGGCTGACGCCGAAATGCTAGGGCGCTTTGAGGAACTGCCGGAGGGTCCCAGGCATCTTTTTCCGCTTCAGATATATTGGGAAGACACCGATGCGGGCGGCATTGTCTATTATGCCAACTATCTGAAATTTACCGAAAGGGCCCGCACCGACATGCTTCGCGGGATCGGCATCAATCAACAGGCCATGATGGTTGCTGAGGGGCAGAATTTTGTCGTGAGATCCTGCAAAATCGATTACTTCAAACCGGCGAAGATGGATGACAAACTAATGGTAACGACCTGGATTACGGATTTGAGAGGGGCATCTTTGCATATGAAGCAGGATATCTCCTGCGAAGAAGATATCCTCGTCGAGACATCCGTGCGGGTCGCCTGTTTGGGTCAGGACGG
Source organism: Sneathiella sp. (assembly GCA_965228285.1). Classification (GTDB taxonomy): domain Bacteria; phylum Pseudomonadota; class Alphaproteobacteria; order Sneathiellales; family Sneathiellaceae; genus Sneathiella. The sequence continues at coordinate 183,902 of OZ245808.1, forward strand.
TAAACCCCAGCGTCTTTCTTCTGCCATAAATGAGAAGTTTAATGCATTATTAGGGCCTTAAGCGTTATTTGCGTATTCTTTAGCCAGGAAAGAGTAAATGGAAAACGAAACGATTGTTGTTACCCAGGAATTAGGGGGCGCTGCAGCTGATATGTCTATGGTCGGTCTGTTTTTACAGGCCGATATTGTTGTGCAGATTGTCATGATTGTACTTATTCTTGCTTCCTTTTGGAGTTGGGCAATAATAATTGACAAAATCATGCGGTTTCGTCGCATAAGTGCGGATGCGGATGATTTTGAAAATGAATTCTGGTCAGGTGGTAATCTGGAAGACCTATATCGTCGGGTTGGGGGCAGTCCGGATAATCCCCTGGCCATGCTGTTCGCAGCCGCCATGAAGGAATGGTCCCGCTCCACCGAGAAAGGCATTGATAAACATGCCCATACTGGATTGCAGGCCCGTATTCATCAAGTCATGCGGGTGACCATTGACCGGGAGGTCGAACGGCTCGAAAAATATCTTGGCTTTTTGGCGACCGTCGGCTCCACCGCACCTTTTCTTGGTCTGTTCGGAACGGTCTGGGGGATCATGAACAGTTTCCAGTCCATCGCCGCCACTAAGGATACCAGCCTTGCCGTTGTTGCGCCCGGCATCGCGGAAGCGCTGTTTGCAACAGCCTTGGGCCTGGTGGCTGCTATTCCGGCTGTTGTTGCCTATAACAAATTTTCAAATGATCTACAGCGCATCATCACCCGACTGGAAGGGTTTTCCGGAGAGTTTTCAGCTATCCTGTCCCGCCAACTGGATCAGGGTGACTGATCATGGACACCAATCATTATACCGCCTTTACGGGCAAGGGCCGGCGGCGCCGGCACCAGCAAATGTCTGAGATCAACGTGACGCCTTTTGTCGACGTGATGCTCGTTCTGCTCATCGTATTCATGGTCACGGCACCGTTGCTCACCGTCGGTGTTCCCCTCGACCTGCCGGAAACAAAATCTTCCGCCATCCAAGGAAATGATGAACCCCTTGTGATTAGTGTGGACAGTGCAGGACGGGTATTTTTGGAAGATATCGAGGTCGGCATCGAAAATCTGGTGCCCAAGCTGCAGGCGGTGACAGGCGCCAAGCAGGATCAGCGGATATTTGTCCGAGGCGATACAAATGTGAATTACGGTCGTGTGCTCGCTGTTATGGGTGAAATCCATAGTGCCGGATTTAAGCGTGTTGCCATGGTTTCCGCCGGACAAAAATCGGCGGAGACTGATAGTAAAGACAACTAAGAGTAAGGATTATTGTTCACGATGAGGGTGCCTGCACTAACATCGGCAGTGCTGCATATGCTGATCCTGGTGATCATGTATACGGGATTGCCGTTGTTTACAGATCCGAAAATTCTTGAGCAACCGACGGTGATTGCGGTCGAGATCGTCGAAATTGCTGACATTACAAATTTGCCAAATCCAACGCCGGAGCCTGAACCCAAACCGGAGCCAGAACCGAAACCAGAACCCAAACCAGAGCCAAAACCAGCGCCAAAACCTGAGCCGGCACCTCCCCCTAAGCCCGAGCCGGAACCTGAGCCAGAACCCGCACCTGAACCAGAACCAAAGCCGGAACCAGAGCCTGCGCCGAAACCGGAACCGGTCATTACCAAGCCTGTTCCTAAGCCGAAGGTGAAGCCAAAACCCAAGCCGAAGCCTGAGCCGAAAAAGCCTGAGCCTAAGCCTGAGCCCAAGAAGAAGACGTTCGATCTGAATCAGATGAAGGCGTTATTGGACAAGAAGAAAAAGGAACAAGCGGCGAATACCGCGGCTGAAACAGACACAAAAAAGCCCAATTCTGCTGAAAAAGTGCCGAACTCGTCAACCCAGGCTGCCGATCGGTCTCTGCCGCTGTCGTTAAGTGAGAAAGATGCATTGAGACAACAAGTTGAAAGATGCTGGAATGTTCCGACTGGTGCGGTGAACGCAGAAGACTTGGTTGTGTCTTTGAGAATGCAGTTTAATCAGGATGGAACATTGATCGGCTATCCGGAAATTGTTAATGATGGAGCCTTTAGAAGTGAGTTTCACCGGGTCGCGGCGGAAAGTGCCAAACGGGCCGTCATTCAGTGTCAGCCCTATAAGCTTCCCGTAGAGAAATATGAAAGCTGGCGTACTGTAACAATGAATTTTGATCCGCAGGATATGTTCAGGTAATAGGAAAAATAATGATCGGCAGAACATACAAGAGTTATATTTTCGTTGTTGGATTGGTCAGCCTGATGGTTGCTATTGCTCCAGCACGGGCTGAGCTTGTTATCGATATTACGCAAGGGAACATCAAACCCCTGCCAATTGCGGTGACAGACTTGTACGGACAGACGGAAACGGCCGCAAAGCTGGGCATGCAGATTGCGGAAGTTGTCCGGGCAGACCTTGAACGCTCCGGGCTGTTCAAACCCATTGATCAGCGGGCCTTTCTTCAGAAACCGGCGGATCTGCAGGTCATTCCTGTCTATGCCAACTGGCGCAAGATTGATGCTCAGGCCCTGTCGACAGGGCAGGTGACGGCCCTGAGTGATGGCCAGATCAATGTTCAATTCCGGCTCTGGGATGTGTTTGCCGAACAGTATCTGACAGGTATTCAATATACCTCCCCACCGTCCAACTGGCGGCGGATTGCTCATCGCATTGCCGATTTGATCTATAAGCGCCTGACCGGGGAAGAAGGGTATTTCGATACGCAAATCGTTTATATCTCGGAATCCGGACCGGCTGACCGACGGATCAAGCGGCTGGCAATGATGGACCAGGATGGCGAAAATCATCAGTTTCTGACGAGTGGAAATGAGCTGGTGCTGACACCGCGTTTCTCCCCGACACAGGACTCAAAGGTCATCACCTATCTGTCTTATTTCAACGACAAACCTCGGGTCTATCTCTATGACATCGAGTCCGGCCAGCAGGAGATCCTTGGGGAGTTCCCCGGCATGACCTTTGCCCCACGGTTCTCACCCTCCGGCAATCAGGTTGTCATGAGCATGGCGCAGGACGGGAATACAGAAATATATATCATGGATCTGAGGACCCGGGAGATGAAGCGCCTGACCAATCATCCAGGCATCGATACGGCCCCGTCTTTCTCTCCCGACGGCACCCAAATCGTCTTTGAATCAGACCGCGGCGGCCGCCAACAGCTCTATGTCATGGACTCAGATGGCCGGAATGTGAAGCGGATCAGCTTCGGTAGTGGCAATTATGGCACACCTGTTTGGTCCCCTCGCGGAGATTTGATAGCCTTTACGAAACTTACTGGGGGCCAGTTTTCCATAGGGGTAATGCGGACTGACGGCTCTCAGGAGAGGATTTTGACCGAAGGCTTCCATAACGAAGGGCCCTCATGGGCGCCAAATGGCCGGGTTTTAGTGTTTTTTCGGCAAATTCCGGGAAAAAATGATGGCTTAAGCGACAAAGTTCGCTTGTGGTCAATTGATTTAACGGGATATAACGAACGTGAAGTGATCTCTCCCGGCGACGGATCGGATCCTGCGTGGTCTCCGCTACGACTTGAATAGATGAGACCAAACAAGTATAGTTTGCGAGTAAATATATTAGGGGGATTATCTGTTTGATTTACATAGATACTGCTTAGTATCCGTGTTTATTTAAGATACCCAAAGTTCAATGATTTCCAGAGGATGGGAGTTAAGTAAATGCGGCTCAATCTAGGCCTTAAAACCTTAAGTATTTTCACAGCATTGCTGCTCGTCGCAGCATGTGAAACGGCACCAACGGAAACCGGTGACAGCTCAGGTGGGGGCGCGACTACCCAGACGAGCGGAACATCAGGTTCAACGACGACAGTTGTTACAGAAACTGTTACGACGGGCGTTCAGCCTGGCAGTCAGGAAGATCTTGTCCTGAATGTCGGCGATCGCGTGTTCTTCGGTTTTGATCAATATAATTTGACGGACGAAGCACAGGCTACTCTGCAGCGCCAGGCTGCATGGCTGAATGCAAATCCATCAGTTACTCTTCTGATTGAAGGCAATACGGATGAGCGTGGCACACGGGAGTACAACCTTGCTCTTGGTGAGCGTCGCGCCACAGCCGTCAAGAATTATCTTGTAACGCTCGGTATTTCACCTGGTCGTCTTTCTACCATTTCATATGGTAAGGAACGCCCGGTTGCGCTCGGTCACAACGAAGCCGCATGGGCTCAGAACCGGCGCTCTGTTTCGGTTGTAAACTAAACAGAGAAAACCATCAGTTAAACGCCCGTATCCGCACAGGACCGATGGTCATGTGAGGGCGGGCGTTTTTCGTTGTCTGTAGGGGTCCGGCAGATGCAGTTATTTCGGACATCATAAAAAAGCCAATATTTTGAACGAATTTGAAACTTCGGGTGTGACGTCATATCTTATAGTCACAAGACTTAAGAGAGGGTGAGCCATCAATGAGAGTTACTTTACCAGTTTCCAAAGCCGTTGCCGTCAATCACTACAAGCGCTTCAACCTGCTTTTGGCCAGCGTTTTGACGACGGCTGTTGTCATTCTTGGCAGTACATCAGCCTTTGCCCAAAGCAGCGAGGTCCGGGCACTTGTTGACCGGATCAACCGCCTGGAACTGGATCTCAATGATGTTCAGCGCCAGCTTTACAAAGGCACACCTCCGCCTCCGCGTGCGGCAACAGCCCCTTCAACGACCGGTGCCGCGCCGCTGACAGGCGGTGCAAACCCAAATGGGCTGGCAATACTCTCTCAAAAAATTGTGGCCCTCGAAACGGAACAAAGGCGCCTCACAGGCATTCAGGAAGAAGCGACATTCAAAATCGATCAAATCTCAAATCGTCTTGATAAGCTTGTGAAAGACGTTGATTTTCGTCTGACGGAAATTGAGCGGCAGTTGGGAGGTGGCGGAAATGTTGTCGCTCCGGCCGCAACGACCACCCCGGGGCAGCAATCCGGTGCTCTTGCTCCGACTTCCGATCAAACGACAACTGTCGGGGAACCGCTTCCGCAAGGAAGCAAAGTACTTGGAACGCTATCAGCTCCAGACAGTTCCTCTTCAACGGCGGTGGCAAGTATTTCACCTACCCAATCCGATGCGACAGCTGCGGCGGCATCCAGCTCTGTGTTGCCTGCAGGGACACCTTCAGATCAGTATAACTATGCGATCTCTCTTGTCCGCGCCGATCAATATGATGAAGCAGAGGCTGCCTTCGCGGAGTTTCTGGCACAGAACAAAGATCATGAGCTTGCCGGAAATGCTCAGTATTGGCTTGGTGAGACATATTATGTGCGGGGAGATTTCCCTAATGCCGCCTCTGCTTTTTTTGAAGGATACCAGAATTACCCCGATAATTCCAAGGCTGCGGACAATCTGTTAAAACTGGCCATGACCCTGGGTCGTATGGATCAGAAGGACGAAGCCTGTGCAACGTTCGAGCAGATTGACAAGCAGTTTGCCCAGCTGCCGGCGCGGCTGGTCCGCACGGCAAATCGTGAAAAGCAGAAAATAGGATGCGCAGGGTAAGCTTTGCGCAGGACCGGGCTCCATGACTGAACTGGACCTCCAGACATCGTTTGATCTTGAAATGCAGGAGCTGAAAGCCGAGGCTTTTGGCGGTAGAGTTGCTGTCGCCGTTTCCGGCGGATCCGACAGTATGGCCCTTGCACTGCTGGCCGCCGCCTGGGGCAGAAACCAGGGACAACGAATTGTCGGTCTATGTGTGGATCACGGTCTTAGACCTGACTCGGCGCCGGAAGCGGATCAGGTCGCCGGCTGGCTGACCTCGCGAAAGATCGAAAATCATATTCTTCGCTGGACCGGACCGTTTCCAGCAACCGGAATTCAATCTGCTGCCAGGGAGGCCAGATATGCCCTGATGACGGATTTTTGCCGTGAGAAGGGTATCGGGGCTTTATTGCTCGGTCATCAGATGGAAGATCAGGCCGAAACCCTTCTCATGCGCTTATCGAAGGGCAGCGGCCTTGACGGGCTTTCTGCCATCCGGCAATCAGCAGGTCGCGGTGATATTCGGCTGCTCAGGCCGCTTTTGAAATTTGAGCGTCATCGTTTGCGGGATTTTCTGATTGAAGTAGGCCAGGAGTGGATTGAAGATCCCAGCAACGACAATCCGAAATTCACCCGCACCCATCTCGGCCCCATTCTCAAAGGTCTCCAGAAACTACCGGGCACCGAGCCAGATGCTCTTAACCGCTCCGCCAAACGCCTTGGCCGCGCCGCCGACGCCCTAACCCAACTGACTGAAGATCATTTTCACAAGATTTGTCGGATGAGTCCGTTTGGTTTTATTGAGCTGTCGGATCTGGACTTACGAAACTGCCCTGAGGAAATCGGCCTGCGTCTTTTGAGCCGGTCCGTATCGCTTGTGTCGGGTCAGGAAAAGCCCGTCAAACTCTCTTCCCTGGAAAAGCTTTATGACAGGTGCCTGGTTCAGAATTCAAGCATCTCTGAAACATTGTCCGGCTGTGAGATCTTCAGGGTCGGCGAGGTCTGGACGATCTGCCGGGAGGCAGGCCGGGAAGATCTTCCGGAAAACGGCATCGGATCCAACCGAGGATTTTTGTGGGATGGACGATACCAAGTCACGGATCTGATGCCAGGATTGCCGGTGGATAAGCCCCTGAAAGTGCGCCGAATCGGCGCGGATGGCTGGCAGTATCTGAAAAACGCGGGATTGAGCCGATCTGAGCTGAAACTGCCCGCAAAAGTGAGAAATACCTTGCCTGCTATCTGGTCGGAAGACCAATTGGTGGCGGCGCCGCTCTTTTCAGGTGACCTAAATCAGTCAGGCATTGCAAAGGGTCGGTTCAAAATGGTATTCAAACCGTTAATCACGGGCGAAATGGCACATATTATTAACCATCGGCCTATTGGAACTTGATGTTAATGAATTATATCTAAGGTGGGTTTCCATTCTTAGGGTTTACTTTAGCGAGATTAAGCCTGCGCGCGCTTGATCAGGGAAGGAAGATTTTTCGTGAATCTCTTTGGCAAAAATCTGGTGCTATGGGTAGTGATCGCGCTGCTTGTAGTAGCCCTCTTTAATATCTTCAACGATTCCTCTTCACGAAGTACAGGATCGTCCTATTCCTATTCATCCTTCTTGAGCGAAGTTGAAAATGGCAAGGTAAGCGAAGTCACCATCCAAGGTCATAACATTAAAGGTAAAACCACAGACGGAAGAACCTTTACCACCTATGCACCGGAAGACAGCACCCTTGTGAGTAAGCTGAACACGCACGGCGTCATCATTAATGCAGCTCCGAAGGAAGAAGGCAGCATGTTGATGGCGACCCTGCTGTCCTGGTTCCCCATGCTGCTGCTGATCGGGGTCTGGATTTTCTTCATGCGCCAGATGCAGGGCGGCGGTGGAAAAGCCATGGGATTTGGCAAGTCCAAAGCCAAGTTGCTGACGGAAAAGCATGGCCGCGTAACCTTTGAGGATGTGGCCGGTATTGAAGAAGCCAAGGAAGAACTTGAGGAAGTCGTCGACTTCCTGAAAAGCCCTCAAAAATATCAGCGTCTTGGCGGTAAAATACCCAAGGGTGTTCTGTTGATCGGACCTCCGGGTACGGGTAAAACCCTGCTGGCCCGCTCGGTTGCCGGGGAAGCGAATGTGCCGTTCTTCACCATTTCTGGCTCTGATTTCGTTGAGATGTTTGTCGGTGTTGGTGCCAGTCGTGTTCGCGACATGTTCGAGCAAGGCAAGAAAAATGCCCCCTGCATCATTTTCATTGATGAAATTGACGCGGTTGGCCGTCATCGTGGCGCCGGTCTCGGCGGTGGTAATGACGAGCGTGAGCAGACCTTGAACCAGATGCTGGTTGAAATGGACGGTTTCGAGACGAATGAAGGTGTCATCCTTCTGGCGGCTACCAACCGCCCCGATGTTCTTGATCCGGCATTGTTGCGGCCTGGCCGGTTTGACCGTCAGGTCGTTGTTCCGAACCCGGATATCATTGGCCGTGAGAAGATCCTGAAAGTTCACATGCGTAAAGTACCACTGGCTCAGGATGTCGATGCCAGAACCATTGCCCGCGGGACACCCGGTTTTTCCGGCGCTGATCTCGCCAATCTGGTCAATGAAGCGGCCTTGCTGGCAGCGCGTAAGTCCAGGCGCCTTGTGACCCAGCAGGAATTTGAGGAAGCGAAGGACAAAGTGATGATGGGCGCCGAGAGACGCTCCATGGTCATGTCTGAGGAAGAAAAGAAGCTCACCGCCTATCATGAAGGCGGGCATGCCCTCGTGGGTATGCATATGGAGGCTTCGGATCCGGTTCATAAAGCGACGATTATTCCCCGCGGCCGTGCCCTCGGCATGGTCATGCGCTTGCCGGAGAAGGACAGCTATTCCCTGCGCCGGGATCAGTGTCTTGCCCATCTGGCTGTCGCCATGGGGGGTCGTATTGCCGAAGAAATGATTTTTGGCCATGATGCGGTCACGACCGGGGCATCAGGTGATATCAAGATGGCCACTGAAATGGCCCGACGCATGGTCACGGAATGGGGCCTGTCGGACAAGTTGGGGCCCTTGATGTATGGGGCGAACCAGGAAGAGGTTTTCCTCGGCCACTCCGTTGCCCAGCAGAAGAATGTATCTGACGCGACGGCGCAACTGATTGATCAGGAAGTGCGCCGATTTGTTGAAGAGGGCGAGGCAACAGCCCGCAAGATCCTTAACGATCATGAGGATCAACTGCATCGGATCGCCAAAGGCCTGCTTGAATACGAAACTCTTAGTGGCGACGAAATCAGAACTCTGATGGATGGGGGCGATATCGATCGACCCGAAGATATCGAGACTCCTGTCGATAACGGCCCAAGTTCAACTGTTCCGGAGACCGACGGTCATAAGAAACCCGGCGGCTCTACCGGCGGTATGGAACCAGAACCACAACCTGGCTCTTAAAGGACCTTGGTATGTTAATGGGTGAACAAGGCTCCGCTTTGCCGCGGGGCCTTTCCTCTATGGCCTCCCTTTATCTGGCCCCGGCAGAAAATCCGACACTGTATCGTTTAGGCATTCGTTCGGGTCCGGACAGCTCATTCCTTTTTCTATGCACCCGGCAGGAGTTGGAGGAATGGACAGCGTCCTTGGATGAGGGGCATCGCCATTCCATCGAAGGTCAGTTGTCGATCCTTTCAGACTATCAGGAAGAAAGAACGACTGAGTCGACAAGGATCATGGGCATCCTTAATGTCACCCCCGATAGTTTTTCCGATGGCGGCCAGCATTTCGATACGGGTATCGCGATTTCCCATGCGGGAGAAATGGTACGGGACGGAGCAGAAATTCTCGATGTAGGAGGGGAAAGCACACGGCCCGGCGCAGAGGCGGTGAGTACTTCCGAGGAAATCAAACGGGTCGTGCCTGTGATTGAGGGTTGCCGCAGTTTAGGGGTTGAGATTTCCATCGACAGCCGAAAAAAGGCCGTTATGGAAGCTGCGGTGGCTGCTGGGGCGACCATGATTAATGATGTTACGGCTCTGGAGTATGACCCGGAAAGTCTTGACTTTGTGGCGGCCTCAAACCTTCCGGTCTGCCTGATGCATAGCTCGGCTGATCCGAAAGTCATGCAGGATAACCCTCAATATGACAATGTAGTCTTTGATGTAATTGACTACTTAAGCCACAGAGTTGAAGTATGTGAGGCTGCCGGTATTGGAAAAGAACGGATAATCGTTGATCCCGGCATCGGATTTGGTAAGACCTTGGAGCATAATTTGCAGCTCATACAAGGGCTTCCCTTTTTTCATTCCCTGGGGTGCAAAATTTTGCTTGGGGTCTCCCGAAAGTCTTTTATTGGCAAGGTCACAGGTGAGGCGGATGCTCAAAAAAGAGTGGCAGGGTCCATCTCGGCAGCCCTTTTCGGGCTGAATAGCGGAGTTCAGATCCTTCGCGTTCACGATGTGGCCGAAACCCGCCAGGCGGCCCAAATATGGCAATCTGTTCGGTCTGCCACTTTTTAGACAAGTTTTAAGGCTTTGCTGCTAAATTACCGGCAAAGCGCAATCGATGAGCGATGGTATGACACGTAAATATTTCGGAACGGACGGCATTCGAGGGACTGCGAACCAGGAACCGATGACGGCTGAAGTCGCGTTGAAAGTCGGGAAGTCTGCTGGCCGGAAGTTTGCCGGTCGCGGAAATTTCCGCCATCGGGTCGTTATCGGAAAAGATACGCGTCTCTCCGGCTATATGGTCGAGCCGGCACTGACAGCAGGCTTCACGTCTGTCGGCATGGATGTGATTCTTGTGGGACCTTTGCCCACACCTGCAATTGCCATGCTCACCAGGTCTTTACGGGCAGATCTCGGGGTCATGATTTCGGCCTCCCATAATTCGTTTGAGGATAACGGGATCAAGTTGTTTGGTCCGGATGGATATAAATTGTCCGATGATGTTGAGAAAAGCATCGAAAAGGACATCCTGGATGACAGCAATATCAAGCTTGCGGAGCCAAAACTGCTTGGTCGAGCACAGCGTCTTGATGACGCCCAGGGCCGTTATATAGAATTTGCCAAGAGCAGTTTTCCGAGGCGTCAATTGCTGAAAGGTCTCAAGATCGTGGTCGATTGCGCCAATGGCGCGGCGTATAAAGTGGCGCCGACTGTTTTTTGGGAACTGGAAGCCGAAGTGATCTCCATGGGGGTCTCGCCAAATGGATTTAATATTAACCAGGACTGCGGGTCGACATCGACGGAGGCCATGTGCCAGAAGGTTGTTGAAGAAGGCGCCGATCTTGGTATCGCCCTTGATGGTGATGCAGACAGATTGCTGATTTGTGACGAAAAGGGTCGCTTGGTTGATGGAGATCAGTTGATGGCCCTCATCGCCCGAACATGGAAACAGCGGGACCAATTGCGGGGCGGCGGTATTGTATCGACGGTTATGTCCAATATGGGCCTTGAAAAATACCTGGAAGATATCGGTCTGTCACTGGCGCGTACGGGTGTCGGTGACCGCTATGTCGTAGAGCATATGCGCGAGCATGGCTTCAATGTTGGCGGAGAACAGTCCGGGCATATCGTGCTCAATGATTACAGTACGACTGGCGATGGGCTAATAGCGGCCCTTCAGGTCCTGTCCGTTATTGTGGAAGAGGGACGATCGGTAAGCGAGGTCTGCCATAACTTTGATCCGTATCCGCAAATCCTCAAGAACGTGCGCTATCAGAATGGGAATCCGCTGGAGGCATCGGCTGTTCAAAAAGCCATTAAAGATGGTGAAATCAGATTGGGTAATGATGGGCGTCTGCTGATCCGCAAGTCAGGCACGGAGCCGCTTATCAGGGTTATGGGTGAGGGGACGGATGATTCCCTCGTAAATGAGATTGTTGATAATATTGTAAACGAAGTCACTGCATCAGTCGGTTGAAGCTTCGGGTAATTGGGGGTAGCGCATGCAGGGGCGCGTATTGATCATCGCCGGGTCCGATTCAAGTGGCGGTGCCGGAATTCAGGCAGACATTAAGACAGTCACCGCCCTCGGAGGCTATGCTGCCACGGCGATAACAGCACTCACTGCTCAGAACACGCTGGGTGTCGAGGCTATCGAAGCAGTACCGGCGGATTTCGTAGTTCAGCAAATCAGGATGGTTCTCGATGATATCGGGGCGGATTCCATCAAGATTGGGATGCTGCATAGGGTAGAGGTTGTGGAGGCCGTTGCGGACTATTTTGATTCTGCTAAAGGGCTGCCACCTGTTGTGCTGGATCCAGTGATGATTGCGAAGGGTGGGGCAGCATTGCTCTCAGACGATGCTGTAGCGGCAATATCTTCCCGTTTAGTGGCATCCCACAGTCATATTTTGACGCCGAACCTGCCTGAAGCTGAAGAGCTAACCGGGATGAAGATAGACAGCCTGTCCGACATGGAAAAAGCGGGCAGGCAACTGTTGGAAGAAGGACCAATCGCCGTTCTGATGAAGGGGGGGCATAGAGAGGGGGAGAATGTGGTGGATCTTCTTGTCTCACCTGAAGGGGTGCAGACTTTTTCTCACCGCCGGATAGATACTCGACATACTCATGGCACTGGTTGTACTCTTTCCTCAGCTATCGCCACAGGTATCGCGCAAGGGTTGACAGTAAAGGTGGCTGTCGCCCGAGCCTTGAGATATGTAGAGACGGCCATACAGCATGCGCCGGGCTTTGGCAGTGGCCACGGGCCGCTTGGACACGGACATACAACATCTGACTTCAGCTGAAGCTTTTTCTGCTGATTAAAAAGGAAACGGGAATGCGCCAATTTAGGTCTTTAATGATCGCCTCACTTTTTTTTGTGTTAGTGAGTACGGTTTCTGCTCAGGCGGAAACAGAGAAACAAGCGGCTGTAATGGAGCTCATAAAGGTTACGAACCTGGCTGAACTGATGGAAAAGACGACGATTGATGCTTTGAAGTTTGGTCTTGCTCAGCGATTTAACCAGCATCCGAATATCCCCGAGGATGTTCGGCAAAAGACTTTTGAAATATTGAAAGAAACCTTTCAGGAAAATATGGATGGATTGCTTGTGCCCATGAGCAAAGTCTATGAACAGAATTTTTCTCTGAACGAGATAAATCAATTGATTGATTTCTACAAAACTGATGTCGGACAAAAACTTATAAGCACGATGCCGAAAGTTATGCAAGAAGGCATGATGATCGGTGCAAAATGGGGACAACAAGTCGGCCTCATCGCAATGGAGAGAATCCAGAAAGAACTCGCCAGCAAAGGATACAAGATTTAGCCTATCCTGACCTTTTGCCAGCGAGAATAACGTTACATCTTTTTTAAAATCTCGACAAAACGGTCTATTTCATTTTCATTATTATAATAATGAACAGAAGACCTTATGAGCTCATCTATATTTCGTTTCTCAAGATCAAAGCGGGTGCTTGAGGTGGTGGTAACAGAGGTATTGACCTTGTTGTCAGAAAGATAGCTTTTGATCGCTTCTGCAGACTTATCCGCATGGCGAAAAGTTACAAGGCCGCCTTTTTCCGATCCGATATCATGGACCTCGATCCCGGCTATGGTTGACAGCTCTTTGCGCAGAATGTCAGCGAGATACCGCAGTCTGGCCGACACCGGATCAATGCCGATGCCCAGTAAATAATCCACGGCTGCCCCCAGCCCAAGGACAGCAGAGATGTTGAATTCCCAGTTTTCAAAGCGCCGTGCGTCCGGTCTGACTTCGAATCTGTCGATCTCCGTCCATTCCGCGCCATGCATATCCAGGAACGGTGGGTCCATTTTCTCCAAGAAACCTTTGCGCACATACAAGAACCCTGTACCGCGAGGACCACGCAGGTATTTTCGTCCCGTCGCGGACAGCATGTCACAACCGATTTTCTCCACATCAACCGGAATCTGGCCAACAGCCTGACAGGCATCCAGCAAATAGGGGATGCCATGCTTCCTGGCGATTTGTCCGATTTTCTGTGCCGGGTTGATGAGACCGCCATTGGTCGGGATATGGGTGATGGAGATCAGTTTTACCCGGTCATCAATCATGGCCTCCAGGGCATCCGTATCCACCTGGCCGGTTTCATCACTTGGGATGAAGTCAATTGTAATGCCTTTGCGCTGCTTGAGCTGGAGATAGGCGATGACATTGGCGGCATATTCCGCCTCGGCGGTCAGGATGCGGTCGCCTTCTTTCAATGGGAGACCATAAAATGCCATCTGCCAGGCTACAGTAGCATTTTCAACAAGTGCAATCTCGCTCCTGTCACAATTGATCAGCTCGGCGATGGCATCATAGGTTCGTTCAAACGCAGGTCTGGCCCGGTCCTGGGCCTCATATCCTCCGATGTTGAGTTCAAGATCCATATGATCCTTCACCGCCATATAGACAGGCAGCGGCATCAAAGCGGCCCCGGCATTATTAAAGTGTATCCGATTATGTACGCCCGGCGTCTCGTGCCGGTATCTATCAGTATCAAAAGTCATAGGTCTGGCTCTGTCTAACTATGGCCGGAAACGGCGTGGGGGATATAGGCTTCGTCAAGCCGTGCCAGGTCCTCGACCTCAAGGGAAATATCCAGGGCGGCAACGGCTTCTTCCAGCTGATACATCTTGCTGGCCCCAACAATAGGAGCTGTGATAGTTGGACTGTGATGCACCCAGGCGAGTGCAATCTGTGCGTTGGACACACCCCGGTCTTTGGCTATGTCCGTCACCACGTCTAGAACTGCGTAATCCGCTTCTTCCCCATATTTAAGGGCACGGGCAATGCTGTCGGTCTTGGCACGAACAGTCTCGCCATCGTCTCCCTTTTTCTTGTTGCCCGCAAGGAAACCACGGGCGAGAGGAGACCAGGGAATCACACCGATGCCTTGATCCTCACAAAGGGGAAGCATTTCACGTTCTTCCTCGCGATAGATCAGGTTATAGGCGTTCTGCATGGAAATAAACCGCGCCCATCCGTTGGCATCTGAAATACTTAGAGCTTTCATAAATTGCCAGGAATGCATGGAAGAGGCCCCGATATAACGTACTTTTCCCGCTCGCACGACATCATTGAGAGCTTCGAGAGTTTCCTCGATGGGGGTTTCATAATCCCATCTGTGGATCTGATACAGATCAACATAATCGGTTCCCAGGCGTCTCAGGGAATCATCGATAGCATGCATGATATGCTTTCGGGACAGACCTCGGGTCATGGGACTGTCGGACATGTCATAATAGACCTTGGTCGCAATGACGACTTCATTCCTTTTGGCATAGTCTTTCAAGGCCCGCCCGAGAATTTCTTCCGAGGCTCCAAGGGAATACATATCGGAAGTGTCGAAAAAATTGATTCCTAGGTCCAGGGCTCTTTTGATGAACGGACGGCTCTCTTCCTCCGGCAGCACCCACTCCCGCCATTTCGGATCGCCATAGGTCATGGTGCCGAGGCAGATTTCACTGACTTTCAGTCCAGAATTTCCAAGTCTTTTTAAATTCATAACTATCTCCGATTCAGAGCGTCAGACAGGGCCGATATGAGCCTTTCGGCATCGGTGTCATTATTGAAGAGATGAGGGGTTACTCGAAGGGATGCGCCACGCACTGATATGTATATATCTTTTGCCATGAGTCTTTCAAGAAGATCCTTCGGAAGCCCTTCAGAATGCCGCAAACCCAGGAAATGTCCCGCACGAAATTGCCTGGGAAGGGGCGTGAACCCCAGCTCTTTGCAGCTATTGGCAATCCCATCCGTCATTTCGCACAAGGTCTGCTGGATATTTGAGCAGCCCCAGGCCAGCAATTGCTCCAAAGCAGCAATGGCCATCGGCATAAGGGAGAAATTCGCCCGCTGTCCCATGTCGAACCGTTTGGCGCCGGGCTGATAGTTTGATTGATAATCAACGAGGCCGGCAAAGTTCTCAGAGCCAGCCCGATTGATCCAGTTATGTTCAATCGGTTCCCCCTTCTGAAACTCCGGTGCGGCATATACAAAGCCTAGGCTGTAGGGACCGAGCATCCATTTATAGCAGGCGGCAACCAGAAAATCCGGCTTGACCCGATTGACATCAATGGGCAAAGCTCCGATTGACTGAGTGATATCAAGAACCAGCTTGGCACCATGGCTCTTGAGCTTCATGGAGATTTTCTCCAAATCCAGCAGCGCTCCATCCGTCCAATGGCAATGGGGAAGGGCCGCGACAGTGACTGTGTCGTCGATCGCATCCAAAACGACGGGTGTCCAGTTGTGATCGGAGGGTGTTTTCACGGTCACGATCTCAGCACCAGTCTGTTTCGCCAGTTCCTGCCAGCAATAGATATTTGATGGAAACTGCTCATCCAGAACCAGGATCTTCTGGCCGGCCGCAATTTTGATGTTCTTGGCGGCAATGGCCAGACCATAGGATGCGCTTGGAACAATTGCGATATCTTTTGCCTCTGCATTAATCAACTGGGCAAACAAAGACCGAGCTTTGTCGGGCTGACTGAAAAAGTCCTCCGGTGTCAATGTCCATGGGGAGGACTTGATATTCACCCCCGCATATCCAGCGTCCCGAACCGACTTAAGCTGCGGTGACATATATCCGCAATTGAAATAGGCAATATGATCTGGGATGTCGAACAAATGGCGCTGGCAGGGAATCATGGGGGAACCTCAGGGAATGGAGTCTACCCGTATTTTCGTGTCCCTTTATTGATATTACCAGCGGTTTATTGTCTTTGGGACAATAAAGGCCAAATCAGGATTTCCCCATCACTCGAACCTTACTCGTCAATTTCAATTCTGAAATGAAAACAGTTATTTGTCGGGGACCTTGCATGTATATAGGAAACGTCGTCCCGAGCAAGCAACCGCTCTGCAGCGTTCTTTATCTCATACGGAGCGACAGTTTGACCTGTGCCATAAATGATCCTATCCGTCTTGTCATAACCTCGCAGGAGCATACCCGCTCGTGTTTCATACAGTTTTGGTAATGCTGTGTGCTTATCATAGGCATCGCATTCCCGCGCATGCAAAAATATAGGACCTTGTTCCGCATAGGGCTGATCTTCCTCAAAGGGTTTGTAGGACAGAATCAGATATTTCTCTCCTTTCGGAACATCTGACAGACAATGTCGACAGGGGACCCCATTCCCGTCCGAGATATGGATCTCCGGAACATTCCCATGGGCATCCGGTCCACCTTTTTGCAGGGCGCGAACCCTGTTTGTGGGAAGTGGCAGATAGATCAGATTCGTCATTACCTTCCTCCTTAGTGCAATCTGACCGTCAGGATCGCCGAGAACATGCTTAAGAAATATCCGAATCCCGATTTATATATTGGCCCGGTTTTTTGGTTCTTTTGAGGCAGCAACCGTCGCATTTGGAACAGGTTGGGACAAACTCTCTATATGCCTGCCTTACCTTGTCATATTGCCGCAGTGCAAAAAAAGCCGTTGACAGGCGCCGAATAATTTCGTCTATGAGCGGCGGGCCACATCCCCCCACCGGGATGCTCTAGACTGGAAGGTTTAGTTACATATGACAGAAGAATTGCGTCCGGAGAGACGCCCTAACTCTCCCTTGTTTTCATCCGGTCCTTGCGCGAAGCGCCCTGGATGGTCCCTCAAAAATCTTGAAAATGCCTGCCTTGGACGCTCCCATCGCTCTGGTGTGGGCAAGGCCAAACTAAAGGCAGTGATAGATACACATCGGTCGCTGCTGAGTATTCCGGACGATTACCGGATTGGCATCGTTCCCGGTTCTGACACCGGCGCTGTCGAGATGGCGCTCTGGTCGATGCTGGGCGCCCGCCCCGTTACTATGCTCGCCTGGGAAAGCTTCGGGGCTGGCTGGGCAACGGATGTTGTCAAACAGCTCAAACTACAGAATGCCGATGTGGTCACTGCGGAATATGGAGACATTCCGAATCTACAGGCGGTCGACTGGAAGAAAGATGTCGTTTTCACATGGAACGGCACGACATCCGGTGTTCGCGTCCCGAATGGCAACTGGATTGATGACGACCGCGAAGGCTTGGCCATATGTGATGCCACATCTGCAGTTTTCGCCATGGATCTGCCGTGGGAGAAATTAGATGTGGTCACCTGGTCTTGGCAGAAGGTGCTGGGAGGGGAGGCCGCTCACGGTATGCTGGTTCTCAGCCCGCGAGCCGTCGAGAGACTTGAAAGCTATACGCCGGAATGGCCGTTGCCCAAAGTCTTTCGCATGACCAAAGGTGGGAAGTTGATAGAAGGTATCTTCAAGGGAGAAACTATCAATACGCCCTCCATGCTGGCTGTTGAGGATGCGCTCGACGCTCTTGGCTGGGCCGGTACTGTTGGCGGAGGGCAGGGAATGATCGCCCGAACTACCGCAAATGCCAAGGTCATTGAGGACTGGGTGGCGAAGACTGATTGGGTTGACTATCTGGCTGTGGAGCCTGAAATTCGTAGCACCACCTCCGTTTGCCTCAAGATCACGGATGACTGGTTTGTCGCAATGACGCCTGAGGAACAGGCAGCAGCAGCGAAGAAGCTAGTTGCCATTCTTGAACAGGAAGGGGCCGCGCTTGATATCGGATCTTACAGGGATGCTCCTGCAGGATTGCGGATCTGGGCCGGTGCTACCGTCGAACAAACCGACCTGGAAGCTTTGATGCCCTGGCTAGACTGGGGTTATTCAGAGCTTAAAACCACCTTCGGAATCAATTCTTAAATCAAGGATCAAAAACATGGTCAAAGTCCTTATCTCTGACAAGATGAGCCCTCGCGCTGCGGCAATCTTCCGTGATCGTGGGGTAGAAGTAGACGAAATCACAGGCATGTCGCCTGAAGAACTCAAATCCTGTATTGGCGACTATGACGGGCTTGCCGTCCGCTCCGCCACCAAAGCAACGGCTGACATCATTGCCTCCGCGGCCAATCTGAAGGTGATCGGCCGTGCAGGAATCGGTGTCGATAACATTGACATTGCCGCCGCGACAGCCGCCGGTGTCTGTGTGATGAATACGCCCTATGGTAATGCGATTACGACTGCGGAACATGCCATTGCCATGATGTTTTCCCTATCCCGTCATATCCCATCCGCCAACCAGTCAACCAAGGCCGGCAAATGGGAGAAATCCAAATTCATGGGTGTAGAGCTCTATGGGAAAGTGCTGGGGGTGATTGGTTGTGGCAATATTGGTTCCATCGTCGCTGACCGTGCCATTGGCCTGAAAATGAAAGTAGTTGCTTATGACCCGTTCCTGTCTCCGGAGCGAGCCGTGGAGCTGGGTGTCGAAAAACTTGAGTTGGACGAGTTGTTTGCGAGAGCTGATTATATATCCCTGCATACCCCGATCACCGAGAGCACGAAGAATATCATCAACGCGGAAAATATCGCCAAGATGAAGGAAGGCGTTCGTATTATCAACTGTGCACGGGGTGGCCTTGTGGTTGAAGAAGACCTCAAAGCCGCCTTGGAATCCGGGCATGTTGCCGGGGCTGCTGTTGATGTTTATGTCAAGGAGCCGGCAACCGATAATATCCTGTTTGGCCTCGATAATGTGGTGACGACACCGCATCTTGGAGCTTCTACGGATGAAGCTCAGGTTAATGTCGCGATCCAGGTTGCTGAACAGATGTCTGATTATCTTCTTCTCGGCTCTGTCACCAATGCTTTGAACATGCCGTCGGTTTCGGCGGAGGAAGCGCCCAAATTGAAGCCGTATATGGAACTTGCCTCTCAGCTCGGCGGCTTCGCTGGCCAGGTAACCGAGACCGGCATCAAAAGCGTACGGATTGATTACGAAGGACAAGCAGCAAGTCTCAATATCAAACCCCTGACATCCATCATCCTCCAGGGCCTTCTCGGGCCATTGCTGGATAGCGTGAACATGGTCAATGCACCGGTTGTTGCCAAGGAACGGGGCATTGATGTAACCGAAAGCATCAACGAGCGAGAGGACGACTATCAGACATTGATCCGTCTTTGCATTACGACCGAACAGCAAACCCGGGACATTGCCGGCACTCTCTTTGGCGATGACCGGCCCCGGATCGTCAGCATAAAGGGTATTAATATGGAGGCGGAATTGGGTCCACATATGCTCTATGTGACAAACCAGGATAAACCGGGTTTCATCGGCGCACTGGGATCGGTTCTGGGGGATGCCGAAGTTAATATAGCGACCTTCCATCTGGGCCGGAACGAAGAAGCTGGGGAGGCAATTGCCCTTATCCAGATAGATTCGGAATTGGCGCCGGAAACCTTTAAGGAAGTTTGCAGTTTACCTCATGTTGCGCAAGTCAAGGCACTGAAATTCTAAGGTTGGATGACGAAAACAGGGCTTTCGTGCCCTTCTTAAAAAGCGGCGCTTAAAAAGTGCCGCTTTTTTGTTGTTCCGGTTGGCGGGGCGGATGAAATATGCTTTATAGGCCCACGTGATGAACGATTACTCTGAAAAAGGCCTGCTACCGGCCGGCTTGGCCGATATGCTCCCTCCCGCGGCTGCGAGAGAGGCGGAAATCAATGACACCCTGATGCGGGTTTTTACCGGCAACGGATACCAGAAGATCAAGCCCCCCCTCATCGAATTTGAAGAGCATCTGCTGGAAGGTCCCGGAGAAGCACTTGCCTCGAAGATGTTTCGGGTTATGGATCCGGTATCCCATCGGATGATGGGTATTCGCACGGATATGACGTTACAAATCGCGAGGGTTGCGACGACGCGTATGAAGCAGGACCCTCGGCCTCTGCGTCTGTCTTATGCCGGGCAGGTTTTGCGGGTCTATGGCAGTCAACTGCGCCCTGAAAGACAGTTTGCCCAGGCCGGTGTTGAACTGATAGGGGAAACAACGACTGCTACTGATGCGGAACTGATCCTTCTGGTGGCCGAGTCTCTCGATATGCTGGAGATCTCCGGCTACTCCATAGATCTTACTGTTCCCAATCTGGTTCCCACTATTTGTCGGGAAATGGCCATTGATGAGGAAGTGGCAAAAAGTGCGCGGGATGCCCTCGATCATAAGGATGCAGCCGCTCTTGAGGACTATGATCCTGCATTATCGGCTATTTTGATGTCCTTGCTGAAAGCATCGGGACCGGCCGATCAGGCACTGTCGGCATTGGCAAATATTGACCTGCCAACAGAAGCAACTGCTTTGGTTGAAGATTTGAAACGGCTTGTCACCACCTTGCGAAGTGCGGCTCCTGACCTGGTCCTGACAATTGATCCCGGGGAGTATCGCGGCTTTGAATATCAAACTGGGCTAAGTTTTACAGTATTTGCCCGGGATGTAAGGGGAGAGCTGGGTCGCGGTGGGCGTTATCTCCTTTTGGACGAAGAGTCGGCTTCTGGGTTCACATTGTTTCTCGATAGCCTGATGCGGGCCGTTCCTAAAAGGAAAGAGCGGGAACGCCTGTATCTTCCTTACGGCACGTCGCTTGCTGAGGGACAGGAGTTTCGCAGAAGCGGGTGGATTACCGTTGCCGGCCTAAACCCTGAAAGTGATATCGGTAAAGAGGCTAAACGTCTGCGCTGTACGCATTTTCTTAACGGCCAAAACATCGAAAAAATTTCCTAACAATAGAGTATTTTCAAGGACTTAAGGTAATGGCAAACGTAGCGGTTGTCGGTTCACAATGGGGCGATGAGGGCAAAGGAAAGATTGTCGATTGGCTGTCTGAGCGGGCGGATGTAGTGGTTCGCTTTCAGGGCGGTCATAATGCCGGCCATACTCTTGTCGTTGATGGCAAAGTCTACAAACTTAGCCTCCTCCCTTCCGGAATTGTGCGCGGTGGCAAGATCTCCGTCATCGGCAATGGCGTGGTTATTGATCCCTGGGCTTTGGTCAAAGAAATCGAGACGGTTCGCGAGCAGGGGGTTCTGATTGATAGAACCACCCTCAAGATTGCTGAAAATGCGACCTTGATCCTGCCGCTCCATGGAGAGCTCGATGCATTGCGTGAGGACGCGACGACAGCGGTCAAGATTGGCACGACGCGTCGGGGAATTGGCCCGGCATATGAAGACAAGGCCGCCCGCCGAGCCATTAGGGTTTGCGATCTTACAGACAAAGATCTGCTTGTAAAAAAAATCTCGACCCTCCTTGACCATCACAACCCCTTAAGAAAAGGTCTGGGGGCAGAATTGATAGATGGGGACAAGCTGCTGAATGACCTGGTGGAAATTGCTCCGGCTGTTTTGGAATATTCGGATATTGTCTGGCGTCGGTTGGATGAAGCCAGGAAACAACGCAAGAGTGTTCTTTTTGAAGGGGCACAAGGGGCAATGCTGGACAATGATCATGGCACCTATCCTTTTGTGACGTCATCCAACACCCTGGCAGGTCAGGCCGCGGTTGGCAGCGGGGTAGGTCCCGGTTCAGTGAACTTCGTTCTGGGCATTACCAAAGCCTATACAACGCGGGTGGGTGAAGGTCCTTTTCCAACGGAACTGTTTGATGAGGTCGGTGTCGGCTTGGGTGAACGGGGTCGTGAATTCGGTGTCGTTACAGGACGCAAGCGCCGTTGCGGATGGTTTGATGCTGTGATGGTCCGTCAGGCTGTAAAAACCGGTGGCATTACAGGAATTGCGCTCACAAAGCTTGATGTCTTGGATGGTATGGACGAACTGAAAGTTTGCGTCGGGTACAAATTGCGAGGGGAAACCATTGATTACTTCCCATCGAACATGGCCGACCAGGCAGCGGTGGAACCGGTTTATGAGACCCTGGATGGGTGGAGTGACAGCACCTTTGGTGCCCGGACCTGGGCAGATCTGCCGGCAGAAGCCGTTAAATATATCCGTCATATCGAGGAACTGATTGAGGCGCCTGTTGCAATGCTTTCGACCAGCCCCGAGCGGGAGGATACTATTCTGGTCAAAGATCCGTTTGAGGATTGAGTTTTACCGATCGTCATCAATAGGACGATGACATTCAAATTCAGGTAATGTTACTGTTGTCCTAATGGGGAAAAACAACAGACATATTCTGACGATTGCCTTTGGCGGCCTGATCGCGATGGCAATCGGTCTTGGCATCAGTCGTTTTGTTTACACGCCCATCCTGCCTTTTATGGAGAGCGGCTACGGCCTCAGTAAACCCGAAGCCGGTCTCTTGGCCTCCGCCAACTTTCTCGGATATTTGTTGGGTGCCTTGTTTGCAGCGCTTGGAAAGCTACCGGGAAGCAGCCGGACCTGGTTTATTTCCGCTCTGACAATTTGTGCCTTATCGACAATGGTCATGGGTTGGGTTTCGTCCATTGAGATGTTTCTTTTGTTGCGATTTACCGGTGGGGTCGGGGCCGCCTTCGTGATGGTGTTTGCCTCCACCCTGATATTGCAAAGGCTGGCACAGGCAGGGCGGCCGGGCCTCTCCGCCCTGCATTTCGCCGGTGTGGGTACAGGTATAGCCATCTCATCCCTCCTCATTGGGTTGTTATCCTGGACGGACACAAGTTGGCAAGAAATGTGGATCTGGACAGGGGCGCTGTCTTTTGTGCTTTTGATTCCAGTTCTCTGGATGGTACCCGCAGGAAGTGAGGAAGCGGCAGCAGATCAGGCATCCTCCGGACTATCTCTTCGAAAACCCTTGCTTGCCCTCATTCTGGCCTATGGATTGTTGGGATTTGGCTATGTCATTACGGCAACCTTCATTTCGACCCTGGTACGGCAGATTCCGGATATTCCGGCGATTGGAACCCTGTCCTGGCTTGTGGTGGGTCTTGCCGCTATTCCCTCAGTCGCATTCTGGACCTGGATGGCCCGAAAAATCGGTAATAACAAAACCTATGCTCTGGCGAATCTCGTTCTTGCGGCCGGGGTTGCCGGCAGCGTCCTGGGTGACAGCTCTGCAGCGATATTCATTTCTGCCGCTTTGTTAGGGGCAACATTCATGGGACTGACGGCTCTTGGGCTGATCAATGCCCGGGAAATGTCCAGCGGGGATCCCAGACGTTCCATAGCCCTGATGACGGCGTCATTTGGCTTGGGTCAGATGATCGGGCCGGTTTTTGCCGGATATGCCTATGATTTCGGCGACAGTTTTCTAATCCCGTCTCTTGTCGCAGCCTTCTCACTGGTTGTTGCCGCCGCTCTTGTTTTCTTTTTCCGAGAAGAGAATAAAGACTAACGCTTGCCTGCGTTGATTTTAACCGCATTTTAAGGCTGTATCGTCACTATGGCACCAGATTTGGTTGAAACGGGTAACGTGCGCGCAAAATGTCTATTGCTGAGGAAATTGATCAGCCGGAATTGATGGTCTCGAAAACCACTGCAGGTATCCTGCGGGGCCGTTTTCAGGTCAATCTATCAGAGCCGTTGCCGGCGCTGGACAGAAACCGCAATAAGGCCTTTCGGGTGACCGATAACTCCCATCCGGAGTCCCCCTGCTATGCCATAGTGCTTGATCCGGACACTCCCTATCGGATGGATTATGCCAATATGCTCAGGAATAACGAAGTTCCAGGAACTTTGGACCTGTTGGACTATGGCGCCGTTTCTTTCGGTGAAACGGACACGCGCTTTGTTTTTGTTTTTGACAGGCCCGAAGGGGGCCTGGTGTTTAATGAACTTGAAGGACCTATCCCTGAGCGCACTGTCCTTGACTCCTTTGTTCCCTGCCTCATTGAGACAATCAGCAGGCATGATAAATTCGGTTTTGCCCACCGTGGTATCCGCACCAGCAATTTGTTTTTTAAGGACGAAGAGCAAACGAAGATAACTCTTGGTGAAAGCGTTTCGACACCGCCTGGATCAGATCAACCCACAGTTTTTGAACCATTGGAAAGCGCCAATGCCCACGAGTTTGGAAGAGGTCATGGGAATAGCGGCTTTGATAGTTATGCAATGGGAGTCTTGATTGTTCAGTTGATTGGAGGCGTTTTGCCTCTACAGGACAAAAGCCCGGAGGAGATCTTTTCCCTCAAACTTGAACAGGGAAGTTATTCCTTGCTTGTTAAAGGACTGTCTCTTTCAAATCGATGCAAATTGCTGTTGTCAGGATTGCTTCATGATGATCCTCATCGCCGATGGGATGCAGAAATGTTATCGAAATGGCGTGAGATTATTCAAGATCGGCCGACCCCGGGGCTTGGCGACAGAAAGGGTTTGGCACCAATTATTTTTGCAGAAAAAGAGTATGACCGTCCTCGATTGCTCGCACAGGCATTAACTCAAAAGCCAAAGGAAGCATGTGAGCTGTTGGACGGTGATAAACTGAGTAATTGGATCCGGAATTCCCTACGTGATGATGAGACGGCGGACCGAATGTCCCAAATCCAATCTCCCAATAAAAAGCAATCAAGGCGCAAAAAACGGGACGAATATACCACTGTCGCCCAAATGAGTGGTCTTCTTGACCCGAATGGCTCTCTCTGGTTTAAGGATTTGACATTCGCTGGCGGCGGCGGTCTAGGTGGCGTTCTATCTTACGCATTCATGACAGATTCATCCGAAATGAAAACCGTTCTCGGGGAGCTTCTGGAGAATGGTGTTCTCCTAAATATGGCGACCAACGATAAGGACTGGGAGGCTCTGAAGCGCAGGGGCTGGCTCTCCATGTCTTTGGCGAACGAATGCTTCGACCTGATGAGAAAGAAGAACCAGCTAGGTTTTGGTCTTGAAAGATGTCTTTATGAATTGAATCCAACCCTGACCTGCAGAAGTCCGAATTTCTCTGGCCATTACATCAGCACAATCAGGCAGCTATTTGAAACAGCAGAAAAAAAATTGCTTTCTTCAAATGGGAACATGCCCCTTTTTGATCGCCATACTGCCGCTTTTATTGCCTGCAGATCCTCCGGGCTACGACAGTATTTTACCGAGCTGACAAAACACCGTTCAGGGGATACCAAGCATACTGTCATTCTGCTGAAACTGTTCGCGCAATTGCAAAATGTTCACTATCCCAAGGCACTTCCAGGTTTTTGCCTTTGGGCGGAAACCCTTCTTAAGCCCCTGATTTCCGGTATCCAATCAGATCTGCGCCGGGAATATGTCATGCAGAGATTTGAAACGGTTAAGAAGACCGGGAACTTGAATACCCTGATCAATGTCGTCGATATTGAGCGGCACCTGAAACTGGATTCTCAGGAATACAGTAAGGCTATACAGAGTTTTATCAATGCAGAGCGCATGGCCATTCGGTTGCACGATGCAGTGGCGCAGCGTAAGGCAGAGGCCAACAAATATGGGTCTTGGCTGGCATCCGTCTTTTCAATTGCAACCCTGGTGACAAGCATGATCTTGTCCGCCTTGTATTTTCTGGGAGCGTAAGATGGTGGTGGACGCAGAGAAAAAACCAGCTCCGAAAGCCGGACATAAAAAGCCTGTCTTCTGGATACTCGTATTTATCGGCTGTGGAACGGCGCTATTTCCGCCGACACTACTGGTCCTGTTATCGGGGATGATCCCAAGCATTGTTGCTGCCCTCCTTAACACTTCGCGAATTGGAGGAAACCTTGCTGCGATGACTGCTCTCAACTTGTCCGGTGTCATTCCGGTGCTGGGGATCTTGTGGCAGCGGGGACATACGTTGGATGATGCATTCGTCATTCTGTCGGATCCCTATATGTGGCTGGCCATGTTTGGCGGCGCGGGGATTGCCACCTTCCTGTCATGGGGTGTGCCGATTTTCGTCTTTGCCGTTTATGAGGTCAAGGCGAAGTCGGCGGCCCGGAAATTGATGCGGCAGCGATCCAAGTTGCTGGAAGAGTGGGGGGATCAGCTTGCCGAAGATGCCAAGGCCCGCACGACCGGCGCCAACTAATTTCTGAAATTGGGGTTCCAAGCTGGAATCCCCCTTCCTTATCTTGCATACTCCATCAGCAGAATAATTCTTACTTCGAAGGAAGACAGATGTCGGATCACGTTTACTGGATACTTGCCCTTGAAATCAATGAGGGGCAAACGGACAATTTTAAGAGCCTCATGGCCGAGATGGTTGGGGCGACAGAGCGAGATGAGCCGGGCGCCTTGAATTACGAATGGTCATTGAGCGCTGATGGCAAAACCTGCCATATCTTCGAACGCTATGACAGCTCTGAAGCGACCCTTGTCCATATGGGGAATTTTGGTAAGAAATTTGCCAAGCGATTTATGGAAGTCTTTACTCCGAAATCATTCACCTTATATGGCAGTCCCTCTGATGAGGTGCAGAAGACCCTGGCACCCATGCAGCCCCGACAGCTTACATCCGCAGGCGGTTTTTCCCGTTAAAACCCGAAATCAAAGCATAAAAAAAGACGCTGGAGGAGGGGCTCAGCGTCTTTTTTCTTAGAAGGATCGATTAGTTTAACCGCTCTTCCATTACCTTTGATTTCATGGCTCTTTGCAGCTTTTCGAAAGCCCGAACTTCGATCTGCCGGACCCGCTCGCGGCTGATATTGTAATGTTGACTCAAATCCTCAAGGGTTTGCGGCTCATCCTTCAGGCGTCGCTCCGTCAGAATGTGCTTTTCCCTCTCGTTCAGGCAGTCCATGGCCTGATGAAGCATGGCCCGGCGGCTTTTCAGCTCTTCAGATTCTGCATAAACCGTTTCCTGGTTTGGCGTTTCGTCCTCAAGCCAATCCATCCATTCGCCTTCGCTTTCAGCCCGCATTGGAGCGTTCAGGCTATGGTCAGGGGCGGTGAGGCGCCGGTTCATATTGATGACTTCTTCTTCAGACACACTCAGTTTTGTGGAGATGGTTTTGACCTGTTCCGCGGTCATATCACCTTCATCAATAGCCTGAAGCTGGCCTTTTATCTTCCTCAAGTTAAAGAACAATTTTTTCTGAGCAGCAGTTGTACCCATCTTGACCAAAGACCAAGTGCGCAGGATATACTCCTGGATAGCAGCACGAATCCACCACATGGCGTAGGTCGACAGCCGGAAGCCTTTTTCAGGTTCAAACCGCTTGACAGCCTGCATCATGCCGACATTACCTTCCGCAATCAGCTCTGCAACGGGAAGACCATATCCACGATATCCCATGGCAATTTTGGCAACAAGTCGGAGATGGCTCGTTACCATTTTATGAGCGGCTTCCGTGTCCTCATGATCGCGCCAGGCTTTTGCCAGCATGTATTCTTCATCATGTTCGAGCATCGGAAATTTACGGATTTCCTGCAAGTATCGGGACAATCCGCCTTCGGGTGTTAAAACCGGTAAGGACATTTCACTCATGACTAAGACCCTCTCTGTTTGTCGGCACTTTAATTTCCGTCGTTCTGGACGCCCGAAAATCTAGCCCGTCTAAATCCCCTTTTTGAAAATTGAAAATGGCCCAGAAGATTTTCACCCCTCAAAAGCCCTAATCAACTTCCTCATATCATTTGGCAATTCTGCCTCAAATTTCAAGGGTTTGTCTGTGACGGGATGCACAAATCCTAGGGTTTGGGCGTGCAGGGCTTGCCGGCGAAATTTTTGGATGGCATTTCGCCGTGATTCCGGCAATGACTGGGTCCGACTGAGCTTGGGCCGCGTATAAACCGGATCGCCAACCAACGGATAGCCAATATGGGCCATATGAACCCGTATCTGATGAGTCCGGCCGGTTTTCAGAACACAGCTGATCAGGCAGGCAACGTCAGAATAATTTTTCTCCAACTGATAGTGTGTAAAGGCGGTTTTCCCGCCTTCAGCGACGACGGACATGCGTTTGCGATTATGCGGGTCGCGGCCGATATTTGCGTCCACATCCCCCTCAGGAGGATAAACCCGCCCCCAGACAATTGCTCTATACTGGCGCTCAATCGTGTGATTTTCAAATTGTTGCGCGAGCCCCTGATGCGCCTCATCTGTCTTGGCGACCACCATCAGCCCGCTGGTTTCCTTATCAATGCGATGGACAATGCCGGGTCGCTTGACACCTCCGATCCCCGACAGGCTGTCCTTGCAGTGATGTAGCAGAGCATTGACCAGAGTCCCATTCCAGTTGCCCGCGGCTGGATGCACCACCATTCGGGCAGGCTTGTTGACAACGATCAAATGTGCGTCCTCAAAGGCAATATCCAGGGGAATGTCTTCGGGCTTGGGTTCCGGATCCTGAGCTTCGGGAACCGTGATCTGATATGTTTCCCCTTCCTTGACCCGGCGCGAGGGATCATCAACAACCTGTCCCCCAAGCGTTGCGAGTCCCTCTTTGACCAGAGGTTTCACCCGGTTGCGTGACAAACCTCCAAGAGCCTTTGCCAGAAAACGATCCAACCGCTCGCCGATATCGTCGCTTGTAACTTCAACTTGATGTATACCTTCAGGAGATGGCATATCAATGTACCAGTTTAGTTTGTTAAAAAGGGGGCGATTCCATGTCTGAACAGTCCGGTCAAACGCCAGGACCCAACATTACTCTCCTGAAATGGATAGTCGGTATTCTCGGTGTCATGATCGTTATCCTCGCCGTTGTCATAGCGGTTACCATATATAAGCGCCTGACAGCAACAGATACTGCAGAAATGCCCATCGAAAAAACAAAATCCACCGACACTGGAGGCCAGAAACTGGCCCATTTCGGAGATATCAGGGTTCCGATACCTGAAGATATGGATGTGATCAGCCTGTCCGCCGGCAATGATCGCCTTTTTATGGTCTTTGGGACCGAAGGTGTCGCCCGCATCGTACTGGTGATCAGCTTAATGGACGGGGAGGTCCTGGGGACACTCACCTTAGGTAGAGAAGGCATTCAATGACGGAAAAACCAAAGGTAAATTTTGCAAGCGATAACGCTGCCCCTGTGGCACCACAAATCCTTGAAGCACTGCAGGAGGCCAATCAGGGCCCGGCAATGGGATACGGGAACGATCCTGTGACCGATGCCATGGAAGAAAAACTTCGCGAGATTTTTGGATGTGATTTACGGGCTTTTCCGGTTGCAACTGGCACCGCCGCCAATTCCCTGGCATTGAGCGTGTTAGTTCCTCCATATGGATCCATCTACAGCCATAGACTTGGACATATCGAACTGGACGAATGCGGTGCCCCTGAATTCTATACAGGCGGTGCGAAAATCGTTCTGCTGGATGGGGAGAACGGCAAAATTCAGGCGGACGACCTTCATTCTGCGCTTGAGATCTCCGGGGCCGGAAATGTCCATCATGTACTGCCCTCAGCCCTTAGCCTGACGCAATTAACTGAATGCGGAACGGCTTACAGCCCGGATGAGGTATCTGCCCTTACCGCTGTCGCCAGAAAGCACAACCTTAAAGTGCATATGGATGGGGCCAGATTTGCCAATGCGCTTGTTTCTCTTGGCTGTGAGCCGGCGGATATAACCTGGCGCGCAGGTGTCGATATTCTCTCTTTTGGAGCCACAAAAAATGGGGCGATGGCCGTGGAAGCTGTTGTCTTTTTCAATATGGAAAAGGCGAAGGAGTTTGAGTTTCGGAGAAAACGGGGGGCTCATCTATTCTCCAAAATGCGATATCTTTCGGCACAGCTCAATGGGTATTTAAGTGATAAGAACTGGCTGGATTGGGCTGCTCACGCCAATACCATGGCGCATCTACTAGCCGAGGGTCTCAAGAAAATTGACGGGGCTTCCCTTATCTATCCGGTTGAGGCAAACATGATTTTCGCGAAACTCCCGTCGGCATCTCTGAAACGCCTGACCGAGTCCGATATCCTTTTCTATCCGAACGGGCCTACAGAAAATGGTGAGGTCCGTTTGGTCGCTTCCTGGAACACGACGGAGGAGGAGATCAAATCTGTCCTTGCCGCCATTCGATAGCCAACGACGCTGGCTCCATCGACTTCATGACAACAATTGATTTCGGCGACATCTGAGGGTATTGAGTGTCGCAGAAAACGAAAAAGACCAAAGATCGGAAAAGTTAAGTGCTTGAAGAATTGTTACAGTTTTGGGATCTGGTAAAAGATGTCTGGCAAACCGGATATAAGGGCGTAGATATCGGTTCAATCATTACCGCTATCCTGATTCTGCTTTTTGCGCTACTGATCCGGGGCATCTTCACCCGTCTTGTCATTAACCGGCTAATTAAACTCGCCAGGAAATCCGACAATCAGCTGGATGACAAATTGATTCTGGCGATGAAGGGACCGATCCGCTTCATTCCCGTTGTCGTCGGTGTGTACTTTGCTCTGGAGATACCGCAATTCGCCGATAGCGAAAGATTGGGCACAGCCACCAGTAACATCGTCCGATCTCTCGTGGTTTTCAATATCTTTTGGGCGCTTTATTGCGCTATTGGCCCGCTGACTTTCCTGCTTGGCAAATTGGAGGAGATTTTCTCTTCCGAAATGGTCAATTTCCTGGTCAAAGTCATGAAGGGAGTCGTTGCCGGGATTGGGGCGGCAACTGTTTTGGAGCTTTGGGGCATTGAGGTCGGTCCAATCATTGCCGGTCTTGGCATTGTCGGTGTTGCCGTGGCCCTGGGAGCTCAGGATCTGTTCAAAAACCTGATCAGCGGCTTTCTGATTCTGGCTGAGAAAAGGTTCAAGGCGGGGGACTGGGTCAAAGTGGATGGAATTGTCGAGGGCACGGTTGAGAAAATCGGCTTTCGCTCAACCATGATACGCCGGTTCGATAAAGCCTCGACCATTGTTCCCAACGCCACCTTCGCAGACAAGGCGGTCATCAACTTTTCTGAGATGACACATCGCCGGATCTACTGGAAAATAGGCGTCGAATATTCGACTTCAGTAGCGCAGCTGCAGGTGATTACGGAACAAATTCGGGATTATATTACTGACAATGCCGATTTCGCGCCAGCTTCGGAGACTTCGACCTTTGTGGTGACAGACAGTTTCAACAACAGCAGTATCGATATCATGATTTACTGTTTCACCAAGACCACCAACTGGGGGGAGTGGCTCGATATCAAGCAGGACTTTGCTTATACCATCAAACATATCGTTGAAACGGCCGGCACGTCCTTCGCCTTCCCATCAATCTCGGTTTATGCCGGAACAGGGGCCGATGAACCGGATCCCTATGAGCCGCCTCCGGACTTTAAAAAAGGTCATTTTACGGAAGAGGGGGCATTTCCGTTTAAGGATGGCAATGTATAAGGGCTGTTATCCTGTCACTTTGCGGATCATATATTCAAATTTGCCCTCTTCTTCATGAAGGCTTTCCAGAATATTTCCACTGACATGACAGAAATGCTTAAAATCGATAACAGATGCTGGATCCGTCGCGATGACCGTCAAAACCTCGCCATGAGAGAGAGATTTTAAGGCCTTTTTGGCCTTTAAAACAGGAAGCGGGCAGTTAAGCCCGGAAGTATCCAGTAAATGTGGCCCTATCACCGCGAACCTATCCAGTTATCCTATATCTAAAACGTTGGGTTTTGGCGAAATCTAGTCACCGATTGATCTCCGCGCAACCAATGATTTTGCTTAGGGGCACGGTTTTGGATAGTCGGTTTGGTCCAGAATGTTCGTTAGGGAAGGACATTTGTGAACAAGATGAAAATTGTCGTCCAGCAGAAGAAAGTCCTGATCTATGGATTGAAGAAGGAAATTCCTGGAATCAGCGCCTTTCAGGAACATGACGGTACACAGGGGATGCAACTCGGAAGGCGCGCCATTTGCCGAGACAGAAAGTTCTTCAGGCAGGGTATCGAGGGCCGCAAATCCGCACCATTTACCGGAACCCTGGCGCCGTTCGAATGCGGCTGTCAGCTCAGCCAGCAGATTTTCAGTAAACGGGCATATTTTCACGGATTCCTGCGGTGGAATGGTAATTTCCACGTAGTCTGATGTCAGGGCATTGAGTTTTTTCGGCATCTTCAAGGCATCCTTCGTCATGGGCAAAAAGCCTAACAGGAATTCCTTAAGGGGAGGTTGACAGCGATCGGGGTTAGCGATTTTCAGCGAATTTAGGACCTGAAATTAACCAAATATACATCATATTCTGTGACTTTCAGGGGCTTTGACAGGTATTGAGTATAAATATGATTAATAGTGATGCAGGATTTCAGGATCCATGCCCAAACGATTAGATCAATCATCGACGGTAAGCCCGGATTATTTTGACCAGGGTCGAGTGGTTGAAAAAACACCATCTACTCAAAAGACTGGCCCCGTCGATCACTATGAGATTGGCGAAGCAGCCCATTTCCTGAAGCCGTATGGACGGACCTATCGCGATGCCCTGCAAAATCTCATAACCGGCAGCATCCAGATCGTTGGTCTCGATGACGTAAAAGCGCAATACGCAGATCAGTGGGAGTCGATTGAAAAAAGTGTCCTTCGGATCACGGAGGCTTTTCTGGCCAGAAGACTGGGAAAGCAGGATGTCTATGTGCCTCTGGATGCTGGACATTTTGCCCTGCTGTTCGCCGGATTAAGCCGGGAGGAGGCCGTGGTCAAATCCCGGCAAATCGCCTCTGACCTTGTTAACAAGCTTTTTGGCGAGATGCCGGGTGGGGAACTCATTTCGGTAGAAGCCGCCATGCTGGAAATCGAGGATTTTGACGGGCTCGACAGGATTGAGAGCCTCGACGATCTTGTCACTTGTTTTCGGACGGCCATTGAGAAGACACAAGATTCGGAAACCCGGGATTTTCAGAAACGGCGTCAGGAAATCAGCATTCGGTTTCGTCCCTTCATAAACCGCCGCAAGAACTTTGTCGCCATGAATGAAGTGCTGGCTTACAACCTGACAGATGGAGAGGCGGTGCCGCTGACGTCGGACGACCCGGTGTTTAACGGCACGCCAAGACTTCGGGCAGAAATGGACTTCCTTGTCCTGCGCGAGGTCGGCAAGGCGATTGAGGACCTTGGAGATGTCGGCAATAAACCGACAATTTTCGTGTCCGTTCATTTTGAAACCCTGGCCAATGCCTTTTGCCGTGGAAAGTACGCGCGCATTCTTTCAGCCTTGCCAGCCTACACCTGTCGTCATCTGGTTCTAAACATCCAGGGGACAGTCACCGGGACACCTAACAGCAGATACCGGCAAATTTTTACAAGCATTCGCTCCCTCGTTCTAGGATTCACTTTTGAAGTGAATCCGGACTGGAAGGAATTTGACGCCATTCGCGATCTTCCTGTCCATGCCATGACGGTGGCGGAGCAGGGACGGCAATCCCTGCCGCAGATTTCCGATCTGGTTGTGCGGGCCAAGCAGCATGGAAAGAAAGTTATCTGGCGGTCCTTGGGGGACGATGATCTCGTTCGCGCTGCCTTCAATGCGGGCACGGACTATGTCAGCGGACCGGTTTTCAGTCCAATCCAGCCGACTCCTTTTAAACCGTTTTCCATCCGGCGTTAGACTGCTTCAGGTTTTTCTGAGAACAGCAATTGCTTCAATATGAGGAGACCAGAGAAACTGGTCGACCGGCAGGACTGAGTCTGGCTGATACCCCTGAATGATGAGAGTTTTCAGGTCTCGGGCAAAGCTGACCGGATTGCAGGACACCGCGACGACGGTTTCGATCGAAGTCCTGCCAATTTGCTCGACCTGAGCTGCGGCGCCGGCGCGGGGTGGATCGAAGATCAGGCCATCAAAGGCTGCAAGTTCCTCCGCCAACAAAGGCCGTTGAAACAGGTCCCGTCGCTCTGTCGTGATAGGCAGGATGTTCTTATTGGCGGTGAGGCGCAGCGCGGAAATCAGACCCTCATCCTCATCAGCAGCATGGACCCGGGCATTCTCCGAAAGGGGAAATGAAAAGCTGCCGCAGCCGGCGAAAAGATCAACAACGTTTCGGGCGTTTTTCAACGCGGCCTTGGCGCGCTCGATCAACGCCTGCTCTCCTTCCACGGTTGCCTGTAAAAAGCCGCCAGGGGCGAGGCTGGCCATGGCCGGTCCGAGGGGGATCTCAGACTCGCCGGGCGCGGTGATGACCTCCACCGGGGCTCCGATTTTCTGGCGGAGTGACAGGCGGCTTAAACCGTTCTCGGCGGCGAAGTCGGCGAGTGTCTCGCGGGCATATAGATCCGGATCTATATCGGCAGTTATCAATATGTCAATTCCCTCATGTGCCATCGTCGCTGTTATCCTGGCTTCGGACTTCCTCGGAAGAATGTCCGGCAACATTTTGCGCAACGGTTGGAGCAAGGCCAGCAGCTCTGGCCGCAGCACCGGGCAGGCGCCTGCGTCGAAAATCTGATCGCTTCTGCGAAGGTGGAATCCGACCATCACCCCTTTCTTTCGTTTCGAGGCGACGAATTCCACACGGCGGCGGCTTTGCGGTGGGCTGGTGACGGTTTTTTCCACCTCAATACTGTCGAGGCCGACCCGCTGAAGACAGTCGATAATCCGCTGCCGCTTCCAATTGGCATTGAAGTCAGATGTCAGATGTTGGAGTGCGCATCCACCACAGGTTCCGAAATGGCGGCAGTCCGGATTTGTTCTATCGGGTCCGGGAGAGATTAATCCGGTTATTTTTGCCGCAAGACCTTTGCCACGCGGTTCTCCAAGCTCAACGGAGACTACATCACCCGGCGCGGAATAGGGGACAAAGACAGGCTGGCCTTTATAGGAGGCGACCCCGTCTCCAGCGGCCCCGATATGCTCTATCTCCAGATCAACCGTCAAAGCGTGCCCCTAACAGGAATTCCCGATTGCCGTCACTTCCGGTGATCGGGCTGTCGATAACGCCGAGGGAAGACCATCCGCTCTGGCTGTTAATCCAGCTTTCCAGGTCAACGGCGACCTGATCCACCAGGGCCGTATCGCGAACAATCCCGCCCTTGCCGACTTTGCCTTTTCCAACCTCAAACTGGGGTTTGACCAGAGCGACCAATGCAGCTCCCGGGGCGCAAAGTTGCAACACGGCGGGAAGGGCCTTTTTCAGGGAGATAAAGCTGACGTCGGCAACGACAAGTTCCGGGGGATCCGGCAGGATGTCCGACGTCAGATCACGGGCGTTAGTTTTTTCCAGATTGATCACCCGGCTATCCTGGGCAATTTCGGGGACCAGTTGACCCTGCCCGACATCGACCGCGAATATCTTGGTCGCGCCAAATTGCAGAAGGACCTGGGTAAAACCACCGGTGGAGGCGCCGATATCCGCCACAATCTTGTCTTTTGGATCCAGCTGAAAGTGAAAGAGGGCGGCGATGAGTTTTTTGGCGCCTCGGCCAACCCACTCGACCTCGGGCGCCGTCACAGTAATAAGGCTATCCGGAGACACTTTTCGGGTGGCTTTTGTGACGGTCTTGCCAGCAATAGTGACCCGGCCTTCGGAAATAAGCTCCCGCGCCCGCGCCCGGCTCTTGGCCAAGCCCCTTGTCACAAGCTCAAGGTCAAGTCTCTGGTCTTCTGAAGGCATGTGATCTAGATCGCCGACAGACTCGGTTTGGTCGCGCTGTCAGATTCAAGGGCTGAAATCACTGTTTCGACGATCTGGTGATGGGTGAGGCCCGCCTGATCATACATCACATCGATTTTGTTCTGGTCAATAAAATGATCAGACATCACCATCGGGCGAATTCTCAACCCTGTATCGAGCAGCCCCCCGGTCGCCAGGAATTGCATGACATGGCTGGCAAATCCACCGATAGCACCTTCTTCAACGGTGACAAGAACATCATGTTCTTTTGCCAGCTGCTCGATCAGTTTCTCATCCAGAGGTTTGCAGAAACGGGCGTCGGCGACCGTCGTAGAAATGCCTTTTGCTTCCAAAGATTCAGCGGCGGCCAAAGCCTCTCCCAAGCGGGTTCCGAAAGAGAGCAGGGCGACCCGATCCCCTTCCTTGACAATGCGGCCTTTCCCGATCTCGAGAGGCACGCCTCGCTCCGGAAGATCGACACCAACCCCTTCACCACGGGGATAACGAAAGGCGCACGGGCCGTCATCATAGGCTGCGGCCGTCGCCACCATATGCCTGAGTTCCGCTTCATCCGCCGGGGCCATGACCATCATGTTTGGTAGGGTTGCTAGATAAGTAATGTCGAAAGAACCGGCATGGGTCGCGCCATCTGCCCCCACCAGACCGGCCCGGTCCAGAGCAAATCTCACAGGCAGGTTTTGAATGGCCACGTCATGAACCACCTGGTCATAGGCGCGCTGCAGAAAAGTTGAGTAAATCGCAACGAAGGGTTTCAATCCTTCAGTCGCCATGCCGGCAGCAAATGTAACCGCATGTTGTTCGGCGATCCCGACATCAAAGCACCGGTCTCCAAATTCCTTTTGAAACAGATCCAGTCCGGTTCCGTCGGGCATCGCTGCCGTCACCGCGACAATCTTGCTGTCTTCTTTTGCTTCCTGGATCAGACTTTGGGCAAACACCTTGGTATAGGATGGCGCGTTTGGCGTGGCCTTGTTCTGAGCGCCTGTAATGACGTCGAATTTGGACACCCCGTGATATTTGTCCGCTGCCGCTTCGGCCGGGGCATATCCCTTGCCCTTTTGGGTAACGCAGTGAATGAGGATCGGGCCGTTTTGCGAGTCCCGGGCATTTTTTAAGACCGGAATCAGATGTTCCAGATTATGTCCGTCAATCGGGCCGACATAATAGAAACCCAGTTCTTCAAACAAGGTGCCACCTGTCATCATACCACGGGCAAATTCCTCTGCACGGCGGGCTGTCCGTTCGATAGGATCGGGAAGGATAGAGGCGAACTCCTTCGCGATTTCCCGCAGACCACGATAGGGTTTGCCCGAGAGGAGCCTGGAGAGGTAGGCGCTCATGGCCCCAACAGGCGGGGCGATGGACATATCGTTGTCATTGAGAATGACGATCTGCCGGGCATCCATGGCCCCTGCATTATTCATGGCCTCATAGGCCATTCCCGCACTCATGGCCCCATCACCGATGACGGAAATCACATTATTGGATTTGTTCAATAAGTCCCGTCCAACAGCCATGCCGAGTCCGGCGGATATGGATGTGGAGGAATGGGCTGCCCCGAAGGGGTCATATTCGCTTTCAGACCGTTTGGTAAAACCGGACAGGCCATCCGGTTGCCGGAGGGTGCGGATGCGGTCCCGCCGCCCGGTCAGTATCTTGTGGGGATAACATTGATGCCCGACATCCCAGATCAATCGATCTTCCGGCGTGTTGAAGACGTGATGAATGGCAACTGTGAGCTCAACTACTCCTAATCCCGCTCCCAGATGCCCGCCGGTGACCGAGACGGCGTCAATGGTCTCCGCGCGCAACTCATCCGCCAGCTGATTAAGCTGATGAGCGGAGAAATGCCGAATGTCCTTCGGTTCCTTCACCTGGTCGAGCAGCGGAGTCTGAGTTCTCTGTGTCACGTCATATACCTGTCATCAAATTCTGCGTTCAATAGTAAACGCAGCAGCATGTCGCAGTAAATCCGCTTTTGGGCCGAAAATGTCAAGATGGGTAACGGCCTGCTCTGCCAACATTGACGCATGTATTTTGGCATCTTCAAGGCCCATAAGGGAAACAAATGTGGCTTTTCCGGCATTCGCGTCTTTTTGCGTTGCCTTTCCCATCTCTTCCGTACTGCCTTCAATATCCAATATGTCGTCAGCGATTTGAAAAGCCAGACCCAAATCATGGGTGTAGGCTTTGAGGGCTTGCTGCTGGGGAGGGGAGGCATGGCCGAGAATAGCTCCGGCTTCACAAGCAAAGGAAATCAAAGCGCCGGTTTTCAGCTGTTGCAGCCGAGTGATTGTCTGAATGTCAATCTCTTCGGAATTTGCATAGATATCGATGGTTTGACCACCGACCATGCCTCTTAGGCCAATTGCCTGGGCGAGGCAGGAGACCAGAGAGATTCGGACTTCGGCGGAAGGGTGGGTTTTGGGATCGCTTAAAATTTCGAAGGCCAGAGACTGCAGGGCGTCGCCTGAAAGAACGGCGGTCGCTTCGTCAAATTGCTTGTGAACCGTCGGTACGCCACGGCGCAGATCGTCATCATCCATGCAGGGCAGATCATCGTGAATGAGCGAATAGCAATGCACCAGCTCAATGGCAGCGGCCACCCGGGAAGAATGGATTCTGGGGACAGAAAAAAGATCCGCACTCTGAATGACCAGAAAAGCCCGAAGTCGTTTTCCGCCCGCCAGGGCCGCATAGCGCATTGCCTGATTGAGTTGTTTTTCCGGCCCGTTATTGTCCGGGATAAGTTCGGCCAGGTCTTTATCTATCAACTCAGCTGTTTGCCGAAGTGCCTTGCCAAAATCATTTTCCATAAAAATTGCTCGAATCCGACGATCACACAATGTCAATTCATTGGTGACATCCTAAAAATATACCTACTCAATAGTGGCTTGTTCTGTGGAGAGAGTTCCGTTTGCATCGACGATCTTATCGACTCTTTCGCGGGCATTTCTAAGCTTAGACTCGCAATGCAGCTTCAGTTGGGAGCCGCGCGTATAGATATCGATGGACTGATCAAGGTCGACACGACCAGAATCAAGCTTCTCTACTATCTGCTCCAGTTCCTGCAAGGCCTCTTCGAAGCTCATACTTGCAATATCTTCCGGTAATTCTGTGCTGTCAGCCATAATAACTCCTTTGCCCCTGTATAGCCGTCTATGATCGTCTGAGCAATGAATTCACATGGGCGCCGACCCCTTCTGAAAGACCGTCAAGATCATACCCGCCTTCAAGTAGAGAGACCACTCTTCCCTGGCAATGAATATCGGCAATTTCCATTAACTGGTCCGTTATCCAGGCATAGTCCTCTGTCTCGAGATTGATATCAGCGAGCGGATCTTTTTCATGGGCGTCAAAACCGGCGGAAATCAGCAGCAACTCAGGGTCAAATTGACGAAGGGCCGGAAGAATAACATCTTCCATCGCCGCCTTGAACTGGATCCAGCCATCCCCGGCCTTGAGAGGGACGTTAAAAATATTTCCGGCGCCGGTTTCAGTGGCTGCTCCCGTACCCGGATAATAGGGCGCCTGATGGGTGGATCCGTAAAACAGCTCTGGATCGGATTCGAACATCGATTGAGTGCCATTACCGTGATGGACATCAAAGTCTATGACTGCGACCCTTTGAATGCCATATTTCTGCCGCGCATAGAGGGCACCAATAGCCACATTATTGAACAAACAGAAACCCATTGCGCGGTCCGCTTCGGCATGATGACCTGGTGGACGAATGGCGCAAAAGGCATTGCTGCCTGTATCCGTCATAACCTTGTCAATTGCCGCGCATGTCGCGCCTGCGCCCCTTAAAGCAGCGGATTTGGAGCCTGGGGACATTTTTGTGTCCGGATCCAGAGCCACTATTCCCTGCGCCGGGGCCATGGCATCAATATGATTCAGGTAAGCGTCTGTATGAGCCAGTTGCAAGGTCTGACGCTCCGCCAAGGGTGCTTCTTCCCGCTGCAATTCCGGATATTTATCCAGGTCCAGCCTGTGCAGAACAGAGCGCAGGCGATCCGCACGTTCGGGATGTCCATCGCCCGTATCATGGAACAAACAATCGCGATGAGTGAAAAGAAATGTTGTCATAACGTCTCGCATAGGAAATGTTGTCTGGGATTTGAATAACTCTCTAATGCAGATTATTTTATTGCTTTTCAAGTGATCAGACCACATTTCTGCTATGGTAGTCAGGGTGCAAAGACCGGAACAAAATGAATAAAACGGTTCAAATAGTGGTTGTTGCGGCGTTTGTGGTCGCTGGATATGGTATTTGGCATTACAAAGGAAGCATTCCTTTCCTCGGGAATGAGAATGTCGCGTCTGCATCAAAACCAAGAGAGCGTCCACCGCAAGGCGTTGTTGCCGCTGGGATTGAGGTTAAATCCTTGCCTCGGGTGATTACGGCTGTGGGCACCGCTCGCGCAAACGAATCCGTTGATATCACGTCCAAAGTCACGGCAAAAATCGAGGATGTAAATTTTTCCGAAGGCCAGACTGTTAAAGCCGGTGATTTGCTCATTCAACTGGATGATACGGAATTGCGCGCTAATCTGGCCGAATCAGAAGCGGAGCGTGATAACAGCCAAAAACTCTATGACAGAGCCCTCAAGCTATATGCCACAAAGAATACACCGAAAGCCCAGGTAGACCTCCTGCTGTCTGAACTTCAGGCCGGGGAAGCGAAAATACTGGCGGACAAAGCACGCATCAACGACCATAAAATACGGGCGCCGTTCTCCGGCAAGCTCGGACTTCGAGAGGTCAGCGTCGGATCCCTGATCCGGCCTGGTGATATGATCACGACACTGGATGATACCTCCGTCATCAAGATAGATTTTGATTTACCGGAGAGCTTTCTTGCTGAAGTCGGAGCAAATCAGGCATTTTCCGCTATCAGTGTGGCCTATCCTGACAGGGTTTTCGAAGGCACCGTTGAGACCATTGCGACGAGGATTGACCCGGTAACCCGCGCCGTTCGCATTCGCGGTCTGGTTCCGAATGAAGATGGTCTGCTTAAGCCGGGCATGTTTCTGCGTATTAATCTCCAGGTGACGGTTGATGACAACGTCCTGATGATCGCTGAAGAAGCGCTGGTGACAACAGCGACTGGGCATTATGTCTTCTCGATTGAAGACAATACGGCCAATCGAACGCCGGTGGAAATTGGCAGGCGCTTAAAAGGGTTGGTGGAGATTGTTGAGGGATTGGACCAAGACGATATCGTTGTTGTTGAAGGTCTGCAGAAAGTCAGAAACGGGGCTTCAGTCGCGGTGACTATGGCCCCATCTGCCATGGCCAATGAGGCGACTCAGTGAGGCTGCCGGATCTCGCCATCAAGAGGCCGGTGCTGGCAATTGTGTTCTCCCTCGTCCTGATCCTGTTCGGTCTCTTCTCCTATCAGTCTCTCAGTGTGCGTGAATATC
This sequence comes from Sneathiella sp., assembly GCA_965228285.1. GTDB lineage: Bacteria > Pseudomonadota > Alphaproteobacteria > Sneathiellales > Sneathiellaceae > Sneathiella. The sequence continues at coordinate 224,986 of OZ245808.1, forward strand.
CGGATGTGGACAGGCCGAATGTTTCGGTTAATACCGGGTATCGGGGAGCCTCCGCAGAAATCGTCGAAAGTCAGATTACTCAAATTGTTGAAGATGCGGTTGCCGGTATCAGCGGTGTCAGCCGGATTGATTCCACAAGCCGCGAAGAATTTTCCTCTGTCAATGTCGAATTTAACCTGTCCCGGGATATCGAGAGCGCCACCAACGACGTGCGTTCGCGCATTTCCAGGATTGTCAATGCATTGCCCGAGGAGGCAGACTCACCGCGCATCTCCAAAACCGAGAGCGATGCCCGGCCGATCATGTGGCTGTCCCTGACCAGTACAAATCTGGATCAGCTTGAACTCACCGATTATGCGGAAAGAAACCTTGTTGATCCGCTGTCTACGGTGGATGGGGTTGCCTCGGTGCGCATTGGTGGGGCCCGGCGTTTTGCCATGCGTATCTGGCTTGATTCACCCGCGCTGGCGGCGCGGGCGCTGACGGTTCAGGATGTGGAGGACGCCATTCGCCAGCAGAATGTTCAGATCCCTTCCGGACGCATCGAATCCAGTATGCGCGAATTTTCAATTCGCACTCAGTCTGACCTCAGAACCCCGGATGAATTCCGCCGTATCATTCTGAAAAATGATGAAACAGGTATTGTGCGTCTTGGCGATGTTGCGACCGTCGAAGTCGCCGCGGAAAATGACAGGACGAGCTTGCGGGTGAACGGTGATGTGGCGATCGGGCTGGGGGTGATCCGGCAATCCGGATCAAACGTGCTGGAGGTTGCCAACGGGGTCAAAGAAATTGTCAACAGGCTGGCGCAAAATCTGCCGCCGGGCCTGAACATTCAGGTCTCCTATGACCAGTCAGTCTTTATCAGCCAGTCAATCAAAGAGGTGTTTATCGCTCTTGGCATTGCCATGGTGCTGGTGATAGCGGTTATTTTTATTTTTCTGCGATCAATTCGGGCGACCTTTATCCCCGCAGTTGCCATACCTGTCTCAATTATCGCCACCATGTCCATTCTGGCTTTCCTTGGCTATTCGGTGAACGTTCTGACGTTATTGGCACTGGTTCTGGCCATCGGTCTTGTGGTCGATGACGCCATTGTTGTCCTTGAGAATATTCACCGGCGTATCGAGGCGGGGGAGCCGCCCCTTCTCGCCGCCAGCCGTGGCTCGAAACAGGTTGCCTTTGCCGTGATCGCAACGACCATTGTCCTGATCGCTGTCTTTATCCCCATATCCTTTCTGGACGGCACAACGGGACGGCTGTTCCGGGAGTTTGGTGTCGCTGTCGCCGCCGCGGTGATGTTCTCAAGCTTTGTGGCTCTCACATTGACTCCGATGCTCTGCTCTAAATTGCTGGTCGAGCAGAATAAGGAAGGCTGGTTTTATAAATCAACAGAAAGAGTTTTCACCAGCTTGGCAACAGGGTATGGCTGGCTCCTAAAGCGAACTCTCAAGATACCGCTGATTGTTGTGGCGATGGCTGTTGGCTTCTCTGGCCTTGCTTACAGCTTTTATCAGGCCGCCCCGAAAGAATTCGCGCCGACTGAAGATCGGGGCGTCTTTTTCATGCCTGTTTCCGCCCCGGAGGGGGCAAGTCAGGAATATACCCTGCGCAATGTCAAAAAGATTGAGGAAATCTTTGCGCCGCTGGTGGAAAATGGAGAAGCCGAGCGGGTTTTCGCCTTTGTGGGGTCCTTTAGCCAGCCTGGCCCGGTCAATACCGCTTTCATGCTGACCCGGCTTGTCCCCTGGGAAGATCGGAACCGTTCTCAGCAGGACATCGTCAAAGAATTTTTCCCGGCGCTCCTTTCTGTTCCGGGCGTACGGGCGTTTGCCGTCAATCCGGCCAGCCTGGGACAGCGAGGTTTTCGTGCGCCCGTGCAGGTGATTATGGGCGGGCCTTCCTACGAGATCATCAATGACTGGGCGGACCGGGTGATTGAACGGGCAGGTGAAAATCCAAACCTGCTTAATGTAGACAAGGACTATAAGGAGACCCAGCCGCAAATCCATGTGGACATTGATCGGGACCGGGCGTCCGATCTGGGTGTTTCCCTGGCCACCATCGGCCGCACCCTGGAGACCCTGATGGGAGCCCGCAACGTCACAACCTATGATCAGGGCGGCAAGCAATATGAAGTGGTTGTCCAGGCGCGGGAGGAGGACCGAACCAATCGCGACGATCTTGCGAACATCTATGTCCGGTCTGATACATCGGGTCGGTTGATACCTTTGTCGAACCTTGTGACCTTGACTGAAAGAGCCGGCCCAAGTGAACTCAAGCGATCCGACCGGCTGCGCGCCGTCACAGTGACGGCTTCCCTCGGGCCTGACTATACCTTGAGTGAGGCGCTCGATTACCTGGTTCAGGTTGCGGAAGAGGAAAGCGGGGGAGAGGCGAGATTTACCTATGGAGGCCTGAGCCGCTCATTCAAAGACTCAAATACGGCTCTCACATTTACTTTTGTCACCGCATTGCTGGTGGTGTTTCTGGCCCTCGCCGCTCAGTTCGAAAGCTTTATTCATCCGCTGATCATCATGACAACGGTTCCTCTTGCCATCACCGGTGCGCTTGGGGCGATCGTCCTGACCGGGCTGTCTCTCAATATTTATAGTCAGATCGGGATCATCATGTTGATAGGCCTGACGGCGAAAAATGCGATTCTGATTGTGGAGTTCGCCAATCAGCTGCGGGATGAGGGAGCGGATATCCTGAACGCCATTCAGGATGCCTCTATCATCCGGCTTCGTCCTATCCTGATGACGACAATCTCGACAGCCTTGGGAGCTGTGCCACTCGCCATTGCAACCGGCGCCGGAGCGGAAAGCCGCGAAGCCATCGGCATCGTGATTATTGGCGGGGTTCTGTTCTCGACGATCCTGTCGTTGTTTGTTGTTCCGGTTTTCTACATGCTTTTGGCGCGGTTTAGTCGCCCGTCAGGATATCTGGCGTCGCGGCTGAGTGAGCTTGAAACCGTTCATGCGGATGCAAAACGCTAACCTGGCCACGTCATGCCTCATACAAAGTGAGTTCCCAACCGTCATAGGAGGGAGTATTCTATTCACCCAATAAGAGCAGACTGCCGCTAAAATGGCCTAACTCATTATAATTATAGGACAAAATTGATGTCTGAGACGCAAAAAGTTCTACTTCTGACCGGAGCCAGCCGGGGAATCGGGCATGCAACAGTCAAGAGATTCAGCGCAGCGGGCTGGCGGGTCCTGACAGTTTCGCGACAAGCCTTCTCTGAATATTGCCCCTGGGAGGGAGGAGAGAAAGACCATCTCCAGATCGACCTCTCTGATATCGACAATCTGCCGAAATCGATTGAGAATATTCGTGAAAAACTCAACGGAGCCCCCCTTCATGCCCTGGTCAACAATGCTGGAATTTCACCGAAAGGTCCGGGGGGAGAGCGCTTTTCGACCCTGAACTCGACATATTCCGATTGGTTGCATGTCTATAATGTCAATGTGTTTGCGCCGCTGATGCTGGCCCAGGGATTGTTCGATGAACTGGTCGCCGCAAAGGGAGCGATTGTTAATGTGACATCCATTGCCGGTGTTCATGTCCATCCCTTCGCGGGATCCGCCTATGGCACATCAAAGGCAGCCCTGGCCGCCCTGACCCGCGAGATGGCATCTGATTTCGGCCCCTATGGCGTCCGGGTCAATGCCATTGCACCTGGTGAGATTGACACCTCAATCCTGTCCCCCGGCACCGAGGATATGGTCAAGGATCTTCCGCTGCGCCGTCTGGGCAGACCGGAAGAGGTGGCTTCAACCATTTATTTCCTCTGCGACGCTCCGTCTTCCTACGTGACGGGGGCCGAAGTGCATATCAATGGCGGCCAGCATGTGTGAATGGCAGAACTGGGGCACTGGCAGAATAAGCAAAATGAGAGTCTAAATGGCAGTTACACCTGACAGCCTCGCCGGTCTTAGTCTTGAATGGACAGGGGTACATCATTCGGGGCAGGGGGACTTTTCCGACCTGTCCACCCACACGGTTTCCTATGAAACGGAAACGACCTGTTATGTCACCTCAGACGGCAAACTCGTGGGCGAGGCGACCTATCTGTACCGGAAACTGGACGATCAGATGGCCATTTGTGTTTATTCTCCCAAGGAATATCAGGGAAAATCAGGTGTCGTGTTGAACGCGATGTTTGACTTCGACAATATGAAGGATCGTGCCGTCATCCTAGATAATGGAATTCCTTTTGCCGTTGCCGATGGCGATATGAGATTTGTTAAAACACCCCCCCGACCAACTTCATAGAAAACCACCATTTCCGACGGAATCATAAATTGACAGAGACAGACAAATATCTTACCCGGCTGATCGGGCGATTTTACCATGAAGCCTGGAACCACCGGGATGAAGATTGCGCGCGGGAAATACTGCATGCCGACTTTGATTTCCGCGGTTCCCTTGGTCCGGTCCGCACCGGGCCCGAAGGATTTATCCGGTATATGCGGGAGCTCTGGGTCGGCCTGCCGGATTTTCGGTGTGATATCCAGGAAATCATCGAAGAAGGACATGCCGCCGCTGCGAAAATGTCCTTTACCGGGTCCCATAAGGGTGAGTTTTACGGCGTGCCCGGAACCGGCAGGACAATCACCTGGGCGGGTGGCGCGTTTTTCAAAGGAGATGGTCAGCAGATAACTGCCCTCTGGGTCCTCGGGGATATAGATGCGATCAAGCAACAGCTCGGCCCGGATGCGAGGGACAGCTTTACCTGACTGAATTCAGCCGTCCTGTTTATGCAGCAGGGCTTTCACATCCTCTCGTCGCCATAACACGCCGATCAGGATAGTGGCAATAATCGCGCTGACACCGGAGACCAAAAACGGCAGGTTGATGTTGATTGACATGAGCCACCCTCCCAGCAGAGAAATTCCTCCGGCACTCAGGGTGAAAAGGGCAACAGCGACACCCATGGCCCAGCCTTGCTCATTTTCTTCTACGGCAGAAGAGAACAAGGTCAACATGGTTGGATAATACAAGGCAAAGGGTACAAAATAGACGGCAATGAGGACATAGGCAAAGATGGGATGGGGGATGAGGACGGACAGAAAGCTACTTGCCGCCATCACCAGAAGGCTCACCCAGACCGTCGCAGATTTCCCGAATTTCTGGTGTGCAGGCCCGACCAAGAGAGTGCTGGTGATCGCCATTGCCGCCCCAAGCACAACCAGGGTCATGGAATTCTGCAGAGTATCGAATTTGTAACGGCTGAAATAATAGTTATCCATAAAGATATAAAATCCCGACAGGGAGAGTTGGCCGAAAAAGAAAACCGGCACGAGCCGCAATATCAAGGGCCGTTCCAAGGTCTGGAAGAGGACCAGGAATATTTCAATTGGTTTGAACTGGAATGGCGGACGCTCGGTTTTCGGCTCATGATAAAAGAACATGATCAGTAGGATATTCGCGATCACCAGGGCTGAAACCACATAAAAAGGCAACTCGATGGAGGCGAAGGAGCCGAAGATCTGTTGATCAGACAAGAGGCCGCTCATCAGGGGACCGGCAATCATGCCGATACTCACCGCAAACAGAACCAGCCCCATATAACGCGTTTTCTGCTGTTCGTTCGTACTCATATCTGCAAGGGCAGCCTGGGCGATGGGTTGGTTTCCAGCCGTAAATCCAGAAACGATGCGGGCGATGACCATGAGCAAAAGGCTGTTGCTGTCGAGGGCGGCGATGGTCAGAATATAGCCAAGCAGGCTCCCAAACAGGCAGATCAGCATGCCCGCCTTGCGACCGATGAAATCAGAAATCTTTGAAATATAAGCGGCGCCGAAAAACCAGGAGATGAAGAAGACAGCCATTGTCAGGCCGAAATCAATCTGGCGACTGGCGATGGACGTGCCTGACGGCAGGAAATCCTGATTTGGATCCATGATGACTGTGTTGAGAATGGGGATCACGAGCCCCTGGCTCATGATATCCAGAAATACAACGGAGAGGAGAGCAAATTGTGTCAGTCTCATATCCGTGCCCCCAATCTGGAACTTTAAGATCATCCGGTCCGGCATCCTGCCCATTGGCTGCCAAAATAACGATAGTGGACCTGCCTGGAACCTACAAGGGTGCTGTCTCCGCTCGGGAGATGGTATGAGCCAGGTCAGGCCGGCTGTTTCAGGGCTGTTACTTCTATCTCAATTTTCATGCGGGGGTCGGCGAGCCCGGCGGAGAGCATGGTTGCCGCTGGCCGGATGTCTCCGAATGCTGCCCTCAGGGCAGGCCAGCAGGCTTCGAAATCATCGCCATCCGGCAATAGATACTGGACCCGGACAATGTCTTTCAGGCTTGCACCAGCCTGATCAAGTGCCCATTCAATGTTGCGGAGGCATTGGGCCGTCTGCTCCGCCACATCATCGGAGATTTCCATGGTCGCATAGTCAAACCCGGTGGTGCCGGACACGAACACCCAGTCTCCCTGGACGACCGCCCGGGAATATCCGATTTGAGTTTCGAACGGGGAGCCTTGGGATATCAGTCTGCGGGACATCTGCGCGGGTCCTTCTATTGGCGGGTGGGATAGTGAATTTAGAAGTCAGGGTTTTTTGTCTAGCGCAAAGCCGGATCAATTTCCAGAGGAAGAATCGGGCTGTGGTTTCCAGCCGGGGCCTTTGAACAGGTATCCGCAGAAATTCCGAAAACTTCTGGCGCGCCGCAGATCCTTGAAAATCTGAACATATTCATGGACATTTATCAGGATGGGATTCGCCGTGCCGATCTGTTTGGTGAGACCGTAAATCACCGCTTCCTCCTCTTTCTGATATGTCCCGAACAGGCGGTCCCAGATCATCAGGACACCGCCATAGTTCCTGTCGAGATATTTACCGTTGGCCCCATGATGAACCCGGTGCACGGAGGGGGTGTTCAAGATGCCATCCAGCCATCCCAGCTTGCCGACCTTCTCCGTATGGATCAGGGTCTGATAAATGGTCACAATACTGATTGCTGCCAGAGTCTGTAGCGGATCGAAGCCAATCAGGATCATGGGGACGAAAAAGACCCATTCGATCAGGCTCTCAACCCAACTCAGGCGCAGGGAGGTTGTCAGATTGAACTCGGGTGATGAATGATGAACGCTGTGATGAGCCCATAGAATACGCACCTCATGCTCCCATCTGTGCATCCAGTAGTAGCTGAAATCCGCCGCCAGCAGCGCCAGCGCCCAACTCCACCAGGTGAGGGGAATTTCAAACGGGGCGAGAGGGGAGGCAAGATAAAGGCCAATGACAAAAACAAGCCCATAGGCGGAGCGCTCCAGAACGAAACCGACGGCGGCGATGACAAAATTGGCAACGGTTTCACCGACGCGGTTGCGATTGCCGAACATAAAATCCCACAGGGTTTCCAGAACGATAATTACCAGAAATGCCACACCAATCAGTTCCAGCAATTCGAAAACAGCTGTGTATGGTTGAGAGAGTGATTCAGCCTGATCCATACCATGACCCCATATTAATATTCAAAAAATGAACGAACGACTGTTCACTATATAGTTAAACCATGATATAGGTTCAAGACTTCAATTGCAGAAAGATGAAAGTTTATGGGAGACCGGCAAAAGGCGAAATCGAAACGGCGTCAGCAAATCGTTGAAGCCGCGGCGAACCTGTTCATGGAGCAGGGGATCCATCAGACGGGAATCCGTGACATCGCAACAAAAGCAGGGATCAGCCTCGGCAATATGTATAACTATTTCGCCAGCAAGGACGATCTGATCCTCGAAATTGCCGAGCTGGAAAGCGCCGGGCTCGCCCAATTCACAGAGGCGCTTGATGGGGCGACGGATGTTCCGGCTGGGATAGACCGTTTTGTCCTGGCCTATCTTGACTATGTTTCAGATCCGGTCACGGCGGTTCTCACCATCGAAATCACGTCGGAAGCGATCCGCAACCCGGCGGTGGCCGTGAGTTTTGATGAAAACCGGGAATGTCTGAGGCGGGCGCTTTCAAGAACTATCGCACGGGGGGTGGCACAGGGATCCCTGGATGCATCGCTCGATCGAGATGAAACCGCCAAACTCATCCTTGATGTCACCGAGGGCCTTGGTATGCGCTCCGGCCTGTCCGGACACGGCCCGTCCAGGGCGGCACGCCTGGCGCTTCTTATGATGATCCGGAGGGGACTGTCCGTATCAGAGGAATAGCCGATATGCCTGATATTGCCGCTGGACTTATTCAATGAAACACTTAATTCTCCGTCATTGATTGAAATGGGAGGAGGGCGACATGCTGCGAGGTTTGATTCTATTGGTCACACATGGGGCGGTGCTGGTTGTTGGATTTGTGCTTGGAATATACCTGTTGCCGATCCTCATCGAACCTGACAGTCCCGATGAAGCGGCGCTTATGGCATCCTCACAGGCGGCACTGTATTCGGCGGAGCTTTCCCGGGAGCTGAAAGGAAATGACTTCCTGCATTGGGGGGAAGGGACGGTGAGCGTTAGTGCAGATAAGATTACCCATATGGGAACCCTGGCACCCGGGCCGGATTATAAACTCTATCTGGTCCCGGATTTTGTCGAGGATGAGGCGCAGTTTCTGAAGCTGAAAGATAGCTCCGCGCAAATCGGCGATGTAAAAACCTTCAACGGATTCATCGTCGATGTGCCGGCCGGCGTGAATATTGACGATTACACAACCGTCCTCGTCTGGTGTGAATCCTTTGGCGAATTTATTACGGCGGCGAAATATCGATAAGGGGACGTGACGACATGAAAAAGACCATTTTATTGACGGGCGCGACCGACGGTATTGGCCTGGAAACAGCGAAGTTGCTGACGGCGGATGGGCATCAGGTCCTGCTGCATGGCCGAAATCCGGAAAAGCTGGCAAACACCGTTAAAGAGGTGGGAGGTCATACGGAAAGCTATGTGGCGGATCTGTCGCGATTGCAGGATGTGGAAGCGATGGCAAGCGCCATTGCCGCCAATCATGACCGTCTGGAGGTCCTGATCAATAATGCCGGTATTCTAAAGACAGCGCATCCGCTTACCGCGGACGGTCTGGACATTCGCTTTATGGTCAATACCATTGCACCTTATGTTCTCACCCGGAGATTACTTCCGCTCATGAAGAAAGAGGGCCGTATTGTCAATCTTTCCTCCGCGGCTCAATTCCCTGTTGATATCACGGCATTGACGGGGAACAGGCGAGTCAGCGATATGGAGGCCTATAGCCAAAGCAAGCTGGCCATTACCATGTGGACAAAGGCCCTGGCGGAAAGCTTGCCCGATGGCCCGATGGTTGTTGCCGTCAATCCGGGCTCCCTCCTGTCAAGCAAAATGGTCAAGGAAGGATTTGGGATTGCCGGCAAGGATTTGGGAATCGGCGCGGATATTCTTTACCGCGCGGCCTTGTCCGAAGAATTTACCGAAGCCTCCGGCAAATATTTCGACAATGATCAGGGGCAGTTCGGGCAGCCCCATACAGATGCCCTCGATGACAGCAAAATCACACAAGTGATGTCTGCGATGGAAGAAGTCATCGCAAATCTTCAGGCCTGATCAACAATCCGTGCTGCTTCCCTGTCAGGAAGACTTCAAGGTAGACAGGAGAAGAAGCGCCGCCTGTCGCGACTCGCTGGCCAGCTTTTTGGCATTTCCTAGCGGGTAAAGGGCTTCAGCATTGAAATAAATACCGACCACTCCAAGGGCGACCGCAGAGACCCTGTCGCCCTCCGCTTCCGGAAAATCATCTGAAATTATTCGATGAATAACGCCTGTAAAGTTCCGCAGCCAGTTGTTCATCTTCTTGCCCAGGGAGGGATCATTTGCGGCGGCGGCAATGAGCGCATTGGCAACAAGAACCAGTTGCGCATCAGATTGCGCTGGGTCGAACAGCGAGTTGCAAAGGGCAACGGATCGATCTTTATCAGGAAGATCGGAGGCCAGCCCGTCAAGCGCAACACGGCTCTTCTTAAGATACTGCTCGGTCAGGGCCACCAGCAAGTCCGCTCGGTTGCCGACATTATGTCGAATGAGAGCGCGGGCGAGACCGGCCTGTTCCGCCGTTCTCTCCAGGGTGGCACCCTCTACGCCATATTTGGCAACACATATCTCGAAGGCATCCAGGATCTGTTTCCGGCGTTCTTCCTTAACAATGGGACGGGCCATAATGTGCCTCTAGTTAATTATCAATCTTGACAAACAATATAACGCCTGCCATTTAATTATCAATACTGATAATCAAGGATATGGCAATGGAATTTCTTCTTTCCCCGATCAGTGAGGCTGATGTCGAATGGTTGGAAACATTTATAGATAACTGGTTTTTTGTTATTGCCCTGGCGTTTCTGGGATTTGAGTTAATTCGGTATGCTGTTCTGAGGAAACTGAATTGGACCCTGGTCGGTGATACGCTCACCAATTTTGTGACCCTTGCCTTTTTTATCGGCGTGACAGTTCTGTTTCTGGGGACCTTCTATATCAGCGCCTATTATTATGCCTTCCAATATGCCATTTTTCATATCGAGATTAACTGGGTAACGGTGGTGATCTGTATCGTACTTGCGGATCTTGCCTATTATTGGGAACATCGGTTCTTGCATCGGGTCAATCTCGGCTGGGCGACCCATACAGTTCATCACTCCTCTCCGTTTTTCAATATCTCCGTTGCCTATCGCTTTGGTCCGCTGGATGCATTTTGGCCGGTTTTCTTCCACTTGCCGCTGGTTATCCTCGGTCTCAACCCGATTGTCGTCCTGTTCGCGGAAGTAATCGTGCAGGTCTATCAGACCCTGCTGCATACGGAATCTGTCCGCAAGCTGCCGCGGCCTTTCGAAGCCATTCTGAACACGCCGTCGCATCACCGGGTTCATCATGGTTCCAACCCGCGATATCTGGACAAGAATTATGCCGGCATCTTCATCATATGGGACAGAATGTTCGGCACCTTTTCTGAAGAAAAAGAAGAGGTTGTTTATGGTCTGGTCAACCCGATCAATTCCATCAACCCCTTCATCGCCTTCTTCCATGGTTTCTATCGGCTGGCCAGGGACGTCTGGCAGATGCCGGGTGTTCGCAACAAGCTTGGTGTCGTTTTTTGTGCACCGGGCTGGAAACCGGCGGACGCTTCGATAACCCCGGCCAAAGAAAATGCGTCGGGAGACTAAAGACCTGTCAACAAGCTACTGCCCCGACGATTCAGTCAAGCAAACTGAGCTAATCCCATGCCGACAGACCAGTTCTCTTTTGGGCAATCCGAGACGACAATAAACAGATCCTCCGGCCGGACGCCGGGATTGTCGATGAGTAGCTCGGCAATTCTACGGTACAGAGCTTTCTTTTGATCCGTCGTTCGGGTGTCGAACATGGTCATGCGGATATAGATAAGATCATCGCTGCGAGGGACGTCAAAGGCGTCGCCATAGCGAAAATTGGCGGCGTCATGTTCGGTTATGGTCACGAACTGATCGTCATCCGGAACATTGAGGGTATCTCTCAAGGCTTGATACAATCCGTCCAGGATAGCTTGTCGATAACTTTCCGGTTTTCCGGCACGCATATAGATGTGGGAGATCGGCATTTTTGGTCCTTTCCAGTGTGACAGGACTTTACATTAATCTGCGTTCTATTATTTTAAAATACTATGATTGATAATATCAGTAATGAGATTTTGAAATGATAGAACGCCCTCTCGATCTGGATGCGGTACAGGCATTTGTCAGAATTGCCGAGCTTGGCAGTTTCACGCGGGCGGCGGAAGCCACCCGAACAACCCAGTCGGCGATCAGCCTGAAACTGAAGCGGCTTGAAAAGCGGCTCGGATGCCGGCTTCTGGAGCGGACACCCAGGACGGTGGAGCTTTCCGCGAAAGGAGCCACTTTTCTGAGCCATGCCCGCAAGCTTCTGGAAGCGCATGATCGTGCTTTCGCCGATTTTGCCCGTGCCCGTCAGCGCCTTGTCATCGGTATCAGTGATCACGTGGCAGGCCCTGAACTCCCTGCCTTGATCGCGCGCATGAATGCCCAGGATCCCGAGCTGTTGATTGAAATCCGGATCGGATCCTCCGGCGACCTGCTTCAAAGCTTCGATCGGCGGGAACTCGATACTGTCATTGTCCGGTTCCATGCCGGGCGGAATGACGGAGAAATCATTACTGAAGAAAGCCTTGGCTGGTTTGCGGCGCCAGGCTGGAAGCATCGGCCGGATGAGCCGCTGCCGGTTGCGACATTATCGGAACCCTGCGGCGTTCGTGTCCTGTCAAGCCGGCTCCTCGACGAAGCCGGTATATCCTGGACGGAGATCTTTGTTGGCGGTGGCGTGGCGGCAGTCTCGGCGGCGGTCATGGCCGAGCTTGGCGTTGCGGCCATGGCGCGGCGCATGCTGCCCTTTGGGGCAGTTGATATCGGCCCCAAGCTCGGACTTCCTGAGTTGCCGCGCCTTCCGGTTCTGCTCCATTCCAGGGTCGAAAATGAACGGGCGAGCAATACCCTGACCGCCCTTTCTGCTGCTTTCAGGAGCGCTGTCCGGGATTAGGGGGATGCCAATGACCTCAGGAGGCGGAAGCCGGCCGGAGATAGGCAAACATATGCGGCACGTAGTCGATTTTGCCAATCTCGATTTTCTGATTTCTGAGGATGCCATAGGCTGTTACCAGGTGAAAATAAAACTGGGGCAGGGCCCAGTCACGGGCATATTGCTCACCGTTCAAATCAAACAGGGAACCGTCCTGAATTTCCAGGGTGATGGCCATTTCCGCGCCCGCGTCGAGCGCATCGGCCTCCAGGGTTTTCAGAAAGGCGAGCGCGTCGTTAATCCGGGCCCGGGCATCGGCAACGGACCCCGGCTCCTCTCCTGCATTGCGTCCTTCCTGGGCGACCTGCAATACGGTCTCTGGCACCGGCAGGCCTCTGAGCCGATAGGTGGTTTCCTGGGCCTGAAAACAGACGAAGCGGATTTGCGACGACAAGGGCAGCATATCATCCGCCAGTCGCTTGGACAGAAGGGCCTCTGCCTCCTCCTGCGGGATCTGTGCAGAGGCCTTATCCAGCATACCTGCGAGGGTCTGCAACATTTGGGTATAGGTAGGAATGAGAAGCGTCGTGAGCGACATGGGATTGCCTTTCATGTTTTAAAGCTGGATAAATCTGATTATTATCTGGCCTTTACAGAACTGAAAGGCCCGGTCCGAAAATCACGTACCCGAATTTATGGACCGGATGACCTTCCATATTCAATCTTTTTTAGAGTAGCCAAGCAAAATCTGCATTTGGTCCGACGGGAGCTCTGTTTATGACCCTTTCATATGATGTGATTGGCCTCAATTATTCTGATCTCAGAAAACCGGATGCCCGGATCGCAGAAATGATCTCAGAGGCGTTGGGGTCTGCGAAAACTGTCTTGAATGTGGGTGCCGGGACGGGATCCTATGAGCCGACGGACAGAGAGGTGACCGCCCTCGAACCGTCCGTTGAGATGATCCGGCAGCGACCGGAGGCCGCGGCACCGGTGATCCGGGGCTCCGCCGAAGATTTGCCTTTTGACGATAAATCCTATGATGCGTCAACGGCAATTCTGACCATTCATCATTGGACTGATCAGGAAAAAGGGGTTCAGGAAATGCGCCGCGTCTCCCGCGGCCCCGTCGTCTTTCTCACCTTCGATCCGGCCCATCGCGACTTCTGGCTCGCGGATTATATTCCGGAACTGGTGGCCCTGGACGATGGGCAAATGCCGCAGATGTCAGACTATGAAAACTGGCTGGGCCCGGTGGAGATCACATCCGTTCCTGTTCCCCATGACTGTACCGACGGTTTCTACGGTGCCTATTGGCGCCGCCCTGCCGCCTATCTCGACCCCAAAGTCCGCGCCGCCATCTCCTGCTTCTGGGCCGTGAAAGAGATTGAAACAGGCCTTGCTAAGCTGGAGAACGACCTGAACTCCGGCGCCTGGGAACAAAAGTACGGCCATCTGTTGGATCTCGATAGCTATGACCTCGGCTATCGCCTTGTCACCTCAAGCAGATGACGCCACACATGAGTTAGTGTACGGTCGCCAATGCGGATTGTATAAAAACCATTTGTTGAGGAATGTGAATGATCTTGGCATTGACCCCTGTGGCAGCATTGTTGCTAAGTGCAGCCATTTTATTGATGGGGAATGGATTGCAAGGAACGCTTCTTCCCGTACGCGCACAGCTTGAACTCTATTCGCCACTTGATTTAGGGATACTTGGATCCTCATATTTCCTGGGCTTTGCCGCCGGGTGCTATTTCGGCCCTTATATTGTTCAGCGCGTTGGCCATATTCGAACATTTACGGCAATGGTGTCATTGGCCTCGGCCGTAGCCTTAGCCCATGCCTTGGTCATCTCGCCCTACGTCTGGTGGCCCCTTCGAGCAACCACCGGCTTTTGTTTTGCCGTCCTTTACATGGTCATTGAGAGCTGGATCAACGAAAAATCCACTAATGAGAATCGCGGCATCGTATTCTCCATCTATACCATTATCAATCTGACGGTTCTGACGGTGGGACAGATGATGCTCATGCTGGGAAGTCCTACATCTTTTCCACTCTTTGCCGTTGCATCAATTCTGGTTTCGCTCGCTGCCTTACCTATTGCGCTAACGTCAGCACCGCAGCCTGGCCCGGTTGCGTCTGTCAAAATTCGGATCGGGTATCTTTATCGAATTTCACCTGTGGGCTTCGTCGCAGCCATCGCGGTAGGGCTTGTAAATGGCTCCTTTTGGTCCCTTGGCCCGGTATTTGCGCAGAGTTTCATCAGTTCTGTCGGTACAACTGCAATTGCTGTATTTATGAGTATCGCGGTTATTGCCGGTGCTGTTGGACAGTGGCCGCTGGGATGGACTTCGGACCGGATGGATCGGCGAAAGGTAATCGCATTTGCCTGTTTTGGGGCAGCTACTGCGGGGATTGCCTTAAGCGTTTCTGCGGCAAGATGGGATCCAGGGATCTATGTTTTTGCGGCAGCATTCGGAATTTTTGCTTTCCCCCTTTACGCGCTGGGGGCAGCCCATATGAATGATTCTGTTGAAGCAGATGGATTTGTCGAGGCATCCAGCGGGTTATTGCTTCTTTATGGTGCCGGTGCCGTCGTTGGTCCGTTAATTGCCTCCACTGCGTTAAAATATGTCGGCGCGCCGGGCCTTTTCGGTTTTACGGCTTTTGTCCATGTGGCGACGGCGATATTCGTTATTTATCGAATGCGCCAAAGGGCAAGAGCGCCTGAGGAGGAACGCGAACCTTTCGCGGATTCTCTGCTGATATCTCAAACAGTCGGAACCATAGACCCCCTTACCCATTCGGAAGAAAATGGAGCCAGCGGTCAGAGACCGGAGGACAACCCCAAAAAAACGGATAGCTGAACCGCTGTTTATGGCGATTTTCAGGCTTGCTGATGGGGCAAGGACGAACTCAGGCAGCAGACGGGCATTGTCGAAGGCCGGGCTTGAGGACGCTTAATGCAGCTTCTCTTTATCCGACCAAAAAATCACCCGTCCCGCCAGTTCTCCGCAAACGCCACCTGGGCGGCGCGGTCGAGGCCGCGGGTGAAGCGGTCGAACATTTCGTCGATTTCGCTTTCCGTGATGATCAGGGGCGGGCAGAGGGCCATATTGTCCCCGGCGACGGCGCGGCTGATCACGCCTTCCTCCTGCATGAACTCATAGGCTTTCGGGCCCGCCTTGAATTTCGGATCGAAGGAGCGTTTGGTTTCCTTATCGGCCACCAGCTCGACAGCGCCGATCAGGCCGCAGGCCCGGACTTCGCCGACCAGTGGATGATCGGCAAGGCCTTCAAACCGCTCGATAAAGCGTTTCGAGACATGGCGGACATGGCCGAGGATATTGCGCTCCTCCATCAGTTCCATGGTCCGCATGGCGACGGCAGCCGGGACCGGATGGCCGGAATAGGTATAGCCATGGGCAAAAGCCCCGTGCTTTTCACTCTGGCTGACCATGCCACGGAAGATGTCTTCCGATACCATGACGGCGGCGATGGGCAGATAGGCGCTGGAGAGGGCCTTGGCGCAGGACAGAATATCGGGCTTGATATCGAACGTCTGCGATCCCCACATGCGACCTGTGCGGCCGAAACCGCAGATCACTTCATCGGCGATCATCAGGATGTCGTATTTCTTCAGCACCGCCTGAATTTTCTCGAAATAGCCGACAGGGGGAACAATCACCCCCCCGGCACCCATGATCGGTTCAGCGATAAAGGCAGCGACTGTGTCCGGGCCTTCCTCCAGAATCTGCGCTTCCAGCTCCTCGGCCATGCGGGTGGCGAATTCCTCCTCGCTCTCACCCTCTTTACCGAAGCGGTAATAATGCGGGCAACTGGTATGCAGGATGCCCTGAATCGGCAGGTCAAAATCGTTATGCAAGGGCGGCAGGCCCGTCATGCTGGCCGCGGCAACGGTCACCCCGTGATAGCCTTTCATGCGGGCGATGATTTTCTTTTTCTCCGGGCGTCCGATGGCATTATTATAATACCACACCAGCTTGACCACCGTATCATTGGCTTCCGAGCCGGAATTGACGAAAAAGACTTTCGAGAAATCCGCCGGCGCGATATCCAGCAGCTTCTCCGCGAGGCGGATGCTCGGCTCCGTCGATTTGCTGGCAAAGGAGTGATAATAGGGCAGCTTATGCATCTGCTCGATGGCCGCGTCGATCAGCTCCTGTTCGCCAAAACCGAAAGAAGTGCACCAGAGGCCGGCGAGACCCTCAATATATTCCTTGCCATCGTCGTCAAAAACATAGACCCCTTTGCCGCGTTCAATAATCAGCGGGCCTTCCTTCTCATGGACGGACAGGTTTGTATAGGCATGGATCAGGCTCTTGGCGTCCCGTGCGGCGAGGGAATTTCCTTCAAGAAAGCTGGGGCTGGACATGGCGTTTTCCTTGATTGTTATTACCGATGCTGTTCCTGTATTTGTAGAACCTTCCGTCAAGTCCTGTCAAAGTGTACTTTCACCAGAGGTTGTCTGAAAACCCGGAACATGGCTAAATGCCCATAAATAAATCAGGGAGCGGGAATGAACGAGACTTTTACCTATCCGGGAGCAGACGGACTGGAAATATTCGCCAGGGCCTGGCCGGTTGCACAGGTTCCAAAGGCCATTGTCCAGATCGCCCACGGCATGGCGGAACATGGCGGGCGATATGATCGCTTTGCGGCGGCATTAAACGCGGCCGGCTATGCGGTGTATGCCAATGATCATCGTGGACATGGCGCGTCCATTCCAGACGGTTTCACACCCGGCCACATGGCGGATGCGGATGGATGGAACCTGGCCCTTCGGGACATGTTGCTTCTCAATCAGAAAATCAGGACAGATCAGCCGGGAGTTCCCGTTGTGTTGCTCGGGCATTCCATGGGGTCGTTTCTAGCGCAGCATTATATGGCGGAATTCGGCGAAAGCGTTCAGGGAGTCGCCCTTTCCGCCACCAACGGCCCGCCGGGCGCGCTGGGAAAAATCGGACAACTGGTCACCCGGCTTGAAAAACTTCGCCTCGGGGCGGAAGGACATAGCCCTGTCATGGCAGGCATGACGTTCAAGGCCTTCAACAAGGCGTTCAGGCCAAACCGGACGGAGTTTGACTGGTTGTCCCGGGATGAGGCGGAGGTCGATAAATATGTGGCTGATCCCCTTTGCGGTTTTGATTGCTCGGTGGCAACCTGGATCGGCATGCTCGATGCACTTACCGTTATCGCCAGCGAGGAGAATCTCCGTAAAATGGATAAAAGCCGGCCCCTCTATCTCTTCAGTGGCACGGAGGATCCGGTTGGGGAAAAGACCAAAGGGGTGAGGCGGCTGCTTGATCTCTATGCGGCGCACGGGTTCACCCAGGTTGCCCATAAATTCTATGACGGTGGCCGACATGAGATGCTGAACGAGATCAATCGCGATGAGGTCACGGCGGACATTATTGCTTGGGCTGATGGTATCGTTGACTAGGAAAGTTGTTTCTGTAACCGCTCTTGCTCCCGCGCCTTGATCATCTTGGATGTCAGGGTCGAGCCGTCCTCACTCCAGCCGGGCGGACCGAAGATTTTCATAAATGCAAACTTAAAGCTCCTTGCCTCTTTTAAATTTTCAAAAATAGAAAACCATTCGTGAAAGGCGATGACGAACGGATTGAAGCTGGCGATCTGGTTGACGATCCCATAGCGGCATGGCTCGGATTTATCCTCTGGTACGAATGTGCCGAAAAGCCGGTCCCAGATGATAAAGATCCCGGCATAGTTGGAATCCAGATAGCGCGGATTGATGGCATGATGAACCCGGTGATGGGACGGAGTATTCATCAGTGCTTCAAACGGCCCCCACATTTTGTCGATGGCCTCCGTATGGATCCAGAACTGGTAGACAAGGCTGACCCCCATCTGGAAGAAAATCAGCGGCAGGGGAAAGCCGATGAAAGAAAGAAGCAGCCACGGTATCCAGCTCCCTGCAATCCCCCCGGTCCAGGTCTGACGGAGAGCAGTGGTCAGGTTATAATACTGCGAGGAGTGATGATTGATATGGGAGGCCCACCAGAAGCGATGTTCATGGCTCAGGCGATGAAACCAGTAATAACAGAAGTCTTCGGCAAACAGGATCAGGACAAAGGCCCACCACTGATAACCGATATCGAACAACCGAAACTCATGGACCCATAAAAACACGCTGCCGATGAGGCCGAAATTGACCAGTCCGATGGCGAAATTCCCAAGACCCATGGTAAGAGACGCAGCGCTGTCCTTCATTTCGTAATTGGATTTTTTCGGCGCAAACCGGCCAATCAATGCCTCGATCAGGATGAGCAAAACAAAAGCGGGAATGGCGAGCGTAACGGGATCGGGCAGGGACATGGTTATTTTACCCCCTCCAGTAAGAACGGAGTTGGCATGTCATCTGGAGCCTGAAAGACTACAGCTGGGTGGGTCAGTCCCTGGCGGGGGATATGGACTGTTCTTTCTGTGTTATATGAGAGTGCCGATTTTTGCACCGACTGCAGCACAAGCTTGTTACCGAAACTGCACACGATACCGACATTTTCTTCGCCCTGCCAAATCACCAGGGCTGATTTACGATCTCGGCTGATGACAAGGTGATCGAGGGTGAGGTCGGGTGCCTGAAGACCGAGGAAATCTTTAACCTCTCCTTCCTCCAGCAATACCTCCCTCCGGCCCGCGACAAGGCGGATATACAAGATCATCAAGAGCACGGCAATCGCCGCGCCTGGCAGCAGAATGATCGGATCAATCTCCATCTACAGTGACCCCTGATTCGAGAATTTCCAGCTCCTTTTTACGAAATTGTCCGGGGTTTGACAAAAAGCCCTTGGTTTTCCGCTATAAACGCCCCAATTACGCTACGGTAACCCATATGAAAAATCGAGTTGTGCCGCGAATCCCGAAGGGACTTTACCATTAAGACGACGGGAATTATGCTGCGACCACGAAAAATCAACGAAAAGACAGGGACTATAATATGTTAGGTCTAATCCAGGATCGGCCATTGCTGATCTCCTCACTTATCGAATATTCGGGGCAAAATCACGGGGATGTGGAAATCGTTTCCCGCTCAGTTGAGGGGCCCATTCATCGCACCAACTATCGCGAGCTCAACCTTCGTGCCAAGAAACTGGCCCAAGCCCTTGGCCGTCTTGGCGTAAAGCTTGGTGATCGTATGGGGACAATTGCCTGGAACGGCTATCGCCATATGGAGATCTATTTTGGGGTTTCCGGCATGGGAGCTGTTTGCCACACCATCAATCCACGCCTGTTTCCGGAGCAGATTGCCTATATTGTCAATCACGCGGAGGACAAGTTCATCTTTGTCGATCTGACCTTTGTCCCGCTGATAGAGGCACTGAAAGACCATCTCTCCAATGTCGAAGGCTTTATTGTCATGACAGATGAAGAGCATATGCCGGACAGCAGTCTCGATAACCTACTTTGCTATGAGACATTGCTTGCCGCGGAGGATGGAGACTATGCCTGGCCGGACTTTGATGAAAAGACAGCATCCTCTCTTTGCTATACGTCCGGGACGACGGGCAACCCGAAGGGCGTTCTCTACTCCAACCGTTCAACGGTCCTGCATAGCTTCTGCGTCTGCGCTCAGGACGGCCTGGGGATCAGCAATCAGGATTCCATCCTTGCCGTTGTCCCCATGTTCCATGCCAACGCCTGGGGCCTTCCTTACGCGGCGGCCATGAGCGGCGCCAAGATGGTGATGCCCGGGGCCGCCATGGACGGGGCCTCCTTATATGAATTGATGGAGGCTGAAAATGTCACAGTTTCAGCCGGTGTGCCAACCATCTGGATGATGCTTCTTGGCCATGTCAAAGAAAATAATCTGAAATTCTCAACCATGAACCGGACAGTGATCGGCGGCTCAGCCGCAGCCCGGTCGATGATTTCCACCTTCGTTGAGGATTATGGGGTGAATGTCGTTCATGCCTGGGGCATGACGGAAACGAGCCCCATCGGTACAACCGGGAATCTCCTGAAAAAGCATATGGACCTTCCGGAATCTGAGAAAATAGATATTCGGACCAAGCAGGGGCGGGTTGTCTATGGCGTGGAATTGAAGATCACTGATGACGATAACAAGGAACTGCCCCGTGATGGCGTGGCTTTTGGAGACCTGAAAGTCCGTGGCCCCTGGATCACCAATGGCTATTTCAAGGGTGAGGGCGGTGACATTCTCGATGAAGATGGCTGGTTCAGCACCGGCGATGTCGGCACCCTGGATTCAGACGGTTACATGCAGATCACCGATCGGTCCAAGGACGTGATCAAGTCCGGCGGAGAATGGATTTCCTCCATTGATGTGGAAAACGAGGCCATTGGCTGCCCCGGAATTGTCGAAGCCGCTGTGATCGCCATACCGCATCCGAAATGGGATGAGCGCCCCTTGGTCATCGCTGTCAAGCAGGAGGGCCACGATGTGACCCGCGACGATGTTCTCAAACATCTGGAGAACACCTTGGCGAAATGGCAGTTACCGGACGATGTCGTCTTCGTCGACGAACTCCCCCATACGGCAACCGGCAAACTCCTGAAGACCAAGCTCCGTGAGGACTTCAAGGACTATGTATTGCCGACAGCTTAAAAACGCTGGGATGTAAACCGGGAGGCCTGGCATATGTCAGGCCTCCCTCCCAGATATAGCTTTTTTTGCACCTCCCGCCCTTCTGAGTTTTTTGCCCATAATAGTCGACATGACGTAGGGTAATAGACGACTTGCGGCGGGCTTTATTTGACAAGCTTTTTACCGGGTGTCGCCGAATATTTTTATTTGGAACGAACGGTCTTGTATTCCAGCTGAAAATCAGTATCTGTGGCGGGAACGATCACAAAAATATTCAAGGAAAATATATGCCCTCTACAAACAAGCAATATCGTCTCGCGGCCCGTCCTGTTGGGGTTCCTAAGGACACAGACTGGGAATTCGTCACGGAAAATATTCCCCAAATCGGGGAGGGCGAGCTGTTGGTTGAAAACCATTATGCCTCTCTGGATCCGGCCATGCGGGGCTGGATGAATGATGCCAAATCCTATATCCCGCCCGTCGGTATTGGGGAGGTCATGCGGGCCGGAACCGTGGGGGAGGTTGTGGCCTCCAATAATCCGGCCTTTGCCGTCGGTGATTTTGTCAGCGGTATGCTCGGGATCCAGCAATATGGCGTTTCCAACGGCAAGGACCTGAGCAAAGTTGATCCCAAACTTGCGCCGCTTGAAAACTATCTCGGCGGATTGGGGATGCCAGGACTGACCGCCTATTTCGGCCTGCTTGACGTGGGTGCGGTCAAGGAAGGCGATACGGTTCTTGTGTCCGGTGCAGCCGGCGCTGTCGGGTCCATTGTTGGTCAGATCGCCAAGATCAAAGGTGCTCGCGCAGTGGGTATTGCCGGCGGAGCTGATAAATGCGCCTATGTGGTTGATGAGCTCGGGTTCGATGCCTGCGTTGACTATAAATCGGAGAGCTTCCTGGACGATCTGAAAGAGCCGCTTAAAACCGGCGTCGATGTGTATTTCGATAATGTGGGCGGGGAAATTCTGGATATCGCCCTCGCACGCCTCAACCGCCACGCCCGGGTCGCCATTTGCGGCGCAATTTCGCAATATAACAACACGACACCGGTGCGCGGGCCGCAGAATTATCTTAGCCTGTTGGTCCAGCATGCACGCATGGAGGGCTTTGTGGTCTTTGACTATGTGAAACGCTATGGCGAAGGCATTCGCGATCTGGCCAAATGGCATGGGGAAGGCAAGCTCAAATTCCGCAATCATGTGGAAACCGGTATTGAAAACTTCCCGGCGACCCTGCTCAAGCTATTTACCGGTGAGAATTTCGGTAAACTTGTTCTGAAGCTTAAAGAAGACTAAGGCAATTTGAAAAGGCGTAGCACATTTACCGCTACGCCTTTTCCCTGTACTGTGACGTCCGGCTGTTTGTCCGGAGGTGAAGCTGTCGATGGAGTCCCTTAGTTTACTGATTATCCTGATATCGGCTTTGTTTCTCGTTGGATGTTTACTAACGCCGATAGCCGCCCGTTTGGGGGCGCCTTTCCTGCTTCTTTTTCTGTGCATTGGTATGCTGATGGGGGAGGACGGGTTTGGCGGGGTTTATTTCAGCGATTTTTCCCTGGCCTATGAGATCGGGTCCGTTGCGCTGGCCCTGATCCTGTTCTCCGGCGGTCTTGATACCGACATGGCAACCCTGCGCAAAGCGGCGGCGCCGGCATTTGTGCTGTCCATCGGTGGTGTCATTCTTACGGCGGTCATATCCGGCGCTCTCATTCACTATATTTTTGGATTGCCGCTGGATAAAAGCCTGCTGCTGGGGGCGGTGATCGGCTCGACTGATGCCGCGGCGACCTTTTTGTTGCTCAGACAGCGAAATATCCGGCTGAAAGACGGCCTTGGGGAAACCCTGATGGTGGAGGCCGGAATTAATGATCCCATGGCCATTTTCCTGACGATCATGATGGTGGCCATCGTCGATGCAAATTTACCGTTGAATACAGAGACCTTGATCTCCTTCCTGCCGGAGCTGTTCCTGCAGCTCGGCCTTGGGGTTTTTGCGGGGGCGATTGGCGGGGTGGTGGCGGCGAGTTTGATCAATCGGGTACGCATGCCGGTCAGCCTGTTCGCACCCTTTGCCCTGGCCACAGCCTTGCTGGTGTTCAATGCCACAGCCATTTTCGGTGGCAGCGGTTTTCTGGCGGTCTATGTCTGCGGTGTCCTGGTCCGCCATCGGGTCACCCACCAGACGGAGCGGGTCAGCCAGTTCCATGACGGCCTGTCCTGGATCAGCCAAATCGTCCTGTTTCTGATGCTGGGCCTGCTGGTCACCCCCAGCAACCTGATGGCAATCCTGCCGATTGGTCTTGGGGTAGCGGGGATCCTGATCTTTATTGCCCGGCCCATCGCCACCTTCCTCTGCCTGACCCCTTTCGGCATGGGTATCCGACAGCAGACCTTTATCGGTTGGGTGGGCTTGCGCGGCGCGGTGCCGATCTTTCTGGCGATTATTCCCGTGATCAGTCCCGGTCCCATTGGCGAGGGGTTCTTTGATATAGTTTTCGTTGTCGTCATCGCCTCTCTGTTCCTGCAGGGATGGACGATTTCCCTGGCGGCCAAATGGCTGGGGCTGACGGAAGACGATCCTGTCACCGCCGAGAGCAAGGATTGATTTTTATCCCCAAAACCATTACTTAAGCCTCGACCGGATGCCCGGATTGCCGGCTGTCCGATTTTTTATTTGTTTTCTTCGTGCGCGGTCGCCCGGTCGGAGATCAGGACATATCATGAGTATGCTGGAACAACGTGTCGCCAACCGGCGCACCTTTGCGATTATCGCCCATCCCGATGCCGGTAAAACGACATTGACGGAAAAACTGTTGCTGTTCGGAGGCGCGATCCAGCTGGCAGGCGCCGTGAAAACCCGCGGGGAGCAACGCCGCTCCCGATCCGACTGGATGAAGGTCGAGCGGGAGCGGGGGATTTCCGTCGCCTCCTCGGTGATGACATTCGATTATCGGGAAAAGACCTTCAATCTCCTGGACACACCGGGCCATGAGGATTTCAGTGAGGATACCTACCGCACCCTGACCGCCGTTGACAGTGCGGTTATGGTCCTCGATGGCGCCAAGGGGATTGAGAGCCAGACCCGCAAGCTGTTTGAGGTCTGCCGCCTTCGGGACATGCCGATCACCACCTTTATCAACAAGTTCGACCGTGAAGCCCAGGATCCGTTTGATCTTTTGGATGACATTGAGCAGACGCTGGCCCTCGACGTTGTGCCGGCAAGCTGGCCCATCGGCATGGGCCGGAGCTTTCTGGGCTGTTACGACCTGTTCAATGACCGTCTGGTGCTGGTGTCCAAAGGCAAGGACAACCACATGGACGAAGGGGTCACCTGCAACGGCCTTGATGATCCGAAGCTCGACGAACTGCTGCCGGCCGATGCCGTCGCCAAATTGCGCGAAGATATCGATATGGTCCGCGGTCTGTGCCCGGAATTCGATATCGAGGCCTTTCTGGAGGGCACCATGACACCGGTCTATTTCGGCAGTGCCATCAATAACTTCGGGGTGGAAACTCTGCTCAACGGCCTGACCGAGGCGGCCCCGTCGCCGAGAGCCGCGCCGTCTGCGGACCGGGCCATTTCTCCTTTGGAAAATAAGGTCTCGGGCTTCATCTTCAAGATCCAGGCGAATATGGATCCCAAGCACCGCGACCGCATCGCTTTCATGCGTCTGGTCTCCGGCCACTTCAAGCGCGGCGCCAAGCTGAAACATGTGCGCAGCGATAAGGTCATGAATATTCACAATCCGGTGCTGTTTCTGGCCCAGGACCGGGAACTGGCGGAAGAAGCCTGGCCGGGAGATATTATCGGCATTCCCAATCACGGCAACCTCCGGATTGGAGATGCGCTGACCGAAGGGGAGGGTATCCGCTTTACCGGCATCCCGAGCTTTGCCCCGGAACTGCTGCAAAAAGTCCGCCCTGTGGATCCCATGCGGGCCAAGCATTTGGGCCGGGCGTTATTTCAACTTGCCGAGGAGGGAGCGGCGCGCGCGTTCAAGACCCGTATGGGATCGGACTGGGTTGTCGGCGTGGTTGGCGGCCTGCAGTTCGAGGTACTGGCGGATCGCATCCGCACGGAATATGATATCCCGGTCAATTTTGAGCAGACAGAGCTGTATACGGCCCGCTGGGTCGAGCAGGACGATCCGCGGGAACTCAAGAAATTCATGGATGCCAATCAGGCATCATTGGCCGAGGATCATGATGATGCCCCGGTTTTCCTCGCCCGAAATTCCTGGCATCTGGAAAGGGCGGAAAAAGACTGGCCCAACATCACCTTCCTGAAAACCAAGGAACAATCGGCCTGACCATAGGAGAAGAAAATGCCCTCATTTGATATTGTATCCAAGACAGATATGGCAGAAGTTGAAAACGCCCTCAATAATATCCGCCGTGAAATCGAAACCCGCTACGATTTCAAAGGCAGCAACTGCAAGATCGAGCGCAACGAGCAGGCCATCACCATCCATGCCGATGATGATCTCAAGCTCAAGCAGATGCAGGAGCTGCTGCAGGGCCATCTGACACGCCGCAAGGTCGATGCTGGTGTGCTGGATTATCAAACTCCGGAAAAATCAGCCGGTCAGAGCGTGCGCCAGGTTGTCGTAGTCCGCCAGGGCATTGATAAAGACTTGGCTAAAAAACTGGTCAAGGAGATCAAGGGCTCCAAGATCAAGGCCCAGGTCGCCATTCAGGGGGATGAGCTTCGGGTCACTGGCAAGAAGCGGGACGATTTGCAGGCCGTCATCGCCTTCTGCAAGGGCCTGAAATTCGAGTTGCCCCTGCAATACATCAATTTCCGCGACTAATCCTTCCGCTTAGATTGGCAGTATGCCATGGCGTTTTATCTCTCGAAGCTCGAAATTCGAGCGGATATCGCTGATCATGGGCAGGGTCAGCAGATTTTCTACGAGAATCCTTTCGTAATCCTCTAGATCTCGGGCGGCAATTTCTGCGAGGAAGTCCGCGTTGCCGGAGACCATATGACAGGAAATAACTGAGGGAATATTGATCAAGCTTTCCCCTAACTCTCTGGCGTTTTGCGTTGAATGCCGGTCAACTTTAATCTCGACAAAAACAGTCAGTCCAATTCCGGCTTTGCGGCGATCGATCTCGGCATAATAATCGCGTATAACGCCCTTCTTCTCCAACCGTTTCGTGCGCCTGAGGCATGGTGAGGGAGAGAGATTGACGGCTTCTGCGAGCTCTACATTGCTAAGGCGCCCGTTTTTCTGGAGGCATTGTAATATTTCGCGATCTTTTTCATCCAGGTCAATTCTAGGCATAATATGCTCCAAATAGTATTTTTTTTGGTATTAAATTGCTTAAATTTTTAGAATAATAGCTGAATTAGCAAGGACATGCCAGAGTTGCCTATGCCATTATCTTGGTCTCTTATCCCGAAAGGAGACAATAGTGATTAAACGCCTATGGCATGGCTGGACAGAGCCGAAAAACGCATCAGCATATGAAAAACTGCTCAATGACTTCGTCTTTCCGAGTATCGAAGCAAAGAAGATCAAAAACTATAATAAAATCGAATTACTTCGCTTCGACCATGAGGACGAGGTGGAGTTTGTTACAATCATGACCTTCGCCTCGCTCGATGATGTTATCGCGTTTCAGGGTGAGGATTATACGGCCTGTTATGTTCCGGAAGAGGCGCAAAAAATCCTAAACCGCTGGGACGAACGGTCCGTCCATTATGAATTATTGGATGAGCGAATCTACCCGTAATGACGCCCTTTCGGGCCTTCAGAAAATGGCTATCTTTTCTATAGCGTGCCCTTGCCGCCAAAATTTCTCTCTTCCTTGGCGGTCAGGCCCTTGTCGGTGATGGTCAGGATATAGATCTGGCCATAGATTTCCGGCGGAGGACCATCGCCGCCATATTGTTTGTAAATAGTCTCTAGGTTATCCGTATTGCCAACCCATAAAACGGTTTTGCCTGGATTCTCCTCGACCATGCGTTTAGCGACACCACCTGTATCGACTACTCGAAGCTCAATATTCCGCTCGGCGATCAGCGGCTTGACAGTATCCAGATTGCGTTTCTTGTCAGGGCTGTAAATAACATCGATATCCAGATCGGCCACCGCCGCCGGCAAGGCTTTCGCCCGGGCTTCGCCTTTCTCATTCAAGTTTTTCTGCCACTGATAGCGATCCGCATGGCGCAGGAGGATGACTGTGGTCGAAGTCCCTTCCGGCGCCGTGACATTGGCGCAGGCCGCTAGAAATACTGTGCTGAAAAGGAGAGAAAGAAGAACGAACGTCCTGGAAACAAATCTCATTACGGCCCCCAAACCAATAAAACCACACTCATATGCAAACATTCGGATGGAATTGTTGCAAATATTCGAAGTTCAGGGAAGGTGTAATTTGCTTAAGTCTTCAGGGAAAACAGATCGCTTTCGGAATTTCCGTTTTGGCCGCTGATTTCTCCTTGCTCAATCATGTGCAGGATATGGGCGTAGACGGAGCGGGCTGCCGCTGGATGCAGAAACTCGGGCACGTCCGTATACATCTTCTTGACCATATCCGGGATCAGCATCGGACTCTCCTGAAGGCAATCCCGGATTTGATCCATGCGATCATGACGATGGGCGATCAGGGCTTCGACAAAGGGTTTTGTCTCGGTGATGGCGGGGCCGTGGGTCGGCCAATAGGTGTGATAGTCGAAGCCCAGAAGCTTTTCCAGACTGTCCATGTAACTGCTCATATCCCCATCGGGAGGGGAGACAACAGTCGTTGACCAGCCCATGACATGATCACCTGTGAACAGGGTTTTCTCCTCAATCAGTCCAAAACAGATATGGTTCGACAGATGCCCCGGGGTATGGATGGCCTCGACAGTCCAGCCATTGCCGACAATCACATCGCCATCCCGGATCTCGACATCCGGCGTAAATGCCATATCACCGCCTTCTTCAAGCTCCAGATCCGGCTTGCCGCTGCCATGGGGCCCAAAGCCATAGGTCTTGGCGCCTGTCAGCTGCTTGAGCGGCTCTGCGGCGGGCGAATGATCCATATGGGTGTGGGTGATCAGGATATGGGTGACCATTTCCCCTTCAAGGGCACGGGTCAGGGCGGCAACATGCTCTTCATCAAGAGGTCCTGGATCAACGACAGCAACTTCGCCTTCTCCGATGATATAGGTGCCGGTGCCATGAAAGGTGAAAGCGCTCGGATTATTGGCGATAACCCGCCGGATCAGCGGCGACAGGCGCTCCGATGCACCATATTCGAACTCAAGCTCTTTCTTGAACGGGACTTTCACAGCCATTTTTTACATCACCCATATTATTTTTCTGGATAGTACCCGATAGCGGGCTTTCGGCAAATGGATTGTTTGATATCCTGAAACATGGGACAGTTGAAACCCAAAGTAAATCAATAAGAAAAGGAAGACTTCCATGGCGATACTCATTGAAAAGGACGGGCCGGTTTACATAATTTCCCTCAATCGACCTCAGGCGCGCAACGCCGTAAATCCGGAGACGGCCGAGGAGCTTCGGGAGGCTTTTACGGCTTTTGATGCGGATGATGATTTATCTGTTGCTGTTTTCACAGGCGTTGAAGGGACCTTTTGCGCCGGCTACGACCTTAAGGTTGCGGCAGAGCAGGGCGGCGGTATTGGTCTTGATCCCAAGGCGGAAGGCCCCATGGGCCCGTCAAGGATGCTGCTGAAGAAGCCCGTCATCGCTGCTGTCGAAGGCCATGCAGTTGCAGGCGGATTGGAGCTGGCTCTCTGGTGCGATATGAGGGTTGCGTCAACAACCGCCATTTTTGGGGTGTTCTGCCGTCGCTGGGGCGTGCCGCTCATTGATGGCGGAACGGTTCGGCTGCCGCGTTTGATCGGCCAGAGCCGGGCTCTGGATATGATCCTGACCGGACGCCCTGTGGCGGCGGAAGAAGCCTTGAGTTTTGGGCTGGCCAATCGGGTGGTCGCTGCGGGGACGGCAAAAGCGGAAGCTGTCGCTCTTGCCCATGACATCGCTAAATTTCCGCAACTCTGCCTGCAGGCGGACCGGATGTCCAGCTACCGGCAATGGGGGATGGATCTTGCGGGTGCCTTGGTCAATGAAGGGGAAGGGGGCTTAAAACCGCTGAATGAGGAAACCCAGTCCGGGGCGGCCCGCTTTGCCGCCGGAAAAGGTCGCGGTGGGGATTTCAACGAAATATAGGCGCCTGCGGGTCTCTGCCTGCCGGAGACCTAGCGCATGCTGGTCAGGGTCGTTTCAAGGACGGAATTGACGGCCCGGACTTTTTCAGCCATTTCCTCTGCCTTGTGGGCATTTTTTTCCATTTCGTCGCGGACGAGATCGGCGCATCTGTGGCGTTCCTCGATCAGAGCCCGGATAATGGCATGCTCAATGGCATCGGTGACTTCTTTCGGGTGATCGTCCTGGGAAATCCCCAGAATATCATGAACCTCCCGTGACGTTTCCTCCGCCCGTTCTCTCAAGCTTTTTGATTTGGTCATTCGCCCCTCCCGTTGAAAACCTGACGGGGCGGATGGTAGCAAATGCAGATTGTCAAAGGAAGACAATATCTTGCGGGGGGCTTCTCATGGAATAGTTTGGCTTTTTAGAATTATTAAAAAAAGTAATTGCTTTATAAAATTAATCACCATATAAAATAAAGTCTCTTTTATATGGAGTTTTCCAATGATCAGATTTGAACATGCTAATCTCGTTGTTGCGGATTTGGATCGCACCCTTGAATTTCTGAAAACCGCTTTTCCTGATTGGACGGTGCGGGGAAAGGGCAGTGATTCCTGGTATGGCAAGCCGAGGAACTGGCTGCATTTCGGCACCGAGGATCAGTATATCACCCTCAATGATCACGGGGAGGGGGACAATCGGGATCTGAAAGGCGCTCAGCCCGGGCTGGCACATCTGGGATTTGAGATTACCGATATGGACGGGCTGATTGCCCGTATGATTGCTGCGGGGTTCAATCCGCATTTGCGGATGGATGATCATCCCTATCGGCGCAATGCCTATTTCATGGACCCGGCCGGGTTTGAGTTCGAGTTTGTCCAGTATTTAAGTGACGTCACGTCCGAGCGAAACGCCTATAGTTAGTCGGATCGGGTCAGGCCCGCTCGCTGGCGGGTTTGTCCCAATCGACGATGACCTTATGCAGGGCCCGGTATTCCCGGTCCGCCTTATGGCCGAATAACGGATCATCCTTGTCCAGGGCTTTGGCCTCGACCGCTTTCCAGTCGTCCGCCGTTAGGGCACTGAGGGCGGCGGGGAAGAACAAGGCTTCCTCCATCTGGATATGTTTTGCCAGGGCCTCGCGATAGTCCTTTGCCCGGGTCGTGAACCAGTCCCGGGGCAGGGTGGTATCCTGCTGAACCGAACTGAGGGCGGCAGTGAACCGTCTGGCCAGCTCACCGAGCTCTTCATGCTCTGCGCCGAGATCACCGACAATTTCAACGGCTTTCTCATCCCGCTCCTTCAACCGCTCAAAGACCAGGTCTTCCGTCGGATGGTGACAGAGATCAGGGAAGTTGCGCATATAGTCGAGAACGGTCTCGACCAGAAAATAATCGAAGGGCCCGCCTTTTGAGAAGCTCTCAATCTCCCGATCCATGATTTTGATCAGGACCAGCATCCGTCGATGATCTTCCTGAAGCTTGGAGATAATCTGTGACATGTTCCGTCTCCCTGAGCGTCTGTTTTCTGATCCGATCATAGAAAACGAAACCGGATCCCCGCATTGATCGGGATCAAACTTTCGGCAATTGGAGGAAGGGAGAATCTATATAGTCAAATAACTATATAGAAGAATGACTATATAGATTAAAATGGCCAGGCCGAGAGGATGGGTTTTAGGTGCTTTACAGTCAAAAGATTAGTTGTTTATTTTATGTGCAACTATGTATAGTACAAAATGCACAATCTTATAACGAAAGAGAGGGCGTCCATGAAAGCCATTATCCTTGCCTGTATGGTTATCTCCTTTCACCTGCCGGCTCATGCGGATGAGTCAAATCTGCTGTCTTTCGAAACGCATCCAATTGAAATTTGGGAACATGGAGGCGGCTGCAGAAAGAGTTCTCCCCCCGGTCAATGCTGTCATATGGACCGAAAGACCGGCATCGTCCATTGCCACTGACGTCGAAATTGGCTTGCTGAAAGCAAATAGAGGAATGGCTATATAGATAAAATGGTCGGGGCGAGAGGATTCGAACCTCCGACCCCATCGTCCCGAACGATGTGCGCTACCAGGCTGCGCCACGCCCCGACCGGTTGCTGCCAAAGCAGCGAAGCAAGGGTTATACTCGGCAATCGGCCCTGACTGCAAGTATGAAAATACCCCTCAGGACCGAAAATCCAAAAAGAACTAAAATGCCCGTTCGATGGAGAAATCAACCGCATCCTGAAGGGCCTGCTTGATCTCGCTGTCGTCAAAAATTCCAAGAGCGTCCTTGGCCATGGCGCCGTAATGGCGGGCGCGCTCGATGGTGTCGTCGAGGGCGCCGTGGCGTTTGATAATTTCAAGAGCGGTCTCCAGATCACCGTTCTGCTGATCGCCGTTTTCAACGACCCGGCGCCAGAACTCCCGCTCTTCCTCATTGCCGCGGCGGAAGGCCAGCAAGATGGGCAGAGTGACCTTGCCTTCGCGGAAATCATCGCCAATGGCCTTGCCAAGGGCCTGCTGCTCAGCGGAATAGTCGAGAGCATCATCGACCAGCTGAAAGGCAATGCCGAGATTGCGGCCAAAGCTTTCCAGCGCTTCCTCCTCTGCCTTGGGGCGATCGGCAACAACAGCCCCGACCTGACAGGCCGCTGCGAATAAAGCTGCGGTTTTAGAGGAAATGACCTGCAGATAGGAATCTTCCGTGGTGTTGGTGTCGCCGACATTCATCAGCTGCATGACCTCGCCCTCGGCGATCACGGCGGAGGCGTTGGAGAGGATGGAGAGAACCGCCAGAGAGCCGTCTTCGACCATCAGCTGAAAGGAGCGGCTGAACAGGAAATCACCGACCAGAACACTGGCCTGATTACCCCAAAGCACGTTGGCCGTCTCGTTTCCGCGCCTCAAGTCACTCTCGTCGACCACATCATCATGCAGCAGGGTAGCGGTATGGATAAATTCGACGCAGGCCGCGAGCTTCTTGGCCCGATCGCCTTCATAACCGCACAGTTTCGCCGCGCCCAAGGTCAATACCGGCCGCAGCCGCTTGCCGCCGGCCGCGATCAGATGCCGGGCCAATGTCGGGATCAGTTCCACTTCACTATGCATGCGATCGAGGATGATCTGGTTGGTATCCGCCAGGTCCGTTTCGACAATGTCCATCAGTGGTGTCAGCGATGCCTTAGCCGGTTGCTCTTTCCTGTCTTCCAGATTTACGATAATAGCCAAATCTGCCTCTGTTTTTGGGGATTTATAGGGCTTTCATTAGCCCAGAGCATAGCTTAAGATTGGCCCGGGTCAAGCCAATGGCCATCACATTTTGCAGGATAATTGTCAGGCATGAAGAATCTGAATTCAGCAACCCTCTTGTTGCATCGGGAATTGCCCTGATGTCGGAACTTCTGCGCAGTAATGATCCGGTCCTGATTTCCTTTGTCCTGGCGTCCCTGGCTGATGAGGATATCGAAGCGGTTGTCCTCGATCAGCATACTTCCGTCCTGGAAGGCAGCATCGGCGCCATCCAACGTCGGGTCATGGTCCTGAGCGAAGATTTGCCAAGGGCAAAGCGGATCCTTGCCGATCTTGATATTGACGAAGTTCAGTCCTGAACCATGACATCAAAGCTCCCGGACAGTGCGCCTGGCGATAAGGACAGTCTGACAATTGACGGATTTCTGGACGGCAGCCTTAACATCCGCCAGCCGAAAACCGGGTTTCGGGCCGGGTCGGATGCGGTCTTTCTGGGGGCATCGGTTCAGCAGGCCGGGACCCTGCTTGATGTCGGATGCGGTGTCGGGACCGCAGGGTTTTGCGCGCTGCACAGGCTGACGGAGGCCGAGCTTTGGGGCCTCGAGTTACAGGAAATGCTGGCCGAACTGGCCACCGCCAACGCGGAAGACAATGGTTATGGTGCCAGATCGCATTTTACTCAGGCGGATATCGCGGACCGCGCCTCGCTGAAAACCATTCCGGGCCCCTCTGGCAAACCGCTCTTGGAAACCGGGTTTGATCAGATCATAACCAATCCGCCCTTCTATGAAAGGGGGCGGGCGCGGCCAGCAGAGACGGAAAACAAGTCAATTGCCCATATCGAAGGGGATGTCGACTTAAAAGACTGGCTGCAATTTTGTGTTGCCCGGCTGAAACCGAAGGGCCGGATTTCCCTGATCCACCGCGCCGACCGTCTGGCAGAAATTCTTTCTGTCCTTTCAGAGGGTTGCGGGAATATTGAAGTTATTCCCCTATGGCCGGATGAGGAGACACCGGCCAAACGGATCATCGTCCGGGCGGTCAAAGGCAGCAAAGCCCCGCTTGAGCTCAATCACGGCCTCATTCTCCATCATCC
The DNA here is from genome assembly GCA_965228285.1 of Sneathiella sp. Classification (GTDB taxonomy): domain Bacteria; phylum Pseudomonadota; class Alphaproteobacteria; order Sneathiellales; family Sneathiellaceae; genus Sneathiella. Next base: position 258,564 of record OZ245808.1, read on the forward strand.
GGACGGCCGCCCCACCGATACAGCCAATCAGCTGTTGCGGCAGGGATGGGCGCTGGATGACGTCCTGTGACGAAATAGCTTGTACATGCTTTTGAAATCCTTACCTTATCGCCTATGAAGATTTCAGAACTTATTGCCAAAACACCCCTGAAACGACTGGTGGACAAATCTCCGCTTGTCGCTGTTATTCCGCTCTATGGCGTTATTGCCCCGGGCGGCAGTAAGCTGCGGGGGGAGCAGATCAATCTGGCCAATCACGCCGAGCAGATCGAAGCTGCCTTCAAAACCAAGGGGCTGACGGCAGTCGCCTTACCGATTAATTCTCCGGGCGGCTCCCCGGTCCAGTCCGCCCTTGTGTTTGACCGGATCCGTCAGCTCGCTGATGAAAAGGAAGTCCCGGTTTATGCCTTTGCTGAGGATGTCATGGCGTCCGGCGGCTATTGGCTCAGCCTTTGTGCGGACGAGATTTATGTCAATCGGAACTCCGTTGTCGGCTCCATCGGCGTTGTTTCTGCCGGATTCGGCTTCCCAGCCCTGATGGAGAAGCTGGGTGTCGATCGGCGTCTCTATTCTGCCGGGGACAATAAGGTAAAACTGGATCCCTTCAGCCCGGAAAAGGACGAGGATATTGCCTGGCTCAAAAGTATCCAGGGCGATATTCATGACAGCTTCAAAGAGTTGGTGAAGACCCGCCGGGGGGACCGGCTGAAAAAGCGCAAAGACAAAGAGCTGTTTTCCGGCGATGTCTGGACCGGCCAAAAGGCTGTTGATCTTGGTCTTGTGGATGGGATCGGCGACTTACGTTCCTTCATGCGTGAAAAATACGGTGAAGAGGTCCGCTTCAAGCGATTTGAAGGGCGACAGGGCTTCTTGCAGAGAAAGCTTGGATTGGGATCCCAATCCATCGGTGAAGACGCTGTCAATGCCCTCGTGGCCAAGGTCCGGGATCAGGCAGCCTGGGGGAGATTTGGATTATGATTCGTTTGCCTATCGGGAGAAGGAAGCGTTAGATGCTCTCTCCTACCAAAATCATCTTTATCGTCATTGCACTGGCCATCGCCTATTTTGGCATGAAATTCTATCGGACAACCATCAAGCCGAACCTCGAAAAAGGCAAGAAGAACGGGGAGTTTGAAGGACGGTCTTCGGATAAAATGCTCGATCTGCAGGAATGTCCGAGCTGTGGGGCCTTCGTGGCCGACCTTGAAGACCATAGCTGCAAAAGCTGATTCTGACCCTGATCCCAGAGCTTTGTTGACCCTAGCCGGTCTGGGGATTATGTTGCGCCGCACAGTGCAACAATGAGCGTATGGTCAGTATTATGGCGGATAATGTGGCGTCCGCGCCGTCGACTTCCTTTCAGGATCTGATCCTGACATTACAACATTTCTGGTCGGAAAATGGCTGTGTGATTTTGCAGCCATATGACATGGAAGTGGGGGCAGGAACCTTTCATCCGGCGACCACCCTGCGATCATTGGGGCCGGAACCCTGGAATGCTGCCTATGTGCAGCCGTCACGGCGTCCGACGGATGGCCGATATGGTGAAAACCCCAACCGGGGTCAGCATTATTATCAGTTTCAGGTTCTCCTCAAACCGTCCCCCGATAATATTCAGGAATTGTATCTGCAGAGCATCTTTGCCCTCGGGATTGATCCAAAGAACCATGACATCCGTTTTGTCGAGGATGACTGGGAAAGCCCGACCCTCGGCGCCTGGGGGCTTGGCTGGGAAGTCTGGTGTGATGGCATGGAAGTCAGCCAGTTTACCTTCTTTCAGCAGGTCGGCGGCTTTGAATGCAATCCGGTCTCCGGTGAGCTGACCTATGGTCTGGAGCGTCTTGCCATGTATGTGCAGGGGGTCGATCGCATGTATGACTTGAAATGGAATAATGACGGCGTGACCTACGGCGATGTCTTTCTGCAGAATGAGCAGGAGTTTTCCGCTTTTAATTTCGAGCATTCCAATGTCGAGATCCTGTTGCAGCATTTCAAGGATGCGGAAGCCCAGTGCCAGCAGATCCTGGAAGCGGGCTTGGCCTTGCCGGCCTATGATCAATGTATGAAGGCAAGCCATATTTTTAATCTTCTGGATGCGCGAGGGGTGATCAGCGTGACGGAGCGGGCCGCCTATATCGGGCGGGTGCGGGCCCTGGCGAAAGGCTGTTGTGAACAATGGCTCAAAGGCCGCGGTCATCTGGCAGAGGGTGCGTGAAAATGGCTGAGTTGTTATTGGAGCTGTTTTCCGAAGAAATTCCTGCGCGAATGCAGACAAAAGCGGCCGCGGATCTCGCGCGTCTGGTTTCTGACGGATTAAAATCTGCAGGACTTGAATTTGAAGAGTGCCGACCCTTCGTCACCGCACGGCGTTTGGCGCTGGTGGTGGATGGACTGCCTGTCTCGCAACCGGATACGAGAGAAGAGCGTCGGGGCCCACGGGTTGGCGCGCCGGATCAGGCTGTTAATGGCTTTCTGAAATCCGCCAACCTGTCCAGAGACGATCTGGAAGAGCGGGAGACGGACAAGGGCAGCTTCTATTACGCGGTCATTGAGAAAAAGGGCCTAGCCACGGCCGACGTGCTGCCGGAACTCCTCTCCAAGGCCATTTCCGACATTCCCTGGCCGAAGCCTATGAAATGGGGCGCTTATGACGCAGAGTGGGTGCGGCCGCTGCATAACATCCTTTGCGTGTTTGACGGCAAGGTCGTGGGTCTTCAGTGGCAGCATTTGACAGCAAATGATCAGAGCTTCGGCCATCGTTTTATGGCGCCGGACGCATTTTCGGTAAAGGATTTTGCCGACTATCAAGCCCGGCTGAAATCCGCCTATGTCGTCCTCGACCATGAAGAGAGGCAGGATATCATTGCCAAGGATGCGGCGCGTCTTGCGGAAGAAGAGGGGCTGGCTCTGATTGAGGATAAGGCCCTGCTGAGTGAAGTTGCCGGCTTGGTGGAATGGCCCGAATGCCTGATCGGATCTATCGACACAAGCTTTATGGATGTGCCGCAGGAAGCGCTGATCTCGGCCATGCGCAGTCATCAGAAATATTTCTCCCTCCAGGATGCAGACGGCAAGATGGCGCCGCGCTTTATCGTTGTTGCCAATCTTCGGGCGGAAGACGGTGGCAAGCTGATCACCGCCGGGAATGAGCGGGTCTTAAGTGCCCGTCTGTCGGACGCCAAATTTTTCTGGGATCAGGACCGCAAGCAGACCCTCGAAAGCAGGGTGCCGCAGCTGGAGAAAATTATTTTTCATGCCAAGCTGGGAACCGTGGGTGAAAAAGTGGGTCGTATGGTCAAGCTCTGTTCGGCGATTGCCCCGTTTGTGCCCGGTGCGGACACGAAACTCTGTGAACGGGCAGCTTTGCTGGCGAAGGCCGATCTTTCGACCGAAATGGTCGGGGAATTTGCTGATCTGCAGGGACTGATGGGCCGGTACTATGCCCTGAACGATAACGAGGATGCGGCGGTCGCTCAGGCCATTGAAGAGCATTACTCGCCGCTTGGACCGAAAGACAGTTGCCCTTCCGATCCGACCAGCGTCGTTGTCGCCCTCGCTGACAAGATTGATACTCTGGTTGGGTTTTTTGCCATTGATGAGAAGCCGACGGGCTCCAAGGATCCTTATGCTCTGCGCCGGGCGGCGCTCGGGGTGATCCGGCTGGTGCTGGAAAACAATCTGCGCCTTCCTCTCATTGATATTTTTGAGGCTGCGGATGCGCTGCAGAATGTCGATGACAAGCTGGATGCGGAAGAACTGATGGGCTTCTTTGAAGACCGATTGAAAGTTCATCTGAAGGAGCAGGATGTCCGCCATGATCATATCTCGGCTGTCTTCTCTCTCAGTGACTCCAGCGATCTCGTCCGGGTGATGAAGCGGGTGGGAGCTTTATCGAGCTTCCTCGGCTCGGAAGACGGCACCAATCTACTCACCGCCTATCGCCGCGCCGCCAATATCCTTCGCATTGAAGAAAAGAAGGATGGTCAGGCCTATGACGGGGAGGTCGATACTGCCATTCTGGATGATCCGGCTGAGCTGGCTCTGTCCAGCCGCATCGATGAAGTCCGCGGCCTGGTCTCCGGTGCGATCGCCCATGATGAGTTTGAAGCCGCGAGCACGGCGGCGGCGACCCTTCGTAAACCAGTGGATGACTTTTTCGACAAGGTCACGGTGAATGCCGAAGACAAGGCGCTTCGGGCCAACCGGCTGCGGCTCTTGTCGAGCATTCGAAATTCTCTCGATCAACTGGCGGATTTGTCGAAAATTGAAGGCTAAAATTTACTTTTCTCCTGTATAGGCGACTTACAGAATATCTGAAGGATAGGATTTGAGATGACGAAGTGGGTTTATTCATTTGGTGACGGTGAGGCGGACGGCACCGCGGATATGCGGAATCTTCTGGGCGGCAAGGGTGCCAATCTGGCGGAGATGAGCAATCTCGGTCTGCCGGTTCCGTCGGGCTTTACCCTGACAACCGATGTCTGCACGGCCTTTCTTGAGAATGACGAAACCTATCCCGACGGCCTTCGCGATCAGGTAGATGCCGCCATCGCCCAGATCGAACAATCCGTTGGCGGCGGTTTTGGTAACGCGGAGCAACCTCTGCTGGTCTCCGTGCGCTCCGGTGCCCGCGCCTCCATGCCGGGCATGATGGATACGGTCCTCAATCTCGGCCTTAATGACGAAACGGTTAAAGGGCTGGAAACTCAGAGCGGCGACAAACGCTTCGCCTATGACAGCTACCGCCGTTTTATCCAGATGTATTCCGATGTGGTTCTGGGGGTTGAGCATTATCATTTCGAAGAATTGCTGGAGATCCTGAAAGAGGAAAACGCCTATTTTCTCGACACCGATCTGACCGCCGATGACTGGGAACGCCTGGTGGGGCAATATAAGGCGAAAGTTGAGGAAGAACTGGGCCGCCCGTTCCCTCAGGACGTCCAGGACCAGCTCTGGGGGGCCATTGGGGCCGTCTTCAGTTCCTGGATGAACCAGCGGGCTATAACCTACCGTAAACTCAATGAAATCCCGGCCAGCTGGGGCACAGCCGTCAATGTCCAGGCCATGGTATTTGGAAATATGGGTGATGACAGCGCCACCGGTGTCGCCTTCACCCGCGATCCCTCCACCGGCGCGAAGCTCTTTTACGGGGAATTTCTGGTCAATGCGCAAGGCGAGGACGTAGTCGCCGGCATTCGCACCCCGCAAAACCTGACCAAGCAGTCCCGTTTGGATGCCGGCGCGGAAGAGCTTTCCATGGAAGAGGTCTTTCCGGATGTCTTTGCCCAACTGGTCGATGTCTACAAGCGGCTGGAATCCCATTATCGCGATATGCAGGACATCGAATTCACGGTCCAGCAAGGTAAACTCTGGATGTTGCAGACCCGCTCCGGTAAGCGCACCGCGAAGGCCGCCCTCAAAATCGCCATTGACATGGTCGATGAAGGACTGATCGATAAGGAAGAGGCAATCAAGCGGATTGACCCGGCCTCTCTCGATCAGTTGCTGCATCCGACTTTGGATCCAAACGCTGAGCGGAATGTAATCGCCAAAGGCCTCCCAGCCAGTCCGGGTGCCGCGTCTGGCCAGATTGTCTTCAGCAGCAATGAAGCGGAGAAGCTGGCAGGTGAGGGGAAATCCGTCATACTTGTGCGGGTGGAAACGAGTCCGGAAGATATCCACGGCATGCATGCCGCCAAAGGCATCCTGACCAGCCGCGGCGGGATGACCAGCCACGCGGCGGTTGTTGCCCGAGGAATGGGGCGCGCCTGCGTCTCCGGTGCCGGTTCCCTGAATATTGATTACAAAAATGAAACCCTGAGTGTTCTCGGTGAAACCTATAAGAAGGGAGAGCAGATCACGATCGACGGTGGCGCCGGTGAGGTTATGCTGGGAACAGTCGAAATGATCATGCCGGAACTTTCCGGAGACTTTGGCGAGTTGATGTCCTGGGCCGATGAAATCCGCCGGATGAACGTGCGGGCCAATGCGGAAACGCCGTTGGATGCAACGACAGCAAGGAAATTCGGGGCGGAAGGCATCGGACTCTGCCGCACAGAGCATATGTTTTTCGATGCAGACCGGATTGTCTCGGTGCGCCAGATGATTTTGGCGGACACCATTGAGGATCGCCGTGAAGCCCTCTCCAAACTCCTGCCATTCCAGCGAGACGATTTTATCGAGCTATTTCGGATCATGGCGGGTCTGCCGGTCACCATTCGACTTCTTGATCCCCCCTTACATGAATTTTTACCGAAATCGGATGAAGAAATCTCTGATCTTGCGGCGGCTCTTGGGGCAGACGCTGAAACCCTTCGCCATCGGGCTCTAAAGTTGCATGAGTTCAATCCGATGCTAGGACATCGCGGATGCCGTCTCGGAATCTCCTTCCCGGAAATATACGAAATGCAGGCTCGCGCCATTCTGGAAGCTGCGGCGGAGGTCAGCAAGGAACTGGGCGAGACCGTTATCCCGGAAATCATGATCCCGCTGGTTGCGACGAAAAAGGAACTTGAAATCCTCAAAGGCAAGATCAAAGCTGTTGCCGAAGCAATTGCAGAAGAAAGCGGTAAATCAGTCGATTATCTGATCGGTACCATGATTGAGCTCCCCCGAGCCGCTTTGAGAGCCGCCCATATTGCCGAAGAAGCCGAGTTTTTCTCGTTCGGGACGAACGACCTGACTCAAACAACCTACGGCATTAGCCGGGATGATTCAGGATCTTTTCTGGAAGACTATGTTGATCAGGGCATCTATGAGACAGATCCGTTTGTCTCCCTTGATCAGGAAGGGGTCGGAGAACTGGTGGAGCTTGCCGTCGAGCGCGGACGTGAGTCCCGCGAGGACATTAAGCTCGGAATTTGCGGCGAACATGGCGGAGATCCGTCCAGTATCGATTTCTGTGAGCGTATCGGGCTCGACTATGTCAGTTGTTCCCCATACAGGGTTCCCATCGCACGCCTCGCCGCGGCCCAGGCCGCCTTGGGTCTGCAGCGTGTTTCAGAAGCTTAAAAAAGGCATCCAAACCCTATTCAATGACGATCTTCGGACCAGATGATACCGCACTGCCAGATATCTTTTCCTGGATTTTCTGGCCAAGAGCGCGGTAAATCTCAGCATGGGCGCTTTCTGGAGCGGTTGCAGTAATCGGTGTGCCTGCATCGGATGTCTGTCGGATATCCATATGCAAAGGAACCTCACCGAGGAAATCCACGCCAAGCTCAGCTGCCGTTTCCCGGGCGCCGCCATGGCCGAATATATCCGAACGCTCCCCGCAGGAAGGGCAGAGGAAATAGCTCATATTCTCGACAATTCCGAACACCGGAACATCAACCTTCTTGAACATATTCAATCCCTTACGGGCATCAATTAAAGCGATATCCTGGGGTGTGGAGATAATGACGGCGCCGGTAACCGGAACCCTCTGCGCCAATGTCAGCTGAGCGTCTCCAGTTCCGGGTGGCATATCAACTACCAGAACATCCAGCTCCCCCCAGGTGACATCGAAAACCATCTGCTGTAAGGCACTCATAATCATCGGGCCCCGCCAGATCATGGGAGTATCCTCTTCCACCAAAAATCCCATGGACATGACTTTCAGTCCCCATTTTTCCATGGGTTGGAGTGTTTTCCCGTCCTCTGAGGAAGGTTTTCCGGACAGCCCAAGCATTCTGGGCAAGGACGGTCCATAGATATCCGCATCCAGCATTCCTACCTTAAGACCTTGTGCCTGAAGCCCCAGGGCGATATTGACGGCACAGGTAGATTTACCAACACCGCCTTTACCAGATGCCACCGCAATAATTGATGTCACGCCCGGAACTTCGGGCTTCTGAGCGGGCTGTGCCTGTTGTTGTTGGGGTTGCTGGGCCTGGGCCGAAGGCGCTTGAACCGCAGTTAAAACGGCACTTACTGAAGTTACGCCATCCATGGCGAACACCGCGTCTTCACATCTTTTGCGCAAGGGTTCCATGGCGTTGGCGTCATCCGGGTTGATCTCAAGGGCAAAGCCAATATTGCCGTCCTTGATAACAAGACCAGTAATGAGCCCTAAATCGACGACATTTCGACCTGTTTTTTCGTCGATAATTTTCGCAAGGCACTCCATTACGGCTTGCTCATTTAAAAAAGACATGCTTGACAACTCCGGCTTGAACACAAAATGAATAGCATAGCGACCATAATTACTTATGTAGGTACGTTGCAGAAAAATGCAGGGTGTCATATAACGCGACTATGAAAAGTTAGCAAACGCGCAAATTGGCGCAGTCATAAAGGAGACACGATCTTATGCCTTGGAGCAATCAGGGTGGTAATGATGGAGGCTGGCAAGGCGGCGGTGGAAACCGTGGACCTTGGGGGCAGGGACCAAGTGGTCAACAACCCCCTAATCTTGAAGACATTATCAAAAAGGGTCAGGAACGGTTTAAAGATGTCATCCCTGGCGGGGGCGGAGGAAAAATTGGCTTGGTCATTATCCTCCTGGTGATTGTCACAGCGTGGCTCCTGAGCGGGTTCTACAAAGTTGAAACCACGGAACAGGGTGTTGTGTTGACGTTCGGCAAATGGACAGATACCACACAGCCTGGTCTGAACTATCATTGGCCTTATCCGATCCAGTCGGTTCTTACTCCGCAGGTGACCAAGGTCAATAGTGTTGAGGTTGGCTTCCGGGCGACCAGTAGCGGTGGCCAGACGCCGGTTGAAGCAGAAAGTTTGATGCTGACCGGGGATGAGAATATTGTCGATATTGGATTTACCGTGCTCTGGAAGATTAAAGATGCCGGTAAATACCTGTTCAATGTTAATCAGCCCGAGCAGACAATTAAGGCAGTCGCCGAGAGCGCCATGCGTGAAGTTATCGGCCGGACCAATTTGCAGGCCGCGATTACAGAAGGACGATTGCTTGTTGAGACGGAAGTGCGTAAACGGTTGCAGGAAGTATTGGACGAATACGGGACCGGCGTAGAAATTACTCAGGTTCAGCTGAAAAATGCGGAACCGCCAAGTCAGGTCATCGCGGCTTTCCGGGATGTTCAGGCGGCGGAAGCTGACAAGGAAAGAGTGCAGAACGAAGCTCTCTCTTACGCAAACGATATTGTTCCCCGCGCACGAGGCCAGGCCCAACAGATCAGGCTAGAGTCTGAGGGATATAAGCAACGCGTTATTGCGGAGGCCGAGGGTGAAGCGGCGCGTTTCGTGTCGATTTATAATGAGTATGCCAAGGCGCCGTATGTAACCCGTCAACGTATTTACCTTGAAACCCTTCAGGAAGTGTTCTCTGGTAAGCAAAAAATTATCATTGATGGAGGAACAGGCGGAAGCGGTGTTGTGCCTTACCTGCCCCTCAATGAACTACAGAAAGGAGCAGCAAGGCAATGAACAAAACAGTCCTTTCAGTGATAGCCATTATCCTCGTCGTTGGCGGGGTGGTCGCGGCCAATTCAATGTTTACGGTATATCAGTCTGAACAAGCGATCGTCATGCAGTTCGGTAAACCCAAGCAGGTGATTCAGGAGCCCGGATTGAACTTCAAATTGCCCTTCGTGCAAGATGTGGTTTTTGTCGACAAGCGTGTCCTTGCAGTCAGCACGCAGCGTGAAGAAGTGGTTACCCGGGATCAGAAACGTTTGATGGTGGATAGTTTTGCACGATTTCGAATTTCCAATCCGCTGCAGTACTATCAGGCCTTCGGCAGCATCCAGATCGCCTATGATCGCTTGGGAACGATTCTTAACTCCCAGCTGCGTCAGACCTTGGGCCGTCAGATCCTAACGAGTATTGTCTCTGGAGAGCGGTCCAACCTTATGAACCGTATTAAGGAACAAGTAAACGCCGAGGCGAAAGCGAACGGGATTGAAGTTGTTGATGTCCGCATCGTTCGTGCTGACCTGCCGAAAGAAAACAGTGAGAAAGTTTTCGATCGGATGCGCACCCAGCGTGAACAGGAAGCCAAGGAAATCCGTGCAAACGGTGCGGAGATTGCACAGCGGATCAAGGCGAATGCAGACAAGGAACGGACTATTATCCTGGCAAATGCCAGAAAAGAGTCTGAAATCCTGAGAGGTGAAGGTGATGGAGAAAAGAACCGCATCTTTGCCGAAGCTTTCGGCAAAGACCCTGACTTCTTCTCATTCTATCGGTCCATGCAGGCCTATCGCGAATCTATTGGAGACGATGATACGTCGATGGTGCTTTCTCCTGATTCTGAGTTTTTCCGCTTCTTCGACAAGGAGAGTGAAAATCCGGACGCAGTAAACTAACCAAGCCAATCATAAAGCCCGCGGAACAGAAATTTCGCGGGCTTTCTTGAAAGTGAAACCTTGCTGAGTACATTTATTGTTGCCGTGGGTCTGGTGTTATTTGTTGAAGGCGCCCTTTATGCCCTGTTTCCGGAGGCGATGAAAAGAATGATGGTTTCCGTGCTGGATACGCCAAGCCATATTCTGCGCATATTCGGCATTTTAGCAGCGGTAATCGGAGTAGTGATAGTCTGGCTTGTACAAGGCTGATCCTGATTTGATCAAGTTATTGGGAGATATGTAAAATTCTATGGATAGCATATGTTTTTTGCACATTTCTGCCTTATTTGATTTCTAGGTACTAGCACAGGATGCGTTCGCCGTGGATCGGAGAAGGCAGAAAAGGTGGGTAAAGCAGTCAGCAGTATCTCTGCCAGCAGTAAGAGTTAAGAATAGGCTTCCCTGCAGCAGGTGGTCAATTTGGAGGAAAAAGAGTCTTGTATAATCGATCTCAAGCAATGCGCAAATCTGCGGAAGTACTAGTCCGCAGTCATGACGGTCAGGACATGAAGCAGCGGCGTTTCGGCGTTTTGGTTCTGACAACCCTAACCATATTCACTTTATCGGCGATGTTTGCCTTCAATGCAAAAGCCCGTGGCGCTCCTGAGAGCTTTGCGGATCTCGTTGAGAAATTGTCTCCGGCTGTTGTCAATATTTCCACCACCCAGACCGTTGATGCCTCAAGGGGTGGCGGTTTCCCGCAATTGCCAGAGGGCCATCCTTTTGAAGATTTCTTCAAGGATTTTGGGCCGAAAGATAAAAATGGCGACCGCAAACGTAAAGCTACCTCACTTGGTTCCGGTTTTGTGATCGATGCCGAGAATGGTTATGTCATCACCAATAACCATGTGATTGACGGTGCGGACGAGATTAAAGTTGTTTTTACGGATGGGGAGAAACTCTCTGCGACCCTCGTCGGAACAGATCCAAAAACAGATATCGCGGTTTTGAAAATTGACCCGAATGGCCATGAACTTGTTGACGTGGATTGGGGTGACAGCGATGCCTCAAGGGTTGGTGACTGGGTTGTGGCCATTGGGAACCCTTACGGTCTTGGCGGGACAGTGACCGCCGGTATTATTTCGGCCCGCGGTCGGGATATTCGCTCTGGTCCCTATGACGACTATATTCAGACGGATGCGTCCATCAACAAGGGTAACTCTGGCGGACCATTGTTCAATATGGACGGCGAAGTGATTGGTATTAATACTGCCATTTTCTCTCAGTCCGGTGGCAGCATCGGTATCGGCTTCTCCATACCTTCTGAACTTGCAACGCCGATCGTCAAGCAGCTGATTGAGTTTGGTAAAACCAGACGTGGCTGGCTGGGTGTCGTTATTCAGCCGGTAACGGAAGAACTGGCGGAAGGCCTGGATCTTGATAATACCGATGGTGTGCTTGTCGCTGGTGTTCCGGAAGATGGGCCGGCCTTTTCTGCCGGTATCAAGGCGGGTGATGTCATCCTGAAATTCAATGACGAACCGACCGAAGAGCCCCGTGAGCTGTCACGCCTTGTGGCTGAAACGGATGTCGGCAGCAAGGTAACCATTGAGTTGTGGCGCAACGGTGAAAAAATCGAGAAGTCCGTTGTTCTCGGTGAGCTTGAAAAAGCGGAAACGGAGATGGCAAACCAGTCGCCTGAAGCCGATGAAGAAGACGGCAAGTCCGTTGAAAAACTGGGCATGGAACTCGCTACCATCACTGAGCCACTGCGTAAGAAGTTTAATCTTGGCGCGGATACCAAGGGTGTCGTGATTGTCAATGTTGATCCGGCCTCAGAGGCTGCGGAGAAGGACATTCGCCCCGGCGATATCATTCTGGAAGTACAGCTTGAACCCGTCACGAATACCGAACAGGTTAAGACGCAGTTGAAAGCCATTGAAAGCACGGAAAAGAAATCTGTCCTGATGTTGTTGAAGCGTGGCCAGAATTCCAGATTTGTTGCTTTGGCCCTTGACAAAAAAGAGGGATAAAACTCTTGAACATCAAATGGCGCCGGTCTGTGTGACCCGGCGCCATTTTTTATGCCCCAACGAATTCCTCGGCCCGATATCCCTGGAAGTAAAGAAGGGTTGTCAAATCGCCATAACGGATCTGAGCATCGGCAGCTTGCGCGGCTTTTTTCTTGGCATGATAGGCGACACCCAGCCCCGCGGCCTCAATCATCGGAATGTCATTCGCGCCGTCCCCAACGGCAAGGCTGTCAGCGCGGTCAATGCTCTTTTCCGATAACAGTCGCTCGAGCGTGTTGAGTTTTGCCGCTGAATTGAGGATCGGCTCCAACGCAATTCCGGTCAGCATATTGTCCTGAAACTGAAGTTCATTGCTCATATCCATATCAAATCCAACCCATTCCCGGACAAGGCTTGTAAAAAAGGTAAAACCACCGGAGACCAGGGCAGAGTAAGTTCCATTGGCCCGCATGGTCTGAACGAGAGTTTGGGCCCCCGGCGTCAAGGTCACTCTTTCTTCAAACACCTGTTGCAGAACCTCTCGCCGTAATCCCTTCAACATGGCAACCCGCGCCCGAAAAGCGTCACTGAATTCGATCTCACCGTTCATGGCCTGTTCGGTTATGGCTGAGACCTCCGCTTTCAGGCCGGCAAAATCTGCCAGCTCATCAATGCATTCAACGGTAATAATAGTGCTGTCCATATCGGCGAGGAACAGCTTCTTTCGCCGGTTTGCCGTGGTTTGAATACAGTAGTCAACCGAATTCAGTAATCCCTGATCACTAAGGATTGCCTCGGAGACGCTCTTACCGAGACCGCTGAATTCAAGGTCACAGGCAATCTCGCCATTAAGCCAACTGGGAGGCTGGCAACTGGCGCCATTCTCGGTCAGCAGGTCAACGGCTCTTTCAACAACATTGCGGATTGAAAGTTCCCCTGTATTATCGGCAACTACTGTTAATACTGTCTCAGGCATCATCATACGAACCGGGTATTTCCTTCATGAATAACAATCAGTCCCAGCTTGTACGACAAGAGGGGTGTGTTCTTTTAGCAGGGCCGACCGCCAGCGGCAAATCCGCATTGGCAATGGCAATTGCGGAAGAGTTTGATGGTGTCATTATTAACGCGGACAGCATGCAGGTGTATCAGGGGTTACGTGTTCTGACGGCTCGGCCCTCAATTGAGGACGAAGAAAAATTACCTCATAGACTCTACGGCTTTTTACTGCCAGGCGACCTTTGCACAGCGGCTCGCTGGCGAGACGCAGCTTTAGGGGAAATTGAATCCGCCCGGGCTTCCGGCAAGTTGCCGATCGTCGTGGGAGGAACAGGTCTCTATTTCGATATCCTGACAAAGGGTATTGCGGAAATCCCGGCGATCTCAGATGAGATCCGTGACCGGCTTCGCGATTTACAGCGCAAGGAAGGCACGGCGCCGATATATGCTCTGCTGCAGCAGAAAGATCCCGCTATGGCAACTCGCCTGAAAGAAGGGGATAGCCAACGGCTGCTACGAGCCCTTGAAGTTATAGAAGAGACCGGTACCTCTCTGCTGGACTGGCAGAATAAGGCCCCGACGGGTCCGGTACTGGAAGGTGATAGACTTTGGCTGGCCCTGACGCCGGAAAGAGAGTGGGTTTATGATCGCTGTAACCGGCGACTTGACTGGATGCTGGAGGAGGGGGGTGCATTGCAGGAAGTTGCGGCGCTGAAGGAGTTATCCCTGGATCCATCGCTTCCCATCATGAAAGCACTGGGAGTTCCCGAACTGATGGCGGTGCTTGAGGGAAACATGGAGCTGGAAGCCGCATCCGAGCGCATAAAAATGCTCACTCGTCGCTATGCTAAACGTCAAATGACATGGATTCGGAATAAGATGTGCGAAGCAAATTGCTTTTTCACGCAAGATTTGGAAAGTTTAAAGAGCAATTTCTTTCCAATTATTCGCCGATTTTTGTTGACCCAGGGGAAATGAAGGTCTAGTTTCCCCGAGAATCATGGGCATTTTACAAACTTTGTGCCCTTGGATGGAACGCCCGGGGTTTTCCGGGCGCTTTTTTTCGGTATTGTTGACATTAGTAACTCATTGCCAAACAGACAGGTTAGGATAATCAGATGGCGAACCAGGAAATGACAGGAGCAGAAATCGTAATCAAAGCCTTGGTAGATCAAGGCGTGGAAGTGATTTTCGGATATCCTGGTGGCGCTGTACTTCCCCTCTATGACGAAATGTTCAAGCAGAACAGCATTCGGCATATTCTGGTTCGGCAGGAAGGGGGAGCTGTTCATGCGGCGGAAGGTTATGCGCGCTCGACCGGGAAACCCGGCGTTGTGCTTGTAACCTCAGGTCCCGGAGCGACGAATGCTGTGACCGGTCTGGCCGATGCCTTGATGGACAGCATTCCCATTATCTGCCTGACCGGGCAGGTTGCGACCCACATGATCGGCAATGACGCTTTTCAGGAGGCGGATACAGTTGGCATTACCCGACCGGTAACCAAGCATAATTACCTGGTCAAGGATGCCAATGATATGGCCCGGACGGTTCATGAGGCATTTGCGGTGGCGACAAGTGGTCGCCCCGGTCCTGTCGTCATTGATCTGCCCAAGGACGTGCAGTTGTCACCTGGCGCCTATGTGCCGCCAGCCATGGTCAAGCACAAAAGCTACAAGCCGAAGATCAAAGGGGATCTGAAATCAATCAAGGCAGCGGTTAAGCTGATCGCCAGTGCCAAGAAGCCGATTTTTTACACCGGCGGTGGTGTCATCAATTCCGGTCCGAAAGCCTCCAAGCTGTTAACCCAGTTTGTCCGCATGACCGGCTATCCGATCACCAACACCCTGATGGGTCTGGGGGCCTATCCGGCGACGGACAAACAATTTGTCGGTATGCTAGGGATGCATGGAACCTGGGAAGCCAACCATGCTATGCATGATTGCGATGTCATGGTTTGCATCGGCGCACGATTTGATGACCGGATCACAGGACATCTTGATTCCTTTTCCCCGAACTCAAAAAAGATCCATGTGGATATTGATCCGTCTTCCATCAACAAGAATATCCCGGTTGATATTCCGATCGTTGGGGATGTCGCCCATGTGCTGGAAGACATGATCAAGGTCTGGAAATCAGAAGTTCGGAAACCGGACGCCTCCGCCATTGATAAATGGTGGGAACAGATTGAAACCTGGCGAGCCAGAGACTGCCTGAAGTTTGAGCAAAAAGGTAAGCTTATCAAGCCGCAATATGCCTTGCAGCGTCTGAACGAGCTGACCAAGGGTAAGGATCGCTATATCACCACGGAAGTTGGCCAGCATCAAATGTGGGCTGCGCAGTATCTGGAGTTTGATGAGCCCAATCGCTGGATGACATCGGGGGGCCTTGGCACCATGGGATATGGTCTTCCGGCGGCAATGGGGGTGCAGATCGCTCATCCGGACGCTCTGGTTATCGATGTAGCGGGGGAAGCCTCGACGATGATGAATATCCAGGAAATGTCGACGATCCTCCAATACAAACTGCCGGTGAAGATTTTCATTCTCAATAACGAATATATGGGCATGGTGCGCCAGTGGCAGGAACTCCTCCATGGCAGCCGCTATTCCGAGAGTTACATGGAAAGTTTGCCGGATTTCGTGAAGCTCGCGGAAGCGTTCGGCGCCAAGGGTTTGAGATGTACTGATCCGAAGAAAGTCGACGACTGTATCAAGGAGATGATGGCCACGAAGGGTCCTGTATTGGTGGATATGGTGGTCGACAAGGCGGAGAACGTTTTCCCGATGGTGCCGTCCGGTGCAGCCCATAACCAGATGCTTCTCGGAGACGAAAAAGACGATGAAGGACCCAAAGTAACTTCTGACGGATTATCTTTCGTTTAGACCTGAAAAACATCACACGAATATCTGTGGATTAAACCTTTACGCTGGGTTAAAAGAGACCCGCGAAAGCAAAAGGATTGCTTGGAAAATGACTAAGGATACCGAAATTTTCCGTCATACCATTGCCGTACTTGTCGATAACGAGTTTGGGGTGCTGGCGCGTGTCGTCGGACTATTTTCCGGTCGGGGATATAATATTGAAAGCCTGACCGTGGCCAAAGTCGACGATGAAGAGAATCTCTCCCGAATTACCATTGTCACTTCCGGCACTAAAATGGTCATTGAGCAGATCAAGGCTCAGCTTGGCCGACTGGTTCCTGTGCACGAAATTGCAGACCTCACCATGGATGGCCCCAGTGTCGAGCGGGAAATGGCGTTGGTGAAAGTTGTCTGCAAAGGTGAGAAGCGCGTTGAGGCTCTGCGTATGGCAGATATTTTCCGGGCGCGGGCGGTTGACACAACAGAAGATTCCTTTGTTTTCGAAGTCACAGGTGTTCGGGACAAGGTAAAGGCTTTTATTGGACTGATGGAGCCGCTTGGAAAAGCGGAAGTATGTCGGACAGGTGTGGTTGCTGTCCGTCGCGGGGTCGACACAATATAGGCTGACAAGAATAACTGAAAAGAATTCTGCATAGAATTTCACTACATAGAAGGAAGCGAAAGATGCGCGTTTATTACGACAGCGATGCCGATGTTAATCTGATCAAGGGCAAAAAAGTTGTCATCGTCGGCTATGGTAGCCAAGGGCATGCCCATGCCAACAATTTGAATGATTCCGGCGTGAAAGATGTCGCTGTTGCCTTGAGGGAGGGATCATCTTCCGCGGCCAAGGCGGAAGCGGCTGGCCTGAAGGTCATGACCCCGGCCGATGCGGCAAAATGGGGAGACGTCATCATGATGCTCACGCCCGACGAGCTTCAGGCCGACATTTATGAACAGGAATTGGCGCCAAACATGAAAACGGGCGCTGCCCTGGTCTTTGCTCACGGCCTTAACGTGCATTTCAATCTGATTGTGCCCCGGAACGACATGGATGTGTTCATGATTGCGCCAAAAGGTCCTGGCCATACGGTTCGATCAGAGTATCAGCGGGGCGGGGGTGTTCCCTGTCTGGTCGCGGTTCATCAGGATGCGTCCGGCAATGCGCTCGATATCGGGCTTTCCTACGCTTCTGCCATTGGCGGTGGCCGTGCCGGTATTATAGAAACGAGCTTCAAAGAAGAATGCGAAACCGACCTGTTTGGTGAGCAGGCGGTTCTCTGCGGCGGTTTGGTCGAGCTGATCCGCGCCGGGTTCGAGACCTTGGTTGAAGGTGGATATGCTCCGGAAATGGCCTACTTCGAATGCCTGCATGAAGTGAAATTGATCGTCGACCTGATTTATGAAGGCGGCATTGCCAATATGAACTATTCCATCTCCAACACGGCGGAATATGGCGAATATGTTACGGGTCCGCGTATTGTGACGCCGGAAACCAAGGCGGAGATGAAACGGGTTCTCGATGATATCCAGTCCGGCAAGTTTACCCGCGACTGGATGCTGGAGAACAAAGCGCGCCAGACCAGCTTCAAGGCGATCCGCGCCCGCAACGACGCCCACCAGATTGAGGAAGTCGGCGGCCGCCTCCGCGCCATGATGCCCTGGATCGCGGAAGGCCGATTGGTCGATAAATCCAAGAACTAGACTTTCGTCAGAATAGAAAAAGCCGGCGCTGTGATGCGTCGGCTTTTTTGCTGTGCGATTAATAACGCGATCCTCATTCAACGCTATATTGTATGGTGCCCCATTTTACGGCATAATATGTAGTGTGATGTCGGGAAAATCGGTCTGGATAAATTGTTTGGTCTTTTTCGTCGGCTTTGTGCTGGCGACCATTCTCTTTTGCGCCATCTTGATTGGCAAGCTCGGCGATATCGACGCGACGACAATTCAGACCTACGTCATCGTCGTCACTGCGCTTCTGGGATTTGGCGGTATCTTTTTGCAGAATTACCTTGGTGCTCGTAACTCCGAATATCTGCGAAGCAGAAGTATCACGGAAAATATTCTCATCGTAAAAGGGGTGCTTACCGAGAGTAACGGTCATCGGGAAAAGCTTGCGGATATATTGAATCAACCGATCCCGACGGAACGATTTAATGAGGAGCGCACCGCGCGACTTGCTTTCTTAAAAGACAGTTACGGTACGTTCGATGTCTTTAAGGTCCTGCCCTTTATGACAAATCCGGAGGCGCTCAAGGGATTTGAGGATAAGGCCATTGAGGTTTGCCTGCAATATGGCACAAATTTTGACGAATTTTTTCGGCTTCTCCACAATCATTCAGAGGCAGTGGATCCGTATGATCAGCTACAGATCGAAATTGAGGATTGCGGGGATAAATATGCGCGGGCCATTACCCTTCTGGATGATCAGTATGAGGCGCTTTCAACCCTTATCGTCCAGCGACAATAGTCCTTCTGATCGGGGAAATATAACTTATTGTTATGTTTTGGATTGTAATTTTCATAACAAAATGCTATATATATTTCCGGAAAGTTAGTGGAAAATGGTGGTTAATATGGCTGGAGAGACGAAGCTTCCGGGTGATATCCTGACCCAGGCGGGATTGGGAACATTGTCACCCTATACATGGATTGTGCCGCCTACTGAGGTGCAGGAAAAAAGGTTTGCAGATCTTGAGGCGAATATGCAGGCCCTACAGGCGCGGGTTGATGCGCTCGAAGAGGAATTAAAGGAATTGCAGCGGGAGTCGGAGTCGGAATCGGGGCAAGCGGAAGAAGCTCCGCGGATGGCGGCACGAGCCTTTACAAGAAAGAAGGAGGCCGTCCCCTCCGAAGTGCGCGAAAAATTGCGAAAAGGGGAGAATCCGCTTCGTGTCTATCGCGAGCACCGCCATCTGACGGGCCAGCAACTCGCCGAAAAGATCGGCGTTTCGCAAGCCTATATCAGTCAGCTCGAAACGGATCGGCGGGCGGGAACGACTGAGGTGATGAAGAAAATTGCTAATGTATTGAACGTCAGTCTCGATCGGTTGGTCTGATGACGCGCTTCTCGACGATAAATCCAGGAACTAAAGTCACATAAAATCTCTTTTGAAAGGCCGGTGGCCTCTGCCGGCTTTTTTTATGCCACTTGGAAACGGCGCTTTTGCTAGCATCTGCTATCTTTTTGTTCCGCAACGGAGTATTAAGGTTAACAGCAAACGGGATTTCCTTGATTTCCTCGCATAATTCGGTTGCCTGAAAGCCCTGATTAATCGTAAAAAAGTTTGTTAAGAATGGTTGGAAAAAATTAACTATCTTCTGCGATAAAAGGACAGTTGCTATCGTGATGCACGGATATCGAGCTCACTGATAGCGAGAGTTAGTTATTATCGGCATGGGGGGTGATCGGAGGGATAAACCGGTCCGCCGGCAGTAAAATGCGGTTGCCAGATAATGTTTCGTTTGGATTTGCGGGGGGTTTGGAATGCGCCCGCCTGAAATGGTATATGAGGCAGATTAATGTTAAACGGATTACTCGGTTGGATGTCAGCCGATATGGCTATAGACCTTGGAACTGCCAACACGTTGGTATATGTCAAGGGTCGCGGTATCGTCCTGAATGAACCTTCTGTTGTTGCAATTCTGCATAATAAAGGCAAGAAGCAGGTGCTGGCGGTTGGCGATGAAGCCAAAATGATGCTGGGCCGGACACCCGGAAATATTGAAGCAATTCGCCCATTGCGGGACGGCGTGATCGCCGATTTCGAAATTGCCGAAGAAATGATCCGGCATTTTATTCATAAAGTTCACAAGCGACGCAGTTTTGCCCGTCCATTGATCATCATCTGCGTTCCCTCCGGATCCACGGCGGTTGAGCGCAAAGCGATTAAAGAAGCTGCGGAGAATGCCGGCGCCCGCCAGGCCATCCTTATTGATGAGCCGATGGCAGCGGCGATTGGTGCGGGGCTTCCGGTCACTGAGCCAACCGGATCCATGGTTGTTGACATTGGCGGTGGAACGACTGAAGTAGCGGTTCTCTCACTTGGCGGTATTGTGTATTCAAAAAGTGTCCGTGTCGGTGGTGACAAAATGGATGAAGCGATCATCGCCTATATCCGCCGCAACCATAATCTTCTCGTCGGCGAAAGCTCAGCAGAGCGGATCAAGAAAATGATCGGCTCAGCCTGTCCTCCAGAAGACGGGAATGGAGAGACCATGGAGATCAGAGGCCGCGACTTGATGAATGGCGTGCCGAAAGAACTGGTTATAAGTGAACGACAAGTTGCCGAAAGTTTGGCCGAGCCGGTGGGGGCGATTATCGAAGCCGTAAAGGTTGCCCTTGAGCACACAGCACCGGAACTGGCGGCGGATATTGTCGATAAGGGGATCGTATTGACAGGCGGCGGCGGTCTGCTTGGGAATTTCGATCATGTATTGAGGCATGCAACGGGCCTGCCTGTTTCAATCGCGGAAGAGCCTCTTTCTTGCGTTGCCATCGGCACTGGTCGGGCGCTGGAAGAGCTAAAAACCTTGAGACATGTGTTAAGTGGGGAAGGCGGCGCGTAAACGCGTACGCAGTACGATTGACGTATCGGGAGCGAAGGTGAATGGCCCCTCGACAAGGCACAGTATTTAAACTGGCATGGCCGCTGAAAACCATTATTCAGCGCTTTGCCTTTCTCGCCTTGATATCCCTTTCCATCGCCCTTTTACTCCTTGGAAAAGCAAATATTGCGGTTGTTGAAAAACTGCGAACAACAACGACGGACATCCTGAGCCCGGTTCTGGCGACAATATCCCAACCGGTGGATGCCTTTAATCAGGCTGTCGAACGGGTCCAGAAGCTGGCGAACATTGTCGAGGAAAACGAGCGGCTCAGGGAAGAAAACGCCCGGCTTTTAAAATGGCAGGCTGTTGGCCGCAGTCTCTCCCAGGAAAATGAAAACTATCGGCAGCTTTTGAATGCTTTGTCTGACCCGCTGGTTTTGCCGATTACGGCACGGGTTGTCGGTGATTCAGGAGGCCCGTTTGTTCGGACCCTGCTGCTCAATGCCGGAAGCAGGGACGGTGTCCGCGCAGGTCAGGCTGTTGTCGGACCTCTTGGTCTGGTGGGACGGATCGCTGAAGTTGGTGAAAAATCCGCCCGCGTCCTGCTTCTCACTGACCTGAACTCCCGTATTCCGGCGGTGCTTGAGAATTCCAGGTATAAAGGCATTCTGGTCGGGAATAACTCATCCTCACCGACCCTTGAGTTTTTGCCGACAAATGCTGTTGTTTCTCCCGGTGATCGGATCGTGACGTCAGGAGATGGAGGTATGCTCCCAGCAGGACGTCCCATTGGAATTATTTCCTCTGTTGGAGAGCGCAAGATCAGGGTACAGACCTTTACCGACTGGAACCGCCTGGAATATGTTAGTGTATTGAGATATGACTTGCCCGGAATGAGCAGTCCTTACGACAATCCGGGTGACATGGGCGAGAGCAGATTGGGTGGAAAGTGACACCAACATTTGCCTATCAGATCAATCGAGTTTTGCGGGGTAGCCTGCCAGGCTTCCTGACGGCACTTTTGGCCCTGCTGAGTGTGGTTCCTACTGGCATCAGCGGTTTTGCGGTTGTCACACCGTCCTTTGTCGCCATTTCCGTCTTTTATTGGAGCATTCATCGCCCCTATCTGATGTCTGCCCCGCTTGTCTTCTTGCTTGGCATATTTTCAGACTTTTTAACTGGTGCGCCGCTCGGACTTTCGTCTTTGGGTCTGTTACTCATCCATGGCATAGCCGTCTCTCAAAGGCGGGTCTTTGTGGGCAAAGCCTTTTTGCTGACCTGGTCCGGTTACCTGCTGATCGCATTTGCTGTTGCCATGATTAGCTGGATCGTGGCCTGCCTGTATTCCCTGACAATCATGCCCCTGATGCCGATTTTGACCCAGTTTGTGCTGTCCCTGTTGGTTTTTCCGCTTTTCGCCTGGGGATTTGGGCTGCTGCAGAATAACGTATTGAAGCATACCTGATATGGCGAACGATCAGCATAAAGAAAAAGCCAAAGTCTTTAGCCGCCGGTCTCTGATGATGGGCGGGGCGCAGGCCGCCTTGATGTCCGTTCTCGCGGGCCGCCTCTATTACCTACAGGTCATTCATTCAGATGAATATACCATGCTGGCCGATGAAAACCGGATGAATATCCAGCTTTTGGCGCCTTTGCGCGGCAGGGTTGTCGATCGTTTTGGTGTCGAGATAGCCAGCAATCGCCATAACTATCGGGTAATTTTAATTCCGGAACAGACAAGCAGCGTGGAAAAGACCCTTGATGCTCTTGCCCAATATGTCCCCCCGGACAGTATCGACCGGGAGCGGGTTCTCAAGGAGGTCAAAAAGAAACGTAGCTTTGTTCCCATCCCTGTTGTCGATAATCTGACATGGGATCAGTTCGCACAGATTAATGTGAATAGTCCGGACATCCCGGGCATTCAAATGGATGTCGGCGCCACGCGGGATTATCACTATGGGGACCTCTTTTCTCATATTGTGGGTTATGTCGGAGCGGTTTCGGAAAAGGACCTTCAGAACCTGGATCCGGACCCGCTGCTCGAACTCCCGGAATTTCGCATTGGAAAAAGCGGTATCGAGAAATATTATGACACGGCCCTCAGAGGGAAAGCCGGCATTAGTCGCCTGGAAGCTAATGCCTATGGTCGTACCATCCGGGAGCTTAACCGCCAGGAGGGTATATCTGGCGATGACGTCATCCTGACCATCGATCAACAGCTTCAGGAATTTGCAGCGAAACGTATGGGAACTGAGAGCGCGGCCGCTGTTATTATGGATATTCACACCGGGGACATTCTGTCCATGGTGTCCGTCCCGGCCTATGATCCGAATGCTTTCGCCCGGGGCATTACGTCCAAGGAGTGGAGAGAGCTCGTCTCCAACTCGAAGCGTCCGCTCGGTAACAAGGCTATTGCCGGGCAATATCCGCCGGGCTCAACATTTAAAATGGTGGTCGCCCTTGCTGCCCTCGAAGCTGGGGTTATTACCGCCAGTCATCAGGTATTCTGCCGGGGCCATACGAATTTAGGAAAACATCGGTTCCATTGCTGGAAAAGGGGCGGTCATGGCAAACTTAATCTTGAGCAGGCGATTGCCCAATCCTGTGATGTGTATTTCTACGATATCGCCCGCAAGGTCGGGGTGGACCGCATTGCTGAAATGTCCCATCGTTTTGGCCTGGGAGAGAAACTCGACATAGACCTCTATGGTGAAAAGGCCGGCCTCATTCCGACAAAAGACTGGAAACTCGCGGTTCAGGGGGTGAAATGGCAAGTTGGGGAAACTTATAATGTTGGTATCGGCCAAGGATTTGTTTTGACTACCCCCTTGCAGTTGGCAGTCATGACAGCGCGGCTCGCTAATGGCGGGAAAGCCGTTGTGCCGCGTTTGGTGCGTTCCATTGCCGGTGCCTCACCTGATGAGACTGACCGCGACTCTTTAGCGGTTGCACCCGATATTGGTGTCAGCCAGGCTGCGATGCGGCCGGTCCTGCGGGGCATGAACAAGGTGGTGAATGGCAAACGCGGGACGGCCCGGGCCTCCAAAATCTCGACAAAGGGATGGGAGATGGCGGGTAAAACCGGCACCGCTCAAGTGAGACGTATTTCAAAGAAAGAACGAATTGAAGGCGTTCGCAAAACTGAAGAAAAACCCTGGGAGGAGCGGGATCATGCGCTGTTCGTTGGCTACGCTCCCTATAGCGATCCAAGATATGCTGTCGCAGTAATCATTGAACATGGCGGCAGTGGCTCCAAGGCGGCCGCCCCAATCGCCCGGGATCTCTTACAGGAGACCCTTCGCCTTGATCCGTTGCGCCGGCCAAGCCTTGATGTCCTCGCGCGGCGGACACCTGGAGAGTCCGATGCTTAGGGAACTCGGCGCAAAAAACGTTCAGCTTCCGCTGTCGCAGAAACTTTGGGACCTGAATTGGGGCTTTGTCCTCCTGATATGCGCGACTGCCTCTGTCGGTTTTCTGATGCTGTACTCGGCAGCAGGAGGAAATCTCGACCCGTGGGCGTCCCGTCAAATGATCCGCTTTGGGGCGGGTCTGGCGCTGATGTTTTTTGTCGCCCTGGTCGACATACGTGTCTGGTTGAATCTCGCTTATCCCTTATATGCGGTGGCATTGATCCTTCTTGGCGCCGTTGAGGTTATGGGGGTTGTCGGTATGGGAGCGAAGCGCTGGGTCGATCTCGGGCCGTTCCAGCTTCAACCGTCAGAGATCATGAAGGTTACACTCATTATGGCCCTGGCTCGCTATTTCCATAACCTTGGGCTTGAGGAAACACGGCGCATCCAATGGCTGATCCCCCCCATTATTCTGGTAGCGGCGCCTGCGGCTCTGGTGTTGCGGCAGCCCGATCTTGGTACGGCATTGCTACTCATTGCCGGGGGCGGGATCGTATTTTTTATGGCTGGGGTCAGTCTCTGGAAGTTCGGGGCCGTCATCGGCATCGCCATTCCGTCGGCCTTTTTTGCCTATCAGTTCCTGCATGAGTATCAGCAAAAGCGTATCCTGACGTTCCTCAATCCAGAGAACGACCCGCTCGGGGCCGGATACCATATTTTGCAATCGAAGATCGCTCTTGGCTCCGGAGGGGTCTTTGGTAAGGGTTTGCTGCAAGGAACTCAAAGCCATCTCAACTATCTGCCGGAAATGCGGACAGACTTCATTTTCAGCATGCTGGCGGAAGAGTTCGGCATGGTGGGGGGATTACTTCTATTCTCTCTCTATATCCTTCTAGCGCTGTATGCCTACGCTATCGCCTACCGATCCCGAAATCATTTCGGCAAGCTTCTGGCCACAGGAATGAACGGGATTTTCTTCCTCTATATCTTTATCAATGTGGCCATGGTGATGGGACTGGTCCCGGTTGTCGGTGTTCCGCTGCCTCTGATCTCCTATGGCGGTACAGCCATGTTGACCCTTCTCATCGGCTTTGGGTTGATCATGAATGTCTATCTGCATCGGGACCTGGATATCCCTGGCAAGCGCTAGATCCGCCAAAGCGGGCTATTTCCACTGGCACTCCCGAAAACTCAATGCTATAACCACTCTCCCAAATATGGGGGCGCTTAGCTCAGTTGGTAGAGCAGCTGACTCTTAATCAGCGGGTCACAGGTTCGAACCCTGTAGCGCCTACCATTTAAATATTTGATTTTATTCAAATAAATACAGATCTATAAACTTAAATGGTGCTAAAAACTAGGTAACGGGAATTTGGGTGAATCTGAATTCCGGGCAATTGCTAATTTCTTAGGACGCTTGATGAGTAATTTTTTGCAAGCAATATATGGTTGTGCGGATATCTATAAGTCCAGTCTTTGTAAACCCGGGATCAGCAGGACCTCAAGATCACATAGCTCTGATTCTCATAAGCGATGCAGTGGGAATAATCAGGGTCCATTGGTACAACGGATTTGTTGATAAAGATGTAGGGAATGCCTTCGGCTAACGCGAGCGACATGGCCTGAGAGACGGTTTTTATCTGTCGGAGCTTTGATATGCGCGTTGACCAGAAATCATGGGTTTCCGGTGCCCACATGATCATGGCACCCATGGTTGGTTCCATCCAGACCGGTCTGCGGGAAAGTGAGGAAAATCCGGATTTGCCGATTGGCAGAAATAATGTATGAGGCTCTGTGTTTTCCCGTGCCCATATCTGCGCTTCTTCAAATGCGATCGCTTCATTAGGAAAATTGGCGAGCCCTCCGCGTAGATAGGCGTTGAATGCACCCATCGCCAGTAATCCAATGAAGACCGCCGTCAGCATATTGGCATGTGAAAACAGGCGCACTGGCATCATTTTATTCAGAAGTGAGAATCCCTGCAACGCTAGGACGGGCATGAGAAAAGCGCCACATATTAGTAGGATATGTAATTTGACTGGATTTATTGCCAAAATTGAGAGGATGAGGACGGCCGGGCCAAATGACAACCATCCCATATTTCTCGTCACGGAGACCGCGATCAGAACATATGTCAGGATGAGTATCGCCGCTGTTGGAAATGTGTCGATCTCGGGAAGCAGCTTTAAGGATGCAATTGAGATAAAGATAAAAGCCAGGCTTAAGTAACGCGGGTGACCCAAAAGGAAGAGGGCAATGACCCCAGATTGGAGCGCAAACGCAAACATCTGATGTTTGACGGGAAGAGAAAACAGTACGGCGGCCTGTTCAAAATACAGATGGCTCGCCAATAACCCACCCATCAACACCCAACCAAAAAACTTTTCTAGCGCGGATTTGCCTTCAAAATTCCGCCCAAGGAACAGGGCGGCGATAAAAAGGAGGACATTCCCGTTAACCAGGCTGAAAAGAGCGATGATTGGAAAGGATCTATCTTGCTGATGATCATTTGAGGAGGTCGGGTTGTGCCAGGCAAGAATGAGTATGGAGATCAGGAAAATAAGATATGAATCCATCCGAAGCGGCACGAGGTTCAGGATCAGCCTGTTGCCAGTCACATACGGAAGCACCATTCCGACGAGAAAAATGGCTGTATAGGCGGCAAAAATAGCCGACACTATTTTAAGCCTATCCTTATCCCATGCGGGACCTGTCCAGCGTAAAGTCAGCCACCCGGCGCCCAGAAAAACGATAAACGCCGTGGTTTCCTGTAAATGGTGAATAAAGTAATTATGGTAGGGATAGAAATCGATGAGATAGGACCGATAGTCAAATTCCTCGAACGGTGGCACTGAAAAAACAGAATATAGAAGCCAGACGATCACCGGAGAGGCGAGCGCAAGGAAAATCAAAAGCATCTTAACTGAATGCACTGACAGCCAGGCGAGACCTTTGTTCCAATTGACATAAATCATCGCGCAACCAGCTACGACGCCTAACCAGATGCCGACAAAGGCGTTAAAATCAAAAGCGAGTGCGGTGACGGCTGCGGCAGCAAGAAACTGTCGGCGTATCAGAAAATACCATCCGATCAGGACAACGGCAATTACTGCTTGGGAATGGGTCAGGTAAGGAGCAAAAAGCTCGCTCTTTCCGATAGGAGAAAAGTGATAGAAGCCCGGAAAGAATACAATAAAGCATATGGGTGCGGCTGCGGATATTGCCCTGTGACCGGAAAGTAAGCTGGCGATCTTCCAGATGGCAAACAGGATAAGAAACCTGAAGAGGATATGAGCCCCTAAAAATACGGCATAGATGTTTTCTTCAGTCGCGACGGCCCCAATCAGCACCCAGAATGCAGAAATGAACCTGGACAGAGAATGGTGGTAAATATCAGAAGGGCCTTCAGCACTATTGGCGTAGTCAAGAACGAATGGAATGTGATGGGCGTTATTGTTAAAGGGGAAATTGAAGCTCTGACCAGCAACAGAAAAAATGGTGGCGATCAAAAGCATCGCAAAAATCAGGATATTTTCTCTGTTCATCATGTCTTTAGCCTGTGCCCGACTGTCCCTGCTTAGGCGGACTTTCCAACAAGAACGCAGCCAAGCACAATACATAGGGTTCCAATTGCCCGGACAGGGGTTACTGATTCCTGTAAAAAGAACATTCCAAAAAGCATGGTGACCACAAATCCCAACCCGACAAAAGGATAGGCAACACTAAGGTCAACTTTTGACAGTACCCAGATCCACAGGCCAACACTGAGGCCATAGATAATCAGACCCAGCCAGATAAATGGAGAGCTCGCAGCTGCCAGCATCGCAGCAACGAGATCCGTCTTTAGGGCAATTTCAAGAGGCGTATCCGTGACACCGAGTTTCAGGACTAACTGGGCGGATGCTGAAAGAAAGACAGTAAATAGAATGAGTGAAAGTACGATAACTGTCATGATGTTAGACTCCTGATTCTATTTCAATATCTGTGGAATTTCCGTTTTCTGCCATATGATTTCTGCGATTATCAGCCAATTCTAAACGGCAAATATCGTCCAATAAAGACGACCAGCACAAGGGCAAGACCAACCAGCCGGCTGGACCTGTCTTTAATGGCAAAAACGACCGGATCATCAGGCACCTGTCCCCGGCGGGCGCACAACCATATATGACAGCCCCAGAAAAGGATTATGAGACAGAGGAGCCAGAGAGTTTGAGGACTTCCATACTGGCGCAAGATGTCCTCGCTGTTGATATAAAGAGCAAGAATGATCACGGCTCCGATAAAACTGGCTATGCCAAGAACGAACAAAGTTTCGGAATCCGTTTTTGAATAGCCGCGTCCCGGTACGTTTTCGCCTGTATCCGGAGTTGCTGCGACTTCTACATATCGTTTCATGAACGCCAGACTGACAAAAATGAAAACGGAGAATGCAAACAGCCAGGATGACAAGACAATGCCCGTCGCTGCGGCACCTGCCAGGATCCGTAAGGTATACAGGATGGCCAATGTCATGACATCAATCGTCGATATTTTTTTCAGTAGAAAAGAGTAGGCAACTGTCAGAATATAGTATGCCACAAGCACCAGGATGAACTTTATCGGACCAAAGGAAACCGCCATTAGAAAGGCAATTACCGGTAATCCGAATGCTCCCAGAATGCCATATTTGATGGACAGGTTTCCGGAGGCGATGGGTCGGTTTTTCTTTGCTTTATGCTGGCGATCATCTCGTACATCCAGCAGATCATTCAGAAAATATACGCCAGAAGCACACAGACTGAAGGCAATAAAGGCCAGAATTCCCGAGATCAGAGTTGTTGCTTCGAAATACTCGTGAGCCGTAATGATGGGTACAAATATCAATATGTTTTTTGCATATTGATGAGGGCGCATTTCCAAAAGGAATGAAGACCAGTCCGGCTTTTTGGATTCACAACTCCATAACAGAGTCCCCGTTCTTTCCGCTTTTTGCTTTAGGTCCTTTGGTGCATTGACCATCATATTGCCATGGGCCGCATCCCAAAGGGGTTCATCTGCGCGACTGTCGCCCATGTAGGCAAATGGTGCATCACCGATTAATGCTCGAAGCGCCTCAAGCTTGCGCTGTCCTTTGAGATTATTGTCTGCGTTTGTCGCAACTACATGGTCGAAAAGTCCAAGATGGTTGGATAGCTTATCTGCATATAGGCGATGGGAGGCGGTTGCTAATATCAGTGTTTTTCCATTGTCCTTTAAGGACTTAAGACGCGCAAGGACGTCTTCTTCAAACGGAAGATGGTCGACATCAATATCAATCCTTTTGGCGACTTGCTCTTTTGCATAGGCGATGCCTTTCGTCAGCCAGAGAAAGAACAGGAAAATGTATAACGGATTGGTCCTCAGAAGCTGGACAATTGACTCGACGAAAAGATCCGCCCGTATAAGCGTTCCATCAAGATCAACTACAATATATTTGACGTCGTCCAGCATCGTTACCAATTAAGTCCAATCCAAGTATAGGACATTGATAATATGATTAATTGGTGAACGGATCATTATAATATTTAAATTATACGGGCCTTTCAAACGCCGGTATTTAGTCCGTTACTCTTATATGACGATCTCCCTAAAGCACATAATGGACAGATATTCATTGAAATATTCTGTTAATTTTGCAGCGCTTTATAACAGAATTACCTTATTTATGCCGCGGTGAAGCCAAATTCAGCACAGACCCTGACCTCCTAAAACAAAAAAACCTCTGTTTTCAATAGCTAAACAAATGGGGATAAGGAGATAATCATGAAAAATCCGAGACGTTCGAATTTTGAGCAGGATAAGCCGAGAGATGCAGAAGGTGACCGCAAACGGGATGCCCAAAGACGGGAAGACCGTCAAAGAGATGATCAGGATCCCATCGATAGTGCCGTTCGGCCAATTGATGGGTATGGGACGAATGCAGATAACGCGGATTGGGGAGCTTCCGGGCAGACCCTTCTTCGTCTTGCAGATGAAAATTTTGAGGATGGAATCTGGGAAATGGAAGATGATCTTGCCAGCCCCCGGGAAATAAGTAACGCCGTCGTCGCCCAAACCGAAGAGGAGCCAAGTGCGCAAGGTGTCAGCGACCTCTTCTGGGTGTGGGGTCAGTTTATCGATCATGACATTGACCTGACAGAAGCCGGCTCCGCATCTGCGCCGATTGACGTACCGGTGGGGGATGATTATTTCAATTCCGACATCGATATTGCCTTTGATCGAGCCGATCCGGTTGACGGCACAGGGGTGACGACAGCGGCACAATATGAAAATGAAATTACAGCCTTTCTGGATGCCTCCATGGTCTATGGATCGGATGCGGAAACGGCGGCGGCTCTTCGGAGTGACGATGGTAAGCTTGTTCTTGATGACGATGGTCTTATCACATTTGACAGTGAGGGAAATGTCCTGGCCGGTGATATCCGGGCCGCAGAAAATTCAGGCCTTTACTCAATGCAGAGTCTATTCGCACGTGAGCATAACTGGTGGGTGGATAAATTGTCAGCGAAACATCCGGATATAACGGCGGATGAGCTGTTCGATTCCGCCCGGGTTCGCGTGGAAGCCGAAATTCAGGCGATCACCTATAACGAATATCTTCCCATCCTGTTGGGAGAAGACGCAATTCCGGCGTATAGCGGTTATGATGCCAGCGTTAATCCTGGCATTTCTGTAGAGTTTTCGACTGCCGCCTATCGTTTCGGCCACAGTCTTGTTTCCGCAACACTAGGACGGATAGAAGAAGATGGCAGTACGATTGACGCCGGTGACCTGTCCTTGCGAGATGCCTTTTTTGCGCCGGAAATTGTGGCTGCTAATGGTGGGGTTGAGCCCTTGTTGCGCGGATTGGCGGATGGGACAGCGCAGGAGCTGGACACACAAATCGTCGACGATCTGCGTAATTTCCTTTTCAGAGTCGATGGAGGCGTTGGTTTTGATCTGGCGTCTTTCAATATCCAACGAGGACGGGATCTCGGGGTCGCAACCTATAATGATTTGAGAGAGGCTATTGGACTTCCACGTATGGAAGATTTTACGGACATTACGTCGGATCCGGATCTCGCAGCGGCGCTTGCGAGTGTCTACGAGTCGGTGGATGACATTGACGCCTGGGTTGGTGGCCTTGCGGAAGATCCCGCCGGTTCAAGCATGTTGGGAGAACTCTTTACTTCCATTGTCGCGGATCAGTTCATTCGTTTGCGCGACGGCGATCCGTTCTGGAGTGAAAATTCGGACTTGTCTCAAAAAGAAATAGAGGAACTTTGGGAAACGTCACTCGCCGATATCATTGAGCGCAATACGGATATCGACTTTATTCAAGATACTGCATTGATAGCCTTCGATCGGATCGGTGGGGATGATACGGATAACCTGCTGGAAGGCAGCGATAGCAATGATCTCATCCTCGGTTTTGATGGAGATGATACCTTGAGTGGCGGGGCTGGAAACGATCAGATGCAGGGAGGGCAGGGGGATGACCTGTTTGTCTTTGATGTGGATTTTGGCCAGGATGTCATTTCTGACTTTAATCACCGCGATGACAGCCTGGATCTGACCCTTCTCGAGCTCGATAGTATCGAGCAAGTAAAAGACCTCGCTGATCAGGAAGGGGATCAACTTGTCCTTGATTTCGGGGACGGCAATGTCCTGACCCTGGAAGATGCGCAGCTCCGCGATATTGATGCGGATAACATACTCATCTGACGGCAACAGCGGAAAATTGCTTTCATTGCGGGCCTGTTCTGTTTCTGCTACATAGCCAGAGCAGGATAGGCCTTTTTGCCGGGCAGCATAGAAACAGGAAATAGCGATGTATTCCGCCGAAGAGTTGAAGACAGTATTTGCCAACAGCATTGCCACCACCCAAAAAACAGAAGCTCCTTATATTTTATGGCGCATGATGGATGTCTTGCCGGATGATGTCGTGACGGAACTGCTTGATTTGAAAACAGCCTTGCAGGAAATGGAGTATTCCCTTGGCAGGCGTGAGGAAAATAACGATAAGCGCGGATATTTTGATGTGGAGCGGCGCCAAAATGTCCCTGTGGTGAATTCAGTTGCGGAGCTTTTTCAGGACCCTGAAACGGTAAAAGCAATCGAGTCGACCTTTGGTGTGGATTTAGACGGCACTTATCTGCGCATAGAATTTTCCCAGGACACGGATGGTTTCTGGTTGGAGCCTCACACGGATCTGGGGGTCAAGAAATTCACGATGCTTCTTGGATTGTCCCGAGATGAAGGTGCGGAGGATTGGGGAACGTCTATTTATAAAGACAAGGATACATTCTACACCAATATCCCCTATAAAAGTAATGAAGCCATCATTTTTGTTCCATCAACCAACACCTGGCACGGCTTTGAGAAGCGGCCCATCAACGGAATTCGCAAGGGTTTGATCATTAATTATGTGACAGATGAATGGCGGGCCCGGCATGAACTTGCCTTTCCGGAAAACCAGATTCTAAAAGCGCAATAGCCTAGCTGGATTGCAGTTTATCTTTTAGGTGATCACCGAGTTTCAGAGAAAGCTGGACCAAAGTCAGAGTCGGATTCGTATGCCCTCCCGTTGGAAAGACACTGGACCCCGCAATGAACAGGTTTTCAGTTTCAAACACGCGGCAGTTTTTATCAACAACACCCGTTGCCGCCGTATCTCCCATACGTGTGGTCCCCATATGATGCCATCCGGCGCCTAACCACAGATCCTCGTCAACTCCCGGCACGGCAGCCGTGTCATCCAGCATCCAGTCAATTAATTTGACATTGCCATAGTCTTGCTCAGCAAAATACTGGCCGAAACCGATGGTGGACCGCTTTATTGTATCGCGATCCAGCGTGGTGATCTGCCAATCAAGGACAGCACGTCTGTGGCCAAATTTATCAAGTGAGTCTGATAACGTTACGCGGCTATTTCGGTTTGGCACCTGTTCGCTGGCAATGAGAATTGGGCCGCCGCTGTCAGGCTGACTGCCGACGACGCAGTTAATATTCCGAAAATTGGAGACAAAAGTTCGAATAAGATCTTGCTCACAGATAACCTGTTTGACCTCTTCGTACAGGGTCTTGTCATCTGCAACACTAAATGAGCCTACGCGAATGCCGGCATTCGCAATTTTTTGTTCGTCAAGAAATTGCGGAGTAGGAGCCAGGTGTGTTTCCTTTTCATCAAACGGCCAACTTCCTTTTTCGGTGACATACCAGCCTCCGAAAGCGTGAAAATGCTCCATGAAATAGCGCCCGACCAAATCGTTCGAATTGCCGATACCGTTCGGGTTCTGCTTGGTGAAATTGAGCATGAGCCTGGGAATTTCGATCCCGCCCATGGCCAGCACAAAGAAACTGGCGGAAAAATCGAATTTAGTGTCAGGATCTACATAATTGACGCATTCGAAGGCGGAAACCGCCTCGGTTGACTCGGTCAATTTAACGTCAACCAGGTTCGCATTGATAATCAGTTCAATCTTGTCGCTTTGTTTGAGATGATCGTGATATCTCTCTCCCAATCTCACGGGAGGTTTTACCTCAAAATGTATCTTCTTTAACAGGCCCTTCGAGTTTTCCAGGAGACTGTCAGAATACTCTGTGTCTATCTCCAGAACTTCAGAAGCAGCGCCGAGATATGGATCAATCTCTGATTTGGTGATTGGCCAGCCGGAATCCGGAATGTGATCATGTTTCGCAAAATCCCATTCATCCAGTGGACGGCACCAGCCGGCCCAATGGTTGGAAGTTCCACCCAGATAACGGAGTCTTGCCGCATCCAGGTCAAAATAGGACCTGCCGACATTCTGGCCTTCATAAACAGCCTGGGACTCATCGCTGTAATCAATATCCCCGGCTTCCAACAACAGGACATCAAAGCCATATGATTCAAGTTTCAAAGCAAGGGAGATACCGGCAAATCCGGCGCCGGCAATGCAGACGTCATAGTCTTTGCGGTCAGTATTCGACGGGACTTCGTTTAAATTAACAATCATCGCGTTAGCTCAGTTTTTGCGAACGTTTGATGATCCAGCCATTGTCAATGATAAGGCCCTCTTCGGGCTCCTTCGAAGCAGAGAAAAGCCCAATACTGTTGAGACTTTTCATACCAACAATTGAAAACAGAGTTGCTAAAATAAATGACCGTCGGTTCATAATATATTTTACCTTCTACACCTTCCAAGCGATAACTTTATATCAAATTAGATAGGGCGTAAATCGATAGAAACGGCGAGCCCGCCTGGAACTCGCCATTTCAGTTCGCCCTTGAAGGGGCTCCTGTTACCAGATAAATAAGACATGTTTCAGACCACTATACCAATGCGGATATCGCCAATAGATCACACAATCTTAAGGTGCAGAAAGCTAAACTTTAAACTGTAACACATTCGCTGAAAATGCGCCTCAGTTGAGCGTCTGTCGTCACGGTTCAGCCTGGAAGACGGGATGATAAAAAATGTGACTATAGCATTTCACTTTGATTTGTTATGCTCATGTGAAATGACGACAACAATAACAAAAACATCGTTCCCTTTCTGGGCACTTCTTTCACTCGGTTTTGCATATTTCATGGTTGGAACCAGCAGCCTGTCTGTGATTGGCCTCACCTGGGAGATATCTGAAGGGATTGGGGTTTCTCCAGCGGATATCGCGTTCCTCGTTACCGTATTTGCTCTGACATTCGCGATCGCCGCACCACTGACCCAGGTTTTTCTCAGTCATCTTCCGCGCATACGAATTTTATGCGCGGGCTTGTTGATCATGGCGGTGGCGCTGGTCATTGCGGCATATGCAGAGAGTTACGAGCTGCTGTTTCTGTCGCGCGGACTGATGGGGCTGGGCGCCGCGTCGGTGAGTCCCATGTGTTCCGCGATTGGTGCCGGCCTCGCCGCGCCGGAACAGCAGGGCCGGGCGATGGGTCTTGTTTTTGGGGGGCTCACAGTGGCATCCGTGCTTGGGACGCCTCTTTGTGCTTATCTTGGAACATTAATCGGGTGGCGGTCGGTGTTTTTACTTTTGGCCGCTTGCGCCATCGCCTGCGCCGGGATCGTATTTTTGTTAGTGAGGGATCGGCAGGCAGGAGCCAAATCCTCCCTCATCCATTTGCTGGGAGCCTTGTCCAATAAGACCTCGGCTTTTGCAATTTTGATTACTTTCCTGCAAATGACCTCAATATTCTGTACCTATGCCCTGATCGCGCCTTACATGACCTTCAAGTTCAACATGGCGGAAGACCTTATAGCGGTTGTTCTTCTTGTCTATGGTGTCAGTGGTGTATTGGGAAATGTTATTGCAGGCAGGCTGAGCGATCGCCTTGGGGCTAACAATGTGATCTTTATCAGCCTGATGGGACTCGCGGTAGGGGTTGTCCTGTTATGGGGAATTGGTCCGTGGCTTCTGCTGGCCATTGCCAGCATTTCCTGTTGGGCGCTTTTTGGGATGATGTTCCATGCGCCCCAGCAACAGCGCATTGCCAATATTGACCCGGAACGCCGCGGTTTGCTTCTTGCGCTGAACGCTGCCTCCCTGTATTTGGGAATTTCTGTGGGGTCTTACATTTCAAATCAGGCGACAGTTCATTTCGGATATGAAAGCCTGCCGGTCTTTTCCATGGGGATTATTCTCGTTTGTATTTTGTTGTTCCTTCCATCGCTTTTTACAAAGTCTCGCGAAACATGATCCGCTGACTGTAGATTTGAAACAAATGTTTCTTCCTCCTTGTTTGCGGCCCCGATAAATATTACAGTTTTCTCCTATACAAAAATAAATGGGAGGAAAACCATGTCATTTTTCAAATCAATTGGATTAGCGGCTGTCGGGATGTCATTTATGACTGCCTCGGCATTTGCGGCAGACTGCGTCCCGTCAAAATGGGGCGCAGACGATGAAATCGGCTCTGCCAATCTGGTCAGCCCGGAACGTACTCTGGCGGCGACCAAACTAATCAAAAAAGGAATATCAAAACCACTTGGCATCGTCATCGATTCAAATACACCTGCCTTTCCTCCTCGCGGGCTCAGTTTGCAGGTCGTGCAGCCGAACCAGCAAGGCGGCACCCGTCTGTTCGCCTATAAGGGGAGCTATAATGATGATTTGATGCAGCTCTGGCTGGGGATTGGCTCACAGCTGGATGGTCTCGGACATCTCGGGGCTGATGGTATGTATTACAACTGCAATGATGAAACCGAATTTGCCAGCATTACCGGTCTGACCAAGCTCGGAACCCATAACGTTCCTCCGATGGTTGGCCGGGGTGTTGTCCTGGATATGGCGAAGTTTTTCGGGGAAGAGTTCCTGCCGGCCGGAAAATTTTTTACCGCCGCTGATGTCCAGGCTGCGGCTAAAAATCAAGGAGTTACCATCCAGGAGGGGGATGTGGTTCTCTTTCATACCGGCTGGACCGATGCGAAGTTTGAGAGTGATCCTGTCGCCTGGGCAAGTGCGGAGCCTGGAATTTCCGAGGATGCCGCAGAATGGCTGGCAGCTCAGAATGTAATGGCGGTTGGTGCCGACACCTGGGGGCTTGACGTGGTGCCGCCGGAAAAAGCAGGGCGCCCTTTTTATGGCCATGTCGTGCTGCTGAAGGAGCATGGCATCTATATTCTTGAAACCATGAATACCGGACTGCTGGTTGCAGACGGGGTTACGGAATTTATGTTTGTTCTGGGTCAGCCAAGGGTGCGTGGCTCCGTGCAAATGATTATCAATCCGGTTGCCCTGTACTAACTGTCTAAAAAATGCGGAGGGGATCGGTATTTCCGGTCCCCTTTTTTGTGGGAAAGCTACAACAAAGAACCCTTATATGCTATAGTATAGTCCTTGCCCCACGAAAGGATTTTTATGTCAGAACAATTGGTTAGAGAGGCTTTTAGACGCCAGTCTGAAGCTTGCCTTGCGCTTGGTTCTCCCTTTGTCAGCAGGCTCTGCGCTCTTTCTGCTGAGCGCCTTCGTTTTGGGGACCCTGTGTCCGATGTTATTCTGGAATGGCAGGGCGATGCTTCTGCAGTTGGCGATTCCGTGCCCTTGAGACTGATGGGTGCTTTGCATGCTCTTGTTCGATCCGGCAACTCTCCTGAACTGGCCGCTGTCTATCCGCCGGATCATGAAAACATCCAGGATGATCCACTATGGTCGGCGATATCCTCCGCCCTGAAAACCCATTCTTCCTTTATTCTTGAGCGCTTGCAGGGCCCGCCCCAGACCAATGAAGTGCGCCGGGCCGCGGTGACCCTTCCTTTGTTCCTCGAAGTCAGTCGGCAAACAGGCCTGCCGCTGGTCCTATCAGAAGTTGGGGCGAGCGCCGGTTTGAATCTGATGCTCGATCGGTTTCATGTCCGCTTGTCTGATAAGGCCTGGGGAAATCCGGAGTCTCCTGTCCGTCTGGAACCCAGATGGCATGGGGTCAGCCCGCCGGAGGGAGAGCTCAGGATTTTGTCACGGGCCGGGTGTGATATCGCTCCGGTTGATCCCGGCTCCCAAGAGGACAGGGAAAGGCTGGTCTCCTATATCTGGGCGGATCAGGAGGAGCGGCTGATCCGCACGAGTGCTGCCCTCGAAATGGCTGCGCGAAGTGAAGTCCGGGTCGATTCTGCTGATGCTATAGACTGGCTGCAGCACAGAACATCGGAGCGACATGAGGGCGCGGCCCATGTCATCTACAGTACCATTGCCTGGCAGTATCTGCCGGAGGACGCGCGGAACAAAGGCCGGGATATTCTGTATGCGGCGGGTGAAAAGGCGACGAAAGAGGCGCCCCTGGCCTGGGCGATGAAAGAGGGGGACGGGGAGTCTCCTGGAGCGGGCCTGTCCCTGACCCTCTGGCCTGGCGGAGAAACCCGGGATGTGGGACGCGCTGATTATCACGGGCGCTGGATTGACTGGCGCGGCTGGGATGGCGCCTAGACGCGGGCCCTTACCATTTTTCCATCCAGGGCCGCAGGTCTAACTCAAACGTCCAGGCGCTGCGGTGCTGGTTGTGCAGATGCCAGTAATTTTCCGCGATTTCTTCCGGGCGCAGGATGCCGTCCTTTTCTTTCAACGCATATCGTTCCGGGAATCGCTCGGCGACAAACTGGGTATCGATCGCCCCGTCGATAATCGTATGGGCCACATGAATGCCTTGGGGACCAAGCTCCCGGGCGAGGCTTTGGGCGAGGGCCCTGAGACTGTGTTTGGCGCCGGCAAAAGCGGAATATCCCGGACCACCTCTCATTGACGCGGTGGCACCGGTAAAGATGATGGTGCCTTCCTGGCGGGGGATCATCACTTTGGCCGCCTCCCGTCCGGTGAGGAATCCGGCATAGCTGCTCATCTCCCAGACTTTGCGATAGACGCGGCTCGTCATCTCGGTGATGGGGAAATTGACGTTGCCGCCAATATTGAAAACCACAACCCCCAACGGAGCGATATCTTTTTCAATTTTGCAAAAGAGGTCCACGATCTCCTCTTCCTCCCGGGCATCGACACCGAAGGTATGAGCGGATCCGCCCTCAGAGCCAATCTCATCGGCCAGTCCTTGCAAGGCGTCCAAATGCCGGGCGCGGCGGACGATACAGGTCTCAAAACCCTCCCGGGCGAAACGTTTGGCGATGGCGCCGCCGGTGGCATCTCCGGCGCCAACCACAAGACAGGATTTCCTGGTCATTTTTTATTCCTTCTTCTAAATCCGCTGCGCTTCCAAAAATACTGGAGTGCCGGGGCTTTCTTGTCAATCTTGGCGCGGATGAGAAAATGCGTGGCGGCGACAGACAAAAAAGAAACATATTCCTATGTAGCACTGTCCTTGTTATATCTTGAACGCGGCTTGATCGGATTTTTGGGACTTGATTGAATGGCGCGCTACTCGGCCTTTGAAATATTTAAACAAGCGCTATCAGGCCATAAAAACTGGTCCTCCGCCTGGCGTGATCCTGTTCCGAAGGAAAAATATGATGTGATCATCATCGGCGGCGGCGGGCATGGGCTGGCGACGGCCTACTATCTGGCCAGGGAACATGGGATCCGCAATGTGGCGGTGCTGGAAAGGGGCTGGCTCGGCAGTGGCAATACGGGCCGCAATACGACGATCGTCCGCTCCAACTATATGATTGAGGGCAACACCGGCTTTTACGAGCATTCCATGAAGCTGTGGGAAAATCTGTCCCAGGAGCTCAATTACAATGTGATGTTTTCCCAGCGCGGCCAGTATAACACCTTCCATAATCCGGGACAGATGGATGTGGCACGGCGGCGGGCCAATACCCTGCGCCTCAACGGGATCGAGGCGGAACTGATCACGGCCAAGGAAATGCAGGCGCGGGTGCCGGGGCTGGATTACTCGGCCAATGCCAGATTTCCCATCCTCGGCGCCATGTATCAGCGCCGCGCCGGCACCGCCCGTCACGATGCGGTGGCGTGGGGATATGCCCGCGGGGCCGACCAGCTCGGCGTCGATATCATCCAGAATTGCGAGGTGGAGGAATTTATCCGCGATAAAGACCGGATCATCGGGGTCAGGACCAGCCGTGGGGAGATGCGGGCGGCAAAAATCGGCATGGCGGTGGCCGGACATAGTTCCCATGTCGCCGCCAAGGCAGGCCTCAGACTGCCCATCGAAAGCCATGTCCTGCAGGCGTTTGTCTCAGAACCCTTGAAACCCATTTTCGATACGGTGATCTCCTTCGGCGCCGCCCATTTCTATATCAGCCAGTCCGACAAGGGCGGCCTGGTCATGGGCGGGGATATTGACGGCTATAATTCCTACGCTCAAAAGGGCGGCATGCCGACCATGGAGCATGTTTTCGCCGCCGGAGTGTCCTTCCTGCCCTATCTGTCGCGCTTGAAAGTCCTCCGGCAATGGGGCGGTATCATGGATATGTCCATGGATGGCAGCCCGATCATCTGCAAATCGCCCATCGAGGGCTTTTATATCAATGCTGGTTGGTGCTATGGCGGTTTCAAGGCAACACCTGCTTCTGGCTGGTGCTTTGCCCATACCATCGCCAGGGATGAGCCCCATGAGTTTAACGAGAAATTCCGCCTGGACCGGTTTTCCCGGGGCTATGCAATTGACGAACGCGGCGCGGGACCGACACCCAATGCCCATTAAACCCTACATGACCAATCCGGAAAGGAGTTTTGTCACATGCTGAGAATTGACTGCCCTTTCTGCGGCCTGCGGGACGAGACGGAATTCGTCTATGGCGGGGACGCTGCCCGCAAACGACCGGACCTGCAGGAAACTACCCTTGAAGTGTGGAATGAACATGTCTTTCTCAGGGATAATCCGAAAGGCCCGCATCTGGAATACTGGTTTCATCAGCACGGCTGCCGGTCCTGGCTGAAGGTTACGCGGGATGTCGTCACCCATGACATCACCGAAGTCCGCTTTGCCGGCGAAGAAGAGGGAGCCGGATGAGCCCGAAGCCGCAGAAATTCCGCACCGATGGAGGCCGGATAGACCGCCTCAAGCCGATCAGGTTCAAATTTGACGGCCGGGAACTCCATGGATTTGAAGGTGATACCCTGGCCTCGGCCTTGCTTGCCAACGGGCAGCATCTGGTCGGCCGCAGCTTTAAATATCACCGGCCGCGGGGCATCTATACCGCCGGTGTGGATGAGCCGAACGCGTTGGTCGGACTCGGCACCGCGGATCAGGTTACCCCGAATGTTCAGGCGACAACCCAGGAATTATTCGCCGGTCTGACCGCCGTCAGCCAGAACCGCTGGCCGTCGCTGAAGCTGGATGCCTTGTCGGTCAACAGCCTGTTTTCCAGATTTCTGACGGCCGGGTTCTACTACAAGACCTTTATGTGGCCAGCCGGAGCCTGGGAGTTTTATGAGAAATTCATCCGCCGGGCTGCCGGTATGGGGAAGGGGACCCATCTTCCCGATCCGGACAGCTATGAGCATGTGCATAAACACACGGATCTTCTGGTCGTTGGCAGCGGCCCGGCGGGCCTGACGGCGGCCATAACTGCGGCAGAAGCCGGAAAACAGGTTTTGCTGGTGGAGCAGGATTTTGAGCTGGGCGGATCTTTGCTGAACAGGACGTTGGCTGTGAGCAGCAGGCCCGGAGATAACTGGCTGAAGCGCCGGTTAGCAGAGCTTGAGACCTTTGACAACATAACTGTTTTGACCCGAACAACGGCCTTCGGGTTTTACGAACAAAATCTTGTTGGCTGTGTCGAAAAGGTGCAGGACCATCTTTCAATCCCGAACCTCCTTGTACCGAGACAGCGGCTTTACCATATCCGGGCGGAAAAGGTAGTTCTGGCAACGGGGGCGCTGGAGCGGCCGTTCCTGTTTGGCAATAATGACCTGCCGGGAATTATGTTGGCCAGTGCCGCCGAAACCTATCTGCACCGCTTTGGGGTTCTGACGGGTCACCGGCCTGTTTTCTATGTCAATCAGGATACTGCCTATGATTTTGCCTTTGCCTTGAAAGCCGGAGGGGGGGAGGTTGCAGCGATTATTGATCCGCGACAGGAGATCCCGGCGGCCCTCTTTCAACAGGCCCGC
The DNA here is from genome assembly GCA_965228285.1 of Sneathiella sp. Classification (GTDB taxonomy): domain Bacteria; phylum Pseudomonadota; class Alphaproteobacteria; order Sneathiellales; family Sneathiellaceae; genus Sneathiella. The sequence goes on from OZ245808.1 coordinate 300,080, forward strand.
GCTCTTGGCATTCCCTTCTATCCCGGCAGCCGGATCGACCGGGCGGACGGTTATTCGCGGGTGCGCAGGATTTTGGTGCAACAGGTAAAACCGGGTACGGAAGACAAGGGCATCTGGATGGACTGCGATTCCGTTTTGCAGTCCGCGGGCTGGAACCCCGTGGTGCATCTGCAAAGCCAGCGGGGAATCAAACCGGTCTATGATCCCGGGCTCAACAGCTACCTTCCCGGGGCTTGCGTCACCGCGGATCATGGTTGCGCCGGATCATTGGCCGGATATGAAGAGACGGATGCCGTCATTTCCCATGCAAGAAAAGTTTCTAAATATCTGATTGAGCAAATAAAAACAGCCCCGAGAAATTTTAGGAAACCGGCCCTTGATGCATCACCCATGGTCTCTAACAGCAGCCCGAAATCCGGCAAGGCTTTCGTGGATTTACAGCATGATGTCACCACGGATGATATCGCTCAGGCCCAGTTGGAGGGGTTCAAGTCGGTTGAGCATGTGAAGCGCTATACGACCCAGGGCATGGCAGCGGACCAGGGCAAGCTTGGCAATGTCAATACCCTTGAACTTATCGCCGACTTGAAAGGGGAAGACCGGGCACTTATCGGCACAACAACATTCAGGCCGCCCTTTACCCCACTTACCATCGGTGCTATTGCCGGACGGGGTGTCGGGGCCGAACTCAGCCCGACCCGGCTCAGCCCGTTCCATGAATGTCATCGGCGGGCCGGGGCAAAATTCATCACGGCAGGGGACTGGATACGGTCCTGGTACTATCCGATAGATGGGGAAGATGTCACCGCCGCCTATATTCGGGAAACCGGGGCGGTCCGAAAATCCGTCGGTATGGTGGATGTGTCTTCCCTTGGCAAGATTGTTATTCAAGGTCCGGACTCGGCTGAATTTCTTAACCGGGTCTATATCAACGGCTGGAAAACTCTGCCCGTCGGCAAGGCCCGCTATGGGCTGATGCTGCGGGATGACGGCATGGTGATGGATGACGGGACGACCTGGCGTCTGGGGGAAAACCACTTTTTCATGACCACCACCACGACGGGCGCCGCCGCCGTCATGCGCCATATGGAATATCTGCTGCAGGTCGACTGGCCGGAGCTCAAGGTCAATCTGACATCGGTTACCGATGAATGGGGTGGGCTTGCCGTTGCCGGACCCAATAGCCGCAAGGTCTTGCAATCCAGTTTCCCCGGGATTGATTTCAGTACTGAGGCCGTTCCCCATATGGGATTTCTGGAGTTTGAGAGCGACGGCCTGCCGGTGCGTATCTGCCGGCTCAGCTTCTCAGGGGAGCTTGCCTATGAGGTGTATACCCGGTCTGGCTATGCGGAACTTTTGTGGGATCAGTTGATGGAGGGCGGCAAGCCCCATGACATGATCCTCTATGGGTCTGAGGCGCTGGGCGCGTTGCGGATCGAGAAGGGGCATGTGGCAGGCCCCGAACTTGACGGCCGGACAACGGCGGATGATCTTGGCCTTGGCCGTATGCAAAGCAGCAAGAAAGCGTATGTTGGAAATGTTCTGAAGGATCGGGAAGGCCTGACGGTCAAAACCCGCGAGCAACTGGTCGGTCTGATGCCAGTGGAAGGAGCCGTTGCTCTCAAAGCCGGATTCATCCTGTTTGAAGGGGATGGATCGGAGCCGAAGGGTCATGGTCTCGGCCATGTCACCTCGGTCACCTTCAGCCCCGCCCTTGGACGCCATATCGCCCTTGGCCTTCTCTCGGAAGGAAGAGCCCGGGAGGGAACCCTGATCCGGGCCGTCAGCCCAGTGGACGAGATGACGGTGGATGTTAAGGTCTGCTCTCCGCATTTCTATGATCCGGAAGGGGAGCGTATGCATGCTTGAACGGAAATCGCCTTTAAGCCAGATACGGATACTGGGCAGGTTTGGTCACTTTACAGAAGAAATTGGCCTAACTATCCGTGAATCAAAGGATTTTACCTATCTGGAGATGTCCTTTTGGGATCAGTCCATGCCCTCCTTGCGGTCCAAATTCCTGGAACTTTTTTCCTTAAAGAACTTCCCGGAATCGGGCCGGACCATCACCATGAAAGGCGGGCGGCTGATCCGTTCAGGCCCGGCGCGCCTGGCCTATTATGGGGAGGCCGGTCCGGAAGATGTGCTGCTGGCCATGGTTGGCGGGGAGGAGGGATCTGTTGTTTCCCTCAGCCATAGTCGCTGCGCTCTTAATTTGTCGGGGCCAAGGGTGCGGGACGTGTTGGAGCGGGGCATCCGGGTCAATCTGGGGGAGGCCGCTTTTCCCGTCGGCGCCAATGCGTTCACGGAAATTCACGGTATGAGCGTTCTTGTCATTCGAACCGGCGCTTCCGACTATGAGCTGATTTTCATGCGGACGACAGCGCGCAATATCTGGACCTGGCTGACGGAAACGGCAGCTCAGTTCGGCTATGAGGTTCTATAGACCGCCCAAAAGGGCCGTAAGCTGCTGCTTTCTTTCCGACAGGGCCGCCGCGCTGTAGGCGACAGCCTCTCCCACACCCCAGACCGGCTTCGGCCAGGCGGCATCGCTCGCAAACCGGGCGATGATATGGATGTGAAGCTGCGGCACCATATTCCCGAGGGCGGCGACATTCATTTTTTCGGCACCGAATTGGCTGGCCATGCGGTGCGATACGGCGCGGATTTCATCCGCAACCGTCTGGTAATCCTCAGGCGTCAGATCATGCAGATCCCGCAAGTCGGGACGCTCCGGCACCAGGATAAGCCAGGGAAACCGGCTGTCATTCATTAACAGGACACGGCTTAACGAAAGGGAGGTAATTGTCTCCGTATCGGCGGCGAGTTGCGGGTGGAGGCTGAACACAGGGTTACTCCTTGATGGGTAGCAGATTGTTTCAGCAAGTTTTTGCCAATACTGAAATTTGGGCGTACTCTCTTTGTAACAAAAGAGCTTACCCAAATACAAACAGGATAGGGAGAGTAATCATGACCATGCGTCTCTTATCTGTAAAATTTTACCTTCTCATCGCGTCGGTATTTCTTCTCGTCGCCTCGATGGCAGTGGCGGAGCCGACCCGGCTGACCTTCCTTCATACCAATGATCTGGATCAGATGTCCGGGGTCAAGGGGCATGGCGGTTTTGCCGAGCTGGCGACCCTGATCGCCGAGGAGAAAAAACGCTCCCCGAACGCCATTGTCACCTTTGGCGGGGATCTGATCTCTCCCTCGATCCTTTCCGGCTTGACCAAGGGCACCCAGATGATTGAGCTGATGAATGCCATCAATGCGGATATTGCTGTTCTCGGGAACCATGAGTTTGATTTCGGGCCTGAGGTGACAGCGGCGCGGGTGGCCGAATCCAATTTTCCCTGGCTCGGGACCAATGTTTATGATCAGGATGGCAAGATTGCTGTCAATGCCGAGAGCATGGTGATTATTGAAATGGCCGGCTTCAAGATCGGGTTCTTCGGAATTACCACCCCGGAAACCGTGTATCTGTCCTCCCCCGGGAGCGAAATCAATTTCGGCGGGGTTAAGGAAACGGCGGAGCGGTCCATTGAAGCCCTCAAAGAGCAGGGAGCAGAGATTATCGTCGCCATGACCCATATGGCCTTTTCAGATGACCTAAAACTCGCTCAGGAGGTCAAAGGCATCCATCTGGTGCTGGCGGGGCATGATCATGTGCCGGCGACCCTGGTTGAAAACACAACAACCGTCTTGCAATCCGGCGCCAATGGTATGTATCTCGGGGTTGTCGATCTCGATGTGGAATATGTGGAAAAGCGCGGCAAGAAACGCCTCGTTGTGCTGCCGAGCTGGAAAATGGTCCCCAATCGCGGGGTTGAGCCCGATCCTGCCATCCAGGCAATTGTTGATCGGTTTGAATCGGAACTTGATAAAGAGCTGGGCGTGGCCATTGGCAAGACAGCAGTCTCCCTTGATACCCGTCGCTCGACAGTGCGCTCGACGGAATCCAACTTTGCCAATCTGATCGTCGATGCCATGAAGGATGAGGTTGGTGCCGATATCGGCTTCACCAATGGCGGCGGCATTCGCGGTGACAAGGTCTATGACGCCGGAACCGTTCTCACCCGCAAAGACATTCTGACAGAACTGCCCTTTGGTAATGTGACCGTGCTGGTTGAGGTCACCGGGGATGATGTCAGGGAAATTGTCGAAACCGGGGTCTCCAAAGTCGAGGATGTCGCCGGTCGTTTCGGTCATTATGCCGGGCTTACTTTCTCCTACGACAAAACCAGACCGGTGGGGGAGCGGGTCTCCGATATTATGGTCGGCGGCGCACCGCTGGATCCCGCGAAAGTCTATACGGTCGCCACCAATGACTATGTTGCCAATGGCGGTGATGGTTATGCGGTCCTGAAGGGCAAGAGGCAGATCATCGACAAAGCGGGGGGCACTCTGATGGCAACGACCGTTATGAATTATATCATGAAACAGGGTGAGGTCAGCCCGACCACGGGAGGGCGTATCACCGCCAAATAAACCTGAAGCTGAAAAGTGAGTGATTAATCACTCACTTTTTCCATCCTCAGATACTTCACGGTGCCTCCCCGGCATCTAAAGACAATAACAAGGACATCACCATGAGTATGACATCCGCTCCCCAATCTGCGGAAACTTTTGACTTCATCCATTATGCAGAGCGGATCCGGCGCATTGCCGCCGCCCATCCCGACCTCCCCGTGATCACCTGCGGCGATGACGTCAGAACCTGGTCGGAATTTCTCCCCAAAACCAATCAGGTCGCTCAAATGCTCGCGGATCGGGGGCTGGGGCGGGGAGATATGGTCGCCATTCTCGCGAAAAGCAGCATTGAATATCTGGAAGTTTTTCTCGGCGCTCTGCAGGCAGGGCTTTGCATCGTCCCATTGTCCGGTATGGCCTCATCGGAGCAGCTGGAAGTGATGATCCGGGATTCAGGCTCCAAAATGGTCTTTGCCTCCGAGACGACGAAATCCCTGATCGACCCGTTCAAAGGGAACATCGATAATGTTCCCGAGGATGCATATGTCGGTTTCGATTTTACGGAGCCTGGATGGACACCCTATGAAAGCCTGCTGCAAGGGGCCTCAATGGAGGATCTTCTGGTTGACGTACAGGAAACGGATCCCTTCAACCTCATCTACAGCTCGGGGACGACGGGGGTGCCGAAAGGTATTGAACAAAGTCAGAAAATGCGGAACCAGCATATTGTCCGCTTCGAAGCCATGGGCATTCGCGAAGGCGCCGTGACCCTGGTCTCGACAGCGCTTTATTCCAATACCACTCTGGTCGCCCTGCTGCCGACCCTGGCCCTCGGCGGGCGCATTGTTCTGATGCCGAAATTCGATGCAGGGGAGTTTCTGAAACTGGCCGAGAAGGAGAAGGTCACCCATGCCATGTTGGTGCCGGTGCAGTATCAGCGTATCCTCGACCGGCCAGACTTCGACGACTATGACCTCAGCAGTTTTGAGGTCAAACTGTCCACCAGTGCACCGCTGCGCGAGGGCATCAAAAAGGACATCGTCGCCCGCTGGCCCGGGAAAATGATCGAGATTTACGGCCTGACGGAAGGCGGCATCGGCACGGCGCTGTCAGCGACGGAATTCCCGGACAAGCTGGCCTCCGTCGGTCAGGCCGGTGAGGGGGTCGAGCTCCGGATTATCAGTGAACAGGGGGAGGAACTGCCGCAAGGAGAAATCGGCGAGATCGTTGGCCGGTCCGATGCCATGATGACCGGCTATCACGGTCGCGAGGACCTGACCGACGAGATGGTCTGGATTTCCCGGGAGGGATATCGGTTTTTCAAAAGCGGAGATATGGGCCGGTTCGACGAAGACGGCTTCCTGTTTCTGCTCGATCGAAAGAAGGACATGATCATCTCCGGTGGTTTCAACATATATGCGGCGGATATCGAGGTAGCTTTGGTAAAGCACCCGGACGTTGCCGATGTGGCCGTGATCGGTGTCCCGAGTGCTGAATGGGGGGAAACCCCCCTGGCCCTGGTTGTGCGATCCCCGGGCAGCGGCATTTCCGAGGAGGAACTGAAGTCCTGGGTGAATGAGCGCCTCGGCAAGGCCCAACGGATTTCCGCTGTCGAATTTCGGGATAACCTGCCCAGAAGCACCATCGGCAAAGTCATGAAGCGGGAGCTGCGTCTTCCCTATTGGGAAAATGGCTGATTTTCAGGTTCGCGGAGGGTTTTTCAGCCCTGATTTTCCCCGTTTGGATTTACGGAAGGTTAATTTTTTTCTGAGATGATCCGGTCCAATGCCATAAGGAATGCCTGTCCGGGGAATTGGATGGGGTGATCAGGAAGAACTGGATGAGCTCGGAAGTTAAAGATTCCTCTGAAGAACAGGAAGCAAAACTGCCTTTGAAGAAACGCTTCAAAGCCTGGTGGGAGGGGTATGAAATCGGCGCTGCAGCGCCCAAGGCTGCCAAGGATGACGATAAACCGGAACCTGAGGCGGATGATGGACCTCCAACGGTTAAGGGATGGAGCATCAGCCGGCAGCGATCTGTTGTCACCCTGTTCGGCGAAGGTATGACCCGCTGCATCCCGGACGATATGAAGACCAAACTGACCCAACCCATGGGCATCGACAAAACGATGAGTGTCAGTGAACTCGGCAGTGGGCTTGGGGGTTTTTCCCGATGGACCGCAGAAAACTACGAGACTTATGTCACCGGTTATGAAGAAGACGAAGAGCTTCTCAAGGCATCTCAGGAGATGACCAAGATGGCCGGTCTGACACGAAACATCAATTTCTCCCAATGTGATTTTGAGAATTTCAAGCCCAAAGAGCGATCCGCCAATGTCGCCTATGCGTCAGAAGTGTTGTTTACCGTCAAGAACAAGCCCAGTATTTTCAGTGCGGTTCGCCAGATGTTGAAACCGGCGGGGCAGTTCATGATGTCGGACTTCATGCTGGATGGCGGAGATACCAGTTCACCTGACTATCTGGAATGGGTCAATGAGGAGCCGAAAACACCCCATTTGCTGGATGTTCAGGAAACCCGCAAGCTTATGACCCAGTGCGGATTTGAGGTGAGCATCGCAGAGAACATCACAGACATTTACAAGATGAATGTTCTGAAGTCCTTCGCTGATTATGCCAAGCGCACGAGCAACGGGGAAAAGAGCGGACATCTGCATGACTGGATCCTGAATGAAGGGGAGCTCTGGACCCGCCGGGTCAAACTGATGGAGGCCGGACATCTCAAGGTATTTAGGATTTATGCCCGGGTTCCTGTCGAGATTTCCTGATCCCGTCACGAATGACGAAAAATGGCTGGAAATGAGGTTTTTCCTCATTGACAGACCGGAATCGAAACACTATGTTCCGGCCTTCGAAATTAAATCAGTTTAGGGTTTTGAAAAATGAAAGTCTTGAATTCGCTCAAGTCCGCGAAAAAGCGCCATCGCGATTGCCGCGTCGTGCGCCGCAAAGGACGCGTTTATGTGATCAACAAAACCAACCGGCGTTTCAAGGCGCGTCAGGGCTAACTGACGCCTGACATTCTGGATTGTGGAAAAAACCGCGGTGCTTTGGAAGCCGCGGTTTTTTTATTTGCATCTTTGCGAATTTGCGTCCTATGTCACAATAAGGGACATGGAGTAATCGGGAGGATATTACATGCTGATGCCCAAGCCCAACCAGGAGGTTCTTGCCAAACGAGGTTACCTGGTTGAGGAATTGCGCAGGATCGTTAAAGCCGAGGACGCCGTTATCGACGATACGGCCGGCCTCAGGGCATTTGAATGTGACGGGTTGAGTGCCTATCGCCAGCTTCCCATGATTGCGGTCCTTCCGGAGACCGTCTCTGAGATCTCTGAAATCCTGAAATTTTGTGCGGCAGAGAAAGTGAATGTCGTCCCGCGTGGTGCCGGGACATCCCTATCCGGCGGGGCACTGCCCCTTGCCGACGGGGTATTGCTGGGTCTCGGCAAATTCAACAAGATCCTGGAAGTGGATTATGACAACCGCTGCGTGGTCACCCAGCCCGGTGTGACCAATCTGGCCATTACCGAGGCCGTCAAGTCTGAGGGGTTTTACTATGCCCCGGATCCATCCAGTCAGATCGCCTGCACCATTGGCGGTAATGTGGCGGAGAACTCCGGCGGGGTTCATTGTCTCAAATACGGGCTCACCACTAACAATCTCCTTGGCGTGGAGATGGTGACCATGGATGGGGAGATCATTCGTCTCGGTGGCAAGCATCTGGACGCGGAAGGCTATGACCTGCTGGGTGTGATCACCGGATCTGAAGGCCTCCTTGCCGTGATCACTGAAGTCACGGTCAAAATCCTGAAAAGCCCGGAGCATGTCTCCGCCCAGCTTATCGGCTTTCCGTCCAGTGAACAGGCGGGGGATTGTGTTGGCAAGATCATCGGCGCGGGGATCATTCCGGCGGGCATGGAAATGATGGATCGCTATGCCATTCATGCCGCCGAGGAATTCTGTCATGCGGGGTATCCATTGGATGTGGAAGCTCTGCTGATCGTCGAGCTGGATGGTCCGAAGGTGGAGATCGACCATTATACCAAGCAGATCGACGAGATTGCCAAGTCTTGCGGGGCAGTTGAGAGCCGGAGCAGCCAGAGTGAAGAAGAACGGATGACCTTCTGGGCCGGTCGCAAGGCGGCGTTTCCAGCAGTCGGCAGGATTTCTCCGGACTATATGTGCATGGATGGCACCATCCCGCGCAGCCAGCTGCCAAAGGTGTTGGCGCGGATGAATGAACTGTCCAAGCAATACGGGCTTCGGGTTGCCAATGTTTTTCATGCCGGAGATGGTAATCTGCATCCCCTGATCCTGTTTGATGCCAACATACCGGGTGAGTTGGAAAAATGTGAAGCTTTTGGGGCTGACATTCTCAAGCTTTGCGTTGAGGTCGGTGGTGTCCTCACCGGGGAGCATGGCGTTGGCATTGAGAAACGGGATCTGATGGGGGAGATGTTTACCGAAGAAGACCTCAAACAGCAGCAGAGGCTGAAATGTGCGTTCGATCCGGATGGACGGCTCAATCCGGGAAAAGTGTTCCCCGTTTTGCATCGCTGTGCCGAGCTTGGCAAGATGCATGTCCATAATGGCGAACTTCCGTTCCCCGATATTCCCAGGTTCTAATCCATGAAACACAGCCTTATTCAGTCCGAGGATCAGGTCCAGGACGTTCTGGACTGGGCGCTGGCCGGAAATCACGGTCTGGCGGTCCGGGGCAATGGCTCAAAATCCGCCATTGGCCGACCGATGGACGTAGCAGCACAGCTGGATCTTTCAGGGCTGTCGGGGGTTGAGCTGTATGAACCGGCGGAGTTGGTGATGAAGGCAAAAGCTGGCAGCAAGCTGGCTGAAATCAAGGCTATTCTGCATCAGCAGGGTCAGGAACTGGCCTTCGATCCCCCGGATTACGGACCTCTGCTGGGTCAGGCCGCGGATCAGGGAACCATCGGCGGCGCCTTTTCGGGCAATCTTGCGGGGTCCAGGCGGGTCAAGGCCGGGGCAGCCCGGGATCATCTTCTGGGAGTTCAGGGCTATACGGGCCGCGGCCAGCCTTTCGTCACCGGCAGCCGGGTGATGAAGAATGTTACCGGCTATGATCTATGTAAGCTGGTGGCAGGGAGCTATGGGACCCTCGCCATTGCCACAAGCCTGACCTTCAAGGTTCTGCCGAAAGCCGAGAAGACGCGGACGGTTCTAGTTTATGACATTGATCCGGAAACCGCGATTACGGCTATGCGGGAAGGTATTTCTTCGGTTCATGAAGTATCTGCAGCCGCCTATCTCCCCGCGAACATCGCAGCAGCAAGCGAAGTTGACTATGTATCGGAACCGGGAACATCTGTTCTCTTGCTCAAAATTGAAGGACCTGGTCCGTCCGCCGAATTCAGGTGTGACGCAATCCGGACCTTGATGTCGCCCTTTGGCAAAGTCGAGGAACTGCATGGGCATAATTCCGAGTCCATTTGGAATTTTATCGGCAATGTAACCGCTTTTGTCGGCGGGAATGCACCCGTTTGGAAATTGTCTCTGCCGCCCTCCACTGCGGTGTCCACTGTTCAAGAGATTATCAACGGGCAGGCAGGGGCCGACTATTTCCTCGATTGGGCGGGAGGGTTGGCCTGGGTCCGTCTACCAAACGGCTTGGAAGACGGAGGGGCGGCTCTTGTTCGTGACGCCGTTGGGGAGAAGGGTCATGCGACCCTGATCCGGGGCGATCAGGAATTGCGGGAGCGCATTGATCCTTTTCAGCCCATGACCCCTGCCATTGCCAAGATCACCCGGCGGATCAAGGAGGGGTTTGATCCGCAGAATATTCTCAATCCGGGGCGCATGTATCCGGATCAGGAAAAGGTTGGAAGCGACTGATATGAAAACAGAATTCTCGCTTGCCCAACTGGCGGATCCGAAATTTTCCCGCTCCAATGATATCTTGAGAAACTGCGTCCATTGTGGATTTTGCACGGCGACCTGCCCGACCTATACGGAGCTTGGGGATGAGCGGGATAGCCCGCGGGGGCGCATCTATATGATCCAGCAGATGCTGGAAAGCGGTGAACCGGCGCCGGACTCCACCGTTACCCATATCGATCGCTGTTTGTCCTGTCTGTCCTGCATGACCACCTGTCCGTCCGGTGTGCATTACATGCATCTGGTGGATCATGCCCGGCAATATATCGAGGAAACCCATACGCGTCCCCTGTTTGATCGGATGTTGAGGGGGGTGCTGGGCATTATCCTGCCGCGGCCGAACCTGTTCCGGCTGGCCCTCATCGGGGCGTTGATGGCGCGGCCGCTGAAACTGCTCACAACCGGCCGTATCCGGGCTATGCTGGAGATGGCGCCGTCGCGGCTGGAGCCGCCCTCCGCCCTTGACAGTATTCCCCTGCATCCGGCGGAGACATCCCGGAAAAAGCGGGTGGCTCTGATGACGGGCTGCGCCCAGAAAGTACTGGCACCGGATATCAATGATGCGACGGTCCGGTTGCTGACCCGCCATGGGGTAGAAGTGGTGATTCCGAAGCAGGCCGGCTGCTGCGGCGCCTTGCCTTTGCATATGGGCAAGGAAGACGGGGCGCTGGATCTGGCGCGGGAAAATGTCCTCGCCTGGTCGTCGGAGCTGGAGGGAGAAGGGCTGGACGCCATCATTATCAACACCTCAGGCTGCGGCACGACTGTCAAGGATTACGGGCATTTATTCGAAGAAGATGATGTCCTGTCTGAACAGGCAAAAGCGGTGGCGGAGCTGGCCTGTGACATCACTGAATTTGCCGTCACTCTGGATCTGGAAAAGAAGGCAGAAATTCCGGCCTTGAAGGTCGCCTATCATTCCGCCTGTTCTCTGCAGCATGGCCAGAAGATCCGGCAGGAGCCAAAATCCCTGCTCTCAGCCATGGATTTCAAGGTTACGGATATTCCGGAATCCCATATCTGCTGCGGCTCTGCCGGGACCTATAATCTCCTGCAGCCCGAACTTTCGGGCAAACTTAAAAATCGTAAAGTGACGAATATTGCCTCAACGGACCCGGACATCGTCGCCGCCGGTAATATCGGCTGTATGGCTCAGATCGCTTCCGGTCTTGATCTGCCGGTTGTTCATACGGTTCAGCTGCTGGACTGGGCCACGGGCGGCCCGAAACCGGATCAGTTGTCCTGAAAACCAGCTCACAAATTTGTGTGTGCGTCTCTCTTATCAAACTTTTGCAAATGCCCTATATTTGAGGAATGAGAACGCACTTACTTCGCTTGGCAGTTTTACTTACCTGTCTCGGCTGGTCCGCGACAGCATCCGCACGGCAGGATGATCCCCGGCTTGACGACTTATTCGACGCTCTTGCCGCCACCGAGGACTATTCCGAAGCCAAATCCATCGAGAGAGATATCTGGTCCATCTGGCTTGAATCCGGCAGCGATACCATCGATTTTCTCATGGTGCAGGGCATGCAATATATGGGGCAGGGCGCCTTCGGCAAGGCCCTGACATTGTTCACCTCCGTGACCAAGATCGACCCTGAATATTCAGAAGCCTGGAACAAGCGGGCGACAGTGCTGTTTCTCATCGGCGAGTTTGATGCGTCCATTGAGGATATCGGCCGGACTTTGGAGCTGGAACCGAGGCATTTTGGCGCCTTGGCGGGCCTGGGTCAGATCTATGATCGGCAGGATATCGATGCCGGTGCCCTCTCGGCCTTTGAAAAAGCCGTCGATATAAACCCGCATATGCGCACGGTATCCGAGCGCCTGAAACAGCTGCAAAAAGAGCGAGACGATAAACGGATCTAGGCGCGCGTATTCCGCCCGTCAAACATCCTGATCACCAACCCAGGCGATTCTCAAAATATTCGTGGATCCGGGTGTGCCAAACGGCACGCCTGCCATAATCACGACCTGATCGCCAGGCCGGGCAAATCCTTCGGCAAAGGAAATCTTGCAGGCCTTGGCTACCATATCGGCAAAATTCTCCGCATCCCGGGTATGAACACAATGCAGCCCCCAGACAAGGGCCAGCCTTCGAGCTGTCTTGAGGGCCGGTGTCAGCGCTAAAACGGACGTTTTGCCTCTCTCCCGGGCCGCTCGCAATGCTGTTGAGCCGGAGGTCGTATAGGTGACAATGGCGGAGGCATTAATGGTCCGTGCAACTTGAGACGCTGCGGCACTGATGGCATCTGCCGTGGTCGCTTCCAGATGCCCGTGATGGGCGTCGGTGACCTTGCGATAGGCCGGGTCCTTTTCCGTGACCTCGGCGATATCGCTCATCATGGTGACGGCTTCGATCGGATGATCTCCGGCCGCGCTTTCTGCAGACAGCATCACCGCATCCGCACCGTCATAAATGGCATTGGCGACATCGGTAACCTCGGCCCGTGTCGGCACCGGAGAGCTAATCATGCTCTCCAGCATCTGTGTGGCGACGACCACTGGCTTACCGGCTTCTCTTGCCTGAACAATGATCTTTTTTTGGATTGACGGTACTTCCTGGATGGGAATTTCGACACCGAGATCGCCGCGGGCCACCATGACCGCGTCCGCCAGATCAATGATCTCGTCCAGTTGTTCCACAGCCGCCGGCTTTTCAATTTTCGCCATCACCGCAGCCCGGCCGGCAACAATTTTTTTCACTTCCGCGATGTCTTCCGGTCTTTGAACAAAGCTCAAAGCCACCCAATCTACACCTAAGGAGAGCGCAAAATCGAGATCCCGCCGGTCTTTATCTGTGAGGGCGCTGATCTTGACGACCGCATTGGGGATGTTCACACCTTTGCGGTCAGATAATTTTCCGCCAACCGTTACCTCGCAATTCACATGGTCGTCCCCGGCCTCGGTCACTGTCAGCCTTAACTTACCGTCATCAAGCAGAAGGATGCTGCCTTTCGTTAATGATTTCAATACGGCGGGATGGGGTAGGGACACCCGCGCACCATCCCCGGCATCTTCGTTCAGATCCAGTCGAAACGGATCTCCATTCTCCAGGAAAACCGGACCCTCGGCAAATGTCCCGATGCGAATTTTTGGCCCCTGAAGATCAGCCAGTATCCCGATGGGACGCCCCTGTTTTTCTTCCAATGCCCGGATCTGGTTATAGCGCTCTTCATGGTCGCTGTGATCGCCATGACTGAAATTCAACCGGAACACATCGGCTCCGGCAAGGTGAAGGGCCTCAATTGTTTCCGGCGCCGAGCTTGTCGGCCCCAAGGTCGCGATCACCTTTGTATTTCTCAGTCGTCGCATATGCTCTTACTCTCTTTACGTGGCTCAAATAACGTATACACCATTCTAGCCACTAAAATCCGTGCTGTGCAGATTTATTGTGAATATAATGGGAGTTAGCATTTGAAACAGGCTAATGAAAGTTAAATAAATTTGACTGTTACTTAGATCTCTTCGCCCCAAACTTCCCGGTTATTCTTCCTCAACAGTTTGCGTTGCGCTCTTAAGGTCAGAATGTCTTCGAGACCTGCCTGTGTCAGCAGTTTTTGAACTGCGGCTTTTTCGGCCTCCTGCAGGCTGTCGAATGCATCCTGTAGGCGTTGCAGCAGAAACAGGCGATAGGGAAGCACACCCACAGTCATTTGGTGGCCGCGCCAGTCAAATTGACAGCTGCCAATCGCCCGCGCTTTTGGGTCGCCGCCAACAATATCGCCGGCATTTAGATCGGCCTGGTCCGCAAGCCAGTCATTTGTGAAATGCGTAAAGGCCCGGATTTCCGGCAGATAGTCCTCAGCTACTGTCTTAAGCAGGACCACTAAGGTTGGCGGAATGTCATCCTTTGGCAGCACGGCTTCCGGCATATCCACAAATTCAGACATATCAGCGGTGTAGGAATTCATCCGTTCGGTCCAGCGAAACACAGCCGGTGCGATCTGTTTCATTAGAGTGGCCGGGTAGGGATCTCTGCCGAGATGGGCATAGAGAGCCGCCATGAGGCCGTAATCACCAATGGTCGGGATCCCTCCCAACAGATATGGATAGAGGGTGAAATGGTCATTGAGTTGCTTGAGAAAGCTTTCGTAGGCCTGCTCAATATCCGGAATGGTCTGCGGTGTGACACCAAACATCACAGCAGCACCGCGCATTCGGCTTGTGGATTTGACGACGATCTCCCGCCGTTCTTCCTTTGGCAGGTTTGGCAGGCGAAAAAGACCGAACTGTCCTTCGATAAAAGCTTTGTTCGTCTCATCGAAGTTCCACCGATAATGCATGGCAGGCCGAAGCAGTCCCTCTCCGCCAAACAGTTCAAATATCAATGAGGTGATCAGGTGACGGGCCGTCTTTGGATAGGCAGAAATCCGCGCCTTTCCACGACTTTCAAACCAGTCGATGATGTCCGTGCCATCCTGGACCAGCTCCCCATCCGGAGTCTTCAGAACCGGGATAATCCATCGGCCGATCTTCGGTATGACCTCTTTTTCATAATCTGGATGTCCTGCTGTCACCTCCTGAAAGTCAATTCTTTGCTTGATAAGATAAGAACGGGCCTTCCCTGAATAGAGGGAATGGGGCATGGCATAGAGGGTAAAAGACGTCATTGGAAGATCCGAAACAGCGGGAAAGAGATATTTTTGTTTTCAGGAAGCTTATCTTCGGCAGGATGGAAAGTCTATGTCTGCGCGCTCATGACGCAGGCTTTTGCCGGCAACAGCCGCAGAAAATAGTGTCAGTTTCATAGGAACTGGGATATTGTCTCCGACCTGAATTACAAATTTAGTTTTTTGCCCTATGCCAGATATAAACACTCCCACATTTGATGTTCAAAATGCGGACAGCCCGAACCAGCTATTGTTCACGGTTGACCATGCAAGCCGCTTCATTCCTGAGGAATATGGCCATCTCGGACTCGAGGATATATCTGTTCTTCATCGGCATATTGCCTGGGATATTGGTGTTGAGGATGTTACCCGGCGGTTGTCAGAGAAATTGAACGGCACGGCCATTTATGCCCGGTTCTCCCGCTTGCTTCTTGATGCGAACCGGTATCCCAAGGATACGGCATTGATACCTGAGGTAAGCGACGGTATCGAAGTGCCTGCAAATAAAGGAATAAGTTCTCAGGAACGCCAGCAACGGATAGACAAATATTTTCACCCCTATCACAATAAAATTACAGAACTGCTGGAGGAGAAGATTGCTCAGCATCAGGAGCCGCTGCTGATTTCCATGCATAGCTTCACACCGGTCATGAATGATTTTGAGCGGCCCTGGCATATTGGCGTGCTGTGGGATCAGGATGACCGGGTCGCGGCGCCTATGCTGGAGTTCCTGAGGCAAAACAGCTCCCTGGTCGTCGGGGATAACGAACCGTATTCCGCCCGCGATCCTTTGGGATACACCATGTCGGCCCATGGGACTGACCGCAATGTGCCCCATGTGGCGATTGAAATACGCCAGGACCTGATCGATACCCATCAAGGCGCCGAGAAATGGGCCTGTATCATGGCCGACGTCGTCTCCCATGTGATGGGGAAGGCACCTTTGCCTGCGGCGGGATCTGACGTATAAATAAAAGGGCAGGGAGCGTGTGACAGGGGGAAGGTCTCTATGAGTTTAAAGGAACCGAGTTTTACCATTGGCATTGAGGAGGAATATCTCCTTGTCGACCTGGAAACACGGGAGTTGGCGCAGGATCCCTCTGACGAAATCCTGAGTGAATGTCAGAGGCGGCTTCCGGACCATCTCGTCACACCTGAATTTCTGCGTTCTCAGCTGGAGATCGGCACCCGCGTTTGCAACAACATCAGTGAAGCCCGCGAGGCGCTACAGGAGTTGCGCGGAACTGTTTCTGAGGTAGCACAGAAGAAGGGCTTGGGCTTGATGGCGGCCTCTGTCCACCCCTTTGCTGACTGGCACGATCTCAAACATACCCCGAAAGAACGCTACGAGACAATTGCCCGGGACATGCAGGCGACGGTAAGGCGGATGATGATCTGCGGTATGCATGTCCATTGCGCCATTGAGGATCAGGAGCTGCGCATAGACCTGATGAACCAGGCCACTTATTTTTTGCCCCATCTTCTGGCGCTCAGCTGTTCCTCACCCTTCTGGCGGGGGGAAGAAAGCGGGCTTAAGTCCTATCGGGTCACGGTTTTTGACGCGCTGCCGCGCACGGGCCTGCCGGATCGTTTTGAGAGCTTCGGGGAATTCGAGCGCCTGGTCGACACCATGGTCGAGGCCAATGCCATCGAAGACGGCTCGAAGCTATGGTGGGATTTGCGACCTTCGTCAAAATTTCCAACCCTTGAGATGCGACTGACCGATGTGTGTCCATTGCTGGAAGATTGTCTGGCAATTGCCGCTCTCTATTCCTGTGTACTCAGGATGCTGTATCGGTTGCGACGCAATAATCAGAGATGGCGGATCTACCCGCAGACCCTGGTCGAAGAAAATCGCTGGATTGGTCAGCGATTTGGGGTCGAGGGCAAGCTGGTGGATTTCGGGATCCCGGCGCCCGTGCCAATGGCGGATCTGATCGAGGAGATCATCGGTCTTACAGCTGAAGATGCCGACTTTTTGGGATGTGAAAAAGAAGTCCAGCATGCGCGGGAAATTGTCCGCCGAGGAACCTCCGCCGATCGGCAGCTTGCTCTGTATCGGGACTGCGTCGACAAAGGGGACAAACCGAAGGACGCGCTTGTGAAAGTTGTCGATCAGGTCTTGAAAGAAACAGTCTCTGGCATAACCTAATATGTAACATAGAGAAAAGAGGCACAAAATGAATGATCAGGAAACATTAGAGCTTGAGGCCGCCGCCTTTCGCCGGTTGCGGGACCATCTTCGAGCCCGCACGGATGTTCAGAATATTGACTTGATGAACCTCTCCGGCTTTTGCCGGAACTGCCTGTCCAACTGGTATATGGAGGCAGCGGCGGAAAAAGGCATTGAAATGGACAAAATGGAAGCCCGTGAGATTGTCTATGGTATGCCGTTCCCGGAATGGAAAAGCAAATACCAGACCGAGGCGACAGCGGAGCAGAAAGCGGTGTTTGAGGTCAACAAGCCGGACCACTAGGGCGCACAAAGTCCGTCGATTTTTTTTATTCTAGGCATGTACGCGCCGATCAGAATAATGCTACAAACCGGTTCCGGCAGGTGGCCGGGATAATCAGATTTTTAAGATGAGGAATTCAGCATGGCTGACATTGGCAGTGTCGCAGCGGATCATTTGCGGTCTTATATTGAGCGGATTGAGCGCTTGGAAGAAGAGAAAAAGGGACTGGCGGACGATATCAAGGAAATATTCGCCGAGGCGAAGGGCACCGGCTTTGACGTCAAGGCGATGCGGGCGATTCTTAGATTGCGCAAGATGGACAAGGCCGATTACCAGGAACAGGAATATATGATCGACCTTTACAAACATGCGCTTGGCATGGCCGATGAAGGGCCTGCAAATGACGATGGTGAGGAAGACCAGCCAGGGGCTGCTTCTTTCTGATTTCGCTGAAGAGACGAGGAGTCCCTTGTATTTGTCGATACAATAATTAAGTGCAGATAAATTATTGATACTTTCTTTTAGGTAGCGTTTCAGGGCGCCGGATATGAAAGAATTTTCTGCGGACTCAGCGGGCTTTGCAGCTCTGACACTATCGGAACTTATTCTGCAGCAATGCGTGATCAAGGGGTTGTTTACCCGTGCCGAAGCCCGGGATCTCCTGGAAGCCGCCTGTCAGAGACACGAGGAAAACGCTGAGGGAACAGAAGGGAAAATCGCCCTGAATACGGAGGCGGCCTTTCTCTTGCGTTCCATGAGCCGCGGGTTGAAGCCCCTGATAAATGATCCGGAGAACTGAATCAGGCATCCCTACTTCTTGAGAACCCGTTTCGTACTTGGCGGAAATTTTTCCAGCAGAGCCTCAGGCCGGGTCGGGCGGATGACAAGATCACCCCCGCAATTGGGACAAATCCGTTTGAGAATAGTGTCCGTACACTCAGCACAGAAGGTACATTCAAAGGTGCAGATATAGGCTGTGTCCGCCCCGCCATTTGGCAGGTCTTTATCACAATTCTCGCAGTTGGGGCGTAATTCCAGCATCGGCCAATCTCCTAATCTGGACACATTAGGGCAGATTCTTCTGATTCCATAGGACCAATCTATCAACCGCCATAGGACCAGTTCTGATCACTCCGCGGCTTTGGATTGTGGTTCAGGGTTGTGAAAGAGCGACATTAATTGGGTGAGTTCGCCCTCAAAAACGCCAAGGGCTTTTTCCTTCACATGACCATATCCGCGAATCTGCATGGGCAGGGAGGCGATCTCGACGGCGATGTCGAAATTCTCCGCAGTCAGGTTGGCGAGGATCTCCTCAATGGTCTTCTGGAAGGAGACAATAAGCGCACGCTCTTTCTTGCGCTCTTCCAGATAGCCGAACGGATCAAGTGACGTTCCGCGCAAGCCCTTGAACTTCGCCAACATGGAAAAGGACTTCATCATCCAGGGACCATATTCCTTTTTCTTCAAATGCCCTGTCTCGGGATCCTTCTTTGAAAACAGGGGCGGCGCGAGATGGAATTTGAGCTTGTAATCTCCGTCCATCATGGTCTCGACTTTCTGCATGAAGCGAATGTCTGTGTAAAGACGGGCCACTTCATACTCATCCTTGTACGCCATGAGCTTAAATAGAGACCTGGCGACAGCTTCTGTCAACACGGTTGATCCGGGGATAACTTCCTTTTCCCGGCTGCTCACCTGATTGATGACGGCACTGAATTTATTGGCGTATCGTCTGTTCTGGTAGTCGGTCAGGAACGTGACCCGGCGGCTTAGAATTTCTTCGAGTTCTGATGCAGGAGGTTCGACAGCGACCGGGCCTTTCAGAATATCGACTTCGGCTTCCACTTTCTCGGGATCATGGGCCATCACCCGACCCCAGGCGAAGGCTTTTTTGTTGGCCTCGATGGCAACGCCGTTCAGTTCAATGGCCCTGATCAAGGCATCTTCCGATACCGGCACCAGGCCTTTCTGGAAGGCATAACCCAACATGAACAGGTTTGTTGCAATAGAGTCGCCCATCAGAGTTGTTGCAATTTCACTGGCGTTGATCAGGGAGCAGGCGTCGGCGCCCACCGCGTCGCGGATATGATCCAGGGTATCCTGTACCGGGAACGGGGCATCCGGGTTCAGGGTGAAATCCATGGTTGGGGCCGGATGGGCATTGACCACTGCATGGGCAATGCCGACATCAAGTTTCGCCAGAGAATCATAGGAGCCGGAAACCACCATATCGCAACCGATGAGGAGATCGGCCCGTCCTGCTGGAATGCGGACAGCATTGATATGTTCCGGTGTCGGTGCAATCTGGACATGACTGGTAACGGCGCCCCCCTTTTGGGCGAGGCCTGCCTGATCCAGAACCGAGATGCCTTTGCCTTCAAGATGGGCAGCCATCCCGACCAGAGCACCGATGGTGACAACACCTGTCCCGCCAATCCCGGTGATCAGAATACGATAGGGGTTTTCCAGATCTCTCTCGGCAGGTTGTGGAATGCCGTCTGCCGGATTTTCAGAGGCGCTTGGTGTTGCCTTTCTGAGCTCACCGCCTTCAATGGTGACGAAGCTGGGGCAGAAGCCTTTAACGCAGGAAAAATCCTTGTTACAACTGGACTGGTTGATGGTCCGCTTGCGGCCAAATTCTGTCTCGAGCGGCTCAACCGACAGGCAGTTTGATTTGACCGAGCAATCGCCACAGCCTTCACAGACCAGATCATTGATCAACACCCGCTTGGCCGGGTCAGGGAAGGTGCCTCTTTTACGGCGGCGGCGTTTTTCCGCTGCGCAGGTCTGATCATAGAGCATGATTGAGACGCCTTCGACTTCTCTCAACTCTTTCTGAACTTTATCCAGCTCATCGCGGTGATGGAAGGTCGTGCCTTTCGGCCAGTCAATTCCGGACGGGTATTTGTCAGGCTCATCAGACACGATGCGAATAACGGACACGCCTTCACCGGCAACCTGCTGGGCAATCTGCCAGGGGGTGAGTTGCTCTTCGAGCGGCTGGCCCCCGGTCATGGCAACTGCATCGTTATACAGGATTTTGTAAGTAATAGTTGCCTTGGCGGAGATGGCCTGACGGATAGCAAGCAAACCGGAATGGTGATAGGTGCCATCCCCGAGATTGGCGAAGATATGCTTCTCATCAGTAAAATGCTGCTGGCCGACCCAAGGGACGCCTTCACCGCCCATCTGGGTAAATGTGTCCGTGTTCCGGTCCATCCAGGTGACCATGAAATGGCAGCCGATACCAGCCACGGCCCGACTTCCTTCCGGCACCACCGTTGACGTATTATGCGGACAACCGGAGCAATAAAAAGGTGTGCGCACCAATTTTGCCGGAGTGGCATTCAGCTGTTTTTCCTTCTTGTCGAGGAAGGCGAGCCTGTTTTCGATCGACTCTGATGTATAGAAACGGCGAATGCGTGCGGCGATTACACGGGCGACACGGGCGGGTGTCAGTTCCCCGCTGGAGGGCAGGATGAGATTTTTTTCTTCGTCAAACTTACCGAGAATGCGTGGCCGCACTTGGGTGTTCCAGTTGTAAAGCTGTTCCTTCAACTGATTCTCAATCATTGCCCGCTTTTCTTCGATCACAAGCACTTCTTCGAGTCCCTCGGCAAAATGGCGGATACCTTCGGGATCCAGCGGCCAGGGCATGCCGACTTTATAAACGCTCAGGCCAATATCCGCCGCAACATCATCATTGATACCAAGGTCCCTGAGGGCTTGACGCACGTCGAGATAGGATTTCCCAGTAGTCACAATACCAAGGCGTCTTTTCGGGCCGTCCATGATGACTTTGTCCAGGTTATTTGCTCGAGCAAAGGCCCTGGCAGCATATATCTTGTGCTTGTTAAGTCGTAGTTCCTGCTCAAAGCGGTCATCATTGGGGCGGATGTTGAGCCCGCCTTCGGGCATCTCATAGTCTGGTAAAACGAACTGGTTCCGGTCAGGTGACACATAAACAGAGGCGCCGCCTTCCACAGTCTCGGAGATACATTTAAACCCAACCCAAAGTCCGGAATATCTCGACATTTCAATGCCTAAGAGGCCGTAATCAAGAATCTCCTGAACACTGGACGGATGTAAAACCGGCATCATCCAGCCGGCAAAACCATGCTCGCTCTGATGGGCGACAGAAGACGAAACAATACCATGGTCATCCCCCGCAAGAGCCAGAACACCCCCATATTTCGAGGTTCCGGCATTATTGGCGTGGCGGAAGACATCACCGGTGCGGTCGACGCCGGGACCCTTGCCGTACCAGAGTCCAAATACGCCGTCATATTTGGCGCCCTTAAACAGGTTCAACTGCTGGCTTCCCCAGACGGCTGTTGCGGCGAGATCTTCGTTGATGCCCGGCTCAAAATGAATGTCATTCTGTTCCAGCAGGGGCTTGGCCTTCCACAAGGACTGGTCATAACCGGCGAGGGGGGAACCCCGATATCCAGAGATAAATCCTGCTGTATTCAGACCTGCAGCTGTATCGCGGGCTTTCTGCATCAAGGGCAGGCGGACGAGTGCCTGAATACCAGTCAGAAAGATTCGACCCTCTTCCAGTTCATATTTATCATTCAGTGAAACATTGGCCAATTGCATGTCGGAGAGCTCCCGCTAATCTTCGATTAACTTAACCATAATATAAGATGTATAACAGCTTTTACAATAAAGGTCAATAATGCTGACATAAATTATTTTTTGGCTGTTTGATGAGAATTGGTTTTGACATTCCCTATCCACAAATGCTTTGAAGGAGAGGGAACTATGTCCTTGGACGTAAAGGAAAATTTATGACTGTTTTGGTCACGGGAGCCGCTGGCTTCGTAGGAATGCATGTGTCGCTGGCGCTGATGGCCGCAGGGGAAAAAATCGTCGGGATAGATAATCTAAACGATTACTACGATGTCTCTCTCAAGCAGGCCCGTCTTGAGAAGCTCGGAACCCATAACGCTTTTGAGTTTATCCAGTTGGATCTGAAGGATCGGGACGTATTTTTCGACACCCTAAAAAAGGTTCCGGGCATTACAAAGGTTGTGCATCTGGCGGCTCAGGCTGGCGTGCGATACAGCATTGAGCATCCCTTCAAATATGCGGATTCCAATCTCCTCGGATTCCTGACCATTCTCGAATACAGCCGCCATCTTGAGGGACTGGAGCATCTGGTCTATGCCAGCTCCAGCTCAGTCTATGGCGGCAACAAAGAGCTTCCTTATTCTGTCGATCAGTCCGTTGACAAGCCGGTTTCCCTATATGCCGCGACCAAGAAAGCCAACGAGTTGATGGCCCATTCCTATGCTCATCTTTATGGGCTTCCAGTCACCGGATTGCGATTCTTCACGGTTTATGGACCCTGGGGGCGCCCGGATATGGCTTATTGGACCTTTACCGAGAAGATCCTGAAGGGAGAGACTCTGCCCATTTTCAATCATGGCAAGATGAAACGGGACTTCACCTATATCGATGATATCGTCAATGGGGTCACGGCTGTATTGGCAAATCCTCCAGTTGGGGGGGAAGGCAGCCCGCCTTATCGGGTGTATAATATTGGCAATCACCGTTCTGAGCCGCTGATGGGACTGGTCGAAGCGCTTGAAAATTCTCTCGGCATGAAGGCAAAGACCGAAATGCTGCCCATGCAGGCGGGAGATGTAAAAGAAACCTTCGCGGATATTGACCCGATCCGCCGAGATGTGGGATATGAACCCACAACCTCCTTGAATGAGGGGATTCCCAAATTCATCGCGTGGTATAAGGACTATTTCAAGGGTTAGTGTTCAATGTCGAAGCCATTCGATATAAATCAGATACAAAATATAATTGATACGGGCATTCCGCATTGCTCTGAAATTGGCGTCAAAGTGCATGAGATGGACGATGACGGGGTGACCTTCAGTTTGCCCTATCAGGAGCGGTTTGCCGGAAATCCGGTCAATGGCATTCTCCATGGCGGCATCATCACAACCTTGATTGATACGGCAGCAGGCATGTGCATCTACGCCCGGCTTAAAAAATATCTTCCCATTGCCACCCTGGACCTCAGGATTGATTACCTGAAACCGGCGACACCGGGGCAGGAGCTGTTTACCCGGGCAACCTGCTACAGGACGACCCGACAGATCGCCTTTACCCGGGCAATTGCCTATCATACGGATCCGGAGGATCCCGTCGCCAACAGTGTTGGGACATTCATGCTGAAATCCTCCCCCACTAAACCTCTTGATGAGGTGTCCAAGGAGAAGGGAGCCGGGTGATGCAGCAAATGACCTCGGAAGAATTTGTCGATACCATAAACAAATCCCGAGAGGATAAGGATTGGGCGCGTGTCTTCGACATGATTCCGTATTTTTCTTTTTTAGGGATGCGGCTGGAAACGTCGGAAGGAAAGCTGATCTGTGTCCTGCCAGAAGACAAGAAATTTATTGGCAACCCGGTCTTGCCCGCCTTGCATGGCGGTGTGGTCGGGGCCTTTCTGGAAAGCACAGCCCTGGTTCATTTATTTGCCACCCAGGATGTCACCCGGGTTCCCAAAATCATTAACATCACCGTCGAGTATTTGAGGTCGGCCAAGCCCATTGAAACCTATGCGGAAGCGGTAATTACCAAGCCGGGTCGACGGATCGCCAATATGCGGATTGAGGCCTGGCAAGCGGACCGGGCAAAGCCGGTAGCGGCAGCCCATGCCAATTTCCTTGTCAGCTGAATTTTTGACCTTATTTAAGTAAAACAGTATTTTTTCCGCCGGAGCTTAAGCCAATGACCGACCCGCTTCTCAAAGATCTGCCAGAATGGGATTTGAGTGACCTCTATCCCTCCCGTAACTCTGCCGAGTTGACCGAGGATCTGGAGAAGGCGGCAGAAGATGCGAAACATTTTGCTGAGACCTATAAAGGCAAGTTGGCGGAGTTGGATGGACAGGCGCTCTATCTGGCCATTTCCGCCTATGAAGAGATCGGGGAACTGCAGGGCCGGATCATGTCCTACGCCTATCTTGTTTATGCGGGCAATATGTCGGATCCGGATATCGGCAAGTTCTTCCAAACGATGCAGGAAAAGGTCAATGCGATTTCCACAGATCTATTGTTCCTGACTCTGGAGCTCAACCGAATTGACGAAGACAACCTCAACAAGATGTATGAAGGCAGCAGCCTGAAGAAATATGAGCCATGGATTCGCAATGTCCGGGCTCTGCAGCCGTATCAATTATCGGACGAACTGGAAAAACTACTGCATGAAAAGGATATTTCAGGCCGGAGTGCCTGGGTGCGGTTGTTTGATGAGACCATTGCCGGCTTGCGCTTCGATGTGGATGGCGAGGAGATGGCCTCGCAGCAGGTTCTGCACTTACTATCGAGCAAAGATGGCGACATGCGTAAGAAGGCAGCCAAAAGCCTCGGTAAAGTATTCGGCGAAAAAGTCCGGCTTTTTTCTCTCATTACAAACACACTGGCCAAGGACAAATCCATTGAGGATGACTGGCGCGGTGTCAAGGCGCCGGCGGATATGCGGCATCTGTCCAACCAGGTTGAGGGGGAGGTTGTGGATGCCCTGTCTGAAGCTGTCCAGGCTGCCTATCCCAAGTTGTCGCATCGGTATTACCGGTTGAAGGCACAATGGATGGGCAAGGAAAAACTCGATTACTGGGACCGCAACGCGCCGCTTCCGGAAGAAGATAACCGGGTCATTCCCTGGCAGGAAGCACGGGACACGGTCCTTGATGCCTATGGACAGTTTTCGCCCGAGTTGTCAAAGCTCGGCTCCCGGTTCTTTGAAAACCCCTGGATTGATGCCTCGGTTCGACCGGGCAAGTCTCCGGGTGCTTTTGCCCATCCAACGGTGCCAAGCGCTCATCCCTATCTCCTGCTGAATTATCAGGGAAATACCCGCGATGTGATGACCCTGGCCCATGAGCTTGGTCATGGCGTCCATCAGATTCTGGCGGCGCCTCAAGGGGGGCTGCTGGCCGACACGCCGTTGACTCTGGCGGAAACGGCGAGTGTGTTCGGCGAACAATTGACCTTCCGCGCACTTCTGGACCGGCAGACAGATCCGGAAAAACGCCGGGTCATGCTCGCGGGTAAAGTCGAGGATATGCTGAACACGGTTGTCCGGCAGATCGCCTTTTACGAATTTGAAAAGCGCCTGCATAATGCCCGCAAGAAAGAAGAATTATCCCCCGACCAGATCGGCAAGATCTGGATGGAGGTACAGGTGGAAAGTCTGGGTCCGGCCATTCGTATGCATGACGAGTACCAGTATTTCTGGTGCTATATTCCGCATTTCATTCATTCCCCCTTCTATGTCTATGCCTATGCCTTTGGCGACTGCCTGGTCAACGCTCTATATGCGGTATATCAGGACGCGGAAGCGGGCTTTCAGGATAAATATTTCGATATGCTGAAGGCTGGGGGAACCTTGCGGCATAAGGAATTGCTGGCCCCCTTCGGGCTGGATGCCTCTGATCCGTCCTTCTGGTCAAAAGGTCTCGAGGTCATTGAAGGATTCATTGACGAGCTTGAAGCTTTATAGGCCGAAACAGCCGACTTCCCGCGATTTTTTTAGTGATCTGACGACAATCTGTTGCTCCAAAAACAGATTTCGGTATATTGCAGTGCAAACTAACCAAAAATGAATGGACGCGAGGGGATTCATTATGAGTGAGCACGGCAAGATGGATATCACGGCACAACAGGAATCGTTTAAAGGTTTCGTCAAGCTTTTCACAGTCGGTACGATCGGTGTTATCATTCTACTTATACTGATGGCGATATTCCTCCTCTGACTCGGGTTGGCCGGTTTTACCGGGTGCAGAAAAATTCGGGAGGGCCGGGGCATATGCCCTTCCTATCAATACTGATTAGAAAAGAGGATCGATTATGAAAATCGCTATCCCCAAGGAGCGGCGGGAGAACGAAAAGCGCGTTGCCGCATCTCCGGATACCGTCAAGAAATTCGTGGGCCTGGGCGCAGAAGTGGTTGTAGAGACCGGTGCCGGGACATTGAGTTCCTTTCAGGACCAGGATTTCGTAGATGCCGGAGCCAGCATTGCGGCAGATGCGGCGGCGGCGCTGAAAGATGCGGATGTGGTTCTGAAGATACAGCGCCCTCTGACCGAAGCCGAAGGCGGCCCAGATGAGTTGTCTTTGATGAAGTCCGGTGCGACTCTTATCGCTCAACTGGCTCCTTTGCAGAATAAGGAACAGGTCGCGGCCTATGCGGCAGCCGGTGTCAATGCGGTGGCGATGGAGCTTGTCCCTCGGATCAGCCGGGCCCAGTCCATGGACGTTCTTTCTTCTCAATCAAACCTTGCGGGCTATAAAGCGGTTCTGGATGCGGCAGCGGTTTATGGTAAAGCCTTGCCGATGATGATGACCGCTGCCGGTACTATTGCCCCAGCGAAGGCGTTCATCATGGGAGTTGGTGTGGCCGGACTGCAGGCCATCGCGACCGTTCGTCGTCTCGGTGCCATCGTCACGGCAACAGATGTTCGAGCGGCAACAAAGGAGCAGGTGGAAAGCCTGGGTGCCAAATTCATCATGGTCGAAACCGATGAGACCGGTGAGGATGAAGGCGGCTATGCCAAGGAAATGAGTGACGATTACAAGAAACGTCAGGCGGAGCTCGTAGCCGAGCATATCAAGAAACAGGATATCGTCATTACGACGGCATTGATTCCGGGACGGGAAGCGCCGATCCTGGTGACAGACGAAATGCTGGCCAGTATGAAACCGGGTTCCGTTATCGTTGATCTCGCCGTTGAGATGGGCGGCAATGTCACTCAGTCAAAACCCGGCGAGATCGTCACGACGGAAAATGGTGTCCATATTGTCGGTCATCTGAATGTCCCCAGCCGGCTTGCCAGTGATGCGTCATCGCTGTTTGCCAAGAACTTGCTGAATTTCCTGACCCCGATGATTGATAAAGAATCCAGCTCTCTTGCCATGAACTGGGAAGATGAGATCGTTCAGGGAAGTGCATTGACCCGGGATGGCGCTGTCATCCACCCATTACTTACCGAAGGAGGGAACTGATTATGGATATGGTTGATCCCACTGTTTTCAGGCTGGCCATCTTCGTGCTCGCCATTTTTGTTGGCTATTATGTGGTCTGGAGTGTGACACCCGCCCTGCATACGCCGCTGATGGCGGTTACCAATGCTATCTCCTCGGTGATTATCGTTGGAGCCTTGATTGCAGCAGGGCCGGCGGAGGTCAATCTGGCGAAAGTCTTCGGGTTCATTGCGATTGTCCTGGCGTCGGTGAACATCTTTGGCGGATTTCTCGTCACGCAGCGCATGCTGTCCATGTACAAGAAAAAACAGAAATAGGGGAGACGATCCGTGTCAGCTAACTTTACGGCGCTTGCCTATCTGGTCTCCGCCATTCTTTTCATCCTCGCGCTTCGCGGATTGTCGTCTCCGGCAACATCCCGGCGCGGGAATATCATGGGGATGATCGGCATGGCGATTGCCATGATCGTCACCATCCTCGATCCGGACGTGGTCTCCTATGAGTGGATCATTGGCGGTATCGTCATTGGCGGTGCCATTGGGGCGGTGATCGCCCAGCGTATCGCCATGACCGCCATGCCGCAGCTGGTTGCCGCCTTTCACAGTCTCGTCGGTCTTGCCGCGGTGCTGGTGGCCGCTGCCGCCTTCTACAACCCGGATGCCTACGGGATTCTGGATGCGGGAGGGGAATTGACCGTCCTCAGTCGCATTGAGATGGCTATCGGCGTGGTTGTCGGGGCCATTACCTTCTCCGGATCTGTCATCGCCTTTACCAAGCTTCAGGGACTTGTTTCCGGTAACCCGGTGGTTTTCCCGGGTCAGCATATGGTCAATCTGGTGATCGGATTGGTAATTGTCGCATTGATCATCTGGTTCTGCCTTGATTATGATCCGTCGATTTTCTGGACTATGACCATCCTGGCCTTTGTCATTGGCTTCCTGATCATCATTCCCATCGGTGGGGCGGATATGCCGGTGGTGGTTTCCATGCTCAACTCCTATTCGGGTTGGGCCGCGGCCGGTATCGGCTTTACCCTTGAGAATACGGCCCTGATCATTGTCGGGGCGCTAGTCGGCTCCTCCGGGGCGATCCTGTCCTATATCATGTGTAAGGCCATGAACCGCTCTTTCTTCAGTGTTATTCTCGGGGGCTTTGGCGGCGACGCAGCGGTTTCCGGTCCCGACAAAGGCGACCGGCCGCATAAGGCGGGGTCTGCCGATGATGCGGCCTTTATCATGAAGAATGCCGGTAAGGTCATCATTGTTCCGGGATATGGCCTTGCTGTCGCCCAGGCTCAGCATGCCCTTCGGGAAATGGTGGATATCCTCAAAGAAGAGGGGGTTGAAGTCTCCTATGCCATTCATCCCGTTGCCGGACGGATGCCGGGCCACATGAACGTGCTGCTGGCCGAGGCCAATGTGCCGTATGACGAGGTGTTTGAGCTTGAGGAAATCAACTCGGATTTCTCTTCAGCCGATGTCGCCTTTGTCGTTGGGGCCAATGACGTGACTAACCCCGCCGCCCGCGACGATCCGCAAAGTCCGATTTTCGGGATGCCGATCCTGGATGTGGACAAGGCGCAAACGGTTCTTTTCGTCAAGCGGTCCATGTCCTCCGGATATGCCGGAATTGATAACGATCTGTTCTATAAGGATAACACCATGATGCTTCTGGCGGATGCCAAGAAGATGGTGGAGGACATTATCAAGGTCCTGTAACTCCTGACGTTCCATCAAAGAAATAGCCGCGGATACTCTTCGCGGCTTTTTCTTTTGAGCGGTTAATTCCGATCAGTCTGATACCTGCCTTATCTCAGGCAGCGAGCTGTTCTTTCAGTTTCGGGAAACTGACGGTCACCTTGGTTCCCACACCAACCTGGCTTTCGATGTTCAGTTGGCCGTGATGGGCACTGACCAGGGATTTGACGATGGACAGGCCGAGACCGACCCCTTCATGGGTAATATCGGAATCCTGATGTCCCTTGATAAAGGGCTCCGTGATCTTTTCCATGATCGCCGTGTTGATGCCGCTGCCGGTATCCTTGATGACGATACAGACCGTTTCCTCATCGGCCTCCGCATAGACCAGGACCTTGTCACCGGGATAGGAAAACTTGATGGCATTCGTCAGCAGATTGAGGAATATCTGCTTTAGCGCCGTATCATCTCCCTGAACGCGCGGCAGCTTCGAGGGGGTGGCCTGAATCAGCGAGATATGAGCGGCATTGGCCCGCGGCTCCACGGACTTCACACATTCCGCCAGCAGATCATTGAGGCAGACAGGCTCCATCGTCAGATCGCGTTTGCCAAGCTCAATGGCGGAAATATCGAGGACATTGTCAATCAGGGACAGAAGATGCTGCCCGCTTTCATGGATATCCCGCGCATATTCGATATATTTCTCCTTGCCGACCGGGCCAAAATACTGCCCGTGCAGGATATCACTGAAACCGATAATGGCGTTGAGCGGCGTCCTCAGCTCATGGCTCATGGTAGCCAGGAATTTGGACTTCGACTTGTTCGCTTCCTCTGCTTTAGCCAGGGCTACGCGGAGTTTTTCCTCGGTCTCGTTGCGCCCGGACAGATCCGTATTGATTCCGGCAATGGCGATGATCTCGCCCTTGGGATCATAGATGGGGAATTTCTGCAGCAGGGTCGGGATATATTTACCGCTGGCAAGCGGGCTTTGGATTTCAACCTCCACGGACTCCCCTTTTTCCAAAACCCGTGCCTCTTCGGCCTCGATGGCATCCGCATGAGAGGCGGGGAACAGATCATGGACCGTCTTGCCGTCAATCGGCTTCTTCTCCGGGTTGAACCATTCATGCCACAGGTTATTGGCGTAGGTATAACGGCCCTTGGCATCTTTCAACAGAATGGCCGACGGTGAATTCTCAATCAGGGTCCGGAAAATCTTGTCGCCGGCATGCAGCATCTGCTGATGCACCATGGCCATGCGAATCAGATAGCCGATAATCAGGGAAATCAGCATCCCGATGATCAGCACGAGATCATCGAAGGAGGAAGACCGGATGGACAGATGATCTTCAGACTTTGTGGCGGTGATAATCCATTTCCGGTTGCCGACATCAATACTGGTCTCAAAGACAGGACCGCCTTCTTCACCACGCAGCAGGCTGTTATAGATAACCCGGTCGCCATCGCGGATCGTCAGATTGAACCTTTCAAGAAAGCCCGCTTCCGCTGACGCCTTGACCAGAGGTTCGGTGCAAAAGACGACATTGAGAAACCCGTATTTACTGCCGTCCCGATCAATGGGCAGATACGCGACAAACCCGTCATCCCCCTGGGCCAGCCGGATTGGCGGTGTCACCTGGACCTGCCCGGTTTCTTTTGCTCTGGCCAAAATCTTTGACGGGATCGGCAGGGCACTCACGTCCAGGCCTCTGGCCGCCTCGTTTTCTTCTATGGGCGAGATCCATTCGATAACCCCGTCCGGATTGATCCAGTTAATGGCCTGGAAGTCCCCGAACAGTTCATGGGCCGACTTCATCTTTTCCTGGAATTCCCTCTCCGAGGTTATCGGATAGATCAGCCATTCGTAGCGGAGCTGTTCGGCTAGGGCCAGCCGTGTGCCAATATAGGCCTCCAGCAGGACGGAGAAATGCCGGGCTTCATGCTCGGTTTCCTCATGGATCATTACCTGCTCGTCATGACGGACCAGTCCCCAGCCGGCGACAAAAAAGGAACTCATCAGAACCGTCACCACAAGGGGCACAAGAACCGTATGCCGAGGCAAATGAAGGAGGAGGCGGCCCACGAAGCCTGGATTTGATACTCTGTACATAAATAGTATTTATTCTGATAATTTTTAACAATGTCTAAACAGACCACAGAAAATCCCAACAAATCGCTAATTTTTTGTATCTTTACGGACGAGAAGACAAATTATATTTGAATAAGTTTTAAAACTTTAGTTGAAGATCTTACAATGGTTGAGATATCAGAGGGTTACCCCAAATCAGGTGAGGAGAGACAAAATGAGATCCCGCGCGCCGTCCGGCAGTTTCGAGAGATTCTATTACACCAATGTTGCCCTCGGGGAAGGCTGTGGCTGTGCCGAGAAGGTCATTGACGTCTATGATGCGACAGCCGGCGCGCCCGCAGCCGGACCAACCAGGAGCCACTCCCCCGGCCTTTGGCGGGAAATTATTGAGGCCTTTGTCATACGGCTGGCAAAAATCCGCGGTAAAAAGGCGCCTGACATTTCCACTGTACAAAAGAAGAGATCATGACCGACCCGTATATCATTGACAGCCTTGAAAAACTTGAGGCCCTTTACAATCCCGTCAATCCTGTCAGCCTCGCCAAGGAAACCGGATTTCTGACCCCGGAATATCGCGCCTGGATCACGGCGGCGCCCTTTTTTGCCCTGGCCAGTGTCGGGGCAGGGGGGCTGGACTGCTCCCCGCGCGGTGACCGCCTCGGGCAACTGTTCGACATCGAAGACGAGACAACCCTGCTGCTCCCCGACCGCCGCGGCAATAACCGCATTGATACCTTGCGCAATATTGTCACCGACCCCCGGGTGGCGCTTCTGTTCCTGGTCCCCGGCATCGACGAGTGCCTACGCATCAACGGCCGCGCCACCATCACCACCGACCCGGAATTGAGGCACCGGTTCGCCGTCGCCGGCAACCAACCCGCCACCATCCTCCGCATCCACATAGACTCCGTCTACTTCCAATGCGCCCGCGCCCTGACAAGAGCAGAACTCTGGAACCCGGAGAACTTCACCGCAAGAGGCAACGTCCCCACGGCCGGCCAGATGACAAAGGCCGCAAAAGCGGATTTTGACGCGGAGAGCTATGACGCGGAGCTAAGGGAGCGGCAGAAGGGGACGTTGTATTGAGGGGGGAAGTAGCAGCGAAAGTCGCAAATTGGACTTTCTCTCTTCATAGTCAACGATAACTTGCCGCGCTAAGAACGTCCTTTTCAATACCCCCTTTTGATGCGCATTGATAATAGACTCCGTTCTCATTAAATCGCGCTGAAAGCGTGGCATGGACAA
Source organism: Sneathiella sp. (assembly GCA_965228285.1). Taxonomy (GTDB): domain Bacteria; phylum Pseudomonadota; class Alphaproteobacteria; order Sneathiellales; family Sneathiellaceae; genus Sneathiella. Next base: position 332,590 of record OZ245808.1, read on the forward strand.
AATAAGTTTTCATAGCAAAAGTATGAAGACTACTATCCAGGAAAACCCGAGAAAATAGGCCTAAACCGCTGGCCCCTTCTCACTGAAGTGGCTCCGCCGGAGATATTTCAGCATATCGTGGTCTTTGAGGCTAGCGGTGAAGAAGGGCCAGCCGTGGTTGTGGACGAACCAGTTCAGATTTGTGAAACTACTGGGAAATCCTATATCGCAGCCGTCTCTTCTGTGTCCGTCGATTTGTCTTCCTTTAGCCCGATTACATCCTTGAACAGGTAGGAGACGGTGCTAATTACGATGGCGAGTATCAGCGGAGTGACGAGGGCATCAACCAAGAGGTTTGTGATAAACAATATCAAGGTCGGGTTTTGCGAGACTTCTAAGACATTTGAGACGGTATATAAAAACAAATATCCCATGCTCGCTAGGGCCAAACTTGCAAGGATGACGGCGGTAATCAAGGAAGCCAGAAGTTTCAAGGATTCGTGTATGAACAGAATTATTTTCACAGGTTGATTGACGGCAATGGCGGGAAACACAAACATCAGGCTGACGGTGGCAAATATATAAAGAAAGATGACGATGACTATGATTGGGCCATCGGTCAGAAACAGGGAAAGGCCCTCCGTGGTGCCGATGATCGCCAATGTAATGACGAGCGAGAGGAAGCCGAATTTAAGCTCTCGCAGGCCGAAACGGGGTATAAGCCCGTTCCGTTGGCGCTCTGATGGGAGAAGGGTGTAGCGGTGCCAGGCAACGGCGAACATTGCATAGGCAAACGGCTCCAGGAGTTCCGGCAGGAAGGTAATGTAAAGGGTGTCCTGCAATTGCGGCAGATGGAGCACGGCGGCGAGGATAATCACGGGTAAAGCCCGGAGAAGGCAGGGACCTATATTGCGGAGCACGAATTCGCTCGCTCGAAATATTGTACCGAAGACATAATTTTCCCCAGACATACATCAGTCTCCGCTCAAGACATGCAGCCTCCATGATAAAGGCTTTTCGCAGAAGCTATCATGACGCGTCAATCGTCTCAACTAATAAGGGGAAAGTGGTGTTTAAAAATCCTATTAATTTTGGCGGTCCGCGGAATTCTGCGGCTTGTGGGGCGGGGATTTCAGCGTCATAATTTTGCCCTTATTCCGAGGGTATGGTGTAAAATAGATCTTGACAAATTCTGTAATTTAAACTAGTATTATTCTCCCCTCTAAACGCGGTATAGGCATAACAGCTGTGTTTAGATTAAAGCCGCGAGGTCTAGCACCTCGCGGCTTTTCTAGCCTTCACCCGGTTCCCCCCAAAGGCCTTTGGGAGTGGACCTTCGGGGGGAGGGGGTAAGTCAGGCGGTTTGTGTGCCTGACGGGCTAAGCTGCTTGATCCCGACCGCCTGCAACGTGGCGATGACGGCAACGGCGATGGCCACCAGCTCGATGATCAGTTGACCATTAAAGGTCAGGGAGCCGGGGAAGAAGATCAGGATCACAGCCGATCCAACAACCCAGAGCACGTCCGCTCCGGTGATCAGTTTGGCGAACATCAGATTGATCCGGGGGCGGGTGGCCGTAAACGCCGCATCCGCGGCAAACAGGAGAAGACCGACACCCAGGGTGTAGAGCATCCAGGGCGCGATTCCCATGGTTTGGGCGAGGCTGCCGGCGAACAGCAGGCAGATCAGAGCACAGAGGACTGAGAAACCTGCATTGATCAGCAGGGCGGATTTGAGGAGTTGCGGTGACGTTTGTTTCATCGGATCATCCTTTCCGTTTGAAGATGTACCGGGAAAATGGGGGATCCGCGTCATTCCCTCAATTACCTGCCAGGTAATGTCTTTCGTTTTTTTTGCCCCTATAATGGGGGCATCAGGATGAAAGGATGCGCTATGAGTGGGATGGCAGAGAAACAGCGGCGGGTATCAACGGCCTCGGAATTCGGGGCGTTGCTGAAGCAATGGCGGCAGTTAAAGGGGCTGAGTCAGCTCGATCTGGCCTTGGCCGCCGACAGTTCCGCCCGCCATCTCAGTTTTATCGAGACGGGGCGGTCGCGGCCGAGCCGGGAGATGGTGCTGCGTCTGGCTGAGGTGATGGAACTGCCGCTCAGGGAACGGAACCGGCTGCTCAATGCGGCGGGGTTTACCGGTGCCTATGCGGAAAGCTCCCTCGATGATGAGGGGCTGACCCAGGTGCGCCGGGCTCTCGATCACATGCTGCAGCAGCAGGAGCCCTATCCGGCGATTGTCATGAACCGCTGTTTCGATGTGCTGATGATCAACCATGCGGGGGCGGCGATGATGAATATGCTCGGCCTGCAAATGGGCGGATCGGAAGGCCCGCCCAACATGCTGCGCATCACCATGGCAGAAAACGGCCTCAGGGCCATCGTCAAGGACTGGAATCGCATCGCCCATCACATGATCGAGCGGGCCCACCGTCAGGTGCGCGGCGCCGGGGAGGGGGATCCGCTGAAAAAACTGATCGAGGAGGTCGTGGCCTATCCCGGAATTCCGGAGGACTGGGAAATCGCCGATCCATCCGATGCGGCTCTGCCGGTGATGCCCGTTGAGTTTGAGATGGGCGGGGCAACCCTGTCCTGGATCACCACCATCACCAGCTTCGGGACCCCGCAGGATGTCACGGCGGAGGAGATCATGGTCGAATGCATGTTCCCGGCCAATGCCGAGACCGAAGCCATGGTCCGGTCCCTGGCGGAAAATGGCGGCTAACCGGTGTCCGGCAGCTGCGCCCGGATCCACTGATCCATCCGCGCCCAGACCTTTTCGCCATTGCGCAAATGATCAAAATGGCCGAGAGAAGAGACCCCCAGTTCCTCCGGAGACATGGTCCAGCGGGTGAGACGGCAGGCGGGCATCAAATCGTTGAAATGATCGATCCCGGCAGGCCGGGCGAGCCGCTTGTCATCGCTAAATCCGATACTGAGCAGCGGTTTTTCGAGCTTCGCCAGGGCCGGTTCGATATCCCGCCCGTCACTGCCCGAATAGCGATCGGTCAAGCCCCAGCGAACCCAATCCAGCACCTGGGATCTGGCCATGGGCGTCCCCCATCCCACATACTGGCCGGGCAGATACCCGAACAACCGGGCGATCAATGCAAAGGAGAGAATGAGGCTGATCGAGGGCAGCCCGAGCTTGCGATAATAGACATGGGTGGTTGTCAGGGTGATCAGCGCGCTCACATCCCCCGGATGCTCCGCCGCATAGAGGGCGGAGATATGACCGCCGAGACTATGGCCCAGCAGGATCCGCGGCAGATCCGGATAATGGGATTTCACGTAGGCCACCACCGCCGCCACATCATGGGCCATGATATCGTCGATGCTGTAATCAATGCCCCGCCTCGGATGCGGAAGACTCTGGCCATGACCCCGGGGATCGACGGTGATCACCAGATGTCCCGCCTTCGCGAGAGCGGCGGCCATAAACCGATAGGGCCGGGCGTGGGCGCCCATGGCGGGAAGGACGATCAGGACGGAGACCGGCGAGACCCCCTCCGGCGGCGAAAACAGGGTGCAGACCAGATCCCAGCCATCAAGGGCGGTGATCGGCAGCGCTGTCCCCTCGTTGAGATCAGAAGCTTTAGTCATAACGGGCGCATCCACACATGACAAAAGCCGCTGTCGGCGAACCGGAGCGGCTTTGAAATTCGGCAATTCGCAAGATTGATCTCGCGGAAGAGACGGGCAGTCTAGCCTTCGCGCAGGGCGCGTTTGCGGGCCAGCTTACGGGCACGACGGATGGCTTCCGCCTGCTGCCGGGCGCGTTTCTCAGAAGGCTTCTCATAGGCCTGGCGCATTTTCAGCTCCCGGAAGACGCCTTCACGTTGCAGTTTTTTCTTCAGTGCGCGTAGCGCTTGATCGACATTGTTGTCGCGTACAGTAACTTGCACAGCTAACAGTGCTCCTAACTAATCTGACTAATGGTTGGCTTCGGTCGAGCGGGTTTAACACCTTTACATCCCGCTGTGAAGCATTAAACAACATATTTAAGGTGAAATCCTTAAAGAAAAAGGGTTTTATCATAAAAGACAGCAATTTGGCAGTGAAAAATGACCGTAAAACCGATTATCAGGATGGGAAACCCTACTCTCAGGCGCATCGCCGAGCCCATTGACGACCCGACATCCCCGGAAATCCGCGATTTGGTGGCCGATATGCGCGAAAGTCTCAAGGAGGTGGGCGGTGTCGGCCTGGCGGCGCCACAAATCGCTGTCCCCAAACGTTTGGTGATTTTCGAAGTGCCTGCGGAACGCGCCGAAGCCGAGGATGGCGAGGCAGCCGAACCGGTCAGCTCTACCGTCCTCGTCAATCCGCTGATCACGCCGCTTTCCGATGAAATCGAGATGGAGTGGGAGGGATGCCTCTCCGTGCCGGGCCTGCGCGGCCTGGTCCCGCGCCATACCCATATCCGCTATACGGGCCTCACCCTTGAGGGCACCCCGGTCGATGTCGAGGCCAAAGGATTTCATGCCCGGGTCGTGCAGCATGAATGCGATCATCTGGATGGCATTTTATATCCGCAGCGGATGACAGACCTGCGCTATCTGGTGTATGAAGAAGAGGTGCCTGCCTTCATGGAGGGGTTGAAGGCGGATGCACAAGAGGCGGGGGCGGAAAAGGAAAAAGCCGATGACTGAAAAAGCAACCGAGACGGACCCGAGACTCCCCTATCTGGAGGCCGTGCTGCCCCATGTGCTGTTTGACGGTTGGTCCCGCACCGCCATGAAGGCCGCCGCGAAGGACCTCGATATCGATTTCTCCACCCTCGATCTCGCCTTTCCCAACGGCCCCATCGATATGATCACGCTTTTTATCGAGAATGCTGATGACCGCATGGAGGAGGAACTCCAAAAACGCAAGGTGCTGGACATGAAAATCCGCGATCGCATCACCCTCGCGGTCCGTCTTCGCCTTGAGATGTACGCCCCCCATAAGGAGGCCGTCCGCCGTGCCCTCAATATCCTGACCCTGCCGGCCCATGCCATCCAGGCCACCAAACTCACCGCCAGCACCGTCAGCCGCATGTGGTACGCCACCGGCGATGCCTCCACCGATTTCAACTACTACACCAAACGCCTGACCCTCTCCGCGGTATACGGCTCAACTTTGCTCTACTGGCTCGACGACACCTCCGAGAACCACCAGAAAACCTGGGAATTCCTCGACCGCCGCATCGAAAACGTCATGCAGTTCGAAACCGCTAAATGGAAACTGCGGGAGAAACTGAAACAGAAACCGGAGTTTTCGCAGTTTCCCAATCCGGCACGATTCTGGCGGAATTTGCGGGTGCGGTGAGGACCATAATTTTCACTGCTGAATATTTTCTATATTCCAAAAAACTAATAAAAAGTGTAATCTGCATGAATGAATTCACTCTTCTATTGGACATCTAATTCAACCAAACTGCTTTTGTGGATCGCACTGGCTATTTTTCTTTTAACAGCACCTTCCAAAGCTCATGCGGATTCGAATTCAAATGATAATGAACTTGTATCTGAAGAAGTTCGGAATGACTGCCCATATTTAAACAAAACCCCAACTCAGGAAGAGCTTCTTTTGATCTTGAAGCAACATGGTAAATGGTTGAAAGAAATAGAAAAACTTTCCTTTCTGCAAAAAATTGTAAGAGGAGTTCTCCAGTCTGAACTTGGAAAGAGATTAATGGAGAATACTAAAGGATTGCTCACTGGAATTTTCGATCCTGCTCGGTTCGATGATGAGCCTACTAGCGACCCAACTCGTGAGATTATTAGCGAAGATAGCGGCGCAAAAGAGATAATGGCCGTCCAGGCAAATCTATGCGGCGCAAATCTTTCCAGAATGAACTTAAAGGGGGTAATTTTGGATGAAGCCGATCTCCGCAAAACAGATTTTTTTAAGGCAAATTTGAGCGGAGCAAGTTTGAAGAAGGTTAGTTTCATTGATGCTAGGGTTGTTAACGCTGACCTTAGAAGCGCGAACATTAGTTCAGCCGATTTAAGTCGTTCCGTTTTTGCCTATTCTGATCTTAGAGATGTAAACTTATCAAATTCAAAATTGGTTAGAGCCAGTTTCTATGGCGCCAAACTTGAAGAAGCAACACTCACTGCTGCTCAGATTCAAGGAGCAATTTTTAGAGAAGCAGATTTGAGAAATTCGAACATGTCCAACGTTTTGAATCGAGATTTTGGGTTTTCCTCAGACGAGACAGAAACACCTGTAATTCATTTCCAGGGAGCCAATCTACAGTTCGCCAATCTTGAATCCTCTTTTCTCAGCGGTGCTATTTTTGATGAAGCGGATTTACGTGGCGCAAGTATGCAATTTAGCAGACTTGAAGAACCTTCATTTAAAAAAACAAAGCTTAGAGATGCACTTTTACTTGGAGTCGAACTGAAGCAAAACAAGATTTTTTTGTCGCTTGGTCAGAAAGAATTTCCAAGTGGACTGGTTAGCGTTAGAGAGAAATTTAAAACGTCGGGAGATAGAGAGGAAGAGAGGTACCTCACATTTTTGATTAAACGGAATGAAAGGAGGGAGTCCCCGCTTATTGAAAAGGCATTTAGTTACATATTATTCGAGTTTACAAGTGATTGGGGAAATGAGCCATGGCGGCCGTTATTTATTTTGTTTTTCTCGATTTTTATTTTCAGCACTGCCTATTTCTTTGCCTTTGATACTGGAAAAAAACAAGACAATTCTGCTGGGCTTTTTCAAGTCTGGCCACCAGGCAGATTAAAAACTGACATATACGGTCAGTTGGAAATTGCATCTAGAGCAAAAATAAAACGGTTAGTATTTGAAGATGACTTGCCGCAGGCGCTATACGCTCTTTACTTTAGCATTTTATCCGCCTTTCACATAGGTTGGCGGGATTTCAACGTCGGTAATTGGATTATACGATTGCAGCCTAGAGAATATGTAATTCGTCCAAGGGGATGGGTTCGAGTCGTTTCAGGTATTCAATCATTATTCAGTGTTTATCTTTTGGCTCTATGGATTTTGGTATATTTCGGTCGACCATTTGAGTAGCAGCAAACTTCAAGTGTGCATAATTCACATTTTGATGCTGTGATTAGGTAGAAAACGGCTTTTCCCAATGACCACCGCCCATATCTATATCGCAGCCAGTCTGGATGGCTTTATCGCCCGCCCGGATCATTCCCTTGATTGGTTGATGAAGCAGCCGACGGAGGGGGAGGAGCAGGGGTTTGAGGGGTTTATGGACTCTGTTGACGGGTTGGTGATGGGGCGGAAGACTTATGAGGTGGTGCTCGGGTTTGGCGGGGACTGGCCCTATCATAAGCCGGTGGTGGTGATGAGCCGGAGCCTCACGGACGCGGATATACCAGCGGAGCTCAAGGGCAAGGTGCGGGTGTCGCCTTTGGGGCCGGAAGCGCTGATGGCGGAGCTGGCGGGACAGGGCTGGAAGAGGGCCTATATCGATGGCGGTCAGGTTATTCAGGCGTTCTTGCGGGCCGGGCTGGCGGCTGATCTGGTGCTGACCCATATTCCCATTCTGATCGGGGAGGGTATTTCCCTATTTGGCACGCTTGATCGGGATATCGATCTTCGGCATAGTGAGACCCGGACTTTTCCTTCGGGGCTGGTTCAATCCACCTATGAAATCCTGCCTAGACCTGGACAACAAGAATAAGAAAAAATGACGGAAAAACTGTATTTCGAAGATATCGCCGAGGGCGATCGGTTTGAGGGGGCGACGGTCACGGTGGAGCGGGATCGGATGCTGGAATTTGCCTCTGAATTTGATGATCAGCCTATGCATCTGGACGCGGCGGCGGCGAAGGCCATGGGCTTTCGCGATATTGTCTGTAACGGCTCCTATATCTTCTGTCTCTCCTCCAAATCCTCCACCAGGATCTGGCAGCAATGGCATTTCCTGCCTTCCGGTGTGGGGATCGAGGTGAGTTTTCTGGCGCCGGTCTTTGCCGGTGATGTGCTGTCGGGTGAGATGGTGATAACCGGGACCCGCATAAGCAGCAAGCCGGAGCGCGGCTGGCTCGCCAATGAGCTCACCCTCACCAATCAGGACGGGGAGGTGGTGTTGCTGACCAAGTCCAATTCTCTGGTGCGCTGCCGGGAAAAATAATTTTATATATTAGCCTTGTATTTAGAACCCCTTGTCCCACCTGTGGAGAATGAGGGGAAAACCCCTCTTTTTTTGTGGGAGTAGGATTATGGCGTGGGTGTATCTGGTCATTGCGGGATTGTTTGAATGTGGTTGGGCCATCGGCCTGAAATATACCGAGGGCTTTACCAGGATTGTGCCGACGGGCCTGACCCTCGGCGCCATGGCCATCAGTTTCTGGCTGCTGGCCCTGGCCATGAAGACCATCCCCGTCGGGACGGCCTATGCCATCTGGACCGGAATCGGCGCTGTCGGCGTGGCTACTCTCGGTATGTTCTTGTTCGGGGAATCGCGAGATATTCTGCGGATCCTCTGCCTGCTCTTGATCGTCGCCGGGATTATCGGGCTGAAGCTGTTTTCGTCCACTCAAGGAACAGCCTGAGACTTTCTTTGTCATAAAAGGGTCGCAGCCTTGCGGCAGACTGCCCCGGTTGTGTGATTTACCGGGGCGGTTTTTGTGGTTTTTCTCGGGTCCTTGACAGGACCCTCCTGCATGTGCATTTTGAGGGCGACGGGGGCTCGCGATCTCCCCGTGAGGCATGGTGCCCAAGTATCGTGTTCCGCAATTTACGCACGGAGGAACACATCTATGCCTGCTTTGACAACATCCATTTCCCCTGAAACCCTGTCCCGTCTGATCGGAACGTCCGGCTGTCCGGTTCTTATCGATGCCCGCCTGGACGAGGATTTTGAGTCAGATCCGCGCCAGCTGCCGACGGCTGTTCGCCGTTCCGCTTTTACGGCCGCGGATTGGGCCGCTGACTATGCCGGCCGCTCTGTCGTCCTCTATTGCCACAAAGGCCTGAAACTGAGCCAGGGGGCAGTGGCCTGGCTCCGTCATTACGGGGTTGATGCTGCGGTTCTGGAAGGTGGTTTTGTGGCCTGGGAAGAGGCGGGTCTGCCGCTGATCCCCGAGGCCGCGCTGCCTGAGCGGGACGGGGAGGACCGCACTGTCTGGGTCACCCGCGCCCGCCCGAAAATTGATCGCATTGCCTGTCCCTGGCTGATCCGCCGCTTTGTTGATCCGGACGCCGTCTTCCTGTTTGTCGAACCCACCGAGGTGGCGGCCGTGGCAGACCGCTTCAATGCAGTGCCCTTCGATGTGGAAAATGTCCATTGGAGCCATCGTGGGGAACAATGTACATTTGATACCATGATCGAGGAATTTGGCCTGATGACGGAGCCTTTGTTGCGACTTGCTGACATCATTCGCGGGGCGGATACGGGTCGGCTTGATCTGGCCCCGGAATCCGCCGGTCTGCTGGCTGCCTCTCTCGGCCTATCACAGATCCATGGGAACGATCTGGCCCAGCTCGAACAGGGGCTAGCGCTTTATGATGCTTTTTATCGCTGGGCCCGGGACGCGGCTCAGGAAACCCATAACTGGCCCGCAAGTGCCGCCGGGGATGCCGCATGAGTGATCCTGCAAACACCTCCTCCGAGCGGCTCGGCGCCGATGGCCGCCCCTGGCCAAGCTTCGGCGAAGCACTTTCAGTCTGGAGCCGAATTGCCCTGCTCAGCTTTGGCGGGCCCGCGGGTCAGATTGCCGTCATGCATCGCATTCTAGTGGAGGAGAAGCGCTGGCTCGGCGATGCCCGCTTCCTCCACGCCCTCAATTTCTGCATGCTGCTGCCCGGGCCGGAAGCTCAGCAGCTCACCGTCTATATCGGCTGGCTTATGCATAAGACCAAAGGCGGGATTGCCGCCGGACTTTTGTTCGTGCTGCCGGGCGTCCTGGCAATTCTCGCGCTCAGCCTGATCTATGCTGAGTTTGGCGATATTGGCGCTGTCGCCGCACTGTTTTATGGATTGAAAGCCGCCGTGCTGGCCATCGTCCTGCAAGCCCTGGTGCGCATCGGCGGAAAGGCGCTGAACAATCTGGTGATGATCGCCATTGCTATCGCCTCTTTCCTTGCCATTTTCGTTTTTGATGTGGCCTTCCCCCTGATTATCATCGGGGCGGGCCTGATCGGCTACTTAGGTGGTAAAGCCGGTCTTGCTGCCTTTCAGAATGGCGGTGGTCATGGCGGAAGTGGCGCCGAAGCGGTCAGGGGAGAGCAAACCATCCTCGGCCTGGAAAACAGCGGGGAGGTGGCTAGGCATTCCAGCATTCGCACTATTGTCATCCTGCTACTGCTCTGGCTTGGTCCCGTTGCCGCGTTGCTTTTGCTGCTCGGCCCGGACAATGTCTATAGCGACATCGCCGTCTTCTTCAGCAAGATGGCCGTCGTGACTTTCGGCGGGGCCTATGCGGTTCTTGCCTATGTCGCGCAAGCCGCGGTGGAAACTTTCGGCTGGCTGCAGCCCGGCGAAATGCTGGACGGTCTCGGCATGGCGGAAACCACACCCGGCCCCTTGATCATGGTAACCCAGTTTGTCGGTTTTATGGGCGCTTATCGGGATCCGGGGATGCTATCGCCCATAATGGCGGGAATTCTTGGTGGATTATTGACCACATGGGTGACCTTCGCGCCTTGTTTTCTGTGGATCTTTCTCGGCGGCCCCTACATCGAAAAGCTTAGGGGCAACAAAGCTCTTTCTGCGGCCCTTACGGCCATTACGGCCGCCGTTGTTGGTGTCATTCTTAATCTGGCGGTCTGGTTTGCCCTGCATGTAATCTTTACCGAAGTTAACCGGTTTGAAGGGGGAGGTCTCAGTATTGCGGCGCCGGTCCTATCTTCGCTGGATCCCTATGCCTTGCTACTGACGGTTCTCGCTCTTGTGGCGGTTTTTCGGTTCAAAATCAATGTTCTGCTTCTAATATCCATCGCTGCACTCGCCGGATTTGCCATTTACGGTCTTGGGCTGATTTAGGGGTTGGCTGATACGGCTATTTGTCAACTGAGTTGACAAATAGCTCAAGCATTCTATGATGCGTGCATGGATAAAAAACCTGCGACAAAAGAAGAGCTTCTTTATGAAGCCATCCAAATGACCCGACCTTTACTGCGTCATATTACGGCTGCGGTTGATACCCTGTCCTCGGAACAAGGCATTTCCGTCGGTCAACGGGCGGTGTTAGAGGGGTTGTTGAAGAAGGCACCCCAAACTGCCCCGCAGCTCACCAAAAGCCTTCAGCTGAAGAGGCAATTTGTTGCGCGAATGCTTGCAGAGGTAAGGGCAATGGGCCTGGTCACAGTACAGAACAACCCGGACCACAAGCGCTCGGTATTCTATGTTCTTTCGGAAAACGGAGACTCCCGGATTACGGAAATAAGACGGCGTGAACTGGATCGCGTGACACGTGCCTGCAAACAATTCAGTGAGGAAGAAGTTCGAGCTTATCACGACATACAGTCCTTTCTGACGGTGTGGTTTGCTGAACTGGAAAGCTGGAAAGGAGATTAGCGATGTGGACAGCGCTCTCCATCATGATCGTCATTTTATTGGCAGGTATCGGATACACGGCTTGGGGCATGCGAAAAATCGGAACCCCGACATCCGGACCTAAAATTGACTTGGCTCAGCGCTCCGGCACGGCTCTGCTGGTGATCGACATGCAGCAGGACTTTACAGAAATGACCGGAAGCAAGGCCTGGGAACCAGATGAATTGCAAGAGGTCATTAAAAGGATTAATCAGCGAGCCAAGACGGCCCATCAGGCAGGATGGCCTGTAATAACAATACGACAGGTGTATGAAGGCGCCTATACGAATTTCATTGTTCGTCTGCTGGGCGGGGGACTAGGGGGAAAGGGATCTGATGGCCTTGGTCTGGATCCGCGGCTCGCAGTTTCTGCCGATGCGGATTTCGAGAAACCTCTTGGCGATTCTTTCTCATCTCAGGAACTGGAAAATTACCTGACGGAGCACAGCATTGGCCGCCTGGAGCTTGCCGGTCTTGACGGAAATTATTGTGTCAAGAATACCGCCTATGGGGCTCTTAATCGTGGATATCATGTTACTTTGAACACCGATGCAATTTTGGCAGCGTCAAGGGAGGCATGGGCTAAGGAAAAGGACCGGCTTGTTCAGGAAGGGGCAATTCTCACGGCGGCCTCCGGGAGCCCCCTGTAATAGCTCCCGGAGTGGGGTCGTTTCCTGCCGCCGCTCCCCCTGGATTATGACCGTCCGAATTGCGGATAGACGGAGGGTCTGGGGGACGAGCCTGGGAGGGGAGACCTCACCAGTAACTCGCAAGTTGAGAATTTCTTAGTCATCTTTGGATACTAGCAAGATCAGAATGACCGAGACACAGAGGCAACAAAGTTGCCACAAGCACTGTCACACTGGTTCTTATCCAGATCCGTGTCATTATACCCAACGCTGAGGGTAAATCCGGCCAGCTCAGTCGATACCGCGACACCCCAATCCAGGTAATCATCGGTTCCAAAGTTGGCGTTATTATCGATGGACTGATATCCGATATTGCCACCTAACGTGAAATAGGGGCCAAGAGGAATTTCAACACCCACATGGCTGTAGAGAGCGTCACCACTGTCCCCGAAATAGTCTGGAGAGTAGTTCACACCGGCAGAAGCTGAGAGAAATCCGAAATCGTATCCCACCGAAGGGGCAATCTCGAAGAAATCGTAATTCAGACTACTCTCAGCCCCTGGGTATGTATAATAAATAGCGGAAACATCCCAACTAAAGTCATCAATAGATCCGCCGACACCTACCGTGTAATCGATCTCAATCGTGGCGTCCGTAAATTTTACGTTGGAGGCCCAAATACCGGCATGAACCGCCGCTGGTCCAAAATCATACTCGTAATCCAAACTACCTTGAATGGCGGCGTTATTTCCTGTTTGGGATATTCCCCGAAAAACATAGTCATTGGTCAAAAGAACACTGGCGGAGAACTCTCCGGGAATTGCGTCTTCCTTAATCAATGGATCCGCATATGCCGATGCTGCAATGCCGAAGGATAACGCGACTAGAGTGAATTGCTTTATTAGTTTCATTAAAAACTGTCCTTGTTGTAGCTGCTGAAATTATAAGAGCAAGCGCCGTGCCAAAACATGAAATCAATATAAAACAATAGCTTATGAATTTCCTTTACAAACTTACTTTCCATTTCGCCTATAATTTGGACGATTTGATCTGTAGAGTGCATATTTTTTTTGCAGTGCAATATAAAAGCTTGCATTGAGCGTCGGGTCGGGTATGAAGGACCCCTCACACTTCTCCAAAAAACGGATATTTCAGTGACTAAGCAATCTCTCGCCGCGTTTGCCGACAGGTTTTCCCTGTCCGGACACAACAAGACCAGTTTTTCGCTTCTAAACCCGATGCGGGTCAAGACGGAGTTGCTGTCGGGACTGACGGTGGCTCTGGCCCTTGTCCCTGAAGCGGTTGCCTTTGCTTTTGTTGCCGGAGTACATCCCCTTGTCGGACTCTATGCCGCCTTTATCGTCGGGCTTGTGACGGCGTGCATTGGCGGCAGGGCCGGCATGATATCCGGAGCGACGGGGGCCTTGGCGGTTGTGATGGTTGCTCTGGTCGCCCGCCATGGTGTGGAATACCTGTTTGCGACCGTTGTGTTGATGGGGATTTTGCAGATACTGGCCGGAGTTTTCCGGCTTGGAAAGTTTATCCGGCTGGTACCCCATCCGGTGATGCTGGGTTTCGTCAACGGCCTGGCTATTGTTATCTTCATGGCACAACTCACCCAATTTCAGGTGCCGGGCGTTGATGGAGGTAAAGAATGGATGACCGGCACGCCGCTTGCTGTCATGCTCGGGCTTGTCGCCTTGACCATGGCTATCATTTGGCTGCTTCCCAAGCTCACCAATATAGTCCCGGCGCCCTTGGCAGGTATCGGCATTGTCGCGGCCATTGTTATTCTTTTTGGCATTGATGTTCCGCGGGTCGGTGATTTGGCCTCCATCGAGGGTGGGCTGCCCGCCTTTCACATTCCGATGGTACCGCTCAATTTGCAAACTCTGGAAATCATCTTTCCCTTCGCTGTGATTTTAGCGGCCATTGGACTGATCGAAAGCCTTCTAACCCTCAACCTCGTTGGAGAGATAACCGGGAAACGCGGTGGAGCCTCGCAGGAATGTATTGCTCAAGGCGTTGCCAATTCCGTTACCGGGTTTTTTGGCGGCATGGGCGGTTGTGCCATGATCGGGCAGTCCATGATTAACATGAAATCCGGCGGTCGGACCCGACTCTCCGGAATTTCAGCGGCGCTTTTCCTGCTGATGTTCATTCTGTTTACGTCGAACTTGATTGAGCAGATCCCGCTGGCGGCGCTGGTTGGGGTCATGTTCATGGTGGTGATCGGGACTTTCGCCTGGAAAAGCTTTGTCATCATGCGCCGGGTACCGTTTTCCGATGCCCTTGTTATTGTTCTGGTGACCGCCGTAACCGTGGTTGCCGACCTCGCCATCGCTGTTGTCGTTGGTGTCATCGTCTCAGCTCTCACCTTTGCCTGGAAAAACGCTACCCGAATTCAGGCAAAGACGTCCAACACGGAAGAAGGTGTCAAGATCTATGAAATAGAGGGGCCTCTGTTCTTTGGATCCACCGAGGGCTTTGCGGAGCTGTTCAATCCAGCGGAAGATCCCGCCCTTGTCATTGTGGATTTTGCGGGTAGCCGTGTCGCTGATCAGTCTGCCTTGCAGGCGATTGAGACTCTGGCGTTTAAATATGAGAAGCAGGGCAAAACCCTGCAGCTTCGCCATCTCTCCCGGGATTGTCACCGGCTTTTGAACCGGGCCGGTCAGTTGATGGTGGATTCCGAGGATGACCCGATCTACGGGATTGCCGTCGACTATTCTGTTAAAACAGGGATCATAGGTGGGAACCATTAGGCTAGGGAATCCCGCCTTGCCTTTCCTGATTGAAACTTTATTCTCGTACGGAATAATAACCCTGCTGCTGATCTCAAGGGCAGTGGCCCAAATCGGGACTAAAAAATGCTCAAGAATAAAATCATCCTGATAACCGACGCGTTGCACTTTCTAGGGATCCCCGGCTCAACTGCCATGATTGCCAACGGGGCAACCGTCTATGCTCATGACAATGAGTTTATCGATGCCAAAAAACGGGCCGAGTTTGAAGCGGAGGTGCCCGGTGCCAAGGCCTTGTCCCTTCAGGATCCTGAGGAGCTAGTCGCTCATGTAGTCGAGGCAGAAGGACGGCTTGATGTCATGATCAATAATGACGCCTTTCCGGCCCTGAAAGCAGCGATCGATGAGATCGATATCGAGCAGTTGCGTCAAACCCTCGAATCTCTGGTTGTTCGCGGCTTTATGTTCGCGAGTGCGGCGTCAAAACGGATGAAACCGGCCAAGAGCGGTAAGATCATCTTTATTTCTTCAGCGGCGCCCGCCCATGGCATTCCCAATTATTCCATGTATGTGGCAGCGCGGGGAGGGACCAATGCCCTGGCCCATAGCCTGGCCAAGGAATTAGGGCGCTATAATATCCAGGTGAATGCCCTGGCGCCGAACTTCGTTGAGAGCCCGACCTATTTTCCGAAAGAGCTACTGGAGAATGAGGCAGCGTTTAAAAAAATTACGTCGCAGATTCCTCTCGGCCGTTTGGGCAAGCGAGAGGAAGCTGGAGACTATCTGGTGTTTCTCGCTTCCGATAAGTCGGACTTCATTACCGGACAGGTGTTGTATTTCGCCGGTGGCTGGGCTTGATAATAATTAGGCCGTGACAGCCGCCTTCGATCTGACAAAACGAAAAGCGGCGATCAACCCGACGATGGCTGCCGGTAAACAGGCAACGAAAATCGTATAGGCGACATCGCGCATGAGATCAGGATCAGTTCCCTCAGTGATGCCGGACCAATTGGCGACAATCCCCATATAGGCGGCACCAAGGGCGTATCCCAGGCGCTGCATAGTCGGGATTGCGGCTGAGACCCGCTCTGTTTCCGCGGGTCCTGCGACCACCGTTGCCCGATGCAAAACAAAGGTCCAGGCCATGCCGAACCCAACCCCTTCAAGGATCGTGAACATTGCGATGAGAAGGGGGGGACCATTGGGAACGCTGTAGACGAAACCGATAATGCTGATCGTCAGAATGGTCATGCCGCCGGCAATCATTCTGCCGCCATAAATTGTCGGGACGCCGGAAATGAAGAAGGCGGCGATTGACCAGCCGATGGATGAACAGGCGATGATATATCCGGCCTCAAGGGCGGTTGAGCCATGGAGTAGGGTTATCAGTAGGGGGCCATAGACACTAACGGCAATGGTCGCGATGGAGAAACATAGAACCATGGTCAAGCCGGCCCCAACGGGATCCCGCAGGCTGAGGGTCGTCACCGGAAACAGCCGATTATCCTGCTTGGTCGAATCAAGGCGAAAAAACAGGAGCAGAAAGAAGATACCCGCTATCAAAAACAACGGCGTTTTGAGGAGAGATATATCAACCCCGGCATAGGCGATAAACAAGACGGAAAGGGACAGAAACGCGAGCCGCCAGATAGGAAAGCGTTGAGTTGAGCTGCCGGGTTTTGTGGGTTTTGGCTCTTTGATGGTCAGAAAGACCCAGAGGGCAAGGCCAAAGGCCTGCAAACAAAAAAACCAGAAACCGCCGCGCCAGGTACCATATTCAACAAACAATCCGCCGATCAGCGGGCCGGTGAAAGCGGAAACTCCCCAAAGGGTGGAGATGGCGCCAAGCGCGCGGGCCATCAGTCTTTCCGGAAACAGTTGGCTGCAGGCCACAAAGGACAGGGCCATCAGGCCACCGCCCCCAAATCCCTGCATCAGGCGGCCAACAAGAACAATCCACATTTCCGGGGCGATGGCACTGACCATACAGCCTGCCGCAAACAGTAGGGCCGCAAAAGTCATCGGTCGGCGAATGCCCAGTCGCATGGCCAGCAAACCGCTGGCGGCCCCGGCGACGATGGATCCGATTTCATAGAGAGCCACAGTCCAGGACATCAGATTCGTGCCACCGATTTCCGCGACAATGGCCGGCATCATCGTCGCCACCAGGAGGCTGTCGGCTGCGTGAAGCCAGACCCCAAGGCAAACGAGGGTCAGGGGTACGGCATATTGACGGTTCACAATCTCTCGCCATTTTACAAAAGACGGATCACTCTTGCTCATCGACAGAAAAACCTATATTGATAAAGTTGTTATTTTTAATAAGCATTTACTTTAAATAAAAAGATGTCAATGGAGAAAAACTCACAGGACCGGATACTTTATCTCCTCAAGAGCAAGGGGCCGCAGATGGCAAGGGACATCGCTGCCGATCTTGAGGTAACCACTCCCGGCGCTCAGCAGAAACTTGCCAAGCTCTCGGAGATGGAGCTTATAAGCTTCAAGGATCACATCCATGGCAAGGGTCGTCCGCACCGCTTTTGGCAGCTGACCGAGAAAGGCCATGCCCGATTCCCCGATCGCCATTCTGACCTGACCCTCGACATCTTGAAATCGACAGAAGAGGTTTTTGGCAAAGAAGGGGTGGAAGCCCTGATCAGTCATCGAGAAAAACAAACCCTGGCTCTTTACACAGAAGAAATTGCCAAAAAGAAAACCCTTGAAGAGAGATTGAACGCCTTGGTCGAGATCCGTACCCGGGAGGGCTATATGGCGGAAGTCGAGAAGCTGGGAGACGGAGAGTACAGGCTGATTGAAAACCACTGTCCCATCTGCGCCGCGGCAACCAAATGCCAGGGCCTGTGCCGGTCAGAGCTAGATATCTTCCGCATGGTTCTCGGGACGGAAGCAAAGGTCGAGCGGGAGGATCACATTCTGGCCGGGGCCCGTCGTTGTGCCTATCGAATAACGATATAATGTTTAGGCGGTCGGTTTTTTCTTCAGGTCAAACAGCTTGGTGACATGGCCCATTTTGCGCCCGTCTCGCGCTTCCGCCTTACCGTAGAGATGCAGGCAATTATCGGGATCTTTGACCAGATCCTGCCAATCATCGATATCGTCCCCGATCAGATTTTTCATAACAGCGTTGGAATGCCGATCCGCCGTCCCTAGAGGAAGTCCGCAGACCGCACGGATAATCTGGTGGAACTGACTTGTCGGGCAGGCATCCAGGGTCCAATGCCCGGAATTGTGAGGGCGCGGTGCCAGCTCATTGACAAGTAGGTCGCCGTCCTTGGTTACGAACATTTCCACTGCCAGCAAGCCAATCAGATCAATTTTTTTGGCGATTGTTGTTGCCATTTTTAAGGCGTTTTTGGCGACCCGGTCGGGTATATCCGCCGGTGCCAGAGTAATATCAAGGATATGATTTTTATGCCGGTTCTCGACTGGAACAAAAGCGTCGGTTTCGCCATTGGGGCTGCGCGCCACGATGACGGATATTTCCATCTTGAAATTGACAAATCCTTCGAGAATGGACGGTGCATTTTTCATTTGCGACCAGGCTTCATCAATCTGGCTGGCCTGACTGATCTTGACCTGGCCTTTGCCATCATAACCAAGCCGCCTTGTCTTGAGGACCGCCGGCGTGCCAACCTGTTGAACTGCCTGAACCAGATCATTGAGACTTTCGACATTGGCGAAGGAAGTTGTGCCGATCCCCAGGTTGTTGACAAAGCTTTTCTCGAACAACCGATCCTGGGTGATCTCCAGGACCTTGTCATTCGGCCGAACCGGGACGAACTGGCTGAGATACTTGACCGTCGTTGTCGGAATATTTTCGAACTCAAGGGTCACCACATCGACCTCCGCGGCGAAGGCTTTAAGGGCGTCCTTGTCACTATAGTCGGCAATAGTGGAGCGATGACTGACCTGAGCGGCGGGACTGTTTTCATCCTGTCCGAAGATATGAACGAAATAGCCCAGCTCAGCGGCGGCCATGGCCATCATCCGTCCAAGCTGTCCGTCCCCTAGAATGCCGATGCGGCCGCCGGGTGTAATCAGTGTCATGGGTGTTTTCCCTTAAAATTCAGGACTTCGGTTCGAGGGTGACAGCCTGGGTTTGTTGCTCGCGCCAGATGTCAATGGCACGGGCATATTGATCATTCTGCAACGCCAGGATCTGGACGGCAAGCAGGGCCGCATTGATCGCTCCGGCACGGCCGATGGCCAGCGTACCGACAGGAATACCGCCCGGCATCTGAACAATCGATAACAGGCTGTCCATACCTTTCAGCGTCAAGCTTTCAATGGGAACACCGAGGACCGGAAGAGGTGTCAGAGCCGCGACCATTCCCGGCAGGTGGGCAGAACCGCCGGCCGCAGCGACGATCACTTTCAGCCCACGGTCTTTGGCAGCTTTGGCATAGTCATACATGCGATCCGGGGTCCGATGGGCAGAGACAATCCTGGTTTCGAAAGGGACTTCAAGGGCCTCAAGAGTATCGGCGGCATTTTTCATGATTTCCCAATCGGACTGGCTGCCCATGATGATGCCGATTTCAACGTCTGGATTACTCATAGCCTGCGTCCCTGATCATTCAGTTCGTAATTCGAAGACGCGGATTATAGGCAAGCTAAGAAAAGACGCAAGAGAAGCCTTTTCGATGATCAGTCAAGAGTTGTAAAACACAAGATGTTGATAGTTTCTTTTGAAAATTACAAAATAATGTAATACTTTAAACATCAGTAATATTGTTTTAGGGGCGGGAAATACCGTGAAAATTGGCTCAAGCAGTGGACCAAGAGCGACTGAGCGAACCGTTAGATCAACAGCTGCCAGCTCGGTAAGTACGGCCCAATCGGCTGTCGCTCCAAGAGACATAGAAGATACTGCGTCCATTCTTGGCATTCCGGAAGAAGAAGTGACCCCGCGGGTTCGGGATGCCATCGTCACCTTGATGGCGGAAGTGGACCGATTGCGGCGTTCCCTCGGTCAGATTACTCAACGTCTTAATGATACTGAACAGCTGGCGGATCAGGATCCGTTGCTTCCCATCTATAACCGCCGGGCTTTTGTCCGAGAGCTCACCCGGGTCCAAGCCTCGGTGGAGCGTTACAAGACCGAAGCCAGCCTGGTTTATATCGATCTCAACCGGTTCAAGGCGATTAACGACGAGCATGGTCATGAGGCCGGAGATTATGTGTTGGCAGAGGTTGCCATGCGTCTTGTCGACAGCGTTCGCGAGACCGATATCGTCGGCCGTCTTGGCGGCGATGAGTTTGGCTTGATCCTGTCACGTACCAGTCTTGACGCGGCACGGGTCATTATTGGCCGATTGCCGCAATTCATCAGTCAAAAGCCGATTACCTGGCGGGGCAGTGTTTTGGAAATCGGGCTTTCGGCAGGGGTCGTTCCCATCCAGGCCGGCGGCAATGCGGAACAGGCGTTGAGCGCGGCAGATACTGCCATGTATGAAGATAAAAAAGGCAGTGCCCAGGCTGCGGCGGATTAGATCCGGATCTTTTGATCAGGCAATGATATCCGGCAGAAGGGAATTTTCCGTCGCAAATATCTGATCTTTGAGAATCAGTTTTCTTTTCTTCAGCCGCTGCAACTGTAATGTATTGTAGTTCCCCGATTGCACAAGTGCATCTATAGCCAAATCCAAATCGCTATGTTCCGATTTTAAACTCTGCAATCTCATTCTGAGCGCTTCCTGCTCGTCTATTTCCGCCATAGTCCGAAGTACCTTGAAAACGAATTTCTTACGCAGGTAAGGTTATGCTAATCTATATCGACCTAGCATGTTATGTTACGAATAACTTAGCACTTTTTGTCGTATAAGCCTAGTTTTTGTCGTATTTCAGGCGCAATTTCATCGCCAACAGAGTTTTTTCCGGAGTCAGAATTTGACGATTTATTCATCTGCCGCCTTTCCCCCCAGCCAGTTTTGGGATTATGCCGTGAAACTTTACAGCAATGGTTCCGTATCGGAAGCATGCCTGGGGTTGCAGGATCGCCGCGGAATTGATGTAAACATGCTGTTATTCTGTGTCTGGGTGGCAGCCAGCGGGCGTGGACAGCTATCGGAATCGGAAATGGCGGCGGGCATTGAGGCCGGGCAGGTCTGGCAGTCGGAAGTTGTTGCCCCGTTACGCCATGTACGGCGGTATCTCAAAGGACCGATCACACCTGCCGACGGCAGGCTTGGAGCGGAGCTTGCCCGGGTGATTACCGAAAGCGAGCTTTATGCGGAACATATGGAAGTGCAGATCCTGAGTGAAATCGTCACCCGACCCGCCGTCGGATCATTTGACAATCAGGAACGGGGGCGGGAAGCCGCCGAAAATCTGCAGACCTATATGCTGCATGTGCTCAGGGAGATAGAGGAGCAGGACCGCCAGGATCTTCATGCGATCTGGCAAGCAGCCTTTCCGGACGCCAATCCGCGCCTGACAGAACTGTTTTTCCCAATGACCCTGGCTTAAGCGCCTTTCAGGCCGTTCCATTGTTTGGCCAGATCGTTGTCCAGACCCAGCAGGTTCAGAATATGCCCCGCATGCTGGTTGACGATATCGTCGATGGTGGTTGGCTGGGTATAGAAAGCAGGCACGGGCGGGGCGATCACGGCCCCGATCTCTGCAAGCTGGGTCATGGATCTGAGATGGCCCAGATGAAACGGCGTTTCCCGTACGGATAATATAAGCTTACGGCCTTCTTTTAAGGTAACATCTGCAGCCCGCGTGAGAAGAGTGCTGGTCACTCCGGTGGCAATTTCCGACATGGAATGAATGGAGCAGGGGACAATAACCATGCCGTCGGTGCGAAAAGAGCCCGAGGCGATGGTCGCGCCGATATCTGCTGGTTTATAAGAGAAATCCGCCAGTTTCTTGACATCTGAAACACTCATATTCGTCTCTTGAGCGACAGTGATTTCCCCGGCTTTGCTGATCACCAGATGGGTTTCCACGTCAAGCGACCGGCAGGCCTCAAGCAGGCGAATGCCATAGTGCGGGCCGGAGGCGCCGCTTATTCCAATCACTATTCGTTTCACATCTGACATGGGGGTAAATTTCTACAAAATATTTTGGCATGCGGCCATTGATTCATATCATTTGAGTTCATAATTCTGTAATATGGAGTTGTCTACCGTTGGGTCACCAACGCCCTGTCTTTTTTAGCGAAGGAGATACACTATGAGCACAGCAGACCATGTTTCACAGCTGACCGAAAAACATCATCAGATTGAAGAAAAAATTCAAGCTGAGATGGCCAGCCCGTCTGCAGATCATGTGCATATCAGTGAACTCAAACGAGAAAAACTCAGGATCAAGGAAAAGATATCTCTGCTCTCAATGCCGCAGGAATCTGCACATTAGAGGAGGTTAATTTTCAGTCCCCTGTAAAATGGGGATAAACCAAAAGAGCGTTGGAATTCGTTTCGACGCTTTTTTTAGCCTCAGAAAACATTTTTTTCCGTTGCTGCGGCAATCGCCAGGATTGACGTGAAACGACGGTCTTCCGCCAGTGAAATTGGTCCGGTCCGGGCAGCGGGATTTGAGGTAAATGTCGGCAAATTGGCCCAAAAGTGCATTTTGCCGATTCGTCAAGAAAATTATTTTTAGAAAGTTTTCCACAAGTTGTTGACGTTGAAACGGCGATTATACAATATGTTGTGGTTGCCCGGCATAAATAGGGCGGCATTTGTTCGAATAACGAGACAAAAAGCGGCGTTTTTTGAAATAAACCGGATAAACAAGAACCCTATTCTGGAATTATTGCAAAAAAATGGCAATTCGAGCGCAATAACATGACAAAAATATGATTTTAGAGTTGTCGCAGAACGAAATTGGTAAGGGGATAGGGTAAATGCTCGATACGGTCGATATGCTAACTGACATCGTACAGGTGAAGGGCGGTGCGCGTGTTCATATAGATCACAGTCGTGACAAATATTTGACCGAGTTCGGCAAGGCCGTTCTGAAGGACCGGTATCTGCTACCGGAGGAGAGCTTTCAGGATCTGTTCGGCCGGGTTGCCAGCGCTTATGGCGAAGGTGATGCCCATGCCCAACGTATATATGAATATATCAGTAAACTCTGGTTCATGCCGTCCACCCCGGTTCTCAGCAATGGCGGGTCGAGCCGCGGCCTGCCGATCTCCTGCTTCTTGAACGAATCCAACGACAGCCTGAAAGGTATCGTCGATCTGTGGACGGAGAATGTCTGGCTCGCGTCGAAAGGTGGTGGCATTGGCAGCTACTGGGGGAACTTACGCTCCATCGGTGAAGGGGTGGGCGCCGTCGGCAAAACCTCCGGTGTCGTGCCGTTTATCCGGGTCATGGACAGCCTCACCCTGGCCATCAGTCAGGGCAGCCTGCGTCGCGGGTCAGCGGCGGTTTACCTTCCCGTTTCCCATCCGGAGATTGAGGAGTTTGTCGAAATCCGACGCCCGACCGGCGGCGATCCCAATCGCAAGACCCCGAACCTGCATCACGGCATTCTGGTTTCCGATGCCTTTATGCGCGCCGTTGAGGAGGACGGGGAGTGGGCCCTGACCAGCCCCAAGGATGACGCGATTGTCCGCACCATCAGCGCCCGCAGCCTATGGATCCGCATCCTGACCGCCCGGGTGGAAACCGGGGAGCCTTATATCATTTTCAATGACCGGGTGAACAGCCAGATGCCTGAGCATCACAAGCTGGCCGGTCTGTCCGTCAAAACGTCGAACCTTTGTGCGGAAATCACCTTGCCGACTGGGATTGACCATCTCGGCAAGGATCGGACAGCGGTTTGCTGCCTGTCCTCCCTCAATCTGGAAAAATATGACGACTGGCAGGGCCAGGACGGCTTCATCGAAGATGTGATGCTGTTTCTGGACAATGTGCTCCAGGACTTCATTGACCGGGCGCCGGACGAGATGGAACGGGCGCGATATGCGGCCATGCGCGAACGCAGCGTTGGCCTCGGGGTGATGGGCTTTCATTCCTTCCTGCAGGCCAAAAGGGTGCCGCTGGAATCGGTTATGGCCAAGGTCTGGAACAACAAGATTTTTTCACATATCAAGAAAGGCGTGGATGCCGCCTCCAAGTCCCTGGCGACCTTGCGTGGGGCCTGTCCCGATGCTGCGGATTACGGTTTTCATGAGCGGTTTTCCAACAAGACGGCCATCGCGCCGACCGCGTCGATTTCGATCATTTGCGGCGGGGCTAGCCCGGGAATTGAGCCGGCGGCTGCCAACAGCTATACCCATAAAACCCTGTCTGGATCCTTCAATGTCCGCAATCCCCATCTGAAAGCCCTGCTGGCCGAGAAGGGACAGGACACGGATGAGGTCTGGAGCTCGATCACCGTCAAGGAAGGCTCGGTGCAGCATCTGGATTTCCTCGATGATCATGAGAAAGACGTATTCAAAACGGCGTTCGAGCTGGATCAGCGCTGGATCATTGAGCTGGCGGCGGATCGCACCCCGATGATTGATCAGTCCCAGTCCGTGAACATCTTCCTGCCGGCGGATGTGCATAAACGGGATCTGCATCAGATTCATTTCCAGGCCTGGAAGCAGGGGGTCAAAAGCCTCTATTACTGCCGCTCCAAATCCATGCAGCGGGCCGAGGTGGTGGCCACCAAGGAAGAACTGCCGTCGGAGCTGACGGATCTCGCCG
Source organism: Sneathiella sp. (assembly GCA_965228285.1). Lineage (GTDB taxonomy): Bacteria > Pseudomonadota > Alphaproteobacteria > Sneathiellales > Sneathiellaceae > Sneathiella. The sequence continues at coordinate 357,125 of OZ245808.1, forward strand.
CAACTTTATCCATTGCCGCGAAATCCATGCTTGAAACCGGCGCGGAAACCACCGACTATGAGGAATGTCTCGCCTGTCAGTAAAGGGCAGGCGATTTCCCGTTCAACATTCTAGATAAGAGCCCGATCATGTCCTTGCTTGATGCAAAGCCGGTTTACAAACCCTTCTCCTACCCCTGGTGCTATGATGCCTGGCTGATGCAGCAGCAGATCCATTGGCTGCCCGAGGAGGTGCCGCTGGCCGATGACGTGAAGGACTGGCATAACAACCTCTCGGAGACCGAGCGTCATCTGCTGACCCAGATTTTCCGGTTTTTTACCCAGTCGGATATCGAGGTGAATAACTGCTATATGCGTCATTACAGCCGGGTTTTTAAGCCGACGGAAGTGCAGATGATGCTTGCGGCCTTCTCCAATATGGAGACGGTTCATATCGCCGCCTATTCTCATCTGCTCGACACCATCGGCATGCCGGAGACGGAATATTCCGCCTTCCTCCATTACAAGGAGATGAAGGACAAATACGATTACATGCAGCAGTTCAATGTCGACAGCAAGAAGGACATCGCCAAGACCCTGGCCGTGTTCGGCGCCTTTACCGAAGGGCTGCAGCTGTTTGCCAGCTTTGCCATCCTGCTCAACTTCCCGCGCATGGGCAAGATGAAGGGCATGGGCCAGATCGTCACCTGGTCGGTGCGCGATGAATCACTGCATTGCAATTCCATCGTCAAGCTGTTCAAGACCTTTGTGTCGGAAAATCCGGAAATCTGGACCGAGGACTTCCAGGCCGAGCTTTATCAGACCTGCCGCGAAATCGTCGAGCATGAAGACGCCTTTATCGATCTTGCGTTCGATGCCGGTGAGATTGAGGGGCTGACCCCGGAGGAGATCAAATCCTATATCCGCTACATCGCCGACCGCCGCCTCGGCCAGCTCGGCCTTGATGAAATCTACCATGTCGAGAAAAACCCTCTCCCCTGGCTCGACTCCATCCTCAACGCCGTCGAACACACCAACTTCTTCGAAAACCGCGCCACGGAATATTCAAAAGCGGCGACAAAAGGGAGCTGGGAAGAGGCGTTTGCTTGAGGGGGAGGCCCCTTGTCAATAATCAATTGCCTATATATGCTGCCAAGGCGCGAATTTGAAATAGGCAGGTGAATAAGTGTCAAGGCCAAGCCATCTTCCCATATTTTCTAATCCACCTCTTGATGAGGTTGTTCTGGGTATTCAGTTTAGCCCTCCACCTAGCTATACCTCAGCTAACGCGAAAGATGTGTGGGAGATATATCGAGATGAGTTTCCAAATATTGAAGAACATCATGCGTTAGAGAGAAAATTTGAAACTTTTGGCGGGGCGCTTCCAAGTCCAAATTTTGGGATTAGAATGGGTTCACCACCTATTAGGGGACGTTTATGGTTCGTTGAGGCTTTGCAGAATAGTCTTATTCAGTTCCAGGAGGACCGTTTTCTTACTAATTGGAGAAAGCGGCCGAATGGACAAGAGTATCCAAGGTTTGAAAACATAGCGTCTTCATTTCGTGAAAAGATATTTAGATTAGAACGTTGTTTTGAATCTACTTTTTCGTGTAAACTAGACATTAACCAAACAGAAGTATCATACTTCAACATCTTACCAGTTGAGGATTACTCTGAAATTGGTAAATGGATAAAACTATGGGGCTGCCCACAATTGAAAGTGGAAAGTGTATCTCTTACATATAGTGAGATAATTCTGGATAGTGCTAATAAGCCATACGCCAGACTTTTTTTAGAACTCCAGTCAATCCCTTTATCAGGAGGCAATGAGAAGGCGTTGCGATTAGGGTTGACCTTTCGTGGGAAGCCAGAGAATACGAGTTGTGAAGCCAGCATGAAATTTGTCAATGCTGGCAGAAATCACATAGTAAGTAGATTTGAAGAAATTACTACAGATGAGGCGCATGAGATTTGGGGTAAATCCTATGAGTGAGATTAATAGAAGAAGTAGTGTTTTTCAGGGAGAAATACCTAGCTCCGGCAATGTTTACGGCATTAGCTCAAACACGGCATTTACTAGTCATCGAGCAATTGTGGAAGCAGACAATAGTGTTTGGGTAAAGGAACTAAAAAGCCGTTTCGATGAATTGACAAGTTTAAAACATGGTTGGGACGGATATAATGGCCTACCAGTTAGTTTTACTTGTGCGGATTTTGCTGCAGCTATACTTGAGCGGCTTTGCATTTCGGACGTTCCAGCTCCAAGTTTAGTTCCTGGAAGTGACGGAACTTTGCAAATTGAATGGCATCGCAATCAATTTGATGTCGAAATTGATGTGCTTGGTGCAAACAATGTTGTAGCAAGCAGGTATAATTACATGACTGAAATTGAAGAATCTATAGAGCTGCAAAGTGATTTTTCTGAAATAGTAGAGTGGATAAGTGATTTGGCAACAGATCACAATGCGGCTCTCCAAAATCAGGCATAAATCTTGTTTCCATGGTAGAGCCTTATGATGAGCCGAGGATCACCCCTGACGAAACTATCATAAGAAGGATTAATCCGGAACATCATGTTGTTCCGGATGAAAATACAGGAGGTAGGCGAATTTCTACAAAAGCTTTCAAACCTTCTTCTAGAGAAAATGATGGGATGTCTGTTGATATATTAGGATTAATTGTTGAAGCAGAAATTGATCCAGTAGATTTTGTTACCACTCCTGTTTTTACTGGTTCAGTCATGTTTAAAGCAGAATTTATAAGAAACTTGGGCCTTCTTATAGGATATGATCCGATTGATCCAGAAAACCCATTTCATGGCGAAGTTTGGGGATACCCCAGACCAAATAGATTTAGTTCTAGGCAAGAAAGAGCGCTTCTTGCTGAAAGCCAATGGTTTGTCGAAATTCCTGGCGTATTGATTCCTAATTGACTGACTGGTATTCCTCATGTTTTTGCTAACTGTTTTAAAAATGAGTTTCTAAATACAAAGCTATTTCGAATGCAGTTACGCACCTTATTTCTGGTCCTCATGATGGGATTCTTTGTTATGGCAGAAACAGCTCAGACCACGGACAGGGAACTGGAGCTGCAGTTGGATGCGGCGTTTGCAGCGGGAGAGCTCGAGGGGTTGCATGGGGTTCTGGTTCTGCATATGGGCGGTATTCTGGCGGAGCGGTATTATCCCGGGGAGGATGAGAATTGGGGCCGTCCCTTGGGGGTGCGCACCCTGGACGCCGCGAGCCTTCATGACCTGCGGTCGGTGACCAAGAGTGTGGTCGGGTTGCTTTATGGCATTGCCCTGGAGGAGGGGTTGGTGCCGGGTCTCGAGGCGACTTTGATCGACGGATTTCCTGAATATGAAGACCTTGCCGCCGATCCGGAGCGGCGCAGGATCACCGTCCGTCACGCCCTCTCCATGGAGATGGGCACGGAGTGGAATGAGCAGCTGCCCTATACCAATCCCGAAAACAGCGAGATCGCCATGGAACTGGCACCGGATCGCACTCGCTTCGTCCTCGACCGGCCGATGGTGCAGGAGCCGGGGGTGGGTTGGGTCTATAATGGCGGTGCGACGGCGGTCATTGCCCATCTCATCGCCAAAGGGGCCGGGCGGCCCATCGATGACTATGCCCGCGAAAAACTGTTTGGCCCCCTCGGTATCACCGATTTTGAATGGGCGCGGGGGAGTGACCGGGTGCCTTCCGCAGCCTCCGGTCTTCGCATGAATATCCACGACCTCGCCAAGATCGGTCAGATGATGATGAACGGCGGGAAATGGGAGGGGAAACAGGCGGTGCCGGAAAGCTGGGTCCGGGAATCAATCACGCCTCAGGCGGAGCCGGAACCGGGCATTCGTTACGGGCTCTTCTGGTGGCTTGCAGGGGAGGGCGATCCGCCCTATTGGGCCGCCGGTTTTGGCAATGGTGGACAGAGGTTGTTTTTCAATCAGGGGAGCGATCTGATCGTGGTTGTCTTTGCGGGAAACTATAATCAATCTGATGCGTGGAAACTGCCGGTCAGGATCATCACCGACTTTGCCTTTCCCGCCATCCGAAAAAACTGACTTTTGCAAAAATGCAAAAGATGAGGCTGTTTTTGGCCTTGAGTTTTGCATTTTTGCAAAAGCTGGCTTTAGAAGTTTAAAAACATTCCTCTTGAATACCTCTTTTAAAAGATGTATATAAAATGCATCTTAAAGGAGCGGGCCATGAGATTAAACGTGCAAACGGACTATGCCTTGCGGGTGCTGATGATGCTGACGGTGCAAGGGGACCGCCTGGTCACCATTCAGGAAATATCGGAGCGCTTTGCCATTTCCAAAAACCATCTGATGAAGGTCGCCCAGGCCCTCGGTCATCTCGGCTATATCGAGACGGTGCGGGGACGGGCGGGCGGATTGCGGCTGGCGAAGGAGCCGGCGCGCATTCGTCTGGGGGAGGTGGTATGGAATATGGAAGGGGATTTCGCCCTGGTGGAATGCTTTCCGCCGCGCCAGAATGCCTGCCCCATATCCGGCGCCTGCCGCCTCACAGGCGTGCTGGCGAAAGCGACCACGGCCTTTCTGGACGTTCTGGATCATTATTCTCTTGAGGATCTGGTCGCGAATAACACTGATTTGCGAACCATTCTCGCACCGGAGGTCGCATGACATTCGCCGTTCGCAGCGCCGAGGAGCGCCGAAAAGAAATTCAGGCCCGGGCCGCGGCCATGGGCATCAATGAGGACTATATCTCCCTGCTGGTTGACAGATTCTATCATCGGGTTCGCGCCCATCCGGAACTGGGCCCGATTTTCGAGAAGAGAATTGGCGATGACTGGGGTCCGCATCTGGCCAAGATGAAGAGCTTCTGGTCGTCCGTCGCCCTCAATAGCGGGTCTTACTCCGGCCGTCCGGTGCCGGTCCATAAATCCCTCTCGGAAGTCAATAAATCCCATTTCGAGACCTGGCTGTCCCTGTTCGAGCAAATCCTGAAGGACACCGCGCCGTCAGAGGCCGTCGTCCCCTATTTCATGGAAAGGGCCCATCGCATCGCAGAGAGCCTGCAACTGGCCATGTTCGGCTATCCGGGCATTCCGGGAGCAAAAGCATCATGACCCGGAACCTCTATGAAAACCTGACCAAATATAGCGAAACGGCGGTTTTCAACGAAAGCTCGGTGCCGGAAAAACTGCAATCGCGGCATCAGACCAAGGCCGGGGTCTGGGGCAAGCTGATTGTCCTCTCCGGCGGGCTCACCTTTATCGACGACCGGGAGCCAGAGGTGAGACACCCGATCGATCCGTCTACCCACGCGGTGATCGAGCCGGAAATGCCCCATCATGTCGACATCACCGGCCCGGTTTCTTTTCAGATTGAATTTTACAGAGATGAACAATGAGCATGACATCAGAAAGAGCAGCGGCGAAACCCCATCAGGATGTCGATATTGACCGCCATCTGACCCCGGTAACGGTGAGCGATCGTATCGCTTTTGGCTTTGTTAAAATGCTGCGCTTTGTCGCCGACCGGTTTTTTGCCAAGCGCTACGGCCACCGCGCGGTCGTTCTTGAAACCGTCGCGGCGGTTCCGGGCATGGTGGGCGGGCTGTGGCAGCATCTGTCCGCCCTTCGGCATATTCGCGATGATCAGGGCTGGATAAAAATCCTTCTGGATGAAGCGGAAAATGAGCGCATGCATCTGATGACCTTTATCGAGATTGCCCAGCCGACGAAACTGGAGAGGTTCATCATCATGGTGACCCAGATGATCTTCTATAACTTCTATTTCTTCCTGTATCTGCTATCGCCGAAAACCGCCCATCGGGTTGTCGGCTATTTTGAAGAGGAAGCGATCATCAGCTACACGCAATATTTAACGGAAATTGACCTCGGGAATCATGAAAATGTGCCGGCACCGCAAATCGCGATCGACTATTGGGGCATGGCAGCGGACGCCACATTAAGGGAGGTTATCACTGCCATTCGCGCCGACGAAACGGAGCATCGCGATGTCAATCATGGCTTCGCGGCGGAACTGGCAAACCGCCCGAAGAAGATAATCCGTCCGGATGCAGCTTAAATTTCATAGTTCGGCTTTCATCGAAGCATTTATCCAACCGCTTATGTCATAGTCCTTCCAGCAAAAAATGGAAGGACGTGAGCATGATTACCTGTTTTATCCGATACCATATCGATCCGACAAAAAAAGAGGCTTTTGAGCAATATGCCCGCAATTGGGGACAGGCTATCCCGAGATGCGGGGCGGACCTGATCGGCTATTTTGCACCCCATGAAGGGTCGAGCAGCCTGGCCTATGGCGTTTATAATATTGCCAGTCTGGCGGAGTATGAGGCGTATCGGGCCCGGTTGGCTGCCGATCCTCTCGGACAGGAAAACTATCAATTTGCCCAAAAGGAAAAGTTTCTGCTGCGCGAGGATCGGACTTTCCTTAAGCTGGCGTCACACCCTCACGGCTCATCGGAGCAAAAATAATAATAAGCGCAAGACGCAGACAGGTGAGCCCGACATGACGGATCGAGCGGACACAAAATTATGGTTTGAGCTTTGCCTGCTGGCCCTGCTGGCCTTGCTGTGGGGGTCATCCTATCTGTTCCTGAAGGTGGCGGTGGAGACCATTCCGCCTTTGACCCTGATTGCCATCCGGGTGTCAGTCGCCGCGCTTTTCCTGATGGCGGTGATGACCTGGCGGCAGGAGAAGCTGCCGCGGGAGAAGAAAATTTGGGGGCAGCTTTTTGTCCAGTCCAACCTTAACAGTATCTGTGCCTGGACCTTGCTGGCCTGGGGTCAGCAATATGTCGCCAGCAGCCTCTCCAGCGTTTTGAATTCCACGTCGCCGATCTTCGTTTTCTTTCTGACCCTGTTTGTCACCCGCCATGAAGCCACCAATGGTTTACGCCTGATCGGGGCCTGTTTCGGAGTGACGGGGGTGGTGCTGATCGTCGGCTTCGATGCTTTTGAGGGATTGGGACAGCAGGTTGTCGCCCAACTCGCCGTTTTGCTGAGCGCCTTTCTCTACGCCATTGCCGCCATTTACGGCAAGAGATTCGCAGATGTCTCGCCGACGGTTGTGGCCACGGGCACCATGATCTGGGCGTCTGTCTGCCTGATCCCCGCAAGCCTGATTTTCGAGCAACCCTGGACGTTGGAACCCTCCCTGATATCCATCTTGGCAGCCCTCACTCTGGCAGTTTTCTGCACCGGATGCGCGCTTCTTATCTATTTCCGGCTGATCCAAACCCTGGGGTCCCTTGGGGTCACCAGCCAGAGTTACCTGCGGGCGGGAGTAGGGGTTCTGCTTGGGGTGTTCCTGCTCGGAGAGCATATTACACCGATCATCGGCCTTGGCCTGCTGTTCGCCATTATCGGTGTGGCAGCGATCAATCTGCCAAAAAGAAAGCCCGCCCCTGAAAGCTCACCCTAAGCCAGTCAGGCTTAGTCGGGCAGAGGCGGGAACGTCCTGACAAAGGCGTCGCGGGTTGAGATCTGTTGCCACCAGTCATCAAGTACGGGGTAATCCTTCAGCATTTCCAACCCTTCCGGGGTCTTGGCGAAATAGCCAAGCATCGGCGCCAGATGAATATCGGCAAGAGAGAGACTTTCACCGATCAGATAAGGCCCGTCATCGGCAATGTCCGACAGGGCGGAGAGCACCCGGGGGGAGGCCTTAAGGCCTTCATTGAATTCTGCGGGATCGCTTTCCCTATCAATACGCGGACCGAAGAAGCCATGGCTGAACACTTGCCGGACCAGCGGCCAATAGCCATAACTGTCGATGATCGAGATGATCTGGGTCATTCTCGCCCGATCGGCCGGTGGGGAGGGTTGCAAGGCCGGTCCGTCAAACCCCTCATCCACATAGCGGGTGATGGCGCATGTCTCATAGAGGGTGAGGGGACCCTCGACCAGGGTCGGCACCCGCTGGAAAGGATGCAGATCCAGATAGGATTTCGGCATCTCCGGTGAGAACGGATTGACCTCAACCCAGTTATAGGACACGTCTTTTTCATGCAGAGCAAACCGGGCGATCCAGGCATAAACGCTAAACTCAAATCCATGCAGGGTAACAGCCATAACAATCTCCGGACGGAGTTAAGAATTAGGGATGACTATGCTAGCGGCTGGTCCTATGATCCGCAAACAAGTTGTGGAATTTATAAGGATTGCGCCCATGGAAATTGCGATTGTGACCCTCGACGGATTTAACGAGCTGGACAGTTTTATCGCCTCGGCGATTTTGAACCGGGTCCCTTTGCCGGATTGGAATGTCAGCATTTGCGGGGAAACCGACGAGATCACCTCCATGAACGGGGCTGTTGTGAAGGCACAGCAGCCTCTGGATTTTGCCAACCGGGCAGATGTGGTCCTGTTTGGCAGTGGGATCAAAACGGCCGAGTTTGCCGCGGACAAAAATTTCCTCTCCCGATTTTCCCTGGACCCGCGGCGGCAGTTGATTGGTTCTCAATGTTCCGGCGCTTTATTGCTGTATAAACTGGGATTGGTCTCGGATCTTGTGGCAACGGACACGACGACGGCGCCGTTCATGGCGGCGGAAGGGGTGAAGGTGAGCGGGGAGGCCTTTCATGCCCGGGGGAATGTTGCGACAGCGGGTGGCTGTTTATCATCGCAATATCTGGCCGCCTGGGTCATCGCCAGCAAAACCGATTGGCAGTCGGCGGCGGATATTATTCATTACATTGCCCCCATCGGGCAGAAGGATGAGTATGTGGCGCGGGCAAAATCCACCGTTCTGCCCTGGGTCCGCGCTGCCGAAAAGGTAGCCTGAACGGCTTCATAGGGAGCGATTATGACCGATATCGAGCGATTCTGGGAGGAATTCCGTCAGGCCACGGGCAGCAAGGTCAACAGCTATGTCTCTGTTTCCTTTGGAAATTCTCCCAAGATGGCCGATGAACTTCTGGCCCTTGTAACGTCCGGCCAAAAACGGGCAACCGCCTCCTTGCTCAGGGAATATGCGGGGGAGGATCAGCCGGTTCCGGAAGTCGGTGACCATGTAATCGTTACCGACGGGGCGGGTGTGCCGACGGCGATCTGGGAAACGACGGAAATCACCATCAAACCCCTCAATCAGGTGGATGAGGCCTTCGCCTGGGACGAGGGGGAGGGAGATCGAAGCCGGGAGGACTGGTTGTCCCTCCATCGCGCCTATTATTCAGAACAGGCCCGACGGGAGGGATTTGAGTTCGAAGACGATATAGAAACCGTATTTGAACGGTTCCGGATTATCTGGCCCCCTGAATATGCCGATACGGATTAGATTTCTCCGACATAAACTCAGTTATCGCCGTTCTTTCTCTAGAGCCTTCTTCCCTTATAGCCAATAAATATTCAACCAAACGGTTGACAATTAATCAGCCATATATATATTTAACCATATGGTTGAATATAATACTGAGATACTGGACACCACCTTCGCCGCCCTTGCGGATCCGACCCGTCGCGCCATTCTGGAAAAGCTGGCCGCCGGGGAACAGACGGTGGGAGAACTGGCCGAGCCTTTTGATATGTCATTGGCGGCGGTTTCAAAACATATCCATTTGTTGACCCGGGCCAATCTTGTCTCGCAGCGCAAAGAGGGGCGGATCCGCCATTGCAGGCTGGAGCCGGACACTCTGAAAACCGCGACGGACTGGATGGATTTCTATCGTCAATTCTGGTCGGAAAAACTGTCGGCGCTTGAAAAACTGCTGGAAGCCGAGACCGTATCTCGGCCGACGGGCAAGAACAAAGATAAGAGGACAAAATGAATATTCATGCTGAGAAACCCAAGACCCAATCCCTGCAATTGCGCCATGTGTTCCATGTTTCGGCGGAACGGCTGTTTGATGCCTGGACGGACCCGTCCCTGGTGGTGCAGTGGTTCGGCCCGGCAGGCTTCACCACGCCGGAGGCGAAAATTGATCTCAGGGTCGGGGGTGGTTACAGATTTCGCATGCATCCGCCCCATGGGGAGCCATTTGAGCATTGGGGCGAATATAAGATCATTGACCGCCCAAAGATCCTGGCCTTTACCTGGATCCTAGAAAATCAGGGATGCGAGGGCAGCAAAGACAGCCATTGCGAAACTCTTGTGACGTTAGAGTTTATTGAGAAGGGCGACAAGACCGAGCTCATTGTCACCCATGACGGACTGCCGACGGAAAAATCCCGGGAAGGCCATGCTTTTGGCTGGAACAGCAGCCTTGCCTGCCTCACGGAAATGATTGGCTAACCAATTTCTAAAGATGGAGGGAACACAGATGACAGCCCCTAATATTGTTGATCGGGAGACCTGGCTCAAACATCGTCAGGAATTGCTCAAGCGGGAAAAGGACTTTACCCGGGAGCGGGACGCTCTCAGCCAGGCCCGCCAGGAAATGCCCTGGGTCGAAGTGGCGGAGGATTATGTGTTTGAAAATGAACAGGGGCCCATTCGCCTGAGCGAGCTGTTCAATGGCAGGAGCCAGCTTGTGGTCTATCACTTCATGTATGGCCCGGAGTGGGAGGTCGGCTGCAAAAGTTGTTCCTTCTGGGCCGATGGCTATAACGGCCTCGATACCCATCTCGCGGCCCGTGATGTCTCCCTGATCGCTGTCTCCCGTACCAGCCTCGACAATATCAGAGCCTTCAAGGAGCGTATGGGCTGGTCTTTTACCTGGGTGTCTTCGCTGGGCAACAATTTCAATTTCGACTATCAGGTTTCCTTCACGGAAGAAGAGCGGGAAAGTGGATCCGTCACCTATAACTACCGGCAAACCTCCATGGGGTCCGACGAGATGCCGGGTGTGAGTGTGTTCGTGAAGGACAAGGAGGGCAAAATCTATCACAGCTACTCGACCTATAGCCGCGGGTTGGATCTTATGAACTCGGCCTATAATATTCTTGATATGGTGCCAAAAGGCCGGGATGAAGCGGATCTTCCTTACTCCATGGCCTGGGTTCAGCTTCACGATACCTATTAAACCTCTTAAAATTCAGGCTAGGCAAGGCGGTCCAACGGGGCGATAATTAGCCCATGAACCTGCCGAGCTTGAAAAACTGGCGATTGATGATGGTGCTGGCCGTGGCGGTGGCAGCCGCGGCCTGGATCGGCTTTGGCATTGCCGAACGCTATTTCATTGCCGGTACAGCCGAGCAGAATCTCAGCACCTTGCGCATTGCCGTTGCCGGCCTGAGGGGAGAGCTGCGCCGTTATCAGCCGTTGCCTGCCCTCATCGCCGACAAGGCCAGCATCCGGGAGCTTCTGGAAAATCCGACAAACCCGGCCATGCTGGAAGATGTGAATCTCAAACTGAAAGACATTGCCGAGACGGTGGATGCTTCCGATGTCTATGTGATTGACAAGGACGGCCTGACCCTGGCCGCCAGCAATTTCGAAAAACCGACAACCTTTGTCGGTCGCAACTATGGCTTCCGGCCCTATTTCAAGCAAGCCATCGCCGGTGAACTGGGCCGCTATTTCGCTTTCGGCATCGCATCTTTCCGGCGCGGCTATTATTTCTCGTCCCCGGTTTACATAGACGGAGAGATCTCTGGGGTCGTTGTCGTTAAGATCAATGTGGATGCGTTCGAATCCGTCTGGCGGGGCAATCAGAGCCAGATCGCCGTGGTTGATAAATACGGCATTATCTTCATGTCGAGCCGCATTGACTGGCATTTCAAATCCCTGGTGACCCTGCCGAGCGAAACCCTCGCGGCCATCCAGAAGTCCCGACAATATCCTCCGGGTGTCATCAAGCCTCTGGCCATCGACAGCCGCGAGGCCGGACCCAATGGTACCCTGATCTTCTCCCTCGACGAAGCGCCGGAGCCGGAAAGCTTTCTGGTTCAGAAAGCCCGCATGCCGGAAGCGGAATGGACTGTCTATATCCTCTCGCCCCTGGCCTCGGCCAGCACCCAGACCTATATCGCCTTTTTCCTGTCCCTGTTCAGCGTGCTTTTTGTCTTGCTGGTGGCTGCCGTGCTGTTACAGCGGCGGGCTCGGTTGATGGACCGCATCGCGGCCCAGCGAGAGGCCCAGGAAACATTGGAAAAGCGGGTAGTGGAGCGTACCGCTGATCTCAATACCGCCAACCGGCAACTGATGAGCGAGGTGGAGGAGCGGACCGCGGCAGAGAAGCAATTGCGTCAAACCCAGGCCGATCTGGTACAGGCGAGCAAGCTGGCAGCCCTAGGTCAGATGTCTGCGGCCCTGTCCCATGAACTGAACCAGCCCCTCGGCGCTGTCAGATCCTATGCGGAAAATGCCGCGATCTTCCTGGATCGGAAACAGCCGGAAGATGCGAGATCAAATATTTCCCGGATTTCCGAGCTGGTGGACCGGATGGCGGCGATCAGCAAGCATCTGCGTAATTTCGCCCGCAAACCGCGGGAAAAACTGGAACCGATCCCGGTTGCGACCGTGATCAATGACGCCTGTGCGATCATGGACGGCAAAGTTAAATCCAAGACCATTGAGCTGGAAATTACATTGCCGGATCGGGAGCTTTGGGCCTTGGGCGGTCAGATCCGGCTTCAGCAGGTGCTGGTCAATCTGATCAGCAATGCCCTTGATGCCATGTCCGAACGGACGAGCCATCCCGTTATCACCATATCCGCGGAGGAAAAGGAGGGCCGGGTGCTGATCAAGGTCCGGGATCATGGTCCGGGATTGTCTGAGGAAATCGCCGATCAGATTTTTGATCCCTTCTTCACCACCAAGGGCATCAGCAAGGGACTCGGTCTCGGCCTCTCCATTTCCTATAACATTGTCAAGGATTTCGGCGGGACCCTAAGCGCCTCAAACCATCCTGGAGGAGGTGTGGTCATGACTGTTGACCTGCCTGCCGTCGCCAAACCGGAGGAAATCGCCGCGGAATGAGTAAGGGGAAAGTCATATTCATCGATGATGAAGAACATTTGCGGATAGCCTCCAAGCAGACCCTTGATCTTGCCGGGTTTGATGTGGACTGTTTCGCCGATGCCAAAGAGGCATTGGACCTGTTGAGCCGGGATTTCACCGGTGTGGTCATCTCGGATATACGAATGCCGGGCATGGGCGGTATGGAAGTTCTTGAAAAAGTGCTGGAGGTGGATGTGGATCAGCCGGTCGTCCTGGTCACCGGCCATGGTGATGTGCAACTGGCTGTGGAGGCCATGCGCAAAGGCGCCTATGACTTTATCGAAAAGCCCTTCGCCTCCAATTACCTGATTGATGTGGTCGGCCGGGCCATTGAAAAGCGGCGCCTGACATTAGAGAACCGGGAACTGAGATCCGCCGCCGCCGGACGTGATCAGCTGGAGGCTCGGCTCATGGGCCGGTCCAGAGCCATGGTCGACCTCCGTCAGCAAATACGGGCGGTGGCGCAAACCGATGCAGATGTGTTGATCATCGGCGATACCGGTACCGGCAAAGAGGTGGCGGCTCGGGCTTTGCATAGTGACAGCGCCCGGGGCGATAAGCCCTTTGTCGCCATAAATTGCGGCGCCCTGCCGGAAGCCTTGATTGAAAGCGAGTTGTTTGGTCATGAACCGGGGGCCTTTCCTGGAGCGACCCGGGCCAGAGTTGGAAAGTTTGAGCATGCCAGGGGCGGGACGATCTTCCTTGATGAAATAGAAAGCATGCCAATGGCCCTGCAGGTGAAGTTGCTGAGGGTTATTCAGGAGCGAAGCATCACCCGGCTCGGTTCAAACGATCCGGTAGAACTGGACGTGCGTTTTATTGCAACCAGTAAGGTGGATTTGGAAGCCGCAGCCGAGGCAGGTCATTTCAGAAGTGATCTGCTATATCGTCTGAACGTCATCACCTTGACGATCCCGACCCTTGAACAAAGAAAAGAAGACATCCCGCGCTTGTTTACCCAACTTGTTAATGAAGCCTGCCTCAGATATCGGCGGGATCTTCTCGATATTCCAGCCAGTACGCTGGCGGAAATGGCCAACCGGTCCTGGCCTGGGAATGTTCGGGAGTTGCGCAATGCCGCTGATCGCTTCGCCCTGGGTTTGACCGGTGTCGAAGAAGTCCCGACAAAGGAAAACGGGCCGGGAAGTCTGGCTGACCGGGTTTCAGAGTTTGAGAAAAACGCCATCGTCGCAGAGCTCGCCGCCAATGACGGGCAGCTTAAAAATACTTATGAATCCTTGGGGCTATCGAGAAAAACTCTCTATGAAAAGATGCAGAAATACAAGCTGAGCCGCGAAGAATTCAACGATGGGTGAAAACCGCTACATGCTTGGGCCGTAAATGTCCCCAATTCCACCCATGATACATTGTTCCCAGTTATTTCGTCGCCAAACCCATTGAAATATGCTTGAATTTGCTGAAGTCTTTTGACCTTATCAAGGACGACGCAGGTCCTGGGGGTCAGGATGTGCTATACTGAATTAGACATATATGATCAATTCTGGGAGGAATATGAAAATGCGTAAGGCATTCATGGTAGCTGCTGCTACCGCAATTCTCGTTGCATCGGGCTCAACAGCCTATGCGAAATGTGATGACGGTGAAATTGTCATCAAGTTCAGCCATGTGACGAATACGGACAAGCATCCAAAAGGCATTGCCGCATCCTTGCTTGAGGATCGGGTAAATAAGGAAATGAACGGGAAAGCCTGTATGGAAGTCTTCCCGAACTCCACCCTCTATAATGACAACAAGGTTCTGGAAGCGCTTCTGAACGGGGACGTTCAGCTGGCTGCACCCTCCTTGTCCAAATTTGAGAAATTCACCAAACAGTTCCGGATTTTTGATCTGCCCTTCATGTTCACCGACATTGCGGCAGTGGATCGGTTCCAGAATTCTGAAACCGGTGAAAAAATGAAGAAATCCATGGTCAAACGCGGACTGCTTGGCCTTGAATTCTGGCATAATGGCATGAAGCAGTTCTCTGCCAACAAACCTCTTCTGGTACCCAGTGACGCCAAAGGTCTGAAATTCCGGGTTCAATCTTCAGACGTTCTTGTCGCTCAGATCGAAGCCTTAGGAGCCAGCCCGCAGAAAATGGCGTTCTCCGAAGTTTATGGTGCGCTGCAGACAGGTGTTGTCGATGGTCAGGAAAATACCTGGTCAAACATCTATGGTAAGAAGTTCTTCGAAGTGCAGGATGGAACGACACAAACCAACCATGGCATTATTGACTATCTCGTTGTTACCTCGACGAAGTTCTGGGATGGATTACCGGATGATGTTCGTACGCAGTTGGCCGGTATTCTTGAAGAAGTCACAACCGTTAGAAACGCAGAATCTACTGTTGTGAACGAACAGGCGCGCGAAGCCATCATGAAAGCCGGTGGCGTTATCCGGACTTTGAACCCCGATCAGCGGCAGCTCTGGGTTGATGCCATGAAGCCGGTCTGGGCCGAGTTTGAGAAAGATGTTGGTGCAGACAACATTGCGGCTGCCCAAAAGATGAATATGACCAACTGATCGGTCATGCGCCGGCTGGCGCGGAGGGGATCCGCGCCAGTCAGCATGCTTTTTGGGAGAAGAGGGGGACGCAATGCCAGACCATGGCCACCGCACGGCGCGGAGTTTTACTGACTATATTGAAGAGACATTGATTGCCGTAATTCTCGGCTTGATGACATTGCTGACATTCGCCAATGTCGTCGCCAGATATGTCTTTAATGATAATATTCTCTGGGCACTTGAAGTCACCTCCATTCTTTTTGCATGGCTCGTTCTTTTAGGGGTGAGTTACTGTGTCAAGAAAACAGCACATCTCGGTGTGGATGCCATTGTTAATTTGCTGAATGCATCAAAGCGACGGCTTATCACTCTCCTCGCTGTTTTTTTCTGCCTGGTTTATTCCTTTCTGCTGTTGAAGGGTGGATGGGATTTCTGGGCAAATTTCGCCAATTTACCTGGAACGGAAGGGCGCTGGTTTCCATCCGGCTTTGAACAGGATTTCCTCGCCAAGGGCTGGTACGAAACGGAAGACGTGGAAATGCCAGAGATGTTCCAGTTCCTGTCGGTCTGGTTCAATGAAGGGGAGCCTTATGAAAAGATGCCCCGCCTTGTTCCCTATATTATGTTGCCAATCGGTATGGCGCTTCTTTTTTACAGGTTTTTGCAGGTCGGTTGGGCCGTGTATCTTGGCAAGAAAGACCTGATCATTGTCAGTCACGAGGCTGAAGAGGCGGTTGAAGAAGCCGCCGCTAAAGTCGGCAAGGAGGGCTGATCGATGGAAGTCCTTTTCTTATTCATCGGAATTATTGCTCTCCTGTTGTTGGGCGTGCCCATCGCTGTTGCTCTCGGTTTGAGCTCTATCGTTTTTCTGCTGATTGCATCAGACAGTTCTCTTGCTTCCGTTGCTCAAACCCTGTTTGAAGCCATGGCTGGCCATTACACTTTGCTTGCCATTCCCTTCTTTATTCTGGCCTCCAGTTTCATGTCGACGGGAGGGGTGGCGAAGCGCATTATCCGTTTTTCCATCGCCGTCGTCGGTCATTTTAGCGGTGGTCTGGCCATCGCCGGTGTCTTCGCCTGTATGCTGTTTGCCGCTTTGTCCGGCTCTTCCCCGGCGACAGTGGTCGCTATCGGAACCATCGTGATCGCCGGGATGCGGCAGGTGGGATATACAAAGGACTTTGCGGCGGGTGTCATCTGTAACGCCGGGACCCTTGGTATCCTCATCCCCCCCTCCATTGTCATGGTCGTTTACGCCGCGGCGACGGATGTCTCGGTCGGACGGATGTTCCTGGCCGGTGTTATTCCGGGCTTGTTGGCTGGCTTTATGCTGATGGTCGGGATTTATATTGCCGCCAAATGGAAGGACCTGCCGAAGGGTGACTGGCTCGGCTGGGGTGAAGTTTTCGCCGCCGCCCGTGACGCTGCCTGGGGCCTGTTTCTCATCGTCATTATTCTGGGCGGGATTTACGGGGGTGTCTTTACTCCGACGGAAGCTGCGGCTGTGGCGTCGGTTTACGCCTTTCTGATTGCCAATTTTGTGTATCGGGACATGGGGCCGTTGCATCGAGAGAATGAAGAGCCGATTTCCCTGTTTCGAAAACCCCAGGCCCTTGTCACCGTGTTTTTTCATAAAGACACCCGAGACACCCTGTTTGATGCCGGTAAGCTCACCATCACCTTGCTGTTCATCATCGCCAACGCCCTGATCCTGAAGCATGTGTTGACCGATGAGCAGATCCCGCAACAGATTGCAGGGGCGATGCTGGATGCGGGTTTTAACTGGTGGGTCTTCCTGATCGTTGTTAATGTGATCCTGCTGGTTGGCGGTCAGTTCATGGAGCCGTCGGGGCTGATCGTGATCGTCGCGCCTCTGGTCTTTCCCATAGCCATCGAGCTCGGGATTGATCCCATTCACTTGGGGATCATCATGGTCGTCAATATGGAAATCGGAATGATAACGCCGCCGGTCGGGCTCAATCTGTTCGTGACATCCGGGGTGGCAGGCATGCCGATGATGCGGGTGGTCAAGGCCGCGCTGCCGTGGCTTGGCATCCTGTTCATCTTCCTGATCCTGGTGACCTATATTCCGTTCCTGTCGACATGGCTGCCAACCACATTTATGGGGCCGGAGATCATCACGAACTGATTTTCAGGTGTCGCGATACAGTCGTTTTTTGAACCGGCGCAGGGTCATCCAGACGCCGAAAAGAATGACGGGAATGGAGATTCCCTTGACCAGGTCGACGTTAAGGCTGAGTCCGACCGAGTTTCCGGCCTCCGTCGCATAACCGACAAGGCTGACAAGGTAGTAACTGATGGCAGCAATGGACAGGCCTTCAACCGTTTCCTGAAGGCGCAGCTGTCGCTGGGCCCGCTTGTTCATGGATGCCAGCTGTTCCTGGTTCTGCTCGGAAAGGGCAAAGTCCGTTTTCGTTCGCAGGAGATTGGCGGATCGCGTCGCCCGCCTTGACAGATCTGCCAATCGATCCGCGGCGGAGTTACAGGTTCGCACAGCCGGAGCCAGGCGCCGGTCCAGAAATTCCGCGATTGTCTGATAGGGAGTGACCGGAATTTCCTTAAGTTCAGAAATACGGGACAGGATAATCGGATAGTAGGCGCGGGTGGCGCTGAACCGATAGGCCGTGTTCGCCGACAGAGATTCAATTTCGGCAGAGACACGGGTGAGGTTCAGCAGCAGCTCCGCTTCCTCGGAAGGACTGCCATCCTGGCTCAGCTTGCCGGTCAGCTCCGCAAGCTCGCTGTTGATCAAGGCAACCTTCCTGCTGGTTTCCCATGCGAGGGGCAGTGCAAGCAGGGCAAGATTACGATATACGGCGATTTCAAAAATCCTGAGGACAACCCGGCCGACCTTTCGGGGCGGCATGTCGTGGTTATGAACAAGAGTCCGGTTATAACCATCCCGATCGATCCTGAGATCCGTCCAGAGCTGGGCTGATTCCCCGCCAATAACGCTGCTGACCAGACTATCGGACACGAAATAGCTGTCCAGTTCCTGCTCGGTCGGTTTCTTCCAGGAGCTGTCCTGAAGTTCTATTTTTACCGCTGTCAGCAGCACGCCGGGCAGATTTGAAAGCCAGTCCTTGGGGACTTCCGAGCACGCGGATTCCTCAAACGGCTTTTGACCGTGGGGTGTTCGAAAAAATGTATAGCTGGTAAATTCCGCATGGCGCTCCCAACGCAGGCGAAAGCTGCCGAAATCTGCAGAAAAATGGTTGGTTTTCTCGCCGGGCGGGTGCAATCCGTAGCGGTCACACAGATTGCAGATATGGCTGTATTCCTTTTTCTCGCCATGCTCTTCATGAAACATGGCATACATTGTGCCGGACAAGGGCGCGACCAATTGCTCGAACGGCCTTGCATGCAGCTCGTTATTGATCTCAAACCTGAGTGGATGGGGCTTTAGACCCGCGCAGTCCTGACTAAACTCGCCCTTATCCTTTACCATCTGCCCCCTCCTGGTAATGCCGGATCTTGTGCCAATTCGGAATGGAGGTACTAGGGTATCTTCCTGATAAAGTCAATTAGACAAGGGTAATTTTGAACCTTCAAATGTGTCCGCCAACACCAATCCTTGGAATATTCCAGGGAAATGAGCAAAAAAACTGCCAGATATGGGTAATTTGCGCCATATTAGGATAAATATTTGCCTCAATATAGAAATAAGGGCACAGTAATCTCAGGTAATAGTATGAAATGAACGATAGTAATGAATACGTTCGATGAGGGTAAACAACTAACAGATACCAATGTGGCCAGATTTTCTGAGCCAAAATGGAAGGTTCTGGTTGCCTGTGCGGATGTTATAGAAACTGAACATCACTACAACCCCCTTGAGGCCTTTGTTTATGATGATCAGGCCGTCCAGTTCCTGACAGCTGAAAATGCTGATGAAGTTGTTGACCATATTCAGACACATGAAGACATCGCCGTTCTGCTCCTGAATGTTTCAGGGAAAAAGAGCGAATGCGGTTACAAACTCCTGCGTCAGGTGCGTCAAGGACTTGGCAACAAGATTGTCCGTGTCATCCTGTTTGGAGACCATTCCGGGTATCTGCAGGATTGGAACCTGCTCCGACAGCAGGATGTCAGTGATTATCGCGACATTTCAGAACTAACAGTTCCCCAGCTTTATACCAGCCTGACGATCGCGCTGCAGGCCTATGAGAAACTTGTCTCCGAAGAAACCAATCGACAGGCCCTCCAGACTATTTTTGATGTCACCCGGGAGCTCTATGGGGTTCGGTCGGTAGAGGAATTTTGCTTCACCATCCTGACCCAATTACAGGTGATCAGAAAAAACCTTGAGCATTGCTTTTTCTGTATTCCCGATGACAAAGCGGGAGATTTGCTCATCGTTGCGGGCAAGGGGCGATATGGTTCCTATATGAAGCAGCGGGCCGTTGACGTTCTGCCCTCCGACATGTTCAAAGATATATTGACGGTAACCAAGGCGGGGGAGAACAGTTTCAAGGACGATCTCACCATCCTGTCTATCTGCAAGGATAATGTTTTGAAGGGAGCTGTTGTCCTGCACACGGATCCGGGCCTTTCACTGCTGGAGAAGCGACAGATCAATCTCATCATCGCCAATATTACTCTGGGGTTAGAGAACGCGGACATGTTTGAGGAAATCAAGCGCCTGGCATTCTATGACTCGCTCACCGGCCTTGATAATCGCGCTAAGTTTCGAAATGACATTCAGAGTTATCTTCAGGAAGACGGAACGGAAAAACCAAAGCAGTTCGTTGTTGTTCAATTCGTTCTCGACTACTTGCCTGAGCTGAATATCGCACTCGGTCATGACGCCGTGGATGAGCTGTTGCAGTTTGTTTCGGAACAGTTGAGCCGGAAATTCCCCGATGCCATATCACTCGCGCGTACTTCCGGTGACGGATTCGGGATATGTGTTCCCTATGGAGAAAACAGAGAGTTACGACAGATTCCGGAAACCATTCATCGGTTATTTGAACGGAAGCCGGACGAGGAGGTAAATCTTCCCCATGTCACCCCGCGTCTTGGGTTGGCAATTTATCCGGAAGACGCGGATGATGCGGCGGCGCTGTGGCGGAACACCAATATCGCGCTGGCGACAATTCGACGTAAAGGCGGTGCTTATTTCAGGTTCTATAACAGTGAGATCGCGGAAAATATTAATGCAAGAGTTCAGATGAATAATGCCCTTCGTCAGGGTATTGGACGGGAAGATCTGTCATTGCGGTATCAGCCACAGATTGATCTGCACACAGGGGATATGGTCGGGGCTGAAGCGCTCGTTCGCTGGCAGTTGGATGACGGGAGTTTCATTGCCCCGGACGACTTTATTCCGATCGCGGAAACATCCGGACTGATCACACCGATCAGTGAATGGGTTTTGTTTGAGGCCTGCCGGCAACGGAAACAATGGTTGGATCATGGGGCGCAGGAGTTTAAAATTGCCGTTAATCTGTCCCTCTCCATGTTCCAGGATGATGATTTTGCCGATCTGATCCGTAAAGTCTTGTCTGATACGGGCTGCCCTGCCTCCCTATTGGAGCTGGAAATAACGGAAAGTGTCATCATGGACGATCCGGAGCAGGCCTTGCGCAGCTTTCTTGAGCTTGGGGATATTGGTGTCGGCTTTTCAATCGATGATTTCGGAACCGGTTATTCTTCTCTCAGCTATCTGCGGCGCTTGCCTGTCTCTGTTCTCAAGATAGATAAGGCTTTCGTCGATGGGATGACAGAAAACGCTGATGATGCGGCGATCACCCGCACGGTCATTACCCTCGGCCGTAATCTTGGCCTGAAAGTCCTTGCCGAGGGGGTGGAAAGGGCTGAACAGGTTCAATTCCTGAAAGAGGCAGGATGCCATCAGGCGCAAGGATATTTTTATTCGAAACCGGTTACCGCTGGTGCCTTTACTTCATTGGCTTTGGGATCAAGTTCCAGCTAATCTATTCTTATTTCAGGAGCTTTCCGGGATTCATAATGCCGTCAGGATCAAAGGCTTTCTTGATCTTCCTCATCAGCTCGATTTCCACTTCAGGCTTGTAGTGAACGAGATCGTCGGCTTTCAGTCGGCCGATACCATGTTCTGCACTGATGCTGCCGCGCATATTTACTGCTATGTCATGAACGACTCGGCTGATTTCCTCCCAATGGGACAGATACTCCTCCCGGTCCATATCAGCGGGTTGCATGGGGTTATAATGAACATTGCCATCGCCGATATGACCAAAGGCGACCGACCGAAAATCCGGGACGATCCTGGCAACGGCGATATCCGCCTCCCGGATAAAATCGGCAAACCGGGAAACCGGGACGGAAATATCATGCTTGATGCTGCCACCTTCCGGTTTTTGGGCACCGGAAATTTCCTCTCTCAAATTCCATAGTTTTTGTTGCTGAGCTTCACTCGCCGGGACAATGGCATCCAGAACGATCCCTTTCTCAAAACCTTCCGCCAGAATATCCTCCATCAACTCTTTGAGGGCTGGGGTGCTGCTGGAGGATAATTCGACCAGGAGATGCCAGTCATACCGGGTCGGCATCGGATCGGTAAAATTCGGAACATGGCGCACGACCATATCGATACAGTAGCGGGAGATGAGCTCAATTGCCGTCACCTGATCACCGCTCATATGACGGGCGAGGTTCAGGAACTCGACCGCTGCTTCAACGGAGGGAATGGCCACAAGCGCAATCTGGGTATATTTGGGCTTCGGATACATTTTAACGACCGCACCCGTCACAATGCCCAATGTTCCCTCGGCTCCAATAAACAGTTGTTTGAGATCATATCCCGTATTGTCTTTTCTCAAGCTGGTCAGGCCGTCCCAGATCCGGCCATCGGGTAGAACAACTTCCAGCCCCAGGACCTGCTCCCGCGCATTTCCATAATGCAAAACCTGGACGCCGCCGGCATTGGTTGAAATGTTACCGCCGATCTGGCAGCTGCCTTCTGACCCTATGCGTAGGGGAAAATGGAATCCTTCCTCCAAGGCTGCTTCCTGGAGATGGGCAAGGATACAGCCCGCATCCACAGTCATGGTGCCGTTCAGTGGATCTATGTCGCGGATTTTATTCATCCGGCTCAGGGAGAGAATAACCTCATCGCCGCCAGTGAAAGGAATGGAACCTCCGACCAGACTGGTATTGCCACCCTGCGGCACCAGAGGCGTTTTCGTTGCAGCGCAAATTTTGACGACTTCCGCTACTTCTGCTGTTGTTTTCGGTTGGACAACGGCACGGGCTTTGCCGAAGAATTTGTCTCGCCATTCAACAACGAAGCCTTGCATATCCGCTTCATCCAGGATGACTGCTTTAGGGCCGACAGCCTCTGTTATCTGGGCAATAACATCCATTCTTTTTTCCTTTTATTGTTCTGGACGAGGAGCGGCCGCTCGGCGCAATCGGTCATTGATGGCGACCCCGAGGCCGACTTCAGGTATGGGCCCGACAGCGATCCCGTTTTCCGTGACCTCATCCAGAAAATGCAGGGCGGAAAACAGCCGGGAAGTAGCTTCTGTCAAATCCCCGGACTCACTTAAATTGACATCGGCGAGGCGATCCTGATCCCGGCCAAAGCCGATAAAGCTTTCTCCGGTGCGCTTGTCCGTTGCATTGAGGCGAACCTTAGAATTGGGCGCGTAATGGCTTTGCAGCATACCAGGGCTGGTAATGGCGCCGTCTGTACCAGGAGATTTCAGGCTTCCGACGCAGGCCTCAATGGCCTCCGCTGTTATGCCTCCCGGTCGCAATAGAACGGCAGCGTCGCCGTCAAATCCGACGACCGTGCTCTCAACGCCGATCTGGCAAGGCCCGTCATCAATGATGCCCGTGATTTTGTCTCCCAAACTGCCAAGGACATGGTCGGCCTTGGTCGGGCTGATACCGCCGGAACGGTTGGCACTCGGAGCTGCCAGCGGACGGTCGCAGATTTCCAGAAACTCGAGCGCAAGTCGATGTCCCGGTACTCGGATGGCCAGGGTCTCAAGGCCGGCACTTGCCAGCAGCGAGACGGGACACTCTTCAGTTCGGGGCAGAACCAGGGTCAGGGCGCCGGGCCAAAAGCTTTTTGCCAGCTTCTCAGCGGTTGGATTGAACAGCACATATTGCGTCGCAACCTCGAAAGAGGGGACATGGATGATCAGCGGATTAAAACTCGGTCGGCCTTTGGCTTCAAAAATAGCTGCGACGGCCCTATCATCAAGGGCATTGGCCCCGAGCCCGTAAACGGTCTCCGTCGGAAAGGCAATGAGCTCTCCTTTCCGAATGCTATCTGCGGCTTTCTTCAGGTCCTGACCCGTCGTGCCGAACTTTTTCGCTGTCATTCTGGTTGCTCTTGGAAGAAAAAATCCTAGTTTACAGCACAGAGTGCCCGCATCGAAAGCCTTTGTATCAAAGCGAAGTACTTTTTTATCACTGCGGGATATGCCATAACGAATAAAATAGAATAACAGGGGTCAAAAGAGGGAAATTTCATGGGCGAATATACAGCACCTATCAAGGATATGCGTTTCGTATTGAACAATATTGTCGATATGGAAGCATTGTCAAAACTGGACACATTCGCGCATGCGGAGGCTGATGTTGTTGATGCCGTCCTTGAGGAGGCGGGAAAATTTGCAACGAACGTCCTGTCACCGCTGAACAAGCCGGGAGATCTGCAAGGATCCCATGTCAAGGATGCAGTGGTCACGACACCGGATGGCTGGAATGAAGCCTATGCCCAATTCGTTGAGGGCGGCTGGAACGGAATTTCCGCGCCGGAAAAATATGATGGGGGAGGGCTGCCGGGGGCGGTGGCTTTGGCCACCGTTGAGATGTGGAACGCGGCCAATCTTGGCTTTTCCCTTTGTCCCTTGCTGACCCAGGGAGCGATTGAATCCATCATGGCCCATGGCTCTGAGGAACAGAAGGAAACCTATTTGAAGAAACTGGTGACCGGTGAATGGGCGGCGACCATGAACCTCACGGAAAGCCATGCCGGTTCCGATGTCGGGGCGCTGAGGTCTAAGGCAGAACCGGCGGAGGACGGTACCTGGCGCATTTCGGGCCAGAAGATATTTATTACATATGGCGAACATGAAATGAGTGAGAATATCATTCATCTCGTATTGGCCCGGACACCTGGGGCGCCGGCTGGTACCAAAGGGATCTCTCTTTTTATCGTGCCAAAATATCTGGTCAATGAAGACGGCTCCCTCGGCGCGCGGAATGACCTTAAATGCGTGTCCCTGGAAGAAAAGATCGGTATCCATGCCAGCCCGACAGCGGTGATGTCCTATGGGGATGAAGGCAACTGTGTTGGCTATCTGCTGGGAGCGGAAAACAAGGGCATGGCCTGCATGTTCACGATGATGAACAGTGCTCGGCTGAATGTCGGAGTACAGGGGTTAGCGATCGCCGAGCGGGCCTATCAGCAGTCGGTGGAATATGCCCTGGACCGCAAACAGGGCCAGTCTCCCGGCATGCCGAAAGGCGAAATGGCCCCGATCATCCATCATGCCGATGTCCGGCGCATGCTGATGACCATGAAAGCGAACATCGAGGCCATGCGCTGCCTGATTTACCTCAATGGCGAATGTCTGGATAAGGCCCATAACCATCCGGATGAAGAGGTTCGGATGCAGAGCATGGGCATGGCCGAGCTGCTGACTCCCCTGTCAAAAGCCTGGTCGACGGATCTTGGGGTGGAGCTGGCCTCAACGGCGGTCCAAATTCATGGCGGCATGGGATTTGTCGAGGAAACCGGTGTCGGCCAATATTATCGTGACGCCCGGATCCTGCCCATATATGAAGGCACTAACGGTATTCAGGCCCTCGACCTGGTGGGCCGTAAACTGGGCCTGCAGGGTGGGGCGCCCGTCAAGCAGCTTCTTTCAGACATTGAAGGGACTGTGAAAGATCTGGCGGCCGAGGGCGATGAGTTCGTTGCCATGTCTCTGCATATGAATCTGGCGGTTTCCGCCTTAAAGGATGCGACCGACTGGCTTTATACCAACGCCCCCAATGATCCGAACGCGGCACCAGCCGGCGCGACCCCCTATTTGCGAATGTTTGCGACGGTTGTGGGCGCCTACCTGCTGGCAAAGTCGGCATTGAAAGCAAAGGCCTTGATGGACGCAGGGGATAGCGACACGGAATTTCTCTCCGCTAAAATTGTCACGGCGAGATTCTTTGCAGCCCAGATCCTGCCCCAGGCGACAGCGTTGTTAGGTCCGGTCACAGAAGGACCGGAAACCCTCTTTGCCCTCAATGAAGAGCAGCTTTCCGCCTGACCACATAGTGAGAATTTGACGTTTACGTTAACGTCAAAGTAAAATGGCGGCATGGAACCGCAGACTGATCCATGCTGCCAACTAAAGGGTTCATAATGAAAAAACAAGAAATAGAATACCCGCTCGGTACCCGTCCTGCAGACGGAGAGGTTTTGGAAATCAGGGAAGGGCTGCTCTGGGTGCGCATGCCGATCCCCATAAAAGGCCTGGATTACATCAATCTCTATCTGATTGAAGATGACGACGGCTGGACTATGGTCGATTCCGGCCTTAACACGGAGGTTATTCGGGGTTTATGGGAGCATATCTTTAAATCCCACCTTAAAGGAAAACCCGTAACCCGTTTGATTTGCACGCATTTTCATCCCGATCACATGGGTCTTGCCGGATGGGTCACGGATCGCTGGAATATTCCGCTGACAATGACTTTCGGCGAATGGACCTTTGGCAGAATGCTGTATCTGGAAGGAGCCAAGGAAACACCACAATTCGTCATTGATTTCTATGCCTCTGTTGGATTTACCGAAAAAATGCTGGATCGGGTCCGCTCCCGAAATTTTAACAATTTTCGAAAAGCCATGTCAGAAGTACCCATGGGCTTTAATCGTATTTCGGATGGCGAGATTCTCACCATGGGCAAGAAAGATTGGCAGGTCGTCGTCGGTCGCGGCCATGCGCCGGAACATGCCTGTCTTTATTGCGCGGAAGAAGGAGTTCTTATTTCCGGGGATCAGATTTTACCCCGGATCACGCCTCATATTGGTGTTTACCCGTCTGAGCCCTTCGCGAATCCCTTGAAGGAATTTATTCAATCCATTGATACATTTATAAAAATCCCGGCAGATACCTTGGTGCTGCCAGCCCATAATGATGTTTTTTTGGGGTTTCATAATCAGCTCGAATATTATCAAAACCATCATCAGGATCGGCTCAAGCAATTGTTGAGCGCCTGTGATACACCAATGTCCGCCCTTGATCTGCTGCCGGTCCTGTTTGATCGGGAATTGTCGGTTGCTGATAAGGGGCTCGCAATTGCCGAAGGTTTGGCCCATTGCCACTATCTCATCGGCGAGGGAGAAATGGAACGGCAAATAGGTGCTGATGGCGTCTGGCGGTTCCAGCGCACAAAATCAGTGACGGCTGCCGTCGCCTGAGAACACACTAAAATCAGGGAAATAAAAACAAGAAAAGGAACAAAATCATGACCGACCATCTTCTGGTTTCCAAGGAAAACGGCATCGCCACCTTGACCCTCAACCGGCCCGAGGCGCGAAACGCTCTTTCAATTGAAATGCGCGAAGCATTGTTTCTGGCTGTCACGGACATCGAAACGGACGAGAGTATCCGCTGTGTTGTGATGAAAGGGGCAGGGGAGCATTTCCAGGCGGGCGGCGATGTCAAATCCTTCAATGATTTTGTCTCCAAAACCCCCGATGAGCGCCGCCAGAATTTTGAGAGGCGTATTCACGGCTTGCATCCGACCATGTTCACCATGCGGCGTATGCAAAAACCGATCATCGCCAGCGTTCAGGGCGCAGCAGCCGGCTTCGGTCTGTCCCTGATGATGGCCTGTGACATGGTGATTGCGGCGGATGATGCCTTCTTTACCCTCGCCTATATCAATATCGGAACGACTCCGGATGGTTCCGGAACCTATACCCTCCCGCGCATTGTCGGCCTTAAGAAAGCCATGGAAATAGCCATGCTTGGAGACCGGTTCGGAGCCCAGGAAGCCAAGGATATGGGGCTGATCAATTTCATTGTCCCAAGTGACGACCTGGCGGCGGAGACGACAAAACTGGCCGAGCGGCTGGCCAATGGTCCGACGGTTGCGATTGGCCGGACGAAGGCGCTTCTCAATGCCTCCCTCGGCAACAGCATGGAAGAACAGCTTTCCCTTGAAGCTGAGAATTTCGCGGCCTGCGCCGCCAGCAATGACTGGGTGGAAGGGGTCACGGCATTCAAGGAAAAACGCAAACCAGACTATCAGGGTAATTAGCAACTCGAAAGGAACAGGGCGATGGCGGATCTAAAAGGTAAGACACTCTTTATTACAGGGGCCAGCCGAGGGATTGGTCTGGCTATCGGCAAGCGGGCTGCCGCTGACGGGGCCAATGTGGTTATTGCCGCCAAAACCGCCGAGCCCCATGCCAAGCTGGCCGGGACGATCTATACCGCTGCCGAGGAGATCGAAGCGGCGGGTGGCAAGGCCCTGCCTTTGGTGGTCGATGTCCGGGAAGAAGAGCTTGTGGAAGCGGCGATTGAGAAGGCGGTAGACACCTTCGGTGGCCTCGACATTCTCGTCAACAATGCTTCCGCCATCAGTTTGACAGGCACGTTGCAGACGCCGATGAAGCGCTATGATCTGATGCATCAGATCAATACCCGCGGCACCTATCTTTGCTCGCAAAAGGCTATTCCCCATTTGAAGAAGGCGGAAAATCCCCATGTGCTGAACTTATCGCCACCCCTTAACTTTGAAACCCACTGGTTCTCGCCGCACGTGGCCTACAGCATGGCGAAATATGGGATGAGCCTTTGTGTCCTCGGAATGGCCGATGAATTTAAAAAGGACGGGATTGCCTTTAACGCCCTGTGGCCGCGGACGGCGATTGCCACCGCGGCCATGGATCTGATCGCCGGCGGTGATGTGCATAACAAATGCCGCAAGGTGGAGATCATGTCCGATGCGGCCCATGTCATCCTGACCAAGCCGTCCCGGGAATTTACCGGTAATTTCTGTGTTGATGATGAAACCCTGGCGTCCGTCGGCATAACCGATCTTTCCAAATACCGTTTTGACGGGGTCAAGGAAGAGGAATTGCTTCCCGATTTTTTTGTTTAAAGAGAAAAATCCGGGCTCAGGCCGCCTGTCGCAGGTTCAGGCGGTTCCACACGTCTTTCAACGCTCCGACCAACTCCGCCATCATGGCGTCGTTGTGGAAGGGGGTCGGCGTGATCCGCAACCGTTCCGATCCGCGGGGAACCGTCGGGTAGTTAATGGGCTGGAGATAGATGCCGTAGTCTTCCAGCAGCATGTCACTGGCCTGTTTACACAGTTCCGCATCATAGACCATCACCGGAACGATATGGGTGACAGACGGGAGAACCGGCAGGCCGGCCTCGCCCAGCAGCTTTTTAAGGGCCCCGGCCCGCTCCTGATGCTGCTCCCGCTCGATCTGGCTGACCTTCAAATGACGGACACTGGCAAGGGCGCCCGCAGACATCACGGGTGAGAGGGTTGTCGTAAAGATAAAGCCCGGCGCGTAGGAGCGAATGGCATCCACAATGTTAGATGTTGAGGTGATAAAGCCGCCGACGATCCCGAAGGCCTTGCCGAGGGTTCCCTCTATAATGGTGATCCGGTCCATCAGTCCTTCCCGTTCGGCCACACCGCCGCCGCGTGGGCCATAGAGGCCAACGGCATGGACCTCATCCAGATAGGTCAGCGCCCCATATCTATCGGCCAGATCACAGAATTCCTTGATCGGAGAAATATCACCGTCCATGGAATAGACGGATTCAAAGGCAATGATTTTGGCTCGATCCGGATCCAGGTTTTTCAGCTTGTCCTCAAGATCGCGGACATCGTTATGGCGGAAAATGATTTTTTCGCATCCCGCATGGCGGACGCCATCAATCATCGAGGCATGGTTCAACTCGTCTGACAGGATGACGCAGCCGGGAAGTAATTTGCCCAGGGTGGAGAGAGTGGCGTCATTGGAAACAAAGCCCGACGTAAAGACGAGGGCGCTTTCCTTTGCGTGTAAATCGGCAAGCTCCCGCTCCAATTCACAAATCATATGGGTATTGCCGGAGATATTCCGGGTGCCGCCCGCGCCGGCGCCATATTTGTCGGCGGCGGTCTTGATGGCGCTCAGCACATCGGGATGCTGACCCATGCCGAGATAGTCGTTGGAACACCAGATCGTGACGTCCTGTTCCTGACCATCCGGAAGATGCCGGGTGGCTTTTGGGAATTCACCGGCATGACGACCCAGTTCCGTGAACACGCGATACCTGTTCTCCTGTTTCAAGGAGAGGAGGGCTTGTTCAAAAACCTGATCATAATCCATTTGACGACTTCCCGATTGTTCCCATCACACTGGTATAATCAAAACCTACTAAACAACCCGTTTCTTTGACAAGGGACAAAAGGTCGCATTGCTCCTGAACTACCGATAATGTGATCAATGTTTACCTAATCTATCAGATCCGAGTAGGTTTAATGGGCCAACAGCACAGGAATTGGACAGCTTTCCAGGATTTCCTCGGTGACGGCACCAAAAAACAGCCGCCGCAAACGGCTGCGGGTATAGGCACCCATAACCAGGAGATCCGCATTGCATTTTGTCGCCTGGGCCAGCAGAGATTCGGCTGTCGACTTGCCAGAGCTCCCGGTAATCTCGCAGCCCTTGGCCGAGATGCCATGCAGGGCCAGATAGCGGATGGCATCCTCGGAATGAACTTCTTCATCCAGATCGTCGGTAGCGGAGATCAAAGTCACACTTTCGGCATTTCTCAACAGCGGCAGAGAATAAAAAATAGCGCGGCTTGATTCGACGGATCCGTTCCAGGCCAGAGCGATTTTACTACCCACCATTTCTTTTACTGTATCTTCTACCAAGAGGACTGGACGGCCGGTTTCCCGCAACGCTGTGTTGATCATCAGCCGATGACTGCCATCTTCATCCTCCTTGAGTTTGCTGACAACGATCAGGTCAAACAGACGTCCGTACATTAACAGGACTTCTTCGCGGTTTCCCTGTTTCTCTATGAACTGCGCCGACACTCCGGATACAGGACGCTCGGACATCGCTTTTATGACGGGAACATTCGCGTTGATACAGATATCTCTGAATTTTGTATGAGCAATCTCCCGTCGTTTTTCGCCGTCTTTCTCCGCCAGATCAATGACACTTTCGATCATGGCGGATGTCATGCCTTCGCCGACAAAGGCAGCCGCTGTCCTCGGATCAATCTTGATATGCAAAGCATCGACATGGGCGCCAAATCTATCTGCCAATCGCAACGCGCTTTCAAGGGCCCTGCTGTCGCAATCGTTTTCCGCGCCGGTCACAGGGACTAGAATGGATTTGAATGACATGCTTTTCGTAATCCTCTCGATATTTCGAGTAGTATACAGCTAACTCATTAAATTTAAAAGGCTTTCTGTAGGCGCATACGGGATTGTGAATTCAGGGTGCAGGATGAATGGGATCCTGATGGACAATGGCTTCCGCTTCCGGAAAGGCCTCCATCAACCGCATTTCCACGGCATCCGAGATATCATGGGCGTCTCTGAGGCTCATGGCGCCGTCCATATCGATATGCATCTGGATAAAGACCTGCTGGCCGGAGCGGCGGGTTCTGAGGTCGTGAACACCAAGGACTCCTGGCTGAGATTTGACCAGATCGAGGATTTTCTGCCGTTCTTCATCCCCCAGTTCCTCATCCATCAGGTCCGCCAGAGACACCCGGATGATCTTCCAGGAACTGAGCATCAGGAACAGGGCAATACCGATGGCAAACAGACCGTCCGCATAGGGCCAGCCGAAATAGGCACCGAGGAGCAGGGCGACAATGACACTGCCGTTGATCAGTAAATCCCCGACATAATGCAGGGAATCGGCGGAAATGGCCACGGAGCGTGTCTTGCGGATGACATAGCGCTGATAGGAGACCAACAGCAGGGTCAGAACAATGGAGATCACCATCACCGAAATGCCGAGGGGCATGGAATGAATCGGTTTGGGATTAATCAGGCGTTCTACGGCCTGGAACACCAGAAAGACCGCGGACCCCATAATCACTGCCGATTGAAACAATCCGGCGAGGGCCTCGGCCTTGCCATGGCCGAAACGGTGATCCCGATCGGCGGGAACAAGAGCCTGGCGGACAGCAAACAGATTGATCAGGGATGCCAGGCAATCAAGGATGGAATCAACCAATGTGGAGAGGATCGCCACGGAATTTGTCGCCAGATAAGCCGCCACTTTGATGACAATCAGGATGATGGCGACGGTCACGGAGGCATAGGTCGCTGACCGCATCAGCCTGCCATTTTCACCCCCCGGCGCGGAGGAAGTATCCTCTTCGATCTTTTCTATGGCCAATGGACCTATCTCTCAAAATAGAAAAGTGAGCGCTCACTCACTTTTACGGATACAGGATATTTTCTGCCCATCCTCCGGCAGTTTTCGAATATTGCCGGCGTTCATGCAGGCGAAAGGGTCGGTCCCGCCAGAATTCCATACGGGTAGGTATCACCCGGAAGCCGGACCAGTAATCGGGGCGAGGAATGTCCCCAACCCCGAATTTTGCCGCATATTTGGCGACCGCCTTTTCCAGGGAAAAGCGGCTGTTCATGGCCCGCGATTGCTGGCTTGCCCAGGCGCCGATGCGGCTGTCGCGGGGGCGGCTGGCAAAATAGGCATCGGCCTCTTCATCGGTGACTTTTTCCACATCCCCCTGAATGCGAATGCTGCGGCGCAGGGACTTCCAGTGGAAGCATAGGGCGGCCTTCGGAGTTGCCAGAAGTTCGCCGCCTTTCTGGCTTTCGAAATTCGTATAGAAGACAAACCCGCGCTCATCGGCGTTTTTGAGCAGGACCATGCGCACGGAGGGCTGCCCGTCCGTGTCCACCGTTGCCAGGGACATGGCGGTGGGGTCATTTGGCTCGCTTTTTTCCGCTTCCGACATCCATTGCTGGAATTCTTCCAGGAGCTCGGAGAAATTTTTCACACTCATCGAAGGAGGTCCGTTATTGACACTGTTACTGGTTTTGCAGGCCTATTTTTAGACGTCTCGGCAGCCGATGTCGATAACTCTCGAACACGCCGGCAAAACAAACTGTAATTTATTGTGATCCGTCTTTTGCTATTAATGTGCAAAATGCCCATATATAATGGTGTCAAGAAAGCGCGGCGAGATTTTGCGGCGCATATTGAAACGAGTATGAGGACAGGAACATGATAAAGTCGAAATTTGTTGTGGTCACGGCGGTCGCGGCTCTTCTATTGGTGACAGGGTGTGATGCCGAAAATAATCCCAAGGCGACCGGTGGTGCGGTCCTGGGCGGTCTCGGCGGTGCCATTCTAGGCTCTCTTGTCGGCGGTGGTTCGGGTAGACTGGTCGCCGTCGGTGTGGGTACCCTAGCCGGTGCAATGATCGGACAGGAAGTCGGTAAATCCCTGGATAAAGCGGACCGGGCGCAGATTGACCGGGCGGAAAAACGGGCGACGACGGCGCCGATCGGCGAAACCATCACCTGGAATAATCCGCAAAGCGGCAATTCCGGATCGATCACGCCCGTGCGCGATGGCAACCATACGGACGGACGCTATTGCCGGGAGTTCCAGCAGACCATCGAAGTCGGCGGCAAGCTGGAAAAAGGATATGGAACGGCCTGCCGGCAAGCGGATGGATCCTGGCAGATTATGAGCTGATTGGCTTGTGCCAGGCAGTGTCTGAAAGTATCAGCAAGAGGATTGAGTGGTCGGATATATGACCGGAATTCGGAAAACGGCGGTTGGCCTGACACTGCTGGCCCTGATAGGCTTTGCCTTGCCAAACGGGGTCCGGGCGGGCTTTGAGGAAGGGGTCAAGGCCTATGAGGCCAAGGACTACAAGAAAGCCCTGGACGAATGGCTGCCCCTTGCCAAGGCCAACGATCCGGCGGCCATGCGCAATGTTGGGCATCTGTACCGCCGGGGGTTGGGGACCCAGCAGGATTTCAAGAAAGCCCTGACCTGGTACAAGCGGGCGGCAACCATGGGCTTCGACCGTGCCCAGGCCAACGTCGCCGGGATGTATCTGAACGGTGAAGGCGTGGAGCGGGACTTCCTCCAGGCCGCGAGCTGGTTCGCCAAGGCGGCTGAGCAGGGGCATGTCCTGGCCCGGTATAATCTGGGGCTTATGTTTGAAACCGGCCTCGGTGTCAGCCAGAATCTCGACAAGGCGAAGGCTCTGTTCGAACTGGCGGCGGGGGACGGTCACCCACAGGCGAAGGAACGCCTGGCGCTGCTGAAAGCGCGGGACGACACGCCTGAGGATCCCGAAAAGGAAATTGTTGTCACCATCGAACGCCCGCCCCAGGCCCCGGAGTCACCAGCTCCGGCCAATCCTCCGGATGCGGCGACAGCAACCAGTACGGAAGCAACCAAGCCGGCCGAAATCGCACCGAAAACCCCTAAGATCGCTGCTGCGCCCGTGGAAAACCCGGTGAAGGAAAATGCCCTTAAGACGGCATCTGTGGCCCCGCCGAAACCCTCAGGTTCGATCCAGAAGAAAGGGTTTTATGACGCCCTGAAGTCTTTAAGTGCCAAAAAACCGTCCCCGTCGGCGCCCGTGACCGCCGCCGCAACAACGGCGGCGCCTGCTCCGGTCAAGGATGAGCCGGAAAAGCCGGTGGTTGTGGCGTCAGCCCCTCCGCCACCAGCGCCGAAACCAGCTCCTGTCACCTCGGCCGAGGGAAATGGTCTGACATTGGACGAAAAGCTGGAAATGGCGGATCTGGCCTTTGCTCTGCAGGAATATCAGCAGTCTTTGAGCATTTGGGCCATATTGGCGCAGGAGGGCCATGCGGAAGCTCAGTATAAACTTGGGACCATGTTCCATAATGGCCTGGCCGTCCCGGTTGACCGGGTTCGGGCCTATATCTGGTGGGAAAAAGCCAAGAAAAACGGCTATGCCGATGCGGCGACCGCGCTCGCGGGACTCGAAAAAACGCTGACCCATATGGAAAAAAGACAAATTCAGAGGACGAATTAGTTAAATCCTAAGAGAAGCAGCTTATATTTAAGGCCTGATGAGGGGCTCTCAAAGCCAAAAAACGTGCAAATGCAAGTATCTGAAGAGGTTTGATACAAGACAAAATGAGAAATTTGTACACAATATTAGGTGTGTCGAAAGGTGCGAGCCAGCAGGAGATCAAGTCTGCCTATCGCAAACTGGCGAAAGAGCATCATCCGGATGCAAATCCCGGCGACACCAAGATTGAGGAAAAATTCAAGGAAATTTCCGCAGCCTACAATATTCTGGGTGATGAAAAGCTCAAGGCCCGCTATGATCGCGGCGAGATAGACGAAACGGGTCAGGAAAAAATGGCCGGCTTTGGTGGCGGCGGTCGTACCCGGACCTATAGTCAGTCAGGTGCCGGCTTTGGCGGCGCGGAGGATATTTTTTCTGAGATTTTCGGCAATTTCCGTACCGGCGGTTCCCGCGCTCGTCAGCCTGAGAAAGGCCGGGACCGGAAATTTGCCATTGAGATCACTTTTTCGGAAGCCGCTCTTGGCGGCAAACGGCGCCTGACCATGGGCGAGGGTGGCCGGACCCTGGATGTTAATATTCCGGCCGGTATCGCCGATGGCAAGCAGATCCGTCTGAAAGGCCAGGGTGACAAGGGCCCGGGAGGCGGACCGGCTGGAGATATTTTGATTAATGTCACTGTCAAACCGCATGTGTTTTTTCAGCGAGACGGCAAAAACGTGATTGTCGAGCTGCCCGTCAGTTTGCCTGAGGCTGTGTTGGGGGCACAGGTAAAGGTACCAACGGTTGACGGCACAGTGAGCCTAAAAGTGCCACCCGGATCGAACACCGGAACGACCTTGCGCCTGAAAGGCAAGGGGATTGCCGCCGGGACAAAAGGCGCCCGCGGGGATCAGCTTGTCCGACTGAAGGTTGTCCTGCCGGAAGATCAGGATGGCGAGTTGCAGGACCTTGTGACTAAATGGGCGGAGAGCCACCCGTATGATGCCCGATCGAAGTTGAAAACCGACCAGTAGATCGACATCCGGATGAATAAGTATTTTGACTGCGATTTGCAGTCACGATAAAAAAGAAAAAAGTAGCGTATGATCGTCAATAGTAACGAGGGGTTTTGTGTATGACTCAGCACAATGGCCTGATGGCCGGCAAAAGAGGTTTGATTATGGGAGTCGCCAATAATCATTCGCTCGCATGGGGGATTGCGCGCACATTAAGCGAACATGGCGCGGAACTGGCCTTCACCTATCAGGGGGAAGCCCTTGGCAAGCGGGTTATCCCGCTGGCAGACAGCCTGGGTTCCGACATGGTTCTGGAATGTGACGTCACCGATGACGCCTCCATGGATGCCGTATTTGAGGCCTTGCGCGAGAAATGGGGCAAGATTGATTTCTTTGTCCACGCCATCGGCTTTTCCGACAAAACCCAGTTGCGGGGTAATTTTTCCGATACAACCCGGGAAAACTTCGCCATGACCATGGATATCTCCTGTTTCTCTTTCATTGCCCTGGCCAAGCGCGCGTCTGAATTGATGACCGAAGGTGGCAGCATGATCACCCTGACCTATTATGGGGCGGAGCGGGTGATCCCTCATTACAATGTAATGGGTGTGGCGAAAGCCGGGCTGGAAGCCGCCGTGCGTTATCTTGCTGTGGAAATGGGGAAAAACAATATCCGGGTGAATGCGTTGTCTGCGGGGCCGATCAAAACCCTGGCCGCTTCGGGCATCGGTGATTTCAGATATATCCTGAAATGGAACGAGTATCATTCGCCCCTCAAACGCAATGTCACCATCGACGATGTCGGCGGATCGGCGCTGTATCTTCTCAGTGATATCAGCGCCGGGGTCAGCGGGGAAACCCATCATGTGGATGCCGGTTATCATGTGGTCGGCATGAAGGCGGAAGACGCACCCGACATCACGAAATAAGGCCTTTTCCAGGCCCTGAATCTTTAGCAGGCGGTAGTCCCTATGTCACATAATAGCTTTGGTCATCTGTTTCGGGTGACGACCTGGGGTGAAAGCCATGGTCCGGCTCTGGGCTGCGTCGTGGACGGCTGCCCGCCGCTGATTGAGATTTCGGAAGAGGAAATCCAGGTCTGGATGGATCGCCGCAGGCCCGGCCAGTCGCGCTTCACCACCCAGCGGCGGGAACCGGACCAGGTCAAAATTCTCTCCGGTGTATTTGAAGGCAAGACCACTGGGACGCCCATTAGCCTGATGATCGAAAATGTCGATCAGCGGTCCAAGGATTATGGGGAGATTAAAGAGAAGTTTCGGCCTGGGCATGCCGATTATACCTATCAGACGAAATACGGTATCCGCGATTATCGAGGCGGCGGCCGATCGAGCGCGCGGGAAACGGCGGCCCGGGTTGCTGCCGGCGGTATTGCCCGCAAGATCCTGGGACCGGACGTTAAAATTACCGGCTATCTCACTCAGATCGGCGACCGGGCCATTGACCGCAGCCGTCTTGATCTTTCGATAATTGACGACAACCCTTTCTGGTGCCCGGATCCCGATATGGTGGAGAACTGGACCGACTATCTGGATGGTATCCGCAAGGCCGGATCGTCTGTCGGCGCGGTGATCGAGCTGGTGGCCAGTGGCGTTCCTGCCGGGCTGGGGGCACCGGTCTATGGCAAGCTGGATTCCGATCTTGCCGGAGCTCTGATGACCATTAACGCGGTTAAGGGTGTCGAGATTGGCGATGGCTTCTCAACGGCGGCCTTGACCGGAGAGACCAATGCCGATGAAATGCGGGCCGGGAATGAAGACGGCCCGCGATTTGTTTCAAATCATTCCGGCGGCATTCTCGGTGGGATATCTTCCGGGCAGGATATCGTCGCGAGATTTGCGGTGAAGCCCACATCTTCCATCCTTAAACCCCGCGATACTATTGACATCCGGGGTGAAGAGACGGAGATCACGACGAAAGGACGGCATGACCCCTGTGTGGGAATTCGCGCTGTCCCTGTCGGGGAAGCCATGATGGCCTGTATTCTGGCGGACCATCTGCTGAGGCATCGCGGTCAAAACGGCTAAAACAAATAAAACCAAATTGTTAAGGAGAGATTCGCATGTCTCAACCAAAGCATATCCATGGCCTGGACATCCCGGTTCCGGCCCGTGAAGATCTGGAGGAGGGGACACGGAAATATTTCGATATTTGCGATGAGAAGCTGGGCATGGTGCCCAACGTTCTCGCCTCTTACAGTTTCGATCCGGTCAAGCTGCGGGCCTTTTCGGATATGTATGGGGATCTTATGCTCGGCGAGTCGGGGCTCAGCAAGCTGGAGCGGGAAATGATCGCCGTGGTCGTCTCATCCATCAATAAATGCTTCTATTGCCTGACGGCCCATGGGGCGGCCGTGCGGGAACTCTCGGGTGATCCTATTCTCGGTGAGCTGATGGTGATGAATTATCGGGCGGCGGAGCTGCCGGTTCGTCAACGGGCCATGCTCGATTTTGCCGACAAGCTGACGAAGTCACCCAGTGAAGTTATTGAAGAAGATCGTCAGAAACTCCGGGAGGCTGGTTGGACGGATCGCGATATCTGGGATATCGCCGCCACTGTCTCGTTTTTCAATATGAGCAATCGCATGTCGACGGCCGTTGATATGATGCCCAATGAAGCCTATCACAGTCAGGCCCGCTAGACCCGGTCCTCCTCCGGAATGACGGGCAGGCTGTGTTTGTGGATCATGTCGGCCAGCAATCGGGCGGCGGGACCGGTGTTGTCAGGGCGTGGCAGGACAAGGTTTAGGGTGACCAGCCGCTCCAGTTTGTCGCGGGTCGGAATGATCTCCAGGATGCCGGGTTTAATGTCGTCAATGAACATATATTCGGGCATCCAGCAGAAACCGATGCCGGAAATCATAATGTCCCGGGCATGCTGAAAATCGGCCACGGACCAGCGTTGCTCAGATTTCAGCCAGCCAAGATCCTCCTGTTTGTCGGGTTCAAGGCCGTCGCTGATGACGATCTGCAGATGGCGGCTCAGTTCCCGCGTCTCAATCAGTCGGTCCGCCGTCAGCATGGGATGGAAATAGGAGGCGAGGGGGACCAGTTTGAACGTTGTCAGCGGTGTTCCCACATGGCCCGGCGGGATGATGGGAGAGATGACAATATCCGCCTTGCCCTCGGTAATGGCCTCGACGGCGCCGTTGAGGACAACCGTGTTGATTTTCAACCGGATATTCAGTTCCTCGTCATAAAAATTCTCAAGGGCTTTGGTCAGCTGGCGGCGCGGATAGAGATTTTCCACGGCAATGGTCAGATCCGTCTCCCATCCCTGCGCCGAAAATTCGACCATCGCCTCCATATCCTCGGCATCGGATAACAGCTGTTTGGCCCGGCGATGCATGACCCTGCCGACGGCCGTCAGATGCAGCTGACGATCCTGAACATAAACAAGCCGCGCCCCCAATCGGGCTTCCAGTTTGCTGATGGCGTGATGGACAGAGGAATGACTGCGGTGGAGCGCCTCGGCCGCTTTGAGATATCCGCGCTCCTCGACGACCTTGATAAAAATTTGCCATTGGGTCAGGGTTGATTTTAGCATTGTCTAAAAAATAGACAGTAAACTGCTAAAAATTGCAATTTAAATTCAATTTTTTAGACATACATTGCGAATTAATCGGATTTTAAACCAACTGGAGACCTCAAAAATGGATAAACTCACCCCTCTTTTCGATCTCGGCGGACGGGTCTTTCTGGCCGTCCTCTTCCTTCTCGCCGGCTTTAACAAAATCGGCGGTTATGCCGGGACACAGGGCTATATGGAATCCATGGGGGTTCCCGGCTTTGTCCTGCCCCTGGTTATTCTCCTGGAAATTGGCGGCGGCCTGGCTCTCGTCGTCGGATGGCAGACACGGATTGCGGCCTTTCTGCTGGCCGGTTTCAGTCTGGTGTCCGGGGTGATTTTTCACCTGCAGCCGGAAGATCAGATCCAGATGATCCTGTTCATGAAAAACATCGCCATTGCCGGTGGTTTGATGGTTCTCGTCAGCGCCGGGGCTGGAATTTGGAGCCTGGATCAGCGCCTGAAAAAGGCTTAAGACTTTGAAATAAAAGAAAACCCCCGCGAGAAATTGTGGGGATTTTTTTTACCGTGTTTTCGCCGCCGCCTCGGTTAGTAAGCTCGGATCGGCCCCGGCCAGATGGGCATTCTCGGAAATATGCCGCCGCCAGGCCTTCGCTCCGGGCCGTCCCTGAAACAGGCCGAGCATATGCCGGGTAATGGACTTAAGCGGCACGCCCTTGGCCATTTCCCGGTCGATATAGGGCAGGATCTGCTCGACCACCTCCCGCCGTTCCGGCGCCGTATCGGCAAGGCCGTAATAGCGATGGTCGATCTCCGCCAGGAAATACGGGTTCTGATAGGCCTCCCGCCCGATCATCACCCCATCCACCTGCTCAAGATGGGCATCAATCTCCTCAACCGTCCGGATACCGCCATTGATGATGATCTCAAGCTCGGGAAAATCCTGTTTCAATTGATAGACCCGCGGATAATCGAGAGGCGGAATGGTGCGGTTTTCCTTGGGGCTGAGGCCGGTCAGCCAGGCTTTGCGGGCATGGATGATGAAGGTCTCGCAGCTCGCCTCGGCAATGGTGCCGGTGAATTTGACCAGATGGTCATAGCTGTCGAGATCATCAATGCCGATCCGGTTTTTGACAGTGACGGGCAGGGAAGTCGCCGCCTTCATGGCCTTGACGCAGGCCGCGACGGTTTCCGGCTCCGCCATCAGACAGGCGCCAAAACGACCGCTCTGGACCCGATCGGACGGACAACCCACATTCAGATTGATCTCCTGATAGCCATAGCCCTCGGCGATTTCACAGCATCGGGCGAGATCATCCGGCGTGCTGCCGCCCAACT
This sequence comes from Sneathiella sp., assembly GCA_965228285.1. Lineage (GTDB taxonomy): Bacteria > Pseudomonadota > Alphaproteobacteria > Sneathiellales > Sneathiellaceae > Sneathiella. The sequence continues at coordinate 397,425 of OZ245808.1, forward strand.
GCAGGGCCACCGGTTGTTCCGCCGGATCAAAGCGTAAATGCCGATCCGCATCGCCAAACAGGATCGCCCCGGTCGTCACCATTTCCGTATAAAGCAGGGCGCGGGACGTGATCAGCCGCAGGAAGTACCTGTCATGCCGGTCCGTCCAGTCCATCATCGGGGCAATTGAAATTTTCCTGTCGGGCATACTGCCTGCTTGTAACTTCTCGAAAATAGAATAAAATTAAAGCCTATATCACGGTTGTCTTTTCTTAAAAAAAATATATTTGCCTGACAAGTGTGAATATCTTACGTGGAAAGATCAAGACGACATGGATAAGCAAGCAGAGCTGGTATTTGACAGCAAGAGTGTCCTGGGGGGAGGAATTATCTGGGAGGAATGGTCGAACGCCCTCTACTGGATTGATTCTGCTGATAAATCTGTCTGTTCCCTCGACCTGGAGAAAAGAGACCGCCGCTGCTGGACCGCTCCGGATGTGACCCGGTCCATCGGCCTGGCTAAAGATGGCGGTGCCATTGTCGGCACCGGCAAAAAAATCATGCTCTGGGATCTGGAAGATGAATTTACCCCGCTCGCCGAGATTGAACCGGAGCATCCCAATTCCGACCTGACGGCCGCTGTTGTCTGCCCGGATGGATGTCTCTTGTTTGGGACGAAGGAGCCGGGGAATGGCGCCGGCCGCCTGTATCGCTGCCAACCAGACGGGAAGCTCAATTGCATTAGTGAGGAAGCTCCCAGTCAAAGTACAGCCCTCGGCTGGGATGCCGATCGCCAGGTGATCGCCTCCGATATGTTTGGTAACGCCCTTTACAGCTATCTGATGGACCGGAAGGTAGGTCGGATTGCCGAGACAACGGTGCTGCTGAAAGGATTTTCAAGGGGCTTGCCGGGCGGCTCCTGCCTGGATACTGAGGGCTATATCTGGAATTGCAGAACTTCCGGTGGCAGCTGTATCGTCCGCATTTCCCCGACGGGAGAGGTGGATCAGGTGATTGAGCTGCCCTGCAGCAATCCCACCAGCTGCACCTTCGGGGGGCCCGACCTTAAGACCCTTTATATCACCTCGGCCCGCTTTGCCCTGGATGACGACCATTTGGCACAAAATCCCCTGGAGGGCGGCGTTTTTGAAGTCATGGTTGACGTTCCGGGTCTGCAAAGCCATCGCTTTGGGTAAATTTAATTGAAAAATAGATTAGTTCTTCGAGCTCTAGGAAAGTATTTTGATTTAACTTTTGAATTCGATTCTTCAAAATCTTTAGATATCTTTTTGAGTAAGCTGTCAGAAAAAATATTCTCCGTCTTTTCCAGACTATTCCAAAGCCTAAAATCTTTAAGAAGCTCTTGCCGTATTTGCTCTTTCGTTTCCGCGCTAACACTTGTCCGGTTCAATGCTAGGAGAGTTTTTGTGAGGCTTGGATGAATACGAAGGTTGGATTTTTTCCTAGCGCCGTCCGCGGCAACTTCAATAATATTTTTAAGGCTTGACCGGTGATCCCTACCCTCGGAGGCGAGCAGAGATCCTAATCCTCTGACGAGAAAGTCAGTGACTATCCCATTCTTTTTCGAGCTTTCATAAATACGGGGGTGAATGTTTTTGGATCCAAAGACAGCTGCCCAGTTGCTGCAAAAGGCATCATAATCGTAATCCAGCATATGTTTCTTGTAAAATTCTTTCGGTAATATCTCTATTACCCCTCCTTTAACCTTCTGTGCGTAATGCGATTCTATCATGTTGTCCTGTCTGCGCAGGTAAACAAGGATATGTGCATCCTTCAAAACTGGATAACATTCTACAATTCGACGGGGATCAACACTCCATAACAGTTCGCAACTTATGAGTACATCTTTGGTTGTTTCGAAGACATCGTTCAGGCTGGACCGTATCTTGTCAAAGTAGGGGTCGGAGAGCGACGATTTGTTAAGGGAAACCCGAAAATCTTTATGTCCGCCCGATCTGGAAAGTCCGCAGTCTGGAAATTCTATTCCTATTTCCCGCAGTCGATCTGATGAATCGAACAGAAAATTTTGTAGGGCGGTAGTGCCGGTTTTTGGGGCCCCTGGGTGAATTATGATCATAAAAAGTTTTACTCTCTTTTTATAAAGTAGAAATATTTACCAGAACAAATCGATCACTTCGGCATGCGTATAGCATCAAGTCAAATATCTATATTCAACTATTACATTATAATTTTGCTTGCCAACCAACAAGAACGCCTGTCGACTGAGATTGAAATATGATTTTTACATTGGCTGTTAAATTGGTATTGAGGTTATTAGAAAATTTCGATAATGAGTGCGAACTGTTGGCGGTATCACTCCAAAGATGTGAAGCCGGAACCTTTACCTACCTAAAAATCCCGATGCCAAACATTGTTTGTTTTGCCCCCACCGGTTTGTTCCTGTAAAAGAAGCGAAAACAAAGCGTTTTTCCCGTTTATAGGAAGTAATACCTCCATGACCCGCCATCTCATTACCTCAGCCTTGCCATATATCAATGGCGTCAAGCATTTGGGGAACCTGATTGGCTCAATGCTGCCTTCCGACCTCTATGCCCGGTATCTGCGGGCCCGGGGTGAAGAGGTGCTTTTTATCTGTGCAACTGATGAGCATGGCACTCCGGCGGAACTGGCGGCCCGGGAAGCCGGGCAGGCGGTGGAGGTATTCTGTGCCGAGCAGCATAAGGTCCAGGCCGATCTGGGCGCGGCCTTTGATCTGTCTTTTGATCATTTTGGCCGCTCATCATCGCCGCAAAACAAGGAAATGACCCAGTATTTTGGGGATAAACTCCGGGAAAACGGATTTATCGAGGAGCGGGTGACCCGTCAGGTCTATTCCATCGAGGATGTGAGATTTCTCCCGGACCGCTATGTGGAAGGAACCTGCCCCCATTGCGGCTATGACAAGGCCCGTGGGGATCAGTGCGAAAACTGCACCCGTCTGCTGGATCCCACGGATCTGCTGGAGCCGCGCAGCGCTGTCTCCGGCAGCACAAATCTGGAAGTCCGGGAAAGCACTCATCTGTTCCTGCTGCAGTCCAAGCTGGCCGACGAAATCCGGGCCTGGGTCAACAGTCATGGGGACTGGCCCGTCCTGGTGTCTTCCATCGCCTTGAAATGGCTGGATGAAGGCCTGCATGACCGCGGTATAACCCGCGATCTCAAATGGGGCGTGCCGGTGGACCGTCCGGGGATGGAGGACAAGGTCTATTATGTCTGGTTCGATGCGCCGATCGAATATATTTCGGCCACTAAGGAATGGGCCGATGAAGATCCGGACAATCGCGACTGGAAATCCTGGTGGTATGAGGCGGATGACGTCCGCTACGTCCAGGTCATGGCCAAGGACAATGTTCCGTTTCATACCGTGACCTTCCCGGGCACCGAGCTTGGCAGCCGCGAACCCTGGAAAATGGTCGATTTTATTAAGGGTTTCAACTGGTTAAACTATTATGGCGGGAAGTTCTCGACAAGCCAGAAACGGGGCATTTTCATGTCGGACGCCATTGAGCTGCTGCCGGCGGATTACTGGCGCTATTATCTGCTGGCTAATGCCCCGGAAAGCTCTGACGCGAGCTTTACCTGGGACGGTTTCGCCGGCACGGTCAACAAGGACCTGGCGGACACCCTCGGGAATTTCGTCAACAGGGCCTTGAAATTCTGTGCTTCCAAATTCGGCACGGAAATTCCGGCGGGCGGAGAGATGGGCGCCCTTGAAAAACAACTGGGGGCAGACTTGAACAGGCGCCTTTCCAGCTACAATGCCAATATGCAGGATATGCAGATCCGCAAAGCCATGCAGGATCTTCGGGCCATCTGGGTGATGGGGAACGAATATCTGACGGAAGCCGCCCCCTGGACTGCCTTTAAGACAGATCCGGAAGCCGCCGCCATGAGTTTGCGGGTGGCCATCAATCTGATGCGGATTTTCGCGATTTTGAGTGCGCCGGTAATCCCGGCAACCTCCCAACGGCTATCTGACGCCTTGAACCTCGACCTTATGCCAACGGACTGGATCGAAGGGGATTGTTATGAGGCGTTGCAGGCTCTGCCCGCAGGTCATGGCTTCGATATTCCCGAGGTTCTGTTCCGTAAAATCTCCGATGACGATGTGGCGGCCTGGGAAGACCGTTTCGGCGGCGCTGACTGAGGAAAAAGCCTGAAAATCAGCGGCTTTTAAGTAAATTAACGCTAGTTCTTAACCGAGGGTTAAGGCCTTTGGGATAGTCTTTCACGAAAGTTAGTGGAAGGATATGCCATGACCATACGCGAACTTCTAAAACGTAAATATATCAGAGCTTTAGCAAAAGATACTAAAGCTGCGACTGCGGTCGAGTTGGCGATGGTTCTGCCAGTGCTGATGATATTTCTGGTCGGTATTATCGAACTGAGCATGGGTATGTTTATTAATACCGTCGTTGAGGGGGGACTACGAGATGCCTCCAGGGTTGGATTGACGGGTAAGAGCACCGGTGGTATCAGCCAGAAGCAGGCCATTGTCAATATCGTAAATGATGCCTCTTTAGGTCTGCTCAATCTCACGGAAACTGATGTTACTACCCTTGTCTATCCGAGTTTTGGAGATATCGGGCAGCCAGAACCGCATACCGACCTTGACGGGGACGGCACGTGGACTCCGGGTCCTTATACCCACACAGACGGTGTTGTCTATCCGGATGGGGAACCATTTACAGATGTGAATGGTAATGGCGCATGGGATGCAGATATGGGGACAGCAGGCCTCGGTGGGCCCAGTGAAATCGTTCTGTATACCATTGAATATAATTGGAACTTTTTGAGCGGACAGATAATACCGGTATTGAACGGCACCATTCCGATGTCCGCGTCAATGGTTGTAAGAAATGAGCCGTTTTAGAACGAGCTGATTGAGATCTGAGTTTTCGCAGCATTGAGAAGTTGAATGAGGCAGTCATGAAGAAAGTTTTGAGAAAGATGGCGATTTGCTCATCCAATATGGTTTATTCCTTTATCAGGAACCATCGCGGGCTTGCCATGGTCGAATTCGCCTTAATTCTTCCTGTCATGGTTTTACTGACAGCAGGTAGCTTTGAAGTCGCCAGATATGCCCTAATTACGCAAAAGCTGGACAGAATTGTTGCGACAATGTCCGACCTTATCGCCCGGGCGGATGAGACCATGTCGGCTGCAGAAGTGGCAAACTTGCTGCTCTCAGCAGAACATTTGGCCAAGCCATTTGATTTTAATTCAGACGGTATGGTCATTTTGACGTCGGTTGTCGGCCGGGCGGGACAAGCACCCTTGATTATCAGCCAAAGGACACAAGGATCTGTTTCTGGTGCAACAAGTTCGATTGGAGCAGACGGAGGTGATGCGACCCTTCCACCTTCATTTGTTGACGTTGGTAGCGGAGAAACGCTCGCAGATGGTGAGTCTGTTATCGTCGCAGAGATCATTTACGAATACAGTCCTTATCTTCTGGATTCATTAGGATTTTTTAATGACCAGATCTTTTATCGGGACGCCTATTTCCGCCCCAGATTTTCGGCAACGATCACCTTCTAACTCTCTTCCATTTCCTCTTGCGATAGCCTGTCCGGAAAAGGTTGTCTGCTCATCTGTTGATCTGTTGAGCCTGGCCATTTGGTAGGTCTTCCAGCCTTTGGATCTGCAAGCAGACCTATTTGTTAAGCTGACGCTGAAGCACTTAGGCAGGTATTGCCTGGAAATCATTCCATAAACTGACGTTTGCCCTCCATTAACAGCTAAAGAGACAGTAACCCAGGCGCCGGCAATGGTGATTTTGTACCATAAGGCGGCCTGTCTGCCTATTCTAAGCATCCGTCTGCTAACAACGACAAGATGGTGTTTAGCCAACCTGCCTCGGTTGGGCAGGCCAGAGACGACTTCACTTCCAGTTCAAATCACCGGATAGATATCGACCGGGACCTGTCCGGTTTGAAGGAATGCGTATTGGGAGGAGGGGCGGAACGAAAAACGACCCGCCGGTCTGGACCGACGGGCCGTTTTTCAAGGCTGTTCGGTTACTCTGCGATGCGCAGGTTACTCAGTTCCTGGCCGATTGAGGTAAATGCGGCTTCCAGATCGGCAGCGGTTGGTGAGTCATAGTAATGCTTGGTGGATGTTGCACAATTCCTGTACAGGCTATCATTACCGGCTTTGAACTTAATCGTGTAGATAATGATGCCTTCATTTTTCATGGTTGTGCATAGTTGAGCGAATTTGTCGTCAACATCATCTTCATAGCCACTACGGCCTCCGCTGAGACGCCCGTAACTATTGTGTTTTGACGTCGATGTACCGCTCGCCGCAACATCTTTGCGGCCGTAGGAATTATAGTCCCAACCTTCACCATCGTCGCTACTGCCACTATAATTCTTGTGGCTAAAGATCAGGTTGACACCATCTGTCATCATAATGACGACTTTATCGATCAACGGTTCGTTATAATCCAGCGGGAGCTGAGTATAGCCTGCCGGCAGATTCATTGTGGAAGATCCTGACCACAGGCCGCGCCAACGCGGAGATATAGCGCGCCAGCCCCAAACCATGCCGACATTCCCCATGGTTCCGCCACTGTACCAGGGGCGCATATCATCGATAGCGGCCAGCACAGTAGATTTTTCTGCCGTTAGGGGCAGAATTGGGGTGGGACAGCCGGCATTTGGACCTTCGCCAACGGAATCGAAGAAGTCATTGACCGTTCCGACACCGAAAGTAGGGTGTGATACACCTCTGCCGACCCAGTCGTTGTCATCTGAGTTAGACGTATAGAAATACGGAACAAAATCATTGTTTGGCGGGTCATCAGTAGTATCAACGGTTCCGCCATCAAGATGATCCCGCATTTCCACGCACCCCTTCCAGCCATGGTTGGTGTCATGGGTGCCATTTCCGTCTACGTCATAGCCATAGCTCTTGTGATGGGTGGAATCGTCGTCAAAAATACTCGCGGAGCCGTTAATAATATTTGATCTCTCGGAAGATTTTAGAAATCCAATATTATCCATACCGACATTTACCTGGGTTACGTATGGAACAACGCCAACCCATAGTTTGTCCTGGATTTCGTCCCCGCCATATAAAATGTCGATAAGATCTTTCGCGGATTCCCTGAGGGTCTCAATGCGCATATTACTCTCAACGCCGGTGTAGGAATCTGTGCTGTTGTCTCGCGCCATCGACCCGGTATTGTCCAGGACCATAACAAGTTCCAGACCCCGATTTTGGCGATTGATTAAAGTATTTGCACCCACGGTAAGCTCAGGCTGACCAAGCACATTCATAAAGGTAGTGTCCATATCTGCATTTACGGATAGCGATATGTTTTCCCTGTCCGTGTCCCAATTGATTGTGAGCGAACTAACGGTGGCGCCCATATACCCGGGGGGGAAATTCGCATCAAAGTATTTCTGAGCATCAGCAAAAATCTCTGCGTCCGGAGCGAAAATGTTCCGTCCCGCCGCAAGACCAGCTGAGTCAAGTGCGGTGGACAATTTCGATTTAAGAACATAGGCGCGGCCCATATCGACGGAAAGTCCAATAAATCCAAAGATGGGAATCGCCAGAAAAGCAATAATCACAGCAGAAGCGCCACGAGTATTACCTATAAATTCCTTAATGGTTCGGCCGAGCGAACCGAGGGAAGGTCTCTTGTTCATGCTGATACCACTTTTAATAATGACAAACTAAATTTCGACAAATATGTGCCCAAAACATTAACTTTGCCTAAACAAATACATCAAATTTATTTCAAATATTCTAAAGTAAATAAATAATAAACTATAAATAAAAATGACCATATTTTTGACACATTATATATATAGGCGTAAAATATGGTGACTATTTTTGAATATAAAAAGTATTAGTAAAATATATTACTTTAAATACTAATTACGATAAAATTTTACGAAATATTTACTTCGAAATGGGCTTCAAAAAACCCTGTTTCTTTAACTATTGATTAATCAATTGAGGTTTAAATGCTCCCCAAGGCGCGAGGCAAGACGAACTTGGAAAGCGCTTTATCTTTAAGGGGCTTTTCAGGTTGCAGTTTCGACGCAGGCTAAAAAGTCTAGGCACCGAGGAGCTAATTGCTTCGAGGGGTTGAAAACCAAGTTTTGTTTAGTGTCAGGAAGTGATTCCTGAATTTTTAGGAGACTGAAAATGATTAAAGTAATCCGTTCTTTCGTTAAAGACGAGTCTGGTGCGACTGCTATTGAATATGGCCTGATCGCCGCTCTCGTTGCTCTCGTAGGCGTTATCGCATTTACCGCTCTTGGTGATACTGTGTTTGACGTTTTTGACGAAATCGCAGAAAAGCTGTGTAATGGTGCAGGTGGTAACTACACTGCTTCTACAGCCAATGCTGCTGGTTCTTGCTCAGTATAATAGCAAGACAAGGCACAAATTTGGGCGGGCCGCCGTTATGGCGGCCCTTTCAAAACGACCAAGATTAACACTTTAAATTCTCAGGAATGTTTGTAGTAGTAGTGGAGGTTGTTATGGTTGAGTTGATCAAATTTCTGAAAGACGATACGGGCGCAACAGCCATTGAATATGCTCTCATCGCAGCCCTGGTCGGAATCTTCGGCATTGTTGGATATTCCGCTTCCGGTAATGTTATCACCGCAGCCTTTGTCGATATAACCGACGTTGTTTGTACATCAGTTGGTGGAAACTTCTCTCTGACTGCGACCGGAGAAAACAGCTGCACATTCTAGGCAGTGACCGTTCGAGAGGTCAGATATCTCTTTAATCCGGGCCGGGTCCCACAACTTCCTTAATTGATATGTGGATAAGTTTTTTCTATCACATTACTTTATCTGCCATATTTGGCCTCGTAGTTTACGCCGCAGTCCAAAATCTCCGAAGTATCCCGGTTTCGAACTTACTGTATTTACTTATCATAACCTTCTATCCAGTTATGCTGGCGACGGCACCATTTACCGTAAATTGGCCGGTCTCCGTCATTGTTTCATTGATCGTGCTCATACTGGGATATCCGCTTTTCAGCCTGGGAATATTTACCTCGGCGGACGTCAAGCTTATGGCCGTGTTATCCCTTTGGGCAGGGCCCGCGATATTGCTCGAAATTTTGCTGATCACTTTTGTGGCAGGTGCGATTCTCGCCGTCATAGTCTTCTCCAAAGAAGGAGTCAAACAGTCGCTTGAGGGGACGGGATTTGCGCGTGGCCTGAAGTTTGCTTTGCATTCAAATACGCAAGTACCCTTTGGGATTGCGATTGTCCTGGGAGCGCTTGGGATTCTCTTATCTTATGAACAAATTATCAATTTAAGCCTGTGAAAATAGCCTAAATTTAACCTGAAATTAATGTCTTGCGGGCTAGTCTCTATTTCAATTGCAATATTACGGATTTATAACCATGGCTCGCAAAATAATATTGATCATTTTCGCTTTAATTATTACCGGATCGACCGTCTGGTTTGTCCGAAATTGGGTCGGACAGCAAAATCAGCCAGTTGTGGAGACCGCGGATGTCACGGTCGTACCCGTGGATCCCAAAATTCAAATTCTTGTAGCTGCGACCAATTTGCCGGCAGGAACCCTTGTCCAGGAAAAACATTTGAAATGGCAGCCCTGGCCTGAAGGCGATGACATTGAAGAAATGTATATCGTTGAAAACAATCGCACTCTGGAAGAATTTATCGGAACGGTAGTGCGGAATGGCCTGACAGCTGGTGAGCCAGTGACAGATGGCCGGATGGTTAAACCCGGGCAGCAGGGTTTTCTAGCGGCAGTATTGAATCCGGGAAAAAGGGCCGTTTCCATCCCGGTTGACGCAACGACGGGTATTGCAGGATTCGTCTTTCCAGGGGATCGTGTTGACGTCATCTTGACCCATGGCATTGTTCAGGAAACTGAAGCTGAGGGGGATGGTATTGCTCGTAGAGCGAGTGAAACTGTTCTCACAGATGTTCGTGTGGTTGCCATTGATCAGTCTACGAACGATCAAAATCAGGAAGCTTCAATCGGTCGCATTGCAACTCTTGAAGTTTCTCCCAAACAAGCAGAAATCGTTGCAGTTTCCAAAGAACTCGGAAGTTTGACTCTTTCACTACGCAGTCTGGCCCGAGTCGAGGATAAATCCGGGAAAAAACCTTTCAAACGGGAACGGGGACGAGGTCACACTTGGGATAGTGAAGCTAGTGCCCTGATCACAGGTCCACGGCCGACCGGTATCCCGACAACGATTATCAATGTCGTAAGAGCTGGCGAAGCCAAGCAAAAGTTATTCGACTAAGGAGTAGTTCCAATGCTGACGAGATTTTCAAAAACCGTAGCCGTGTTTGGGCTGGGCGCGTTGTTAGCTTTGGCGGCTCCGTCACTGTCGAAAGCCGCACAGGTCATCAATTCCAAGGGCGATATCCTGGCCTTGACCCTTAATTCGGGCAAGCTGGTGCAGTTGGATAAGCCGGCAACGTCCGTTTTTATTGGTAATCCGGAATTGGCGGATGTGCAGGTACAGTCACCGACAATCATCTATGTCTTCGGTAAAGCGACCGGAAGCACCAATCTATTTGCTCTCGATTCCAAAGGGCGGGTTCTTTTGAACTCACCCGTAACCATTACTCACGATGTAACGTCCTTGAATGATTCCCTGAGAAGCATTAGCCCGAACGGCAATCTTCGAGCACGGTCTACACCAACAGGCATAATGTTGACGGGAAATGTGAAAACAGCTGCGCAAGCTGAGGACGCCCGCCGTATGGCGTCTCTTTACCTTGGTGACGGTACGGTTTTCAACCGGATCGAAGTTGCAGGGGCCATGCAGATTAACCTTCGAGTTCGCGTTGCGGAGGTAGCCCGCTCGATCACCAAACAATTTGGTGTCAATTGGGAAGTCCTTGGAAATATCGGAGATGCCACCCTCGGATTTGCAAGGGGTGCTGATATCCTAATTGATGGTGATGGTGTCTTGAGTCGTATTGGTAACGGAACTAATTATTTTGGCGGCTACAGTGATGAGAATGTCTCAATCAACAACGTGATCGATGCGTTGGATGAAGAAGGCTTGCTGACAGTGTTAGCGGAGCCAAATCTAACAGCCCTGTCCGGTGAAACCGCTGAGTTTCTTGCTGGTGGTGAATTTCCTGTACCCGTGCCTCAGGAAGATGGTGCTATTACGATCCAATACAAGCCTTTTGGTGTATCTCTTGAATTTACACCAACGGTTGTCGATGAGAATCTAATTAACCTTCAAGTCAAGCCGGAAGTTAGTCAGCTGTCTTCAGCCTCCGCGATTACGGTTGGGGGTGTTTTTATCCAATCCTTGCTAACACGTCGCGCTGAAACCACAGTTGAGCTTGCCAGTGGTCAGAGCTTTGCCATTGGCGGGTTGCTGAACAATGATGGCGACAACAATATCTCCAAAACACCGTTGTTGGGAGACATTCCGATCCTGGGTGCTCTGTTCCGCTCATCCTCTTTCCAGAGAAACGAGACAGAGCTGATTATTATTGTGACCCCGTATCTCGTGAGGCCGTCCAATTCCCGGATCGCCGAGCCTACAGATGGGTATATTCCGCCCAACGACAACAATCTTTATGTTGACGGGGAAAACTTCCGGCCGACTTTGGGCGACAAGGCTCCTACAGCATCCCCCAAACCCACAACAACAGCAAACAATGAGGTAAAACTCGTTGGTCCCGCTGGCTTTATTCTGGAGTAGATCTCATGCAGAACCGTATTTTTATGAAATCAGTACCCATAGCCAGCCTGACCGTGATGCTTTTCGCGCTGGCAGCTTGCGCTCCTTTTAGCTTTGAAGCCGGTGGGTTTGACGAGACAGCGACACCTCAGAAGGCGTCACTGGACAAAAAAATCATAGTCGAAAAAGTTTCCCCGACTGTCATTGTCGAATTCGGGCAGGGCCGCGCAGGTCTGAGCGACCTTGAAAAAGGCAAAATCCTTGGCTTTATCCAGGCTCAGGAAATTGGCTTTGGTCAGGAAGTGGAAGTTGAGCTTCCCAGTTTTTCAGGCAATGGCGGCCTCAATGAGCGCCGTTTTGGCGAATTGGCCGGGTTCCTTCAAGACCGGGGTTTTGAAGTGTCACCAAGGACTACGCAGGAAAATGGACAGAATTCACTGCGGGTCTATTTCGTCAAATATGTGGCAACGGTTGATCCGGACTGTGAAAACGGTTGGTACAAACCAAGGGGACTAGGCTACGAAAATCTACCTCTCCCAAATATGGGGTGTTCAACAGCATCCGCCCTGGCCGGTATGCTGGCTAATCCAAAAGACCTCGTTGATCCGGCGAGCGAAGATCCGGCAATGGGAGAGCGTGCAGCGAAGGCCGTTCAAAATTATCGTAGTGGATCCGCTGGCGGCTCCGCGTCATCTGGCGGTGGAAGCCAATAAGGAGACTTATAGCATGAGCAATGCAGCATCAAATTTAAGTACGCTTTTTGGCAATCAGGTTGTCGAAGACTATATGGGCTTTGTCGATGATGAGCATTCACTTGGCGTCAGCCGGGAAGTATGTTCTGCACTGGACTGGTCATCGGATGCCACACAGGATGGCGGTATTACTGAGGCATTGAACCGGATTGAACCGGGTCAATCTCCCAAAGTCGTGCTTGCCGATATCAGTAAGAGCATTGATCCTGATGGTGATATTACCCGGCTGATCCGTAAGATGGGTCCGAGCAATACCCTGATTGTAGTCGGGACCTCCAATGACGTGGGTGAATTCCGCAAGATGATTGCCTTGGGTGCAAAGGACTATCTCGTCAAGCCTTTGACAGTCGAGGTTTTGAAAGACGCCGTAGAAAATGTAGATCGCCACGCCATGGCACTTCAGGCTGCCCAAAGTGGACGCCTGACAGTGGTTGTTGGCGTTCGCGGGGGTGTTGGAGCGACGACAATCGCAACGAATATGGCTTGGATTATGGCCAATGAGGAAAAGCTTGAAACGGCTTTGATCGATCTGGACCTGCATTTTGGAACCACAACATTGTCTCTGGACATTGAGACAGGGGGCGGTTTCCGCGAAGCCCTTGAAAGCCCGCACCGACTCGACAAGCTATTTTTGGATAGCGCAATTGTCAAAGACGGTGAGCGGTTGGCTGTTTTGGGGACGGAAGAACCGATCGACGAGCTTGTTGACATGAGCGAAGAATCCCTGGATGCACTCATCGGGGAGGTCAGCCAGGATTATAACCAGGTGATCGTTGACCTGCCGCGTCATCTTCTGCCGACTCAAGGCGCACTTCTGGCTTCTGCGGACACGGTAATTCTTGTTTCTGATCAATCCCTTGCCGGTATCCGTGATATCAACCGGATCACTCAGGCAATGACGTCCTTGCAAACCAAAGGCCGTATTCTGAAAGTTGTGAGCCGGGTAGGTAGTGATCGCGCTGCACAGGTTTCGAAGGCCGATTTTGAACGGGGTTTGAACGAAAAGGTCGAATATGTGGTTCCTGAAGAGCCCAAAACCTTGACCATTTGTGCGAATGCCGGAAAGGCCATTGGCGAAGTTGCAGCCAAATCCAATATTGCGAAAGTTCTCCGCGAGCTTTCAGCCGATGTGTCCGACTATGAGGAGCCCAAGAAAAAAGGCTTGTTTAAAATGGTCGCCGGTGGAAAAAAGAAAAAAGAAGAGGGGCCTAAAGCGTGAGTCTCTGGCGTTCATCTTCATCTGAAGCTAAGACCAAAGCTATCCCAACCGTACCCAGTGCGGCAGGACCAAAAGCGGCGGATCTCCTGGCAAAGCTTTTGCCGGAGGTTATCGCTGCGCTGGTCCCTGAAATTTCCCCGGAAGAAAATCGTTCCGTCGTCGCTCAACATGTCAAAGCCCATTTGCGTGAGTCTCTCAAGAAACAGAAGATTGAGTTAAATGTTCTGGAGCAGAGAACTCTTGTCAATGACCTGACAATTGGCGTCTGGGACGAAATTGAGAAGAAAAGAGCAACGATTGGCGAAATCCGGAACCTGGCGGCGCAGGAGCAAGATGCGTCGATTTCTCCCGATACGAACGAGCTCGGGGACGCACCTACCACGACGCAAATTGTAGAAGAAGGTGTCACGGTATTTGGGGCAGACCCAGTGGCCCCTGTTGAGGTGAACGCTGAATTTGAGCAACCTACAGAAATTCCGGAAGTAAGCGAATCCACTCCAGTTGAAGACGAGGACGAGGTAGTCGAGCCTTTCGTGCCCCTCGCTAAAACAGAAGAGCCTGAAGAAGAGGAAGAGGAGGATACTGCTGCAGCGTCCCTCATGAACCTTTCCATGGCGCCGGAGACCACGGGCATTAAGATCAACGCCCATCTGGAAGGCATCAAATCGATTGTTCAGCCGCTCCTGATGGAACGGATTGATATCAGTGCCGCTGTCACGATGGACCGCCTGGATTTGGCCCGCGACATTTCGGACATCATCACCGATATCCTGATTGAAGAGCGTATTCAGCTCAATCAGCGTGAACAGCGTGAACTGACAGAAAGCCTGATGCATGACATGCTCGGGCTTGGACCGCTGGAGCCATTACTGGCGGACGATACCATCACGGATATCATGGTCAACGGTCCAAAGCAGGTGTTTGTCGAACAAAAAGGTAAACTTGTCCTGTCGGACTGTCAGTTCCGCGACAATGCCCATGTGCTCAGTATCGCGAGTCGTATTGTGAGCCATGTCGGCCGCCGGGTAGATGAAACCAGCCCCCTTGTGGATGCTCGTCTGGCAGATGGTAGTCGTGTTAACATCATCATTCCGCCGCTGGCCATCGATGGCCCGTCCATATCCATTCGTAAATTTGCCAAGCAGAAAATCACTCTGGATGTGATGGAGCGTCAGCAAAACCTGTCCCCCGCCGCTGCGACCGTTCTGCGGGTTGGAGGCCGGTGCCGCTTGAATATCCTCATTTCCGGAGGTACGGGTTCAGGTAAAACAACGATGCTAAATGCTATTTCCCAGCTGATTGATCCGGGTGAGCGCATTGTGACGATTGAGGACGCCGCGGAACTACAATTACAGCAGCCCCATGTTGTCCGGCTTGAAACACGCTCTGCCAACCTGGAAGGCGGCGGTGAAATTTCTATGCGTGACTTGCTGAAAAACGCTCTGCGTATGCGCCCTGATCGCATCATCCTTGGTGAGATTCGGGGTAGTGAAGCCATCGACATGCTGCAGGCAATGAACACGGGTCATGATGGTTCGTTGTCAACCATCCATGCTAACCGTCCACGTGAGGCGCTGACCCGGCTTGAAAACATGGTCGGTATGTCAAGTGTCAACCTTCCGGCAAAAGCCGTGAGAACACAGATCGCATCTGCTATCGACCTCATTGTTCAGATTAGCCGGATGCGAGATGGCGTGCGGCGGGTGACTTATATTTCAGAGGTTGTCGGCATGGAAGAGGACGTCATTACCATGCAGGATCTATTCTGGTACGAATTCCATGGTGAAGATAAGGGCGGACGCCTGCTGGGTGACTTTAAGTCGACTGGTCTGCGACCTCATTTCGCGCCTCGGGCAGCCTATTTTGGATTGGAAAAAATGTTATTGGGAGCAATTTAATGGCTGGAGATCAACTGACAATGATGCTGGTCGTGGGAGGTGCAACTCTTTTTATCTCCTTGCTTCTGGTTTTCGCTTTCGCAGGTGGTGGAGACTATAAATCCAGCGCAAAGCGACGTTTGTCTGAAATCTCTGAAGGACAGACGGTTACGCGTAAGCCCAAAAACAGGGAATCTGCAAGACGCGCTGAGGAGTCGAGTGGTATCAAGGTCCTTGACACTGTCTTACGGAAACTGATTCCAAATCCGGATTTGCTCAGAAGCAGACTTGAGAAAACCGGGTTTAATATCACTATTTTTCAATACGCGATGATGACGGTAATGCTTATAGCGATCGTCATTACCTTCTCACATCTGCTGTATGACATCGGCTTGCTTCTTGCCATCCCGATGGGTATCGCAAGTGGTCTGTTCCTTCCTCATTTCGTGATAGGGTTTCTAGGACGTAGGCGTATTAATAAGTTCATGAAGACGTTCCCCGAAGCGATTGAACTGCTCGTTCGCGGTCTGAGGGCCGGTCTGCCCATCAGTGAAGCAATCGTGACTGTTGGTAATGATGCCCCGGATCCTGTTGGCAAGGAATTCAGGGGGGTGGCAGATGCCATGGTGGTTGGCCAGACCCTTGAAAGTGGACTTTGGGATGTCTCCAAGCGTATTGACCTACCGGACTTCAAGTTTTTGATTATTGCAATTTCCATTCAACGGGAAACCGGTGGTAACCTGGCAGAGACTTTGGCAGGCCTCGCGAATACATTGCGCAAACGTCGCCAAATCAAGCTTAAAATTAAAGCCATGTCTTCCGAGGCACGGGCCAGTGCTTGGATTATCGGCTCCTTGCCATTCATCATGTTCTTCCTGCTTTGGCTTGCAAACGATTCCTATGTTCTGACATTGGTCGAAGATCCGCGTGGTGCTTATATGATTGGCGCCGGCTTGACCATGATCGCTTCTGGTGTCGGCGTTATGGCCAAAATGGTCCGGTTTGAGATTTAGGAGGCTAAAATGGTTGATCTCGCTACTCTGGTACCGGATTGGTTACGTTCAGAAGATGTCCTTGCCATGATTGCTGGCGCTGCCTCTTTGGCGGTTGTCCTGATGATGTGGAATGCCTTTCTTGTGAAAGATGCTCTTCCGGGACGGATCAAAGACCTGGAAAAGCGCCGCACGACATTGAAAGAAAACATCACCAATGAGACGAAGCAGCGCAGTAAGCTGATTGTTCGTGAAAACATGATGCATCGCATCGTGAAAAAAATGCAGCTGATGCGAGGTGAGCGTGCCAGAATTATGGCAGCGAAACTGGCCCAAGGCGGGTGGCGCTCTAAAGATGCATTGGTAACTTATCTGTTTGCAAAAGTATCGTTACCACTCTTATTTAGCAGTTTGTCCCTTGCCTATTTTTTGGGAACGAATCCTTTTGACTGGACGCCCCTGGTCAGCATTTTGGCTTCTATGGGAGCAGCCTTCGTCGGATATATGCTTCCCGATACGCTGGTAAAAAACAAGATATCGAAACGATATCAGGCTATCCGCAAATCCCTGCCGGATGCTCTTGACCTGCTGGTGATTTGTACTGAAGCTGGATTGAACCTTGATAGCGGGCTAGACCGTGTTTGTAAGGAAGTCGCCAATTCAGCGCCTGAGTTGGCAGATGAGTTTGGCCTGACTTCTATTGAACTTGGCTTTCTGCCGGATCGGAAGCAAGCCCTTGGCAATCTCGCAAGCCGCGTAGATTTTCAAGCGATGACAACCCTGGTCAATACGCTCCTGCAGACTGAGAAATACGGTACGCCGCTTGCCGTTGCTTTGCGGGTACTCTCTGCTGAAATGCGCGATGAGCGTCTGATGAGAGCAGAAGAGAAGGCTGCCCGCCTGCCGGCCATTATGACTGTTCCTATGATTATCTTCATTCTGCCGGCGTTGTTTATTGTCTTGATTGGCCCAGCGGTTCTGAAGGCGCTGGACGCCTTTTCGGGCGGTTAATCTATCCTCTCATAGACAAACTGTATTCTTATCAACGAAAGAGTTGAGGTAGTCTTCTGGCACTGGTGGACGACCCAGAAGCACGACTGCCGTGGAGTACGGACAAGCATCAAAGACATCGTACGGATCTGTTTGCATTCGATGCCTTTGGAACGCGGGAGAGAGGCGCAAAATGCCCCTGTAAAACCTCCGTATCTGGCTTTCAGAATGGGAACACAGTCGATCGATCCTTTCGGACGGATCAGATGAGCGGCGCTATATCATCATACAGGTTCCCTGGCACAGCGGTGATGGTGGTTATGTTAAGCCCGTCTCCCTGCAGGAGAGGACGCAGAGGTAGTCGGAGAACAGCGACACCGATACCAGCCATAAAAAAGCCCGGCCTCAGTCAAGAGGCCGGGCTTTTTTAAATCCGCTGGCTTAGAGGGCGCCGGCAGCCTTTTGGCTATCGGCGATCACGTTGCCTTCACCATCCTTAGCAGCGCTGGCTGCAGGAGTACCTTCTGCTATGCGCTGGTCAGGAGCGAGAACTGGTTCAGTTTTCTTGGGGGTTCCTGCTTTGGCTCCCATCGGCATGAAGCAGTCATGAGATCTGTCACGCAGGGTTCCACAGAGGAGCATTGGATCCGCTTTCTTGGAGAAGCCTCCGATCTGCAAGCGATAGAAAATCCCACCATTGTCTGCACCAAGGTCAGCCTCTGAAATAACCGGATCAATCCCTTCTAGAATATCCGAGTTTTGCGACTGCAGTATCATCCAGCCCTTTTCAGCATGAGCCCGCTCTTTATAGGAGCCGAGCTGAATGTAGTATTTGCCGCCATCCGGCTTGTAGCTACCTACATTGCCGTCCACTGAGCGATTGCCTGGGACAAAGGCGGCGTTTTCTTTTTTAACTGTTGTTGCAGGTTCGACAGCCGCCGGCTTAGCCTCCGCGACTGTTGCCGGCTGTTCGGGCTTGTCATCCACCTTCCACTCTCTGAAAGAGGAATTGGGCGACACTGGATCGACAACCGCAACTTCCATCTCCTTATCTTCGGTTGATTTCTTGACGAATGTCCTTGGTTTGACATCCTCACTGCTGTCTTTGGCAGCCATCCTCGGCTTTTCCTGTACAACTGCCTTTTTCTCGACTGGCTTGACCACAGGGGCTTCGGTTTTTACTTCGGCAGGAGCTGGTTTGGCTGCCGCATCCGCTACAACCATTGGCTTTTCAGCTTTGGGGGCGCTAGCCGTTACCGTAGGAGCTTTGACTTCAGGTTTTTTCTTCTCAACTGGCGCAATCTCTGCCTTGGCAATCACGACAGGGGCAGTTGGGGCTGGGACCAGAGTCTTGGGTGCTTTGTTTGAGACTGCGGCCGTTTGATCTTTGTCAGCTGTGCCGTAATCCAAACGATCTGAACCATGACGGGCAATCAGGGTATCCGGGTTATCCGGTGTACGGGGGTCTGAATCTGCTTCCGCGAGCTCGGAAATGACATCATCATTCGATGCCTGCATGATTTTGACCTGTTCAGATATGGCCTGGGCGCGAACATCTGTTCGGCCGTTCAGAGCTTCGAAATACAAGGCGTTGTTCCGGGCATCTTTCTCGGAAAGGTCCATCCGAGAATACCTCATCGCTTCTTTGGACTTGCCGGCGAGACCATAGGCGAGTGCCAGGGTTTGTCGATGCTTTGCGGTGGCATCCGGGCTCTCGGTAACGACTTTCAAAATCGCTATGGCTTTTTCCGTTTGACCGGAAAGCGCCATGGAAAGCGCCAGGTTGCTCTTATAATTCAAATTATCTGAATCGTATTTTACAGCCTGTTTGTAGTATTCCTGGGCTTTTTTGTGGTCTCCAGCTTTGTCATAGGCGATACCTAGACCACCGAGTGATGCAGCATCCTTCGGGTTGATTTTTAGGGCATTGGCGAAAGACCGCGTTGCCAAATAGGGTTTTTCAAGTTGTAAATGGCTGTACCCGATGCCGTGATGGGCTTTGACACTGTTGGGGTCTATCGCCAGGGCTTTTTCATAGACAGAAATGGCATCGTCAACGCGGCCGGTTTTCCTCAGGATTTGAGCAATCCTAAGGAGCGGCTCGGTGTTTTTTGGCTGCTGCTTGGCGGCCGTTGCATAGAGCCGCATCGCTGTTGCGGCATCATTTTTGGACCAAGCTCTGTCCGCAACCCGCATTACCTGATCCCAACCTTCAGCGTCAGGTGATTTATTGTTGACGGGCGTGCTGACGGCAGGTGTCTGCTGAGACTCTCCGGCATCAGCTGTTGCCGTGTTATCAGAGATTGTATTACATCCAGCAAGCACTAGACCGGTTGTTGCAAACAGAACTGTCCGAAAACGAGTTGCAAAAGTCATATGATACGGCACAGCTATAGGCCTCTCTATTAAAATAAGACGAATCTATGTCTTAAATTAGAG
Organism: Sneathiella sp.; assembly: GCA_965228285.1. Lineage (GTDB taxonomy): Bacteria > Pseudomonadota > Alphaproteobacteria > Sneathiellales > Sneathiellaceae > Sneathiella. Next base: position 417,363 of record OZ245808.1, read on the forward strand.
GTATCTTCCTTATAAACGGTTAATGACAGACGCCAATTGTCTTAAAATTTGATATATTGGCCCAGTTTCAGTTGCCCATACTGAAAAATATAGAGAATTCAATCTTTTACGGTACTTTCAGCAGGCGCTTTCTGATGCCGGGTATCCCGTCAACGCAGGGTGTCAGAAATCCGTGTTACAAACGCCGCCGTTTATACTCGGCTTTGGGCGCCATCGCCCCGGGATAAGGAGTTGCGTTCCCGATGGGACTTGTCGGAGCAGCCGCGGGCGGCATGGCTTGACCGGCATGAACAGGATTGATGAATTTGTTGAACAAGCCTGACTGTATTTGATCGGGAAGAGCGGAAAACAAGGAAATAGTATTATCCATACCGATGCCATTGACAAAGTTAGCTATAGTGATTGTCAATAGGCCGGTTCGAACGGTGGAGACATCAACGCCCTGCTGGTGACATCTGGCCAACGCCTCTGATAGCTCTTTGGCAACAATCGTATTCATGTTTGCCTCGTCCATTTGATTTCCTCCACATTTCTCATAGATATCCTCCTGTCAAACCAGACATTCGTATAACGCTTGCGGAACCATATTGTGAAAACAGACAACCATCCTAACGATCTTGAGAAAGTCGGCAGATACACCCAAGATTATGTTAATACTGGGAAAGCTCCACTGGCGGACTGATGAAGGAAAGAAAAAGAATGGAAGCGGATCTGGCCAAATTTGCCAATTTGATAAAAAACAGCCAAAAAATTGTCGTTTTTACCGGGGCAGGCATTAGTACGGAATCCGGAATTCCTGATTTCAGAAGCCCGGGCGGATTGTGGGAAAAGAACCGTCCCATCGATTTTTCAGAGTTTATTAGTTCCGAAGAGGCAAGAAAAGAAAGCTGGCGGCGCAAGTTTGCGATGGATCCCGTATTATCAAAAGCAAAGCCAAATAAAGGACATATGGCAATTTCCTCACTTTATAAGTCGGGAAGGGTAACCGCCGTAATCACCCAGAATATAGATGGGTTGCATCAGAGCTCGGGGATAGAGGATGACGATGTCATCGAAATACATGGTAATACAACCTATGCAAAATGCCTTGAGTGTCATACAAGATATGAATTGGCTGAAATTCGGGAAGTTTTTGATGAAAATGAAACATTACCAGTCTGCGATCGGTGTAACGGGATTGTCAAAACAGCCACAATCTCCTTTGGTCAGGCAATGCCGGTATCAGAAATGCGTCAGGCGGAAATAGCGGCCAATGACTCGGATCTGTTTATTGCAATCGGTTCGTCTCTGGTGGTCTATCCTGCGGCTGAAATTCCTTTGCTAGCCAAACAGAGTGGGGCACATCTGGTGATTTTAAATAGGGAGCCAACGCCCCTGGACGGTTATGCAGACCTCGTACTTCGCCGAGAAATAGGGGATACCTTGGATTTTGTCACAAAAATGTAAAAGAATTCTCACATATTGTCACATAAATCCCTAAAATCCAGTCAAACCGGCGACCCGAAAAGAACGTAAAATGACAGACAGCAACGGCTATTTCTGGAAAATGTTGATGTTTATCCTGATTGCGACGGTCCCTGTGGGAATTGTTGCAGTTTGGTTGCTGAATAATGACAAAATAGAAATCAATACTTTTATCCTGCTGGTTCTGGCGGTCGCTGTTCCTGCCTATTTTCTTTATAACCGGTTGGTAAAAGAGATACTGGGCGTCTCAAAAAAAATGGAAAAAGCCGTGCAATCACCGACTATGGAGGCGGATGATGTCACCAATGCGCGGGACGGCTTTTTACCTGTCAATGATCTCCTATTGATGATGCAGCAGTATCGGCGTGCGCTAAGGCGGATGCTGGTGGAAGCCAAGTCCCGCCAGGATGATGCGACAATGCTGTTTGAAATGCTGCCGGATCCTATTCTGGTGTTAGATGAGAAAAGACGGGTTAGCCAGGCAAATGCCGCCGCTCACAGCTTTTTTGGCGCGGAGACCATTGAAGGCGACCTGACTTCCTATCTGCGCCATCCGAACCTGTTAAAAGCGGTGGATGCGGCCTATAAGGGGCAAGAAGTCAGCGACCGGGTGGAGTTCCGCATGTCTGACATTGTCACCCGGCATGTTGCCGCCTATGTGGTGAGCCTCGACGGAGAAGAGGACGAAGAAAAAAGGCTAATCTTGACCCTGCATGACCTGACCGCCTCCAAAAAAATGGCACAGATGCGGGTCGACTTTGTGGCAAATGCAAGCCATGAGCTTCGTACACCGCTTGCCATTCTAGTGGGGGCCCTAGAGACTTTAATGGGCCCGGCCCGGGACGACAAACAGGCGCATGAGAAATTTTTCACCATGATGCAAGCCCAGTCGTCTCGGATGTCTCAGTTAATTGATGACCTGCTATCCTTATCACAGATTGAAATAAACGAGCATAGCCGTCCGTCAGAAACCGTGAATTTGGCGGATGTCGTCCAGGGGGTCACTGACCTGATCCAAACCAGGGCATGTGATCTCGGGAAAACCATCTCCATAGAATTACCTGCACAACCAGCGTTAATTGCCGGGGACGCGGACCAATTGGCCCAGGTTTTCACAAATTTAATTGATAATGGCCTGAAATACAGCAAACCTAATTCGGAAGTCCGTGTGTCCATTTCTACTGATGAAAAAGAAGCGCGGGTTGCCATAAAGGATTCGGGCGAGGGTATAGAGGAATCTCATCTTCCGCGATTAACGGAGCGGTTTTATCGGGTAGACAGTGACAGAAGCCGGGAACTTGGAGGCACGGGCCTGGGCCTCGCCATTGTCAAGCATATCGTGAGTCGCCATCGCGGTCAGCTGGATATAGAATCTGTTGTCGGAGAAGGCTCGACATTTACCGTCAGACTTCCAATCTATAGCTGAAAACCCCAGCTTTTCAGCCACTCTGCCGCTGTAACATTACTGTCATAAATCTGTAGTAATTCTGACACCGCTCGGGAGCAATGTCTGGGCAACGGTAGATAGCGCTACCGTATTCATTAAACGGAGAAATACACGTGCTAAACAAAACACTCGGCCTGGCAATAGTGGCGTCTGTAGCTTTTGCAGGACAGGCATTGGCCCGCGATCAAATCAGGATTGTCGGCTCTTCCACAGTTTTCCCATTTTCAACAGCGGTTGCAGAAGAATTTGGTACAAAGGGTACTTTCAAGACACCTGTCGTTGAAAGCACCGGTTCAGGCGGTGGTCTCAAGCTTTTCTGCGCTGGTGTAGGTACGGAGCATCCTGACATCACCAACGCGTCCCGCCGCATTAAGGTATCTGAAGTTGAAAAATGCGCGGCTGCTGGTGTCACAGATATTACAGAAGTTAAAATCGGTTTTGACGGTATTGTCCTTGCTAACTCCAAAACCGCCGAGCCGGTTGAACTGACAAAAAAGCAGATTTTCCAGGCTCTGGCCAAGCAGGTGCCGGTTGATGGCAAACTCGTCGATAATCCTTACGAGAAATGGTCAGACATTGATCCATCCCTTCCGGATGCAAAGATCGAAGTTCTCGGTCCGCCTCCAACCAGTGGAACACGGGATGCCTTTGTTGAACTCGCCATGGAAGGCGGCGCCAAGCAGTTCGACACCCTAAAAGCTCTGCGCAAGTCAGACAAGAAGGCCTTCAAGTCAGTTGCTCACGCAATTCGCGAAGATGGCGCTTTTATTGAAGCCGGTGAAAATGACAATCTGATCGTTCAGAAGCTTGTCGCAAACCCGGCTGCGCTTGGTATCTTTGGGTTTAGCTTCCTTGACCAGAATGCGGACCGCATCCAGGGGGGAATTGTTGGCGGGGTAGAGCCTACGTTCGAGAACATCTCGAAGGGTGATTATGGTATCTCCCGGTCACTTTACTTTTATGTCAAAGGCGCACATGTCGGCGTTGTTCCTGGCATCGAAGAATTTGTTGCTGAATTTACAAACGAAGATACCTTCGGTGAGTTTGGGTACCTGACGGAAAAGGGCCTGATCCCGCTGTCTGAAGCAGACCGTGCCAAGGTCCGTGCAGATGCGACCTCCATGGCCAAACTGAAAATGATGTAATTTTCGGATGCTGGCGGGTGGCCCTGCTGCCCGCCAGAAATCTTATCTTATCTTATCTTATTGTTATTTATTTATTTTTTCTGACTGAGGGGCGTTAGAACAAATGAGCTTTTTTCCACTCGTCATAGTCCTGTTGCTGATGTGTACGGCGGGGTACTGGTACGGCTCAAAAAAAGCCCTCAGTGGTGTTCGAAATAGTTCGAGCTCAAAATTTATCACCTCCCGACCTCACCAGTTCGGTATTTATGTCTTCATTTGGGGCATGATCCCGCCTGTGCTGCTTGGCCTGATATGGGCCATCCTCAAGATGAGTACGGGAAGTTTGGATCAAAGTCTGACCCAACAGGTTGAGAACGTCGTTTTCCCAGTTGCCATTATGTTGGGAGCAGGGGCGGGACTTTACTTCTCGATCGGACGGATTAATCCGGATTTGAGAGTCCGCAAGACGATCGAAGCTCTTGTATATGCTGTTCTGATCATTGCCTCGACTATTTCGATCCTGACAACAGTCGGCATTGTCCTGTCACTTATGTTCGAAACGGTTCAGTTCTTCGGAAAAGTTCCCTTATCAGAGTTTTTCTTCGGGCTGACCTGGAGTCCACAGACGGCGCTTCGGGCGGATCAAGTCGGCTCTTCCGGTGCCTTTGGGTCGATCCCGCTGTTTCTCGGAACGATGCTGATTACCTTCATTGCAATGTGTGTAGCTGTTCCCCTGGGATTGATGAGTGCGATTTACATGACGGAATACGCATCCGACAAATTTCGGGCGGTGGTTAAACCTCTCCTTGAAATCCTCGCAGGTATTCCGACGGTGGTTTACGGGTTTTTTGCGGCACTGACAGTGGGTGTCTTTTTCCGCGATGCCGGAGATGCCGTCGGTATCGCAGTTTCTTCGGAAAGTGCTCTCGCAGCCGGTGTCGTCATGGGTATGATGATCATCCCCTTTGTCTCGTCCCTTAGTGACGATATCATCATGGCGGTCCCTCAAAGCCTAAGGGATGGTTCCTATGGATTGGGGGCAACAAAATCAGAAACCGTCCGTAAAGTCATTCTCCCGGCCGCCCTCCCGGGCATCGTCGGAGCCGTCTTGCTGGCTGTCAGCCGCGCCATTGGGGAAACGATGATTGTCGTGATGGCGGCGGGATTTGCGGCAAATCTGACGGTCAATCCCTTGGAGGCCGTGACAACGGTGACAGTCCAGATTGTCGGATTGCTGGTTGGCGACCAGGAATTTGATAGTGCCAAAACCCTCGCTGCCTTTGCCCTTGCCTTAGTGCTCTTTGTTGTCACCTTGACCTTGAATGTGATCGCCCTGCTGGTCGTTCGAAAATATAGAGAAAAATATGACTGATATGCCAAACGATTCAAAAGTTTCCGGCTGGTACAGCGAAGAGTACAGCGCCAACCTGGCAAAAAGACATAGATCTGAGCGCCGGTTTCGGCGCCTCGGCCTGAGTGCCATCCTCATAGCGCTCGGTCTTCTCGGTATCCTGTTGTTTAGTATTGTCGGCAAGGGTTATACGGCCTTCATCCAGACCTATATCACCCTTGATGTCACGTTTTCCGAATCCGTTATCGACAAGGATGGAACGCGGGACCCGGCAAAAATGTGGACTGCAAGTTATGGAAAACTGGTGCGCGAGGCCTTGCGCAAGGAATTTCCGGGTGTAACAGAACGGCGCGATTTACGAGCTTTGTTTGGCTTGGTCAGTAAAGACGCGGCTCAACAACTGCGAAAAATGGTTGAAGAGGATCCCTCTCTTGTTGGCAAGACGGTTTCTGTCAGGATGTTAGCCAGTGACGACGTGGACATGTTCGCAAAAGGATACATTTCTCGTGATGTCGTCCAGGATGACCGCCGGGTAAAGGATAATGAAATCACGTGGCTGGATATCTTGCAGGCCAATGGCGCGATTTCGACCCATTTCAACACCCGCTTTTTCACAGGCGGTGATAGTCGCGAGCCTGAGATGGCAGGTATTTGGGGGGCTATGGTCGGGTCCTTCTACACGCTCATCGTGACCTTCCTGATTTCATTTCCGATCGGCGTGATGTCCGCCATTTATCTGGAGGAATTTGCGCCCAAGAACAAGCTGACCGATATTATTGAAGTCAATATTAACAATCTCGCGGCGGTTCCCTCTATCGTGTTTGGATTGCTTGGTCTCGCCATATTCCTGAATGTGGCGCATCTTCCAAGGTCGGCGCCGCTGGTTGGGGGTATGACACTGGCTTTGATGACCTTGCCAACGATTATTATTGCCTCCCGCGCGGCAATCCGGGCTGTTCCGGACAGTATCCGCCAGGCGGCGCTGGGTCTCGGGGCGTCTCCTCAGCAGGCGGCATTTCATCATATCCTGCCGCTGGCCATGCCGGGAATTTTAACCGGCACGATTATTGGTCTGTCGCAGGCCTTAGGGGAGACAGCACCTTTGCTGATGATCGGAATGGTCGCCTTTATAGCCGATATTCCCGGCGGCGTTTTTGACCCGGCGACGGTGATGCCGGTACAGATCTTCCTTTGGGCTGACAGTCCTGAGCGCGCCTTTGTCGAAAAAACATCGGGGGCTATCATGGTGCTCCTCGGGTTCCTTATATTCATGAACGCAATCGCGGTTGTCCTTCGTAAGAAGTTCGAGCGCCGTTGGTAGAAGGATTTTAAAAGTGCAGTCACTTGTCGAAGAAACGGCCACTACAGATCAGCAAACTGACTTTAAGTCAGTAATTTCCGCCAAAGGCGTAAATGTCTTTTATGGAGATACCCAGGCCTTAAAAGATGTAGATTTGGAAGTTCCTGAAAACCAGATCACCTCTCTTATCGGCCCCTCAGGATGCGGGAAGTCAACTTTCATCAGATGTCTGAACCGGATGAATGACACAGTCGATGGCTGCCGGGTGGAAGGTGAAATTCTGCTGGACGGTGTGGATATTTATGGACCCGGCGTTGATGAGGTCCTCTTGCGGGCGCGGGTCGGCATGGTCTTTCAAAAACCAAATCCCTTTCCGAAATCCATCTATGATAATGTCGCCTACGGGCCGCGTATCCATGGTCTTGCCGCCAATAAAGATGAGCTTGACGAAATGGTACTGACCAGCCTTGAGAAGGCCGGTCTGATCAACGAGGTGCAAAACAGGCTGCATTCTTCTGGTACGGGTCTGTCCGGTGGCCAGCAGCAGCGGCTTTGTATTGCGCGGGCCCTTGCAGTGCAGCCGGAGATCATTCTGATGGATGAGCCCTGTTCAGCGCTTGATCCGATTGCTACGGCTAAGGTCGAGGAACTGATTGAAGAGCTCAAGGAGAATTACTCGATCATTATCGTCACCCATTCCATGCAGCAGGCAGCCCGAATTTCCCAAAAAACAGCGTTCTTTCATCTGGGCGAGGTTGTTGAAGTTGGGGATACAGAGAAGATTTTTACCAGCCCATCCGATGAACGAACCCAGGGTTATATTACCGGGCGTTTCGGGTAATCCAGGTCAATGAGTAGGAGACCAATATAATGAGCGGAAATGGACATACAGTAACGTCCTATGATGAAGATCTCGAGGCGATGTCAAACGCCATTATCGAGATGGGTGGGCTCGCGGAATCTCAACTTGAATCTGCCATCCGTTCCTTCATCGACAGAAATACAGAACTTGCCAAGGCAACCGTCGAAGGCGACGCCGCTGTCGATGAGTTGGAACATTCCATTGATAACAAGGCCATTCGGGTTTTGGCTTTGCGTAGTCCGGTTGCCGATGATCTTCGGCGGGTGATTTCGGCATTGAAAATCGCATCGGCCCTTGAAAGGGTGGCTGATTACTCGGCCAATATTGCCAAGCGGGTAATTGCCTTGGAGAAGGCCCCGGAAACGCGGCAAATGTCGGCTTTTCCAAGGATGGGAGAAATTGTCGGCCGTATGATATCGGACACTTTGAAAGCCTATGCCCATGATGATGCGGATCTGGCCTATGATGTGTGGAAACGGGACAAAGAGGTTGACCAGCTTTATAATAGTATGTTTCGGGAGCTTCTGACCTATATGATGGAAGACCACAGGAATATCTCCAGCTGTACGCATTTGATTTTCATGGCAAAAAATATCGAGCGTATAGGGGACCATATGACGAACATCGCCGAGATCATTATTTATCAGGTGACCGGTGCCGCCCCGACGGAAGAGCGGCCGAAAGGCGATAAGACCAGCGTAACAATGATCAGCGATCCTGATATTCAGACCGGTAAGTAAATCAGATGAAAATACTTGTTGTTGAAGATGAGCCGGCCATGGTGGAGCTGCTCCGGTATAATCTGGAAAGCGAAGGCTTCGATGTGGCGTCTGCTCCAGACGGTGAGGAAGCTATTATGGCGATTGAGGAGCAGTCACCGGATATGGTGCTGCTCGACTGGATGATCCCGAAAGTGTCCGGAATTGAGATTTGCCGCAGGCTGCGTCGTGATCAGAAGTTCCGAAATCTGCCGGTTATCATGATCACGGCGCGTGGCGAAGAATCGGATCGTGTCAGAGGGCTTGATGTTGGGGCCGATGACTATGTGGCAAAACCTTTCTCTCCGGCCGAACTCATGGCCCGGATCCGCGCCGTACTTCGGCGGGGAAATCCCAGTATTGGCGGTGAATCCCTTCAAATCGCCGATGTCAATATGGACCTGGTCGCCTACAAAGTAAGCCGGGGTAATCGGGAACTCCATCTAGGGCCGACCGAATTCAAGCTGCTGCGTTTCTTTATGGAACGGCCGGGCAGGGTACTGACCCGAGAGCAGTTGCTTGATGGGGTGTGGGGCCAGAATGTCTATGTTGAAGACCGCACGGTTGACGTTCATATCCGGCGACTACGCAAAGTCCTCAATGAAAACGGGGATGTGGATCTGATCAGGACGGTTCGGGCAGTCGGCTATTGCTTTGAAAAGGCCTGACTGCCCGACATTTCCGTTGGTGGTTCGCGTCAATTGGTTTGGCCACCATTTTCCGCTTTGGTTTTTGCTTCCAACTCGGTGATCAGGCCAGCCACGCCAACGCCAGGCTTACCGGCGACTGTTGCGAATTCTGAGCGCTGCGTCTGGGCCATGCTGACGCCCTCGACGATCACATCAATTACCTTTTGCTCTCCAGAGCCGTTCTTACGAACCCGCCAGTCAAGTTTGATGGGCGGACCTTGAGGGCGCTCAATCACGCTGTAAACCAAGGACTCCTTATCATTGAGGGATTTCGCATTGCTAATCTTGATGTTCTCGCCCGAATAAGATCCGATTCTCTGACTATAGCTGGCGATCATATAATTCCGAAAGACACTCTGAAATTCTTTTCTCTGCTCATCCGTTGCTGTCCGCCAATAGCGGCCCAGGACAAATCTGGCGATCAGAGGCATGTCAAAGTCGGTATCCAGAAATTTGTCGAACTTCTGTTCTTTCTGATCTTCGGAAAGAGACTTGTCTGACAAGGTTTGAACAGCCTGATTTCCGATGGACTTAATCAGGGCGATTGCCCCTTGTTCTTTGGAACCATCAGCACGGGCATCAACAGATGCCAGCGACGGCACTGAGAAACAGGCGATCAGAAATAAGATGGGAAGAATTTTATTTCTCAACATGACATCACTCCTACGGGATGATCGTATGATTAGAGAGAGGAAATTGGGCCATTTTAAGGACTTAGGGCCCTTGGCAAAATTACCTAGTTTTTCTTTGTCTGAGGTGATTCATCTTCATCAAAGGTCATATCTGGTAACTGAGCAGGATTTCCTTTTCCGTTCAGAATAAGATTGGCGCGATTCTGTCGGTACAGGCTCCGGATCGTCGCGTAGAAATCAATTGAATTCTTTTCAATTTCATCAAGGGCCTCGATAGACCGGGAGCGGGCATCGATGCCAGAGAGAACAAATCTGTAAATACCCAGATTATCCAGGTCATTCTTTCGCGCAATCTCGTTCACGGGATCAGCAAAATAATCAATGACACCCCCGACCGCTTCACGTGACGTGTTGGGGCCAAGCAGCGGAATCACGAGATAGGGACCCTCCGGGACACCCCAGACGGCAAATGTCTGGCCCATGTCTTCTTCCTGCGTATCCAACTGCGCCACGTCAAACAATCCTCCAACACCCATGAATGTATTGATGAAGAAGGCGCCCATATTGTCACCGGCCCGATTAACTTCACCTTGAAGCAGGTTATTGATCAGGTAGATCGGCTGCGACAGATTGGTCAGGAAATTGCGGACACTTTGGCGAACACCGTTGGGCAGAACTCCGCGGTAAATTTCGGAAACCGGCTTCAGAAACAATGCATCAAGAGCGTAGTTCACATCAAAGAAGTACCGGTTCATTGGCTCCAGCGGATCATAAACCTCCTGATACATAACTTGCTTCGGTTGGGCATCTTCGCCTGGAGCTTTCGCACAGCCAGCAACCAGAGCAAGCAAGCCAAGGGCAGCCACAAATTTAAGTATCAAAGACAGTTTCATCCGCGAACTCTTTTGAATGCTTCAGTTCTAACTATTGGGAAGAGGATTTAGGAAGTATCTTTACCCCGTAACTATTACCGAAATCTTTACTCTTATTTCCACCTTTGTCATGAACTTTTTTCGAGACGAAAAGAACTCGCCGATAAAATTACATAAGATTAGTTGGTATCATAGGCCGTTATACAAGGCGAGTCACGGGCTGTGGAGCGCATCAGAATACCAACAGTGTGTTGCGAAAAAGTCGCTAAAGTTAACCATTGACGAAAAAAAGATATAAGGATATGTTTATATCAATAAAATAATTCAGAATCAGAGGTCATTTTGGAAAACCTGCTTCAAGGATTACGAGCTGCCGGTGAGGAAACCCGACTGCGTTTGCTGGTCCTGTGCGGCCATTCTGAATTAACCGTGAGCGAGCTCACTCAAATCCTGGGGCAGAGTCAGCCAAGGGTTTCCCGCCATTTGAAGTTACTTTGCGATGCGGGGCTGCTTGACCGCTACCAGGAGGGAAGCTGGGTATTCTATCGTTTGTCCGGGAAAAGTAACTCAGCTCTTCTTGCGCGCATGCTTGTCGACCTTGTCCCTGAATCGGATTCAATTGTATCGCGGGACTTGCAACGTCTTGAATCCGTAAAAAAGACCCGGGTGATCGCTGCAGAGCAGTATTTCCGTGAAAACGCCGCGCATTGGCGACAGATAAGGTCCCTGCATGTTCCCGAAAAGGAAGTGGAGAATGCACTTAAGCGGCTGTTTAAGGATCGGGAAATTGTAGATTTTCTTGATATTGGTACTGGCACAGGGCGGATGCTGGAATTGTTCGGGCCGACTGTGGAACATGCGATTGGTGTAGATAGCAGCCGCGAGATGCTTTCTTTTGCCCGGACTGCAATAGAAGATGCAGGACTTAGAAACTGCCAGGTACGTCTCGCCGACATGTTTAATCTGCCTTTCGCCAATCAGTCCCAGGACGCCATCATCATTCATCAGGTGCTGCATTACAGCGACGCTCCGGATAAAGCCATCGAAGAGGCCGCGCGCTTACTAAGAAAAGGCGGACTGTTGGCAATTGTCGATTTTGCGCCCCATGACATCGAAAACTTACGTACGGAACATGCCCATCGCCAAATGGGTTTTTCCAAGAATGATATTTCGGATTACTGCCTAAATGCAGGCTTGACACCTAAAGACGTGCAAATTCTTGCCGGTGATCCACTCACAGTAAATATTTGGACAGCGACACGAGAAAAAGAACTGTCGGTAGGAGTAGCATCATGATCACACCCGAGGCATTTGTTAGGCAAAAAGCCAGTAGTGGATTACTAGCCTCAGGGTCCGCCACCAAGGTTGAGGTGTCCTTCGAGTTTTTCCCGCCGACATCTGAAATATTGGCAGAAAAGCATTGGCAGGCTCTCACCAGGCTTGCCCCTCTGGGCCCGAAATTTGTTTCTGTAACCTATGGCGCCGGGGGATCGACTCGTGAGCGCACGCATTCCCTAGTCAGCCGAATTCGCAAGGAAACGGATCTCGAACCTGCGGCGCATCTGACATGCGTCGGCGCGACAAAGGAAGAAGTCGGGGCCGTTGCTGAAGGATATTGGCAGAGCGGAATTAAACATATTGTGGCGCTGAGGGGGGACCCGCCCGAAGGGCATGATAAATTTTCTCCCCATCCCGGAGGATTTTCAGGGTCTGTGGAGCTGATTGAGCATCTCAAGAAAACACATGATTTCGAAATTACCGTGGGCTGTTATCCTGAGATTCATCCGGATGCCAAATCCAGCCTGGATGATATTGATTATCTGAAGCGCAAAATGGATGCGGGGGCCAGCCGGGCCATCACCCAGTTCTTTTTTGATCCGGAAGTTTATCTTCGGTTTGTCGACAGGGCGTATGCACATGGCATTACCATCCCCATCGTACCCGGAATTCTTCCGGTGACCAGCTACTCGAAGATCCGGCAGTTCAGCAAGCAGTGCGGAACCCAGGTTCCGGCTTGGCTGACTCATCTGTTTGAAACCCTTGATGAGGATCCGGCAACCCGAAATCTCGTGGCTGCCATGGTTGCTTCAGAACAATGTCAACAGCTGCAGCGGGCGGGTGTGGCGGATTTCCACTTTTACACCCTTAATCGGGCAGATCTTGTCTATTCCGTATGCCATACACTTGGTTTACGGCCTGGGCAGATTCCTTGCGCCTCCTCCTGAAATGCCGGATTTTGCAGAAAAGAGACAGACTATGAATAAGTCACAACCCTTTATCGAGCTTGAGAAAATTCTGAAAGATCGGATCATGGTGCTGGATGGCGCCATGGGCACGATGATTCAGGCTCTTAAGTTGGAAGAAGAAGACTATCGTGGGGATGCCTACACCCGGTCAACTATCGACCTTAAGGGAAATAATGACCTTCTGAGCATAACCAGACCCGAAGCAATTGCGGGAATCCATGATCAGTTTCTGGCAGCCGGAACTGACATTCTCGAAACCAATACCTTTAATGCGACATCCATTGCCCAAAGTGACTATGGTCTTGAGGAACAAGTTTATGAGCTCAATCGGCAGTCTGCGGCTCTTGCCCGAAAAGTTGCGAATGCCTGGACGGATAAGACGCCGGATAAGCCACGATTTGTTGCCGGAGTTCTTGGGCCGACAAACCGTACTGCGTCCATCTCTCCAGATGTTAATGATCCGGGATTTCGAAATGTGACCTTTGACGAACTGGTGGAAGCCTATGACGAGGCGCTGCGAGGTCTGATGGACGGCGGGGCCCAGATCATATTGATTGAAACTGTTTTTGACAGCCTGAATTGCAAGGCAGCCATCTACGCTATTCTCCGCTATTTTGAAGAAACGGGTGTTCGCCATCCAGTTATGGTATCCGGAACAATTACGGATGCTTCGGGAAGGACTTTATCAGGGCAGACAGCGGAGGCCTTCTGGGCATCCATGGCCCACGTGGAGCCTATTAGTATCGGATTTAATTGTGCGTTAGGTGCCAAAGACTTACGCCCCCATGTTCAAGCAGTTTCCAATATTGCATCGACCTCGATAAGTGTCCATCCCAACGCTGGCTTGCCGAACGAACTGGGGGAATATGATGATACTCCAGACTATATGGCTGAGCAGCTTGGAGAATTCGCGAGAAGTGGCCTGGTCAACATCGTTGGTGGATGCTGTGGAACCCGTCCGGATCATATAGCCGCTATCTCTGAAGCCGTCCGTGACGTTGCCCCGCGCGAAATCCCGGATGCTCAACCGATCTGCCGCTTAAGCGGATTGGAGCCTCTCTACGTTGATGACGTCGCAGGCTTCATCAACGTCGGGGAGCGGACCAACGTTGCCGGCTCGGCGAAGTTCAAGAAGCTGGTGATGGAAGGTGATTATGATACAGCCCTTGATATTGCCCGTGAACAGGTCCTGAACGGGGCGCAGATTGTCGATGTCAATATGGACGATGCGATGTTGGATGCGGTCACCGCGATGCCGACTTTTCTCAATCTGATTGCCTCAGAGCCCGATATCAGCAGGGTGCCGCTGATGATCGACAGTTCGAAATGGGAAGTTATCCAGGCCGGTCTGAAAACGGTACAGGGAAAAGGGGTGGTTAACTCCATTAGCCTGAAAGAAGGGGAAGCAGAGTTTATCGCCCATGCTAAGGAAATCCGTCGCTATGGCGCGGCCATAGTCGTCATGGCGTTCGATGAGGAAGGTCAGGCCGATACCAAGGAGCGGATGATCAGCATCTGCACCCGGTGCTATCGTATTCTTACAGAAGAAGTGGGCTTTCCTCCTGAGGATATCATCTTCGATCCCAATATTTTCCCCATCGCGACCGGAATTGAAGAGCATAGCAATTTCTCGAAAGACTATATTGAGGCGACGAAGGAGCTGAAAGCCAATCTGCCGCATATCCTGATAAGCGGCGGTGTCAGCAACATGTCTTTCTCCCTGCGTGGTAATAATCCCATGCGGGAAGCGATGCATTCCGTCTTTCTCTATCATGCCGTGAAGGCAGGGATGGATATGGGGATTGTTAATGCCGGACAGCTGGCTGTGTATTCCGATATTCCGGAAAATCTCAGGGCGCGCATTGAAGATGTCGTCTTCAATAAGCGCGAAGATGGAACGGAAAGACTGTTGGAAGTCGCGGAAGAAGCCATCGGTCAAAAGCGCAGCAATGTTCAGGATCTTTCCTGGCGGGAAGGGTCGGTGAATGAACGGCTCACCCACGCTCTGGTAAAAGGTATATCAGACTACATCATCGAAGATACGGAAGAAGCCCGCCAGCAATTCCCCCGTCCGATTCAGGTCATTGAAGGCCCCTTGATGGACGGGATGAATGTGGTCGGGGACCTTTTTGGCTCAGGCAAGATGTTTTTGCCCCAAGTGGTTAAGAGCGCCCGGGTGATGAAGCAGGCAGTCGCTCATCTGCTTCCCTATATTGAGGCGGAGAAAGACAAAAGTGGCGTTGCCAAAACCAAAGGCAAAATCCTTCTGGCAACAGTCAAAGGGGATGTCCATGACATCGGTAAAAATATCGTCGGAGTCGTTTTACAATGTAACAATTTCGAGGTTGTCGACCTCGGAGTCATGGTTCCCTATACGAAAATCCTTGAAACAGCGAAGGCGGAAAACGTTGATATTATTGGTCTTTCTGGCCTGATAACGCCTTCACTGGAAGAAATGGCAACCGTCGCGGCCGAGATGCAGAGAGAGGAGTTTGACGTTCCTTTGCTGATTGGCGGAGCGACGACATCGAAAGTTCACACGGCTCTGAAAATCGCCCCGCAATATGAAGGGTCGACCATCTATGTCACGGATGCGTCCCGGGCGGTTGGTGTTGCCACCCAGCTAACCAGCGATGAAAACAACCAGCAACTCGTCACTGCGACCAAGGCAGAATATGAAATTGTCCGCGAAAATTATCTCAAGAAATCCCGGGATACTAATCAGTTTAGTCTGAAGCAGGCTCGGCAGAACGCGGTCGACATCGATTGGACGGACTATCGTCCCCCAAAACCCACATTTCTCGGGCTACAGCAGTTTGATGATATCGATTTAAGAAATCTGGTCGATTATATCGACTGGTCGCCCTTCTTCAGAACCTGGGAACTTGCCGGTCACTTCCCTAAAATTCTCGATGATGAGGTTGTGGGCGAAACTGCCACCGAGCTTTATCAGGATGCCCGCGCCATGCTTGGCCGGATCATTGAAGAAAAATGGCTGACGGCTAAAGCTGTCGTTGGTTTCTTCCCAGCGGGACGAGACGGCGATGACGTCGTGCTGTATGCGAATGAGGATCGGTCTGAGGAGATGCATCGTTTTTGCTTCCTGCGACAGCAAATGAACCGGAAAAACAGCCGGGCCAATTATTGCCTAGCCGACTTCGTCGCGCCGGCTGAAATGAATATCCCGGATTATATAGGTGCCTTTGCCGTTACGGCCGGATTAGGTATTGAGAAAAAGCTCGAGGAGTTTGATAGAACTCACGATGATTACAGCAATATTCTTCTGAAAGCTCTAGCGGATAGGCTGGCAGAGGCCATGGCGGAATACATGCATGAGATGACCAGAAAAGAGCTTTGGGGATATGCATCCAATGAAAGCCTGAGCAATGAACAGCTTATCAAGGAAGCCTATCGGGGCATTCGCCCGGCGCCGGGATATCCGGCCTGCCCTGAGCATTCCGAAAAGGTCGGGTTGTTTGATTTGCTCGAAGCGCCATCGCGTGTCGGTATTGACCTGACGGAGAGTTTTGCGATGCTGCCGGCTTCTTCCGTTTCAGGCATATATTTCTCGCATCCGGACGCGCGCTATTTTGGTGTCGGTAATGTCGGCCGGGATCAGGTGGAGGATTATGCCAAGCGCAAGAACATCTCAGTTGCCGAGGCGGAGCGATTGCTAGCGTCAAACCTGGCTTATGAACGGAAACGGCCGGAAACGACCTGACTTTTTGTTGACGGAAATTTGATTTAACCTTGGGCCTGTTCATGAGGATGATGTCTACGGACTTCATTTCGGAGATTGACAATGTTTCGAGCCCTTGCTGTTGCAGCGATCGCGTCATTCCTGGCATTAGGAAGCAGCCCTGCCTATGCCTTTGACGAAATCAACAAATCATTTGTTGGCGGGGTTGCCGTCGACGGCTACGATAGCGTCGCCTATTTTACCGATAAAAAGCCTGAGGAAGGGCAGTCGGATTTTAGTGTCGAATGGAAAGGCGCGACCTGGCGCTTTGCAGATGCACGCAGCCGGGATCTTTTTAAAGCAAATCCTGACAGCTATGCCCCGCAATATGGAGGCTATTGCTCAAATCAAATGAGTCTCGGGAATCTCAGTGACGTTGATCCGGGAGTCTGGTTGATCTTTGATGACAAGCTTTATTTGTTTGGACATGATGTTGGTAAAGAGCGCTGGGAAAGTACGGGCATTGCTGCCCGTATCAAGGACGCCGATGAAAACTGGAAGAAGTATCTGGCCAAAAAATAGGACGGTCTTTTTTGTTTCATTCAAACAGCCCCGGGTCATAGCCATGCTCCTCCAGCCAGAGCCAACCGGGCCCGGACCAGCGGTATTTTGAAAAGTCCAGACGGCCCTTTTTGTCAAACTTTATTCCTTCTTCCTTCAGCAACCGGCGTTGTCTCCAGTGGTTGTCACCGCTGCTCCTTAGGCTGATCTCCCCTTTTGCATTAACCACCCGATGCCAGCATAAAGGTCGATTGGCGGGGAGGGAGGATAAGGCATAGCCAACAACCCGCGCCCCACATCCGGCAATTTTCGATATCTGCCCGTAGGTCGCCACCTTACCGGCCGGTATCTCTGCGACGATATCGTAGATCCGGTTATGAAGGCTGCTTTTATCGGGTTGGTTTTTCTTGTCAGACAAATTGCTCTACCTGTTTCCTTGCGCCGCATTTATCGGATGGCCTATGCTGCCTGAAAAACAAGCCATTGCAAGGCCTAAACGAAAGTAGTGCACATGAAAATCATAGAGTTTGACGCGGCTGATTCCGCACTGAACTGGACCTTGGTGGCGGATGCTCTTGAAGCGGGTCATCGGGCCTCGGAAGCAGATATCGGGGATCTCCTTCTCAGTCAGGGCGATCAAAGCTTTCTCAGCAGGGGATCCTGGATCCCCGGTGTGGGCCTGGCATTGAAGTCGGTGACTGTCTTTCCTGATAATCCGCAAAAATCCCCACCTTTGCCATCGGTGCAAGGCGGAATGCTGCTATTCGATGGCGATAGCGGTGCTTTGACGGCTTTGATTGATGGTCCGTTGGTGACAAAATGGAAAACAGCGGGGGATTCCGTCCTCGGGGCTCGTTTGCTGGCCAATCCAAATCCGTCGAAATTACTGATTATCGGCGCCGGAACTGTCGCCCGATCTCTTGTAGAGGCTTATTGCGAGATTTTTCCGAGCCTTAATCAAGTCGGCCTTTGGAACAGGACGGGTGAAAGGGCGGAAACTCTAGCCACTGAGCTTTCTAAGGAGGGATATCCGGTCAGCGCGGTCTTAGATCTAGCCAGCGAAGCAGGGACCGCGGATATCATCTCGACCTGTACCATGACAAAGACGCCGGTGTTAAAGGGGGAATGGATCGCGCCCGGCACCCATATTGATCTGATTGGTGCCTATCGGCCGGATATGCGCGAAGCGAATGATGATCTGATTAAAATGGCGAAGATCTTCGTTGATTCCCGTCATACGGCAATTGATGACATCGGGGAGCTGGCCATTCCCATTCAGGCGGGCATTCTCTCACGGGATCAGGTCCTCGGAGACCTCTATGATCTTTGTGCCGGTAAAGTTGGTCGCGCCATGCCCGAGGATATTACATTGTACAAAAATGGCGGGGGCGCCCATCTCGACCTGATGACGGGACGGGTAATTTTCGACGCAGTGAGTTCCTGATAAGCAATCAATTACACGGCAACGCTCTTATGCTTTTCCGAAGCCGCCCCCGGTCGGGGTCTGAATAACGAATATATCATCGGTCGCCATATCGGTTTTGTCCCGCCCTTCCAGCGTCTCGACTGATCCATCTGCCCTCTCAACCCACTGCTTGCCGACCTGACCATTTTCGCCGCCATTTAAGCCGAAGGGCGGAACGACCCGATGGCTTGACAGGATTGCTGCTGTCATTGGCTCATGGAATCGTATTTTCCTGAGAGTTCCGTTGCCGCCGCTAAATTCTCCCTTCCCACCGGAATCGGCGCGAATTTCAAAGCTCTCAAGGGTGACCGGAAATCGCCATTCCAGGACTTCCGGATCGGTCAGGCGCGCGTTGGTCATATGAGTATGAACGGCACTGGTCCCATTGAATGTTGCCCCGGCCCCGGATCCGCCGCAGATGGTTTCGTAATATTGATAAGTATCATTACCAAAGGTGAAATTGTTCATGGTCCCTTGGGCCGCTGCCATCACATTAAGAGCCCCGAACAGGCAATCCGTAATGCACTGAGATGTTTCCACATTACCAGCGACAACAGCTGCCGGGTAAACCGGTGAGAGCATGGAATTATCGGGAATGATGATTTCCAACGGTTTCAGGCAGCCGGCGTTTAAGGGAATATCAGAATCCACCAGGCATCTGAAGACATACAGAACCGCGGCCGTCGTGACGGCCTTCGGAGCATTGTAATTGGTGGGATGCAGGCCGCTGGTGCCGGTAAAGTCAATGGTTGCCGTGCGGGCTTCCTTGTTGATCGAAATTTTGACCTTGATTTCAAACCCATCATCCATGGGGTAGGTGAAGGATCCGTCTTTCAGAACATCAAGGACCCGTCGGACGGATTCTTCTGCATTATCCTGAACATGCCCCATATAGGCGTGGACCACATCCAGCCCGAAATGCTCCACCATCTTGCGGAGCTCTTGAATGCCTTTTTCACAGGCCGCGATCTGGGCTTTGAGATCCGCCATATTCTGTGCCGGATTTCGTGACGGATATTTGCCCGACTCCAACACGGCGATTGTCTCAGCCTCCAATAGGCGACCCCCGTCGACAAGAAGGATGTTGTCAAAAATCACACCTTCTTCTTCCACGGTGGAACTGTCCGGCGGCATTGATCCTGGTGTCAGACCGCCGATATCGGCGTGGTGGCCACGGCTGGCTACATAAAACAGAACATCCTTTTCTGCCAGGTCGAAAACGGGCGTAATCACTGTTACATCCGGAAGATGAGTGCCGCCATTATAGGGAGCGTTAAGGACAAAGACATCACCGGCCTTCATGGTTGCTTTATGCTTGCGAATAACGGATTTAATGCTTTCGGACATGGAGCCCAGATGGACTGGCATATGCGGTGCATTGGCAATGAGATCGCCGTTAAGATCAAAAACGGCACAGGAAAAATCAAGTCGTTCCTTGATATTGACGGAATAGGCGGTTTTTTCCAGCACCGTTCCCATTTGCTCCGCCACATTCATGAATAGGTTGTTGAATATCTCCAGCATGACGGGATCGACATCCGTGCCGATGGCTTTAGTCCGAGACAGGGCTTCGACCCGCTCCAGAATCAGATGACCGCGATTGGTCATCACAGCCTGCCAACCCGGCTCGATAACCGTCGTTCCCGTGCTTTCCACGATAACTGCGGGTCCGTTGACCCTTCCATCCACGATCAGGCTTTCCCTCTCATAGAAAGGGCAGTTATGCCAAGTGCCGTTGGCAAATATGCGATCTGTTGATACGGGGGTATTGGATGTTGAGCCATCAGAAGTTTTCAAGATCGGATCCGCGACCTTATCGCCTGCGCCAATAACCTCGACGGCGACAGCTTCGACAATCATTGTCTTTTCCGGCGTGTTAAAGCCAAATCTTTGTCGATGAGCGGCCTCAAAGGCGGAGATAGTAGAAGGGAGCGAGCCAAAATCAACCACCATGGAGGTATCCGAGCCTTCATATTTGATATGAAGTTTTCGGTCCACTCGGATCCGATCTTCCTCCACCCCTTGCGCCAGCATCTCGGCATGACCTTCTTTCGCCAGCTTGTCGAGGGCTTCGGAAATACTGGGGAGCTGATCCTCAACTAAAGGTTCCTCAAGGGCGTTTTCTTTCATGATCCGCTGGTCTGCAAGCCCCATACCGTAAGCGGATAAGACACCAGCATAGGGATGTAGCATGATCTTCTTGATCCCGAGGCTGTCTGCCACCATGCAGGCATGCTGACCGCCAGCCCCGCCAAAAGATGTCAGGACATACTCCGTTACGTCATAGCCGCGCTGTACGGAGATTTTCTTGATGGCATTGGCCATGTTTTCAACGGCAATGAACAGAAATCCTTCTGCCACTTCCTCTGCACTTCTTGTATCGCCGGTCTCTGCTTTGATCCGTTGGCTCAACTCAGCGAATTTTTTCCGAACGCTGTCGGCATCCAGGGCTTCATCCGCCTTTTTGCCAAAGACTTTCGGGAAGAAATCGGGGGAGAGCTTGCCGAGCATGACGTTGCAGTCAGTAACCGTCAGCGGCCCGCCCTTACGGTAGCAGGCGGGGCCGGGATTTGCCCCGGCACTATCCGGCCCGACTTTATATCTAGCCCCGTCAAAATCCAGCACTGAACCGCCTCCGGCAGCAACTGTATTGATCAGCATCATGGGCGCGCGCATGCGAACACCGGCGACTTCCGTTTCAAAAGCCCGCTCATATTCGCCGTCGTAATGAGAGACATCCGTAGAGGTTCCCCCCATATCGAACCCGACGATTTTGTCAAAACCAGCCATGGCTGACGTCTGGACCATTCCGACGACGCCGCCTGCGGGCCCGGACAGAATGGCATCTTTGCCTTGGAAGAAATGGGCATCGGTAAGACCGCCGTTTGACTGCATGAACATCAATCGGGTATCCCCCAGTTCTGCCGCGACCCGATCCACATAACGTCGGAGGATGGGGGACAGATAAGCATCGACAACGGTCGTATCGCCACGGCTGACCAGTTTCATTAAGGGGCTTGATCCATGACTAGTCGAAATCTGGGTGAAGCCGATTTCAGCCGCTAGTTCGGCGACTTTCTGCTCATGGTCGTGATAGCGATATCCATGCATGAAGACAATGGCACAGGCTCTGATCCCGCTGTCATAGGCCGCTTGCATATCCTGCCGTGCCGCTTCAAGGTTAAGAGATGTCAGAAGTTTGCCGTCAGCTCCGATCCGTTCCTCCACCTCGACAACGGTTTCATAGAGCATTTCAGGAAGTTTGATATTCAGATCAAAAAGTTTAGGGCGGGTTTGATATCCAATCCTGAGACCATCGCGAAATCCTTTGGTGGTAACAAGGACAAGCCGCTCTCCCTTTCTTTCCAGAAGAGCATTTGTCGCGACTGTGGTTCCCATCTTCACAGCGTCGATTTTGTCTGCCGGAATTTGCTCCCCTTTTTCGATCCCCAACAGATCCCGAATCCCCTGTAGGGCCGCATCCTCATATTGCTCCGGGTTTTCACTTAGTAATTTGTGGGTCAGGATGGACCCATCCGGCTTACGCGCGACAAGATCTGTAAAGGTACCGCCGCGATCAATCCAGAACTGCCAATCATCTGAAATAGCGGGGCGATCGTTGTTTGCCATTTTTAAATCCCTGGAGCTTCGGTACGGAACAATGTTTGACCAATAGCATTATCCTAGAAGCCAGGCCTGTCCAAGCAGATAATCAGTTCACATCAATAGAGCGGTAAACGTTTCCTTAAGGCGCCTGAAGCGCCTGGCGACTTCCATTAACCTGTCCTCATAAAGGGATACTTTCTTTGAGCAATCCGTCGATAGATGCACACGAATCTTATCTGCCACTTTCCAAATCGGCCATTTGGCAGGATGCCCGCAATTACTATCAAGGGAAAGGTGTCTCCGCCTGGAAGGCCAATGCTGTTCCCAACTACATTACGACCAATCCTTATATTGCGCAGTCCTATGCGAGGGTGATTGACAGTTTCTTTGAGATTCATCGTCCGGCAAGACGAAGAAAAGAGGCAACAGATGATACCCGCTACATACTTGAACTTGGCGCGGGGTCGGGGCGCTTTGCATATCATTTCTTAAAAACTCAGTTTTCAGATATGCAAAACAGGTCACATAGCGACCGGAAAACCGTATATGTGATGACGGAAATTAGTACGTCCACTATAGACTTCTGGAGAAATCATTCGCAATTAGCCCCGTTCGTGGCGCAGGGACTACTCGATTTCGCCAATTTCAATGTGCTGGAAGATGAGAAAGTCGAGCTGATTGTTTCTGGAAAGACACTTGATGCGTCTGTGTTAGATACCCCAATGGCCGTGATTGCAAATTATGTTATCGACAGCCTGCCTCATGATTTATTCGCGATTCGAGATGGTCAGTTGCTGGAGAGGCTAATTCGCTATGAAGGGGGCACAAATCTCCAGACAACAAGTTCGATCGATTACTTTGAGCAGCCCTGCACCCTATCTTATTATGGCAGATCTGATTGGAATCAGGTTCTCAAGCAATATCTTGCAAGCTTTAACGACCTTAATCTCGCTCTTCCTGTCGGCGGTTTCCGAATGCTGGAAACATTGTCTAAGCTTTCCAAAAAACCGGTTTTTCTTTTAAGTAGCGATTTTGGTGCAACCAGTGATTTGGCCCTTCAGCAGTTGGGGCCTCGCCGAATTGCAGTTAATGGTGCCTATAGCATTCATGTGAATTATAACGCTTTGAAAAGATACGCGGAAATGAGTGATATGCAGGTGTTGTCTTGCGATGCGGCTAAGGCATCCCTTGAAACCATGGGTGTTGTTATTCACCCTGGAAAGCGGTCCCTGGCTCCGCTACATCATGGCTTTGCGAGCCATATACTCATGCAGGGTCCGGATGAATTTTTCATGATGAAAAAAATCGCTGAAAAATCCTGTGATGACCTCTCACTTCAGAACATTATTGCCCTGATCAGGGTGAGCAATTATGACAGCCGGATTTTTGACATTTGCCTGGCTGGATTAGAGAAAAATCTTGATGATATTGATCCATGGAGTCAAAAGGCGCTCATAGAGGTGCTTATGAAAGTTGAGGATATGCACTACAGGTATGAGCAGAATAGAGATCCAACGTTAAAAATTCTTAATATGCTCCTAAAAATTAATGCCATGGAAGCTGCGCGTGTTGTGGCACAACGCTATATTTCCATCCTGAAAGAAACACCAGCTGGGCGATTGGCTCTTGCACAAATTTTTACAAATGAGGCCGCAGAAAAGTAACAGATTTTAAATCCGTCCGTGTTAATGTCTGGACCTGATTTTACTCCAATATTAGGTATTTAGGTGTTACATGGCGCATAAGGGAATAATTTTGGCAGGCGGAACTGGCAGCAGGCTCCATCCGTTGACACTTGGTGTGAGCAAGCAATTGATGCCGGTTTACGATAAGCCGATGATATACTACCCCCTGACGTCCCTTATGTTGGCCGGAATTCAAGACATACTCCTCATTACCACACCACAAGAGCAGTCCGTGTTCCAGAAAGTGTTAAAGGACGGATCCCAGTGGGGATTGAATCTCAGCTATGCTGTTCAGCCGTCACCTGACGGATTAGCTCAGGCCTTTATCATCGGGGCAGATCATGTGGGAGATGGGCACTCTGCGCTTATCCTCGGCGATAATATTTTTTATGCTAATCGGTTCTCCAGCCTTTTAGAAAATGCCAAATCCCGGGAAACCGGCGCGACAATATTTGGATATCATGTTTCAGACCCGGAAGCATACGGCGTTGCCGAATTCGATGAATCGGGTAAGGTGATTGGCGTTGAAGAGAAGCCAAAAAATCCGAAATCCAACTTCGCCATCACGGGACTGTATTTTTATGATAATCAGGTGATCGATTTTGCCCGCCATCTCAAACCAAGTGCCCGGGGGGAGCTTGAAATTACCGACCTGAACAGGCTGTATCTTGAGAAAGGTGAGCTAAGCATGGAGCATCTCGGCCGGGGAAGTGCCTGGCTGGATACCGGGACCCATGATAACCTGCTCGAAGCATCGCATTTCGTTCAGACAATCGAGAAACGGCAAGGTCTTAAAATTGCCTGCCCGGAAGAGATTGCTTTCCAGCGCGGTTACATTACGGCGGACGAGCTCAGAAAACTGGCGGAGCCGCTGCGGAAAAGCGGATATGGTGAGTATTTGCTCTCCCTTTTATCCTGATATCCTCGGCCGCTAAATCATCCCCTGTTTTTTCAGGATTTCGATGATATGGTCCGCGGCGTCTTCCGGAGACTGCTTGGCGCCATCAATAATGATTTCAGCATTTTCCGGCCGTTCATAGGCGGAATCTATGCCGGTAAAGTTCTTGATCTCGCCGGCACGTGCTTTCTTATACAAGCCCTTGATATCCCGCGCTTCGCAGATCTCGAGGGGTGTATCAACGAACACTTCCAGAAATTCGCCGTCCTCCAGAAGGCCGCGGGCCATTTGACGTTCGCTTCTGAAGGGAGAAATGAAAGAGACCAGTGTTATCAGCCCGGCGTCAACCATCAGTTTCGATGTCTCTCCAACCCGTCGGATATTCTCAACCCTGTCGGCATCCGTAAAGCCCAGATCCTTATTCAAGCCATGGCGAACATTATCCCCGTCAAGGAGATAAGTATGTTTGTTCATGGCATGGAGTTTTTTCTCGACCAGATTGGCGATCGTCGACTTGCCGGAGCCGGAAAGGCCTGTAAACCACAGAACAGACGCTTTTTGACCTTTTTGCTCTGAACGGGCGGCTTTATGAATATCGACGGACTGCCAATGAATATTATCAGCGCGCCGAAGGGCAAAATCGATGGTGCCGGCAGCAACTGTCGCATTGGTGAACCGGTCAATCAGGATAAAGGAACCGGTTTGGCGGTTCTCGGAATAAGGATCAAAGGTCAGAGCCTTATCCAGAGCGAGGTTACACACTCCGACTTCGTTGAGAGACAGCGTATTTGTCGCCAGATTCTCCATGGTATTGACATTGACTTTATATTTGAGATTACTGACCTTCGCCGTCGCCGTATTTGATCCAAGCTTGATCTGATAATTTCGGCCTGGAAGCAGCGGATCATCCCCCATCCAAATGACTTTTGCTTCGAACTGATCGGCAGAGGCCGGGCGGTTTTTGGCCTCACAAATAACATCACCGCGGCTGATATCAATCTCGTCCCGCAGGGTGAGGGTGACGGCCTGATTTGCCGAAGCTTCGGTCAGCTCACCATCAAAGGTGATGATCTTATCAACCTTGCTGGTTTTCCCCGATGCGGGCTCGACGATTGTATCGCCGGGATGGATCGTCCCGCCGGCAATTGTGCCTGAAAATCCGCGAAAATCCAGGTTGGGCCGGTTGACCCATTGCACCGGCATTCTGAAAGGCTTGCTGTTGAGGTCAGTGCCAAACTCTACGGTCTCAAGAAAGCTGAGAAGAGTAGGACCCTGATACCACGGCATGTTCTCCCCGGCGTCAGTAATATTGTCACCCTTCAAGGCCGAGACCGGGATGCTTTTTACTGCGTCAAATTTCAAATTGCGCGCAAAGGCTTCATAGTCAGACTGAATTTCCCTAAATTTGGCCTCATCATAGTCAACCAGGTCCATCTTGTTGACGGCAAGAACAATTTTCCGGATTCCCAGGAGAGAGACCAGAAAACTGTGCCGCATGGTTTGGGTAAGGATCCCTTTTCTGGCGTCGACGAGAATAACCGCCAGATCCGCTGTCGAGGCACCGGTCACCATATTGCGGGTATATTGTTCATGTCCAGGTGTGTCGGCGACAATAAACTTGCGGCGATCGGTGGAAAAAAAGCGGTACGCGACATCTATTGTTATGCCTTGTTCCCGCTCGGCCTGCAGTCCGTCCAGCAGCAAGGCAAAATCAATGTCTCCGCCCTGGGTTCCGACCTTTTTGCTTTCGGCGCTAAGGGTTGCCAGCTGGTCTTCGTATAATAGCTTGGAATCCCATAACAAGCGGCCGATAAATGTGCTTTTGCCGTCATCAACACTGCCGCAAGTGATAAATCGCAGGAGTTCTTTGTCTTCCTGGGATTTCAGGTAGCTATCCAGGTCCTGAACAGATGTTTCCGTCACATTTGGCATCAGAAATAGCCCTCCTGCTTCTTCTTCTCCATCGAACCAGACTGATCCTTGTCTATCAACCGTCCCTGACGTTCCGAGGTTTTGGCAATAAGCATCTCCTGAATGATCTCTTGGAGGGTGCTTGCCGTGGATTCAATGGCGCCGGTAAGGGGATAGCAGCCCAGGGTCCTGAACCTTACCGACTTCATCATCGGCTGTTCGCCCGGCTCAAGCGGCAGGCGATCATCATCGACCATGATGAGCATGCCTTCTCGTTCCACAACGGGCCTTTCGGCTGCAAAATAAAGAGGTACTATAGGAATATTCTCGGCATAGATATATTCCCAGATATCGAGCTCCGTCCAATTGGAGAGGGGAAATACCCGAACGCTTTCACCGCCGTGTACGCGGCCATTATACAGATTCCAAAGCTCAGGCCGTTGGTTTTTAGGATCCCATCTGTGGTTTTCGGTTCGGAAGGAAAAGACCCGTTCTTTAGCGCGAGAGGCTTCTTCATCCCGACGGGCTCCGCCGAAAGCCGCATCGAACTTGTGCTGGTCGAGGGCCTGTTTCAATGCCTCGGTCTTCATGATATCCGTATGCAGGGCGGAGCCATGTGTAAAGGGTCCAACCCCTTTGGCGACACCTTCCTGATTGATATGGACAATCAGGTCCAGTTTGTAGTCCCGAACAATTTTTTCACGGAAGGCAATCATTTCCTTGAATTTCCAGGTGGTATCCACATGGAGAAGCGGAAAGGGGACAAGGGAAGGAAAGAAGGCTTTGCGCGCCAGATGAAGAAGAACCGCTGAATCCTTCCCAATAGAATACATCATGACGGGCTTTTCGAATTGTGAAACCACCTCGCGAAAGATGTGTATGCTTTCCGCTTCCAACTGGCGGAGATGGGTCAACCGAGTTTTCGTCATCGACTTTTTGTACTCTCAAAGAGGTTTTTCTGGAGATCTGAAGTGAGGGAGTAACCAATAATTCCACTCATAACAAGCTCAAACAACCTTATTTCACTAAAAAAAATGTAAAATACATTATATTACTATATTTAGTGTAGTAAATATAACGTAGGCGCTAGTGCCCATATATTCAATGGGTTGAAATGTTCACAGATTGGAAATTCGACAAAATAAATTGAATGCGGGGCCTTTGACCAGTAATGTAATGGATAGTACATCGGGAAAAAGGCGTAAAACTTTGACCGCTTCTGTGCTGCGTGGTGTTTTACGCGGGAGGGTGTCGCGATCGAAACTGATTTTAGTTACACGGATGCGTTGCTTGCCTGCCCTGAATGCGACCTGATCCATGAGGTTGCTGATTTGGAAGATGGAGAGCAGGGACGGTGTATCCGGTGTGGCGCAATCCTGTTCATGAAACATCGAAACAGTCTTGATCGGGCGCTTGCTTTCGCCATGACCGGGCTATTGTTTTTTATCCTTGCAAATATGTATCCTCTGCTCACCTTTGAGCTTGATGGCAGGACACAGTCTAACCGACTGATTGACGGTGCAATTGCTTTTATGGATGCAGGATACTGGGAACTCGGTCTTGTTGTTTTCGTTTCCAGTGTTGTTGCACCCCTGATGGTCCTTGTTGTTCTAATCACTTTGCTCCTGCCAATGCGCTTGAACAAGTTTCCCGTGAACGCCCAGGGCCAAATGCGCCTCCTCTCATACCTACGCCCCTGGGCCATGTCCGAGATTTTTATCCTGGGAATTATTGTGGCTTTTGTGAAACTGAGTGATTTTGCAGATGTGGGGTTGGGGCCTTCTTTGATTGCCTTTGTCTGCATGGTTTTTGCAACCGTCATGGCGTATATCACCCTTGATGATGAGGCTATCTGGAATCGCTTGAAAGAGTTGAAAAAATGAGCAGCCAGGTCCTTACGGCAAAATCTATTGGCGCTGTCTCCTGCGAGTTTTGCGGCATGCTCGTCTCGAACAGCTATATCGAGAACCAATCTCCCCATTGTCCGAGATGTGATGCATCCCTTCATAGTCGCAAAGCAAACAGCTTGAAGCGGACAACGGCTCTTTTGATTGCGGCTTCCATCCTCTATTTCCCGGCTAATCTTTATCCAATCCTGACCTTGATCTCCTTTGGTAAATCCACGACGAACACGATAATGGGCGGTGTCATAGAGCTGGCAAATTCAGGACAATGGTCAATTGCTGCTATTGTTTTTGTCGCGAGTGTTTTCGTGCCGATTTTCAAGATTGCCGCGCTGTTTTTTCTGGTGCTGTCGGTTCACCTGAAGATGAACTGGAAGACCCGGCAACGAGCACTTTTATACCGGTTTACGGAATATGTCGGTCGCTGGTCTATGATTGACATTTTTATGATTTCGATACTGATTGCACTGGTTAAACTGCAGGCGATCGCAACGGTCACAGCCGGTCCGGGCGCAATTGCCTTTGCCGCTGTTGTCATTATAACCATGTTTGCCGCAATGACTTTTGATCCCAGGCTGATTTGGGATAATTCGGGGGAAAGAAATGACGGACAGTAACTTGACAGAGCCGCCTAAGGCAAAGGTCCGTCGGGGCTATGGAAGTGTCATGAGCATCTGGCTCATTCCTGTGATTGCCCTGCTTGTCGCCGTTTTCCTGATAGCCAAAACGATTTCAGAGCAGGGAGCTGAGATTTCTATTGTCTTCGAAAATGCGGAGGGAATGGAGCCAGGAAAAACCCGCCTGAAATATAAGGATGTAGATATTGGCCTATTGAAGCGAATTGATATTTTGGACGAGGACAAAGGGGTCAGTCTGGTAGTCGAAGTTGATAGGGTGGCTGACAAGTATTTGACGGAAACAGCCAGGTTCTGGGTGGTTTCTCCAAAAATCGGATTACAAGGGATCACTGGATTGCAAACGATTTTGTCCGGATCCTTTATTGAGATCGACCCTGGCAAAGGAGGAGAGTCCAAAAAAGAATTCGTCGGGTTGGCGACACCCCCGGTGATTACGTCAAATGACAAGGGCACGGAATATCTCTTGTCTACGGAAAAATTAAGCAATATCGATCGCGGGACTCCAGTCATTTATAAGGGACTGCAAGTCGGCAATGTCCTTGGTTATCGGCTCGCCAAAAATGGCAAATTTGTAGAAGTCTATACATTCGTCAAAGCGCCATATGATGACCTGGTGCTGGAAGGAACCAATTTCTGGAATGCGGGGGGTGTAAATATCAGTGTCTCGACGTCAGGTGTTGAAGTCGGCGCCGAGTCTTTGGAATCCCTGATTACCGGTGCGGTGGAATTCGATACGCCGGAGATTTATCTCAATACTTTCAAGGCGGAAAAGGGGCATGAATTCAAGCTTTATGACAACCGGCAGGCGAAGGATAACGCCAAATATACGGAAAAAGTTGTCTATATTCTCTATTTTGATGGGTCTGTAAGTGGTCTATCTGTCGGCGCGTCCGTTGAATTCAAAGGCATCAAGATTGGAAATGTCCGTGAAATCACTCTCGAAATTGATGAGGAAAACCAGAAATATTATATTCCGGTTTTGATCGATATCGAACCGCAACGTATCAGCATTACAGACGATGGAAACAAGATCCTGTCCTTGCCGGAAGTCGGAAAGTTACGTCGTCAAATTGTGAAGGGTCTCATTGATCGTGGGCTCAAGGCCAAATTGAAATCATCGAACTTCCTCACGGGTCAGTTAATTGTCGATCTTGTTCTACTGCCGAATAAGGAAGCCGTCTATGTCACGCAAAATGGCCGATATCCTGAAATACCGACGGTTCCGACCGATATCGACGAAATCACTAACACCGTCGCCGGTATTGTCGAGAAATTTGATAAAATACCCATCGACCGCCTTGGTAACAGCCTGACGGATACTGTAGAGGGGATTGATAAATTCATCAATTCCGGGGAACTGCAATCAATGATTGCTGAGTACCGGAAGCTGGCGGTATCCCTTCAGGTGATTGCCAAGAATGTGAATAAGGAAACATTGCCCGAAATCAATATGACCCTGGATGAAACACGGGATGCGCTCAAAAAAGTGGATGGCACCCTGGCATCAGCGCAGAGTCTGTTTGCGAATGCCAATAGCCTGATTGCGGATGGTTCTCCATTGAAATATGATCTGACCGTCATGCTGAAGGAACTTGCGGCTGCAAGCCGGGCGGTGAGGGGGCTAGCCGAATTCCTTGAGCGTAATCCAAGCTCGCTGATTAGCGGCAAACGGTAACATCCGTGTGAGTATTAAGAGGGGACTGGGTATGAGACGAGTATTCTTGCTTATGATTGTGGCGCTGACAGTTACGGCCTGCGCTGGATTGCCCGGTTCAGATCCAACCCGTTTTTACGTGATGAAAACAACTGAGGGATTGAAGGCAGAAACAGGACCACTCGAGCCGGATATAAATGTCGGGGTCGGACCCGTCCAGATTCCCGGTTATGCGGACCGGGCGCAGATCATTACATTTGACTCCGGCGCCCGGATTACTGTCGCTGATTTCGATCATTGGGCGGAACCGGTCGGTGATGGAGTTAAGCGCATTCTAAGTGCAAATCTTGCGTCGATTATTGGCGAAAGCAGGGTCTTTCCGTATCCCGCTGACTTCCGGCCCAATGAGAAATCCATCCAGATAGCCGTCGAGATTACCGATATTTTTCAGGATGATCAGGGGATGACCCGGCTGGCCGCTCGGTGGCATATCAAGCGCCTGTATGACAATCAGATTGCCTCTCGCAATGCCAAGACCTACTCTGCCCAATCATTGGCGGGAGACTACAACAGTTATGCCGATACATTGAGTGATTTACT
Organism: Sneathiella sp.; assembly: GCA_965228285.1. Taxonomy (GTDB): domain Bacteria; phylum Pseudomonadota; class Alphaproteobacteria; order Sneathiellales; family Sneathiellaceae; genus Sneathiella. The sequence continues at coordinate 448,709 of OZ245808.1, forward strand.
TGGACAACTTGCCGAGGATCTTGCTGGAGATCTGGTGACCGTTCAGTTTCAGTAATGTCATAAAGCTGGAATAAACTTGTGATTACTGGAACGTCGTTTGACTGTAGTTTCTAGGAATTCTTGACATGAGCCTGCCGAATGTCCTGTTTGTGACTCTTGACCAGTGGCGGAAAGATTTTTTTGGCGCCAGTGGGAACCCGAATATCCGGACACCGGTTCTGGATGACCTGTGTCGAGATGGTGTATTTTTTACCAACCATTTCACCTGTATCGCTCCTTGTGGCCCCTCGCGGACAACGTTGCTGACCGGAATGTATCCCAGTAATCACCGGGCCGTTCGCAATGGCACACCTCTCAATCACAGCCTCACGAATATTGCCCTTGAGGCCCGCAAGATCGGCTATGACCCCTTGCTATACGGATATACGGACACGACACCAGATCCGCGCATACTAGGGGAGGAGCATCTGGCCTTTCATACCTATGAAGGGATCATGCCCGGATTTGAGCTGGGCGTAAATCTGCCCTCACACAATGAACCCTGGCTGGCGTATCTGGAGGAGCAGGGATATAAGGTTCCAGGACCAGGATACGAAATTTATTTTCCCGATCCAGAGTTTGAAATACCTGCAGATCGCCATTCAACTTATGCACCCAGCCGGTTTAAAGCAAAAGACAGCGAAACCGCCTGGCTAACGGGTTGCCTTTTGCAGGATTTGGATAAGAACGGAGCGGATCCGTTTTTTTATCATCTGACCTATCTTCGTCCTCATCCTCCTTTCATATCTCCGCCGGAATTTCATGATCTCTATCGACCGGAAGATATGTCCCTGCCGATCCGGGAAAAATCCCTTGAGGATATGAGAGCCAGTCACCCGTTTCTTGACTTTGCCTACAACATGATTGAGCAAAGCGATTTCTTTATGCAGGGGGAGGGGTTATGTGCAGATCTTGACGTGCCCGATGTGAATCAGATCCGGGCGACCTACTCCGCGCTGATCTCCGAAGCTGATCAAAATCTTGGGCGTGTTATCTCTCACCTCAAACAGAGCGGTACTTATGATGACACCCTGATTATCGTGACGTCCGATCACGGAGAGCAACTGGGTGATCATTACATGTTTGGCAAGCTGGGATTTTATGATCAGAGTTTTCATATCCCTTTGATTGTTAAGCCGCCCGTGGCATGGGACTGTAAAACAGGCCGACATGTGGATGAGTTTACGGAATCGGTTGATCTGATGCCGATGATTTTGGACGGTTTGGGCCAGCAAATTCCTCGCCAGTGCAACGGTAAATCCTTAATTCCCTTGCTTCGGGGGGAAGAACCGGAAAATTGGCGGGATGCCGTTCACTGGCTTTTTGATTTCAGAGACCCTCTCAAACAACGCTCTGAAGGGTATTTTGGCATGAGTTCCGCCGATTGTAACCTTTTGGTCCATCGGGATGCACATTTCAAATATGTCCATTTCGCTAGTTTGCCGCCTCTCCTGTTTGATATGCGGAATGATCCGGACGAGACAGTAAATCTTGCGGAAGATCCGGACTATCAGGCCGTCGTGCTTGATTATGCGCAGAAGCTCCTTTCCTGGCGTATGCGTCACGAATATTCGGAACTCGATAATCTGATCACCTCCGACGAGGGGCTTGTCGGACATAGGTAGCCGGGCTCTATAGGATCACCTGGCTGGGAAGAGGGACCCCCGCGAAAAAGGCGTCCAGATTGTCCAGGCATTTAAAGCCCATGGCATTTCGGGTTTCTACTGTCGCGCTGCCGACATGCGGAAGCACAAAAAGGGTGTCGATTTCGAGATACTCAGGATTGAGGTTTGGTTCATTCTCGAACACATCCAGTCCAGCCGCCGCGACGCGGCCGGATTTAAGAGCGCGTATTAAAGCTTTGTCCTCTACGACACCGCCCCTGGCAGTATTCACGATGACGGTATTTTTGGGCATTTTTTCGATACTGTTGTCGTTGATAAAATATTTTGTTTCAGGTGTCAGAGGACAATTGATGGAGAGGAAATCACATTCTGCCAGAAAACTGTCAGCATCCTCGTGATAAATGGCCGTCTCAAGACCAGACGCCTTCACCGGTCGGCGGTTATGATAGTGGATCTGCATGTCAAAACCTTGGGCTCGTTTGGCTACAGCTTGTCCGATCCGTCCCATGCCGAGAATACCAAGCCGCTTTCCTGTCACATGAACGCCGGCAAACTGGCTCGGCATCCATCTCTCCCACTGTCCGGCGCGTAATGTCGCGGCGGCCTGATGGGCTAATCTTGCGGCGCCCAACAAGCACAGAAAGGCGATATCCGCTGTGGCATCGGTCAGGACATTCGGTGTATTGCTGACAATTATGCCTTTTTTGTGAGCGGCAGACATGTCTATATGATCGTACCCCACGGAGAAAGTGGCGATCATTCGAATGGATTCCGGCAGGCTCTCGATCAGTTCCCGATCAAAGGTTTCCGTCGCTGCGCATAAAATGGCGTCCGCGCCCGTTGCCCTTTCCAGGATGTCTGTGGATGAAAGAGGAATATCTTCCTCATTAAGGAGGGTCTCATAGTCCTGATTGGCCCGTGCGATGACATCAGGGGGAAAATTCCGGGTGACGAGAAGGAGGGGTTTTGCGGACATATGCGACCTCATGGCAAGACTAAGCGTGAACCTAGCTTATCTCATAAATTTTTTATCCGCATAACCCTCGAAAACCATTCTGTAGATCGTGTATTTCTGTTAGCGTTCCGGCTGAATTAATGAGGCGTAGAACATGAATTGGCGCGAGCAGCGACAGGAATTGATAGACACCGTTCGGCAGATGAACAGATTGGCGATCAATCAGGGGACATCGGGAAATGCCAGTGTTCGGGTTGGGGACGGGTATCTGATTACCCCGTCCGGCATGGCCTATGAGGCTCTTGAGCCTGCGGATATCGTTGAAATGTCAATGGATGGGCAGGCAGCTGGGAAACGCAATCCGTCAAGTGAATGGCGCTTTCATCAGGATCTGCTGACCGCCCGTCCTGAGTTCGGGGCGATCGTGCATACCCATGGCAAGGGCGTGATGAGTATCGCCTGTCATCGCCGCGATATCCCGCCCTTTCATTATATGATTGCTGTAGCGGGCGGCACGTCAATCCGCTGTGCCGACTATGCGACTTTCGGCACTCAGGAATTGTCGGACAATGCGGTAAAAGCGATGTCGGGTCGCAAAGCCTGTCTGTTGGCGAATCACGGTTTACTGGCAGCCGGCAAAACCCTCGCTGAAGCCCTGTCCTTGGCGGTTGAAGTGGAGACCTTGTGCGAGACCTACTGGCGGAGCTTGCAGATTGGTGAACCGGTTATCTTGACGGAAGCCGAAATGCAGGCTGTCATCGAGCAATTCAATCAGGGCTACGGCATGCCGCCGGAAGATCAGGAATAGAAATCCCTGTTGTCCCCATTAAAAATTCGGTACAAACTGTCACAAACAAAAAAATGCATGGAGAAAACAATGACAACAACAATATCCAAAGCAGATTTCATCAATTCCGTGGGGGCGGAATACGGACCGGGTGAGTGGTTCGAGGTGGATCAGGATCGCATCGACCTTTTTGCCAAGGCAACCGACGATTACCAGTTCATTCATATCGATCCGGAAGCGGCCAAACAGACACCGTTCGGCACAACCATCGCCCATGGTTTTCTGAGCCTGTCCTTGCTGGCAGCCCTTGTTCCGAAATTTCAGCCAAAGCCTGAAAATGTCGTCATGGGCATCAATTACGGCATTGATAAACTGCGTTTTCTACAGCCGGTGAAGGTTGGCAGCCGGGTTCGGGCCAAAAGCAAGATCTTAAGTATTGATGAGAAACGCCCCGGACAGTTTCTGACTAAGTCCGAAGTTGTCGTGGAAATCGAAGGCGAGGAAAAACCGGCATTGATTGCCGAATGGCTCGGCATGACAATTGTCGGTGAAGACTAAAACCTAAGAATTAGAGGAGACATTATGAGTATTCGGTTTGACGGCAAGGTGGCCATTGTCACCGGCGCCGGAAACGGCCTTGGGCGCTGCCACGCGCTGGGTCTGGCGGAACGGGGCGCGAAGGTTGTTGTCAATGATCTCGGTGGCTTCCGGGATGGTAGTGGCGGTTCGTCCGATGCAGCCAAGGCTGTGGTCGCGGAGATTGAGGCTATGGGTGGCGAAGCTCTTGCCAACGGCGCCAACGTGACAGACATGGATCAGGTCACGCAAATGGTTGAGGACGCCCATAAGAAATGGGGCCGGGTTGATATTCTGGTCAATAATGCCGGCGTGTTGCGGGATAAATCCTTTTCAAATGTCGAAATAGACGATTTTTCCTTCGTCCTGGACGTTCATCTGATGGGATCCGTCAACTGCTCCAAAGCCGTTTGGCCCATCATGCGTGAGCAGGGCTATGGCCGTATCGTCATGACCACGTCGTCAAGCGGGATGTACGGCAATTTCGGTCAGACCAACTATGGTGCGGCTAAAATGGGGGTCATCGGACTGATGAACACCCTGGTCCTGGAAGGGGGTAAATACGGGATCAAAGTCAACGCTTTGTCACCCTGCGCCGCCACCCGCATGACTGAGGATATCATCCCGGAAAATCTTTTGGGTCTTCTGACACCGGAATCGGTGACACCGGCCCTGCTGTATATTGTCTCAGAGGATGCGCCAAACCGGACCATCATCACAGCGGGGGCGGGAACCTTTGCCCGGACGATCATCTATGAGACAGGCGGGAAATGGCTGCCGGAGGAAGATCAGACTCCGGAGAAAATTGCTGAACACTGGGCCGAGATTTCTGATCCTGCGACCCAGGAGGAATATACAAGCGGTAATGACCAGACACAGAATATGCTGACAAAAGCCGCCGCTGGACTGGGCATCAAACTCTAAAAAACGCGTTTACGTAAAGATAAGGCCGGTCAGAAATGACCGGCCTTTTTTGTGAGCGCAACTTGGGGTAGGTTAATACAAGGATGTGGCGGGGGAGAAATAGCCTCATGTTTGAAACCAACATAAATCTGTTTTTGCAGTCATTTTCATCGCCCTTCATCGACCAGTTCATGGAGTCCGTGAGCTGGCTGGGCGATGAGACATTTGTTGTTGGCATCCTTTGTGTGATTGCCCTTGGTATCGATTTCAAGCGCGGGTTTATTCTGCTGCAACTGGTTCTATTGACCCTTATTTCCACAGACATTCTTAAAACCTTATTCGCCTTACCAAAACCCTTTTACCTGGACGCTGACCTCAATGACTTCGGTTCTTTGCTTCGAGGCATGCAGCCGTTGCAGGATGGCGCGGCCACGACTTTTTTCGGATGGCTTCCGGAAAAGTCAATCATTGCCTATCGAAATCTCGGGCTCGGGACCGATGAATATGGATTGCCTTCTGGGCATACATCGATAACTGTCGCGCTTTGGGGTGGGCTTGCCTTGGTCTTCCGTCAAAAGTTCTGGACGTATCTGGCGGTCACCCTGGTTGTCCTGATGATGATATCAAGGATGTATCTTGCCCGGCATTTCCTGGCAGATGTTCTGGGAGGGGCGGCACTGGGTCTTGTTTTGCTGGCCTTGGCCGGATATCTCCTCAGCAGATATAAGTCTGAGAAGCTGTTTCAGCCGCAAACCTATCGACCCTCCGGAGAAAATCTCTCATGCCTCTGGCTCTATGGCATTGGCTTAGCTTTCCCCGTCATCGTTATTCTGTCAGGGGAGGGGTTTATCGGTCGGCCTTCGGCGCTGATAGGGATCAATCTTGCGTTTCTTCTGATCCTTTTTTGCGCGGTCCAGGTGGAAGGTGGAACGATTTGGCAGCGGGTTTTGCGGGTCCTCATTGGCTTTGGATTGTTCTACGCAATAAATGCTGTGGTCAAACTCCTGCCGCTCGACCATAGCGGAGACTTCTATCAGTTCCTTAAAGGATTTCTGCCGCCGTTCCTCTTGTTCCTTGGGGCGAGTGTCATTGTCTCCTTCCTGATGAAAAGATCAGCAGCAGCGGAAAAAGCCCCGTCCGAGCTCTAATGTCATACGGGGAAACCCTTAATCAAGAAATGGAAGATTGAGGTTATGCTCTTTCGCGCATTCCTTGGCCGATTCATATCCCGCATCCGCATGGCGCATGACACCGCTGGCCGGGTCATTGAATAGCACCCGGGCAATCCGCTCATCAGCCTCCTTGGTACCATCACAAACGATGACCATTCCCGCATGCTGGGAAAAGCCCATGCCGACACCGCCGCCATGATGCAGGCTGACCCAGGTCGCACCGCTTGCCGTGTTGAGAAGGGCATTGAGCAGCGGCCAGTCCGAGACAGCATCGGAACCATCCATCATGGATTCGGTTTCCCGGTTAGGGCTGGCAACGGAACCGGAATCGAGGTGGTCCCGGCCGATGACCACCGGTGCTCTTAGTTCTCCGCTTCGAACCATTTCGTTAAAAGCGAGACCGAGGCGGTGACGTTGGCCTAATCCAACCCAACAAATGCGCGACGGCAGTCCCTGAAACTTGATCCGCTTGCCCGCCATATCGAGCCAGTTGTGAAGATGCGGATCGTCGGGGATCAGCTCTTTGACCTTGGCATCGGTTTTATAGATATCTTCGGGATCGCCAGAGAGGGCGGCCCAGCGAAACGGGCCAATGCCGCGACAGAAGAGGGGGCGAATATAAGCCGGAACAAAGCCTGGAAAACTGAAGGCATCGTCAACCCCTTCTTCTAGCGCCACTTGGCGGATATTATTGCCATAATCCACCGTCGGGATGCCTTTTGCCTGAAAATCGAGCATGGCACGAACCTGGACGGCCATGGATTTGCGAGCAGCGGCTTCCACGGCATGAGGATCGCTCTCCCGCTTGTCTTCCCATTCCGCCAGGGTCCAGCCCTGGGGCAAATAGCCATTCACGGGATCATGGGCAGAGGTCTGGTCCGTGACCAGATCTGGGAGGATATCTCCCTTCAATATCTCCGGATAGAGATCGGCAGCATTCCCCAGCAGGCCAACTGAAACAGCCTCCTTCTTATCGCAGGCATCGCGAATGATGGTCAGGGCTTCTTCAAGAGTGTCAGCTTGTCGATCCAGATAGCCGGAGCGCAGGCGAAACTCAATACTGCTTGGACGGCATTCAATGGCGAGCATGGAGGCCCCGGCCATTGTCGCGGCGAGGGGTTGGGCGCCGCCCATACCGCCAAGGCCGCCGGTCAGGATCCATTTCCCCTTCATCTCTCCGCCAAAATGCTGGCGCCCGGCCTCGACAAAAGTTTCGTAGGTTCCCTGGACGATACCCTGACTGCCGATATAGATCCAGCTGCCCGCCGTCATCTGGCCATACATCATCAGGCCTTTTTTATCGAGCTCGTTGAAATGATCCCAATTGGCCCAGTGAGGCACCAGGTTGGAATTGGCGATAAGGACACGCGGCGCATTTTCATGGGTCTTGAAAATGCCAACAGGCTTTCCAGATTGAACCAGCAAGGTTTCATCGGCGTTGAGATCCCGAAGGCTGGCTTGAATCTGATCGAAACATTTCCAGTTGCGGGCGGCTCGCCCGATCCCGCCATAAACGACCAGTTCACTGGGATGCTCGGCCACATCAGGATCGAGATTGTTCATCAGCATGCGAAGCGGCGCCTCGGTCAGCCAGCTTTTGCACGTGAGTTCCGGACCCGTTGGGGCCTTGATAACGCGGGAATTGTCCAGTCTTTCATTCATGAGCGTGATCCTTTATTGGGTCCATAAGTAGCAAAGCCCCAGTCAAGCAGGGTGTTTAAAATCTTGTTCAATGTAGGTTGCAGCTTCGCTGCTCTATCTTCCAGATAAGAGTAAGGAGGGGTCTCCTCCATATAGTCTTCCTGGGCGAGTTCCATTTGAACTGCATGGATATGATCGGCGGGATTGCCGTACTGTCGGGTAATATATCCGCCTTTGAAGCGACCGTTCAGGGCATGGCTATAGGGCGAGGCAGAAGCGACTTCTTCGAGCAGGCAGGCGAGGCGAGGATCAGCTGCAACGCCATCTCCCGTTCCTAGATTAAGGGTTGGAAGGCGACCCTTAAAGAAGCGGGGGATGACAGAACGGATGGAATGGCAGTCATACAGGAGGACATATCCATGCAGCTCCTTAATTCGGGCGATTTCAGCCGCCAGTGCCTCATGATAAGGCTGCCAGTAGGTTTCACGCCTTTTCTCAATTTCAGCCTCATCAGGGCCCTGGTTTTCCAGATATAGCGGTGTGTCGTCAAACAGGGTGGTCGGGCAAAGCTCTGTCACGCTTTGGCCGGGATAGAGAGATGCGCCCGAGGGGTCGCGATTGAGATCGATAACATATCGGGAATAGCGGGCTGTCAGCACTGTCGCATTGAGCTTCTCCACCATATCTGCATAAAGCCTGTCAATATGCCAGTCCGTATCCGGTCGTAATTTCGCCTCGGGCGTCAGGCGTTTTTCGATAGTCTCAGGAATCTCCAGCCCCACATGGGGCTGACTGAGCAGTAACGGAGACGTATTTTGGCTGAGGAAAAAGCGGTCCATTTCTTTACTCTCAATCGAGTTCCGGCAGGATATCCGCAAACTCTGCGTTAAGGCGTCCGCTAACAACCAGTTCCTTCATCGCCTCCAAGTCCGGGGCGAAGAAGCGATCTTCGTCATAGGCTGGTACCAGAGCTCTGATCTCAGAATACAAAGTTTCCAGATGCTTGGAGGAGGTCAGCGGGCGCCTCAGTTCAAGGCCCTGGGCGGCGGCAAGCAGTTCAATGCCGACGATGGAGGCCGTGTTCTCAGCCATACGCAGTAACCGCCGGGCACCATGGGTGGCCATGCTGACATGATCCTCCTGATTGGCGGAGGTGGGAATGCTGTCCACCGATGCAGGATGGGACTGCTGCTTATTCTCACTGGCAAGGGCGGCGGCAGTAACGTGAGCGATCATGAAACCCGAATTGACGCCAGGGTTTTTGACCAGGAAAGCCGGAAGTCCGCTGATGCTGGTATCGATCAGCATGGCGATGCGCCGCTCTGACATGGCCCCGATCTCGGCGATGGCAATGGCCAGATTGTCGGCGGCGAAGGCGACCGGTTCCGCATGAAAATTACCACCGGAAATGACCTCGCCATCGTCTATGAAGACCAGCGGGTTGTCGGAGACGGCATTGGCTTCACAGGTCAGGACGGTGGCGGCATGGCGCATCTGGTCGAGACAGGCGCCCATCACTTGCGGTTGGCATCTCAGACAATAAGGGTCCTGGACTTTCTCGCAGTCCTCATGGGATTTGCGAATTTCACTGCCACCAATAAGGGTGCGATAGGACGCTGCCATATCGATCTGGCCAAGCTGACCGCGTGCCTTATGGATGCGCTCATCAAAGGGGGCGTCGGTGCCTTTGGCGGCATCCAGGGAGAGTCCGCCGGCAAGGGTCGCTGCCGCCAGCAATTTTTCCGCCTCAAACAATCCGGCGAGGGCAAGAGCGGTGGAGACCTGGGTTCCATTAAGGAGGGCGAGTCCTTCCTTCGGGCCGAGCTCGAGGCGCGGAAGCCCCGCATGCTTGAGGGCATCCTTTGCGGAGATAATCTCGCCGTTAATCCGGACCTGGCCGACACCGAGCAATGCCGCGCTCATATGGGCGAGGGGAGCAAGGTCACCTGATGCCCCGACCGATCCTTTAGCCGGGATACAGGGGTAAATCTCATGCTCTATCAGACCCAGCAAGGCCTCGATCACAGCAGGTGTGACACCGGAGAATCCCCGGGCGAGAGAGGCAGCTTTCAACACGAGGACAAGTCGGACAATCCTGTCATCGAGCAACGGTCCGACACCCGTCGAATGAGACAACACCAGATTTTCCTGCAGCTTGTGAAGTTGATCCGCTGGGATGACTTCCTGAGCGAGCCGCCCGAATCCCGTATTGATGCCATAGACGGTCCGGTTCTCATCAATGATGTCCTGCACCGTCGCCGCACTTGCCGCAACGGCGTCCCAGCACGACGGATCCAAGGACACCCGCACCGCCCCCTCATATATTTTCCGGATATCAGAGAGGGGAATCTGGCCTGGTTGTATATGAAGATCTGGTATCATTGTTGGTCTTCCCGGGGAGCGTTTAAAATTCCAGAATAATGCCGTTGAAAAAGCGGATTGGTGCCGATGCCCTGGGTGAGTTCAGACGGATGGTCGATATCCCAGATCGCGAGGTCCCCCCTCTTACCGATTTCCAATGTTCCGATCTCGTCAGCCATTCCGAGGGCGGCAGCCGCATTTCGGGTAAACCCGGCCAAGGCTTCCTCTGGGGTCAGGCGAAAGAAGATGGCCGCCATGTTCATCATCAGCAGCGGTGAGGTTGTGGGGGAGGAGCCGGGGTTGCAATCCGTTGCCAAAGCTATAGCCACCCCATGCTGACGCAAAAGTTCAATGGGGGGTTTTTGAGTTTCCCTCAGGAAGTAAAAAGCACCCGGCAGAAGAACTGCAGCCGTCCCGGCCGCCGCCATGGCCTTGACCCCGTCCTCATCAAGATATTCCAGATGATCTGCCGATAAAGCCCCGAGCCTTGCGGCCATCTCGGCGCCGTGAAGATTGCTCAACTGCTCCGCATGCAATTTCAAGGGAATGTCGAGTTTCATCGCTATTTTGAACAGTTCCCTTACCTGATCAGGCGAGAAGGCAATCTTTTCACAAAAGGCATCCACAGCATCGACCAGACCGAGCGCATGGGCGGTTGGCAGCATCTCATTGCAGACCTTGGCCATATAAGTGTCGCTGTCCTCTCTGAATTCCGGTGGAAGGGCATGGGCGCCAAGGAAACTGGTCTTGACCCGAACCGGGTTGATTTGCCCAAGATGCCGGGCCGTCTCCAGCATCTTGATCTCATTTTCCAGATCGAGACCATAGCCGGACTTGATCTCTACCGTTGTCACTCCGCAGTTCATCAGGGCTTGCAGGCGTGGCTGACTCTGTGCCGCAAGCTCCGCTTCATTAGCTTCTCGTGTCTGAGTGACGGTTGATAGAATGCCGCCGCCCTTGGCAGCAATCTCTTCATAGCTGGCCCCTTCAAGTGCCATTTCAAATTCTTCAGCCCGATTCCCGGCATAGACAAGATGGGTATGGCAGTCGATTAACCCAGGTGTCATCCACCGACCCTCCAGATCAACCACGTTCTCTGCATTTGAGAGGAATTCGTCTGACAGCTCCTCTGGATGTCCGATCCAACTGATCAGGCCGTCCTTGACGGCAAGAGAAGACGCATCAATTTGGCCATAGGCGTCCCCACCGTCAGTCATGGGTGCAAGCTGGGCGTTAATGAAAACTGTCTCCCAATCCGCCTCCACCATTTTCATTTTGCCCTTTGTTGTAAAATTGTATATACAAATTATTATGATGGGAATTGCCAGATGATCAAGCATTTTTTTTCACACCTTCTGACACATGACGGCTGGCGTCAGGATGTCCTCCTGGAGATGGACGAGACTGGCACCATAATCTCATTAACGGCGGGCGCGGCTTCCGAGGCTACTGTTTCTCACGAAGGATACGCCGTGCCGGGAATGGCCAATGTCCATTCCCACGCCTTTCAGCGGGCCATGGCCGGATTGGCGGAGACATCGAGGAACGCTGCAGACAGCTTCTGGAGCTGGCGGCAGGTCATGTATCGGTTTTTGTCAGAAATCGGCCCGGAACAGCTGGAAGCAATTGCCGCGCAGCTATATCTGGAAATGCTGAAATCCGGCTTCACGTCAGTTGGAGAATTTCATTACCTTCATCACGACCCTCAAGGAAAGGCCTATGCCGATCCGTCGGAAATGGGCAACCGGTTGATGGCAGCCGCAGGTCAATCCGGCATCGGTATGACCCTGCTACCGGTTCTCTATCGATATAGCGGATTTGGATCTCTTGCAGCGCTTGATCATCAAAAAAGATTTGTCTGCTCCGGAGACGAATATTTGAAAATGGTCGAGTCTTTGACTAAGACTTATGGCAAAAGTCCGAATCAAGCTATCGGCGTTGCCCCCCATTCCTTACGTGCCGTAAACCCTGATCTCCTGGCAGAACTTCTATATAATATTCCAAAGAATATATCTTGTCATATCCATATCGCTGAGCAGATAAAGGAAGTCGAAGATTGTCTTGACTGGTCTGGCCAACGGCCGGTTGAGTGGCTGGCCGATCATGTTGAGCTGGATAAGCGATGGTGCCTGATTCATGCCACTCATGTCACTGACAGGGAACTGGATCAAATCGTATCTGCCGGGGCGGTAGTCGGACTTTGTCCGATTACGGAAGCGAATTTAGGGGATGGTATTTTTCCGGCAACGGAATTTCAGCAAAAACGCGGTCGTATTGCTCTGGGTTCAGACAGTAATGTCCTAATTTCTTTACCCGAGGAATGCCGGTTGCTTGAATATGGCCAGCGTCTGACCCGGCATTCCCGAAACCTATTGGGGCAAGGTCAACAGTCGACTGGACAGGGGCTATTCGAGACAGCTGTCGCCGGGGGCCATCAGGCACTGGCGCGTCCCGGGAAACAGGGATTGCAGGTTGGCGCACGGGGGAATTTCGTTATTCTTGACCCTGATCATCCAGCCCTTACAGGCAAACCGCTTAGCGCAATTCTTGATAGCTGGGTTTTTGCCGGGGATCATGCTGTAGTTAAAGATGTAGCCGTGGATGGCAAACTGGTGGTGACGAACCGATATCATGAGGAGGAGGAAGCGATTCAAGAGCGCTTCAGGGTCGTCATGAAAGAGCTTACAGCGTCATTATAGGGTTGAGTAAAAATATGAACATTGCACCTGGCATCACAATCGACAAATCTGAACCCCTATACCGGCAAATTAAACAACTTATCACGGGGAAAATACAGTCCGGCGTCTGGAAGGCGGGCGACAGGATTCCGACAGAGCACGCCCTGGTGGAGGAGTTGGATGCCTCCCGCATGACGGTTAATAGGGCCTTGCGGGAATTGACGCAGGAGGGCGTATTGGCCCGCCGGCAGGGATCCGGCACCTTTGTCGCGCCGGCCAAGCTTGAGACCGGACTGCTTGAGATCAGGAATATCGCCGATGAAATCAAGGCGCGTGGAAACAGCCATAGTTCCCGCCTTCTAATGCTTGAAGAAGCTGTCGCGCCAGGGGATATCTCGGTGATGATGAGCGGCAGGAAAGGGAGCCGGTTTTTTCACTGTCTTCTTCTGCATCTTGAGAATGGTGAGCCTGTGCAGCTTGAGGACAGATATGTCAATCCGGACCTGGTACCAAAATTCCTGTCCCAGGATTTTACGGTTGAAACCCCAAGTGCCTTTCTGGTGCGGACGGTGCCTTACAGCCGTGCCGATCACCGCATCAGCGCAGAAACCGCAACTCCGCATCAAAGCGAAATGCTTCATTTAAGCCCCAATGAGCCAGTCCTGATACTGGAACGGCACACCTATTCAGATGAGGATGTGATCACCACGGTCCGGCTCTACCATCCGGGAAGCCGCATCGCCTTCGGCGGCGCTTTCACACCCAATCGCCAATCTGAACCCCGGGATTAAACGTTGGAATCAGGAAAAGACTCTTTGCGGGTTGCCATCAGTTCCTGCAGGGCTTCGTCTATGGCCGGGTCGAGGGCAGGGGCCTGATAGTCATTGAGCATTTGTTTCCAAATCTCATTAGCCCGTACCGCCGCATCTTTTCCGCCATCACTCTGCCATTGCTCGACAGAATTATTGTCGGCAATTTTGGATCGGTAGAAGGCATCTTCAAAATTTGCCTGGGTATGGGCGCATCCAAGGAAATGACCCCCGGGACCAACCTCACGGACGGCGTCCATGGCTTGACCATTTTCACTGACGTCAATGCCCCGCGCCATTACTTCCATCATGGCACATTGATCCGCGTCCATGACAAATTTCTCGTATGAGGAGGCCAGACCTCCTTCGAGCCATCCGGCGGCATGAAGAGCGAAGTTAACGCCGGATATCAGGGTCATCAGCAAAGTCTGGGCGCTCTCATAGGCGGCTTGCGCATCCGGCAGTTTGGAGGCGGTGAATGATCCGCCGGAGCGGAAAGGGATGTTGAGACGGCGGGCCAACTGTGCCGCTCCGTTCAATACCAACCCGCTTTCCGGTGTTCCGAAAGTCGGCGCCCCGGACTGCATGGAGATGGAACTGACGAAGGTGCCGAAGATAACCGGGGTTCCGGGCTTGATGATCTGGGTGAGGGCTGTGCCTGCCAGAGCTTCCGCCAGCAATTGCGACAAAGTTCCCGCCGGCGATACGGGACTCATGGCGCCTGACAGGATAAAGGGCGACACCACACAGGCCTGATTATTGGCGGCATAGGTTTTAAGAGCGCCCAGCATGGTTGCATCAAACGTCATGGGTGAGTTGGCATTGATCAGGTTGAGCATGACGCAATTATTCTGAACAAATTCCTCCCCGAAGACGAGCGAGGCCATGTCGACACTATCCTGGGCCCGCTCCGGCGCTGTCACCGATCCCATAAATGGCTTGTCGGAATATTTGATATGGCTGTAGACCATATCGAAGTGCCGTTTGTTGACGGGAAGATCAACGGGTTCACAAACCGTTCCACCGGAATGATGCATGGCGGGTGCCATATAGGCGAGCTTCACGAAATTTTCGAAGTCCTCAAGAGTACCATAACGACGGCCCTTGTCGAGATCATGGACGAAGGGCGGGCCGTAAACCGGAGCGAAGACCGTATTGTCTCCGCCAATCTGGACATTGTTGGCGCTATTACGGGCGAATTGAGTAAATTCAGAGGGAGCGGTTTTCAAGAGATCACGACACAATCCCTTTGGAAAATGAACCCGTTCTCCCTGTACATCGGCTCCGGCATCCTTCCAGAGCTTGAGTGATTCCGGATCCTCGCGAAAATCAATACCGATCTCTTCCAGAATGGTCTCGGCATTGGCCTCGATAATTTCCAGACCTTCTTCGCTGGTCAGATTACTGACGGGAATATTCCGTTTGATATAGGGAATATGCTTTGCGGCATTGCTTTGGCGGGCTTCGCGTCTGGCTTCGCGGCCTCGGCGACCGCCTCGGGTTTTGGTTTCGCTCATCTAAATTCCCTACTCAATCATAGCCTTCAGGAAATACTGTCTGATATTCATTAAAAACAATTTGAACGGAAGGACTAGCGCAGTCACGTCTTTTTGAGCCTTTTGTCTGGCGAAAATAGAACAATTATGACGGTCAATGGAGTTGGAAATTCCTCATGGCGGGAAAGGGACAGGGAGCGTCGCAGCGTCGTTAGCGGGAAGATCGGGCAATCGCCACGGTAAAATCAGAAATAGGGATGGACCGAGAGGGTCCTGCGCGGCTTAAGGGAAGCAACAAATGAAATCACATGCGCGTGTCGTGGTCATCGGCGGAGGTGTCGTTGGCGTCAGTACTCTGTATCACTTGGTAAAAAAAGGGTGGTCAGATGTTGTCTTGCTCGAACGGACAGAATTGACGGCGGGCTCGACATGGCACGCTGCGGGTTTGTTGCCGCTTTTCAATATGAGCTATGCTGTTGGCCAGATCCATAAATACAGCGTCGATCTCTATAAAAGGCTGGAGGCAGAAACCGGCCAGAATGTTAGTTTTCATGTTACCGGCAATCTGCGTCTTGCCACCAATAAAGAGCGGATGGACGAGTATCTTAAATATTGCGGCACCGCCAATACCATTGGCGTGCCCTATGAGATCATTACGCCGGCGGAGGTGGAGGAATTATGGCCGCTGTCTGAAGTCGATGGGCTGGTCGGAGCGCTTTATCATCCCGATGACGGGCATATCGCACCGGTCGACGTGACCAACGCCATGGCCATCGGTGCGCGCAACGGCGGAGCGGAGATCAATCGTCAGACAGAAGTTCTCTCCATTGAGCAGCAGCCAAATGGTGAATGGCTGATCCGCACCAACAAAGGCGATATCACCGCCGAGCATGTGGTGAGCTGCACCGGGAACTATGCCCGTCAGACATTATCCATGGTCGGCCTCGATATTCCGGTCATTCCGGTAGAGCATCAGTATATTGTCACCGATGAAGTGCCGGAGCTAGTGGAGCGCAAGAAACAGGGCTTGCCGGAAATGGCGGTCTTGCGGGAGAGCGATGCTTCCTATTATCTGCGTGAAGAGCGTCAGGGCTATATTCTGGGTCCTTATGAAAAAGGGGCTCCGGCCTGCTTCGTCGATGGCGTTCCTGAGACTTTTGGCCAGGATCTGTTTCCTGGCGACCTAGAGCGCCTTATGCCCCATGTGGAAGCGGCAATCGCCCGGGTGCCAACATTCGCTGATGCGGGGATCAAGGATATCGTCAATGGGCCCATTGCCTATACGCCGGACGGCAGTCCGATGATCGGCCCGGCCTGGGGTCTCAAGAATTTCTGGATCAATGAGGGCCACAGTTTTGGCGTGACGGCGGCAGGTGGCTCCGGCTGGCAGCTGGCCGAGTGGATTACTGAGGGCGAGCCCGGAATCGATATGATGGATGTGGATCCGCGCCGCTTCGGAGCCTACGCCACCAAACCCTATACCAAAATCAAGAACGAGGAATGCTATGAGCATGTCTTCGTTATTCATTATCCTGATGAGGAGCGCCCAGCCGGTCGGCCGTTGAAAACCAGCCCGTGCCATGATCGTATGGCTGCCCGCGGCGCTGTTTTCGGTCAACGCTATGGATGGGAGCGGCCGAACTGGTTTGCGCCGGAAGGGGTTGAGCCGAAAGATGTCTGGAGCTTCCGCCGCTCCAACTATTTCGAGCATGTGGGCAATGAGGTCAGGAATACCCGGACCAATGCCGGTTTGATCGACATCACAAGCTTTTCCAAATTCGAAGTGACCGGGCCAGGGGCGGAAGCCTATCTGGACCGTCTGGTGTGCCGTAAGCTGCCGAAAGGCATTGGCCGGATCAACCTCAGCCATGCCCTCAACAAGCGCGGGGGCATTCGCTCAGAATTCACTATCATGCGTGATGGGCCTGAGGCCTTCTATATGGTGAGCTCCGGCGCCGCAGAACGGTTTGATCATGACTATCTGCTTAAAAACCTGCCGGATGATGGCTCTGTCCGTCTTGATAACGTGACCACAGCCCATGGTGTGCTTGTTCTGGCCGGTCCTAGGGCTCGCGATATCCTCTCAAAAGTGACCGACGCGGATCTTAGCAATGATGGCTTCAAATGGCTGACTGGACAACATATCACCGTGGGTCTCGCGCCTTGCCGGGCCATGCGCGTGAATTTTGTGGGTGATCTGGGGTGGGAGCTGCATCATCCGATCGAATATCAGAATCACATCTATGACGCGCTTGTTGAAGCCGGAGCAGAGTTCGGCCTTGGCATGTGCGGGATGCGCGCCATGGACAGCCTGCGCATGGAAAAGAACTATCGCATGTGGGGGCAGGATCTAACCCGGGAGTACACGGTGTTCGAAGCCGGGCTTGAGCGGTTTGTGCATTTGGACAAAGGTGATTTTATTGGCCGCAAGGCCTTGATTGCCCAAAAGGAATCCGGTGTGCCACAGTCGTTTGTCTGTCTCGAAGTTGACGGTATCAAAGATGCTGATCCATTGGGAAATGAACCGCTCTATGGTTTGGACGGGGAGATCGTCGGTCGTGCTACCGCTGGAGCCTATGGCCATTGGGTGGAGAAAAGCCTGGCACAGGGCTATATCAAGGCGGGAATGGAGGCAATCGGTACCAAATTGGAGATCGAAATCCTCGGAGAACGCTACCCGGCAACGATTATCGAAGAATCGATTTTTGATCCGGAAAACCTGAAACTGCGGGCTTGAACTGGCGGTGAGGGTATCAATTCTGTGAAATGTGTCGCAGGAAAATTATTCGATGTCTGAGCCGGAATAGTTTTCAAGGGCTTATTCCTCGAAAGTTTCATAATAGAACGCTTCTAAAATCTTTGGTCGGTGGAGTAACAAAATGGAAGAAGAAGATATCGATCTCGCGAGCCTGGATGATTCCGAACTCGTTGAACAGATGCATGACGATCTCTATGACGGACTGGCCGACGAGATCGTTGAAGGTGTCAATATTCTTCTGGAACGCGGTTGGCAGCCTTATAAGGTTCTGACCGAAGCGCTCGTTGAGGGCATGCGAATTGTCGGTATCGATTTCCGCGATGGCATTTTGTTTGTGCCGGAAGTTCTGCTCGCGGCGAATTCCATGAAAGCTGGAATGGCTGTCTTAAAGCCGTTATTGGCGGAAACCGGCGCACCTAAGGCTGGGAAAATGGTCATTGGTACCGTCAAGGGCGACATACATGATATCGGCAAAAACCTCGTCATCATGATGATGGAAGGAGCCGGGTTTGAAGTCGTGGATCTCGGCATCAATAACGCCGTTGAAGCCTATCTGGATGCACTTGAAGAGCATAAACCGGACATTATCGGGATGTCGGCCCTGCTGACGACCACCATGCCCTATATGAAAGTGGTGATCGATACCATGAAAGAAAAAGGCATCCGTGATGACTATATCGTTATGGTTGGTGGTGCTCCGCTGAATGAAGAGTTTGCGGATAGTGTCGGCGCTGATGCCTATGGGCGCGACGCGGCAATGACCGTTGAGATTGCTCAGAAAATGATATCGGAAAGAAAAGTCGCCTGACGGCTTTTTTCCGAAGGGAGCGTGTGATGACGCCTATCCATCCCAGAACCCTTCTAATCGCCTGCGGTGCATTGGCGGAAGAGCTTGTTCTCATTCAGAAATCCGCTGAATGGACACAGACCGATATCACCTGTCTACCGGCAAAACTCCATAATCGCCCGGCGCTTATTCCCGAAGCCATGCGCAAGAAAATCCATGAGAACCGGGACAAATACGATCAAATATTGGCCATTTACGGTGATTGCGGAACCGGTGGTTTGCTGGACAAAATGCTGGAAGAAGAAAGTGTTGAGCGTATCGGCGGTGCCCATTGTTACGAATTTTTCATGGGCTCTCGGGAATTCAATGGATATGCAGTAGATGAACCCGGGACATTTTACCTGACAGACTATCTGGCGAGGCACTTTGATCGCTTGATCATTCGCGATCTCGGCATTGATCGACATCCGGAACTTCTCCCGCTTTATTTCGGTAATTACAAAAAGTTACTCTATATTTCTCAAGTGAAAGATAAAAAGCTAAAAGACAAGGCGAGGCAAGCCGCCGAGCGGCTTTCGCTACAGTTTGAATATCGCTTCACCGGGTTGAACGGATTAGAGGAATTTTTACAGGACAAGGTGGCATAGGGAACAGAATGGCACAGCTGACTATTCTATATTGGCGGGATATTCCTTCCCAGGTGGTCGTCAAGCAAGGGCGAAAAAATGCCAAGGTGCTGCTCCCTGATCGGTTTCAGGAGGCCATCGATATGGCCGCCATGCGCGACAAGGCCCATGAAACCGATGACTATCTCGAGGGCTGGCGTAAGGGAGAGCCTGAGCCGGCGACAGGCGATCTGCAGGCCGTAGCTGATGTGCGCGCCCAGGAATTGGAGGCTGAATTTGACCGCCAGGCTCTGAAACAGCTCGTGGCTAACGGGGGCTGGGAGGGCGAAAAAAATGGCTAAGATCGCCTATCAGCCGATGAAAACCAGTCCTGTTGCCCGGTCAAGGGCCTTTTACACAATTCGCTTGTGGTCCGTGCGGCATTCCCGCGGGCTGGAACGCGTCTATAAGCTTCTCGCCAATGTTTTTTTAAAACTCCACCCCTTCTGGAATTTCGTTGGTTATAAGCGGGCGGAAAAACCCGTTGTTTTTGTTGAGAAAACGGTCAAGGGCTTTCTGTTTGATTGTCGTATGTGCGGTCAATGCGCGCTGAGCGATACCGGAATGTCCTGTCCGATGAATTGCCCGAAGTCTTTGCGCAACGGACCCTGCGGTGGTGTCCGGGCCAATGGCAATTGTGAGGTCGAGCCCGATATGCCCTGTGTATGGTTGGAAGCCTGGAAAGGCAGTCGTAACATGAAAAACGGGGACAACATCCTGAAAGTTCAGGAACCGGTCAACCATTCCTACCGCGGGTCGTCTTCTTGGCTACGGGTAACCGCCGAGGAAGCAGCGCGAATTAAGGAAGAAAAGCGGTCAAATCTCGGTGAAAACGGAGTGACATCATGAACCCGACCCACCATTTCGATAGCCACAGTTTCGCAGACCCATTACCCCCTATGGAAGGTCATGTGTCCCATGGTCGGTTGGAACGCGTCTTAAGGGCTGGAGAATTTGCTGTGACGGCCGAACTCAATCCACCTGACAGTGCGGACCCGACAGAAGTCTATGAGCGGGGCGCGATTTTTGACGGTTGGGTCGACGGTATTAATGCCACAGATGGCTCCGGTGCCAACTGCCATATGTCGTCGGTCGGTATCTGTGCTTTGCTGACCCGGGTTGGCTATTCTCCCATTATGCAGATTTCCTGTCGGGATCATAACCGGATCGCTATCCAGGGTAATGTGCTCGGGGCCGCGGCAATGGGGGTGAATAATATCCTATGCCTGACGGGAGATGGTGTTCAGGCGGGAGATCAACCGGGGGCGAAACCGGTTTTCGATCTCGACTGCATGTCTTTGCTGCGCACTGTTCGGCAGATGCGCGATGATGGCAGATTTCTGTCGGGCCGTAAGATCACATCGCCCCCCAAGGTGTTTCTTGGAGCGGCGATCAACCCATTTGCGCCGCCCTATGATTTCAGACCCCTTCGGCTCGCTAAAAAGATTGAGGCTGGAGCAGATTTCGTGCAATCCCAATATTGTTTTGATCTACCCATGCTGTCCCGATATATGGAGCAGGTAAGGGATATGGGGTTGGATGAAAAATGCTTCATTCTGATCGGGGTTGGGCCTCTGGCCTCTGCCAAAGCTGCGAAATGGATCCGTTCAAACGTGCCGGGAATTCATATTCCGGATACCATAATTGAGCGACTTGAAGGCGCGGAAAATCAGAAAATGGAGGGTAAAAAGATCTGTATTGAAATGCTTCAGGAAATACGGGAAATGCCCGGGGTTTCCGGCGCCCATGTCATGGCCTATCGTCAGGAAGAGCTGGTCGCGGACATTGTTTATGAATCGGGGATCCTGAAAGGACGTCAACCCTGGAAACGAGAGGCCAATCCAGGCTTTGAAGCGGTCACAGAGGCTGTTGAAACCGTTATTGAGCAAATAGATCAGCCGATTAAGCCCCAGGAAGTCGTCGCTGCCGTTTCTGAGGAACTGTAAGTCGGAAATGGGAAAGACCAAGTACCTCTGTCGCTTTTAATGGATATCATTAGTGTAATCGGCGAAAGCCCTCTTTTTTTGAGGTTAATTTGAATGACAGATACCATTATTTCCTCGGCGACCAAGGAAGTTGTTATTGGCTTCGAGCGTCCTTTCGTCATTATCGGGGAACGAATTAACCCGACCGGCCGCAAGCTTCTGGCCGCTGAAATGAAAGTCGGTGATTACAGCCGGGTCGAGGCCGACGCGTTGGCCCAGGTAGCGGCAGGGGCCCATATGCTCGATGTGAATGCCGGGATCCCACTGGCGGATGAGCCTCGGATTCTGGCGGAAGCCGTGCAGTTGGTTCAAAGCCTGACGGATGTGCCGCTCTCCATTGATAGCTCCATTGTCGAGGCGTTGGAGGCGGGATTGTCTGTTTACAAGGGTAAAGCTCTTGTGAACTCCGTGACCGGTGAGGAAGACCGGCTCGAAACAGTCCTGCCGCTGGTAAAAAAACATGGCGCGGCCGTGGTCGCCATTTCCAATGACGAGACCGGCATTTCTGAAGATCCGAATGTCCGTTTCGAGGTTGCCAAGAAGATTGTAGAGCGGGCGCAGGATTATGGGATTTCACCGGCAGATGTTGTCGTCGATCCTTTAGTTATGCCGGTAGGCGCCATCAATGATGCAGGTCGCCAGGTCCTGACACTGATCAGCCGGTTGCGCAATGAATTGAAGGTCAACACCACCTGCGGTGCGTCTAATTTCAGTTTTGGACTTCCGAACCGCCACGGCATGAATGCGGCCTTCCTGTCCATGGCCATTGGGGCCGGTATGACGTCAGCGATTACCAATCCCCTGCACGAGCCGGAAATGGCAGCGGTCAAAGGCGCCAATGTCGTGATGGGCCGGGATCCGAACTGTGTCAGCTGGATCAAGACTTTCCGTGAACCGGCAGCCGAGGGAAGTGAAGAGATGGGCCGCCGTGGCAATCGGCGGCGGAGGCGCAATGCCTAGTCAGCCCGTTTTTACGGATAAATCCCATCTTGTAGTATTTATGCCATCCGGGAAAAGGGGCAGATTTCCCGAAGGAACAGCCGTCCTGGAGGCAGCCCGGGTTCTCGGCGTTGATATTGACAGTGTGTGCGGTGGCCGCGGCATCTGTGGGCGCTGTCAGGTTGATGTCACCGTCGGTGATTTTGCCAAGCATGGCGTTAAAAGCGATCTTAACTCGCTCTCACCCCTTGCGGCGGCAGAGGAAAAATTCAAGGAACGTCGAGGCCTGAAGGAGGGGCGGCGGCTCAGCTGCCACTCTCGATTGCTCGGCGATGTCGTGATTGACGTCCCGTCCTCCAGCCAGGTGCATAAACAGGTCATTGTCAAAAAAGCCGATGACCGCAAAATCGAAATGGATCCGGCAATCCGCCTGCATTTTGTCCAGGTTCAGGAGCCGGATATGCACAATCCGACGGGCGATTTTGAGCGCCTGGCGGCGGCTCTATATCAGCAATGGGGTCTTGATGACCTCGAATGTGATCTCAGAACCCTGCAGGCTCTGCAGAAAGTTCTCCGGGAAGGGGACTGGAATGTCACCGTTGCTGTCCATCGGGAAGCCCGGATCACAAAAATCTGGCCCGGGTTTCATAACCTTGCCTATGGCTTGGCCGTTGATGTCGGCTCGACCACCATCGCCATGCATTTGTGCGATCTCGCCAGCGGTGCTGTCGTCGCATCGAGCGGTATGATGAACCCGCAAATTCGCTATGGTGAAGACCTGATGAGCCGGGTTTCCTACGTGATGATGAATCCGGGGGGTGAGAAACTTCTGACGGACGCGGTTCGTGAGGGCATTAATGAGCTGATCACGACGGTCACCCGGGACGCGGATGTGGATCCCGGCAATATTCTCAATGCGGTATTTGTCGGCAATCCGATCATGCATCATTTGCTCCTCGGGATTGATCCGACGGAGCTCGGCGGGGCGCCGTTTGCCTTGACGACAAATTCGGCGATGACCATCTGGGCCAGCGAAATCGGCATGAGTTCCAATCCGGACGGAAGGGTTTATTTCCTTCCTTGTATTGCGGGGCATGTGGGCGCGGACACGGCCGCCGTTATCCTGTCTGAAGCACCGCATTTACAGGAGCGGATGACCCTGATTGTTGATGTTGGCACGAATGCGGAGATTGTCCTTGGCAACAACCGGCGATTGCTGGCGGCCTCTTCGCCAACGGGACCGGCATTTGAAGGAGCGCAGATTTCCTGTGGTCAGAGAGCCGCAGCCGGTGCCATTGAGCGGGTTCGCATTGATCCGGAGACCCTGGAGCCTCGTTACAAAGTCATCGGTTGCGATCTATGGTCTGACGAAGACGGTTTTGAGCGGGAAACTCTACAGTCCGGTGTCACCGGGATTTGTGGATCGGGGATTATCGAAATCATCGCCGAAATGTATTTGTGTGGTGTTCTCAGCACTGACGGCGTGATTGATGGTAGCCTGGCAGATAAGAGCGATCGGATTGTGGCGGACGGGCGCACATTTTCCTATGTCCTGCGCCGCGGTGATAGTGAGCTCAAGATCTATCAGACAGATGTTCGGGCGATCCAATTGGCAAAGGCGGCTCTCTATGCCGGAGCGAAATTGCTGATGGACAAGATGGGTGTGGAAACAGTTGACCGCATATTACTCACCGGGGCTTTCGGCAGTCATATCGATACCAAATATGCCATGGTCTTGGGAATGATCCCTGATTGTGACCTGGAGGATGTCCACGGGGTTGGTAATGCTGCCGGTACCGGTGCCCGCATCGCTCTTTTGAACAAGATGTCCCGTGACGAGATCGAAGATGTTGTAAAAACAGTGGAGAAGGTGGAAACCGCGGTGGAACCGAAGTTTCAAGACTACTTTGTCGATGCCATGGCCTTACCCCATAAAACAGCGCCTTATCCCAATTTATCGAAAGCGGTCACATTGCCAAAGGCTAAACCCGATGCAGATACTAATTCTGAGGGCGGGCGGCGGCGCAGGCGACGTCGGACCAGTTATTAATTAGTGTCGGACCCGCCGCTCTTCGCTGGGGGTGCGGCCAAAATGCTCCCGATGGCATTTGGAAAAGTGGGAGGCCGAAACAAATCCACAGGCGAGTGCCACCTCGATAATCGGTAGGCTGGTCTGGGTTAGCAGATAGCGGGCCCGATCAAGCCGAAGTCCCAGATAATAGCGGGTCGGTGAATATTCGAGATACTTCTGGAACAACCGCTCTAACTGTCGTGTCGAGAGTCCGACCTGGATCGCAAGATCGCTGCAGCTGAGCGGTTCCTCCAGATTGTCCTCCATACAGGCAATGGCCGCCAAAAGCTTTGGATGAGAGATGCCGAGACGGGCCCTTAGTTCCATACGCTGGCGTTCGGAACCTTCGCGGATGCGGTGATAAATAAGCTGATCCGCGACAGCCAAAGCCAATTCATGTCCGTTTTCCGTCGATATCAGGCTAAGCATCATGTCTAGCGCTGCGGTCCCACCGGCGCAGGTATAGCGATTGCGATCAATCTCAAATAGCTCCGAGGTGATATCCAGTTCCGGAAAATCCTCCTGAAAGCCGGAGAGATTCTCCCAATGGATGGTACATCGGCAGTCATTGAGCAAACCGGCCTTTGCTAGGATATGGGATCCGGTACAGATGGCGCCCAGATCCGATCCGTGCGAAGCAATGCGGCGCAAGGTCGAGATGATCGCAGGACTCGTATGCTTTTGAATATTGATGCCGCCGCAGGTAAACACGATGGGAAGAGCCGGCATCTCTGAAATTTTACCCTGTACGGAAAATTCGATATCGGCGCTGCTCATGGCCGGTTCGCCATCAATGGAATAACATTCCCAGGAATAAAGAGATTTATTGGCGATGCGGTTGGCAAGGCGTAACGGTTCCACCGCCGAAATAAAAGCTAAGGAGGAAAACTCAGGCACAAGACAAAAGCCGATTTTTTGCTGTGCATTGGAAGACCCGTTCGCAGCGTCCAAATTCGAAACTCCAGTTAATCATATGTCTCGAAATAGAACGCTACTTCAGAAACAGAAAAATACAATCAAAATTTTGTAGGTCTCAGCGCGAGGGTGACGAATTGAAGTCACCCTCAGAACCGAATTCAGCAGGTTGCTCAGAACAAACCGACGATTTCACCGTCGTCATTCACATCAATGGAATTCGCAGCGGGAACCCTTGGCAGGCCTGGCATGGTCATGATATCGCCGCACACCGCCACAACAAACTCCGCCCCGCCGGCAACCCGAATTTCCCGTATCGGCACCACGTGATTGCTGGGGGCGCCTTTGAGATTGGGGTCGGTGGAAAAGCTATATTGAGTTTTGGCTATACAGACTGGATAGTGACCAAATCCGCCATCCTGCAGATCCTTGAACTGATTGCGGACTTTCTGATCAGCAATAATGCCTTGCGCCCCGTAAAGAGTCTGCGCAACTGTCCGGACCTTATCCCACAGGGGCAGTGCGTCGTTATAGAGCGGCGCATAGTTGCTGCCGTCTTTCTCAACCAGACTAACCACCGCATTGGCCAGATCTTCCGCGCCGGCACCGCCGTTCCCCCAGTGATCTGATTCCACGGCATCCACACCAAGCTCTGCGCAAATCTGGCGGACCTGATTGACTTCATCCTCTGTATCGGCGGAGAATTTGTTGATGGCGACGACGACTGGCAGGCCGAACTTTTTCAGATTCTCAACATGGCGGGAAAGATTTTCACCGCCATCGATGACGGCTTTAACATTCTCTGTACCAAGATCCGCTTTTTCCACACCCCCATGCATTTTCAAAGCGCGTATGGTGGCCACCACCACTGCCGCTTCCGGCTTTAGGCCAGCCTTCCGGCATTTGATATCGAGGAATTTCTCTGCGCCGAGATCGGCGCCAAAGCCTGCCTCTGTCACGACATAGTCCGCCAGCTTAAGGGCCGTCTTGGTGGCAAGAACGGAATTGCAGCCATGGGCAATATTGGCGAACGGGCCGCCATGGATAAACGCCGGATTATTCTCAAGGGTTTGCACAAGGTTGGGTTGGAAAGCGTCTTTCAGCAACACCGTCATGGCTCCGTGGGCATCTAGATCCTTGGCAAAAACCGGCTCCTTCTCCCGGGTATAGCCAACGATGATATTGCCAAGCCGCCGTTTCAAATCGTCGATATCCGTGGCCAGACAGAAGATGGCCATGACTTCAGAGGCCACTGTAATGTCAAAATGATCCTCTCTTGGAAAACCGTCCGCAATGCCGCCAAGACTGTTGACGATATTGCGCAAGGCCCGATCATTCATATCGACAACCCGCCGCCAGATGATCCGCCGCTCATCAAGGCCCAGCTTGTTGCCCCAGTAAATATGGTTATCGACCATGGCCGCCAACAGGTTATTGGTCACGCCGATGGCATGGAAGTCTCCGGTGAAATGCAGGTTGATATCGGTCATTGGAACCACCTGGGCATAACCCCCTCCGGCAGCCCCGCCTTTCATTCCGAAGCAGGGGCCGAGAGATGGCTCCCGCAGGCAGATCATGGTTTTCTTGCCGATGCGATTGAGGGCATCTCCCAATCCAACAGTCGTCGTTGTCTTGCCTTCACCGGCCGGTGTCGGAGTCATGGCGGTAACCAGAATAAGCTTTCCGTCCGGCCTGTCTTTCAGGGTATTGATATAGTCAAGGGAGAGCTTCGCTTTATAGTGACCGTAAGGTTCCAGGTTATCCGCATCAATTCCGAGACTTGCCTCTGCGACTTGGCTGATCCGCTCCATAGTGGCGGCTTGCGCGATCTCTATGTCGCTTTTGGGGTTGGTGTGTTGGTCAGTCATGAATGGTGATCCCTCTGATAACGGCCACAGCCGATTGATTATTATATTCCCCGCAGTAATTTGGCCGAATTTCCGGACCGTTATTGACTGTCACACTGGCTCTGTCACAGGCCTTAAGCTATTCATAATGCGACACTAAATCTTCAGCAAACGGAGTTAAGCGGGACGCAGACCGCATTAATTTCGCATCCCCGTTTTTTTCTGCGCTATTGGCTTCTGACGGCAATGTCGTATATGACGTACAAAATGACTGATGCGGACGTTTTTCTGCTATCTTTAGATGGCACAGTCTTCAAAATTCAGGGAACGCCGGGCTAGCTGACACAAGGTTTGAAAACCGTGAGATATTCGATCTTTTCCATTGCGCGAAATGCGTTGACACATCATAAAAACTGGCCCCAGCAATGGCGCAGCCCGGAACCGAAAGTGGAATATGATGTGATTGTCATTGGTGGCGGCGGACATGGATTGGCGACGGCCTACTATCTCGCCAAAGAGCATGGGATCACGAACGTCGCCGTTCTCGAAAAAGGCTGGCTTGGAGGAGGAAATACAGCCCGTAATACCACCATCGTCCGGTCTAACTATCTGTGGGACGAAAGTGCCGCAATTTATGAGAAATCCCTGCAGCTATGGGAAGGTCTTTCTCAGGACATCAATTACAATGTCATGCTGAGCCAACGGGGTGTGCTCAATCTGGCCCACAACCTGGGTGATGTGCGCGAAGGTGTGCGTCGGGTCAATGCCAACCGTCTCAATGGGGTGGATGCGGAATGGCTGGATGCGGACGGGGTGAAGGAGTTCTGCCCGATCATTAATATTTCCAAGGACGCTCGCCATCCGGTTCTTGGGGCGACCTTGCAGCGGCGGGGCGGCGTCGCCCGCCATGACAGCGTTGCCTGGGGCTATGCCCGGGCTGCCGATGCCAGGGGTGTTGATATCCTGCAGAATTGTGAGGTTACCGGGATCCTGAGAGATGGCGGTAAAGTGACGGGTGTCGAAACCAGCCGCGGCATGATCAAAGCTAAAAAGGTGGCGATTGTCACGGCAGGCCATTCCTCGGTCGTCGCGGCCATGGCGGATATACGCATGCCGGTCGAGAGCCATCCGCTGCAGGCCCTGGTGTCTGAACCGATCAAGCCGGTGATTGATTGCGTCGTCATGTCCGGGGCGGTTCATGTCTATGTCAGTCAGTCGGACAAGGGTGAGCTGGTGATGGGGGCTGGAGTGGACAGTTTCAATTCCTACGGTCAGCGCGGCAGCTTCCATGTGATCGAGCATCAGCTAGGCGCTTGCTTGGAGCTGTTCCCGATTTTCAGCCGGGTGCGGATGATGCGGAGCTGGGGCGGCATTGTCGATGTCTGTCCGGATGCTTCGCCGATCATTTCGAAAACACCTGTCGAGGGCCTTTATGTCAATTGCGGCTGGGGGACCGGCGGGTTTAAGGCGACCCCGGGATCCGGCTGGGCCTTCGCCCATACTGTTGCCCGCGACGAGCCGCATAAACTCAATGCGCCATTCAGCCTTGATCGCTTTACCACGGGGGCGCTTATCGATGAGCATGGCGCCGCTGCCGTTGCCCATTAGGGGATAGAAAATGTTGAATATCGAATGTCCCTGGTGCGGGGAACGGCACGAAACCGAGTTCCATTATGGCGGAGAAGCTCATATCGCGCGCCCGGAATCGCCTGAGTCTCTATCTGATGAAGAATGGGCGGATTTCCTGTTTATGCGCAAGAATACCAAGGGCCTGTTTCAGGAACGCTGGTGCCACAGCAACGGCTGCCGCCGTTGGTTCAATGTTGTGCGCAACACTGTCACCCATGAGATCGTTGCCGTCTATAAGATGGGCGAAAAACCGCCCTCCCTGGATAAGGGAGGTACATCATGAGCCGTCGTCTGCAGCCGGAAAGCTCTGAGCGCATTGATCGACAGAAACCCCTCAGATTTACCTTCAATGGTAAAAGCTATCGTGGCTATGACGGGGATACCCTGGCCTCAGCGCTGCTCGCCAATGACGTTCATCTTTTGGGACGGAGTTTCAAATACCATCGGCCGCGGGGGATTGTCGCAGCGGGGGCGGAGGAGCCCAATTCCATGGTTCAGCTCGCCCGCGGCGCCGAAACGGAGCCGAATATCCGAGCGACGCAGATATCCCTTTATGAAGGTCTGGAGGCCACGAGCGTCAATGTCTGGCCGAATGTCGAGTATGATATCAGTGCGGTCAACGGGTTGTTTGCCAAGATCTTCACGGCAGGGTTCTACAACAAGACTTTTATGTGGCCGAAATCCTTCTGGATGAAACTGTATGAGCCGGTCATCCGCCGGGCTGCCGGATGGGGCCGGGCACCGACGGTGAGCGATCCCGATATCTATGATCATATGCATATTCATGCCGATGTGATGATTATCGGGGCGGGGCCCGCGGGTCTGAGCGCGGCGCTGCAGGCGGGCCGGAGCGGGGCGCGGGTCCTGCTGGTGGATGAACAGGCGGAGCCGGGCGGGAGTCTTCTCGGTCTCAGACGTGAGATTGATGGCAAACCTGCGGGTAACTGGATTGAGGCGGCAGCTAAAGAATTACAAGACATGCCTGAGGTCACCGTGCTCACCCGGTCCACGGCCTTTGGTTATTATGATCAGAACTATCTCTGTGTTCTGGAACAGAAGACGGATCATCTGCCGTTGGCGGAGCGCAAAGGGCGGGTCCGTCAGCGGGTCTGGCATGTCCGGGCGACAAATGTCATCCTGGCCACCGGCGCCCATGAGCGTCCGCTGGTTTTTGCCGATAATGACCGCCCCGGTGTCATGCTTGCCGGCGCGGTTCAGACCTATGTCAACCGCTATGGTGTGCTGCCGGGAAAGCGGATGGTGCTCTTCACCAATAATGACGGCGCCTACGAAGCGGCCCTGGACATGCGGTTGGCGGGGGCACAGATCGCCGCCATTGTTGACTGCCGGGAACGCGCGAGTGGTCCCCTTGTCGAAGCAGCAAAGGACGCGGGTATCCAAATTTTGCAGGGCCACGCCATCACCGGGGTCAAGGGGGCAAAGCGGGTCAAGGCGGTCGAGGTCAGACGGATACAGAAGGGGGCCAAGGTCTATACTTCCGTGGCTCAGGAAATCGCCTGTGATGTCGTCGCCATGTCTGGCGGCTGGAGTCCGGTCGTCCATCTGTTCAGCCAGTCCCAGGGCAAGCTGGACTATGCAGAGGAAAAAGCCTGTTTTGTCCCGGGAACGCCGGTTCAAAAACAGGCCTTCGCCGGATCAATCAATGGCAGTTTCGGGCTTCAGGCCTGTCTGGAAGAGGGGGCCAAGGCCGGGGCCGAGGCGGCTCAAAATGCCGGGTTTGACAGGGGTAGCACCGTCTCCTTTACGGTCGAGGAACCGGCGGAAGGATCGATCGAGCCGTTCTGGATTGTCCCGGGCGGGCGGCCCATGGGTGAAGGTTCCGCCAAGCATTTCGTCGATTTTCAAAATGATTCGACCGCGGCCGATATCGAACTGGCCACCCGGGAAGGCTTTGAATCTGTTGAACATATCAAGCGCTACACCCTGACGGGCTTCGGCACCGACCAGGGAAAAACGTCCAATATCAATGCCCTGGCCATTCTCTCGGGCATTCTGGATAAGCCTATTCCCAAGGTCGGGACGACAACATTCAGACCCCCTTACACCCCGGTATCCTACGGAGCTTTGGCCGGCCGCAATCTGAAGGACTGGTCCGATCCGATCCGCTTGACCAGTATCCATGACTGGCATGTGGACGCCGGCGCTGAATTTGAGAATGTCGGCCAGTGGAAACGCCCCTGGTACTACCCGAAAGCGGGGGAAGACATGCAGGCGGCGCTCAATCGGGAATGCCGGGCAGTGCGCGGGTCTGTCGGTGTGCTCGATGCCTCGACCCTTGGCAAGATCGATATCCGCGGCAAGGATGCGGCAGAGTTTCTCAATTGGATCTATACCAATGCCTGGTCAAAGCTGGGGGTCGGGCGCGTGCGCTATGGTCTGATGTGCCATGAAGACGGCATGGTCTTTGATGACGGAACCACGGCGCGGCTGGCGGAAGATCGCTTTCTGATGACCACGACTTCCGGCAATGCGGCCATTGTCCTCGACTGGCTGGAGGAGTATCTGCAGACGGAGTGGCCGGAGCTCGAGGTCTATTGCACGTCGGTGACCGAGCAATGGGCCACGGTCTCAATTGCGGGACCCAAAAGCCGGGATCTGCTTGCGAAAATCGCGCCGGATATGGATCTCTCTAATGAGGCCTTTCCCTTCATGTCTTTTCAGGAAGGGGAGGTGGCCGGGCTCAATGCACGGATATTCCGCATCAGTTTCACCGGAGAGCTTTCCTATGAAATCAATGTTCCCTGGACCTCCGGAAAAGCTCTATGGGAGGCGGTGATGGAGGCGGGAGGCGAATTTGACATCACCCCATATGGGACCGAAAGCATGCATGTGCTCAGGGCCGAGAAGGGCTTTATTATCGTCGGGCAGGAAACCGATGGAACGACCACGCCGCAGGATCTTGGCATGGACTGGATCGTCTCCAAAAAGAAGCCGGACTTTATCGGCAAGCGGTCCTTCACGCGCGCGGATACGGTCCGGGAAGATCGTAAACAGCTGGTCGGGCTTCTGACGGAAAATCCGTCGGAAGTGCTGCCAGAGGGAGCACAGCTTGTCTTTGACAAGGAGGCCGCCATCCCGATGCCGATGGTCGGGCATGTGACATCGAGCTATTACAGTGCCACTCTCGGGCGGTCCATCGCCCTGGCCCTGGTCAAAGGCGGCCATGGCAAACAGGGTGAGAAAGTTTATGCGCCCCTTAAACGCGGGACATTGACGGCCAAAATTGTCGATCCGGTGTTCTATGACAAAGAGGGGGAGAAGTTGAATGGCTGATCAGGATCTGAGACTGGCACCCGCCGCCGCCGTTGACCTCGAAGATATCACGGGACTGAGAGAGATTCCCCATTTGGCCCAGGTTAATCTGCGCGGCAATGGCGAGGATCTCGACTTCATGTCCGCTGTCATGTCTGTCATCGGCTCGGATTTGCCGACCGGGCCCAACCGCTGCAATCGGGGGACAGAGGTCAAGGCCCTCTGGTTGTCCCCGGATGAATGGCTGATTGTCGGGGAGGACGGGAAGCAGCATGACCTCGTCTGGAAGCTGGAGAAGGCACTGGAAGGACAGCATGTCGCCGTGAATGACGTCAGCGCCAATCGCACCGTGTTTGAGCTGTCCGGCCCGCATGCTCATACGGTCCTGATGAAAAGCTGTGAGATGGACTTTCATCCAAGGGTCTTCAAGACCGGCGATTGCGCACAAACCCTGCTGGCAAAGTCCCAGGCCATTATCGAGCAAACGGATGCGGGAATTTTTCATGTTTATGTCCGCTGCTCTTTCAGCCGCTATGTCGGCGGCTGGCTTAAGGACTCCCTTCTCGAATTTCAGGGTTGAGCCCGCAATATATTTGGCAGATAGCTGTGAGTTATCGGTCGGGAGCTGTCACGTTATGTTGAAAAATGTGTGATAGTTTGGAAAAAAGTGGAATTCTGACCGTATTCTTGGTAGGAAGAAATCCCTGGTCGTGAAAACATGTGTGAATTTTTCATATGAGTAACCCTATCTACCTGAATGCCCCGGTGACGGGCCGCTGGTCGGAGCTTGTCGCCTTTACCGGCAGGCTGGCGGATTCAGCGGCGACGTGCACCTCTTCCTATTTCCGTAAACCCCTTGAGATTTTCACTAAAACCGACAGTTCACCCGTGACCAGGGCGGACAGGGAAACCGAGAAGATTTTGCGGGATATCATTCATAAAACCTATCCGACCCACGGTGTGCTGGGAGAGGAACATGAAAACCACAAAATGGACAGCAAGGATGTCTGGGTCATTGACCCCATTGACGGCACCAAGAGCTTTATCGCCGGACACCCCCTCTATGGCACCCTGATTGCCTATTTACAGAATAACCGGGTGAGGATCGGCGCCATCTCCATGCCGGCCATGGATGAGTTCTGGATCGCCGCCGAGGGAGCGGGTTGCTATATGAACGGCGAACCCTGCTCGGTCAGTGACTGCAGGCAACTGGAAGATGCGATCCTGATTACCACTGCCCCGGATCTGTTCAGCGGGCAATATGGTGAGCGGTTTACCCGTCTAGGAGAGAAAACCCGTGTCCGCCGGTATGGGGGCGATTGCTATATGTATGCCATGGTTGCGTCGGGCTGGGCCGATATCGTTGTCGAGGCGGGCCTGCAGAATTATGACTTCATGGCGATTATTCCGGTCATCGAAGAAGCCGGAGGCATTGTCACCGACTGGACGGGTAAAACCCTCAATTTGAATTCCGATGGCAAGGTCATTGCCGCCGCAACGCCGGAACTTCATAAACAAGCTCTTGAGTTTTTATCCTGAGGGCTTAGGCTCAAAAAATCTAACATAACATTTGGTGGGAATATGGACGCGCGCTTTGTCAAAACGGTAATCGACGCCAAGAGTATTGTTGAAGATCGCGGGCTCGACTATGTCAAGGTCGGGGCCTTTGACATCGATGGTGTGCTGCGGGGAAAATATCTCAGCAAAGACAAGTTTTTCAGTATTCTTGAAACCGGGTTTGGGTTTTGTGATGTCGTCCTCGGTTGGGATGTTAACGATCAGCTCTATGATTCCGACAGCTATACGGGCTGGGCGAGCGGTTATCCCGATGCCAAGGTGGTTCCTGTCATAGACAGTTGCCGGGAGTTGCCACTTGAAGACAATATGTTGTTCTTCCTGTTGGAATTTGGTGATCGTGCGGCCAATGTCTGTCCGCGCCAGACTTTGAAAAGGGTGCTTGAGCGGGCGCAGGGCATGGGGCTCACCGCCAGTGCCGCCTGCGAGTTCGAGTTTTTCATGTTCAATGAAACACCGCAGTCGATCCGCGAGAAGAAATATTCCGATCTTGATAATTTCACCCCCGGTTTCTTCGGTTATTCCATGCTCAGGGCCTCGGTTGAGAGCGAGTTTTACGAGCAGCTTTTGAGCCTGTGCACCGAAATGGATATGGCTCTGGAAGGGCTGCATACGGAAACCGGACCCGGGGTTCTGGAAGCCGCCATTGCCTATGATGAGGCTCTGGCGGCCGCGGATAAGGGGGCGCTGTTCAAGACCTTTACCAAGGTTCTGGCGCAGAAGAATGATCTGATGGCCACCTTTATGGCGAAATGGTCCCCCGACTATCCCGGACAGAGCGGACATATTCATCTTTCCCTGGCCAGGGAAGACGGGTCCAGCCTCTTCCATGAGACCGGCAAGGATCACAATATGAGCGATGCCATGCGCCATTTCATTGGCGGACAGCAAAAGCTGATGCCGGAACTGCTGGCCATGGTGGCGCCGACCATCAACAGCTATACCCGTCTGATCCCGGGTTTCTGGGCACCGACGGAAGCCACCTGGGGAGTTGAGAACCGGACCTGTGCCTTACGGGCCATTCCGGGATCGGAGAAGTCACAGCGGGTGGAATATCGCATTGCCGCAGCGGATATGAACCCCCATATCGCCATTGCCGCGGCTCTGGGGTCAGGCCTCTGGGGGATCGAAAACAAGGTTGAACCCACTGACGCGATTGTCGGGAATGCCTATGAACAGGACCTTCCGGACAGCTTATCCCTGCCGCAGACTCTGTGGGAAGCGGCCCAGGCCCTGAAAAAATCCGATGCCGCCCGGGAGCTGTTCGGAAACGAGTTTGTTGATCACTATGTGGTCACGCGCGAATGGGAAGAACGGGAATTCCGCAAAGCCATTACCAATTGGGAAATGGAACGGTATTTCGAGATCATCTAGCCTGCGTCTTCGCTTCTAGTGACAGCAAGAGAAGCGGCAATTCCCGGTCATCATCTACCTCTGAACGGACCCAGCCCGTCTGTTTGGCACCCATGCGTTTGTAGAAGCCAACGGCATTTGGATCGGCTTCTATTCGCATTTCCGTACAGCCCAGGGACAGGGCGGTGTTGACAGCATCCTGAAACAGGATTGATCCCTGGCCTTTGCCAATGATATGGGGCGCGATATAGAGAAGCTCTAACTCGGCGCGAGTTCCGTCAATGGACAAAAAGTGAAATCCGGTAATCTCTCCGTCTTCCACAAGAACGGCATGCTTTGAGGTTGCGATCATCGCCGGGGTGATCGTCAATACAGGTTTGCAGGACCGAATAAAGGCGTCGGAATATCCCCAGAACGCCTTGGAAGTCAGGGCGATTTCGGTCAGTTTGGGGCAGTCACCCTCTGTCGCTGCCCTGATGGCGGGTGATTTTTCCGGTTTATCCATTTTCTTTCAGAACTTAGTTAAGGCGGGGATCGGCGCTGGAGGCGGAACGGGTGGACATGGCGTTTAAACCTTCGGAAAATCCAATAGTTTCAGCATCTTCCATTGGTGAGCTAATGTCATCTATGCGGGTTTTGAGATGCGGATCGGCACCGCGATTGAGTAAATATGTCACGGCTTTCAGGTCCTTTTGGGCAACCGCATAATGCAAAGGTGTCCAATCGTTGATGCCCCGTTGGTGGATATCGGCGCCGCATTCCAGGAACAGATCAAACAGCGCATATTTGTCGTCTCTGTCCGTGCTGAGAAGCGCAATCAGGCAGGGAAATCCGTCGTCAGCCGGATAGTCGACTTCGGCGCCAAGGGCAATGAATTCATGGATCAGCCGGGCCGGGCTCCAGTAAATGGCATATTCGATTGGAAAATCTCCGCATCCCAGTCCCATGGGCTGTCGGCAGTTGGGGAAATCGCAGGGGTCTTCCAGAAGCTCCCGGATTTCCGACAGATTGCCGGCGCGATAGGCGGCGTCAAGAGCGCGGGACCGCCTGGAAATGCTTTCGGTATCGGAGGTCATTCTCGCAATTATACCAGATACCCTCCGGAATTGAAACGGTCCTCACATGGCGGTCCAGGCCCCAGACCAGGCCAGCAGGGTGGCCATGGAGAGCAGCATCCAGCCGAAATGCTTTCCCCGTGTGGCCCAGAAATTACCGATCGCCCCGGACAGGAACAGGGCGCCCACGCCCCATCCGGCGATAAACCGGTTTTCCGGGGCCAACAGGAAAGGGGCTGCGACCAGCAGGGCGGCGCCCAGAAACCAGTAGACGGCACTCAGAAACATAATGGCCTGTAATATGCGTTTGGCGGAGATCGGCACGTCCTGAACGGGACCAACGACCTTTGTTTCACCGAGATATCCGTGAACCAGTGAAATGATGAGGCCGAGGCCCCCGGCGGTTATCAACAGAATATTGCTCATGGTTTTCTCCATACAGTACTGTATGGTATAGCAAAGTTATTGCCATGTTTCAATACAGTTGTGTATGGTGTGTTTATGACAGAGCGACTGACAAAAAATGACTGGCTGGATTACGGATTGGAAGTCCTGGCCGCCAACGGCGCAGAGGCCCTGAAGGCGGAACCCCTGGCAAAGTCCCTTGGTGTATCCCGTGGCAGTTTTTATTGGCATTTCAAGGATATGCAGGATTTTCATCAGGTATTGCTTGCACGATATCAATCGCGGACAACCGATGAAACGATTGCCGAGCTCAATCAGCAGGAGGCGCCCGGCACCCGCCTCGATCTGCTTTTGCAGCGCGCCATGTCCCTCAAGGGCCGCCTCGAAAGGGCCGTCCGGTCATGGGCGACGTGGAACACGGATGCGGCAATGGCGGTGGAACGGGTGGACAAGATCCGTCTTGAATATCTCACTCTGCTGCTGCAGTCAGCGGGAGTTCCGGACAGTCAGGCCCGGGCCCGGGCGTCATTTATCTACTGGGCCTATATCGGCCGGGTGATGATGGCCGAGACGGATCATGATATTCCCGATGCGGATATGGCGGCGCTGACCCGGCTCCTGCAATCCTGACAAAAAGCCGCCATGTCGTCCATGGCGGCCTTGTATTTGAAGCTGCCTCACCTTAAGCGACGGCGCGGGTCAGGGCCTCATCAATGGCATTCACCACTTCGTCGAGATCATCCTTGGTGCTGATCAGAGCCGGGCTCAGGCAGAGGGTATTGTTCATGCCATGCAGTGACCGGTTGGTCATGCCGATAATCACCGCATTGTTAGTGACGCAATCGGCAACGATGCTCTGCACGATCGTCTCATCCAGCGGGGTGCGCTTGTCCCGGTCGGAAACCAGCTCCGCCCCGCAGAACAACCCCTTGCCGCGCACATCACCGACCAGTTCATGACGGGATTTGAGGTCCTCCAGTTTACCCATAAGATACGCGCCCATGGCCGTGGTATTCTCGAGAAGTTTCTCATCTTCCAGAATACGCATATTCTCAAGGGCTGCCGCCGGTCCTGCCGTGCAGCCGCCAAATGTCGAGATATCGCGGAAAAAGCTCATGACATCGTCCGGATCGCTCTTGAACTCGTTGAACACAGCTTCCGTGGTGACCGTGCAGGAGATGGCGGCATAGCCGGAGGCGACGCCCTTCGCCATGGTCACGATGTCCGGCTTGACCCCGTAATGCTGATAGCCGAACCAGGTGCCCGTCCGGCCCATGCCGCAAACCACCTCGTCAATGATCAGCAGAATTTCATATTTGTCGCAGATTTCCTGAACCCGCTCCCAATAGCCTTTCGGGGGCTCGATAACCCCGCCACCGGCCGTAATCGGCTCCAGGATCAGGCCGCCGACGGTATCGGCGCCTTCGCGCAGGATAACCTCTTCAATGGCGTTGGCGGCGCGCACTCCGTAATCCTCCACGTCGCCCCATTGGGAGTGATATTCCATGCAGTGGGGTACCTCGACAAAGCCTGGGGTGAACGGACCATACTGCTCTTTCCGCTGGGCCTGACCGCCCGAAGATAAGGCCGTAATTGTTGTCCCGTGATAGTCGCGCTCCCGGTACAGGATCTTGCTCTTCTTGCCGCCATGCTTGTTATGGGAGATCTGTCGGACGATCTTATAGGCCTTCTCGTTGGCTTCCGAGCCGGAGTTCGAGTAGTAGACCCGGGTCATGCCGGGCATTTTAGTGATCAGCTTCTCGGCAAACGTCGCGCCGGGGATGGAGCCGGCAGATCCGGCGAAATAGTTCATTTTCACCAGTTGATCGCGAACCGCATCGGCAATGGTTTCGCGG
Source organism: Sneathiella sp. (assembly GCA_965228285.1). Lineage (GTDB taxonomy): Bacteria > Pseudomonadota > Alphaproteobacteria > Sneathiellales > Sneathiellaceae > Sneathiella. The sequence continues at coordinate 486,864 of OZ245808.1, forward strand.
CCATAGCCGACATTGACGGTCCAGACCCCGCCGGAAACCGCATCCAGATGCTTGCGTCCTGCCTGATTCCAGACCCGAAGGCCCTTGCCTTCAATGATGATCAGCGGGTCCTGGGTTTCATATTTTTTATGCTGGCTGAGATGATGCCAGATATGGGCGCGATCACTTTCGACAATTTCGCTGTAGTCGTTGACATTCTGGTTTAAATCCATCGCTTTGTCCTCACAGGCTGACGGCATCGGGAGATGCGGCTGAAACATCAAATTTGGCAACTGGTATCATCATCGGAAAATGGTAATATTCATAGGTCCAGATGATGAGATAGAATAATACCAGATTTAAGACCCGAAATCATTTTTAATCGGGTGCCGGAGGGGAGCGGGGATGTTTTTTTCGATTGACCGGGAGTCCAGGACCTCCTTTCAGAACCAGCTGCGTCAGCAGATCGTCGGGGCGATTATGAACGGTCAGCTGAAAGGCGGGACCCGGATGCCATCAACCCGCAGGATGGCGCAAAATCTCGGCATCTCCCGCACCATCGTCGTGCTCGTCTATGACCGGCTGGTAGAGGATAATTTTCTCTATGTTTTAGATCGCTCCGGATACCGGGTCAAAGATCTCAATCCGGGCAGCATGGCCTATGGCCGCCTGCTGGTGTCAGACGCACCGACGGCGCCGGACGACCGGGTGGAGTGGGAGCAACGCCTGGGCCGGCGGCTCTCGGACCAGAGAAATGTCGCCAAACCCAAGGACTGGCGCGATTCCGTCTATCCCTTTGTTTACGGCCAGCCGGACACCTCCCTGTTTCCACTGGGTCACTGGCGGGAATGCTCCCGTCAGGCGATGAGTCAGATGGATATGCGGGACTGGGCCAATGACGCCTTCACCCAGGACGATCCGCAGTTGATTGAGCAAATCCGCACGAAACTGCTGCCGAACAGAGGTATTTTTGCGGAAGAGGAAGAGATTCTCGTAACTCTGGGGGCGCAAAATGCCCTGTATCTGATCGCGGCGGCTCTGACCAGATCCGGGATGCGGGTCGGGGTTGAGGATCCGGGCTACCCGGATGTCCGCAATATTTTCGACTGGCACGGCGCCCGTCTCGTGCCGCTGAAAACAGACGAGGAGGGGGTCGTGGTCGATAAGACCCTGACCGGCTGCTCCCTGATCTACACCACACCGAGCCATCAGTATCCGACAACAGTGACCTTGTCCGCAACGCGCCGGGAGACCCTGCTCAGGCAGGCGTCGGAAAAGAACTTCCTGATCATTGAGGATGATTACGAGAGTGAGACCAATTATTTGCCCTATCCGGTTCGGGCGTTGAAATCCCTCGATGAGGTGGGGCGGGTCATCCATGTGGGCAGCCTGTCGAAATCCATGTTTCCGGGCCTCAGGCTGGGCTATGTCGTCGCCCCGAGGCCGCTGATCCGGCAGATGCGGGACCTGCGTCGTCTGATGGTGCGTCATGTGCCGAGCAACAATCAGCGGACCACGTCCCTGTTTATTGCGCAGGGCTATCATCTTGCTTATGCCCGCCAGCTCAATTCCATCTATATGCACCGTTGGCATGTGATGGATGCGGCTCTCCATAAGCATATGCCGGGAATGGCCAAGGCGCCGGTTTTCGGGGGGACAAGCTTCTGGATAAAGGGGCCAAAAGGGTTGGATTCCGTGGCCCTGGCCGACCGTGCCCTGCGCCAGAGCATCGTCCTGGAGCCGGGTCCGATCTATTTCATAAAGCCGGAGCAGGGACATCGGTATTTCCGGCTCGGATTTTCATCCATCGGAACGGATTTTATCGAAGATGGTATCAGAACCCTCTCCGGATTGTTGTAGATCGGGAGAAGGTAAGGCTATCCTTTAATTTCAAGCGATTAGAATACGTTCCCGACCTATCTGATCAACAATTTCATGTGGCGGCATCTGATCGGTGAGCAACAAGTCCACCGACTCAAACCCGCAAACCTTGACGACGCCGGGCCGGTTAAATTTCGAATGATCCGCGACCATGACGATGCTGGCCGCCTGAGGAATGACTGCGCGCTTAAACTCCGCCTCGCTGAGATCGTAATCCAGGCAGCCGGTCTCCGCATGCAGCGCTCCGATGGAGAGGATCGCCCGTTCCGTCGTGAACTGCTTGGCAAAATTGACTGCCGTCGGACCATAGGCCGCACTATCATCGGCCCGGATTTCACCGCCGGCCATGAAGACCGTGTTGTTGTTGCGGGCACAGAGATCCCGCGCCACTTCCGTCGAGTTGGTGACGACGGTGAGGTTACGATGGCCGTTGAGCTCCTTGGCGATGTAGCAGGAGGTGGAGCCGTTATCGATCAGCAGGGTTTCCCCGTCCTGGATCAGGGAAGCGGCGAGTTTCGCGATCTTCTGTTTCTCGGCCCGTTGTTCTTCCAGCCGTCTGAGAAAAGGTGGTTCCAGGGAGGCATGGGGCAGCATGACCCCGCCATGGATTTTCTCAACAGCCCCGGTCTGGGCCATCTGCTTGATATCCCGGCGAATCGTCTCGTCAGAGACTCCGAGTTTAGAGGCAAGTTCAATAACACCGCAGGACTTTTCCGCTTGCAGCATGCTCATGATCGCCATATGCCGTTTCGTTTGTTTCATCTCTTCCTCGACTTGCAGGCTTCAAATCATAAATGCGAGGCTCTTCCTAACATAATTTGAGGGAAAAATGAACTATTATGTGGATTACCACAGAAACTCCCGACCAACCCCCACAGGTATTACCGCAAAAAAATCGTGGGTATGTGGATTTCAGGTTAGAATTTGTCGCCGACAGTGATAAATACAAGTCATAGAAAGGATAAGGATTTACCATGTCAGCCAGCTTAAAAACTTTCAGCCCCGTGGACGGCTCACTCTATGCCGAGCGCCCTTATATGGCGGAAGAGGAAATTACCCGAATTCTCGATGCAGCTCGGGACGCGCAAGAGAGTTGGAAGCAGATGTCGGTGGCGGAACGGGCGCGCATTCTGATGAAATGTGTTGACTGTTTTGCCGGTCACAAGGACCGGATCGTCGAGGAGCTGGCCTGGCAAATGGGACGTCCAGTCCGGTTCGGGGCGGGGGAGGTTGGTGGCTTCGTTGAGCGTGCTGACTACATGATCTCCATTGCCGAATCCGTCCTTGCGGACCTTGAAATCGAGAAGAAAGAAGGCTTCACGCGTTATATCAAGCGCGAGCCGGTCGGCGTTGTCTTTACCATCGCCCCGTGGAACTTTCCCTATATGACAGCGGTCAATTCCATTGTGCCCGCCCTGATGGCCGGCAATGCCGTGATTTTGAAACATGCCGCGCAGACCCATCTATGCGGGGAGCGTATGGTTGAAGCTTTTCGGGAGGCGGGCTTGCCGGACGGACTGTTTCAACTGGTTGTCGCCAGCCATCAAATTGCGGCGGATATCATCCAGTCCGATAAAATCGACTATGTGTGCTTTACCGGTTCGGTTCCTGCCGGAAAAGCCATTGAAACCGCGGCGTTGGGGCAATTCATTGGCGTAGGGCTGGAGCTCGGCGGCAAGGATCCGGCCTATGTTCGCAAGGATGCGGATATCGCTTTTGCCGCGGAAAATCTTGTCGACGGCGCCATGTTCAATTCCGGCCAATCCTGTTGCGGGATCGAACGGATTTATGTGCATCAGGATGTGTATGAGGCATTTGTCGCCGCCGTGGTCGATGTGGTCGGTGAGTATAAGTTGGGATCGCCGCTTGATCCGGAGACAACCTTGGGTCCCGTCGTCAATAGCGACGCCGCCAGCTTTGTGCGCGGACAGATATCTGAGGCCGTTGAGGCGGGCGCACGGGCGTTGATTGATCCGGCCAACTTTCCTCAAGATCAGGAGGGCACGCCGTATCTGGCGCCCCAGGTGCTGGTGGATGTCGATCATTCCATGCGGGTGATGACGGAGGAAAGTTTCGGGCCTGTCGTTGGAATCATGAAAGTTGCCTCGGACGAAGAGGCCATCAGCCTAATGAATGACAGCGAGTTCGGACTGACGGCATCGGTCTGGACAGCCGACGAAGCGGCCGCCATTCGCATTGGCGATCAGGTGGCGACCGGAACCTGGTTCATGAACAGATGCGACTATCTCGATCCTGCCCTGGCCTGGACCGGGGTCAAGAATTCCGGTCGGGGCTGCACGTTGTCGTCGGTCGGCTATGAGAGTCTGACCCGCCCGAAATCCTATCATTTACGTACTGCAACGAGTTAAGGAGACGCCCATGCCCGCGGACGCGATGGCCCTCACAGGGAACTGGAATTATCCGACAGCCATACGTTTCGGGGTTGGTCGGATCAGAGAATTAGGTGAGGCGTGTCAGAGTCTCGGCATAACGCGACCGCTACTGGTGACAGATCCGGGCCTGGCGGCATTGCCGATGATTTCAGAAGCCGTGGACTGCTGCCATGCTGCAGGCCTCGGATGTAGTGTTTTCAGCGATATCAAGGCCAATCCCGTGGGGCAGAATGTTGATGATGGCGTTGCGCTGTATCGGGGAGAGCGTCATGACGGGGTGATTGCCTTCGGCGGTGGGTCGGGTCTGGATGCGGCAAAGGCCGTCGCCCTGATGGCCAATCAGGACAAGACTCTGTTCGGCTATCTCGAAGAGGGCGGCGACTGGGAGGATATCCCGGCATTGGAGGTGCCGCCGATCCTGGCCGTTCCGACAACTTCGGGCACAGGTTCAGAGGTCGGGCGGGCATCGATCATTACCGATGAAGCGCATCATGTGAAGCGCATTGTCTTTAATCCGAAGATGATGCCGTCTCTGGTGATCGCGGATCCGGCTCTCACGGTTGGTCTGCCAAAAATGATCACGGCGGCCACCGGCCTCGATGCGCTCTCCCACAACCTGGAAGCTTTCTGTTCCCCGCATTTCCATCCCATGGCCGAAGGCATCGCCATTGAAGGCATTCGGCTGGTGCACGAGTATTTACCGGCGGCCTGCGCCGATGGGGGGGATCTTGTCGCCCGCAGCCAGATGATGATTGCCTCGACCATGGGAGCGACCGCCTTTCAGCGGGGTCTTGGCGGCATGCATGCGCTGGCCCATCCGCTCGGCGCCCTGTATGACGCCCATCACGGCATGCTCAACGCCATTCTGATGCCCTATGTGCTGATCCGCAACAGATCGGTCATCAGCGACCGCCTTGCCCGCCTGTCCGCCTATATGGGTCTCGATGATGCTTCCTTCGACGGATTTCTCAACTGGGTGCTGGCGATCCGGGAGGAGCTGGATATTCCCAATGACCTGCGGGGTCTCAATATCGGGGCCGAGCGCAGCGAACTGGTCGGACAAATGGCGACGGAGGATCCTTCCGCCGGCGGAAACCCCCTTCAATTCACAGCAGCGGAATATAGCGCGTTGTTTGAGAAAGCGGTCAAGGGTGACCTCAGTGAAGCGCCCTGAGACATATAAAGAAAGTTTATGGTTTTAAATATTATAACGATTTTACAGATATTTAGGTCATAGTTAGGCTTGACCCTGGTTTCCGGTATCGGAAGGTATCACAGAAGAATTGAGGCGGGCGGGATTTGGACGGAACAATAGTTCTCATAAATTTGTTAGGAGGCGTAGCGCTGCTGCTATGGGGCCTGCGCATGGTCAATACCGGCGTGACCCGCGCCTTCGGGCGTGAGCTCGGCAGCTTCCTCAAATTCAGCCTTAAAAACCGCTTTCAGTCCTTTCTGGGAGGATTGAGCGTTACCATGCTTTTACAGAGCAGCACGGCAACAGCCCTGCTGACTGCATCCTTCGCCGGGCGGGGCCTAGTACCAGCCGCCGCCGGAATCGCCATCATGCTGGGAGCGGATGTGGGGACAACCCTGGTGGCTCAGGTTCTCAGCTTTGATCTGTCATTCCTGGCGCCTATATTGCTGTTTGCCGGATTTCTGCGGCATGCAACGGCCTCGACAACCCGGGCTAAGAATCTCGGACGGATTTTTCTCGGCCTCGGCATGATGCTGACGGCCTTGAAGCTGCTGGCCTTTGCCTCGGTTCCAATTCAGACCTCCACGATTGCCCAGTTTGTCTTGAGCTCTCTTTCAGGTGAGCCGGTGCTGGTGGTTATCCTGGCAGCCCTGATCACAATCGCTGCCCATTCCAGCCTGGCGACCGTGCTCTTTGCCCTCTCCCTTGTCGCGACGGGCGATTTTCCCATGGATGTGGCCTTCGCCATGATCCTGGGCGCCAATCTGGGCGGCGCCGTGCCGCCGCTGATGGCGACTTTGAAAGCGGATAACAGCGCCCGGCGGCCGCCCCTTGGCAACCTGTTCTGCCGATTGATTATAGTTGTTGTCGCCTTGCCCTTTATCGGTGTTATCGGACCGGAGCTGGCGGCATTTGAAGCGGCACCCGCCCGTCAGCTGGTAAACTTCCATACGGCGCTTAACCTGGCATGTGCGGTTATTTTCCTGCCCTTTGTTGGGCCCCTCGGCCGACTGACAAAGAATCTTCTGCCGGACAATAATCACAAGGACCAGGATGTTCCAAGCCCGCTATATCTTGACAAAGCCGCGCTCGAAAGTCCGCAGCTGGCCATGGCCAATGCGGTTCGGGATACTCTGCGTATGGGAGAGGTTCTGGAAGGGATGTGTGAGGATCTGAAGTCAACCATGGCTGAGGCAGAAGCTGGATCTCTGGCACGGGTCCGAGAAGCGGGTGTCGTGGTCAGCGGATTCGACAGGGCAATCAAGACCTATCTGACAAAACTGGGCCGTGAATCTCTTGGAGAGGAAGACGAGAAGCGTTGCACGGAAATTCTCAATTTCACGACGAACCTGGATCATGTGGGGAATATCGTTGTCCTCAATATGGCGGAACAGATCGAGGCGAATGCCAAAAACCAGATTACCCTGTCCGCCCAGGATCTGGCGGATTATGTGCGCTGCATGGATGAGGTGCTGGTCAATCTGCGCCTTTCCTTGAGTGTACTGATGACCAATGATCCGGCCTCCGCCCGGGATCTGATCCGCCGCAAGCAGGTATTTCGGGAACTGGAGCGCAAAGCGGTCGGGGATCATCTTAACCGTCTGCGGATGGATCGGACCCTGGATCAGGAAGCCAGCGCCATGCATCTCAGTCTGCTTGGGGATTTGCGGCGCATTAACTCGCTGCTGTCCTCCGGTGCCTATCTTGTTGCCGGTCAGGAGCAGTAGTTTAAATCGCTTAGAGGGAAGAAACGGCCTTTTCATCGAGTTCAAGCCCGGCAAACATGCGATCAGGGAAATCCGTGATAACTGAATCGACCCCCCATTCTAGGAACTGTCGGGCCATCGCCACGTCATTGACGGTATAAACCAGATACCTGTACCCCGCTGCCTTGACCGCAGCGACATTCTCTGCTGTTACGAATTCCTTCTGGCAGTGCAGGGATGCGCATCCGGCCTCCTGCAGGCGGCTTTCCCAATCGGGAGGGACGGCCTCGGTCAGATATCCCCGCGGAACCTCGGGCATGAATGTGCCCGTCGATTGCAGGGTTTCCGCACTAAAAGACGAAATGAGGAGGGGCATATTTTTTGGCATATTGACAATCAGCTCACGGGCGACCTGTTCCGCTGTCGGCAATTGCCAGCCTAAAGTCGGTTTGATTTCCAGGTTTAAGCCGAGGTCGAGTTCAGAGATCAGGCTGAGCGCCTCTTGAAGGGTCGGAATTCGCTCCCCGCGAAATTCACTCGAAAACCAGCTCCCCGCATCCAGGGATCTAATCTCTTCAAGGGTTTTCAGCAGGATCGGACCTTCACCGTCCGTACAGCGCCGCACATCCATATCATGATGGATAACAGGAACATTGTCATGGCTCAAACAGACATCGATTTCGATGAACCGGGTGCCCAGATCGGCGGCTTTGCGGATAGAGGCCAGGGTGTTTTCCGGCGCCCATCCACAAGCCCCGCGATGTCCCATGACCTTCGGCATCTGATCAAATACAGACTGTGCCATTACTCTCCTCCGACCGCCCAGTTAATAGGCTGTTGGTTGGTTTTCACAAGAAATTCGTTGGCCTTTGAAAAATGTCCATTCCCGATGAACCCGCGATGCGCTGACAGCGGAGAGGGGTGAGGACTTTCCAAAACACAATGCCTGTTCCGATCAATTATCCTGCCTTTCTTCTGTGCATAGCTGCCCCAGAGAAGAAATACAAGATTGTTCCGGTTTTCATTGAGGGCGGCAACAGCGGCATCGGTAAATGTCTCCCATCCGCGCCCTTGATGGGAACCGGCATTGGCACGCTCCACCGTCAGCACAGCGTTGAGCAGAAGGACACCCTGTTCCGCCCATTTGCCAAGATATCCGTTGCGGGCGAAAGGAATATTCATATCCCGCTCCAGCTCCTGATACATGTTCCTCAAAGACGGCGGGATAGGGACCCCTTCGCGAACAGAAAAGCTGAGGCCGTGCGCCTGACCGGGACCGTGATATGGATCCTGGCCCAGGATAACAACCCGTACCTTGTCGAACGGCGTGGAATTAAAAGCCGTAAATATTTCAGAACCCGGAGGGTAGATGACCTTACCAGCAGATTTCTCCGACAACAGAAATTGCTTCAACTCCTGCATATAGGATTTGGAGAATTCCGCCTCCAGTTGGGCGAGCCAGCTTTTTTCCAGCTTTATTTCTGACACGTTCGTTAATTCCCGGCGGGCGGCCTTGGTCGCAGATTTCAGTTTTTCCCTATTCCTCACTCAAGGGAATAGGGAAGTTTTATTGCGAATTGGCGGCATTGCAACGTAAAATTCGTGAAAGCCAACTTGTGACGTGCAAATCAGTCTTTTGTCCGGCCATAACACCACTTTTGCAATTTCTTGACATTCCTATAGTTCCCCGTAAAATCATTCGTATACAAACAAATATTGGAGATGCCGGTATATGGGAGATTACCGCCAACCACTTGATCTAGCGGAGCTGCAGGCGGCCCTGAAAGCGGGTAATGCTGAGATTCTTGCAGGGGGAACGGACTTCTACCCGGCACGGGTGGGGCAACCTCTTCACGAAGCGGTTATTGATATTACGCGGGTGGCCGGGTTGAGAGGGATCTCTGAATTTTCGGATCACTGGCGTATTGGGGCAACGACGACCTGGACTGACATCATTTGCGAATCTCTACCGCCTCTGTTTGATGGATTAAAACTGGCAGCGCGGGAAGTAGGGGGGCGACAGGTCCAAAACGCCGGCACCATTGGAGGAAATCTCTGTAATGCGTCGCCGGCGGCTGATGGCGTTCCGGTTTTGCTTAGTCTTGATGCAAAAGTTGAGCTCAACAATAGGGGAACGGTCCGTGAGTTGGAGCTGGAAGACTTTATTCTAGGAAACCGTCGTACGGCCCTCAAATCAGATGAGATCCTGACGGCTCTGATCATACCCAAGCCCTCTCAGGACACCACTCGCAGCACGTTCCTCAAACTAGGGGCCCGGAAATATCTGGTGATTTCCCTGGTGATGGTGGCGATGGTAGTGGAAATTGACGCAGGTGAAGATGTTACCAGTTGCAGAATTGCCGTCGGCGCTTGTTCGGAAGTTGCAAAGAGGCTGACAACACTTGAAACGAAACTGACCGGAAAGAGATTAACACTAGATTTGCTGGAAGAGGTCACAGAAGACTCAGTCATTGGGCTTTCCCCATTGGACGATATTCGGGCGTCCCGGGACTATCGGCTGGATGCGGCCCTAACCCTGATCAAACGGGCGATCGTGACATTGGTGGAAGCCCAATGACAAATCCGATAAAACTCACCATTAATGACAAAGACCATGAGATTGATACCTCCCCTTTGAATCGCCTTTCAGACGTGCTTCGCGATGAAATTGGACTAACGGGAACAAAAGTCGGCTGCAATGCCGGGGACTGTGGGGCGTGCACAGTTCTGTTGGACGGGGAGCAGGTGTGTGCCTGCATGACACCGGTTGCGCAGGCGGAGGGGCGGGACATCCGCACCGTTGAAGGGTTGGCGGGTTCAGGTGCCATGAACGCTCTGCAACAATCCTTTCTTCGTCACGGTGCTGCGCAATGTGGAATCTGCTCACCCGGGATGCTTATGGCGGCCACAAGTCTGCTGTCACGGACAGAGAAGCCATCGCGGGAAGAGGTGGAAGACGCCATTGGGGGCGTGTTGTGCCGTTGCACAGGGTATCAAAAGATTGTCGAAGCCGTGCTGGATATTGGGGACACGAGCGATGTCACAGTAGAGCCGGGACAAGCTGTCGGCGCCCGAATAGCCAAGCTTGATGGCCGGGCGAAACTGACCGGAGAAGAACGCTACGGATCTGATGCCATTCCGGAAGATGCCTTGTGGATCCGCATTATCCGTTCGCCAGTGGCCGCGTCAAAGGTCGAGATCGGCAATTTTGATGACCTGGTCTCAATGACCGATGGACTGGAAGCTGTCCTGACCCATAAGGATATACCCTTTAATGGCTTTGGCATTTACCCCGTGGGGAAAGATCAGCCCGTGCTGGCGGAGGACCGGGTTCGGTATCGGGGTGACGGAATTGTCGCGCTGGTCGGGCAGAAAGATGTGATCAGATCCCTCGATCTTCCTGATTTACCGATTACTTTGACCGAAGACCGCGCTGTCTCGGGAATAATGGCTGCAAAGCAATCTGAGGCCCTTCAACTGCATGAGGGTAATCCGGGTAACCTGCTGACTGAAGGCACCCTTCGCAAAGGAAAGATCGACGGGGCGCGGGACGCAGCAGAAGTCATTGTGCAAGGGGAATTTGAAACCTGCTTTGTCGAGCATGCCTATATTGAGCCGGAAGCCGGATGGGCTCGGAGGGTGGGGGATCGGGTGGAAATTCACGTAACCACCCAGGCCGCCACCATGGACAAGGTTGAGGTAGCCAATATCCTGCAGGTGGGAGAGGACAAGGTGCGGATTGTGCCGACGGCCTGCGGGGGCGGTTTTGGAGGTAAGCTTGATGTCTCCGTTCAGCCGATATTGGCGATAGCCGCCATGAAATTCGATTCTCCGGTCGCCTGTGTCTATGAGCGTCCGGAAAGCATGATGGCGAGTACTAAACGACATCCATCCAATATTTTCTGCCGCTTTGCGGCGGATAAAGACGGTCGTCTTACGTCGGTGGAAATGACGGCGGCTTTTGATACGGGGGCCTACACCTCCTGGGGCTTGACCGTTGCGGATCGGGTGCCAGTCCATGGTAGCGGACCGTATTTTGTTCCCAATGTTGAAATCACCAGCCGCGGATATTTCACCAACTCCCCGCCAAGTGGGGCCTTTCGTGGATTTGGGGTTCCGCAAGCCGCCATCGCCCATGAAACCATGATGGATGACCTGGCGCTGGCGTTGCAATTGGACCGCTTGGAAATTCGCCTGAAAAACGCCATTGCGGCCGGGCAGGAAACAGCTACGGGGCAGGTTTTGCAGGCAAGCGCCGGGCTTGGACAATGTCTTGAAGCCCTGAAACCCCATTGGCAGCATCTGCAGTCTGAGACACAGGGCTTTAATAAACGACATCAAAGCGGGTCAATACGACGGGGTGTCGGCATCGGTGCGATGTGGTATGGGATCGGAAATACTGCTCTGTCCAATCCTTCAACCATTGAAGTTGGTATCGGTCAGGACGGCAGGATCCTCCTGTTCAATGGCGCCGTCGATATCGGACAAGGCACCAATACCATTTTGCCACAGATTTGTGCGGATGCCCTGGGTCTTCCCGTCGGTGATTTTACCTACATTATGGGTGATACGGATTTGACCAAGGATGCGGGTAAAAGCTCTGCCTCCCGCCAGACATTTGTTTCCGGCAAGGCATCAGAACTTGCCGGGATTGACCTGCGCCAGAAGATTCTCCGTCATGCCAATGCAGGAGGGGGTGCCCGTCTTGAACTATGCGGCAAGAAACTTCGGATTGATGAAGGCGGGCTGGTCAGGGAAATTGACTTATCGACCTTGGAGGCCGATGACGATGGCATGGTGTTCCGGGGTAGTGGATATTTCGATCCTCCCACCACGCCTTTGGATAAAAACATGCAAGGCGTTCCTTACGCGACATATGGCTTCGCTGCCCAGATCGCCGAGGTAGAGGTTGATCTTGAGCTTGGCACAACGAAGGTCTTGCGGATAAAGGCAGCCCATGATGTCGGCCGGGCAATTAATCCCCAACAGGTGGAAGGGCAGATCCAGGGAGGGATTGCCCAGGGTCTCGGATTGGCCCTGATGGAGGAATATGTCCCGGGGGTTACGGAGAATCTCCATGACTATCTGATCCCGACTGTCGGCGATATGCCGGATATGGAAATTCTGATCATTGAAGATGCGGAACCTTTGGGCCCGTTCGGTGCCAAAGGGGTAGGTGAGCCCGGGCTCGTTCCAACGGCACCGGCAATATTTGGTGCTATTCGGGATGCTACAGGTGTTAGAATAACACGAGCGCCTGCTTTGCCTCATCTGTTGCGGGCGGAACTCAAAAAACAGGAGGCGGCCAATGAGTGCGGAAAAACTGGCTAAAAAAACTGAAGACTTGATCCGGTGCGATGCCTGCCCAGTGCTTTGTCGTATTCGGGAAGGAAAAACCGGAGCCTGTGATCGCTATGCCAATATTGAAGGAACTCTGACACGGGTTGACCCCCTCGTCGTTCTGGAAAAAGCCGATAAGCATGTCCCATTTGCCGATGGCATGAATGCCTGGCAGGGGGATCTGGTCCCTTCAGCCGACAAATTCGTAACGGGAATTGGATCGGGAACCACCTATCCGGACTATAAACCGGCACCCTTTATCGTTAGTGCCGAAGTCGACGATGTGGATGTTATCACCGTCGTTTCGGAAGGGGTCTTCAGTTATTGCGGGGTCAAGGTAAAGATCGATACGGATCGCTATGTGGGCCCCGAACAGGCGGCTGTTATGGCGAACGGAGAGCAGGTCGGGCATGTGACGACGGCGGAATATGGCAGCCAGATGCTGGCCATTGGGGGTGTTCGTCATCTGACCGGCGGCTCCAAGAAAGAAGGCAAGGTAACCTGCGATACCATGCTGGATCTGTGCAACAAGAAACCTGTGGATCTGGAAGTCGAAGGCGGTGCAAAGATCACCGTTCAGGCCGGAAAGGCCCCTATCATCGATGGCGATATTGAGGAGAGAATGCGGGTTGGCTGCGGCTCGGCCACGATCGGGATCTTTGCGCCGCAATGGTTTGGCAAGGCCGATGAGGTGATTGTAGTCGATGATCATATCACCGGTGTACTGACAGAACATCAGGCAGGACAGTTTCTGGAAATGCCGGTTTCCGGTATCCGTGTACGAGGTCGCCGGTCAACCCCGGGACGTTATTTCCAAGTCGCGGAGCCTGGCGCCGGATGGGGCGGGACGGATATTACCAACCCTCTTGATATCATTGATCGAGTTGATCCCAAAAAAGCCTGGCCCGGAATGACCCTTCTCATGGTCTCAACCACCGGTCAGGACAGTGCCTGGTTTGTCCTCGACGATGAACTGGTCCCCCAACCGGCGCCGATGCCGGAAGATATTTCTGTGGTCGTTGATCGCATTGCCGAGAACTGTGAGCCAGCTCTGTGTTCTGTTCTGTTTATGGCCGGTGCTGGCGGCTCTCTGCGGGCCGGGGTGACGGAAAATCCGGTCAGGTTGACCCGCTCCGTCAAGGAGGCCCTGACCAAGGTCAGCTGCGGCGGAGCCCCCGTCTATATCTGGCCGGGGGGTGGCATCACGTTGCTTGTCGATGTGACTGACATGCCGGATAACTCCTTCGGATATGTCCCGACACCGGCCCTGGTGGCGCCTATTGAATTTACCTTGAAGCGGGAAGATTATCTGGCCCTTGGCGGGCATCAGGAGGGGATCGTTACTTTGGAAACCCTGCTTAAGAAACCCGGTATCCACAACATGGCGCGTGAGAGCTAGACATGGTCGGGGAAGCCCAAATACGATATCTCAAGGATGGTCGACGTCTGCATTTGCAGCACGGCCCCATTGATATCATCGCGGAGGTATTTGGCTCTGGGCAAGAGGTGCAGAGGTCCTATGCCCAGGCCGCTGATGCATTTTCCAACGTACTCGCCGACTTAGTAAAAGTGCTGCCTCATCTTCGGGAACAATTGGGTGAGGGGCCGTCTGTCCTTCTCACCGGTGTCGCCGCGGAAATGCGACAAGCTTGCCTTCCTTACGCCAATGAGCATTTTGTGACGTCAATGGCTGCTGTCGCCGGTGCTGTCGCCGATCATGTTCTGGCGGCAATGATCCGCGACTGCAATTTGAAAAAGGCCTATGTGAATAATGGCGGCGATATCGCCTTTTATCTTTCACCAGGTGAAAGCATGCGGGCGGCTGTTGTCAATAATCAGGATTCGCCTGCTCTTGATGCCGGAATAGAATTGCGCTCAAGTGAAGCGATAGGTGGTATCGCGACGTCCGGTTGGCGCGGCAGGTCTCTATCCCCCGGTATCGCCGATGCGGTGACGATACTCGCGTCCACTGCTGCGGCGGCCGATGTCGCCGCCACTTTGATTGCCGGCGCGGTGCGGATTGACAGTCCAGTAATCATTCGACAACCAGCGAACAGCCTTCGGGATGATACGGATCTCGGTGAGATGCTTGTTACCACCGCCGTTGGACCTCTATCAGAGGAAGAAATAAACTTGGCATTGGCGGCAGGATACGCAACGGCCGAGGAGTTCCAGCAACGGGGCCTGATACAGTCTGCCTATCTTTCGCTCCAGGGAACAACCAGAGTGCTTGAACAACTAAACACCCATCAGAATTGGAGAAGTGCATGACGGATCTCGTGCGGATAAGGAAGGTTTCCACAACAGTTGAGGAAGTGTATCACGAAGGGGGTTTGCCGGTGGCCCATCCCATCAAACGGGGATCCATTGTTGTTGTCCTCGAAAATCCCTATGCCGGACGTTATGTGGAGGACCTAACGCCGTTTATGGATGCGCTCAAACCTCTCGGTCTCAAGCTCGCGAACCGGTTGATCGACGCCCTCGGCGGAGATCCGAAAGAGATCACCAGCTATGGTAAAGGGGCGATCGTCGGGGAGGACGGCGAATTGGAGCATGGCGCGACCTGGCATGTTGCCGGTGGCTATGCCATGCGAGAGGCGCTTGGAAAAGCGCTCGCCATTGTTCCGTCTTCGAAAAAGGTCGGCGGGATTGGCAGTCGTATGGAAATTCCCATTACCCACAAGGACGCCTCCTATGTGCGAAGCCATTTCGACGCCATGGAGGTTGGTGTGGCCGACGCGCCTCGCCGGGCCGAGATTCTGTTTGCGCTGGTCATGACCACAGGTGGTCGTGTTCATGCCCGTCTAGGCGGACTGGCCGCTGAAGACATATCTGAAAATGACGGTTTGAGATAGGGCACGCGTTTTATGGGACAGAAAGTAATCGGTGTTGACGTTGGCGGAACATTTACAGATCTGATCATGGCGGATCCGGGAACAGGGGATATCGCCATCGCCAAGGTTCCCACAACACTCGACAACCAGGCCTTCGGAGTTCTATCGGCCATCGAGTCGGTCGGGGTGGATCTACAGGATGTGGCGGCCATCAATCACGGCACGACTACAACGACCAATGCCCTGCTAGAGCGGAAGATATCTAAGGTTGGATTGATCACAACGGCCGGATTTCGCGATGTCATGGAATTGGGCCGGCGAACCCGTCCCCAACCCTATGGTTTGAAAGGGGAATTCCGGCCCCTGATTTCCCGCGACTGCCGCCTGGAGGTGCCGGAACGTATGGACGCGGATGGCAATGTAGTGGTCCCGCTAGATGAAGTAGTTCTAAAGGATCGTGTCAGTCAACTGCTGGCGGCAGGGGTAGAAAGCCTGGTCATTCATTTCCTGCATTCCTACAAGAACCCCAGCCATGAACTGAGAGCTCTGGAAATTGCCAAGGGCCTCTGGCCCAATGATTTTGTGTGTGCCGGTCATATGATCCTGTCGGAATATCGGGAGTATGAGCGGGGAACGACGGCGGCTATCAATGGCGCTATCCGCCCCGTCCTGGATCGATATATCGCCCGGCTGCAATCGGGCCTGAAATCAGAAGGATTCGCCCATGACCTGCTGGTCATGCAGGGAAATGGCGGTAGTGTCTCCTCGGCAATCGTTGCGGAGACGGCGGTGAATACGGTGATGTCCGGACCGGCATCCGGCGTAATGGCCGCCGCCGCGACCAGCCGGGCCGCCAATATTGACAAGGTTATTACTTATGACATGGGTGGCACCAGTACTGACGTTGGTGTGGTGCAGGGAGGTGTTCCGCAGGTCACGGCGGAGCTTGATCTGGAATATGGTATGCCGATCCATGTGCCGATGGTCGACGTTCATACCATTGGCGCCGGTGGCGGCTCCATCGCTTTTGTCAACGACGCCGGGATGCTGCAGGTCGGCCCGATGAGTGCCGGGGCGACACCGGGCCCCATTTGTTACGGTCGGGGCGGTGAAAAGCCAACCATCACTGACGCCAATCTGATTCTCGGCCGGCTGGATCCGGAAAAGCTCCTTTCGGTGGATAACCCGGTATCGATCGACGATGTGAAACGGTTTTTCGTTTCTGAAGTCGGACAGCATTTCAACATGACGGCAGAACAGGTGGCCGATGCTATCCTCACCGTTGCCAATAACAAGATGGCCGGTGCCATTCGCATGGTCAGCCTGGCAAAAGGCTATGACCCCAGGGATTTCAGCCTGTTTGCTTTCGGCGGGGCAGGGCCTCTTCATGCTTCCGCTCTTGCAAAAGAGCTGGCTATTCCGAAAGTGGTTGTGCCGATGAAGCCGGGAATAACCAATGCGCTTGGATGTGTTGTCTCTGACCTCCGGCATGATTTCGTCCAGACGATCAACACGCCGCTTGCGGATCTTGATATCTCTGTGGTCAGGCAGGCATTGGAACAGCAGGCGCAGGACGGTCTTGACCTGATTGCCCGAGATAATGTGGCCACCGAAGAAATCGTCTTTCTCTATTCCGTAGATATGCAGTTTCAGGGACAGAGCCATATGTTGAGCGTTGAGATATCCGGACCGGATGTGAGCCTGGAGGACCTGCAGAAAGGCTTTGATGATGCCTATTGGGCCCGCTTCGCCGTAGAACTGCCGGAAATCAGAGCGGTTCTGGTCAATCTCCACACGGCCGTTATCGGCAAGCGCAAATCCTTTGGCCTGGCAACCCTTGCCGGGACTGAGCAGGCTGCGACCCTGAATGAAGCGATCCGGACGGCACGACCGGTTCAATTTGGCTCCGAGAAGCAGGAAACGCCCATATATAGCCGTGACAAACTGCCCGTGAATTTGCATCTGACAGGCCCGGCCATAATTGAACAGTTGGATACTACCATCGTAATAGAGCCTGGCGATACCGTCACCCGCGATGCAGTCGGTAACCTGATTATAGAGGTTTAAGATGGAAAAGCTTGATCCTATTACTCTTTCAGTCATTCAGAACGGCTTGATTCAGGTCTGTAACGAGATGGACCTCGCCTTTGTCCGCTCAGCCTTCAGCCCTGTGATTTCGGAAGCCCTCGACAGATCAGACGGAATTTATGCCGCAGACACCGGGGAGCTGATCGCGCAAGGGGAACTCGGCCTGCCGATTTTCGTCGGGACCATGCAGTTTTCCACGCAGGCTGTCATTGAAAGAGCCAAGTCAGTGGAGCCCGGTGATATTTTCATTGTCAATGATCCCTATCTGGGTGGCACCCATCTGATGGATGTGAAATTCGTTAAGCCGTTTTTCTATAAGGGGAAACTCTGGTCGTGGTTGGCCAATACCGGTCATTGGCCGGATCTCGGCGGCAGTGTGCCCGGAGGCTTTTCCGCCAATGCCACGGAAGTGGAGCAGGAGGGCTTGCGGCTTCCTCCAGTGAAGCTATTCAAGAAAAACAAGCTGGATGAGGAGATCCTTTCCATCATCCTTTCCAACATTCGCATTGCAGATCAGCGTATCGGGGATATCAAGGCGCAGGCCTCTGCCCTTGCCATTGGAGAGGCTCGACTGACTGAGCTGCTGGATCGATATGGTGAAGAGCTTGTCCGTCACTGTATCGCTGAGCTTAAAGTTCGGGCCGAGAGCCAGATGAAAGCCAAAATCTCTCAAATCCCCGATGGCACGTATCGCGGCGTATCCTATGTGGATTCGGACGGGGTTGTGGATGAGCCCCTAAAAATTGACATGAAGGTCACCAAAAAAGGAGACAGGCTTCATTTTGATATGTCGGAGTCGAGCCCGCCTTGCATGGGCCCCATGAATTCGGTTCTAGCGACAACAAAATCGTCTATCTATCTGGCAATTAAGCACATTTTTCCTGAAATCCCGATCAATGCAGGGACCTTCCTACCTCTTGATGTGTCACCGCCGGAGGGAACATTCCTCTATGCTAAATATCCGCGGCCGGTCTCAGGATGTGCGGCTGAGGTAAGCCAGCGGATCGCGGAAGCTGTATTTAATGCCCTGGTTGGTGTCATTCCTGATCTTTTGTTTGCAGCTCCTGCCGGGACATCCGGTAACCTGGCCATTGGCGGCTATGATCCGGATCGGGATCGGGCCTATGTCATGTATGTCATCTCAGGAGGTGGATATGGCGGCTATCAGGGGAGTGATGGCCTATCCAATGGCTGCTCCACCATCGGTATATCGAAGACCACCCCCATTGAAGTCATGGAGCAATATTATCCGGTACTATTCGATGAATATTCCCTGCACGAAGGATCCGGTGGGGCCGGGGAATATCGAGGAGGATTTGGGGTGAATTACCGGATCCGGCTACGTCGGGGGAGCGCCCGTGCCTCCATGGTTATGGATCATGGCCGGTATGGACCTCTCGGTGCCCTCGGAGGTGCCGACGGCGGGACCAACAAGGTTTCCGTCAATAGGGAAGGAAAGACTTATATTCCGCCGCATCTCTCGAAAGACCAGGATATCCAGATTGAGGTGGGGGATTCCATCGCCGTGTCGACGCCGGGCGGCGGGGGGTTTGGTGATCCTCGTCTCCGTGTTCCCGCGGCGGTTGCCCGTGATGTGGCCTTGGAATATTACTCAATCGCGCAAGCGGAAAACCTGTTCCGCGTTGCTATTGATCCAGTGTCCGGGGAAGTGGATGAGGGGGCGACGGACCGGCTGCGTCAGGTGGCGGCGGAATAGCTCTTTGCTTCTTTCCCATCAGTTTTTCGAACGGTGTCGCCAGTAATCCTTTGGGCAGAAGAACCACGCTGATCATAAAGGCAATCCCGAGAATCAGGATCCAATAATCGCCAAATATCTCAGATAGCCAACTCTCGGCGACCCGGGTGAAAATGGCGCCGAGAAAAGCGGCCAGCAGCATTTCTTTTCCCCCAATAGCAACCCAGATCAGTGCTTCGGTGGAGAGGGTAAAGCCGATTAGGGTGGGTGAGGCAAAGCCGTCCAAAGTCACGAACAAGGCACCTGCAAGACCGGCAATGGCGGCGCTTAAGGCAAAGACCGACAATCGGATATTGAGAACACTATAGCCCAGGAACGAAAGGCGATCTGGATGGGTGCGAATGGCGGTGAGCAGCAGGCCATAGGGCGTACTGACCAGGAACATGATGGCAAAATAGATAACGGCAACGAGGCCCAGGATAATATAGAAGGTTGGTACAATATCCCAAAGCTCATAACTCAGCCCAAACAATACCAGTTTAATGGGAGGTATATTGAGCAGACCGTTATAGCCGCCAAGGGCATACCAGTTGCTCATCAGCCGTTCCAGCACAAGAGCGATGGCCAATGTGATGATGGCAAGATAGGCGCCGCTGATCCCACGACCCGCGAACAGAAAATAGCCCAGGGCCAGGGCAAACATACTGGAGGCTGCCATGGCCGCAATCAATCCGAGATAGCTGCTTGTCAGATCCGGATAGATCATGCCTTTGGTGAAAACCGCCATGACATATCCGCCGATGCCGAAAAACATGGCCTGCCCAAAACAAAGGATTCCGCCATATCCCCAGACCAGGGATAAAGAAATAGCGAGTAGGCCATAAACCAGGTAATTGGTGAGCTGACCCGTCCAATAGCTCCCCACAAATAGCGGACATACAGCCAAAACGGAGAAAACAATAATACCAATAATGCTATTTCGCACGACGGTTTCCTAACAGGCCTTCTGGCCGGATACGGATGATCAGAATGGCAATTATATAGACTGCGATCAAGGCTGTAACCGGTGAAATCCAGACGGCCAGCAGGTTGTTGACACCACCAACAATGGTCCCGCCAACCAGCACACCAGCTAGCGGACCGGCACCGCCCACCAGAATTGACAGGAATCCCGGCACCAGATATCCCAATCCCATTTGCGGATCGACACTTATCAGGGGCGCCACCAAGGCTCCAGCAAGCCCGGCGAGGGCCGTTCCGATCACAAAACTCCAGCGATACATGCGGCGGGTATCGATACCGAGGACAGCAGCCGTGTCCGGCCGGGCAATTACCGCCCGTGCCATCAGGCCGAAATCTGTTTTCAGGAAAATCCAGAAAGTTCCTGCGATCAGGGCGATTGAGGCACCCATCAGGATTAAACGGTATATGGGATATTGGAAATCGCCTATGACCAGGGTGCCATCAATGGGCCCGACAACACTTTGTGACTCAGGGCCGAACAAAAGGACGATCAATTGCTTGAGGGCAATGGAAAGCCCCCAGGTGGCAAGGATAGTGTCAAGCGGCCGGTGATAGATATGGCGCACCAGTCCCGTCTCAATCACCAGACCCAGGAACCCGACAACCAGAGGCGCCAAAAACAGTCCCGCGATAAAGGGCAGACCATAGGACTGGGTCATGACCATGACATAAGCGCCAATCATGAACAGTTCCCCATGGGCCATGTTAATGACACCCATCATGCCAAAGACGATCATCAGTCCGAGGGCCACAAGGATCAGAATCAGGATATAGGAGGAGGCATCCAGGAATACAGGAAGAATGTCCATCACCTTCCTTTTCTATACCGACAGATAGCGATGTAGGAGACTATCATCACGTTCGAGATCGGCGATTGAACAGCCGTCAACAATCTGGCCGTTCTCCATAAAGAGCGCATCGCTGGCGACGGTGCGGACCATATCGACATTTTGTTCGACGATCAAAATGGTCAGTCCGGTTTCTGTGGCGATGGCCGCCAGATTTTCGCCGATCTCATGGACGATACTGGGCTGAATACCCTCGGTCGGTTCGTCCAGCAAGAGCATTTTCGGATTGGCAATAAGGGCGCGGGCGATGGCTAAAATCTGTTGCTGTCCACCTGAAAAGGTTCCGGCACTTTGATCCGATCTTTCTTTCAGGATGGGAAACCAGTCGTAGATCCGATCTAGCCCGTCGAGGCTTTTGATACCATGACCAAGCAAGCTTAGCCGCAAATTCTCCAGCACGGTAAATTGGTCAAACACTTCCCGCCCTTGCGGAACATAGCCAATACCAAGGCGGGAAATTTCAAAGGTCGAAAGCCGCTCAATGGAAGTTCCCTCAAACCGGACATTTCCGGCCTGCGTTTTCAAAAGCCCCATAATCGTTTTGATAAAGGTCGTCTTGCCCATGCCATTCCGACCCATCAGAGCGGTGACTTTGCCGTCCGGAATGGTGCATTCCACATCGTTCAGAACCCTGGCGCCGCCATAGCCGGATGTCAGCCCCTTAATCTCAAGCATGGATATCACTCCCCATCAATGAGATGTCCTGGGACCTTCCAAAATACAGCTCCTTGACTTCCTCATCATTTCGGATTTCAGCAAAGCTTCCCGATTTAAGAATTTGCCCCTTGGACATAACATGCAGGGGGCAGACCAGATACTCGATGAAGGCGATATCATGCTCAATGACAATCACGGTAATTTCCTGCTCCCTGTTGATGCGGGAGATCAGATGGGCCGTCTCCCGCGTTTCTGCCGCTGTCATCCCGGCGGTGGGTTCATCCAACAGAATGAGGGAGGGGCCCTGGGCAAGAAGAATTCCAATCTCCAGCCATTGTTTCTGCCCATGGGCCAGTTCCCCAGCAATCCGGTTTTGTTCCTGCCAGAGTTTGATTTGTTGAAGTAGCGCGGGAAGGGAGGCGGATTGTCTGTTTTTACGTGCGGCGATGGTCAGATTCTCAATCACTGTGAGTTCTTCAAAAATGGCTGGCACCTGAAACTTGCGGCCGATTCCCAGGCGGGCAATCTGATGGGGCGGCAGGCCCGTGATATCCGCACCTTTAAAAAGAACTGAGCCTGCATCTGGAGTAAGACTACCGGTGATCAGATTGAACAGAGTAGACTTGCCGCATCCGTTTGGCCCAACCAGGGCGTTGAGACTTCCCTCCGTCAGTTCAAGGGAAAAGCGATCGACGGCCTTCAGACCACCGAAATATTTAGACAACGAATTGAGAGAAAGAAACGACACTCGAATATTTCCCAGAATCAATTAAACCATAAGTCTACAAACAATATCATAAGTATACATATGGATTATTAGTATGTGTACAAAGGTTTTTCGTCGGTAGCTTACCCATAATTACATAATCTTTCCTATAATCCGAGATAACAACTTGATCCCTGCGAAAATATCAAGATAACAATGCCCAGACTATTGTCCGAGGACAATGTTTTTGCGGCAAAAATTAATTGTAATCATACGAATATAAGATATCATTTGTATACATATAAATTGGAGGGCAGGGCAATGAAGAACATTACCAGACGCAATTTGTTGGCGACCGCCGGGGCGGTTGCAGCAGCCTCAGCAATCGGTATGCCGGCAATCGCCACCGAAAAGACCATCAAGGTTGGTGCCGTACAGCCGTTTTCCGGCGGGCTCGAATTGTTTGGCAATCAAGCGAAGATGGGACTGGATTTGGCAGTCTCTGAGATCAATGCCGGAGGGGGAATCCTCGGTCAGAAAGTAGAAATGGTCTATGAGGACAACAAGACAGATCCCAAAACATCGGTGGAGCGGGCGAAGAAGCTGATCCAGCGGGATGAGGTGATTGCCGTTTCCGGGCCAATCACGTCTGCCGCCCGGGATGCCATGGTTCAGACAATGGAACGGGGAAGAACACCGCTGCTCTATGCCACCAACTATGAAGGCGGTATGTGCAACGATTATCTGTTTTCCTTCAATACGGTTCCCAACCAGGACACGGCGCCACTGATCCCGTATCTAAAGGAGGCGGGTGTCGGTGATACTTACTATATGTTTGGAGCAGATTATGTCTGGCCGCGCAATATGTTCAAAACAGCGACAACCATGATCGACAGTATTGGCGGCCAGGTTCTGGGTGAAGAATATACACCCTTTGGCGTCAAGGATTTCTCCTCAATCATTCGGAAAATTGCCGATTCAGGGGCTCAGATATTGTTATTTGCGCTTCCCGGCGCTGACGGCATCACCTTCATCAAACAGGCCGAGGAGTTCGGTTTGATGAACAATATGAAAATTGCCTTCCTGGGGTTCGCGGAAACGTATCTTGGGGCTTTCGGGCCGGGTAAGGGAGAAGGCATGTATGCCGGTGTGCCCATGGTTGCCAATTCCACAGAGCCCGGGGTTGAAGAATTTGTTGCCAAGATCCGCAAGTCCGCCGGAGCGGATGCGGTTGTCTCCTTCTACGTCATGACCCATTATAATTCTCTCATTGCCTTGAAAGGCGGTCTTGAGAAGTCCGGTGAGGTCAGCCGGGAGGCAGCCATCAAGGGAATGGCAGGTTTGTCATTTGAAATTCCAACCGGGCCGGCCATGATCACGCCGAACGATCACCATACGGCGATGAATATGTATATTGCCAAAACGGAAAATGGGACCTTAAATATAGTTGAAAAGCTCGGAGTCATAAAGCCAGCCGAACAGTGCAGTAGTTAAGGACCTGATAAACAGCAAAGGAAAGCGGATATGGAAAGCGGAGAGTTAACCAACGGACTGTCGGAGGCCATGCCCTTGGCCTTCACCCCTGTTGATCCGGCCGCTTCCGGCAAAAAATTCGGCCTCATCATCGTCGATGAGGTCAATGGCTTTGCCACCGTCGGTGCCGGCGCTTTGGCACCGACGGTTCCCAATGAACAGGTGTCGACAATGGTGTCTGAAACCGTTCGTATCGCCAAATCCTTTACTTCGCAAAACTGGCCGATTTTGGCGTTTCTCGATACGCACACTCCAGGCAAACCGGAGGCACCCTATCCACCACATTGCGAGGAAGGGACGGGGGAAGAGGAGTTGGTGCCGGAACTGAAATGGTTGGAGAGCGATACTAATACGACCCTGATCCGAAAAGACTGCATCAATGGATTTGTCGGAGCAACCCGTACAGATGGGTCGAACGCCGTCGTAGACTGGGTCGCAGAGAATGGCATTACGGATTTTCTGGTGGTCGGAATTTGCACGGATATCTGTGTGATGGATTTTGTGCTCACCGCCTTGAGCGCGCGCAATCATGACATGTTACCGGGTCTTAACGAAATCTATGTCTATGACAAAGGCTGTTCCACCTTCGATCTGCCACGGGCCGTCGCGGAGGAGGCAGGGCTTGGCGCCCGGTCCGCCCATCCTCAGGATGTGACCCATTATATGGGCCTGTATTTTATGGCCGGGCGCGGCGCGCAGCTTGTCAATGAGGTGACCCTTCCGGCATAATAAGCTCGCAACAAAAATAAAATGGAGCGGGTATGAAAATCACGGCAAATGGCATTGAATTCGATACACGACTAGAAGGACCGGAGAGCGCTCCGGTGGTGACCCTCAGTCATTCCCTCTGTTGTGATCTGACCGCGTGGGATGAGCTTGCGGAAGACCTCAAGAGCGATTACCGGGTGCTGCGTTATAGCCTGAGAGGGCATGGTGAGAGCGAAGCTGTTCCCTGGCCCTACGATTTTAAAATGCTGGCTGCAGATGTGGCGGCAATCCAGGACCACTACGGCATCTCAAATGGCCATTTCATCGGCCTTTCCATTGGTGGCATGATCGGACAGGAATTTGCGCTGGCCTATCCGGAGCGCGTGAAGAGCCTGGTGATCTCAAGCTCCCTCTGCGCTCTTCCCGATGGGGCGGCGGCTCTCTGGCCGGAACGCATTCGCAGCGTTCAGGAAAATGGCATACAGGAGCAGGAGGATTCGTCGATGGCCCGATGGTTCGTCCCCGAAGCCCTCGCCAAAAACCCGGCCCTGGAGGCGAGAGTACGCAAGATGATCCGGGAAACCTCTGTGGACGGATATGTGGGGTGCTGTCACGCCATCGCCGGGATTGATATTGCAAGTCGTAATCACGCCATTACGGCACCCACCCTGGTGATTGTCGGCCGAAATGATCAGGGTACCCCGGTCAGTTCTTCCGAGCTTATCCACAACAATATCAAAGGATCAGAGCTGGTGATCGTGGACAATGCCTCTCACCAGCTGGCCATGGAAAAGCCGGAAGAATTCAATGCCCATATACGCCGTCATATCGCTGCTAATGGTTAAAGCCGGCTGAGAATTGCAGCATGATGAGCAATATGGTCCGCCATAAAACTCTGAATAAAATAGTAGCTGTGATCATAGCCCTCATGACGCCTCAAGGTCAGATCCTGACCGGCAGTTGCACAGGCGGTTTCGAATAACTCGGGCTTCAGCTGTTCTGCCAGGAAGCCGTCCGCCTGACCCTGATCAATCAGGATGGAAGAGGATATCTGAGTGGATTTCACCAGCTCCGTGGCGTCATGGTCGGCCCAGCTAGCCCTGTCAGTCCCAAGGTAACCGGAAAAGGCTTTCTCTCCCCAAGGGCATTGCGTGGGAGCACAAATCGGCGCAAAGGCTGAGACCGAGCTGTAAATCTCCGGATTTTTCAGGGCGATCGTCAACGCCCCATGTCCTCCCATGGAATGTCCGAAGAGGCCTGTAGCCTTGGGATTTGCATTAAATTTCGAGTTGATCAGAGAGCGCAGTTCTTCAGTTACGTAACTGTACATGCGGTAGTTTTTCGACCATGGCTCTGATGTCGCATCCAGATAAAATCCGGCGGCTGTGCCGAAATCCCAGTCGTCATCCTCGCCCTCAATACCGGCACCTCTCGGACTTGTATCGGGCATGACAAGCATCA
The DNA here is from genome assembly GCA_965228285.1 of Sneathiella sp. Taxonomy (GTDB): domain Bacteria; phylum Pseudomonadota; class Alphaproteobacteria; order Sneathiellales; family Sneathiellaceae; genus Sneathiella. The sequence continues at coordinate 512,912 of OZ245808.1, forward strand.
GCCCCTGTTCTGCCGCCAGCCGTTGGGCGCCGGCCTTGATAGTGGCTGTTTCCTCTGTGCAGGTCAGTCCGGCCAGATAATACACCACCGGCACCGGACCTTTTGTGGCTGCAGGCGGTTGGTAAACAGCGAAACGCATCGGCGTTCCTGTCTGGATGGACGCATGCTCGTAAAAGCCCTGGATTCCGCCAAAGCACTTCTGTTCAGAAATTGTTTCCATGGGAGGTCCTAAAAGGTGACGACGCTGCGGATGGATTCTCCTTCATGCATCAGATCGAAGCCTTTGTTGATATCTTCAACAGGCATGACATGGGTGATGAGGTCATCAATATTGATCTTGCCGTCCATATACCAATCAACAATCTTTGGTACATCCGTCCGTCCTTTTGCGCCGCCAAAGGCTGTTCCTTTCCAGACCCGGCCGGTGACCAGTTGGAAGGGGCGGGTGGCAATTTCCTGGCCGGCGCCAGCTACCCCGATGATGATGCTCTCTCCCCATCCTTTATGGCAGCATTCGAGCGCCTGACGCATGACATTGACATTACCGATACATTCAAAAGAGTAATCGGCGCCGCCATTGGTGAGATCCACGAGATAGGAAACAATATCGTCTTCCACATCATTGGGATTGACGAAATGGGTCATGCCGAATTTCTCGCCAAGCTCCTTGCGAGCGTTATTAAGGTCGACCCCGACAATCATATTGGCCCCGGCCATGCGCGCTCCTTGAATGACATTGAGGCCAATACCACCGAGGCCAAAGACAACGACGTTGTCGCCAGGCTTGACCTTTGCCGTATTGATTACGGCACCAATCCCCGTGGTGACACCGCAGCCGATATAGCAGACCTTCTCAAACGGGGCGTCTTTGCGGATTTTTGCGAGGGCGATCTCCGGCACAACGGTGTAGTTCGCGAATGTGGAGCAGCCCATGTAATGGAAGACCTTCTCTCCATTGATCTTGAAGCGGCTGCTGCCATCGGGCATCAGACCCTGACCCTGAGTCACCCGAATTGCCTGGCACAGGTTGGTCTTGCCACTGGTGCAGTAGTCGCATTGACGGCATTCCGGTGTGTATAGAGGAATGACATGATCGCCTTTTTGCAGGCTGCTGACCCCCGGACCCACATCGACAACCACCCCGGCGCCCTCATGGCCGAGAATGGCGGGGAAGATCCCTTCCGGATCATCGCCGGACAGGGTGAAGGCGTCCGTATGGCAGAGGCCGCTCGCCTTTACCTCGACAAGCACCTCTCCCTCTTTCGGGCCGTCCAAAGTGACGGTTTCGATTGTGAGTGGCACCCCGGCCTTATGGGCAACAGCCGCTTTGACTTCCATAAAATTTCTCCCCTAAATCGCGATATTTTTGCTTACGAAAGTTTTGCAGAAATATATGGTTAAGTGCAAGATTATTCCGCCATCCAACACCTTTGCCAATGGGAAGACAGGACACCATGAAAATAGACGGAACCGCTTTTAGAACAATCTGGTTATCCTCAGATGGCTGGTCGGTAGATATCATTGACCAGACCAGGCTTCCCCACGAATTCGTTATCGAGAATTTACGATCCGTCACCGACGCGGCCCATGCCATTTCCGCGATGCTGGTAAGGGGCGCACCCTTGATTGGGGCGACAGCCGCCTATGGCGTTTGTCTTGGCGTCCGGGAAAATCCGTCAGATGAAAACCTGGTCCGGGTCGGAGAGCTGCTGATCGCAACCAGACCAACCGCCGTTAATCTCAGATGGGCCATCCAGCGCATGCAGGACCATCTTAGAGACATTAGCGTAGAAGACCGGGTCGCGGCCGCCTACAATTTGGCGGCGGAGATTTGTGATGAAGATGTGGCAATTTGCAGCGCCATTGGAGACCACGGTGTTTCCCTGATCGAAGAGATTGCGAAGAAGAAAAGGGGAGAGACCGTAAATATTCTGACCCATTGCAATGCGGGATGGCTGGCTACAGTTGACTGGGGCACGGCATTATCTCCCATATACAAGGCCCATAATGCGGGGATTTCGGTACATGTCTGGGTGGATGAGACCCGCCCCCGTAATCAGGGTGCCCATCTGACAGCTTGGGAGCTCGGCAAGCATGGGGTCGAACATACCCTGATTGTCGATAATGTCGGTGGTCATCTGATGCAGCATGGTCAGGTCGATCTCTGTATTACCGGCACGGACCGGACCACGGCAGCCGGAGATGTCTGCAATAAGATAGGTACCTATCTGAAGGCTTTGGCGGCGAAGGATAATGACATTCCCTTCTATGTGGCCCTGCCAAGCCCCACAATTGACTGGGAGATTGAAGATGGAGTCTCGGATGTTCCCATTGAAGTCAGGGACAGCCATGAAGTTGACTATGTTCAGGGGCTGGATAGCAATGGAGATGTGTCAGAGGTTCGCATTCTGCCGGAGTTCAGTCCCTCAAAGAATTACGCCTTTGATGTGACGCCAGCCCGCTTGATTACCGGCCTGATTACTGAGCGAGGTATCTGTCCGGCGTCAAAAGCAGGCCTGGCCGGCCTGTTTGAAAGGAATGTTGCCTAACCGTAAATGGCGATCTGCTCATCCAGATCATCTTCGATAAAAGCGGAAACCAGATCATCGACGGTTTGGTCCTTTTTAAAACCCAAGGCGTCGGCGCGATCTGATTTTGTCTCCTTTGGCCAACCATCGACAATCTGCTGAATTGCCGCGTCAGGCTGCCAGTGAATCTCGCCGGTTTGCCGGTTGCCTTTAAAACGCTCAACCGCTTCAGCCATGTCGCCTGCGGAAATGGAGGCGCCGGATAGCAGCAAGGACCGATTGGATCCGAATTTCTCTGCAGGAAGGTCATGGGCATGGATAAAGGCGTCGATTATTTTTCTCGGGCTCATACAGGCCATGCGCGTTGATCTGGAGACGGGGCAAATTGCGTCTTTGCCAGAGAGAGGCTCGCGAATGATCGAGCTTGCCCAGGTCGAGGCGGCCTTGTTGGGACGACCCGTGCGTACTGAGATAGTGGGTAAACGCAAACTGCGACCATCAATGAAGCCTTTGCGGCTGTAGTCATTTACCAGCAGCTCTCCCGCCGCCTTGGCAGCGCCGTACGAGGTTTGGGGGGACTGTTGTGTTGCATCAGTCACGATCTCCGGCAGGTCGCCGCCATAGGTCGCGACGGAACTGGTAAAAATCAATTTGGGGCAGGCGGGAAGAGCGCGGGCCGCTTCGAGGATGTTCCGGGTTCCGTCCAGATTGATCTTCATTCCGAGGTCGAAATTTTCCTCAGCATCGGCGCTGACGATAGCGGCAAGGTGGAAGATACTGCTTGTGTCTTCCTGAACTAAATCTTTGACATGTTCAAAATCTGAGATGTCTCCCTGCACATATTCCATCAGCTCACTTTGGATATCCACAGTTTCTGCCACGTCAAACAGGATGATCTTCGTGATCTCGGATTTGCGCCCCTCCGAACCCATCAGATAACCTTTTTCCAGGAGTCTTTTAGCAAGGCGCTTTCCAAGAAAGCCGGCACCGCCCGAAATGAGTATCTTCACGTGGAATTTCCTTTTAGCTGGATTATTAAGACAGTTGAAGAGCCGAATCAGTTTCACATTTGCGACCTAGTATCCGAAGTTTATGAAAAAAAATCATCTTTTTTATCAACCGAAAAAAAATGTTGATTTCCAAGTATTACGTACTTTATGTCCAAAAAATGAAAGAATGTTTGGGTCAATTCAAGTCTTCGATTGAATCATAGGCAGTCTAAATTTTTTAAAACTTGCATTTTCAAGGAATTGCTAGATACCGCAGAAATAATAACATTAATCAGATTTCGATATTTAAAACATATCAAATTCTCGCAATTAAATTTCAATAATTACAACTCTTGAGTAATTACGTTTAGACTCTTTAGCAATAATACGGTGAAAGTTTTATTGGAAATTTGACCTGTTCCAGTCCGTTAGTACGCGTATGAAATATCAATAAGCCAGCCTTAAAATAGACATAAACCTTGATTCATATACCAACAAGACTCTATAAAATGGAGTTATTGAGACGTTCCAGTGATCAAAAAGACACCGTTGTCTGATTATTTATGAACGCCGGAAAATCTCAGGAAGGGGAAATTGTTATGTCAGATAAGGATAAATGGTGTTATCCGAAGGCCGGTATTCATGGAAAGGTTGTTCACGAAATCGGCCGTGAAATAGTTACAGGTGTTTTGAGGCCTGGTGATCCAATTCCGCATGAATCAGAAATTATCAAACGATTCAATGGAAGCCGGACGGCAATCCGGGAAGCCTTCAGAGTGTTGACTGCAAAAGGCTTGATAGAAGCAAAGCAACGGGCAGGAACCTATGTGCGCCCACGTGAGTTTTGGAACCTTCTGGATCCTGACATTCTGGCGTGGCAATCGCTGGATACGGCAGGGCGCAATGATTTTCGAAATATGGCGGAGACGCGGGAGCTGGTGGAACCACTGGTCGTTCGGTTGGTGGCACAGCGGGCGACGGATGAAGAGCTTGACCGGCTGGAAGATACTTACTTTGAGATGAAAGATGCTGTCGAGCAGAACTCTCTTCTGAATCTTCACGCAGCATGTGTGGATTTCCACATGACTCTTTTTGAAATTTGTCACAATGATTTAATACTCCGGCTGAGTGGCGTCATCCAATCGATGTGTGATTACCAATTGCAGCTTCGCTCTGACGCAAATACTATTCCTGACGGTATCTCAGGCGCCTATCATGCCATCCTAACGGAACTCAGAAAGCGCCATGTCGATGGCGCGGAGCAGGCAATGACTCAGTTGATTGAGGCTTTGATGACAGATATGCGGCAGCTGCATAATGAGCAGTTAAGTCAGAGTAGGGAGGTCGCTTAGGCGACCTACCGCCGTTCTCTAACATCTGGCCCTGATGCGCCACTCAAAGCAGTCATCGCCATAATCCTGGCGTTGTAATGTCTCCAGGACAAGAAATCTGTTATGGACGGACAGAGCGCCTTTCCACAGATCATTCCAGGCGTCAAATACGGAAACCGGTTGTGCCTCGCTTCCCCGCATCAACCGCCAGCCGGTTTGCTTGATGTGGATATTTCCAGAGATCTCATCAACAATCACTTCGTCATCCTGACCCGATATCAAATGGGACAGGTACAGGGCAAAAGCGTCGGGAGACTCTCCTTCGATACCGAGAAGTTGAGCGGTATCGCGGTAAAACTGTTTACCGATAAGCTGTGCGCTAATTCCTCCCAAATAAGTTGCTTCCGCCGGTCCAAACAGACGGGCCAGTTCGATGAGAGAGTTTTTGGCATACTCCATCGCGTAATTCCGGTTGGCCTTTTGCAGGCGCTCTTCAGGCCAGTCACCGGCATCGAGGACCGGGGCCTTGGCCGGATCAAAGGGCGGGGCGATTTCGCCGGGGGAGAATTGAAGTCGTTCCTCAGGGGCGAGATCATGGCTATGCTCCTTAAAATAACCAGCCATGCCATATTGACCGTCCATATCCTGGGACGTGCAAACAAAACCCAACCGTGGATTCTTCAGAGAGACACCGTTCTGGCCATACCAGCCTTTCAAAAAGCCATGGCTAATTTCCAAAGGCATGCCGCATAGAGCGGCCCCTTCATACATCCAACGGGGATGACAGAAATGCACCCAGGCTTTCTGGTCCGATTCATACATATATTCTACAGGAACCCCACCGACACTGTTGGAAAGATAGTGATACTGAGCACAGGCCACGGCGTCCGGCAAATCCGAGAGACCCAGCTTCTCAAAGCTGGAGAGAAATTTTTCGTGATGCTGTCGCCGGAATACATGGAAACACAGATCACCGGCTGCGTATCTGTCTTTGCGCAGAGTAACGGTTAGCATCAATCCGGTAAAAAAAGCATGGTAGATTTTCGCGACAGCCTCGTATTTCACCGCCGTCGGGACAGATGTGGTCATGGTCAGACTCCTGTTTTTGTCTTGTTATTATGGAGTGGTCAAATACCGGGGACAACTATATAGCCGACCCCTGGAAATTTCATCCCTTTTTCAGTAACCGTTATGATACAAAAATACTTGCAAATCGTATAAATATGTATCATATAAGACATCACTGATGGGAACTCTGTAAATTTGGAATAAGACATGGATGCAATCAATACGGACGCGCCGCGGGACGACGATGCACTTGAAAAGGCGTTCCAGACGAAAGTGGATGCTGAAATCCGCATCGAACCCAAGGATTGGATGCCTGAAAAATACCGGCACACCTTAATTCGGCAGATGTCTCAGCACGCTCACTCTGAAGTTGTTGGTATGCTTCCTGAGGGTAACTGGTTGACAAGGGCACCGTCCTTGAAACGTAAAGCCGTCCTGATGGCTAAAATCCAGGATGAAGGTGGCCACGGTTTGTATTTGTACAGTGCTGCGGAAACCCTTGGAATTTCCCGGGATGAGATGTTCGACCAGCTGCATAGCGGTAAGGCCAAATATTCCAGTATTTTCAACTATCCTACGATCACCTGGGCTGATATCGGCGCCATCGGCTGGCTGGTCGATGGTGCGGCGATTACCAATCAGATTGCCCTGTGCCGCTGTTCCTATGGTCCTTACGCCCGGGCTATGATCAAGATTTGCAAGGAAGAGAGTTTTCATCAGCGGCAGGGTTATGAGATTATGCTGACAATGGCTCAAGGCACGCCGGAGCAAAAAGCGATGGCCCAGGACGCTCTGGATCGCTGGTGGTGGCCGTCCCTGATGATGTTCGGTCCGAACGATGCCAATTCTCCGCAATCCGCTCAATCCATGAAATGGAAGATCAAGCGGCAGTCCAATGATGATTTGCGCCAGAAATTTGTCGATGCCACGGTCCCGCAGGCGGAATATCTGGGACTAAGAATTCCTGACGATGATCTGAAATGGAACGAGGATCGCGGTCACTACGATTTTGGGGAGATTGACTGGGTTGAATTCAAGAATGTAGTCAGTGGCAACGGCCTGTGTAACCGGGAACGGATGAAAGACCGGGTCGAGGCACATGAAGGCGGAAAGTGGGTGAGGGATGCGGCCCTGGCCTATGCTGAAAAACAGAAGCAACGCTCTGCGGCGTCGGCGTAAGAAGGATCAGGAAAATGAGTAAAGAAACCAGGAACGAGCTTCCCTTATATGAAGTGTTCATTCGCAGTAAAAATGGTCTGGATCACAAACATGTCGGCAGCCTCCACGCCGCCGATGCGGAGATGGCCCTGACCAATGCCCGCGATGTCTATACCCGTCGCAGTGAAGGGGTCAGCATCTGGGTGGTGAAAACGACTGATATCACAGCTTCCAGTCCGGACGACAAGGGCAGCTTCTATGAGCCGAATGACGATAAAATGTACCGTCATCCGACTTTTTATGAAATCCCCGAAGAAGTCGGCCATATGTAAGGAACATCTCTGATGACTGAAAAGGATATGCTGGTCGACTATCTCCTGCGGCTGGGAGACAATAGCTTGATATTAGGTCAGCGCCTGGCCGAATGGTGTGGGCATGCCCCCATTTTGGAAGAAGATCTGGCGCTTACGAATATCGGCCTTGATCTGATCGGACAGGCCCGTCTGCTTTTGACCTATGCAGGGGAAGTTGAAGGCAAGGGACGGAATGAGGACACACTCGCTTTTCACCGTGATACCATGGCCTGGCGGAATTTCCTCCTGCTGGAGCAGCCCAATGGGGATTTTGCCAAGACCATGGCCCGGCAGATGTATTTCGATGCCTTTCAATATCTGCAATATGAAGCGCTCAGCAATTCCAATGATCCTCAATTGGCCGGTATTGCCAGCAAGTCCATGAAAGAGATTACCTATCATCGCCGTCATAGCAGCAACTGGGTTATTCGCCTTGGCGATGGCACCGAAGAAAGCCATGACAAGATGCAGACGGCTTTGAATGAGCTTTGGGGTTTTGTCCATGAAATGTTCGATATGGATGACATTGACAACGCTATGCTGGCCAAGGGCATCGGTGTTGATGTTGCCGCACTCCGCCCGGCCTGGGATCAGTATATTGAGGGGGTGCTGGCGAAAGCGACATTGACCCGTCCGGATGTGACCTGGTCTGTTCGTGGCAGCCGCGAGGGAAAGCATTCCGAACATTTGGGATATATTTTGGCGGAAATGCAGTTCCTGCAACGCGCCTATCCTGATGCCAAATGGTAATGACAGCTGACATTGAAAAGGTGACGTCCGTTCTGGAGATGGTCAAGGATCCGGAAATTCCGGTCCTGAGCATCACCGATATGGGCATCATCCGCAATGTCGAGATGAAAGAGGGCAAGCCCAGCATCACCATTACGCCCACCTATTCTGGCTGTCCGGCCATGGATGTGATTGAAGAAGACATCACCATCATGCTCAAACTCCACGGGATCGAGGATTTTGAACTGAAAACCGAGATTTCCCCGGCCTGGACCACGGACTGGATGACGGATAAGGGCAAAAGAAAGTTGCGGGAGTTTGGTATCGCGCCGCCGGAAGGTTCCTCAAAAAGCGCCCTGCTCGGGCATGATCCGGTCGTTACCTGTCCGCTCTGCAGATCCAAAGAGACAGCTGTGGTGAGTGAATTTGGCTCTACGGCCTGCAAGGCTCAGTACCGGTGTCAGGATTGCCTTGAGCCCTTCGACTATTTCAAATGCGTGTAGGATAAAGAGATGACAGTTTTTCACCCCTTGAAAATCAAGAAAGTCGTGAAGGAAACCCGGGATGCGGTCTCCGTTTGTTTTGAAATACCGGATGATCTGAAAGACGCTTATTCATTTACCCAGGGACAGCATCTGACCTTGAAACGAGATTTTGACGGGGAAGAGCTGCGCCGTTCCTACTCCATCTGTAGCGCCGTGGGTGAGCCGGATCTCAGGGTGGCGATCAAGCAGATTGATGGTGGCCGTTTCTCCAACTTTGCCAATGAGAATTTCGAAGCCGGGCAGGTCATTGAGGTGATGGAACCGCAGGGCCGGTTCTTCACGCCGATTGATCCCGACAATGCCAAGCAGTATCTGGCGATGGCGGCGGGAAGCGGGATTACGCCGATCCTTTCCATCATCAAGACCATTTTGAGGGATGAAGAGGGAAGCCGGGTCACCTTGGTCTATGGCAACCGCTCTGTGTCCAGTATTTTGTTTCTTGAAGAGCTTGAAGATCTGAAAAACCGCTATCCCCACCGCTTTAACCTGATGAATATCCTCAGCCGTGAGCGTCAGGATGCGGAGATTTTTAATGGCCGCATCAATGGTGAGAAATGCCGGGAGCTGCTCGGCACAGTTCTTGATCCGGGCAGCATCGACGAGGTGTTTCTGTGCGGGCCGGAGCAGATGATCATGGACGTGCAGGATGTCCTCGCTGATAGCGGGATTGCCCGGGATCATATCCATTTTGAGCTGTTTATCACCGATGCGGCCCTAAAAGCCGGGGCGGCGCCGAAGCCGGTTTATAACGAAGACAGCCCCAAGCGCAAAGTCGCCATTATCCTAGACGGTCGGGAGACGGAGATTGAGGCGAGTGAAGAAGGCAAGCCAATCCTTGATGCTGCGCTTGAACAGGGGCTGGATCTGCCTTTCGCCTGCAAGGGGGGTGTTTGTTCCACCTGCCGGGCCAAGATCGTTCAGGGCGAGGTGCGTATGGATCTCAACTATGCCTTGGAGGATGAAGAGGTCGCGAAAGGGTACGTCCTGACCTGTCAGTCCCATCCGGTGACGGATGATGTCATCGTCGATTATGACGCCTGATCAGTAGTGTTTGACCCCGGGGACCTGGCATTCATAGGTGGTGTAGTTCCCTTGCGGCCGGCAGAAGGCGTCAAGATCGACGACCAGATTGCCTTTGCAGTCATTGAATTTGACCCAGCCCTCGACCCGCTCCAGCCGGGCGCCGCCGCTTTCCCCGCCACCGGCAAAGATGTCGACGGTAAAGACTTCCTTGATCCGCTCGGCCGGGATATCCAGCTTGGCAATTTCGCTGTCGATGACAGCTTTGCAGTTATTGCCATATCCCATGGCGAAGGCCGGTGAGACAGACCCCAACGATATGGCGGCCACCAACGCCGCCCCGACTATTCCGTTTTTCCTCACAGCAAACATCCGACGCTCCTGATCAAACAACCTCTGTTCGGAAGTTAGAGCATTTCATCGGTTCTGCAAGCAAGCACAGCCCACAATTTTGTGAGGACCGTCAAAAATCCGTTTCCACACCGCCCTCAGCAATGCGTTTATCGACAAACTCATTAAGCTCGTCACGAACGGCAGGATCCATAGCCGGCGGCTCATAGTCCGCAAGGATGGATTTGAAAATGGTATTGGCCCGCTTCATGGCATCGGGAGAACCGGCTTCCGTCCAGCTTTCAAAATTCCGCCAGTCGGAGAGGATCGGTGAATAAAAAGCGCTCTCATAACGCGCTTGCGTATGCTGGGTGCCGAAGAAATGACCGCCATGACCGGCCTCCCTCATAGCATCAAGGCCGAGAGCATCATCAGAAGTATCAATAGGGGTCATCATTTCCGACATCATCTGGATCATCTCCACATCGATAATGACTTTCTCAAATGAGTTGGTCAGACCACCTTCCAGCCAGCCGGTGGCATGCTTGATGAAATTGGCATGACCGAGCACCGCCCCCCAAAGCGCCATCTGTGACTCATAGGCCGCCTGGGCATCCGGGGCGTTGGAGGCATTGACGTTGGAACTGCGATAGGGAAGGTTGTAGCGGCGGATCAACTGCCCGGTGGCGATGGCGGCCTTGGTATATTCCGGTGTTCCGAAGGCCGGCGCGCCGGACTTCATATCCACATTGGAGGTAAAGCCGCCATAGACGATCGGTGCACCCGGGCGCACCGTTTGGGCAATGCTCAATCCTGCGAGGGCCTCGGCATTCTGTTGGGCGAGGGCCCCGGCAATGGTCACAGGGGCCATGGCCCCGGCCAGGGTAAAGGGAGTCAGCATCACCACCTGTCCCTGCTTGGCCATCTCGATAATCCCCTGCAGCATCGGAACGTCCAGCATCAGGGGGGAATTGGAATTGATAATGGTGAAGATGCTCGGCTCGCTCAGCATCTGCTCCGCGCTGATACCACGGGCAATGCGAGCCATTTCAATCGCATCATGATTACGCTCCCGCCCGAGGGAATAGACATAGGGTGGTTTTTCCGTCAAAAACGCGAAATCCCGGCCACATTCCAGATGGCGGATGGAGCTGTGAATATCCACCGGCTCCACCGGATAGCCGCCCGCCGTGGAAATGATATTGATGCTCTGCGCCAGCCTCAGGAAATTGCGAAAATCCTTCTGATTGCCGGTCCGCCGACCCTCATCCATGTCGGAGCAATTGGGCATGCTGGCGCCCATGGCAAACACCATGTGATCGCCGCCAATGGTGACATTGCAGTCCGGGTTAGGAGCATGCAGGGTAAAGTGCGAGGGGGCGTGGGAGAGAGCATCGAGGACGAAATGCCGGTCGAAATAGACGATCTGAGTTTCATCATCCACCTTTTGCCCGGCTTTATTCAGGATGTCCCGGGCTTCTTCCAGGCGGACCATAATACCGATCGTCTCGAGAATCTCGAGGGAGGCCAGATGAATGGCTTCCACTTGGTCTTCAGAAATAATCTCTACCGGCTTGAAACTATTGATGAAAGGCCGTCTTGGAAGCTGGGTGAAAGAGGCCTTGGTCCGCGGCGCCCGACGGTTTCGCCGTCCCGATGATCTTCTCTCTGCTCCTGCCATGACGTTGTTCTCCCTTATTGAGTGTCGTTCAGCTTCTCATCCGTGAGGCTTGTGGGTCGAGGAGGGGCTCAAGGACCATGGTCGCCGGCCGCATGTCTCCCAGGATCTCGATCTCGAACTGGCCACCTTCTTCGATCATGTCCGGCGGCACTAATCCCAGGGCGACGGATTTCTCCACATAATGGGCATAGCCGCCGGAGGTAACGAAACCGACGACCTTGCCGTCCTTCCAGATGGGTTCATCGGACCAGACGTCGGCATCGGTGGCATCAACCACAAAAGTGCAAAGGCGCCGCTTTGGTCCTTCCGACTTTTCTTTGGCCACCGCCGCCTTGCCGATAAAGTCGGCGGGCTTGTTATAGGCAACAAAGCGATCCAGACCGGTCTCTTCCGGTGTATAGTCGGGTTTGTATTCCCGCATCCAGGAGCCGAAGGATTTTTCCAGCCGGAGGCTCATCATCGCCCGCATGCCAAACGGCTTGAGGCCAAACTCTTCTCCCACTGCGCTTAACGTCTCATAGAGGGATGTCTGGTCATTGGCCGGAACGTAGATTTCAAATCCGAGATCTCCCGTATAGGTCACCCGCTGAACAATGGCATCGGAGAGGCCAACTTCCATCTGCTTGACCGCCATGAACGGAAACGCCTCGGTGGAGACATCTTCCCCGGTCGTTTTCGCCAGCAGATCCCGGGCATTTGGTCCGGCAATCTGAAAACCGATCCGCTCAAGACTGACATTCTCGATCTCAACGCCGCTCTCCGGCTGATGCTGCCAGAACCAACGCAAATGATAGGCCTGCGCCCCATAAGATGCCGTCAGCTGGAATTCTTCCTCTGCCAACCGGGCAATGGTGAAGTCGCCGATCAGCTTGCCTTTCGGGCTCAGCATCGGGCTCAAGGTGAGACGCCCGACCTTGGGAATGCGTCCGGCCATGATGGTGTCGAGCCAGTCTGCGGCACCGGGTCCGGTGATCTTGTACTTACCGAAATTATGGATTTCCGTAATGCCGACCGCCTCACGTACGGCCCGGCATTCTGTTGCAACCGGTTCAAAGGCATTGGAGCGCCGGAAGCTTGGGGTTTCCAGAAGCGGCTCGCCTTCGGGTGCGAAATAGTTGACCGCTTCCATGCCATAGGCCTGTCCGAATACCGCCCGTTGGGATTTCCAGATATTATAGGCCGGTGTGGTCTTGAACGGCCGGGCCGCCGGCAGTTCTTCATTGGGGTAGGAAATGGAGAAGCGCCGCTGATAGTTTTCCGTGACTTTCTTGCGGGCATAGGCACGGGAGCTGTAATCCCCGTAGCGGGCCACGTCCATGGCAAACACGTCGCGAGATGGTTCTCCCTCGATCATCCATTCCGCCAGGATCAGACCAACCCCGCCGCCCTGACTAAACCCGGCCATCACCGCACAGGCGGACCAGTAGTTCTTGAGGCCGGGGACGGGACCGACAAGCGGATTGCCATCCGGGGCAAAGGTGAAGGGGCCGTTGATGACATTTTTGATGCCCGCGGTTTCCAGGATCGGGAACCGCCTGAAGGCGAATTCCATGCTGTCGCTGATGCGGTCGAGCTGGTTCGGCAGCAGTTCATGGCCGAAATCCAGCGGGGTGCCGTTGACTGCCCAGGGATCGCAGTCCTGCTCGTAAAAGCCGATGCAAATGCCTTTGCCTTCCTGACGCAGATAGCTTTCCCCTTCCGGATCGACCACATGGGGATGCTCCTTTTCACCTGAAGCGATCTCCGGGATTTCCTCGGTGATCATATATTGATGTTCCATGGGATGGAGAGGGAGGAAAATACCGACCATCTCCCCCAGCTCCCGAGCCCAGAGGCCGCCGGCATTGACGATATGTTCGGCGTGGATGGTGCCGTCCTTGGTCACCACTTCCCAGCTGCCGTCGGGCTGATGGTTCAGCTCCAGCACCGGGTTGCGCAAATAGATTTCCGCGCCCAGCTTGCGGGCACACTGGGCATAGGCATGGGTGGTACCGGACGGATCCAGGTGACCATCCAGCGGGTCATAGAGACCGCCGATGATGCCGTCCACATTGGTGATGGATGAAAGCTGCTTGATTTCCTCCGGTCCGACCAGATGGGTATCTAGTCCCATATAGCGATGCTTGGCCCGCTCCGCCTTCAGATAATCCATGCGATCCGGAGAACCGGCGAGGGTGACGCCACCCACATGATGCAGGCCGCAGGACTGGCCGGAAAGTTCCTCCAGCTCCTTGTAAAGATTGATGGTGTAGCCCTGCAGCGCTGCCATATTGGTGTCGGCGTTGAGGGTATGAAAGCCTCCGGCGGCATGCCAGGTGGATCCTGACGTCAGTTCGGATCGCTCGATCAGGGCAATGTCCGTCCAGCCCATTTTCGCCAGATGATACAGAACCGAACAGCCAACGACGCCACCGCCGATTACTGCAACTTTTACATGGGATTTCATATCAGTGCCCTCCCGGCATTCTACTGACTATATTTATCCTAAGACCGTGAAACTGCTTTCGGTGCTGATCTCCCGGTTGCGGGAAAACACACCCATGGACAGGTCATAGTCGACATTTTCAAGATGAAACTGGACAGGGTCCTGATCGTGATCGTGACCCGCTTCGCATTCGGTGATCAGTTTCGTCATCATTTTGGCGGCCACCGGGGCGTTTTTGAACTGGTTCCCGCTCGTCCCAATGGCGAGATAAAAGCCATTGAGGCTGGATTTGTCGTAAATTGGCACCCAGTCTTTGGTGACGTCATACAGGGAGACAACGCCTTTTGCCTGGCTCGGCACACCCATTTCCGGGAAGCGCTGGGCCTGACGGAGGACCTGGACATTCCATTGCTCTGAAAAGCTGTCATCGAAATTGTCCGGATCGACCCATTCCTGGGTATCGCATTTCGGATCCTCCGATCCGATCAGGATATGATTGCCAAGCTCCGGCCGGCAATAGACACCGGCGTCGCTGTCGGACATGACCATGCCGTCTTTCTCGAAATTGAACCCGGCGGGAGAGGGGACATGGGCCACTTCATGGCGGAGCGCCCGGGTGGTCATCTTCATCTCCTCCAGCACCCCGGCCATCTCATTGACCTTGGACGAATGGGGCCCGGCGACATTGACAACGACCGGCGCATCGATCTCGGTGCCGTCTTCTAAAGTAACGCCGATGACCCGGCCGTCCTGCTGGCGGATTTCCGTGACGTTGGAATTAAACCGGAATTTCGCGCCATGGGCTTCCGCCGCCCGCTGGCCATTATGAGCTGCCAGTTGCGGGTCGCTGACATAGCCGCCGCGGGGGAAATAGACGCCGCCATCGATACTTTCGCCGGTGGGGACGCCGAAATCGTCATCCTCGGGCCGTTTGACCGGCTCGAACTGATGGGTGTCGATGATCGGCAGTTTTTCCTTCATCTCGGCCGGGGTCAGATGTTCATAGGGGCAATTGATCTGATCCATCAGTTTCAGGATCTTGCGCATATAGTCGTTATGGGGGGTTTTGACGATCAGGGTGCCCGTATCATGATATTTGATCAGGCCGCTTTCATCTTCCACACCGATATAGTCAGCCCAGTTTTTCCAGTAGAACCAGCCTTCATAGGCCAGGGCGCAGGTGTCCAGGGAGGAATAATAAGTTCGTATAATAGCGCAGGAGGCTGCCGTGGATCCATAGCCCGATGTCGGCAGCCGGTCCAGGGACAGGACCGACTTTCCGGATTTTGCAAGTTCATAGGCGAGGCAGGTTCCAATCACGCCGGCGCCGATAATGATCGCGTCAAATTTTTCGCTCATCGACATTCCCTTTGATGTGAAATTTGTTGCTGTTTTTCAAAATACTTTACCCACATTCGTGCCGTTGCAAGCACAAACTGGGTCCCGAAGCGGCCCGGCAATAAAAAAATCGACTTCATGTCGTTCAGGCGAAAAACGGGGTCGGAGCCGGATTAAATTTTTTTGGCTCAATTCGAAAAGAAGACTGCTCAAGAACAGATTTGCTCGCTTTCAGGACAGAGTCGCGTTCCTCGGGGTCGAGAAAAACGTTGCGTCTTTCGGCCGGGGCACAGATGATGGAGGTATGTATTACATTGTAATAATTGCGGGTTGGCACGGAAATCGTATACTATGATAGGCAATTTCGCGGTACTTTCTAAATCTGTTTTGCGTCCTCCCCGTTGCGAGGGGAGAATTCCTCGTTGGAGAGGATTTGGCGCGGGTATTATGTGCCTGTTTCTGACACTTGCCGCCCTTCCGGCACGATCAGAAACCATTGTGATCAATAGCTTTGATGATCTGGACCGCTATTTTGCGGAGAACACTTATACGGTTCAGAAATGGAAGGACGGGACCCAAAAAGTCCCCCGGCTGGCCATTCTGGATATCCCGGAGGGCTGGCGCAAAAAGGTGGCGCCGCATATGACGGTGCAACATAAGAAGCGGACCTTTTTCCGGGTTGCGATCCCGCTTGTGTTCCTCGCCAATCAACAGATCGGGGAGGATCGCGAACGGCTAATGATGCTTCGAAAGAAGCTCCAGGAGGGTGGCCCCGTGACTCCGTCGGATGCGGATTGGGTCCGGAAAAAGTCCGCGGAATATAGTTTGCCGGCGGCCTCTGTGGATCGGCGGTTCGTGGACGTTCTTGCGGATCATATGGACATCGTCCCGCCTTCCCTTGTGGTGGCGCAGATGGCCGATGAGAGCGGCTGGGGCACCTCCCGCTTCGCGGCGGAGGGCAACGCCCTGTTCGGCCAATGGACCTATCATGGCGGTCTGATGCCCGAAGATCAGCGGTCCGGCAAAGGCGATTACCGCATCAAGGCCTTTAAATCACCGCTGCAGTCGGTGCAGGCCTATCTACTGAACCTCAATTCCGGCAAGCCCTATGCGGGGTTCCGGGCGGAGCGTAAAAGGTTGCGCGCGTCGGGCGAAGAACTGACGGGCCTGAAGCTGGTCGGCACCCTGATCAATTATTCGGAGCGTCATGAGGCCTATGTGCGGGATATCGAGAACCTGATCCGCCATAATAACCTGATGCCCTTGGATCAGGCCTCCCTCGCGCCGGGAGAAACGGTGTTTGTGCGGCTCTATGCGGGAAGGGATTAGGACAGGGCGGAGGATGTGGAGACCTGGTCGGCGATCTGCTGTTTTTTCTTGTCCACGGATTTGAACCGCAGCCGGACCAGCCGGTTGAGATTTTCGAGTCCGTCCAGCAATCCGGGAATGATCACCTCGGACGGCTTTTTCTGCTGCGCCAGTTGCCGAAGGGCGATGGCCATGGTTTCTGTCGTCCGCTCCCCGTCATCGACCAGCATGCCGATCAGCCCGGCCTCCGATGCGCAGGAAGCGCGGATATATTGCTCGAGCCGGGGAACGGTCCGCGGAATGATCAGGGCCCGCTTGTCCATGGACAGAACCTCACAGAAGGTATTGTAGCCGCCCATGGCCACCACGGCGGAGGCCTCCTGCATCAGGCTTTCAAGACGGCTGTCAAAAGTCACGGCCACCACCCTGTCCAGCTTGGCAATGCGGTCGCGAAAGCCCGATCGGGTTTCCGGCGGCATAAACGGTCCGAGAACCACAAGCGCATTGAGCGGCGGCTCATTGCCGCTTTCATAGGCCCGCAGGACCCAATCGATAAGAACATCCCCATCACCGCCACCGCCGACCGTGACCAGTACATAGGGTTCGGACATCTCCCCCAGGATCGCTGGTTCCATCGCCGCCGGCACCTGGCGCGGCAGATATCCCGTATAGGTGATCTTGCGCTTGACCCGGGTCGGCAGCTTGATGCCCTTGAGAGGATTGTAGATCTGTTTGACCCCGAAGATCCAGATATCGTCATAGAGGTTTTCCAGGGCCGGCAATACATTCTTGCGCTCCCATTCGGGGACGAGCAGGGACGGATCATCGAGTACATCGCGCAGGCCAAGCACCAGATGGGTGCCCCGCGCCTTCATTATTTTCAGAGTTTCCTCAACTTCCCCGCGCAGGCCATAGGGTTCCTTATCGACGATGAAGACATCGGGATCGAAGGTTTCCGCCGTATGCTGGATGATCGAGGCCCGCATGGCCAGGGTCTGCTCCGTGTCAATATGCAGGCTGAGGGAGGTATATTCGCCATTGCGCAGCTTGATGATGCCGGGGATGCGGACAAAGTCGACCCGGGCCTTAAAGTCAAAGCTGCCGATGATGGGCGAACCGGAAAGAATAAGGACGGACAGATTCTGGTTCTTTTCCACCAGGGAATTGGCCACGGCCCGGCAGCGCCGCAAATGTCCGAGGCCGAAGGAGTCATGGCTGTAAATCAAAATACGGCGTGCGCTTTGAACCTTATCCATATTTTCGCCTCAGAAATAAGTACTTAATGAACCGCCTGCCGATTTAATCTGTCACTTTGTTGTATATATTCGCTGGCAGAATATTGCAAAATTAAACGCCCCTCCAATGAATTTTCTTTGGCAGTCCGGAAATTAAGCGGGTTCGGGGCCCGGAAATGGCCAGGGGCGCATCCTCAATTTCTGAATTTAATCAATATATAAGTGTGTGTCGTCTGCCTTTTGCGTCATTTCATGCGTATAGACCGCGCGGAAAATTACAATTCAATACATTTATAAACTTAATTATGCACGGTATACTATTATCATCATTTATAGGAAGGGCGTCTATCCTCAAGATATTATGGTTTAGTTTCAGTGAGTTATGGAAAAATACCGGATCTGAGATTGCTGTCAAAGGATCCATATAGGAAATCCTGCTCACCCTTGCAGTGACAATGAAGAAGAGAAGGATCAAATTTCGGAACGAAGGCGGGAAATTAAAAATATCATATTATGCTATTAAAAAGGGTGTTTCGATAAATTTAATAATCGAACCAATACACAACAGGGGATAGGTGAAAAATGTGGAATCTACTGCAAGATCTGGCCGAAGACGAGAGTGGCGTGACGTCGGTGGAATATGCCTTGCTCGCGGCCGCTGCGGCCACGATTATAGGCTTGGCCGGAACCGCTTACTACGGCAAGCTGCAAACGGCGTTTGAAAGCATCAGTTTATCGGGGACCACAACCACGTCCACGGGCTCAGGAAGCAGCAGCAATTGAGTCAGTCCGAAGGGCGCGTAACAGGACCGGTGATCAGATGATTTCTTCAAAGCTAATCGCCCTTGTCCCCATTGCTGTCATTTCTCTGCTGTGGATTGCCATTGCCACAGACCTGACGGACAGGCGCATCCCCAACTGGATCTCGATGGGGGTGATTGCCCTGTTTCTCGTCTATTGCGTCTTGAAATTTGGAGAGATCGCGCTCGCCACTCATTTTTTCTGGGCATTCGCCACATTTCTTTGTTTGTTCTTCGTCTTTGCCCTGGGAAAAATTGGCGGCGGCGATGTCAAACTATCAACGGCCGTCATGTTATGGGCGGGCCCGGATCAGGGGGTGCGATTTCTATTTCTCACCGCGATTGCCGGCGGTGTGCTTGCCTTTATGGTGCTCGCTCCCACCCTTCTGAAATCCTGGTTCTGGAGATGGTTTGGCAAGGAGAGACAGATCGGACTGGAGGACGTGTGCAGACAGGCCTCGGTTCCCTACGGCCTGGCAATTTCCCTTGCGGGGACCGTCTGTCTTTATGAGGGGTTCCTGATCATGGATTATCCGTAAGAGCGGGGGCGGCAATTGAGAAAGCTTTTATTCGCGGGTTTTTGCGCGCTGTTTTTCGGCTCCTCTGTTTATCTGATAGCAGGCTGGTTTTATGAAACCGCAAAGGTGAACGCCCAGTCTCAACCAGAGCCGGAACCGCTTGGCAACACAGTTCTTGTAAACGCAAAGGTAAAGGCAGGAGATCCGGTACAGAGGGGCAATCTGCAAGTGCAGCCGATTTACCCCCCTCATACACCACCCGACGATCTCCTCCTGGATTTTGAGGCGGACTGGACGGCCAGTCCCGCCATATTCTCCCGGGAGCTGGCGGCCGGATCTGTGGTCAGAAAATCTGATATCCTGATGCCGGACGATCCCGGATATATCTCACATCTGTTGAAGCGCGGAATGCGGGCCAAATCACTGACCATTACAAACCTTTCCAAATATGACGGGCTTGTCCATCAGGGAGATGCAGTGGACATCCTGTTTATTTCCTCTGGCGGACAATCAGGGGAGGAGGTCAGGAAACCGACCGCGCAGACCCTGATCCGCAAGGCCACAGTCATTGGCCCGGTCCCAAATAGAAGCGCCAGCAATCACAATGGCAGCGCCGATTCCCGCGGGAAATCTCTTGTCTTTGCGCTAAGCTTACAGGACGCGGTCAAAGCGTCTCTGGCAGAGGAGGTCGGAAAGCTGACCATTGTCCTTAGAAAATCGGGCAGGGGTGAGGAAAGACCTGCGGACAGGAGCGGGACCCCCTTGGCGACCCTTGCGGATCTGGTGTCGCATGATCCTTCGGTACTCCCTCAGGAAGACCAGACAAAAGTGCAGAAAATCCGGGTGATGAGAGGGAGCGAGCTTACCACCATTTCTGTGCCTGGCAGGGCTGTCAGCGGCGCTGAGTAAATGCTGTCAGCCGTGTTAAAACGACGATCCTGTGCTGCCTGTCTCTCGTTCCTGGCAGGGATCCTGCTCTTCAATACCCTCTCTTCCGCGATTGCCGGGTCCTCTCTGAAATTGCAGGTGAACCAGGGAAAATACTTTCCCATGAGCGAGCGGGTCGTCGATATTCTGGTCGCCAATCCGGATATTGCCGATATTCAGGTCACTTCGTCGAACGATTTGTTTGTGTTTGCCAAAACACCTGGTCAGACCCATGTCATCGCCATTGCTGCCGGGCGACGGGTTGTCTTTGACCGCGTCGTGACGGTGATCCGAGATATGCAGCCTCTTGTCAGCGCTCTGAACTCCCAGTTTTCCGGCAGCAATCTTCAGATTGTTCCGACACCCGGGCGGCTCGTCCTGTCGGGCACCGTGAGCACTCCGGCGGATATCGATCATATTTTGGCGATGGCCAAAGGGGCTCTTGCGGACGGAGAAGAGATCGTCAATCGGCTGGAAATCGCCTCTCCCTCACAGGTGAATATCCGGGTGAGAATGGTTGAAGTCAACCGGGAGGCCACCCGGAATCTCGGCATCAACTGGGATGTTCTGCTGAACCCCGGTTCCTTGGCCATCGGGCTGGTGACCGGCCGCATCCAGGGATTTGCAGATGGCATTCTGTCCCCGAATTCTTCCTTTACCGGCCAGGCAAGTGCCGGAATGCTGCGGTATCAGGGTGATAACGGATCGGCAACGGCCATTATTGACGCCCTGGCGGAAGAAGATCTTCTGACCATTTTGGCTGAACCCAATTTGACCTCCCGCTCCGGGGAAACAGCGAAGTTCTTTGCCGGTGGAGAATTTCCCATTCCCATCTCATCCGGGGACGAACAGGTTACCGTGTCGTTTAAGAAATTCGGGGTGATTTTGGAGATGACGCCGACGGTGTTAGCCAATGGCAGGATAAGCCTGCATATTCGGCCGGAAGTCAGCGAGATTTCTGAGGCGGGGGCTGTGCTGGTCAATAATTTCAGTATCCCCGGAATTTCGGTTCGGCGGACCGAGGCGACCATTGAACTGAGCAGCGGCCAAAGCTTCGCCGTGGCCGGACTACTTCAGAACCAAAGCCGGAACCTGGTCAATGAGGTTCCGTGGTTGAGTGAGTTGGCCGTGCTTGGGCCGCTGTTCCGCTCGACCCGCTACCGAAACTCGGAAACGGAGCTGGTGATCATTGCCTCCGCCCATATCGTTGAGCCGGTTCAGGCCGGAGCCTATGGCACTCCTTTAGATGGATACCGGCCTGCCGGCTTATCCCAAAAAATGCGGACCGGGCGGCTGGCGGAGCCGCCCGTCGAGGCAGAAATACCGGAAATTGTCGGTCCGGCAGGGGTGAGGCTGATCGGTCCGGCCGGGTATATCTATTAGGGGCGGGCGCAGGATGATAGGGCCAAAGATTGGAAAAGGAGCGATTGCAGGGGTGGTGCTTCTGATGAGCGGCTGCCTTGAGCCAGGGGCAAACTCTATCAGCTATCCGGAACATTCTTCTATTGCCGTGATCAGGGAGAGTTTTTCCGTTGACCTCAAAATCGATCCGCAGGCGGGCGGGTTTCTGGTTTCGGGCAAGCCTTACGACATATTTCTCCAGGATCTGGCCCGGATTTCTCCGCAGGTTATAAAACTCACACCCAAGCACGGGACCGTCGATCTGTCCGGCTTGCTGGCGGATCTTTGGGCCCTCTCCGGGAATCGCAGGGGGCAGGTCGTCATTGCTTCCCCGAACCCGGATCTTTTGCCGGAGGCCGATATTCGGCTGGATATCAGCTATTTCCTTTACAGGGTCCCAACCTGCGGGGTGGCATTGGCGCGCCGTAAACTGGATCAGTCCGGCCTGATAACGGCTGGATTCGGTTGCGCTGTAGAGAGAAATCTTGTTCTGAGTCTCACGGATCCGTCGGAATGGATATCCCACAGGGTACCTGATAAAAGGCGGTATGAACCGCCTCTCCCTTGAAAATGTCCCTGTTTTTCAACGCCAGGTCCACAGCGGGTGACGATACGGATTTGCCAACCACAATAGCCGCATTTGGCAGTGATCCGGAAACCGGCCGGGTGCTGGATATGACATTGACCATGGAAGGCTTTGAAGGGGCGGAGATTGCCGTGGCGGGGTTGAGCCAGGTCCTTCGAAAATACCGGGCGGAACCGCCACCGCCCGATCTGATCGTCGATATCACGGGCTGCGATGAACCTTTGTCAAATCTGGAGGAGTTGGCCGCCCTCTGCCCGCCGAGCATTCGGGTTTTTGTCCTGGGCACCATCGACAGCATCGACTTTTACCGGCGCCTGATGGCTCTTGGGGTCGCAGGATATCTGGTCAAGCCGGTGTCACCGGAACGGTTACTGGATATGCTGGCCCACGACAAGCCAGAGGCATTCAGCACCTCCGTTCCGCAGCGGCACGGCAAGATCTTCTCTGTGATCGGCCTGCAGGGCGGGGTCGGCGCCACATCTCTGGCCATCAATATCGGATGGGGACTGTCCCAGCTGTTGTACCGACGGACAGGTCTGGTGGATCTTGATCCGGCGGGCGGCTCCCTGGCGCTTGATTTGGACATCACGCCGGCACCCGGATTTTCGGAATTACTAGCTGATCCGGGGCGTCTGGACGGTAATCTTCTGGACCAGTCCACAGCCCTTGTAGCGGACAGGCTCGGCTTGATTGCCAGCGACACCCCGCCCCTGGAGACGGGGCCAGAGCTGTCGGCGCAAGCAATGCAGGATCTGGTCCGGCATCTTTCCTGTCAGCTCAGTTTTACGGTTCTTGATCTGCCGCGCGGGCCGATCAACACAATACTTCCCGTTCTGGAGATTTCCGATATCCGTGTGCTGGTGATGGACAGGCGCCCGGCCAGTTTGCGGAACACGGCGTTGTTGCTCAAACATCATCTGGCCGAGGCGGAAGGCCGAACGGTGGTGGTTCTCAACCAGTCCCGTCCGCCCGATCCCACGGATTTCACCAGAACCCGGATTGCCGAGGCCATAGATCATGAGATTGCGGTTGAAATCCCCTATGTGAAAGGCGGGCCTGTTGCCGTTCTGTCTCCGGCACGGCCGTTGATCGTGCGGCGGGGCATGGCTGCGCGGAGGCTCTGTGACCTTGTCACCGACCTGGCGGGATTGCCTCCAAAACAACCCTGGTATACCGGATTTTGGCCCGTATGGAGGTCCAGATATGTTCGGTAAGAAGCCCCCAACCGAGACCAGCGGCATCCTGGCGGAGGAACAGGCTCCCTGGGGTCAGCCGCCGGCTCATCCCGCCGCACCGAATGCGGACCCGGCATTGGTCAGCCGCATCCGGCAGCTGTTTTTTGAGCGCATTGATCCGGCCTCTGCGGCGACCATGACCCCGGATGAGCTGTCTTTCACCATTATCCAGGCGGTCTCCTCAATTGTTATGGAGGAGAAACTGCATCTGAACTGGCAGGAACAGGGGATGATCGCCAAGCAGATACTGGATGATATCGTCGGCATCGGTCCGATTGAGGATCTCCTCTCGGACCCTGCAGTGACCGATATACTGGTGAACGGTCCGAACACCGTTTATGTGGAGCGGCAGGGCCGGCTGCAGCGAACCGCCCTCAAATTCCGCGATGAGCAGCATGTGTTCGAGGTGGCGCGCCGCATCGCCGGTTCCGTCGGCCGCCGTCTCGATGAAGCCAGCCCCATGGTGGACGCCCGGCTCAAAGATGGCAGCCGGGTCAATGTGATTGCCCCGCCGCTCTCCGTGAACGGGACCATCATATCCATTCGCAAATTTTCTCCGGATGTGATGGATCTGTCCGACCTGGTGACCCTGAAAACCCTGTCGGAAGAGATCTGCAGGTTTTTGAAAATTGCCATGAAAAGCCGATTGAATATCCTTGTCTCCGGCGGAACCGGTGCCGGAAAGACAACCTTCCTGAATGCCATTTCCGGCCTGATTGACGAGACCGAGCGGGTTGTCACCATTGAGGATGCTGTCGAAATCAGACTGTTGAGCCCGCATGTGGTCAGTCTTGAAACACGTCAGCAGAATTCGGAGGGCTCGGGCGAAGTCTCCCAGAGAGATTTGCTGAGGAACTGCCTTCGCATGCGTCCCGACCGCATCATCGTCGGCGAAGTTCGAGGGTCTGAAGCCTATGACATGCTGCAGGCGATGAATACGGGACATGACGGGTCCATGTCGACAATTCACGCCAATTCCTGCCGGGATGCTCTTGTCCGTCTGGAAAATCTTGTGCTGACCAGCCAGCCGAACCTGCAGGGATCAAGCGCCCGTCAACAAATTTCCAGTGCCGTTGATCTGGTTATTCACTTGCAGAGAACACCGCAGGGGAAGCGAATTATCAGCGCCATATCTGAAGTTGTCGGTCAGGAGGGTGATACCATCACCCTTCAGGATCTGTTTCAGTACATCCCCGATCATGATGAGGCTAATACCGGAACGGCGGGTTCGACATTCCGGAATACCGGTCTCCGGCCCCGATTTTTTGACAAAATCCTTAAAACTGTTTCCACCCCAGACTTGCTAGACGACATCAGGAATTGGCGCCCATGACAGACTTAATCGTAATCCTCCTTTTTCTTGGATCCGGATCCGCCCTTACAATGTACGGGTATTCATCGCTTCGCCAACAGAAGAGGCTTCAAAACATTCTTTCACCCAGAGTCGATTACAGATTTCACCACTCCAAAAATCAGCCACGGGAGGTTTTAAGGTCGGCTGCAACAAGACTAAAACCCATTGCCAAAAACTGGCTTCTGCTCAGTCAAGCAGCTGCCTTTGGCGCCGCAGTAACGGCGGGAATCCTGTTTTTTCAAAAAAATCTGCCTTGGGCCGCCGGCTTTGGCAGCCTTGCTATCTCGCTGTTTCTTTTTACCCTGTTCATATCGCATCACCGAAAGAAGAAAAAGCAGCAGTTGATTAATCAATTACCGGAAGCGATTGAGGTTATCGTCCGGGGCGCCCGGGTTGGGCTGACCATAGAACATAGTTTCAAAACTATTGGAGAGGAAATGTCCGCTCCGATTGGGCCTGAATTTCGGTCCATGGCAGAAAAATTACATCTGGGGCAGGAACTTCAAGCCGTTGTCAAATCCACAGCTGCCAGGATTGAGGCAAAAGAGTTTGTCTTTCTGGCTGTGACATTGATCGTGCAGCAACAAAGCGGGGGCCAGTATTCCAATATCCTGCAAAATCTCGGACAGGTTCTGAGGACCCGGAAGGCGCAGGAACAAAAACTTTACGCGCTTACGTCAGAAGCCCGTTTGTCCGCCAAAGCCATCGCTTTCATAACCGCCGGACTGCTTGCTCTGATTGCTCTGACCAATGAGGCTCAAATAGATTTTCTTGTCAATGAGGCAACCGGTCGGGGGCTGCTTCTATATTCTGCAGCTAGTATTGCCATCGGTTTCATACTGATTTCCATCCTCCTAAGAACAGTCAGCCGGTAGGAGGTGAGAATGTTGCATGTCAGCCATAGCGTCGTCATTTTCTTGATCTGGTGTATGTCGGCAGCCGGAACAGTCGGCATTCTGTTCTACCAAATACATATTAGAGCGCGACGTCAGAAGCGTTTATCTGAGACAACGGCAGCCCGTTATTCAATGCCCGGAAAGCAGGGGCTGTTGCTCACGCGCTCCATCAATGTCCCCTGGAAGGTGCGTCGCGGGATGCAGAGCCAAGTGGGCTTTAGAAAACGCAATTTAAATTGGATTTTTCCGTATCTTCGGGTCCTCGCAGCCGTAATTGGTGCCCTTGCTTTTGCGTCTATAACTTTTCTGTTTTGGGATCTGAATTTTCTTACAGATTGGATGGGGGTTGCCGGGCTCACTCTATCTGCGGTCCTGGCCAGTTTGATACCGGGAAAATTTCTTGCTTACAGGGTGAAAAGGCGCCGGCAACAACTAGAGGCAGGGATGCCGGATCTGATTGACTTGCTGGTGCTATGTGTTGACGCGGGCCAGACCCTTGACGCGGCCCTAGCCAGGGCCGTGCGCCAGATGCGGCAGATAAATCCGGTTCTCTGTGAGGAAATGCAATTGACCTTGCACGAATTAAATATCCTCCCTGATCGTGCTCAGGCTTTTACCAATCTGCAGAAGCGGGCGGGATCTGATCTGGTCAATTTTTTTGTCCTGGCCGTTAACCAGACAGCTCAGTATGGAACACCGCTGTCTGCAACCCTCAAGGCCCTGGCGGAGGAAAACCGGCGGAGCGTTATGATTGATCTGGAAAACCGGGCAAATCGTTTACCCGTCCTCCTCAGTCTTCCACTTATCCTGTTCATATTACCTCCGGCAATTGGATTGTCTGTTGGACCAGGCTTTATCTTGATGCTGCGCGGGCTTGGCGGGTAGGGCAGGATCATGAAAATTTTACCCGCATTTGCCCTGATTTT
Organism: Sneathiella sp.; assembly: GCA_965228285.1. Taxonomy (GTDB): domain Bacteria; phylum Pseudomonadota; class Alphaproteobacteria; order Sneathiellales; family Sneathiellaceae; genus Sneathiella. The sequence continues at coordinate 539,593 of OZ245808.1, forward strand.
CAGCCTTGCCAGCTGCGCGATGATGCCTGAGAACCCGTTTTTGCAAAAGACGGCGGTCGAACAACAAGACTATCAGCGATCTCTGAAAATCGCCCAAATAGCAAAGGAGTCCAATAATCCTGGCGCAGCGATAGATATTTACACCGCATTGCTCAAAAAGCATCCTGAGGACGAGGTTGTGCTATTCGCACTCGCTCAAACCTATTTACAGGTGGGAATGCCGAGAGAGGCCGCCAGAATTCTCCTGGATCTGGAAAAGGCTGGTACGGAAGATGTCGATATTCTGGTCGGTCTGGGGCGGGCAAATCTGCTCCTTTACCGGCCCGGAATAGCGGAAAGTTATTTCGAAAGGGCACTGCACGCCGATCCGGACAACAAGGCCGCCAAAAGCGGAACAGCGGTCTCAAAGGATATTCTTGGCCACCATTTGGAAGCTCGGGTTCTATTCCGTCAATTGCTTGCAGACAATCCTGATGATCTGGAGACGAAAAACAATATGGCCCTTTCCCACTTATTGGAGGGGAATTATCTGCAAGCAGTTAACCTGTTGAAGGAAATTGCTTTTGGGCAAGACGGCAGCATCAAGATGCGGCAGAATCTGGCGCTCGCCTATGGGCTTCTCGGCAATCGACGGGAAGCAGAGCGCATCGGGCTGATGGATCTGGATGCCGCTTCCGTGAAGAATAATCTACAATATTACGAGCTGCTGCGGCTTTCAGGTGACCCGGCGAACGTCCGACAATTGTTACTAGGACCGCGGTCAGAGACCTTTCTTCCAGGGAAAAACTAGATGTTGCTAATAGGCAAAAGACTTGACCGAGAAGAAGAAGGTTCAGCAACCCTTGAATTTGCTCTCATAATTCCTCTGTTCTTTATCCTGTTCCTTGCCGCCCTTGATGTGATCAAAATTTTGCTCGCAGAGGAACAGCTGAACATTTTGGCAAGAGATCTTGCATTTCATTACAAATATATGGCCTCTTCAGATGACAAGAAAGACCTGAACCAGGCTGATTTAGATGCAGTAGCAAAAGGGTTGGCCTCATCTTCTGCTTCTTTCCTTATTGAAGATAAGACCCTCTCCGCCTCATCAAATGTCTACGCAGATCCTGCAGACTATGTGTCAGGCGTCATCGACGCGGAGTCCGGGTCTGCTGGGGAGTCAGATATGCTTGTTATTTACCAGTTGGAATCTTCTATAAATCTAACCTCCCCGTTGATGATGCTTGTCCATGATGGAACGGCTGTCCCGATCCGTGTGCTGACGGTTTCAAAACATGCGCCATAAGAATCTGATAAAATGTCCATCGGGCAGCGTTGCCATTGAGGTTGCTTTGATCATGCCAATCATCGTGGTTATCCTCATTGCTACGCATGATCTTGCCCGGCTTGGTCAGTTATCCGACCGTGCTAACAAATCGGCGCAATTTGCTGTTGAGCATTTTAGTCAGGCAGCAGTTTTATCTGAGAAATCAATTCTGGATACGGCGCTTGCCCTCGAAAAAATTACAATGGAGCACCCCTACGTGGCGCGTACGGTCTTGTCGGTTATGGCCATCGAAGTGCATGGGCAAAATGGCCAGAAAGTGATCTGGACACGGACACATCCAGACAATGCAGGTTCTTGCAGCTCGGATCCCCATCAATTCGAATTTTTTTCCTCCGATGAGGAGAATATGACCGGCATTCATTATTTCTATCAACTGGACCTGTGTCTTGAGGCTCAGGAGGCGCTCTTTCTATCTGGTTTATCCTTTCTGGAAGACGAGATCAGGGGGACGGCAATCCTGCTAGCGCGCAGTCCCGCAATACGGCAGTTTCAATAAATGATGATCATACGATGTGCCAGATTCTAACCCGGAGTTCAAAAAAGAGCCGATTATTTTTCTCAGATATCCGGGGAAGTGCGACGCCGGTTCTTGTGTTTGCCATTACCGTAACCATTGGTTTTGCGGCCCTTCTATTGGATGTTTCCCGGGTCTTCGCCCTGCAATCAAAACTCCATACTGCCACGGAGATGGCGGCGCTGACCGTTGCAAAAAACCTTCATTTCATTGATGACCATGAGCTTTCCCGCCTTGGTCAAGAAATTCTCTCCGCCAATCTGGCCTCCGGAAGCGTCTTGATCGCGAATGATGAAACCGCCCAGGATTTGGCTCTCATGACAAATGTGAGTGTTTCCTCAGGTAACGTGACCGTTTCCGCGCAAGCCACGGCTAAAACCTATCTCCTGCGAATTTTCAATTTTCTGAATGATATGACTGTCTCAAGTGCGGTCAGTGTCCGATCGGTTATGCCGGAAGCTGAGCTTGTATTGGTGCTGGACAGTTCCGTTATGATGGAAAGCTCAGGCAAACTATCGGACGTCAAGATAAGTGCCTTCGATTTTATCAATGCCCTGGAAATGCACGAAAAAGAAAAAGAGGGTATACAATTCGCCATCGTGCCATTTGGCGGCGCCTACATCAATGTCGCTCCGCACAAGGACTGGATCGAGGCGGAGGACTGGCCGGTAAATGTTCCGCCTTCAGTTCCCGGCACGAAAAGCTGGGCCGGGCCGCTTGAGCAGGAAAGGTGGTGTGTCGGTGTCCGTGACGGCCTGGCAGGGGAGACAGACATACCTCCCGATCTCAGTAAATTTCCTCTTGTCTTAGACATATCTTCCTCTCTCAACAGTACAACCGGATTGCCACATTATTCGGTGACGACCACCAGCGAATGTCGTGCGGTTTCCATTCGTCACCTTGCCGGGTCGTCCGCCGATCTCCTTCAAGATCTTGTAGCCCTTTCAGGCGTCGGCGGCGGCGGGCTAGAACGCGGAATGATCTGGGCGGAAAGAGTACTCTCTCCAGATTGGCGGTCTGCCTGGCAGGCGGGTGGTCAACATCCTGTTGATTACACGGATCCGGAGTTTGATAAGATTGTTTTACTGGTATCGGGCTCCGGTAATGGCAGCTTTGAGGGTCAAAACGAGTTGCTTTCAACGGTTTGCTCCCGGTTAAAAACAAAAGGTGTGAAAATCTATGTGGTTGAGTACCAATCTCCGGCAGACCTGGCAGATCCGCTCCGGCTCTGTGCGACATCCGACGGATATTATTTCTCGGTTACATCGGGGGTGCATCTGCGGGAGGTATTTACCCTGATCGGCACATTCTTGACGGTTATCAAAACAAATAGCTAGCGGGTCCAGTGATCCGGCACGATAAATAGCCGCTCCGAGACTTCTAGTTGAGGGGTGTCACCCTGTGAAAGGAGATATGTCAGCAGTGGTGTGCTTCTCTCATCCAGATTTTGATTTGCTGTTTTTTCCAGAGCCTTTTTGCCTCCGGCGCGAGCTTCATCCATATAAAAATGAGAAGCAAGCCAGTGGGGTTTTTGTGGAAAGAGAAAAAACTCAAAATCCGGAAAAGGCGATTTTTCAATCTCTGAAAGCCGTATCCATCGGCCAATGGGGCAGTTTCTGGAGACCTGGTCCGGGAGCGATGCCGGGAGATCTGAGCTAAGGGAACCGGGCTGAAACAGGACTCCTTTAACCCAGGCATAGGAATGAATGCCCCCAGTCGCCAGTTTTCTTAAAATACTTTTCGCTTCTTTTCTATTGGTGAGGTTGAGCTGGTGGTCATAAAGGCGGGCAAGTTTGCGATCAAGATTATCCTGGCGTTTGGGTCCGACGAAATCAGACGCATAAGCGCCGGAACCGATATTCAGATAAAATTTGATCGCCAGTTCCCAGTGATAGGTTTTGTTCTCATAGGTGAACAACAGGTCGATTTCGCCAATGGTTGTCTTGCCATCAAACACCTGCAGATTTGTTGCTAAAACCGAGACGGAGGGCAGATGGTCCAGCCAAAAAATTACCAGATGCTCAAAATAACTGCCGAGCGTGTGCCGGTTGAGATTTTCAAGATGCGCGAGCAGGGGCTCCGGATCTTTATAGAGGTCATGAAGCAGCGCCTTTGTTTCCGGCAGGTCCGAAAGATTTGGCAATGGGGTGCGGGCGAGTAAAAACGGCGCGGAAATAATCCAGTCCAAATCTCGAACCGCAATCGGTACGTTCTTCCGATTGCCGGGCTGAGTGCTCATGAGATCAGCCCGTAGAACATGCGGAGGGAGGTTGCGAAGAGAAAGAAAGCAAAAAGTTTTTTAAGCAGTCCCGTGTTGATGCGATGAGCCCATATGGCCCCGAGCGGCGCGCAGAGCACGGTCATTGGCGCGATCACAAGGAGCCCAAAGCCGTTCACATATCCCAGATTACCAACGGGAAGATCAGGGACATGATAACCGGAAATCACAAAGCCAATGGTTCCGGGGACAGCGATGATCAGACCAATGGCAGAGGCGGTGCCGACGGCTTTTCGGATGGGATATTTGAACAGGGTCAGGATTGGAACGGCAAATGTCCCCCCGCCAATTCCCATCATGGCCGAAAACCAACCAATGAAAATAGCCAGGAGCTGCTTGAGAGGAGCTTTCGGAAGCGTCCCCGCGACCTGCAGATTATCCGGACGAAAGGCCATATTCGCGGCAACAACGAGCGCCAGAACCGCGAAAACGAGGGTCAGGACAAAGGCATCCGTCAGGCCTGCAACGATGGTGCCGCCCAGCACCCCTAAAAGGATCCAGAATCCCCAGCTTTTCAGCAGATCCCGATCTATGCCGCCCTTTTTATTGTGGGAATAGGCGGAAGCGATGGAGGTCGGGATGATGGTGGCAAGAGAAGTGCCGACAGCGACATGCATGCGGATATCATCGCCAACATCAAAATAGGAGAGAATATTATACAGGACCGGAACAATGACGATGCCTCCGCCAACCCCAAGAAGGCCTGCCAGAAGACCGCCCAGGACCCCTGTGGCGGCGAGCGCCAGGATCAGGCCGGCAAGCAAAGGGGTTCCTATTTCCGCAAACATCTCTTGTTCCTACTCAACATCAAGTGCCAAGTGGATCAAATACGGTTTGTTCCTTCCTGTCTAGGAGGTCTTTAACAAATCGCGAATGACCAGTTCCAATTTGTTGAGAGAATTGCAGGTTTCTGCCACAGTACAGTAAGGGGCAATGCGCAGCATCTCAGAATCGCCGGACCCCCAGATGGATTTTCGCTCCGGATTGAGCCAGATCACCCGTTTCGATCGGGCCTTGATTTCCTTCAGAATATCGATGCGTGGATCGGAGCCGTTGGAGCGACCGTCGCCGAGGAAGATAACCGTTGTCCGGTTATCCAGCTCATCAAAGATAAGCTCCTTGAAATCCTCCATGGCCCGGCCGTAATCCGTCGACCGCCCCCCAAATCTATCAATAGCGAGCGGAACGGCATCTTCGGGGCCGTACTGATCAAATAAATCCGTGACTTCTCCGAGGGTGCCGGAAAAGGCGAACGAGCGCACCTTGGGCAGGACCTCATTCAGACTATAGAGAAACAGCAGCAGAAATCGGGCGACGGATGCAACAGATCCTGAGACATCACAGACAGCCAGCACCCTAGGACGGTCCTTGTGCTTTTGCTTCCAATGGGTTTCGAACAGGATACCGTCATAGGCGACATTGCGGCGCATGGTCTTGCGGATATCGAGATGGCCGCGATTTTTGACCTTCCTCACCCGGGAATTCATGTCTGTGAGCCGTTTCGCCATACGCCGGACGATATCACGCATGATGCGAAAATCCCGCTGCTCAATATTGGAAAGCCGGACATTTTTCAGGATATCCTGACGAAACTGTTTACCCTTGCCGCTGCTGGTTTGGGCGAGTTGCCGGTCGACAAGGTCTCGTACTGTATCAAACAGGCTTTCCAGACGTCCGGCAAGCTCCTGGCTGCCTTCCTCATCGCCGCTTTCCTGGCGGGCAGTGATTTCCCGATTGACCTGGTCGAGACCCATTTCCTCCATGATCCGTCTGGTAAACAGGCCCCGTTGGGTCATCAGGACAATACCGCTGAGATTGACGGCACTGGCGGCGTCATTCATAGCCATGGTGAGGGCTGTCCTGTCATTTTGCTCCAACATGTCGACAAGACCGGCGTCCGGAGATGCCTGACGAGCTTCGCCCGCACCACTTCCGGCTCCTCCTTCACCAGCGTTCTGATTGGCGGGAGAGTCCTGATCGTCAGAACCGCTCTCCTGCGTGGAATCCTCTGAGTTGTCGCCTGTGTTTTCGTCAGCGAGGTCCGGCGCCAGAGCCTCTTCCAAATTCAACTCGACGTCATAACTGAAAAACTCATCGAAACAGCGGCTGAAGCTTTCATGGTCTTCAACCGTTTTGGCCATCACCTGAGATAATGCATCTTTAAGAAGCGCCCGATCCTCATATCCAATGAGCTGTACGGTAACCGCTGCGTCCAGGCTTTCACTGATGGATACCGGAACATCCGCATAGCGCAGCATCTCGACAAATTCGGCTAGGGGCTTGTCCATTATCTGTTTTCTTTTTGAGCCACCGCAATAAATTTAGGAACTTCGGTGTGCATATTATCGATGTCTTCCTCAAATTTCAGAAGCATGTTGAGGGTATTGCGCACAAGTTCCGTATCCAAGTTCTCAGCATGCAACAAGAGGAGTGTCCGTGCCCAGTCAATGGTCTCACTGACGGCGGGCAATTTTTTCAGATCCTGGGTTCTCAACTGTTGTACAAAGGAGACAAGCTGGTTCCTGAGATTTTCATCCAGCTCGGGAACCCGTGTCTTGATGATCCGCCGCTCCAGGTTGGCGTCAGGGAAAGGGATGTAGAGATGCAGACAACGGCGTTTCAGCGCATCACTCATCTCCCGGGTGTTATTGCTGGTCAGGAACACAAGCGGCTTGGTCCTGGCCTTGATCGTTCCGATTTCAGGAACGGAAATCTGATAGTCTGACAGAATTTCAAGCAAATAAGCCTCAAACTCATGATCGGACTTATCGATTTCATCAATCAGAAGAACCGTTTGTCCCTCTGATTTCAGTGCCTGCATAAGAGGACGGGCCTCCAGGAATTCCTCGGAGAAAAAACTGTCACCAAACTGATGCAGCTTATTCATGGACTGGTCCAGCCCAACGGCATCCTCCAGCAGATCGCCCAGTTTTTCCTTCAGGATCTGGGTATAGAGAAGCTGCTTGCCATATTTCCATTCATAGAGGGCCTTGGATTCATCCAGACCTTCATAACACTGTAAACGGATGAGCGGGGCGTTGAGTAATTCAGACGTCGCCTTCGCCAGTTCTGTCTTGCCTACTCCTGGCGGACCTTCGACAAGGATTGGCTTGTCCAGCTTTTGCGAGAGATAAATGGAGGTGGCGATATGACGGTCGCAGATATATCCGGCGGCCTCAAAACCTTCTACAATAAGGTCAATGGCCGCAGCTGGTTCTTTGTCAATAATTGTCACGTGAGTTTTCCGTTTTCTTATCAGATGTGGAAATTGACTTTCCATGTTATTATTTATTGGTGATATCAAATCCGATTGTCTTCCATAACAGGCTTGACCCGTCAATGCCAGTGCTAACCGGCTGGACAGGGGTTTCGCGGCACGTTAAAAGTCGGGTTTGGTCGGAATTGGCTGTATTGACGTATTGATCGGAAGGTCTGTTGCCGTGGCAATGGAAAGAGCAACATGAGCACGACGAAGGAAATTCGCAAATCGTTCCTGGAGTATTTTGGCGAGAACGGGCATGAGAAAGTTGATAGCTCGCCCCTCATTCCGCGAAATGATCCGACGTTGATGTTTACAGCAGCCGGTATGGTGCAATTCAAGAACGTTTTTACCGGGCAGGAAAAGCGATCGTATAACCGGGCAGTGACCACCCAGAAATGTGTCCGCGCAGGTGGCAAACATAACGATCTTGAAAATGTCGGCCACACGGCCCGCCATCATACTTTCTTTGAAATGCTCGGGAACTTTTCCTTTGGTGATTACTTTAAGGATCTGGCCATCGAGCTTGCCTGGAATCTCCTGACCAAGGAATTTGGTTTATCGAAAGACAAACTGCTGGTCACCGTTTACCACGATGATGACGAAGCTGTTGAGCATTGGAAGAAGATTGCGGGTCTGCCGGAAGAAAAAATCATCCGTATTGCGACTTCTGATAACTTTTGGTCCATGGGCGATACCGGACCATGCGGTCCCTGCTCAGAGATTTTCTATGATCATGGGGAAAGCATTCCGGGCGGCCCTCCGGGAAGCCCGGATGAAGATGGCGACCGCTTTGTGGAAATCTGGAACCTCGTGTTTATGCAATTCGAGCAATTTGGACCAGGTCAGCGAGAAAACTTACCGCGGCCTTCTATAGATACAGGAATGGGGTTGGAGCGCTTAACCGCTGTTCTGCAAGGCAAGCATGACAATTACGATATCGACCTGATGCGGACCATCATTGAGGCCTCCGCAGATATTTTCAATGTGGACGCAGATGGCGATCTCAAAGTATCCCATCGGGTGATTGCCGATCATTTGAGATCTTCCGCCTTTCTGATTGCTGATGGCGTGCTGCCCTCCAATGAAGGTCGCGGTTATGTCTTGCGCCGGATTATGCGGCGGGCCATGCGTCATGCTCATATATTGGGCGCCAAGGATCCGCTGGTCTGGAAACTGGTGAGTACCCTTGTTGAGGAAATGGGAGATGCCTTTCCGGAGCTGGACCGTGCCGAGACCCTTATTTCGGAGACTCTGAAGGTTGAAGAGACGCGGTTCAAGGAAACCCTTGACCGTGGTCTTAAGCTGTTGGAAGGCGCCACGGACAAGCTTGGTGACTCCGAGCCTCTTCCGGGGGACGTGGCATTCAAGCTCTATGACACATTCGGATTTCCGCTTGACTTGACAAAGGACATCCTTCGCGGTCAAGAGCGGGATCTCGATGAGGCTGGCTTTGATGCCGCTATGGCCAAGCAGAAAGAAGCTGCCCGCGCCGCCTGGTCCGGATCGGGTGAAGCGGCAACGGATCATCTGTGGTTTGACTTGCATGAGCGCATGGGCGCAACAGAATTTCTCGGCTATCAGACGGAAACGGCGGAGGGGCAGGTTCAGGCCATTGTCGTTGATGGCAAGGAAGTGGAGAGTGCTGAGGCCGGGGCTGAGGTTATGGTCGTCCTCAACCAGACGTCTTTTTACGGCGAATCCGGCGGTCAGGAAGGGGATCAGGGTGTTTTATCCAATCCTGAGGGTTTCTCAATGGAAGTTACGGATACCCAGAAAAAACAGGATATCCATATTCATATCGGCAAGATCACCAAAGGCTCGTTGAAGCTGGGCGATGTGGCTGAAACCCATGTTGACGGGCTTCGCAGGGCAGGATTGCGGGTCCATCACTCCGCGACCCACCTTCTGCACGAAGCTTTGCGTCAACGGCTTGGAGACCATGTTACTCAAAAAGGCTCCCTTGTTGCCGAAGATCGCCTCAGGTTCGACTTCTCCCATCAAGTTGCGATGACGGATGAGGATATTCGGGTCGTCGAAAAGGATGTGAATGACCGTATTCGCACCAATGCGGATGTTGCTGTGCATTTGACCACACCGGATGAGGCCATCAAGGCTGGCGCTATGGCCCTGTTTGGAGAGAAATACGGCGATGAAGTCCGTGTTGTTTCCATGGGGGGGCCTGACACCAGTAAAGGGGAGGGCCGGGACTATTCCACGGAACTCTGTGGCGGTACCCATGTGACCCGCACCGGCGACCTCGGTTTGTTGAAAATCGTTAGTGAGGGTGGATTGGCCTCCGGGGTTCGGCGTATCGAAGCTGTCGCCGGGGAAGCGGCACTCGACTATATCAATGCGCGGGAGCAAATTCTCAGCGATGCGGCTACGACATTGAAGGTCGCGCCAACGGAATTGCCACATCGTATTTCCGGCCTGCTGGATGAGAGAAAGCGGCTGGATCGGGAGCTTTCAGAGACTCGAAAGAAAATGGCTACGGGTGGCGGAAAGACCAATGAAGTGGAGCGGATTGGCAATGTTGGTTTTGTGGCTCATGTCCTTGGCGATGTTCCGCCCCGGGATCTGAAACCCATGGCGGATGAAATTAAGAAGCAGCTGGATAGCGGTGTGATTGTCCTGATTGCGGCCAATGACGGCAAGGCTTCAATTGTTGTCAGCGTGACCAATGACCTGACGGAGAAGTTTGATGCTGTAGATCTTGTTCGGGCCGGATCCGCTGCATTGGGCGGAAAAGGCGGCGGTGGGCGTCCGGATATGGCGCAGGCCGGCGGGCCGGATGCCAATAAGGGATCAGAAGCAGTTGCTGCCATCAAGTCTTTGATTAAAGACGCGGCCTAACCCTCTAAAATATAAAGAAAAAAATTAAAAAAATCGGCAGGCCTGCCCCCTGCCGATTTCAGTACGCTACTGGATACTCAACTGTACTTACTTAAGTGTCGTGTCCTTGCAAATTCGGATAATTTACAAGGACACAACCGCCTCCCTTAGACTTGCCGGTTGTCCAGTTATTCTGTACTAACCGGTAAAACACCATTTAATGGTTGGTTTTGACGAAATCTTGTTTTTATTGAGGCATTTTTGTGGTCACCCTGCATCCAAATGTCGCTTGATTAGCTGCTTTCGATGAATACATATAGAGGGTAGTGTGTGGTATCAGATCGTGAGGCCAGAAAGACCCAATTATGAACTTTTTCAAGACAGGAATTCTTATCGCGGCGATCACTGCGCTGTTCCTTGGCGTAGGATTTCTGATCGGTGGCACAACCGGGATGCTGATTGCATTCGCCGTGGCTATAGCCATGAACGGGTTTGCCTATTGGAACTCGGACAAGATGGTCTTGAAGATGTATGGGGCCCGGCAGGTGACAGAATCGGAGGCCCCGGTACTGGTTAAATTGGTGCGGGACCTGGCTCACCGGGCCGAATTGCCGATGCCCAAAGTCTATATCATGGAAAATCCGCAGCCAAATGCTTTTGCGACGGGGCGAAATCCTGAGAATGCGGCCGTTGCGGCAACCACTGGCCTTCTCGATCTTCTGACAACAGAAGAACTGGCAGGGGTGATGGCTCATGAGCTGGCCCATGTAAAAAACCGGGACACCCTCACCATGACCGTCACGGCGACGATTGCTGGCGCCATCAGTATGCTCGCCAATTTTGCGCTGTTCTTTGGCGGCAACCGGAACAATGCCGGTGGCATCGTCGGGATGCTGGCCATCATGTTTCTGGCACCCCTGGCGGCGATGCTGGTGCAAATGGCCATTAGCCGAACCCGGGAGTATTCTGCGGATCATACGGGCAGTGAGATTTGCGGAAACCCGGAATGGCTGGCCAGTGCCTTGCTGAAACTGGAGCAGGGGGCCCGTCGACATGAGAATGTGCCAGCGGAGAAGAACCCGGCGTCTGCGAGCCTCTTTATCGTCAATCCCTTGCATGGGAAACGAGCCGACAATCTGTTTTCGACCCATCCATCCACATCAAACCGGGTCAGCCGGCTCAAGGAATTTGCAGCGTCTTTCCGGCGGGGTGGACAGAGCGGATATCAACCACCGTCAGACAGATATACAAGAAAACCGACTGCACCTGCCGCCGGTCGAGGATCCATTCCCTATACCGATGGCGGGGGGCGGAAGAAAGGTCCCTGGGGGTAAAAGTCAGGTCAGCCTTTTCGGATCTTTGACAAGGGCCCGGGTCAGAAAGCGGGTCATGTGATCGACAAATTCCTGACGGCTTTGACCCTTGCGATAGGCAAGAGGTGCCGAGAACTGAATAAGACCCATCATGGCGTGGCCAATCAGATCAGGATCCACATCCTCATATAGCTCACCGGTATCACAAGCATCCTCAAGCCGTTTGATAAAACCGGCCGCAAACCGGCTTCTGACTTCTTTTGACGTGGAATCCGTTGGATCAAATACCTTGGTATCGACCAGGGCCGATCTCAGCAGTCCGGGATTCTGCTCGGCGAATTCCTGAATGGCAGTCAGGCTGAAGCGGATATATTCTTCAAAACTATCAACTTTCGGGATGCGAGACTGGACAAAAGCGTGAAGGTCTTCTTGAGCGGCACCGGCGAAGGCGAGGAATATCTCTCGCTTGTCTGTATAGTGCGAATAGAACGTGCCGTGGGCCACGTCCGCCTCCCGCGCAATATCCTGAGGCCGGGTTTCGTGATACCCCTTGTTCACGAATAATTTGCGTGCCGCGTCCAGAAGGCGTTGGCGCTTTTCTTCTTTTCGTTTACTCGCCCTGTCTGTTACCAGAACAACGTCTGCCGGTTCGGTCATCGAAAATCACCCTTGTTACTTTTTTATTTCTTTTTTTGCGGCTGCCGCTGGCAATTGTTGTAACAATTTGTCAATATCCCCCACAATAACAGTCAGCCAACAAAAATAGAACTAAAAAAACAAGGGAGTTTGCTGTCAGCATGTCGTCGAGCATACCGTTTCTGGAACTGGATCGACCGTCTCCGGATATCAATGTCAGTAAAAATGAGGATGGATCTTACGTCATTAAAAGTAATGTTGAGCTGGGGGAAGTTCAGAAAAACGTAGGATTTTACTGGCGTCGATCAGCAGAGGAATTTCCCGATAGAGCCTATTTGGTAAAGTGCGGCCCGACTGATGTCTGGCCTGAGTTGACTTATGCTGAAGCACGTGAGCAAGCAGATAAAGTCAGCAGCTGGTTATTGCGTGAGGGTTACGGCCCGGGCAAATCCATCCTGATTCTTTCCGGCAACAGTTTTGCCCATGCCGTCCTATCCATGGGGGCGATTCAGGTCGGTGTTCCAATCATTCCAGTTTCGCCTTCCTATTCACTCATGGGAAACGATTTTGCCAAGCTAAAATATGCGACGGATCTGGTGGAACCGGGCATGGTCTTTGCCGAAGATGGGGACATGTTTGCGGTAGCTCTCGAAGCTATTCCGCTTGAGGGTAAGACGGTCGTCACGGTGACCGGTTCGGATCACGGCGGGATACGCTTTGAAGACCTTCTTGGGGACACTGATGGACCCACCGTTGAGGCGGCCTATTCAAAGGTGGACGAGAGCACTCTCGCTAAAATTCTTTTTACCTCTGGGTCCACCGGTATGCCAAAAGCGGTTCCCAATACCCATGGCATGATCTGCGCGGCTCAGAAAACGCTTGAGCTGGTCTCGGAAGCACGTGATCCGGCAGAGGACTATTTAAGGGTTCTTGATTGGCTTCCCTGGCACCATACCTATGGCGGCAATGTCAATTTCTTTGGCATCATGCGGGTGTCCGGTACGATGTATATGGATGACGGCAAACCGGCGCCGGGCTTGTTTCAACGCACCTTGCAGAATTTGAAAAAAGTTTCACCGTCACGGTTCAGCAGTGTTCCGGCTGCCTACAGCTTCCTCGCGGATGCTCTGGAGAAGGATGAAGAACTGGCAAAGGCTTTTTTTAAAAACATGACCATCTGCCAATATGGCGGTGCGGCGCTGTCCCAGGAAATGTTTGAACGGATGCAGGTGCTGTCCATCAAACATACAGGTCTTCGCATGCCATTTGGAACCGGTTGGGGCGCCACCGAGACCACAGGGACGGGAACCGCCGTCTATTGGAATACGGAAAAGGTTGGCCTGATCGGGGTGCCGACACCGGGTGTAACCATCAAGGTAATTCCCATCGGCGACAAGCTTGAAATTCGCATCAAGGGTCCTAATGTGCTCAAGGAATATTACAAGCGCGAGGACCTGACCAAAGATTACTTTGATGATGAGGGGTATTACTGCATTGGCGATGCCGTGAAATGGATGGACCCGGACAATCCCGAGACCGGACTGGTGTTTAACGGCCGGGTTGCGGAAGATTTCAAACTTGCCAATGGGACCTGGGTCAGTACCGGGTCCTTGCGTCTGCAGTTGATTGATGCCTTGGACCCCATCGCGCGGGATGTTGTCATCGCTGGCCATGATCGGGATGAAATAGGAATTATGATTGTCCCAACTGAGCAGGTGCTGAAGCAGTTGGAACAAGCGAACGGCGCAAAATCGGAAGATGGGGAACTAATTTCCGAGATAGAGGTTTTCTCGGCTGTTCAGACAAAGCTTAGCAGCTATAATCAGCAGAATAAGGCTCCGAGCAGACGGATCGGAAAGGCCGTAATCCTGGCCCGTCCAATGTCCGTCGATAAAAATGAGATTACGGATAAACAGTATATAAATCAGGGCGCTGTACTCGCAAATCGATCTTCGATTGTTGACCGACTGTTCTCTAAGTCGTTGAATCCTGAAGTCATTAGCTATAATTAAAACAAAAGCAAGGAAGGCTTTTTTAATGTCAGATATGAATACTCAAGTGCTGCTCAAATCCCGTCCGGATGGAGAGCCAACCCCAGAAAATTTTGACATCGTTCAGACACCGGTGCCAACCCCGGGCGAAAACCAGATGCTGGTTAAGACCATCTATATGTCTCTTGACCCCTATATGCGCGGCAGAATGAGCGAGGCAAAGAGTTATTCCGCCAGTGCTCAAATAGGAGAACCCATGCTGGGCGGAGGCGTCGGTGTTGTCGAACAGTCAAATCTCAGTGGGTTTGACGTCGGTGATTATGTTATGTGCGCAACCGGATGGCAGAGTCATTGCCTTTCAGATGGCGTTGGCGTGATGAAACTCAATCCTGGCTTGGCCCCGATTTCTACTGCGGTTGGGGTCCTGGGGATGCCTGGTTTGACGGCCTATTTTGGATTGTTGGAAATTGGCCAGCCTAAAGAAGGCGAGACAGTAGTCGTTGCCGCCGCGTCCGGTGCCGTTGGGAGTGTGGTCGGTCAAGTTGCCCGGATCAAGGGCGCGAAGGCCATCGGGATCGCAGGCTCGCCTGATAAATGTGCTTTTGTTGTCGATGAGCTCGGTTTCGATGCCTGCTTGAATTACAAGGATGCGGATTTCGCGGAGCAGCTGGCGAAGGCCTGCCCGGATGGTATCGATGTTTATTTCGAGAATGTCGGAGGTAAGGTGTTTGATGCGGTGATGCCGCTTCTTAATGACTTTGCCCGTATCCCGCTCTGTGGATTGATTTCTCAATATAACGCGACTTCGTTGCCAACCGGGACAAACTACTTGCCGGCTCTGATGCGCGATATGCTGACAAAACGTATGACATTGAGAGGCTTTATCATTTCTGATCATTTTGACCATCTGCCGGCGTTCCTCAAAGATATGGGCGGCTGGATCGCCAGTGGTCAGTTGAAATATCGGGAAGACATTGTTGACGGGATCGAAAATGCGCCGGAGGCCTTTATCGGCCTGCTCAAGGGCAAGAATTTCGGGAAACTCCTCGTCCGCGTTTCAGACGATCCAACCAGATAAGACTCAGTCAGGAAATACCTTACGAAAGGAATAAGAAAAATGACTGCCATAACAGACTTCGTATCTTATGAAGCACAGGGCTCTGTCGGTGTCGTGACCGTCAATAATCCGCCCGTAAATGCCTTGAGCGTCGGCGTACGCGCGGGCATCAAGGGAGGGGTTGAAGCCGCCATTGCCGATAACAGTGTCAGTGCCATTGTTCTCGCTTGTGAAGGTCGGACTTTCATTGCCGGCGCCGATATCACCGAATTCGGTAAGCCGCCCATGGAACCCGGACTGCATGAAGTGATCGGGGTTATTGAATCTTCCAGCAAGCCGGTAGTTGCCGCTATCCATGGGACGGCCCTTGGCGGGGGACTGGAGACAGCACTCGGCTGTCATTACCGGGTCGCCAACAGCTCAGCTAAAGTTGGGCTTCCCGAGGTCAAGCTCGGTCTCCTGCCGGGAGCAGGGGGAACCCAGCGTTTGCCAAGGGTTGTCGGTGTTCCGATGGCCCTGACGATGATTGCAGGAGGTAATCCTATCGGTGCGAAAAAAGCCCTGGAGGTTGGTCTTGTTAATGAGATTATCGAAGGCGATTTGACCGAAGGCGCGATTGCATTTGCCAAAAAGGTCGTGGAAGAAGGACGTCCGCTTGTCAAAATCAGCGATCAGAATGAAAAGCTGGAAGAAGCCAAGAAGAATCCGGCGATCTTCGATGATTTCAGAAAATCCATAGCTAGAAAAACTCGGAACTTTGAGGCGCCTGAAAACTGTATCAAGGCGGTAGAAGGGGCTGTAAACCTCCCCTTTGCCGAGGGTCTGAAGCGGGAGCGGGAACTCTTTATGGAACTGATGCAGGGTGAGCAGTCAAAAGCTCAGCAGTATTTCTTCTTTTCCGAGCGCCTGGCCAACAAGATCCCGGATGTACCGAAAGACACACCGCTGATTGATATCAATACAGCCGGTATCGTCGGTGCCGGAACCATGGGCGGTGGTATTGCCATGAACTTCCTCCAGGCCGGTATTCCGGTGACAATCGTGGAAACGACGCAGGAAGCTCTCGATAAAGGCATTGGCATTATTGAAGCAAATTATGCAGCGACGGTGTCCAAAGGTCGCATGACGCAGGAGGCCATGGACAAATGCATGTCCCTGCTCACCGGCACAACCAATCTGGAAGACCTGGCGGACGTTGATATTGTGATCGAGGCCATCTTCGAGAATATGGATGTTAAGAAAGAGATCTTTGGTAAACTGGATGCCATCTGTAAGGATGGAGCCATTCTGGCAACTAATACCTCGACTCTCGACATTGATGAGATCGGTGAAGCCACGAAACGGCCCGAATATGTCATCGGCCTGCATTTCTTCAGTCCGGCCAATGTTATGAAATTGCTGGAAGAGGTTCGCACCAAGAAAACAAGCGCCACTGTCATGGCCACCTGCATGGCTCTGGCCAAGCGGATCGGCAAGGTACCGGCTATGGTTGGGGTCTGTGACGGCTTTGTCGGCAACCGCATGTTGGCTCAACGCGGGGAGCAGGCGAATAAGCTGATCCTTGAAGGGGCCAAGCTGGAAGATGTGGATCGGGTTCTGTATGACTTTGGCATGCCCATGGGACCGTTTGCCATGTCAGATCTGGCGGGTAATGACGTCGGATGGCGCATTCGTCAGGGCAGGGGCGTGACCAGCCCGGTTGCCGATGCGATTTGTGAGCTTGGCCGGTTTGGTCAGAAAACCGGCGATGGCTACTACCATTATGAAAAAGGCAGTCGCACACCTCAGCCGGATCCGATAGTTGAGGATATCATTGTCAAAGCGGCACGGGACGCCGGGATCAATCGCCGGGAAGTCTCCGATGAGGAGATCCTGAAACGGTGCATCTATCCGATGATCAATGAAGCCGCCAAAATTCTTGAAGAAGGCATTGCGGCCCGGGCCAGTGATATCGATGTGATCTGGGTCTATGGCTATGGCTGGCCCGTCTATCGGGGGGGTCCCATGCGCTATGCGGACCATATCGGCCTTGAGAACATTTATAATGATCTGCTTAAGTTCAAGGAAGAGCATGGTGACGAATGGACACCGGCACCCTTGCTTGAAAAACTGGCCAAAGAAGGCAAAGGCTTCAAAGACCTTTGATCCCGCCAGCAGCAAAGACAAAGGCCTCGGAGAAATTCGGGGCCTTTTTTACGCGGTACGAGAACGATAGGCGATATAGAGCGCCGGGATCAGAGCCAAAGAGAAAAACACGCAGGCAATCAGGAAGCAATCATGGAATGTATGGGTGAGAGCCAGGACGATGTCCTCGTTTGTGAGCGCTTGCTCACTTTTGGAGGAAAGCAACTCCTGTTGATAGTGAAAGGAGCGGGCCGTTATGAGGACGGCGATCAGATTAACCCCGACCGTTCCGCCGAGCATTCGGCAAAAATTAAGTGCGCCGGAGGCTTGCGGAACCTGTTCAATCCCCATGCTGGAAAGGGATAAAGTGCTGTTGGATGGCAGGATGAATCCAAGAGCCGCTCGGCTGACAACAACCCACCCCGCCACCATCCAGAAGGCGCTATACTGATCCGCATAGGTGAGGGCGTAGGTTGAGATGGTGAACAGAATAATCCCCGTTATTAATAGGCGATAGGCGGGCATACGATCGACAAGGCGACCTGCGATCGGGGAAACGGCGGCCAGGGCCAGGCCACCCGGGAGCAGCAGCAGACCCGCATCTGTGGCGGAGGCCCCTTGCACCGTGCGGGCGAACAGGGGCAGCATGTAGATACTGGAAAACATCCCGGCACTGGTAATGGCCCCGATCAGAACCGTTGAGGTAAAAACCTTGTTGCGGAACATATCGATGCGGAGTAGGGGTGCGCTGTTGGTCCTCTCCCGCTGAATAAACGTAATGAACGCTACAATAGAAACGGCGAGAAAACTCACCACCTTTATATCGGAAAATCCATAGAACTGACTGTTGGACAAGCCGGTCAGCAGGCTGGCGACCGTTGTCGCGATCAGCACAAAACTCATCATGTTAAAGCGGCTGCGGCCCTGACTTTCGATGCGATCCGGAAGAAAGATCCAACCGAGCACGCCGGCGATGGCGCAAAGGGGCAATCCGGCGGTGAACGTGTAATGCCAGTCCAGACTGTCGGTAATGATGCCACCAATGGTCGGACCCACTGCCGGTCCAAGAACCACGACCATGCTGAAAAAGCCAATAGCGGACCCCCGCTTATTCGGCGGGAATAGAATGAAAACAAGGGCCATGGACAGGGGCTGCAGAATACCGGCACCGGCCCCTTGCAAAAGCCGCGCAACGACCAGCAGACCATAATTCGGCGCGAACTGACCAAGCACACTGCCAACAAAAAATACCGTAATGGCCAGCATAAAGGCGGCCCGGGATCCATAATTCTGCATCAGCCAGGCGGTGGCCAGCATGCACACCGTCGTCGCGCTCAAAAAGCCCGTCGACATCCATTGGGCGGAGGCCTGGGTAATATCGAACTCGGCCATGATATTGGTCAGCGCGACATTAATCATGGTTGAGGAAAAGATGGTGGCCAGCAAACCGATAATCACCCCGAGCACGGCAAACCATTTATAGCTGCCACCATATTTCTTCTCGAGATATTGATATCGGTCCATTTTCAGGTGGCCTGTTTGAGTTTATTATTTTGGGGAACAGTATTCAGCCTTTGAATTCGTCCTGGATCTTCTTGTTGTGCTGCCCCAGGCTTGGAACCGGGTTGTAGACAGGTTTGTCGCCCTCAAACTGGATGGGGGAGGCGATCATGCTGGCGGTACCGTTGGGGGTTTCCACCTCGCATCGTTCCAGTTGCGGATGGCGGGAGAGATCAGCCACCGTGTTGAGAGACCCATAGGCAATCCGGCCCGCCCTCAGCCGCGCCGTCATCTCCTCCCGGCTATGTGCGCCGAAGACGGCATTCATTTCTTCATTGAGGGCGGCACGATTGGTGACCCGTTTTTCATTGGTCTCGAACCGGGGGTCATCTGCCATTTCTTCCCGCTCAAGGGCGTGCTTACAGAGGGAGCGCCATTCATTCTGGTTTTGAATAGAGATAACGATGGGGCTGCCATCCTTGGTTTCATATGCTTCATAGGGTGCGATGGAGGGATGGCTTAGGCCCACCCGTCCTGGCGCCTTGCCACCATATTCATAATGCAGGAGGGGCACGCTCATCCAGTCGGCCATCCCGGCAAAAAGAGTAGACTTCACGGATCTGCCGACACCCGTCCGCTCACGCTCATACAGGGCTTCAAGAACGCCGACCAGTCCATGCATCCCGGCGGCGATATCACAGACGGAAACTCCAACCCGCCCCGGGCTGTCCGGTGTGCCGGTGATGGAGGCAAGTCCGGTTTCCGACTGCACCAGCATGTCATAGGCTTTCATTTCAGCATAGGGACCGTCTTCGCCATAGCCGGAAATATCAACGGTGATCAGACCGGCATTCGTGGCCCGCAGATCGTCGCCGGAGAGGCCGTAGCGCGCGGCGGCCCCGGGCGACAGATTCTGAATAAAGATATCGGCTTCTTCGATCATCCGCTTAAGAAGGGCAAGGTCTTCGGTATTTTTGATATCGAGCTGAACGGATTCCTTTCCCCGGTTCAGCCAGACGAAATAGGCGCTGTCTCCATGCACAACCGTATCATAGCTGCGGGCGAAATCGCCTTCCTGCCGCTCAACCTTAATAACCCGCGCTCCGGCATCCGCCAGCTTGCAGGAAAGATAGGGGGCGGCAACCGCCTGTTCCAGGGAGATTACGAGGATACCATCAAGGGGGCCGGGCATGGATGTTCTTCTTGTTAATTAACGTCGGGAGGCTCTATCTATGCCTGCCTTTTCAAGTGAACTCAAGGATAATGACCTCACCCGGCAAATATGGCCAGGGTCCGGCTGAGCTGGGCATAGGGAAGCCCGGATTCCTTATGCCACTGGTTGAACGCCTCCTGGACCTTTGCCTGATCCCGCTTCGACGTCAGCTTGCCCTCGGCAATGCCAAGAGTGTTCAATGCTGCCACAACATCCGGTGTCAGGATAAACCCATCCTTTCCCATCATTCGGAGAAAATAGGGGCCGGAATTCCCGCCCAGCTGCTTGAAGCGGGCCTTGAGATCCGCCCAAAGACCGACGGTGTCGTTGAGCGGCCAATCGGCGATATAGGCGCCAAAGGACGGGTATTCCTTTTCAAGCTCGACAATCGCCAGGGCGTTATGATGGGTTGCGCGGATTTTGCCGAGATGGCGGATGATGCTGGTATCCTGCATCAGCTTCTCGATCTTCTCATCGGAGTAGAAGGCAACCTTTGCCGGGACAAATCCGTCAAAGGCTTTCTCGAAGGCCGGCCATTTATTCATCACCATTTTCTGATTGAGGCCGGTGGAAAAGATCCGAAAACTCATCCAGGAGAAAAATTCCGGGGTTGGTGTCTTTCGAATTTCCTCCTCGGTCCTTATCTCCGGCATCCGGCTTTGCAGCGCCTTAACGCCTCCTGCTTTTTCTTCGGCGGTTTTTTGAATTTCCTGAAATGACACCATGGGACCCTCATCATCTGACAGGCTGGAAGGATCCCAGCTTAGCGTATTTCCCCCTAGCCAGTATAGCCGTTTTTAGCGAGTGGCAGCTCCCGGAAGCGCTCTCCGGTCACGGCAAAAAGCGCATTGGCAACGGCTGGGGCAATTGGTGGTGTGCCAGGCTCCCCGACACCGCCGATCCTGCGTCCGCTCGGTGCGAGATGGGTCTCGATCTCAGGGGTATTTGCCAAGGTGACCATTTCATAGTCCGGGAAATTGCTGTTGACCGCCTGACCGTCCTCAATGGTGATTTCCCCATAGAGGGCCGCGGTAAGACCAAAAATAATACCGCTTTCCATCTGCGCAACAACTGTATCCGGATTGACCACGATGCCGCAATCAATCACGCAATAGACCTTGTCGACAGTGATTTCCTTATCCTCTGAAACTGTGACTTCGGCAACTTGCGCGACGATGGAACCGAAGGATTCATGCAAGGCAATCCCCCGTCCGCGTCCGGCTTCTAAGGGAGTGGACCATTTACTGACCTCCGCCGCCTTTTTCAGCACGTCGGCAAAGTCTTTTCTGTCCGATAAATGGGCGAGCCGGAACTCGATGGGGTCCTGGCCAGCCTTATGGGCCATCTCATCCATAAAGCATTCGGTAAAAAAGCCATTATAGGAATGTCCGACACTGCGCCAGAACCCGACGGGAATGGGAAGCTTGACGGGCACATGATCGACAAGCCGGTTCGTGAAGCCGTAAGGAATATCCGCAGCACCTTCCGACGTTGTGTTGTCCGGTGCGTCCATGGTTGCCCAGGGAAGCAAACGGGCTGTGAAGGATCCTGAGACGGATTGGCCAACAATGCGGTTTGCCCATGTTTCAATCTTTCCGTCGCTTCCAAGCACGGCCTGAAAACGGGAGACGGCGGCGGGCCGATACATGTCATGCTGCATATCATTTTCCCGGGTCCAGATCAGCTTGACCGGGCGGTTTTTCATTTCCTTGGCGATGGTGACAGCCATGACAACCAGGTCAATCTCCGCCCGGCGGCCAAATCCTCCGCCAAGCAGGGTTGTATGGACCTTGACGTTTTCCGCCGGGACATCGGCCATTTTCTCGGCAAACCATTTGATCAGGGTCGGCGCCTGGTTCGGCATCCAGATCTCGACGCCGGTTTCCGTAACCTTGGCCGTGCAATTCATGGGCTCCATACAGGCATGGGCGAGATAGGGAACCTTGTAGACGGATTCCGTCTTGTCCGTTGCATCCATTAAGGCCGCTTCGACGTCGCCTTCTTCTGAATAAGTTCTGGAATCCTCACTCGTCAGGTTCTCTTCAAGAGTTTTCAGGACACCGTCGGAGGAGAAGTCTCTGCCATCCCCTTCATTGAAGGTCATGGATACGGCTTCCACAGCGGTTTTTGCCCGCCAGAAACTATCGGCAATAACGGCGACACCCGTCTCGAACGGGACAACTTTGAGGACGCCCGGCATTTTGATGGCCTTGCTGTCGTCATGGGAGGCCAATGTGCCGCCGAAAACAGGACTGAGACTGACTGCCGCATGAACCATATCCGGAACATCGACATCGACACCAAAGACAGCCTGGCCGGTCACTTTCTCCGGGATATCAAGGCGCTTCTGGGGTTTGCCGATCAGTGAATAATCTTTCGGGTCCTTGAGGCTGCGATCGAGGGTGACGGCTTCCGAAGCCGCTTTCTCGACGAACTCTCCAAAGCCGCCGGTTTTGTTGCTTCCATTATGGGAAATAACGCCGTTCTTGGCTGTGCAGTCTTCGACCGGGACATTCCAGGTGCGCGCAGCGGCATTGACCAGCATGCTCCGGGCTGTTGCGCCTGCTTCGCGCATGGGGCCCCAGGCGTCGCGGACACTGGTGCTGCCGCCGGTTGCCTGGACGCCAAGCATGGCCGCGGCGTTACCCATACCCCAGGAGCCTATCGAATCCTCTCCCTCATGATAACTGTCGGAAAAGGGAAGGGCATCTTTCAGGAGAGCCGCATTTGCGTAGACATCGGCGACCGGTGCCTGCTCAACCTGAATACTGTCAAAATCCGCATCCAGTTCTTCTGCAACCAGCATGGCGAGGGCCGTCAGGACTCCTTGCCCCATTTCCTGACGCGGGATGGCGACGGTGACAATGCCGTCCTTATTGATTTTAACCCAGGCATTGAGGGCGATCTCTCCCTCATCAGTCGTGGCGGAGAAAGCCGCCTCGTCCGGCTCGCCGGAAAGAACCCCATATCCGACGGCGAGGCCACCACCGACGACCGCACCGGCAACGATAAACTTGCGTCTTGTGAGTTTGAGTTTTGCCATGATCTATGATCCTCCCTGCATTTTCGCGGCCTTGTGGATGGCCTTGCGAATGCGCGGATAGGTGCCGCACCGGCAAATATTGGTGATGGTGTCGTCAATGTCTTCATCTGTCGGTTCCGGATTTTCCGCCAGCAGGGCGGACACGGCCATGATCATGCCGGACTGGCAATAACCGCATTGCGGAACCTGTTCATCAATCCAGGCCTGTTGGACATTGGACAGGGAATCGGAAGCTAGACCTTCGATGGTCGTAATCTTTGTGCCGACCGCATCGGCGACGGGATAGGAGCAGGAGCGGATGGGCTCTCCGTCCATATGGACCGTACAGGCGCCGCAGGCGGCGACGCCGCAGCCAAATTTTGTTCCCTTAAGCCCGACGGTGTCGCGAAGTACCCAGAGCAAGGGGGTGTCTTCTTCCACATCAACCTGATAGGGCTTGCCGTTGATCTCCAGATCCAACATTTTTTCATCCTAGAACAGAAATATTAAATGACCGGTGGTCATTATAGTGATACTTTTTCGAACGGATGTCAAATTTTAACCTGGAAAAAAGGTGATCAGAGCCACAAAACATTTACTTTTATGGGTGTACAAAGGATAATACGGAAATATTCCGTTCCTCTATT
This sequence comes from Sneathiella sp., assembly GCA_965228285.1. Lineage (GTDB taxonomy): Bacteria > Pseudomonadota > Alphaproteobacteria > Sneathiellales > Sneathiellaceae > Sneathiella. The sequence continues at coordinate 563,309 of OZ245808.1, forward strand.
TATTGAACACAGGTCAGTATGAGTAGTTTAATCGCGCGGCGCGCCACAAATGAAACCCAGAAAGAGGCCAAGCGGGATGCCATCCTTATCGGCGCCCGCGCCGTGTTTTCCGAGACCGGTTTTTGGGAAGCGAGCATGGCCATGATCGCCAAGCGGTCGGGCCTGGCGAAAGGGACGGTCTATCTCTATTTCAACAGTAAGGAGGAGATTTTTCTCAGCCTTACATCCGTTGAGATAGAAGCCTGGCTTGATATGGTGGATCGTCAGCTCCTGGAAAACGGGCCCTGCGATATCGATGGATTTATCGATCTTCTTCTGGTCAGTATGGAAGGGCGGGACTCGCTTATCCGATTACTGACCCTGCTGCATCTGGTCCTTGAAAACAATGTCACCTATGAGGCGGCTTTGACGTTCAAACAGAATTTGGGGCGTCGGACTTTATATACGGGCAGCCTGGTGGAGACGGCCCTTGGATTTTTACAACCGGGTCAGGGAGTTTCCTTGCTCCTCAATATCCATTGTCTGGTAGTTGGCTGGGGCCAGATGTCCAATCCGGCGCCTGTCCTGAAAGACGTCCTTGAGCGGCCGGAGATGGCGCCGTTCCGGGTTGATTTTAAGGAGAGTATTCGTATGTCTCTGACAGCTCTGTTGACAGGATATAAACAGCAGAACAGACCGTCAGGGCTGAGCCTCTGAAAGAGCCGACAAAAATTGAGGACCGTATTTTTCTTTTTTGCTGGCGCCGACACCTGAAAGTTCAGCGAAAGCCGCAAGAGTCTGAGGTTTGAGCCGGGCCATTTCCACGAGGGTGCGATCATGGAAAATCACATAGGGCGGGACGTTCTGTGCCTTGGCCAGGTCCATGCGGACGGACTTCAGTAAATCGAACAGGGCTTCTTCTTCGGGGCTGTTGAAAACCATCGGTGATCGCCCTCGTGATTTTTGGACTTTCTGGGTTTTGACGGGTTTTTTAAGTTCCAGTTTCATCTCACCCTTCAGGACAGGGCGGCATTTCTCTGTCAGGGACAGTCCGCCATAGCCCTCACTATCCACATCCAGCATGCCCAAAGCGAGGAGCTGGCGAAGGAGAGATTGCCACTCTTTTCGCGAATAGTCCGCCCCCATGCCATAGGTCTTCAGGCTGTCATGACCGAATTTCTTGATTTTGTCCGTCTCGGCCCCCATCAGAACATCAATGACATGCCCGGTGCCGAACATCTCACCGGTGCGGTAAATGCAGGAAAAAGCCATCTGGGCGGCTTTACTGGCGTCGAATAGTGTAGCCGGGGTCTGGCAGTTATCACAATTGCCACATGTCTCAGGCGGATCTTCGCCGAAATATTTCAGGATCAGGTGACGGCGGCAAAGGGCACTTTCGCAAAATTGCAAAAACACCTCCAGTTTTCCGTGGTCGGTTTTGCGTTTTTGCAAATCCTTGTCCGGGCTATGCATCAGCATTTTCAGTTTGGCGACATCCTGCATGCCGAATGCCAGCCAGGCCGTTGCCGGCAGCCCATCCCGACCGGCGCGGCCGGTTTCCTGATAATAGGATTCCATATTTTTTGGAAGATCGAGATGTGCGACAAACCGCACATCCGGTTTGTCGATCCCCATGCCGAAGGCGATGGTGGCGACGATGATGACCCCGTCCTCCTTCAAAAACCGCGCCTGGCTTTGCTGTCTGAGCTCCGCATCGAGACCCGCATGATAGGGCAGCGCGATGCGCCCCGAAGCGGCAATCTTGTCCGCCACCTGCTCAACCTTCTTGCGCGACATGCAATAGACAATGCCGGCATCGCGGGGATGCTCAGTGGAAAGAAACTCCAGAAGCTGCTGAACCCCAGCGGTTTTATCCACTAGCCGGTAACAGATATTTGGCCGGTCAAAGCCGGACCGAAACACACGGCCATAGGACAGGCCGAGCCGCTCGATAATATCTTTTTCCGTCGGCGCATCCGCCGTCGCAGTGAGGGCAAGGCGCGGGGTATTGGGGAATCGGTCCTTGAGGGCGCTGAGATTGAGATATTCCGGCCGGAAATCATGACCCCACTGGGAGACACAATGGGCTTCGTCAATAGCGAACAAGGCGGGATTGCAGCGCGCGAGCAGATCCAGAAACCCGTTGGAAAAAAGCCTTTCCGGTGCCAAATAGAGGAGCTTGATTTTTTGGTCGAGCAGGTCCTGGCGGATCTGCTTCTGCTCCTCCCACGGAATAGAGGAATTGAGCGCCGCTGCGGCAACACCCAGCTGCTGCAAGGCCTCTACCTGATTTTGCATCAGAGCGATCAGAGGTGAGATGACCACGGTAACACCCTCAAGGCAGAGAGCAGGAACCTGATAGCATAAAGATTTTCCACCCCCCGTCGGCATAAGAACGAGGGCATCCTGATTTGATAAAATATGATTGACGATGTCTTCTTGCTGATCGCGAAAAGCGGGATACCCAAAAACTCGCGATAAAATATTTACTGGTTCAAGCGACATACCACTTTTATACAGGCAGTCGGCGGACAATCAATGCTGCAATCCGTTGGTGAATGATTTTTTTCTGTTACGAGAGATAATCTTTCAGGCGTTCCTTCAGAACCTGGATTTCGAGGGCTGCCTCTGCCAGTAAATGCTTAAGCCGGGTATTTTCTTCATCGACCCGTTTCAACCGGCTCACTTCATCATCTTCCTGTTTTTGGGCCTGCTTTTTCCAGCGATACAGAGTTGCCTTGGAAACCCCGTATTTCGTCATGGTGTCTTCCAGTGAAAGGCCATTGGCCATTTCCTGAAGGATCATCTTCACATCTTTTTGCGAAAATATCTTCCGTACCATGTGACTTGCCGCCTCTGGTTATTGGGTTAACGAGCTGCCATAGTGACTCATCTCTTTCAGAGTTTTTTTGAGGATGTCCAAATCCAGCCAAAAGACGGAAAAGAGGGCTATTTTTTCCCGATCTCATTGACCACGGCCTGCAGGGCCGCAATGTTCTCTGGAATGGCGCTTCCGGCAATCAGTTCCTGCGATGCTTTTGCCGCCGCTGCCGGATCGCTTGTCAGAAGTTGTTTGGACGCGGCAATGGTCACAGCATTATGGATAGAGTAACTATGTTGCTGCTGGGCAATGACGTTCTGCAATGCCAGACCGATACTATGCGCCATCTGCTGATAGAGCATGGCCATAGCTTCACTTGGCGCCTCGCCAATGACACTGAGACTTGTTTGCGCCACGGATCCGGTTACCTGGCTGTTCACAAATGAATCAGATGTCATCTAGCGTCTCCCTTGTCGGCAATTAGTCGTTTCGTGTCTCATTCAACTGTGACTCCTATTTGTGAGACGTGGCCCCGGAATCAGTGGCCCCGCCCATCGTCATATGATGGGCTTTTTTTTGGGATACCGATCCTTGATGGTGCCGGGAAGGAGTTAGAAGTGATGGGCCAGAACGGCTAGCTATATTGGTGTTTCTCATGATGGCCTGAATGTTCTGGGCAAGAGCTGCCATATTGAGGCTATGTAGATTTTGCTGATTGGCTACCGCATTTTGTATCGACGCTCCGACAGCCTGTGCCGTGGTCTGATAGAGAGTGCCGATGGACTGGGCCGGCGCCAGCCCAAGAGTGAGGGTGTTGGTCTGTGAAATGGCGTCCGTAATTTGGCTGTTAACGGACCTAACTTGCCCCGATTTTTGTGCTCCAGTCATTGATCTTTCCTATCTTCGCCAAGGGTCGGAGGTCGAAAATTGCGGGTATATCGAGAAGAATATTGACCGCAATTTTCGAGAGTTTGGAAATAAAATCACCTTTTTCAGATTTAGTTCCGGTTAGGCGCCACCACCAAACTTTGGGGTGTTTCCAGGACCCTGGAAACTTGCCAGAGCTCCCTTTAGGGCCGCCATGGTCTCAGCGACCGGGTTGCCACTTAAAATTTCCTGTGTGGCCTTGCCATCTGCTGCAGTATCCATTGTGTAAAGCAGGCTTACCGCCCCGGTTACCACCGCCGAATCGATGGAGTTCTTATGCTGTTGGTTTGCGACCATGTTCTGCATCGACAAACCGGTTGATTGCGCCATCATCTGGTACAGCATGCCCATTGATTCAGCGGGCGCATCTCCCAGTACTTTCACATTCGTTTGGGTCACAGCATCGGTAATCTGGCTGTTCATCCAAGTATTTTCGGCCATTTTCTATTCCTTTTTAACAAATTGGTTCAGTTCTGTTTAATTAGATGCCTTTTGCCGCAGCCTGAAGGGAAAGCAGGGCCTCAGCCACCGGGTTGCCTCCAAGAATTTCTGACGTCGCCTTGGAATCCGCGGCCGCTGACATTGAGTAAAGGATGTTAGTCCCCTGTGTTGTGACGGCAAGGTCTACAGAGTTCGCGCCCTGCTGGTTGGAGACGGCGTTTTGCATGCTTGCGCCAACGGTCTGGGCAAAAACCTGATAGGCGTTGGCCATGGCGATAGAAGGGGCATCTCCAAGCAGGCCGACGTTGGACTGGGTAATCGAGTCCGTGATTTGAGAGTTGACGGGGGTATCTCCTGGCATGATCTTTTCTCCTTAAAATGAAAATGAGTTGGACTTCGCACTTAACTGGATTGTTGTTTGTCCTGAGCCTGTGCTGGTTGGGACTCTTTCGCTTGCGCCTTCTTGAGTTCTGCGACAATTGACTTAAGTGTTGAGACAATTTCAGCGTTGATACTTCCTGCAAGAATTTCTTCGGAAACCTGTGCATCCACTGAGGCTTCGATGCTGTAAAGCATGGCGATGCCCTGACTGACGATGGCATTGTCAATTGTGTTCATATTTTGCTGGTTGTTCACGGCATTTTGCATAGACGTGCCAACAGATTGGGCCATTATCTGATAGACCGTGGCCAGGGACTGCGCCGGTGCACCTCCGAGTACCGTGAGGTTTGATTGAGTGACCGCATCTGTAATCTGGCTGTTCACGGGTGTGTCGCTGGCCATATCTGCTTTCCTTCATTCCCTGACAAATTGCTGATCAAAGTTTCTCATTGCAGTAGGATCAAGACGCAACCAGATGAGAATTTGTGACAGGGTCTCAAGAATTTCTTGTACCGATTGCGAAAACTCTCATAGTGTCGGGGCAGCTTTTACAGCTTATTCTGTAATGCTACGCTATCGATACTGGCCAAAACTAGATCAGGATTAACAGGCGCGTGATCGCAAGAAATAACGAAGAAATTAGCGGGTTGCGGACAATTGGGCGGATTGTCAGGAAAGTTCTGGATGAGATGGAGGGCGCGGTCGCCGTCGGTATTTCCACTGCAGAGCTTGATGAGTTGGCGGGACAGATTTTCGGACGTGAAAAAGCCAGATCGGCTCCGAAACTGGCTTACGATTTTCCGGGCTTTACCTGTATCAGCGTCAATGATGAGGCAGCCCATGGCATTCCAGGTTCACGCCGGCTTAAAAACGGTGATCTGGTCAATATAGATGTATCCGCCGAGAAAAATGGCTTCTGGGCGGATTCCGGCAGGTCCATTCCGGTTGGTGACGTCACAGTGGATGCCCGTGATTTATGCCGGGCGACAAGGAATGCCCTATGGGCGGGTATCCGGGCCGTCAAAGCGGGGGAGCCGATTAATGTGATTGGTAAGGAAGTCGAACGTACCGCCGTTGCCGAAGGATATGAGATCATCAACGGTCTGGTTGGTCATGGGGTGGGGCGGCATATTCATGAGCCGCCCGAAGTTCATAATCTCTTTATGCCAAACCACACGGATCTTCTTGCGGAAGGTCAGGTGATCACTATTGAGCCCTTTCTGACTTCAGGACGGGGAGACTATAAGAAAGCCAATGATGGCTGGACCCTTAAAACCATTGACGGGGCCTTATGCGCCCAATATGAGCATACCCTGATTGTTACCGGGCAGGGTCCGATTGTCCTGACCTGACGGGCGCCGGTTATCCTCCCATCTGTTTTACGATTTTGTCCATGGCGGCGGCCGTCGCCGCAACGGCGTCCGCGGTGATACCGGCAATTTCCTGACTGGTCTGTGCGGCAAGGGCGGTTCCGCTTGCGCTTGTAACGGCGTTTAACCCGGTGACGGCCGCCTGGGTCTGGGCGTTCAACGCTTGGGTAATGGCGGCGGTTTGCGCGTTGTAGGATTCGCCAATGGTTGCTTTTTGGGCGCTGATGGCTACGGCTTCGGCATTTTTAAGGGTGGTAAGCGCCGCAGCACCGGCATTGGTAACGCTGTTGACCAAATTGGAATTGGCGGTGGCGTTTTCGAGAGCGAGCCCGGCTGAATGGGCGGCAAACTGATATAAGAGACCCATAGCGAAACTCGCTGACCCCTCAATATTCTTTGCGGAAGTGGGGGAGTTGTCTGTCGGTGGTGTTGAGGAAGTAGGCATCATTCGGTCCTATAGAGAATTGATATTTACTAAAATTAGTTGAATAATATTATTCATTAGAGGAATTGTCCGGTGTTTCCTGTGGCGATTCCTCCGGGGTTTTTGCTGCATTTTCCTGGGAGCCAGCCTTGGCAATCGACAGGAGTTTCTGTAAACAATCCAGATATTCTTTTGGCGACAGTTTCTCGTCTTTTTCAGAAGAATTTGTTCCTAAAACACGATGTGCTCCGGCAGCGACAATCGCAGTGCTGAGGATATTCATTTGCTGCTGATTTGCGGCAGCATTCAAGGTCGTCAGGCCCGATGCCTGAGCCATATTCGCATTTAGTTTAGACAAGGCCTCTAGAGGGGCGGCACTATCCAATATCTTGGTTATAGTAAATATTGAATTTTCAATTTGGTTGTCTTTTGATGAGTCAGACATTCTATCTTTCCTTAAAATAAAAAAATCAATTATATAAATACTTATAAATAAAAAATTTAAATTCAATATATAATTATTTGAATATAAATTTTAAAATTTGATAAATACAATTGTATTTACGAATACATAAGTAATTAATAAAAATTACTAAGTAATAAAGTCTTTAAATAAGCCTTATCCAGTCCACATGTGTGCCTGTAAGAACTTTGCTCAAACAGGATCGGTTTGCTGAATTGGCAATTCACCGATAGGGGGATACATCTTGGAAGCATCAGCTGGACGCAGACCTGTACATTCTCGTTATGCCGGCACCGGAGGGGAGGTTACGCGTCTCAATAGCTCTCTTCAGCTTGGCGTCTCTCATTCTTTACCAGGCGATCAGAATCCGCCCTCCAGACAAACGAGATTTCAACATAATAAGGGGGAGCGCCAGGTGATTTTAGAGGATCGGTTCTGGCTCGCGTGGAACTCTCATAAAGAGTATTTAAAGAAACTAAGTATGGTCTGGATGAATGTCAGTGCTTCAGATGCAGAAGATGCTTTCAGCGAAGCAACAATACACGCCTTCGAAAAATACCGGGCTTCGGCAGCAGAAATCAGTAATGAACGGGCCTGGTTTGCCAGACTCCTGCATAACATTTGTATTGATCGGCACCGGGCGAACAAGCGGCAAAGAAAGCTCCGGGATACGATTCAGGAAATTGACTCTCTGTTCTATCCAACGATGAATAATTCGGTACCGACACCGGAGGCGGAGTTTATTAACGGTCAATTGAAATCCGATATCAAACAGGCCATTGACGGACTCCCAGACAGACTGAAACGTCCCCTTGTCATGCGGCTGGTTCAGGAAGAGGACTATGACGATATCGCCAGGGAACTGGATATTTCAAATGACAATGCCAGAAAGCGGGTGCAGCAGGCGCGCGCTTATTTGAGATCCAGTCTGGCCCATCATAAACAATAAGTCAGGGAACATTATGTCTGGTATTATATATCAATTTATGATACTAAAAGTCTCATTAATGAAACTTCGATGTGGATAATCTGATTTTGTCTATCGACAATGGTCGGTTAAATCAGGTAACGACTATAGTGAGTAACGCCGGTACATCGGTGTTATGTAGCTGGGGAGCTATTTCGAATGAAGGATGGGATTGTCACGCGTGATCAGCGCGTGGATACGGCACCTTTCGTGTCTGACGACGTCAAACTGACCACATGCTATATGTGCGCCTGTCGATGCGGCATAAAAGTGCATCTAAAAGACAATCAGGTCCGCTATATCGAGGGGAATCCCGATCACCCTGTGAATAAAGGTGTCCTCTGCGCCAAAGGGTCCGCCGGTATCATGCAGCAGAATTCCCCGGCAAAGCTGCAGAAGCCGCTGTTGCGGGTCGGGGAGCGCGGAGAAGGTAAATTCAAGGAAATCGAATGGTCGGAAGCTCTTGAGCTGGCATCTGGTTGGCTGAAAGACGTCCGTGATAAGGATCCCTCGCGGCTGGCCTTCTTTACCGGGCGGGATCAATCTCAAAGCTTTACCGGCTGGTGGGCTTCTCAATTCGGCACCCGTAATTTTGCCGCCCATGGCGGTTTTTGTTCCGTCAATATGGCGGCTGCAGGCCTTTACAGCATTGGCGGTTCCTTCTGGGAGTTTGGCGAGCCTGACTGGGACCTGACAAAATATTTCCTGATGTTCGGGGTGGCGGAAGATCATGATTCCAACCCCATTAAAATGGGTCTCGGCAAGCTGAAGACACGCGGTGAGGCGAAATTCGTCTCCGTCAATCCCATCCGGACCGGCTATTCCTCGATCGCCGATGAATGGATCGGCATTAAACCGGGAACAGACGGCCTGTTCGTCATGGCCCTGATCCGGGAGCTTTTAAAATCCGACAATGTTGATTGGGACTATCTTGGCCGCTATACCAACGCGGCCTGGCTGGTAATCCAGGATCCAGGATCAGCACAAGACGGCCTGTTCGCCCGGGACGCTGACGGGAACGCCCTGGTGGCAACGGCCAGGGATGGCTTTAAATCAGTTGAGGAAGCCGATGTCATTCCGGTTCTTGTGGGCGAATATCAGTTAGAAAGCGGGCAAAAAACGGTCCCGGCCTTTCAGCTGATGGCCGAAAGATATCTGTCAGAGGAATACTCAGCAGAGACCGTATCCGAAAAAACCGGCATTTCTGCAGAAACAATCCGCCGGATTGCCGCAGAGCTTGCAAAAACAGCGTTTGAAGAAGAGATTGTTCTCGATATTCCCTGGACGGATTGGGCCGGACGTAAACAGGACAAGATGATCGGCCGGCCAGTATCCATGCATGCCATGCGCGGCATCTCGGCCCATTCCAATGGATTTCATACCTGCCGGGCTATCCATCTGCTGCAAATGCTATTGGGATCCATTGATGTACCGGGCGGATTCCGGCACAAACCACCGTTTCCAAAACCCTGTCCTCCCGGGCCAAAGCCTGCGGGACACGAGTCCAAAGCCAACACGCCCCTTGGCGGAATGCCATTAGGTTTTCCGCAAGGCCCGGAAGATCTATTGGTCGATGAGGACGGGAACCCGAAGCGTATCGACAAGGCCTATAGCTGGGAATATCCGCTGGCAGCCCATGGCCTGATGCATATGGTGATCCACAACGCGTGGGCCAGCGATCCCTGTGAGATTGATGTTCTGTTCATGTATATGTCTAATATGGGCTGGAACAGCACCATGAATGTGCCGGATACGGTTCGCTATCTTACTGACAAGAAAGCCGACGGGACCTATAAGATTCCGCATTTCATTTATTCAGATGCCTATCACTCGGAAACCGTCGCTTATGCCGATCTTGTACTACCGGATACCACCTATCTGGAACGATGGGACTGTATTTCCTTGCTTGATCGTCCCATTTGCAGCGCCCATGGGGCGGCGGATTCCATTCGCCAGCCGGTTATTCCCCTTGATCGGGACGTTCGCCCGTTTCAGGATGTAATGCTTGAGCTCGGAGTCATGCTGAGCCTTCCCGGTATGACAGATGAGGCAGGCGCGGCGAAATATCCGGGAGGGTATGCTGACTATATGGTCAACCATGAAAGGTCCCCGGGAATTGGCCCGCTGGCCGGCTGGCGCGGGAAGGATAAGTCGGGGCAGGGGCGTGGGGCGCCTAATCCAGAACAACTTAACTCCTACATTGAAAATGGCTGCTTCTGGGAGAAACATTTCACGCCGGAACAGTCATATTACAAGTTTGCCAATAAGGCTTATCTGGAAGAAGCCGTTTATATGGGCTTTATGGCATCCCCGGATCCGGTAGTAATGCAGATCTATTCCGAGACAATGCAGAAATTCCGCCTCGCTGCTGAAGGACATGGAGATAGGCAGCCGCCTGAGCATCTTCGCGAACGGGTGGCGGAGTATTTCGATCCCTTACCTCTTTGGTATACGCCGTTTGAAGAAGAAGGGCTGGACGAGGAAAAATACCCACTCCATGCCGTCACTCAGCGGCCGATGCATATGTATCATAGCTGGGGCAGCCAGAATGCCTGGCTGCGTCAAATTACAGCGCGTAACCCCTTGTTTATACATGTGGATACTGCGAAAGAGCTCGGCATTGAAGATAATGATTGGTTATGGGTCAAGTCGCCCCACGGCCGGGTCAAGGGACAGGCCAAGCTGATGACCGGGGTCAATAAATTCACGGTCTGGACCTGGAATGCCATTGGCAAGCGCAAAGGAGCCTGGGGCCTCAAGGTTGTGGCGCCGGAAGCCACTAAAGGCTTCCTGCTCAATCACATCATCTCTGAACTGCTGCCGCCGAAGGAAGACGGATATCGCTATTCCAACTCCGACCCGGTAACTGGTCAGGCGGCCTGGTATGATCTCAAGGTGTCTATCGAAAAATGCCTGGAAGCCGAGTGCGGAGAAACCTCTCCCATGCTGGATGCCCAGGATGCTATTCCGAATAAATCAGATTGCCTCGAAATATCGAGATACGGAGCAGCCCTTTCAGGAGCTCCAAGCGGTAAAGTTAGCGTTCCCCATGAGGAATGGATCGGAAACCGCGAAGAAAATGCCGGGGCAAATACCGGCATTCGAGAAGGCCATGGCAACAGGGTAACGAAATCCAAGGGCGAAGAGGATACGAAATGACATCGCTTCCAAAGACATCATCGACGAAGAAGCTCGGTCTGGTTATTGACCTTGATATCTGTGTTGGCTGTCATGCATGTGCGGTAAACTGCAAGGAATGGAACACGAGCGGCCATTCAGCCCCCCTGACAGATCAGGATCCCTACGGCGCGGACCCTTCCGGTGTCTGGTTTAACCGCATTCACAGTTTTGAAGTGGAAAATGAGAAAACAGGTGGCCGTACTGTCAATTTCCCGAAAAGCTGTCTGCATTGTGACGATGCGCCCTGCGTGACGGTTTGCCCGACCGGCGCCTCGTACAAACGGGAAGAGGATGGGATCGTTCTGGTCAATGCGGATCATTGTATCGGTTGCAAGCTGTGTTCCTGGGCCTGCCCTTATGGTGCGCGCGAATATGATGAAGATGCCGGTGTAATGAAGAAATGCACTCTCTGCGTCGATAAAATCTATAACCCCAATCTTCCGGAAGAATCCCGCGTACCTGCCTGTGTCTCGACCTGCCCCGTGGGCGCTCGGTCCTTTGGGGATCTTGGAGATCCTGACTCCGATGTCAGTAAACTGGTCGCGTCCCGCGGCGGGTATGATCTGATGCCGGAACAGGAGTGCAAACCGACCAATAAATACCTGCCGCCACGCCCGAAACAACAGGGCAGCCCGGATAAGGATGCCATCGCGTTGACGCCGATTGCGGACAGCTCAGCAGGTGTGATTTCCCGTTGGGTCGACAAGTTTCTCTCAGCTTAGGAAAAGTAAGTTCAATGCATCCGGCAAAATCAGTCATCTTTTTTACAACGGCTTCCGGGGCGGGGTATGGACTTCTCCTGATCCTGTTGCTCGGGAACGTCTTTGACCTGCTCCCGACCTATATCTTCTTCCTTCTCGTCTGTTACGGATTGGCTTTTATTCTGATCGTAGCCGGCCTGCTATCCTCCACCTTCCATCTCGGCCATCCGGAGCGCGCCTGGCGGGCCCTGACCCAATGGCGGTCTTCCTGGCTGAGCCGGGAAGGGGTAATGGCGATCCTGACTTTTATCCCGACAGGTCTCTACGCCCTTTATATTATCTTTTTTCAGGATAGTTACTCTCTCTTGATGGAATTCATTGGAATTGTCGGAGCCATATGCTGCGGGATAACGGTCTACTGTACGGCCATGATTTATGCCTCTCTCAAGACGATCCATGCCTGGTCCAATAGATTTGTCCCCTATGGATACCTCCTGTTGTCTCTGACGACAGGTATGGTGCTGATCACGGGTATGATGATGGTTTGGGGCTATGATACCGGCATTTTTGGATGGCTGTCGCCGCTTCTTTTACTGGGATCATTCTTTTGGAAGATATCTTACTGGCGGTTTCTGGATCAGACCAAAAGTGTTTCTTCTCCTGAGTCTGCGACAGGTCTCGGAGAATTTGGGGCTGTCAGTCTGCTGGAGGCGCCTCATACGGAAGCCAATTACCTGATGCAGGAAATGGGCTTTAGTATTGCCCGCAAGCACTCAGAAAAGCTGCGGAAGATTGTTCTTTGGGCTGGTTTTGGCGCGCCATTCATCTTGCTGGCGGTTGCCCTGTTTCAAGCAGGGGTGATTGGCGGCATTGCAGCGGTGCTGGCGGTGGTTTTGGCGGGTATTGGTATTTTTGTAGAGAGATGGCTGTTTTTTGCCGAAGCCAAGCATACGGTGGCGATGTATTACGGGGCGAAAGACGCCTGAAGGGCTGTCGGGAATGCGGTAACTCTGAGCATTCCCGAAGACTTTAATTTCTAACTCGCACGCTTAAATTTCCGCCGCTTAAAATTTGAACGTTTATTGTTCGAATTTGCATCCGGGTTTGCGGATTTACCAGATTTAAATCCCGGCTTGCCTTTATTTTTGCTGACGGTTTTCTTCGGGCGCTTACGAAAGGGCTTGATTTCAGCAGGCTGGCTTTGTTCCGCTGGTTTTCTGGCAGGACGCCCTGATCGTTTCGGACGATGCTTGTTTTTCTGCGGAACCGGGGCTGGGAAGGGGTGGTCGTCATCGATACGTACCTTCTGTTTAATAACTTGTTCAATATTGCGTAAAAGATTGCGTTCACGGGGTTCGCAAATGGATATGGCGATCCCGTCGGCACCGGCGCGGCCTGTTCTGCCGACACGATGCACGTAATTTTCCGGCTCCATGGGGAGATCGAAATTGATCACATGGGTAATGCCGTTGACATCAATGCCGCGAGCGGCAACATCTGTTGCTACCAGCACTGAAAACTTGCCGGTTTTGAAGGACCGCAAGGTCCTTTCACGGGCGCGCTGATGCAGATCGCCATGAATAGCCGCCGTCTTTAGCCCCTCAATACTGCTCGATATATCCTCGGCGAGAGAATCCGCCGTGGCTTTTGTCCGAACGAATACCAGTACCCGCTCCATTCCTTCTTGCGCCAGCAGGTGCATCAGGAGGTCTTTCTTATCTGGCTGGCGAACCATCAAGACAGAATGGTCAATGGTAGAGGCAACAGCAGTTTTGCGCTTTGCTTCCACATAGACCGGCTCTCTCAGCAATTTCTCCGAGAGCTTTTTGATGGCAGGGCTCATGGTGGCGGAAAACATCACGGTTTGATGCTCCTCCGGCAGATGCTCGGCGATAAAATTGACATCGTCGATAAAGCCCATGTCCAGCATACGGTCAGCTTCGTCCAGGATGAATGTCTTTACATTATCCAGCTGCACGGTTCCGCGCTTCATATGGTCCATCAACCGGCCCGGTGTCGCCACCAGAATGTCGACGCCGCGCTGCAGCTGCTGCAACTGCGGACCATAAGGCGCACCGCCATAGGCGACCACATGAAACAGTTTGATGCCACGTGTAAGGACCCGAATGCAGAGACCAATCTGGCTGGCCAGCTCTCGTGTCGGGGCAATGATTACCGCAGTCGGCTTGTTGGACTTTGGACGTTTGCGGTCATGGGACAGGCTTTGCAGCAAAGGCAGCACAAAGGCTGCTGTCTTGCCGCCGCCGGTTTCTGCGATTCCCATCAGGTCCTTACCGTCAAGGAGGTCAGGAATAGTCTCTGCCTGGATTTCAGTCGGCGCTGTAAATCCTTGCTTTTCAATTGCACGCAAAAGCGGCCCAACCAGGTTGAGCTCTGTAAACTCGGTCATAAAATACTTAATCCTCAAAATAACGTTGTATAGTCGCCCCGGATTGAAGCGACTAGTTAGGCCAAGAAAGGTGAGGAACCGTTTCTCCTTGGCCTGGCACCCTTATTCGTTAAGAATATTTGCCTGACAACAGTATTTGCATACTGCGGAAATACGTTTCATAACCTGACAGTTGAAAACTGCCCTGATAAAGAGCCAGCCTTCGTTCCCGGCTGATTCCAACCGTGAGAGGCCATATGCGGTGTTCAGCAGCTAAAGTCAAGGAATTATCCTGCCATGGTTAATAAATGAGGGGGTATTTCCGCCTTTTCTTCACCAGAATATACTCTTATTGTTGCTGACAGGTTGACTTCTTTTATGAGCGATCTAATTCGACGCTCGATACGTAAAAGTGGGTTTAAGATAGTTGTTCAGAGGGGGTAAAGAAGTTGGAAGTTCAAGATATTATTGATCAGGTTGTTGAGGCGATAACCCTGTATGGCCTGGATGTGATTGGTGCAATCATTATCCTAATCGTGGGGTATATCCTCTCGAAGCGAATTCCGAAAACCATGAAATCAGTTATGACCAAGAAAGGCGTTGATCCAACTGTCAGCGGCTTCCTTGGCAGCATGGCAAGATTTACGATCCTGGCCGTTACGGTCATTTTCGTCCTCTCCCAATTTGGGGTGCAGACGGCCAGCCTTGTGGCGGTCTTTGGTGCCGCGGGTTTGGCCATTGGTCTTGCTCTTCAAGGAACGCTCAGTAATGTTGCCGGTGGGGTTATGCTCCTGATTTTCCGACCCATGAAGGTTGGAGATTATGTGGAGGTGGGCGGTCATGGCGGATCAATCAAATCCATTGATCTTTTCACTACTGAATTGGCAACGCCAGACAATATCCAGATCATTATCCCAAACGGAACCGTCTGGGGCAGTGCTATCCGCAATTACAGCTTCCACGCCACCCGTCGGATGGATCTGGTTATGGGTATCGCCTATGAGGACGATATTGATCGGGCCCGGTCGATTATTGAGAATGTTGTGACCGCCAACGAGATGTCCCATAAGGATCCGGCCCCATTAATTGAGGTTGCCGAGCTTGCCGACAGTTCCGTGAATTTCACGGTGCGGGTATGGTGCGATAACGGGAACTATTTCCCTCTCAAATTTGCTTTGACAAAGGCCATCAAGCAGACCTTCGATAAAGAAGGGATCAGTATTCCATATCCTCAACAGGTCATTCATCGTGCAGATGAAGCCAGCTAAAAAATACCGGCTCCCTTCATTGGGAGCCGGTTCAAATGCTAGGGTATGTGGCCGTCGACGCCCCATTTCCGCCAGAAAAACCCGCGAACATTGACAAGAAAGGCGGTGCTCCAGCCAAACAGGATGATGCCACTAACAGCTTGCAGGGATGAGGTTACATACCATTCTTCCGACAGGACAATATCCCCATAGCCAAGCGTAGTGTAAGTCACCGTCGAAAAATAAATGGCCTCAGTAAAGCTTTTCACATCCCCGCTGAGCCAATAGAAGACCGCCCAAATCCAGGCTTCAATAGTATGGGCGGTAAACAGTCCAATCACCACAACGATCATGATAATGATATGGCCGAAAGTCGGCTGCCGCCTGTCCCATTTCGGACCGATGGTTTTTACCCTGCGCAAGAGAAGCTCCAGGCAAATGGCATGATTGACGACGCAAACGATAATAAGCGCCGTTCCCACGGCAAGCTGGATGAGCATGAAGGAGTCTCCTCTGAGCAGATGTTAATCTTAAGCGGCCGATGCCTTGATCATATCAGCCCCTTTTTCGCCTATCATAATGGTCGGAGCATTGGTGTTACCCCCGATTAAAGTAGGCATAATAGACGCGTCGGCAATCCGCAATCCATCAATCCCGTGAACTTTAAGCTCCGGATCCACCACCGCCATAGGATCCGTCCCCATTTTGCAGGTGCCGACCGGATGATAGACGGTATCTGAGCGGCTTCTCAATGCGTCAATAATGGCCTCGTCCGAACTGGTATCGACCTTATATAACGGCTTGCCTCGGTAATGATCAAAGGCCGGAGCATCCAACACCTTCTGCATGATTTTGAAGCCCTTAACCAGAGTGTCCAGATCCTCCTGCTCTGCCAGGAAATTCGGATCAATCATAGGAGCGGCAGAGGGATCGGAACTTTGCAAGCTAACAGTCCCGCGGCTTTTCGGTCGCAACACGCAAACATGACATGAATATCCGTGTCCAAGATGGGTTTTGCGCGCATGGTCATCCAAAGGTCCGATCACGAAATGCAACTGAATGTCCGGCCGGTCAAGACCGGGGTCGGTTTTCAGAAAAGCGCCCCGTTCGGCAAGCGGTGAGGTAACGATTCCGGTGCGTTGTTTCCGCCACTCCATTATTCCCTTCATCAAATCAATGCCACCGCCCAGGGAAATTCCCATTGTTTCACGAGAGGAAGACTTATAGGCCGTTACATAGTCGATATGGTCCTGCAGATTTGACCCCACTCCTGGAAGCTCATGCACAACCTCGATGCCGTGCCTTGCCAATTCTTCTGCGGGACCGATGCCGGACAGCATCAGAAGTTGCGGTGAGGCAAAGGCGCCGCCACAGAGAATGACCTCCCGGGAGGCTTGAATGTCATGGGTCTGTCCTTTCTGGCTATAGGTCAGCCCCACAGCTTTCTTGCCTTCCATCAATATCTTTGTAGCCAGAGCATTGGTAATCACATGCAGGTTGGGCCGATCAAGATTGGGAGTCAGATATCCCTTGGCAGCGCTCCAGCGTTCGCCGTTTTTCTGGGTTACCTGATAGGGGCCAACTCCTTCCTGATCTTCTCCGTTAAAATCCATATTGGTCGGCAATTGGACCTGCATGGCGGCATCAGTGAATATGTCGCTGACCGGAACGCCGGACCTCAGATCTGCCACATTCAGCGGTCCACCGGTTCCATGAAATTCGTCGGCTCCCCGCTCGTTATTTTCTGCTTTTTTGAAATAGGGGAGAACGTCTTCATAGGACCATCCCGGATTTCCAAGGGCTGCCCAGTCATCATAGTCGGATTTATGCCCGCGCACGTATAACATGGCGTTGATTGAACTTGATCCTCCCAGAGTTTTTCCGCGCGGTTGATATCCTTTGCGGCCTTTTAAGTGCTTTTGCGGTACCGTCTCAAATCCCCAATTAAAAATTTTGCGGGGGAGAATGGCCGCAACGGCAATAGGCGCATGGATGAGAATGCTTTTATCCGGGCCACCCGCTTCCAGCAGGCAAACTTTGACAGAGGGATCTTCCGACAGGCGGCTGGCAATGACGGAACCGCCGGATCCACTTCCAACGACAATGTAATCGAACATATTTTCCTCCCGTTTTCATATATTTTTGGTTTTCTGATGATAGTTACAGCTTATTTCTGCGTATTTTTCATCAGCAAATCAGTCTTCCACGTTCGGCGTCAAGTTTCTCAACTCTCCGATAATGAATTCACCGAATCCATTGATCCGGAGCTCCGGGAATTTTTCCGTCGCGTCCAGCAGGGATTGAACATCTTTTTCCAGGATGCCGATGGTGTTGGCGATGGAATATCCTTCATCCGCCCAGGATATCTTTTCCTTGTTGTCACCGAACCAGGTGCTGCCGGAACTGGAGCGGGCGATTCGCAACAGGGTCTCAATAGGGAAATCCAGCTTCTCAGCAGCTTGCATTACCTCGCGGACAGCAATAACCGACGTCGCCGCCAGCATGTTGTTGAGGACCTTGCAGGTCATGCCGGAACCAAGGGTCCCCAAATGTGTGATCTCGGAGCCCATACAGGAGAAGGCCGGCATCAGCCTGTCAACCACCGGTCTGTCGCCGCCGACCATAAAGGTCAGGGTACCGTCTTCCGCCCGAAAAGGCGCGCCGGACATGGGAGCATCGACAAGATCGATTACGTCCGGGATACGGGAGCGCAATTCATGGATCAGGCCAGGAGAAAGGGTTGAGCTGATGACAAGAGTCTCCGGAAGAGTGTCACCTGTCACCAGACCGTTGTCTCCAAAACATACATCCAGGGTTTGCGGCCAGTCGCGAACGACGGAAAAGATCACTGGACATGCCTCTGCCAGGTCCGAAGCGGAGTCACATAAATAAGGCGAAAAGTCACCGAATTCCTCTTTGGGGCGAATATCATACCCCGCGACATCGAAGCCGCTCGCTATCAGGTTTCGAGCCATTGGCAAGCCCATGGAACCGCAGCCAGCGACCCCGATCCTAGGTGTTTTCGTCAACAGGTTCTCCCTTATACTTTGTACTTGCCGCTTCAAAGTAGCGGGTAGGAGTCGTGCCGAGTGCCTGTCTGAACATGGCAATAAAGGCGCTGACACTCTCATATCCCAGATCAAGGGCAACGGTGGTGACAGCATTTCCCCGGGCCAATAGCTCGAGAGCGGCCAGCAATCGCCTCTGTTGGCGCCATTTGCCAAATGTCAAACCGGTTTCTTTCTTGAACAGGCGGGCCAGAGTACGCTCGCTGGCGCCACTGCTTGCCGAAAGTTCCTTGAGGGTCTGGTTATTCGCAGGGTCCTCAAGCAGGATGTCAGTGATACGGATCAGGCGCGTATCCGCAGGCATTGGCAGATAGAGCGGGGCCGCGTCCGCCTCTCTGATCTGATCGAGGATGACGGACATCAGCCGGCTTTCACTGCTGTTCGGGGCGTAATCGCGGGAAATGGATTCGGCGCGAAAGATCAGCTCCCTGAGTAACGGGCTGACAACAAGTACCTGGCATTCTGAGGGCAGTTTGCGGCTATGCACTACAGAAATATGGATGCTACGGAATTTTGCCTTTGCTGTTGTGTTGACGGCATGGGCGACATTCGGCGGGATCCAGACGGCTCGTTCCGGTGGCACCATCCAACGACCATCTTCAGTAGAGACAATGATGATCCCTTTGGAAGAATAGGCGAGCTGTCCCCAGCGATGACGATGCGGGGCCACCCGGACGCCAGCCTCCATATCGATGGCTCGAAGAATGATGGGTCTTTCGAGAAAGTCCCCCGGCTCGTAATGGGCAGGCTCGATCGTCGTTTTCATGGTCCTGACCTAAAGTTCCGCAGAATGGTACCAATAATCGTTTAAAACTGGTACTTTTACTGGTCCAATTTATCGGCATAGTGAATGGTGCCGTAATTGCCATGAGAAGGATAAGTCGATGTCCCAGGAATTTGCAAGTGTTTGCCCTTTGGATTGTCCCGATACCTGCAGTCTGACCGTCACCGTAGAGGATGGACAGGTCGCAAAAGTCCGCGGGTCTGACGCCAATCCCGTGACCGGGGGTGTCGTCTGCAACAAGGTCGCCCGTTATTATCCGGAATTCGTTCATGGCCCGAACCGATTGACGACACCGCTCAGGCGCAGTGGACCCAAAGGCTCTGACAACTTCACCCCTGTCAGTTGGGAAGAGGCCCTGGATGAGGTGTATGAAAAATTTAGTGCCATCATCGAGGAGCACGGGCCGCAGGCCATCATGCCCTATAACTATGCCGGACCCCATGGCATGCTCGCGGCTGGATCCATGGATATGCGGTTCTTCCACCGGCTTGGTGCAACTCTCCTGCATCGACGGGCACTCTGTGGCGGCATCAAATCGGAAGCTTATAAAGGCACCTTTGGAACCACGGCGGTGATGCAGCCGGAGCAGGCGGTTCACGCTAATCTCATTGTTGTCTGGGGCAATAACGTGACCTATTCCAACCTGCATCTCGCGCCGCTCATTAAGAAGGCCAAAGCTCGCGGCGCCAAGGTCGTTGTTATCGATCCCAAACATATCAAGATTGCTGATCAGGCTGACATGTATCTGGCCGTTCGGCCCGGCATGGATATCATCCTTGCCTGGGCTGTGGCCCGAGAGCTGGAACGCCTCGGCGCATTCGATGCAGACTTCATTGCCAAAAATGTTCAGGGTGCGGATGAATTCATGGAGAAAGCCCGTGAATATACCCTCGAACAATCTGCAGAGCTCTGTGGCGTGTCGGCAGAGGAGATCCGGGCCTTTGCCAGGCTCTATGCCGACAGCAGCCCAGCCGCTATCTCTGTTGGGAATGGGTTGGAGCGGAACCGGAATGGCGGCAATGGCATCCGGGCCATCTTTGCCTTACCCGCTCTTACCGGGAAATTCGGTGTCCGGGGCGGCGGCCTTATTGGCGGCTCTGGTAATCTGTTCCCGAAAACCATGGATCGGCTGCAGCGGCCGGATCTGATTCCGGAAGGTACCCGAACCCTCAATATCCTTGATATCGGACGGCATCTTGTGGAGGATGATCTGGAAATCCCCCTCAAAGGCCTGTTCATTTATAACCATAACCCGGTCATCGTTTCGCCGGATCAGAATCTGTTGAAGAAGGGACTGTCCCGAGAGGATGTGTTTATCGTCGGTTGCGAGGTGGCGATGACGGACAGCATGAAATATGCCGACATCATTCTGCCCGCCGCGACCCATTTTGAGCATGACGATATTTTCTGCGCCTATGGCCAGCCTTACTTGCAACGGGCTGATAAAGTTATCGAGCCGGTCGGGGAGTCTCTGCCCAATACCGAAATCTTCCGCCGACTGGCGGCGAGATTTGGCTTCAACGAGGAAATCTTCAAGGCGACAGACAAGGAATTGATGGATGATGCTCTGGATGCTTCCGATCCGCGCCTGAAGGGCTATAGGCCCAGCGAAATTCCTGTAGGAACGGCGCTTTCCATGGAAGACGGAAAAGGGGAAACCATTCTCTTTGGTAATACCGCTCCGTCGACGCCAAGCGGGAAAATCGAGCTGCAGTCAAGTTATCTCAATGAAACCTTCAAGCAGCATATCCCGAGCTTTGATCCGGTTGAGGAAAATCTGCCCTTGTCCCTGGTAACTCCGTCATCCAACAAGATGATCACCTCGACATTTGGCGGGGTGCGGGCCAATGATGATGCTCCGGCTCTTGAAATGCATCCGACGGATGCCGCTTCCAGGAATCTTGCGGATGGATCAATGGTTCGGGTTTATAACGACCTGGGAGAGGTCTTCCTGCCTCTCAAAATTACTGAGCTTGTCAGGCCGGGTGTGCTATATTCCCCGAAAGGCTCCTGGTTCAGGACGACACCCAATGATCAGACAGTCTCTGCTCTGGCACCCACCTCCAAGGCGGATCTGTGTGAAGGGGCCTGTTTCAATGATTGCCGGGTGGAGGTCGTCGCCGCCTGAACTAGGGAAGGCCTGAAATGACTTCTACCGATACCTCTGATTCCGTTGTCAAAGGCGGATGTCTGTGTGGCGCCGTTCGCTTTGAAATCAACCAGTCCCTGCGCCCAGTTGTGGTCTGCCATTGCAAGCAATGCCGCCAGACGTCCGGCTATCTTGCCGGGTTCACCGTCTGTGATCCGGATAATATTCATTTTCTGAAGGATGACGGTTTGACATGGTATCATTCATCTGAACAGGCCAAGCGCGGCTTTTGCAATGTCTGTGGCTCCAGCCTGTTCTGGACAGAGACTAGCGGTGGTAATTTAGGCATCGCCGCCGGCTCACTTGATGAGCCGACAAAGCTGAAAACGGCCATGCATATCTATACGGAATTTGCCGGGGATTATTATGAAATGACCGATAACCTTCCCAAGAGGGAGCGGGATCGTCACCCCGACGACATCCTAGAGTGACTTTACTCTGGCCAGACAGAGGTCCCATCCGCTAAAAGAAGGTCGCGAGAGGAGGGGGCATCCATGGATCTTGAGCCTAGAGAGTTTTTACTAGACTTGTTCGGCGTGGCCGTATCCGCTGCTGACCCTCTTAAATGCCTGGCCGGGTATCTGCCACCTCCGCCCAAAGGTCGGACCCTGGTTATCGGAGCAGGCAAAGCCGCTGCTTCAATGGCTAAAGCGGTTGAGGATCATTGGCAGGGACCGCTGCAAGGGCTGGTCATCACACGTTATGAGCATGGCTTACCGCTGAAACATATTCGAGTTGTTGAGGCGGGCCACCCTGTGCCGGATCAGGAGGGGGCAGAGGCTGCCGATGAAATATTGCGGATGTTGGAAGATGTCGGGCCGGATGATCTGGTGCTTTGTCTGATATCTGGCGGTGGGTCTTCTTTGCTGGCCAAACCCGGCGGAGACATTACTCTTGCTGAGAAAAAGGCGGTTACCAAGGCTTTGCTCTCATCCGGGGCGGACATCACCGAGATGAACACATTACGAAAACATCTCTCCGCCATCAAAGGCGGGCGGCTGGCTCTGGCGGCGCATCCGGCGAAAGTTGTGACTCTGGCCATTTCCGATGTGCCGGGGGACGAGATGGCGGTCATCGCGTCTGGGCCGACGGTGCCGGACAACACGACCTCCGCGGATGCACTCGCCGTTTTGAAGAAATATGAAATTGATATTCCCCCTGCCGTGCTGGCCTATCTGCAAAGTGAGGCCTCAGAAACGGCGGATGCCTCACATGCGGCTTTTGAAATCTGTGAAGCCCATATGATCTCAACACCGCAAGCCTCCCTGGATGCGGCGGCTGCATTCTGCCAGGAGAAAGGCGTCACACCGCTCATCCTCAGCGATCGGATTGAAGGAGAAGCAAGTGAGGTTGCGAAGGTTTTAGCGGCCATGGCCCTGCAGGTAAGGACCCAGGATCAACCTGCTCCCAAGCCCTGTGTCCTGATATCAGGCGGGGAAACAACAGTGACAGTTCGTGATAGCGCCGTCAAACCGGGGCGGGGTGGTCGTAATTGTGAGTATCTGCTCAGTCTTGCCTTAAACCTGAACGGTGCCGAAAACATACATGCGCTGGCGTGTGATACAGATGGGATTGATGGGACGGAAGATAACGCCGGGGCGGTTATAAGCCCCGATACGTTGGAGCGATCCGGTGAAATGGGGATCAGCGCCACAGACTTTCTGGAGCGCCATGATTCCTATACTTATTTTGAGCGATTGGGAGATCTGGTCAAAACCGGACCGACCCGAACCAATGTCAATGACTTCCGGGCCATCCTTATCCTCTGATCAGATCTGCTTTCCCATCAGGACCACCAACAGAGCACGGGCGTCTGCGTCGGTCATATTCCGGATTTCATGAGGGCGGTCGGCGGCATAGCGGGCCGTCTCTCCGGCAGAGACTTTATCGCTTTCCTCACCGGCGGTCACTTCCAGTTCGCCTCGCAGAACGGTCAGATGCTCCGTCGTTCTTGCAGTATGAGGGGCAGAGGTCAGTTTACCACCCGGTTTGATGGTCAGCTCATACCATTCCATATCATTGACCAGACTCGCCGGGCCAAGAACCGCCAGCCGGTATTGGCCAGCCTCATCATTCATGACGGGAATGGAGGATTCACTGATCACCGTCAGGCTGTGATTCTCTTCCTGACCGCGGATTAGATCATCGATGGATTCACCCAAAGCCTCTGCAAGACGCCAGACTGTCGCCAGGGTCGGGTTCGTCTCGTTCCGCTCAATCTGCGATAACATGGATTTGGAAACCCCACAGACCGCCGCTAGCTGGTCGAGGGTCAATTGCTTCTCTTTGCGAAGCCGGTTGATATTTTCACCGACCGCGGGGGGCGTATTTTTCAATTCTGACATCTTTTCCTATTGACAGGAATTAAATCCAATATAATTTACAAATACAGTATATCGGATTTTTATCCAATTGCCAGAAAATAGGTGCATCATGTTTACAATTGCCAAAACCGAAGCAACACGTGGTATCTGGTCTTCAACCGGAAACATGCCGGATGCACCTGGCCGGGGCATGGTCACCGTCGATGTCATTGCTGCCGGTATCTGCGGCACCGATTATCATATTTATAACTGGGATGCCTGGTCCTCCGGCCGAATAAAGACGCCGATGGTTATTGGCCATGAGTTTGTCGGGGTTATCAGTGCCATTGGGGAAGACGTCACCGGCTATCATATTGGCGAGCGGGTTTCTGCTGAGTGCCATATTGCCTGCGGAGACTGTCATTTTTGCCGCACGGGAAATGCCCATATCTGCGAGAACACAAGCATTATCGGGGTAGATCAGCCCGGTGCCTTTGCCGAGCAGGTGGAAATTCCGGCGAGCAATCTGTGGCGGGTCCCGGATGCCATTCCGGATACTCATGCGGCTGTCTTTGATCCCGTTGGCAACGCCATGCATATGGTCTCGACCGCCAAGGTAACAGCCAAGCATGTCCTGATCGTCGGGGGTGGTCCCATCGGTTTGTTCGCCGCCGCCATCGCCAAGGCCCATGGGGCTCGGTCGGTCACGGTGCAGGAGCCAAATCAGGCCCGGGCGGCAATAGCCCATAGCCTTGATCTCGATCTGGTGGTCAATCCGCTGCTGCCGGACAGCACTTCAAAGATACTGGAATTGACGGACGGTCATGGTCCGGAAGTGGTGCTGGAAGTCAGCGGCAATGGTCGGGCGCTCAATGAAGCGCTGGCCATTGCAGCGCCAGGGGCGACGGTTGCGCTTCTTGGTATTCCAGGCGGGCCCGTTGAATTGGATCTTGGCGCGAAGGTTGTGATGAAGGGAATCAGCCTGCTCGGGGTGACCGGGCGGCGCATGTATGAAACCTGGTATCAGGTGGAGGCCTTTATGCTGAAAAATCCGGACCTTATCGATAAGGTCATCACCCATGTCCTGCCGGCGACAGAGTTTGAAAGAGGGTTCGAGCTGATGGATGAAGGGGCCTGCGGGAAGATCGTGCTGGACTTCCAGCAGATTGAGCATAGGTTATCTGCATGACAAATACCCTGATATCCAGATTGTCGGATGACCTTCAAGCCGCGGAGGCTGATGGCACCTATAAAAAGCTGAAAACCATTGAGGGTCCGATTGGCGACAAAGTCTGGCTGAAGGACAGGGGGGAAGTCATTCTCCTTTCTTCCAATGACTATCTCGGTTTCGCCAATCACCCTGAAATCGTTTCCACGGCAAGGGACGCTTTGTTGTCCTATGGGGCGAGTACAGCGTCGGTCCGTTTTATTTGCGGAACACAGGATATCCATCAGACCCTGGAAGCCGATCTCGCCGATTTTCACAAATGTGAGCGAGCGCTCACTTTTTCTTCCTGCTGGTCCGCCAACACAGGTTTGTTCCCGGCCATCACGACGGCTGGGGATGTGATCCTGTCCGATGAGCTCAATCATGCCAGTCTGATTGACGGTATCCGGATGACCGCCAAGGATGTGGTTCGCAAGGTTTACAAGCATGCCGACATGGAGCATCTGGAAGCCAAGCTGATTGAGTATCAGGAGGCGCCCTCCCGGATGATCGTCACGGATGGGGTGTTTTCCATGGAAGGGGATATCGCCCCTCTCGATCAGATTGTGGCCCTTGCGAAAAAATACGATGCGCTGGTGGTTCTGGATGATTCCCACGGTCTCGGTGTTCTTGGGGAAACAGGTCGCGGGACAGCGGAACATTTCGGTGTCATGGAGGACATTGACATCTTCACCGGAACTCTCGGAAAAGCGCTTGCCTCCGGAACTGGAGGTTTTGTCGCCGGTCCGAAAGCGGTGACGGAGACATTGATCCAGAAATCTAGACCGCATCTCTTTTCCAACGCGCTGCCGGCCAGTGTCGCGGCGGCGGGCAGCAAGTCTATCGAGCTTTTATGTCGGCATCCCGACACCGTTCAGGCGTTGCAGGCAAAGGCAAAGGCATTCCGCGCACGACTTAAGGAACTGGGGCTCAATCCACTGGATGGGGACAGTGCCGTTGTTCCGGTGATCGTTGGGGAAACAGCGACGGCTATCCGGCTTGCGGCCGAGATGCTGGAGAACGGTATTTTTGTTACCGGTTTTGGATTTCCCGTCGTGCCCGAAGGCGAAGCCCGCCTGAGATTCCAGGTTTCTGCCGCGCACACGGAGGCGGAACTGGAAGAAGCAGCTCAAACTCTCAAAACCTGCCTCCTCGGCGCTGACTGAGGCTTTTTCTCCTCACTAATCCATATCCTTTCCATGGCGAGCCTGTTGTAGTCGACGTCGCCCTTTAAACAGGTTATCACTTGCCCGCGCCCTATAATGGGCGGTATCCAATAGCGTTTTCAGAAAAGAGACATGGGCAAAAGCGAAGCATACGATTATGTCATTGTTGGCGCTGGGTCTGCGGGCTGTGTGCTGGCCCACCGCCTGACGGAAGACGAAGATGTAACTGTCCTCCTCCTGGAGGCCGGCGGGCGCGGGCCCTGGTGGGACTGGCGGGTCCATATGCCCTCCGCCTTGAGCTACCCCATGCATTCTCCCTCCTTAGCCTGGCAATATTATACCGAGCCGCAAGAACATCTGAATAACCGGAAAATCTACTGGCCGCGCGGAAAGCTGCTTGGCGGGTCATCAGCCATCAACGGCATGTGCTATGTCCGGGGGCATGCCAAGGATTATGACGGCTGGGCGGCCCGGCCCGGACTTGAAGACTGGTCCTACACCCATTGCCTGCCTTATTTCAGGAAGGCGGAAACATATGATCGCGGGCCCGATGAATATCGCGGCGGGGAGGGGCCTCTGCATGTCTCTGTAGGGCCCTGCGACAACCCGCTTTATCATGCCTGGATGGAAGCGGGGCAACAAGCCGGTTATCCGTTTTCAGACGATATGAATGGCTATCAGCAGGAAGGGGTCGCCCGCATGGACATGACTGTCCATAACGGTCAACGCTGGAGCACGGCCCTGGCCTATCTAAATCCGATCCTCAATCGCCCGAACCTGACGGTGATTACCCGAGCTGCAACGCGCAACATCGTGTTTGAAGGAAGCAAGGCAACGGGTGTGGACTATATGGTCAATGGACGAAAGAAGCGAGTAACCGGTCTAGGTGAGGTCATTCTCGCAGCAGGGGCCATCAATTCGCCGCATCTTCTTATGGTGTCGGGTATTGGACCGGCGGATCATTTGAAACAGAATTCGATTAATACGGTAGTCGACCTGCCCGGCGTCGGCCAAAACCTACAGGATCATCTGGAACTCTATGTCCAGCAGGAATGCAAACAACCCATCACCTTGTACAATGCCATGTCGCCCCTTGCCAAAATGAGGATCGGGCTGGAATGGCTGTTATTTAAAAAAGGGCTGGGTGCGACAAATCATTTTGAGGCCGGCGGTTTCATTCGTAGTGAACCAGGTGTCGAGCATCCCAACCTGCAATATCATTTCCTACCCATGGCCGTGCGCTATGACGGCGGCAATCCGACGGACCGCCATGGCTATCAGGCCCATGTGGGTCCGATGCGTTCAACCAGTATTGGCCATATGTCGCTCCGGAGTGGAAATATTGAAGATGCTCCAATTTTACAGCCCAACTATTGTTCAACGGAGCAAGACCGGCGAGAGCTCAGGGACGGTGTGAAGCTGACCCGGGAGATCTTCGCACAAAAAGCCTTTGACCCATACCGGGCCGGGGAACTGGCCCCGGGGGCCGATGCAAAAACCGATGCGGAGATTGACGCATTCGTACGTGAGACAGTGGAAACGGCCTATCATCCGAGCTGCACCTGTAAAATGGGAACAGATGACCGATCGGTGGTCGATGGCTCCGGTAAGGTTCACGGGATTGAGCAGCTAAGAGTCGTTGACAGCTCTATCATGCCTCAGATTGTCAGCGGAAATCTCAATGCGCCCACCATCATGATGGCGGAAAAGATCGCCGACCGGATACGTGGACGAGAGCCGCTCCCGGCAAGCAATGCGGCAGTATATGCGCCTCAAGACTGGCAGCATCACCAAAGATAACGGAATTGACCAGAAGTTAAGGACTTTCAATGAGTAAGAAAATAGCCAAAACCACCCTTCCGCTTTATATCGGGGGTAAAGCCTGTCTGGCCATTTCCGGCAAGAATTTCCGCAACGAAAACCCTGCCACGGGTCGCAAGCTTGCGGATGTCGAACAGGCTGGACGCCGCGATATTGAAAAAGCGGTTACGGCAGCTCGCAAAGGGTTTCAGACCTGGTCCCAGTTAACCGGTATGGAGCGCGGCCGTGTCCTGAAACGGGCTGCAGCCCTCATCCGGGAACGCCGTATGGAGCTTGCCAAGAACGAAGTTAGGGATTCCGGCAAACCAATTGCCGAGGCACCGGAAGCCGATATCGACAGTGGCGCTGATGCTCTTGAATATTTCGGGGGATTGGCCGCGGATATCAAAGGTGAGCATCTTGATCTGGGGTCGGAGGCATTCGCCTACACCCGGAGAGAACCGCTCGGCATCTGCGGGGCCATCGGTGCCTGGAATTACCCGTTCCAGATTGCCTGCTGGAAGGCGGCTCCGGCACTGGCCGCCGGTAATTCGATGATCTTCAAGCCCTCAGAAATGACACCAACCAATGCCGTCAGGCTGGCAGAAATCCTGACCGAAGCCGGTCTGCCGGACGGGGTCTATAACGTCGTTCATGGTATGGGTGAAACCGGGCATCTGCTGGCCAGCCATCCGGATATCGATAAGGTGACTTTCACAGGATCCGTTCCAACCGGCCGAAAGGTCCTGACGGATGCCGCGGCCACCATCAAACACGTGACCATGGAGCTTGGTGGAAAGTCTCCGTTGATCATTTTTGATGATAGTGATCTAAAAAACGCCGTTTCCGGAGCGATGAATGCGAACTTTTTCACCCAAGGAGAAGTCTGTTCAAACGGAACGAGGGTCTATGTGCATGAAGATATTCATGATGACTTTATAGAGGCATTGAAGAAACGCACGGAGGCCATGGTTATTGGCGACCCGATGGATCCCAAGACTGATATGGGGTCATTGATTAATCCGGAACATCTGGAAAAAGTCCTGGAATATGTGCGCCTTGGCATAGAGGAGGGGGCTTACCTGATAACGGGCGGAGAGCAGTTGTCTATCAAGGGGTTTGAAAAGGGAAGCTTTATGTCTCCCGCAATCTTTACAGCCTGCCAGGACGATATGCGCATTTGTCGGGAGGAGATATTCGGGCCGGTGATGTCCGTCATGAGCTTTAGAGATGAAGAGGAAGTCATAAACCGTGCCAACGACACGGAATTCGGATTGTCAGCGGGTGTGTTTACCCGGGATTTGACCCGGGCCCATCGGGTTGTCGCCAAATTGCGAGCCGGATCGATCTGGATCAATAACTACAATCTGACCCCGGCGGGTGTTCCTTTCGGCGGATACAAGCAGTCTGGAATCGGCCGGGAAAACGCGGCCATGGCCCTTGAGCATTTTACTCAAGTAAAGAGTGTTTATGTTGAGCTGGGTGATGTCGAGTGTAGTTATTGATAGTATAATAAAAACAATTTCATATTATAAAATATTAAAGTAATTTTTTGAAAATATTCAGGGGATATGGCTGGGCAGCGTTCAGGGAGGTATCTCGATCTCTTGTAGAATAATGCCTGAATTTGCGGCGTTGACAGACTGACATAAAGCGCGGCAAATAAAGGGATTGCCACAAGTCGAGTATGTCCCTCCCATGGAAGCCTGGATCCCCATCACTATCTTTGCGGCGTTTTTCCAAAATGTCCGCACCGCGATGCAGAAATACCTGAAGGACCGCCTGAGCACGGGCGGGGCAACCTATGTCAGGTTTCTCTATGGGGCGCCATTTGCTCTAATTTATATTCTGGGCCTTGATCATTTCACGTCTCTTTCTATTCCAGAGCCCAACGGGGAATTTGGAATTTTCATGGCCATGGGAGGAATCGCGCAAATACTGGCAACGGGCCTTCTTGTTTCCCTGTTCAGTCTTAAAAACTTTGCCGTTGGAACGACCTATTCGAAGACGGAAACCGTGCAGGCAGCGATTTTTGGAATTGTTATCCTCGGGGAAAGCGTTGGGTTGGGCGGATCCTTGGCGATTGCCATCAGTTTTGTCGGTATTCTGCTCATCTCCATGTCGAGCAGTTCCTTCACTCTTCGCGATTTTCTGTCCGGATGGACGACAAAAGCTGCGGCCTATGGCCTGCTATCCGGCGCTTTCTTCGGGATATCCGCTGTGTCCTACCGGGCCGCTGCCCTGGCTCTTGGCGGAGAAGGAGCAGTGATGCAGGCGGCATTCACCCTCGTCTGTGTGCTTTTTTTCCAAACTGCAGTCATGACGGTTTATCTTCCTATACGCGAACCCGGCCAGCTCATGAAGGTGATTAAGGCCTGGCGGGTTGCCATCCTTGTCGGCCTGACGGGCATGCTTGGATCTGTGGGGTGGTTCACAGCAATGACATTGCAGAACGCTGCTTATGTGCGGGCTCTGGGCCAGATCGAGCTGGTCTTCACTTTTATCGCCTCCTATTACTATTTCAAGGAAAAGACCAATAAAATCGAGGCCACGGGAATCGGCCTCATTGTCGTCGGCATACTGGTCCTATTGCTTGATTAACGGGTATTTTTTCTCTGGAGTCCGAAAAATCGGCCTTTCCTCCCTTTCCCTTTAAAAAAAGCTGGTATATGGTTTGGCGAATAAGTTGATGTCAAACAATTGGATATAAACCTTTGGCGAAAAATTATTCTCCCGTCGAAATGATCGAGAAGCTGGTCGGCTTTGATACGGTTTCCCGAAATTCCAATCTTCCCCTTATTGATTTCGTCGCCGATTACCTGGATGGGCATGGGGTGCGTTCGACCAAAGTCTTCAATGATGATCAGACAAAGGCCAATCTTTACGCAACCGTTGGCCCGAATGTTGAAGGGGGCGTAGTCCTTTCCGGCCATACGGATGTTGTCCCGGTAGACGGGCAACCCTGGGATACGGATCCGTTTTCCATTGTCGAAACAGACGGCAAGCTATATGGGCGCGGCACCAGCGATATGAAAAGCTTTTCAGCCATCGCGCTCTCCAAGGTTCCGGAAATGCTGACCAAAGGAATTACGCGGCCGATCCATTTTGCGCTTTCCTATGATGAAGAGGTGGGATGCCTGGGGGCCCCGTCTATGATTGATCGTATCGCGGAAAATCTGCCACGGGCAAAAGCCGTCATAGTCGGGGAACCAACGATGATGGATATTGTATCAGCCCATAAAGGCATTGTGACGCTGAAGACAACGATCACTGGCCGTGAGGCCCATTCCAGTCTGGTTGAAGACGGGGTGAGTGCGGTTATGACCGGGGCGCGGCTTGTGACGTTTATCGCCGATATGATGGCGGAGAATAAAGCAAAGGCGGATCCGAAGAGCAAATTCTCTCCGCCTTATACCACCTTGCACAGCGGGGTCATTAATGGCGGCACCGCTGCCAATATCATATCACGGGAATGTGTATTTCTGTGGGACATCCGCCATATCCCCGGAGATGATCCCATGAGTTTTGTAGATCGCTTTAACCGGTTTTGTGACTCGGATTTGCTGCCGAAGATGCGCGAGATTGCACCGGAAGCGAATATCGTGACGGAAATAAATTCCGTCGTACCAGCCCTGAATCCGGAACAGGACGGGGAGGCGGAGATGCTGTGTAAAGCCATTACCGGCCAAAATAGCAGCAGTGCCGTTTCCTATGCTGCGGAAGCAGGTCAGTTCCAGGAGGCAGGGTTTTCCACTGTAATCTGTGGCCCTGGGTCAATTGGTGTGGCCCATCAGCCAAATGAGTATATCGAGATTAGTCAGGTTCATGCCGCCGAGCAGTTCATTCTGAAGTTGATCGACAGAATGGCGGAATAAATTGGGTTAATTGCAACATAAATTGGTTTAATTGCAATGGACAGGCAAAAAACTATTGTTTAGTCTCGGTTTCAACGACTGTGATCAAGTAAAATGTAAAAGACGCAGTCAACCCGCCCAGAATGTACGGGCGAACAAATAAATGACAGGTATTAGAGGTAAATAAAGGGAGTTGTTATGAAACTACGTAATGGACTTATGGCCGCGGTAGCAGTTGCTGCACTCGCAGTGGCTGCGCCTGCAAAGGCCGAAACATTCAAATTTGCGTTTCAGGGAGACTTGAGTTCTCTTGATCCGCATTCTTTGAATGAATCCTTCCTGCTGGGAACACTTGGCAACGTATATGAAGGCCTTGTTCTCTATGATGAGCAGATGAATGTTGTCCCGGGGCTTGCAGAATCCTGGGAATTGGTGAAGCCGACGACATGGAAATTCAATCTTCGTAAGGGCGTAAAGTTCCATGAAGGCCAGGATTTCACAGCCGATGATGTGATTTTCAGCTGGCAGCGTGCCGGATCCAAAGGATCGGATCAGAAAACCCGTGCTGGTAAGATTTCCAACATCACGAAAGTTGATGATTACACCATCCTCGTCGATACACCAGCTCCGAACCCGATTTTGGTTCGGGACCTGAACTTCCTGTACATCATGGACAAGGAATGGTCTGAAGCCAATGGCACGACCAATGCCACCAGTGCAACCGGTGACGACAAAGGCAACTATGCCAACCTGAACTCCAACGGCACAGGACCTTTCAAGGTAGAAAGCAACCAGGCCGACGTTAAGACGGTTTTGGTTCGCAATGAGAACTACTGGAAGGATATTCCATCCAACGTAACCACAATCGAATTCACTCCGATTAAGGAAGCCGCAACCCGTGTTGCAGCCCTTGTATCCGGTGAGTTGGATCTGGTTTATCCGGTGCCTGTACAGGATTGGCAGCGTCTGGAAGAAGCGAAGGGTGTAAACGCCCTGGCTGGACCGGAAGCCCGGACAATTTTCTTCGGTATGGATCAGGGACGCGATGAGCTTCTCTATTCCAACATTAAAGGAAAGAACCCGTTTAAGGACATCAAAGTGCGTCAGGCTATGGCCCATGCGCTCAACCTTGACGCCATCAAGCAGAAGGTCATGCGGAATGCGGCGACACCTGCTGGTCTGATGGTTGCTCCGCAGATCAACGGCTTTAACGAAGCTTTGAACCTGCCTTATGAGTATAATCCTGAAAAAGCCAAGGCACTGCTTGCTGAGGCTGGATATCCGGACGGGTTTGAAGTCACCATTGACTGCCCGAACAACCGGTATGTCAACGACGAGAAAATCTGTCAGGCCGCGGCCTCAATGTGGGCAAAAATCGGCGTGAAAGTAGACGTTCTCGCTCAGCCTAAATCCAAGTATTTCGGTAAGGTTCTGGAAACCGGTGGATATGACACCAGCTTCTATCTCCTGGGCTGGACCCCTGGCACGATGGACAGTGAAAATGTTCTCTCTTCACTGATCGCCTGTCAGAATAAAGAAACCAAGCGTGGTCTCTTTAACCTTGGTAACTACTGCAATCCTAAGATCGATGAGCTGGCCGCTGCGGTTGGCAGTGAAACCGATCAGGATAAGCGGAATGCCATGATTTCCGAGGCATTTGACATCCTCAAAAACGAGTATGGATATATGCCAATTCACCAGCAGCCTCTTTCCTGGGGCGTGAGTGATCGCGTGAAGGTAAACCAGCGCGCCGATAACATTCTCGATTACCGGTATGTTATTGTAAAATAAGAAAATGAATGACGGGGCCTGCTGAGATATAGCAGGCCCCGTTTCTTTTCCATCCGTTGGTTGGTGCCAGAACATGATTTCGTTCATTTTTAAGCGGCTGCTGCAATCGGTTGTTGTGATGCTGACAGTCGCCCTAATTGCTTTTGCCATGTTCCGCTTCGTCGGGGATCCTGTCAATAATATGGTTGGTCAGGATACTACCGATACCGAGCGGGCACAGCTTGCCGAAAGCCTGGGTTTGAATGACCCGTTTATCGTTCAATTTGGAAGATTTGCCTTTAACGCCTTACGTGGCGATTTTGGAATTTCCTATAAATACCGTCGCCCGGTTAGTGAGCTTATTCTTGAGCGCCTTTCCGCTACGTTGGAACTGTCCTTTGTCTCCGCGGTTTTGGCCCTGGTGGTTGGAATTCCTCTCGGCGTATACACGGCGCTTAGAAGCAAGGGCATTATATCCAAAGGGATCATGGTTTTGTCGCTTATGGGAGTTTCCCTGCCGACATTCCTGATCGGTATTTTGTTGATTCTTTTATTTGGGGTGGTCCTGCGATGGCTGCCCACCTTCGGGCGAGGGGATGTTGTTGATATTTACGGGTGGTGGACCACTGGTTTCCTCACAGTATCTGGATTGAAATCCCTTATCCTGCCGTCAATTACCCTGGCTATATTCCAACTGACATTGATCATGCGCCTTGTCAGGGCCGAGATGCTGGAAGTGCTTCGAACCGATTTCGTTAAATTTGCGCGGGCGAGGGGATTGCCGGATCGTGCGGTGCATTTCAAGCATGCGCTTAAAAATACCCTGGTGCCGGTTATTACGATTACAGGATTGCAACTTGGCGCGCTTATTGCCTTCGCCATTATTACAGAAAGCGTGTTCCAGTGGCCCGGCATGGGATTGTTATTTATTCAGGCAGTTGCCGACGTGGATATCCCGATTATGGCGGCGTACCTTGTGCTGATCGCCTTCTTCTTTGTGGTGATCAATATGGTTGTGGATATTCTGTATTACGCTGTTGATCCGCGCTTGCGCGCTGATGCGGCGGTGTAGGGGGGATCATGGAACAAGCAATTGAAAAAACCCGCCTGCAGAGATTTCTTGATGGCGATTTATGGCATAGCTTTAAACGCAATCCGGTCGCCATTATCTCTTTCATCGTAACCGTTATCATGATTGCGGCGGCTGCATTTGCCCCGCTCATCGCTCCGCATGATCCGTTTAATCTTGCTGCCATTGATATCATGGATGCGAGTGTTCCGCCGGCTTGGCAGGAATATGGAGATCCAAGGTTTGTATTGGGGACTGATGATCAGGGCCGGGATATCTTTTCCACCATTCTTTATGGCGCCCGGATCTCGCTCATCGTTGGATTCGCTTCGGTGATTTTCGCCATGGTCGTGGGTATCAGCCTTGGCCTGATCAGTGGCTATGTCGGGGGACGTACAGATGCCTTCATCATGCGGATTGCCGATATTCAGCTTTCCTTCCCCTCAATTCTGATAGCCTTGCTGATTGACGGTGTCGCCCGCGGAGTCGTGCCAAAGGAAATGCATACGGATCTGTCCATCTATGTTCTGATTTTTGCCATTGGCGTTTCCGGCTGGGTCCAATATGCCCGGACCGTTCGTGGCTCCACACTTGTCGAAAAGAACAAGGAATATGTGCAAGCCGCCCGGGTGATCGGCATTCGTCCGCTTACCATTTTATGGCGACATGTTCTGCCCAATGTCATGGGACCTGTGATGGTGATTGCCACCATCCATCTGGCACTGGCCATTATTACCGAAGCGACATTGTCTTTCCTCGGGGTAGGTGTCCCACCAACTACGCCCTCCCTTGGAACCTTGATCCGTATCGGCAATGAATATCTGTTCTCAGGGGATTGGTGGATTACCATATTCCCGGGCGTTGCCCTGGTCATTTTGGTGCTGGCGGTGAACTTGTTGGGGGACTGGCTCCGCGACGCCCTCAACCCGAAACTGCGTTAGGGGAGACGAAAATTGGGTCTATTAAATATCAATCACCTAAGGATCGAATTTCCCAGCCGTCACGGCACAGTGGTTGCCGTCGATGACGTCAGCCTGACCGTTCAACCGGGGGAAGTTCTTGGTGTTGTAGGGGAATCCGGTGCAGGCAAGTCGACAATTGGCAATGCCGTTATTGGTCTGCTGGAACCTCCTGGGGAAATGACAGAAGGTCATGTTCTGCTCAAATCCGAGCAAATCGATACTTTGTCCCCTGAGGCCAAGAGAAAAATTCGCGGTCGCCGGATCGGGATGATTTTCCAGGATCCTCTCACTTCCCTGGATCCATTGCAGACAGTAGAGCAACAGCTCGTTGAAACGATTGATCTGCATTTGAAGCTTGGAGAGACCAAATCCCAGGAACGGGCCGTAGACCTGCTCCGTCAGGTTGGTATTCCGGAGCCGGAGCTCCGGATCAAAAATTATCCACATCAGTTTTCAGGTGGCATGCGACAACGGGTAGTGATTGCTCTGGCCCTCTGTGCGGAACCTGAAGTCATCATTGCCGATGAGCCAACGACGGCCCTGGATGTCTCTATTCAAGCCCAGATTTTGGAACTGATGCGCCGCCTGTGTAAAGACAAACAGGTGGGGATGCTGATCATTACCCATGATATGGGCGTAATCGCTGATATCACCGACCGGGTGGCGGTGATGTATCACGGCAAGCTGGTAGAAGAGGGCACGACAGAGAAAATTCTCGGTAACCCCGACCATCCCTATACCCAGAGCCTGATCAGTGCGGTTCCGCGGCCGGATGTTCGCCTCAGGCGCTTCCCGATGGTCAATTACATTGAAGAGGAAGGGCAGAGGACCAAGGATCTGGATCTGTCCACACATTGGCTGGGCCAGGCACGGGATTTTGATTCGGTGGAAGGCCCGCTTTTGAGCCTGAAAAACCTGGTCATGACCTTTGTGACAAAACCGGCCTTTCTGAAGCGAAACCGAGTGATGTTTAATGCCGTGGATGACGTGTCCTTTGATATCAATCAGGGGGAGGTTTTCGGTCTTGTCGGTGAAAGTGGAAGCGGCAAATCCACAGTCGCACGAATGGTTTGTAGCCTCTATACTCCCGCGGCCGGTGAAGTGAACTTTGCCGGGACTGATCTGACCAAGATCAAATCCCAGAATGAGCTCGACTATTTCCGACGGCAGATGCAGATGATTTTTCAGGATCCGTTTTCTTCCCTGAACGGGCGAATGAAGGTGCTGGATATCGTTGCCGAGCCGATCCGGTTTCATAAGCTTGCTTCCAGTAATCAGGAAGTTGAGCAAATCGTCATGGATCTCCTTGATCATGTGGGCCTTGGCGCTCAGGCGGCTGTCAGGTTTCCTCATGAATTCTCCGGAGGACAACGACAAAGAATTTCCATTGCCCGCGCTCTGGCAACCCGGCCAAGGTTCTTGATCTGCGATGAGCCGACGTCGGCCCTCGATGTATCCATTCAAGCGCAGGTCCTGAACCTGCTGAAAGACCTGCAGGAAGAGCTTGGACTGACAATGCTGTTCATCAGCCATGATTTACCGGTCATCCGTCAGATGTGTGACCGGGTTGGTGTGATGAAGACGGGCAAGCTTGTTGAGGTTTCGGCGACCGAAGAACTGTTTGAAAATCCAAAAGCCGCCTATACCCGGGAACTGCTTGACCTCATGCCAAGGCTCGATAAACTCTCCCATGAAGGCCTTGAACTGGAAGAAACCTAATGAAGGCCAGCTAGGGAGCTAGTTGATGTCATTTGAGGGATGGTTGGTTTTTGTTGGGATCTGGATAGCGACAACTCTTCCCATTGGCCCCAATGCTCTCAATTGCATGGCAGTTTCGGCAACTGACAGCTTTACAAAATCTGTTTGGGCTGTCGCAGGAATATTGATCGCGGCGCTTTTCCATATTGCAGCCACCATTTTTGGGATTGCAGCCATTTTGCTGGCGAACGCTGAGCTGTTTCAGATACTTAAGTTTCTGGGCGCTGCATATCTTATATGGATGGGCATCACGTTATGGCGAAAAAACAGCCTTGCCTCAGATCCGAATCTTCCAAAAGATCAGGCAACCTTCCAGATCGTGCGTCGCTCAATCCTTATTTCACTGACCAACCCCAAGGCCGTGATCTCTTATATGGCCGTGTTTTCCCAATTCATTGACCACCAGGCCCCCCTTACCGGTCAAATGGTGGTATTGGTTCCGACAGCACTTACTATTACTGGATCAATTTATTTAGGTTATTGCGGGATAGGCAAAACCTTGCGCGTTTTTCTCTCAACGGCCCGAAGGTTTCAGCTCTTCAATCGCTGCATTGGAAGCTTTTACATTGCTGCTGGAACCGCGCTCGCCTTTTCAGATATTCGACCATCCATGGCCCAGCAGCCTAGCGTGCGCTAGACTTTATCGAGGCCTTCTAATGCCATCAAACGAAGAGATTGCGACAAAGGAAGTTCAAGTAAAATATTTTACTGTCGTTATCGAATTCTCAAGGACATGAAATAGCTGTTCGGATCATCAGTATAGTCCGCAAACGGCTGGCATTTTACAAAGCCGTGCCGCTCATACAGGGCGCGGGCAGACTGATATCCAGGCTGCGATCCTGTTTCTAAATAGAGGGCACTATATCCACGATTACCTGCTATGGTCATCATGTGGTTTAGAAGTGCGGATGCGATGCCTTTTCCACGATAATTAGCTGCTGTATGCATTGATTTTATTTCACCGGATGCAGTATCTAGCTCTTTTAGTGCAGCACATCCGGCAAGTTTTCCCTTTATTTCTGCTCGCCAGAAAGCGATATCGCGGCTCTTCAGTCCTTCCAGGTTAAGTGTGTGATTGCTTTCAGATGGAGACATCGAATTCATGAGTGTCAAATGAGCATTCAAAAGTGCAAAAATGTCATCTGTGCAAACACCGTCAGGCTTGATTTGTATATGATGTGTCATGTTTCCTTCGCCAAACCCTCAAGGGCCATTTTGACGACGGATGTTCCCCTATCCCAAATCATGTTCTTCCAATCATCGGCATCACCATAGAAGGCATCCCGGATCTGTTTCTTGATGGCTTTGCCCTGCTCACTGTCGATATCGCCTTTTAGGTAGAGCCAGTTATCGGCTCGCAATGCCTCAAGGACTTCCATAACCGGTAACGTCCCATATTCGATAGCAACACAGGTGTGGCTCGCGTCGGGCGCCATGTCACAAATGCCACCGTCTATGGTGCCGCGCACGATAGCTGAGCTTGAGGTTCCTGCTTCTGGTGAGGTCACGTCATCGCCGTACCAGTTCATAGCGCGCGGCAATCCCGCCGGGTTGCCCACATAAATCAACTCGCCATGCCCATAGGGACCAAGGCCTGTGTGAAAGTCCAGCAGAGCAAGATGCTTGCTGTTGCCGGCGTGCTTCTTTGAGATAGCTCGCAAGGTGTCATTCGTCCAGGTGGGCTGAAACCCTCCAAAAAAAAGCCCGTCGGCGTGGATATGTTGGCCACCTGTAACCGCCGCCTGAAAGGTCCCAAGCCCTCTTTCATCTACATAGGCGTCGATCTTACTTTGGGCGGCTGCGTAAGCGGGACCGTGCCAGTCATCCGGGACCAGCATTTCATGAACCTCTGCATAGTCGGGGTTGTCCGGCAGCCCTTGCGAATAATCGAGGAAGTTCCGGTTGAGATCGACATTGTCCTCGTTAACCCTTCTGACATGGGAAAATCCGTAGGGGTTTATGGCGTGAATCAGGACAACAGCAGTGTCCGCAGGCAGCTCCTTAAAAAAACCTTCCTGCAGCATTCCAGTCTGTACACCCGAACCGCAAAATCCTTCACCTCCGTGCGTCGCAGAGGAAATAAACAGGACTTTGCTCGCATTCTCCGGACCGATCCGGACAACATCCATGAAGAGATCCTCACCCTCAGCTCCCTTTGCCCTGTCATTGTGATGGCTTTCCACATCAAATCCGCGATCTTCACATGCTTTGAGGAACTTGGTTCGAGCTTCCGAATAGGTGGCTGAAAAATAGGCTGGAACTGTCATGGATTTTTCCCATTATGTAATTAATTGTTTGGCCTCCATCATATAGTAAAATGAAGGTGGTCTTTGAACTATTTTGGACAAAATAAAAAAAACATCTACACTCCCCAAAAAATGGTTTTCTGCTAAAAGAAATTCTGAAAACGTCCCTGGGGTAAGAAATGTCAGACCATATCTATGTCATCTTCGGATCGGAATATTCTCCGTTCTCAGTCAAGCTGAGATCTTACTTCAGGTATAAAGGTATTCCCCATGAATGGCGGCCGAGAACCCAGGAAAACTATCCGGAATTTCAGAAATATGCGAAGCTTCCGTTGATCCCTTTGGTGCTGGGTCCGGACGAGGAAGTGCTACAAGATTCAACACCCATCATGGAAAAGATGGAAGAGCGGTTCCCGGAAAAGCCAATCCAGCCTCCGTCTGAAACCCTGGCATATCTTTCTGCACTTTTGGAAGACTATGGGGACGAGTGGGTCAATAAACCGATGTTTCATTATCGTTGGTGGCGAAATGAGGATCAGCAGGCGGTAGGGGACGGACTGGCTCGTGCACTTTTACCGAATGGTGACGCCCAGTCCCAGGAAGAGCTGGCTAGTCAGATACGCAAGCGCATGGTCCCGCGGCTCAGTTTTGTCGGATCAAATGAAGTCACAAAAGACACGATAGAGGAATCACTCGATAATCTCCTCGCCTTGTTGGAGAAACACCTGGCGGTCAGGTCCTATATGTTTGGAGGTTGTCCTTCCTTGGCTGATTTTGGCCTCTGGGGTCAGATCTATAGCTGTATGCTGCAACCAACTACCGAGAAACTACTCCGCAGCAGTTATCCGAACCTGCTTGATTGGATCGAGCGTATGCTTGAACCGGAAGCATTGGGCGGTTGGGAAGATTGGCAGAGGCTGTCCGCGACCCTTGAGCCAATTCTGAAATCAGAGATTGGGG
The DNA here is from genome assembly GCA_965228285.1 of Sneathiella sp. Lineage (GTDB taxonomy): Bacteria > Pseudomonadota > Alphaproteobacteria > Sneathiellales > Sneathiellaceae > Sneathiella. The sequence continues at coordinate 603,695 of OZ245808.1, forward strand.
AATTGTATCTCCCGTGGAGTGCGGCCAACGGAAAGGCTGTTTTTAGTGATCAGAAGGAGTTCACCGTTGAATTGAACGGTCGGGCCTTTACTCAGCAAACGGCCAAATATTCGGCCCGCTCCCTGCAAGTCCTAAAGAACAAACTTGTAGCCCTTAAAGACAGGGAAGAGCTGGAAGAAATCCTGTTAAATACAAACTGTTTGCACCATCTTGTTGCGCAGGATTGGTAACGGGATTCCTTATTTTTGCCTAATTTAACCAGTATGGTTAAATATATTTCAAAAGTCGTTCGGTTGAAGATCCTTATTTCGGGCTTTGACAAGCGGGTTTGTATTTTTTATATATTTCAAATGATTAAATATTTTATATAAAGTAGAACTTAAAGAAATTTCTCTGCTGGTTCTGATATTTAAACTAGTAAATGTAATTATATTGGTTTAGTCTTCGCTCAGAGAGAGCTCTCTCTCGATATCAGTTCTGTGAATGGCAGGTTATATGGGGTGTAAATGCCGTCCCCCGGGCATTTACAAAGTAAAGATGAAAATGGAGATTTCCTGTGGTTAAGTTAGGCTCACTCGTCAAAGCCGGTGTCGTAAATACTGAAGGTTTTTACACACTGGGAGGACGTCTGGCGATTGACTTTGCCAATAGCCACGAGCGTCATGGGCATGACAAGGACGGCCTCGGAAGCTTTGAGGATCTTCTCAATTTTCTCAAATCCCATAAGCAACTTCATGAAGATGAAGCTTCGGACCTTCATATGTTTTTGTTTCAGAATCCTGAGCGCTGCCATTCGGTTGTCGAAACCCTGGTGGGCCTCAGGGGCAAATTCAGAAATGTTCTGGATCAGGTCGCAAATGGCTGGCCCGTGGATCCGGATTTTCTTCATGAAATCAATTCCCGGCTTGAGGGATTCAAGAGCCATCTCAAAGTGGAGCCCGCAGAGGACGGGATGGAGCTCAAAACTGTTATTTCGGAACAGGGGCCTGAAAAGCTGGCTTTTCCGATTCTTCGTGATATCGCCGACTTTCTAGCCTCCGATCACGTGGAAAAAACGAAAGCCTGCGCGGGCGACGATTGTGGTCTCTTTTTCGTTAATCTGTCCCGCAACGGCCGCCGCCGCTGGTGTTCCATGTCCACATGTGGCAACCGGGCCAAAGTCAATGCCTATCTGAAGCGCCAGGAAGCTTAAGTTAGGTACTTTCACCGGAAGCAGCGGGCAAAAAACTTCAGAAATTTTGGACTGCCTTTAAGCCGTATTTTTCGGCTTAGCATTAGTAACGCCAGATTTTTATCTTTCCTCAAAAAGGAGAGCCAGGCCTGACTGTCTGCACTGATTTGAATATCGGCTGCGTCGACAAGACCATCCATTACGGTGATTTGCTTGTCCTTGATTTCAACTGTCGTTTTCATTTTCTCGGCACCCTCAAAAATAAAGTGATAGCGGGCTGAAATTCCTTTGGATTTGTGACGGTTGAAGACCAGGGGCAGGCTTCTGATAAAACCGGCGACTGACGTCGGACGTAGATGTGATCGCATCAGACGCGGCGTTTTATGCTTGAACCGTTTTTTGACATAGTCATGGGCATCGCTACCGGGAACGACGTAAATATTTTCCTTCTTGTCGACCAAGGGTTTGAGGACGTCCTGCTTAAATTCAGCCTTGTTTGCCAGATAGGGACCAATGACATCTTCACCTGCGGGGCAAACCGCCAGGCAATAGGCAGCCTTGTAATTGGCACCGAAGGAAAGGCTTTGCCACCAGGAAGCACTCTCGGAATCTGTCACGGATCGGCGCAGTGCTTTACTGTCTTTGGCATCGGCTATCTTTTCCGTAAAGGCTGTGAAGCCGCCCATAAATTCCGTGTAATTGTGATTATAACAGGCGGCGAAATCGAAATGTCCGTCGGGGCCAATAGCGCCAACGGGGCAGGCCGCCACACATAACTTGCATTCCAGGCAGGGGTTATAGTCTATGGGATGGTCGTAGCTTGAGATTTCCCGATCAAGAAGTATGGAACCGAGCAGGACGAAGTTTCCAAATCTTGGATGGATCAGGTTTCGATGAATGCCCATATGTCCGAGCCCGGCTTCTATCGCAACCGGCTTATGGGAAATCACCCAGGTCTTGCCTGGAAACTGATCCATTTCCATTGGGAACCCCATGGCAGGATAGACCGCTCCAATACCGGTATCGGCGAGCCTTTTCACAATATGACGGGCGGTATCGAGGACGTCATCCCCTGTATGATGAAAGTCAACATTGGCCAAAGACCTTTTCGGACTGCGGATATTGTCTTTGTTCATGCGTATAACGAAAGAAATCAGGGATCTGGTCGCCCCATAAGCATTTTTGATATCTCCTGTCTGGTCTGCCAGGGACGGACGCTCCAGCTCAACGAAACCGACATCTTCGGCCCCGCATTCCAGGCAGAGTCTTTTTAGCCAGTTGGCATCGACCGGTGGTTTTTGTGCCGCGCTTGGCGGAGCCGGATTGTCCAGTATCTTGTCCATAATGATCCTTTCGATGTATATACAACCGAATATGCAAAAAAACTCACATCCAGTTTATGTTCTTCAAAAAGTCCGGCAGATCATTGCCGAGCATCTTTTTTGATTTCTGTTGCGCTTCATCCCAGGCCGGTTTTGCCTTTTTGAGCAAAGCACGGCCAGCCGGGGTGAGGGAGAGTTTATGGCTGCGCAGGTCATCGCCAGGGAGGGAAGTCACCCAACCCTTTGATCGCATTTTCTCAATGTTCCGGCTCAAAGATGATTTTTCAAGAGACAGAATTTCGCCAATTTTTTTTGGTGTCACCGCGTCGAAAGATCCGATGGAAACCAGCAGATTAAACTGGGCGACAGTCAGGCCGTATTCGCGAAAACAGTCGTCATAAATGGAGGTGATCATGCGGTTGAGCTTACGGATACGCACTGCCATGCAGTCGTTGGCGATTTCCGCAGTAAGCGGGTCGTGATTTATACCCATCAGATCCTCCTTAACTTGATAATAGATGTATATGCAACTAATATAGTTGCTGTCAAGGCTTCGTATTTAAATGAAAGATCTCAGACCTCTGCGGCGGCTTGTGCTCTGAGCTCGTTTTTCTGAACTTTCCCCATTGTATTGCGGGGCAAATCATCTATCAGGAAAACCTGTTTCGGGACTTTGAAGTTCGCGAGCTTTTCTTTGACGAATTGGATGACATCCTCCGCTTTAAGATCGGCAACCGTCCCGTCCGCTACAACAAAAGCAACCACAGCCTCTCCAAAGTCAGGGTGAGGGCGGCCGACCACGGCGCTTTCCTTTACCCCCGGCATGTCATCGATGAAGCTCTCAATCTCTTTTGGATAGACATTATAGCCGCCGGAAATGATCAAATCCTTGGAGCGTCCGACAATACGATAATATCCATCTTCACCTTTTCGGGTCATGTCTCCGGTAATGAAATAGCCGTCTTCTCGGAATTCCGAGGCGGTCTTCTCCGGCATTTGCCAATATCCTTTAAAGACATTGGGGCCTTTGATTTCAAGAATACCGATTTCGCCATCCTTGACGAGATTCCCGTCTTCATTGGCAATCCGGACATCGTTATCCAGGGGGAAACCGACAGTCCCGGCTTTCCGCTCACCGTCATAGGGATTGGTGGTGATCATACCGGCTTCCGTCATACCATAGCGCTCCAAAATGACATGGCCCGTTCGCTCCGAAAAAGCGGTAAAGGTTTCCTCCAGCAATGGAGCCGACCCGGCTGTAAACAGACGCATATTGCGGCAGGCCTCAGCGGTAAAGGACGGCTCGGCCAGCAGTCTTACATAAAAGGTCGGCACTCCCATAAAGACAGTTGAACGCGGTAGTTGGCTGATGACAACCCTCGGTTCAAACTTAGTCAGATAGATAATTTTACTACCGTTCAAAAAGGCACAATGCAGGGCGACAAACAATCCATGAACATGGAAGATCGGCAAAGCGTGCAACAGGATATCTCCGGGCTGAAAATGCCAGGCCTGATGCAGGGACCGCGCGTTGGAGGCAAGATTGTCGTGGGTCAGCATCGCGCCTTTGGAACGCCCCGTCGTGCCGGAGGTGTAGAGAATGGCGGCCAGATCATCCGCCAGTCGCGGCACCGTTTCAAATGTCGTTGAGTGGGGTGTGGACCGGTCCAACAAGCTGCCGTTACCCGTTCCATCAAGTGTAAGGAATTCGGCCACTTCAGAAGCCCCGTCAAGGCCTGTTAGTTCTTCCCTGGACGCCGGATCACACACCACAATTATTGGCTTCGCATCCCCCAGGAAGTAATCGATTTCAGCAGATTTATAGGCGGTGTTCAGGGGTAGATAGACTAATCCGGCCCGCAGACAGGCCAGGTAGAGCACAACAGCTTCCACGCTTTTTCCAACCTGAACGGCGACCCTGTCGCCCGGTACCGCTCCTGTTTCGACCATAAGATGCGCCATTTGAGCGGAGAGCGAAGTGACATCTGCGAAACTCCAGCTGTCAATATCCGGGCCTTCGAAAGCCGTCAAAGAGCGGTCACCGGGGAAACTGTTTTCGAAAAGGGTGTAAAGGTTTTGGTTGCTCATGTCGGTGTTATCTAACTTGCATTAGGGTTTTTAGAGAATGAGGAGGCAGGAATTGGACTAACGGACAATAATTCATGCATGTTGAAAATTGTTTTGGCAGGTCCAAAATTGAAACCATCATCAATATACTTAATTCCCGTCGGTCATAAAGGGCATTCTTGACGGCAAGAATACCGGACTTTCCTGATAGAGGAAGACGGAAGGTTACTTTTTTGGAAATAAGAAAAAGTTCGTTGGAACTGCCATGACCGTGCCAATATTATCTAATAGGGTGACAATCTAAAAATTGTCATCTTAGGCAATAAAAAGTTAGGTATTACCTGTTAGTTTCAACAGGGGTTCGGGAAGCGCCGTTGCAACCTGGAACGACCTATTGGTCAAAATTGATATATTGATGGGATCAAAATTTTAAAATGACACCGACATTTGTTTCGCAGCTCTTTAATTCAATCGCAGATACAGGCCGTGAACTTCTCGACCTTGGTTCCGGCAAGGCGCGCAACCACAGCATTCAGGGACTATGCAGGGATCTTCTCACCCAAAAGGGCGAAGCATCGGGAATGGCTCTTGCGCGGGAAACCGTTGAAACCTGGAACAGACTGAGCGAGGAAGAAAAGCTGGCATTTCTGGTCTTCCTGGATGAGGAAATGGCACCGTCAAAAGAGCAGATCGACAAGGCCGTGGCGAATTACCTTGATCGTCCGACGCCGGAAACCTATCAGAAGCTGAGCTCGGCAATCGAAGCCCCTCGGCAAGAGCTGATGCGGCGGATCAATTTCGCACCGGGTGGAACGGCGGCCATTGTTGCCATGCGCAAATTTCTGGTCGGACAGCTTCGTGAACATCCACATCTCCGGTTTGTCGATAATGACCTCAAACATCTTTTAAGTTCCTGGTTCAATCGCGGCTTTTTGACTTTGGAGAGGATTGACTGGCGGACACCCGCGGTGGTCCTCGAAAAACTGATCGAATATGAAGCGGTCCATGAGATTGACGGCTGGGAAGATCTCCGCCGCCGGCTGGATGAAGACCGCCGCTGCTTCGCCTTTTTCCATCCGGCTTTGCCAGACGAGCCCCTTATCTTTGTTGAAGTTGCTCTCGTAAAGGGCCTTGCAGCCGCTGTTCAGCCTTTGCTCTCGCGGGAAACTGAACGCGGGGAGCCCAGAAAAACAGATACGGCGATTTTCTATTCCATCAGCAACTGTCAGGATGGTCTCAAGGGGATTACCTTTGGTAATTTTCTGATCAAACAGGTGGTCGCGGAACTGTCAATGGAACTTCCCAACCTGAAGCATTTTTCGACCCTGTCTCCTGTCCCGGGCTTCATGAAATGGCTGAAATCTCAAAAAACACGGGCCGGCGGGATTAGTTTGAAGCAGATCAATTCCATAAAGACCCTGTTGCTGCAGGAGGATTGGGTCGACAATCCGTCCATTGTTGAGGAATTAAAGGAGCCGCTACAAAAACTCTGCGCCCATTATCTGCTTAACGAGAAGAGCCGCGACAGGCCATTGGATCCTGTTTCACGATTTCATCTTGGCAATGGTGCGCGCCTGGAACGGATTAATTGGCTGGGTGACAGATCTCCCAATGGCCTCGCTCAATCCGCGGGATTGTTGGTAAATTACTACTACAGTCTCAAGGATATTGAGCGAAATCACGAAGCCTATGCCAACGAGAGAAAAGTCGTGGCATCCTCAGCGATCCAGACCCTGGCCAAAACCAAGCGAAAATAAACAGAAGACCTCCAGCTTCAAAAAAACATGCACGCGTGAATTTTTTTGTCGACGGCGCTAGGCCTTTCCTTATAATCCGGGGATCAGGTCCAACATTGGATTGGACGGATCTAAAAAATAAGAAAAAGGGGCAGCAATGTCAGATCAAAAAATGCTTCAGGATAAAGTCGTCGTTGTAACCGGAGCCGGTCGAGGGATCGGCCGAGGCATCGCCATTATGGCGGCGGAGCAGGGTGCCAAGGTTGTCGTTAATGATTTGGGTGGCACGGAACAGGGGGACGGCGCCGATCAGGTTCCGGCTCTTGAAGTTGTCAAGGCAATTACGGATGCGGGTGGTGAAGCCATTGCCAACTATGGCAATGTTGCCAACACCGATGATGCCGGACAAATGATTGAAGATGCCCGCTCTAATTTCGGGGGCATAGACTGTATCGTCAATAACGCCGGGATTTTGCGGGATGTGATTTTTCACAAAATGTCCGAAGAAGAATTTGACGCTGTCATCGCTGTCCATCTGAAAGGCAGTTTCAATGTCAGCCGGGCTGCGGCTCCGTATTTTCGGGAGCAGCAAAGCGGGTCCTTTGTTCATATGACCTCCACTTCCGGCCTGATCGGCAACTTTGGTCAGGCAAACTATGCGGCGGCCAAGCTTGGAATTGCCGGCCTGTCCCGGTCAATCGCTCTGGATATGTCGCGCTTCGGCGTTCGGTCCAATTGTATTTCCCCGTTCGCCTGGTCGCGTCTGATCGGCACTATCCCTCAAGGCACCGATGCCGAGCGGGAACGGGTGGCCAAAATTCAGCAAATGACGCCGGAAAAAATCGCGCCGCTTGCCGTATATCTGCTATCGGAAGCCGCCACAGATATCACGGGTCAGATATTTGTCGTCCGCAATAACGAGATTTGCCTGATGAGCCAACCCCGGCCGATCCGCAATCTGCAGGCGTCGGAAGGCTGGACACCTGAAACAGTTGCCTCCAGATTCGGTCCGGCCGTGAAATCCTCCCTTGTGCCTCTCGAAAGATCCGGCGATGTCTTCTGCTGGGATCCGGTATAGGAGGAAAGGCTCATGGCAATTGATTATGACAAATTGATCAACTGGAAGTTCGAGGATATTGAACAGACCTATACTTTCAAGGACACCATTCTCTATGCCCTTGGGGTAGGGGTATCCATGGATCCTCTCGATATGGATCAGCTGCGCTTTACCTATGAGGAAGACCTGCTGGCCTTGCCGACAATGGCAGTGGTTTTGGCCTATCCCGGCTTTTTCCTCAAACAACCTGAATTCGGTGTGGACTGGGTCAAGGTTCTGCATGGGGAGCAGGGGATCGAAATCCACAAACCCCTGCCGGCAGAAGCGACCGTGATCGGGTCCACAAAAATTACTGAGATTATTGACAAGGGAGAGGGAAAAGGGGCGCTGATGTACTCGACTCGGGAGGTTCATGAGAAATCGACCGGCGATCATCTGGCAACTCTCACCTCAACCACCTTCTGCCGTGGTGATGGCGGGTTTGGTGGACCCGCTGTGGAGGCGCCGAAGCCTCATGTTTTGCCGGAACGGGAGCCGGATGATGTTGTCGAGCTTCCCACCCTGGATCAGGCGGCGCTAATCTATCGCCTGAGTGGTGATTTTAATCCTCTGCATGCGGATCCAAGAGTTGCAAAAGCGGCCGGTTTTGACGCACCCATCCTGCATGGGCTCGGCACGTTGGGTGTTGCCGGGCATGCTCTTGTTAAACAGGCCTGTGGATATGATCCATCCAAGCTCAAATCCCTGCAACTGCGATTCTCCGCCCCCGTCTATCCGGGTGAGACCATTGTTACAGAGATATGGCGGGATGGGGAAGACACGTCCTTCCGCTGCCGGGTGAAAGAGCGGGATCTGGTTGTTCTTAATAACGGATATGCCAGGATTGCCTGATATGAACATATCGGCTGTTATTCAAGCAGGGGGAATTGATGAAAGTCTCTGAAGCTATTGCCTCCCGCATGACAGTCCGGCAGTTTTTGGACAAGCCGGTTCCGAAAAATCTGATTATTGAGATTTTGGAAGCTGCCAAGAGAGCCCCTTCCGGCGGCAACCTTCAGCCCTGGAATGTCCACGTCCTCATCGGCGACCCGTTGCAGGCTCTCGTGAAAGATATTGAAGGCAAACTGAAAGCCGGCGTGGTGGAGGAACCCGAATATAACGTCTATCCTCCGGATCTGGTTGATCCCTATCGTACCCGTCGTAGAGTTGTCGGGCAGGCACTTTATGATCTGATCGGCGTGCCTCGGGAAGATCTGCCTGGAAAACTGAAACAGCTTTCCCGGAATTTTCGCTTCTTTGATGCCCCTGTCGGGCTTTTCTTCGTTCTTCACCGGCAAATGGAAATCGGCCAATATGCCGATGTAGGCATGTTTATGGAGAACATCATGTTGCTGGCCCGGGAACACGGTCTCGATACATGTCCTCAGGAAGCCTGGGCGCGGTGGCCCCGAAC
>OZ245808.1:617500-1895000 GCA_965228285.1 Sneathiella sp.
GGTTGAAGGTGCAGTAACATGCACTGGAGGACCGAACCCACCAACGTTGAAAAGTTGGGGGATGACTTGTGGCTAGGGGTGAAAGGCCAATCAAACTCGGAAATAGCTGGTTCTCCGCGAAATCTATTTAGGTAGAGCGTCATGTATCATCTTCGGGGGTAGAGCACTGGATGGGCTAGGGGGTCCCAACGACTTACCAAACCTAACCAAACTCCGAATACCGAAGAATGCAGCATGGCAGACAGGCAGTGGGTGCTAAGATCCATTGCCGAGAGGGAAACAGCCCAGACCGCCAGCTAAGGTCCCTAAGTTATGGCTAAGTGGGAAAGGATGTGGGAAGGCCAAAACAACCAGGAGGTTGGCTTAGAAGCAGCCACCCTTTAAAGAAAGCGTAATAGCTCACTGGTCTAAATTTAAGCCGGCCTGCGCCGAAGATGTACCGGGGCTAAAGCCATACACCGAAGCTGCGGATCCAGACTTGTTCTGGATGGTAGCGGAGCGTTCTGTAAGCCTGTGAAGGGAGACCGTGAGGGATCCTGGAGGTATCAGAAGTGAGAATGCTGACATGAGTAGCGAGATGAGTGTGAGAAACACTCACGTCGAAAGTCCAAGGGTTCCTGCGTAAAGCTAATCTGCGCAGGGTGAGCCGGCCCCTAAGGCGAGGGCGAAAGCCGTAGTCGATGGGAAGGAGGTTAATATTCCTCCGCCTGCTGGAAGTGACGAATGGGGTAAATAGTGGGTCCTTATTGGATTGGCCCTGCTGTGAACCTGTTCCAGGAAATAGCTCCAGCGTATAGACCGTACCCCAAACCGACACAGGTGGACTGGTAGAGTATACCGAGACGTTTGAGAGAACTATGTTGAAGGAACTCGGCAAAATGACCCCGTAACTTCGGGAGAAGGGGTACCCTCTTTAAGGCAACTTAGGGGGGGTGGCACAGACTTGGGGGTGGCGACTGTTTATTAAAAACATAGGACTCTGCGAAGTCGCAAGACGACGTATAGGGTCTGACGCCTGCCCGGTGCTGGAAGGTTAAGAGGAGCGGTGAGAGCTGCGAATCGAAGCCCCAGTAAACGGCGGCCGTAACTATAACGGTCCTAAGGTAGCGAAATTCCTTGTCGGGTAAGTTCCGACCTGCACGAATGGCGTAACGACTTCCCCGCTGTCTCCAACATAGGCTCAGCGAAATTGAACTCTCCGTGAAGATGCGGAGTACCCGCGGTTAGACGGAAAGACCCCGTGCACCTTTACTATAGCTTTGCAGTGGTATCAGGATTTGAATGTGTAGAATAGGCGGGAGCCTTTGAAGCAGTGACGCCAGTTATTGTGGAGGCACCTTTGAAATACCGCCCTTTTGACTTTTGATATCTAACCGCGGACCGTGATCCGGTTCCGGGACCCTGCATGGTGGGTAGTTTGACTGGGGCGGTCGCCTCCTAAATGGTAACGGAGGCGCGCGAAGGTTGGCTCAAGCTGGTCGGAAATCAGCTGACGAGTGCAATGGCATAAGCCAGCCTGACTGCGAGACTGACAGGTCGAGCAGAGACGAAAGTCGGTCATAGTGATCCGGTGGTCCCGCGTGGAAGGGCCATCGCTCAACGGATAAAAGGTACGCCGGGGATAACAGGCTGATAATGCCCAAGAGTCCATATCGACGGCATTGTTTGGCACCTCGATGTCGGCTCATCTCATCCTGGGGCTGGAGCAGGTCCCAAGGGTTTGGCTGTTCGCCAATTAAAGAGGTACGTGAGCTGGGTTTAGAACGTCGTGAGACAGTTCGGTCCCTATCTGCCGTGGGTGTAGGATATTTGAGAGGAGCTGCCCCTAGTACGAGAGGACCGGGGTGGACGGACCTCTGGTGGACCTGTTGTCACGCCCGTGGCACTGCAGGGTAGCTAAGTCCGGACGGGATAACCGCTGAAAGCATCTAAGCGGGAAGCCCCCCTCAAAACCAGATATCCCTTGAGAGCCGTGGAAGACCACCACGTTGATAGGCTGGAGGTGGAAGTGTGGCAACACATGGAGCTGACCAGTACTAATCACTCGATCGAGTTTGATCAGAAGCACTTCAATCATGCACAGTAGCCAGATTAGACGAGAACACTCAAAAGGATGTATTCATATTTGTTTGTTGGCCTCAATCGCCGGCGTCCACATCCGTGGACTTAGGCTTTCGGGCATTCGCCCGGCGCGCAGTCGCGCTTGCCAAAGGCTCCGCCTTTGGATCCGTTCCTTACAGAGTCAGTAAGGATACGGTTCCGACGCGAAGCGGAGGCACGGCCAAGCGGACGGAGGTCCGCGCCCGGCGAGGGCCAGCAAAAAATGTTCCCTTTTGCCGGCCTGGTGGCTATGGCGGGAGGCCCGCACCCGATCCCATCCCGAACTCGGTCGTGAAAACTCCCAGCGCCGATGGTACTTTGTCTTAAGACACGGAAGAGTAGGTCGCTGCCAGGCCTGCAAAGCGGAACACTCCTCTTCAGAATATCAAGTAAAAGCACCCCATAGGGGTGCTTTTTACATAAACCTCCGCGGGGTGGAGCAGCCCGGTAGCTCGTCAGGCTCATAACCTGAAGGTCGTAGGTTCAAATCCTACCCCCGCAACCAACTTCATAGACTCATCATCAAAACCGTCCCTAAAGGACGGATTTTGTGTGTCCGCGGCAAGCGCAAGAATGCCCGCAAGCCGCCCTTGCAAGCTGATTGAGGGGACTTGTTTACCTTCTTCACCAACGGGCTTTAGTTCAATCCGGTCAATGAGGGAGCGGACAACCTCAACAGCCCGCCCGCGCATAGTCTCATCACTTAAGGCTTCGCGTAGCCGCTCAATTTGCTCTCGGTAATAGCCTGCCAAATTGGGATGCAACAGCACCGGCATATCTTTCACATCAAGAAGCTGACGCTGTAAAAGTTCCTTGCGGCTTTCCAACTCGTTCATTTTGGCTTTGACCTGATTACCCGGAACACCATCGAGAATGGCCTGTACCAGCTTGTCCAGATCACGTTCGATTTTATTCAGCTCAATGCGCTTGGTGTGGAACGTGGCGTTATGCTCAACCACCAGCCGGTTCATTGTCTGCGCATAATGCTGGCAAAAGACTTCTGTCAGGGCCGGGTCCATCATGTGTTTTCCAAGGCCATCCAGCACCAATGCCTCAAGATCATCTCGGCGTATGGTCAGCAGGTTATCGCAGGTGCCTTTGTTGCGCGCAGCAGCGCAGCCGATCCGCTCGGAGTTGACTTGTATAGCGCCGTCGCCGCATACACCGCATTTCATCAGGCCGGAGAACAAATAACGCGGACGGCGGCGGTCCCACATGCCGGGGCTGTTCTTACCTGTAATACAGGCTTTAAGCGCACCCTGACGCGCTTTGACCTGATCCCATAGATCCTGATCAATAATTCGAAGCTCCGGAACATCATGGATGACCCATTCACTCTTATCATTCAGGCGCGAAATCCGCTTGCCGGATTCAGGGTCTTTGATATAGCGCAGACGATTCCAGACCAGCCGCCCGACATAAATCTCGTTATTAAGAATTCCAGTGCCGCGATGACGGTTGCCGTTGATCGTGCTTGGCCCCCAGCCTTTACCCGAGGGGCCAGGGATTTTATCATTGTTCAACATATGAGCAAGGGCGCGCGGCGATTTACCAGCGGCATACTCATTGAAGATGCGCCGGACTACTCCAGCTTCAACTTCATTGATCGTTCGATCACCGCGCACAGCTTCTCCGTTTGCATCAACTCTGCGCACAACATCATAGCCATAAGCATTGCCGCCGCCGCTTTTACCCGCCTCTACGCGGCCCCGCATGCCCCGGCGCGTCTTGTCAGCTAGGTCTTTAAGGAAAAGCGCGCCCATCGTCCCCTTAAGGCCGATATGCAGTTCATTCACTTCGCCTTCGGAAAGCGTGACAATGCGAATATCTTCAAAGCTCAGGCGCTTATAGATATGAGCAATGTCTTCCTGATCGCGAGAGAGGCGGTCTATGGATTCTGCCAGCACAATATCGAATTTACGCGCTCGTGCATCGGAGAGAAGCCCTTGCACGCCTGGGCGCATCAGGCTTGCACCGGAAATACCGTGATCGCTATAGCAGCCTGCAACCTGCCAGCCTTCTTTCTCTGCGCGCTCCGTGCATAAGCGTATCTGGTCTTCAATGGAGGCTTCGCGCTGCATGTCCGTTGAGTAACGGGCATAGATCGCAACGGTATTCATGGGCGGTTCCTTCGCCTTGCATAGTCAAAAGATGTTCTATCTTCGTTCTCAACTATACGGGCAAAGTCACGTTCTGCCAACCACTCGGCAAAATATTTTACTACTTCGCTCAGCGCCGGATCATGGGCCGAAAGCGGGGCATTATCTGGGGCTGATTGGGGTTGTTTTGAACGCTGGTTCTTCATGGAGAGCAGCATTGCAGTGCATGAAAAATTTAATCCTCGCGCTATTCTCGTTTCCGTAAAAATACATTGAATGAGATAGGTAACCTCAATTGTTAGGGCTGACCGAACCGAACGTGTATATTTGGCGTCTTACAGACATTGTGTTCGGATTTGGAGGACGTTTCTGGATTGCGATTTTCTCGCGGCTTGGACTCGTGTCATATTTGCTGCTTTTCTGCAGTCAAGGAACTGAAGTTCATCCGCAACCATCAGCGCTGGGACCGAGGCAGCCAATATTGACCCGGATATTGATTGAATTCGCAGCGAAATTCCGGTCCGAGCCCTTTTAAGACCTACGACATAGCTTTGCGCACTGGTGCTTCCGGCCCTTTGCCGACCTCCGCACTTGATGGATCACTCTACGCAGAGCAGACATTCACAAGTTGGGTATTTCACATTACGATAAGGGCAGCTCTGCGGACCTTTAAGACATTCGCTATATCGCGTATTGAGTTAATTTAGGGGAATGCCGACTTTCGCGGCAGGTTTAATCAACGATCTGAAATGAGCGAAATGTTCGACAGTTGGATGAAAGGTTCATAAACATGGATGAGTTCGTTGAAATCACGACCAAATACCAGCCCGACTATATCGAGCGCTGCTTCAGCTCCTTGTCCGGACTACATGAATTTTCCGTCACTTTCTATAAAGATGTCGGAGAACTATACGATGCGCTTACGCGGTTGAAGAATGTGGATCGGAACCCGACCGGCTTCTCTATCGACGACGCGCCAATTCTGGGCATGCTCGTGCGCATATCGAAGCTCGTCAAAGAAGTTGTGAAATACTACGAGCGGGACAATGCTGAACTCATCTGCGTTTTAGAGCGGCCAATGATCGAGGCTTCGATAATCGCGACCTATTTGATGCTCAACGGGTCCGACGCTATCAACGACTATCGGAAGTGCTCCTACAAGGACCGCCTCCGTATCCTGCGCGATTTGGAAGGCGGATCACCGTTCTTCGATACGAAAGCGGGGAAACGTCTTCTCGCTACCGTGCGCGAAAAAATGAATTTCGAGGGCCTGACGAAAGATGACTTCACCGTGCAGAAAAAGAATGGCTGGAAGCTGCAAGGAAAAAACTTCCGGACGATATTTGCCGAGATCGAACACGATGATCTCTATGCATCAACCTACGGCATGATGTCGGAATCGATCCACGGTTCGTGGAATGAATCGATGGACTGGGGGCTCGTCCGCAACGACGACGGGACCTTTTCAGCGTTCACTGACTACCACCCGGCAGACATCCGCTTCATGGCCCCAGTCCTGCATTTCACGGTCCGTCCGTTTCGGCTGTGGCTGGAACGGATCGACGTCTACGATGACAACATCAAGGGGACAATGGACTGGATTAATCGCGTAAACACACGCATCTTCCATACATTCGACGATCTTTATGCAGGGGAATACGACCCCAAACGAGGATGAGCTGGCAAGCTTGTTCAATCGGTAGTTAAAGGCTCGAAGCAGAAGTTTGGCAGCACAGCTCAATTGATAGTAGCGTCGGCGTTTTCGGCTCTAAGCGGACATCCTGGCTCAAACCAGAATTGGCTGAAAAATTTTACTACCGGACTTTCGTAAGAAACGGAGCCGCTGCGATGCTGCGTTCTAAAGGCAGTATTTCGCATCAAGCGAATTTTAGCTTGCGAACACATCGAGAAGCGCCATGAGTTTAGGACTCATCGAAAATTCGGCGGCGGTCTCCGCATTTCTTGGCAATATGCGTTCTACATCCGGAAAATAGCCCTCCATAGGGCTGGGTATCAGACAAATCAGCGGCGCGTCGTACTGTTCGAACTGGTGAGCAGTGAGGTCTAATACAAGACCCTCCAATTCCACCCAAAAATGCCAATTGTTCCCTTGGCGGTCATACGCCCGCGCAATTTGAACATCAAATCTGGAGTCTAAGACTAGCCCTAGATGTGTCGAAATAAATTCGCAGCAACCACAGGGGTAGCTATGAAGAAACGGAGCGTCTATCGTTCCTCTCTGATCAGTTAGCATGTTGTTGGCTTCAGCCGCGCTCCTGCTGAGAAAATCAAACAAGCCCATCCTTATCCCTTGATGTTTAAGTTAGCTGACCTGTTGTTCCTAAAATAATGAAATCCTCGTGGTGATTCAGCACTGGACTAAAAACTTGATAGCATAGAATGCTGACATTATTGAACCCCATAAAACAGCCTAAGTCTAGCAGTTGTTCATGCAGTGCTTCAAGGTGGACCGCCAAGCCTACAAAGCCGCTCAGGCAATGTCCGTTGGGTTGACAATAGAATTCCAAAAACGATCTATAAGAATGAATTACGAACTCGTAAACTCTCACCTATATCGACAGAATAATATCACAATTTAGCGCAGCAAGTTCTGGACCAAGAGATGGAATCCAATGAGATATCAGCCCAACTTGCGATACTGCTGGCTCGTCTTTTATACGGTCCTTATATAATACTGCCCCACTTTTTCCGAAGCTTCTGCTTTCGGCCAAAAGCGAGCATCGGTTCAGAGCCCTTTCAAGACCTTCGGTATGGTTCCTCCCATTGGCACTTTCGACCCCCAAGCCAACCACTCTTCCTTACCGATGTTAAATTGCTTCACCTATGAAACAGAAGCTTATCGATCTACAATGTTACGAGTGGAAATTTGAAAGAAGGCGCATATATATGACACAGAGAATTCGTGGGGAAGACGCCTCTGAATTGATTACAGCAACAATCGCTTCTCATAACTCTGGCATCGAAAATCATTTATCCCAATTCGAGCCGGGAATAGCTGTATGTGCAACCCTCGAAACCCTTCGCGGCGTAGAAGAACTTATCAACATGTCGATCTGTGGAATAGATGACGAGGCATTGGAAAATGCGATCGTTAATTTACGAATGGATCCCATAGACAATACTGCGCTGAAACAGGTTTGCGTTGGTCTTAAAAAAAAATTCGGTGAAGAGTTTACACAGCGTTTTGTCCAAACACTTGTGCAAGCGTCAGTAATTGGGGCATCATTTCGAATTCATGGAGCTGTTGGGCCTGCAGCAGGTCTACAATCCATCAAGCATGCCATAGGTTATTTCCAAACTCGCCGCCGTCTTCTGGTCACAATTCTATATACTCTGGCAATAGCCTGCAAGGGAACCAAGCACCTACAGACCTTGGACGTAATGAACGAGTTTCTTCCGCAAATTGAGCATAGTGGCCTAACAATTTCAGGACTCCTTCAAAATTTGATGCTGGCAAAAGTCTATTCAGATTTTGAACTAACTGTGGACGAAGTTGGTTTCTTCGCTAACTACAAGTACGAAACGCTAGACAACCTATTTTTGGAACCGGAGAGGGCGAGCGCTATTGACGTTCAGATTGCGGCGAAAGATCCTGCCCTGAGAAATAACTTGGAGAAGGCTGAACCGCATCTGATCTTCTCTGCATCTGAAGTGCGAAATAACATAATTCTTTTGGAGGCAGCATACAGCGAGTTTGATCTATCTGGAAATCCAGCCTTTTCCCAGATAGCCGTGTTCGTTCGAAATTGCCTCCCCCTGTGTTCAGATAGTTACAACATCGCCTTTACCCTTCAACAGTTTGACGCACTTATGACCAAGTCAAACCTTTCGCAACACGCGCGGTCACAACTTCTACATCAAGGCGGCGACTATTCTCAGAATCTTAATTCCTATGCTCCCTTCATTCGTGTCAATCAACAGATATTCTCAACAGTGACGCTGATCAGTCGTTTTTTATACTACTGGAAAAATGTTTGTTTGAACCGAGTACGGAGATATCAAATTCGCTCCGGATTTATCTTTGAAGCTAATGTAAAGAAGGCGTTATCCGAACAAGGGTTCCATGTTACCGACATCAAGCGGATTAATCGCAAAGAATTTGATGTTGTAGCGGTCATGAATAATGTCATCTACAATGTGCAGTGCAAAAATAATCTTATTGACCTTGGCAAGATTGAATCGAATCCAAATCTATTCGCTCGCTACAATCGACGACTCGACCGGAGTTATGCGTCCGCGTTATTGAAGGAAGAAAATCGGGAAAAATTGCTACAGCAAAAACTAGGTTTGACTGACGTCAAACACTTTGTTCTAAGCCGTTTTCCAATTGCAACGGCGAACCCGCGCATTCTTGCGTTCAATAAAATCGGCGGGTTCAAGAAATTCGCTGTTGGCGGATAGAAGCTGTTTTCTCAAGACCAAACCAGCCTTTCATAGGCCAATCCCATACAAAGTTTGGAAGTCCAACTCACAGCGGGACGCTTCTCGAATTTTATTTGATAACGCGCTTGTGCAGATTAAGATATTGTCTGTTTTCTTAATCATATTGAGAGCACATCGTGAAATTAATCTCGTTTGAAATTCTTGGCTTCCGTGGGTACCGCGAGAACCGGAAAGTTACGTTCACCGAACTAACAACGTTTGTTGGAAAAAACGATGCAGGTAAATCAACTTTAATGGATGCTTTGGAACTTTTTTTTGGAGATGGGAAATTAGATAAAGACGATCTTTGCGTTGCCGAACATATAGAAAAAGCGGTTCTGATAGCTGAATTCCTCGATTTCCCTAGCGACCTAGTGCTGGATGCAACCTCTAACACAAACCTGATTGACGAGCAGTTGTTGTTCCTACGCGGTGGTGAGGGCCCTGTATTAAGGATAACTAAAGAATATCGCCCAGGTAAAATCGCCGAAGTTTTTGTCGAAGCTACCGCACCCGAATGCGAGGGTGTGGATCACCCAATTCTTATGAAACAAGCTGAATTGCGAAAATTCGGACGCGAACTAGGAATTGAAGAAAACATACCGGCCACAGATCGCAACAAGAACCCTCCATGGCGTATGGCAATTTTTGAACACTTTGCCGGTACTGCACAGAGAGAAGTGAAAATACCTATTGCCAAGGACGATGCGAAGAAAATTTGGGACCAAATAAAACCACACATTCCCTATTTTTGTCTTTTTAAGGTAGATCGTGCCAGCACCGACCAAGATGCCGAAGCTCGCGATCCATTGGCTATGGCTGCAAAAATCGCGATTGCAGAACGAGAAGCCGAAATAAACAGTATTGTTAAGAAAGTTGAGGAGCGTGCGACTGAGCTGGTGACGCGAACACTGTCCAAACTGCACGAGATGGCTCCAGAGTTGGCATTTGGCCTATCACCTGACATCTCTGGGCAGCCGAAATGGGATGGTTTCAAAACGACATTAAAAACAGAAGGCAATGTCCCGTTCAACAAACGCGGTTCGGGGACTAAGCGACTCGTTCTTTTGAACTTTTTCAGAGCAGAAGCAGAACGTCGTTCAGAAGAAGATGGACGAAGTATCATCTATGCCTTTGAAGAGCCGGAGAGCTCACAACATCCTGAAAACCAAAAATTGTTGTTGCAAAGTTTTCGGCAGCTGGCCGAAGTCGGCAATGCTCAAGTTGTTTTGACAACGCATTCACCACTTGTTGCGCAAAATCTGCCTGCGGCTTCCCTTCGACTAGTTTGCAAAGAAAACCAGACGGCCTGCCCTGTTATTGAAGAGGCAACCGAGGGAGGTGACAGAGTAAACGAGTTATTGGAGAAAATCGCGACGGAACTAGGAGTTCTGCCGGACAGTCGCGTCGTGGCTTTAGTTATGGTCGAAGGTCCCAATGATGTGAACTTCTTCGAAAACATCTACCCAGCTGTTTCAAGCATCGATTCCGATGTTCTAAATATAGCGACTTCGCCAAATGTGGCTATTGTTCCAATGGGGGGTGCTGACCTGAAACACTGGGTATCGAAACGGTATCTGCAGGGCATGGGGTGTGTCGAGTTTCATATCTACGATAGGGATTGCGGGCCGGAGGACACGCCCACTTACCAACTGACCGTCGACCAAGTGAACAGCGCAGACAATCAGAACTCGGCTAGATTGACGAACAAAAGAGAAACGGAAAATTATTTGCACGCAACGGCAATTCAAAATGAATTGGGTGTGGATGTGGTAGTGTCTGACTTCGCAAACGTACCTCTTCTGGTTAGCGATGCGAGCAAACAAACCCGGCTTGTTCCGGATATGGGACAGGGAAATGCCAAACGGCAGCTAAACACTAAAGTGGCTGCGCGTATGGATGCTGCCATGTTGATGGAAGTCGATACCGCAGAAGAAGTCGTCGGCTGGTTTAGAGACATAACGCAAATCGTAAGGGCGCAGATTGCGGCAGCAACCTGAATGGCGACTTAGCAGATCCACTGTTGGCGTTCGGGTGAAGGGTTCCGAAGTGATACCCAGGATTAGTAGTGAAAAGGATAGGCTTGTATTCTGATGACGGTAGAAAAGACAAAACACGTAGTCCAAGGTTCTTATCCTGATTTGGCATTGCATACTATCGGCTGGAAGGCATTTCAGGACTTGTGCGCACAGATTTGCGAGGAAGAATTCAAGGTTCCGGTTGAAATATACCGAGAAGCGAATGACGGTGGCCAGGATGCAGTTTTGCTTATCCCATCAGAGCTAAAGGGAGCTGCCGCAGTTGGCACCGTGCAATGCAAGCATACCTCTAAAATGAACGCCGCATTGAAATTATCTGATATTACGCCTGAGCTGGCTAAAGTAAAAAATTTGGTGGAACAAGGCCAAGCAAGCAGCTACATTTTCATCACGAATATGAGCGTAGATGCTACGGTTGCAGTAGATATCCGCAGCAAGCTGATGGAATTGGGTGTCAGGAAACCACAAATTTTTGGACAGCAAAAGCTAGTTCAGATCATTCGAAGCAGTTCGCGCCTTCGTGCGCTTATTCCCCAAGTATACGGTTTAGGAGACCTTTCAATAATCATTGATGAAAGGGCTATTGAGCAAACTAAATTGTTGTTGGCCAATTGGTTGCCTAAACTCAAAGCATACGTTTCCACGGAAGCTCACAATAGTGCTGTCCACGCCCTCGAAAAACATGGCGCCGTTATCCTTTTGGGAAACGCGTCGACAGGAAAATCAACGATAGGGGCTATTTTATCTACGATTGCCGCGGAGGATCCAAACCACACAGTACTAAAACTGACAAGCCCAAGGGAATTTGACGAGCACTGGAACTCTCATGATCGCCGCAGATTCTTTTGGATTGATGACGCGTTTGGCTCAAACACAACACGGGCTGATTATGTGAACGATTGGTCATCTCTGTTCAGCAAGGTGCAAACTGCAATTTCTTTAAGGAATAGATTTCTGTTCACATCCAGACTCCATATTTACCTATCCGCAAAAAAGCAGTTAGGACAAAGGAATTTGCCCATGTTCATAGATGAAAGCGCGGTTGTGAACGTCGGCAAATTGAAGCCAGAAGAAAAGTCTCAGATTCTTTACAATCATATTAACTATGGTGACCAAGAACCAAGCTGGCGGCGGGAGGTCAAGCCGCATCTTGAAGCTGTCGCGGCAGTGGAAGAATTCCTGCCTGGTATTGCTGAACGACTTGGCAAAAAGGCTTTCACAAAATCTGTAAACGCAAACGAATATTCGCTTACAAAATTTATGGCGGAGCCACGAGAACACTTGATGGAAACCATCAACGCACTCGACAACTCAATGAGAGCTGCACTTGTGTTGGTTTATGTCCATCGAAGCAATTTGATCGTTGAATCGTGTAGTTCATCCGCCGTTGATGCCGTCGAAAAGGCGACAGGCATCTCGTTTGCGGATATGTGTGAACGGCTGCCCGAAATGGATGGCTCGTTTCTAAAGGTAAATTTCGAAGGCATTAGAAAGACGTGGAGTTTTGAACACCCAACAATCTCCGACGCTCTTACCGCCATCTTGGGAGAGCAACCTCATATGATGGAAGCCCTATTACGTGGCGCAGGCATCGACACAATCCTCGAGAACTTTCAGTGCGAAGGTTTAAGGCCTATACCTGATGCAGCTATGGTTCCTGCTTCACTCAATGATGTACTTAAAGACAGATTGATAATAACACCGGACGAATATGCAAGAAACTGGGCATTATTTAGTTTTCTTGCTAATCGCGTTAGTGATGAGATGTTTTCCCATGTGGTGAGTTCAGATCCATACATCTTGGAACGGACCGCATGGAGAGCTACACGTGCATCCAACGACCCAAAGATACGAACATGTGCGCGCGCACTTCGCTTGGGATTACTGTCTGACGAAATTCGACTTGAAACTGCCACGCATTTGGAAAACACGGCACTATCCGAGTTTGAACTGTCTTTTTGCGAAGATGAAGAAATCGTTGCTATGATCCCGCCACGACGTCTTTTAGCTCTCGGCACCAAGCTGAGACGGTTTCTGGAGAACGAAGGCGAGAAATTCGTAGAAGGTGTCAGTGAAGGCGCGGACCTCGATGAAGACGCCGATAGCCATTTCGAACATATCAAAGATGGGTTGCGAATACTTGAGGATGTTGCCGAAATCGATGCGGAAACCGATGAGACTCACAGAAAAGTTTATAGGGCAATAGAAATAGAAACTGAAATTTTGAATGAACGCCAAGCGGAAATCCGCGCGGAAGAGGATGAACAAGAGGTAAATTGGACTTTTGCCTCAAGCAGTGAAAGGCCTTCACCTCCTACTGCCCAATCATCCGATAGCAATCAGAGTGTCCGTTCCATATTTGAAGATATCGACAGATAATTCAATACCAGCTGTCCTTACCAAAGAACACCTAAACCATTGGCGGCATTGGTGTCAGTATATTCAAATTGCGGTGGGTCAAAGCGCCTGTTTGCACAAGTGACATCTAATGCTCGGCGTCACTGAGCATGTCCACTTTCAAATTAGAATACTAAAATTTTGGCACCCGCAGCGAAGGTTCGCTTTCCGCCCAGTCCAGCAATTGACCGATATTTGAGTTTGGTCGCTGTGTCCACATAGTAGTAATTCATGTGCGACGCGGCAAATGACAGCTATAACCAGTGCTCCCTGTTTGTTCTTCATAAAGCCGAAATATGCACGTTCGGTCCAGTTATCCTTATTAAAGAGGTCGATCAATCATAAAATTTTTAGGAGGCTTTATTGCTCTTGCTTTTATGGTGGTTCTGCCATCGTCTAATGCGAAAGAGAGGCTTGTTTTACAGGATTATAAAGTTAGTAAGGACGGTAAGGCGCGCTACATCATTGGAGTTGAAGATGGGCGTATTGGCATCATTTTCATCGATGAGGCTGCATGGGGAGCGCAAACAATTCCTGAGCGGATCGACCAGGTTCTTGAGGCATTGTTGGAAGAGAATAGCTACGGCTATGGTGCTATCGCTCGTGGAGCTAGAGGATTTGGTATCACCCGCACATTTGAAGATCCCGCGCAGGCGAACGTATACATTGCCGACCTCAAGGAAAAGGCGTTGGACGTAGACAGTGAAATTATAGTGCGGAATGCTTGCATGGACCGAAAACCCGCATTCAGCGTTGCATGCGCAGGCTATACGAAGATCGAACCGCCAACCGAAGAAGAAATACAGCAGGCAATTCAGGCATTGAAAGACCTTTCTGATTAAGCCGTTTACATAGACGGAGGTTTCAACGAACGACGCGTGTTCACAGCGCGGATTATATTCTCAAGACTTGCAATTGCGTTGCGCCGTTCGGCGGAGCAGGCGACGCTGCGTGTAAGTTCATCGCGGGTTTTGCGCTGCAAGCTGTATAGCTCGCTATGAGTGAGATTCTGAAGTTCATACATTGTGATGATCTTGGACATTTTTCGTTTCCTTTTTTCGGCGTAAGCCCCAAACATCGGGGCCTTTTCTGCTTTCACCGCCCCATGCCTGAGAAGCGCGAAAAGGCAGCCCGATAGGAGGCGGGCAGGCACACTGCCGACAAAGAAACATTGGAAAGTGCTGGATCACGCGAAGCATATTAGCGCTTAGCACTCATCTGGAAGTAGAAGCGGGATTGGTTGGCGGAAAGCCGCGCTGATTGCTGCAAAGCAGCGTATTTTGTGATGAAATTATAGGGTATTTTAAAGCAATTATTAATACTTAAGGTTGTATTATGTAAATATATAGTTAAGCCATATTATGGGAGGCTGGATGAAGATAAAAATTACAGGAGAAATGACGATCCCAGCACTACGTCAGGCGATATTCGAGCAAACCCAACAAATGGAAGACCGCTTTGCAGTCCGGTATGTCCGCGACATCACAATTTATGTGACACCGACGAATGGCTTTGGGGATGAAGTGCTTTGCCGCGACCCGTTGGGAACGGAAATCAAAACACTTCATAGCGGTGGTCCTTACAGATCGGCGGCCCGGGATTATGAGATATAGAATATTTATGAAGGAGTGGTGATGATGGAGAATGATACTGATAAGTCCATACGACAACCCAGCCCGGAGCTTCTGCTAAAGCTCAATGCTTTTATGAATGAGAAAGCGGTTATCACGGCTACAAGTCTGAGCAGGACGGCTATACATCGCAAACGGTTGGCCGGAGAGTTTCCCGAACCTGAAGAAATCTCAGATGGACGAGTTGGATACCGTATCCGCGATGTCAAAGACTGGCTGGCCGATCCCACCGGTTGGGTTAGTCCTCAAAATAGTCCCGATATTTGAGTTTGGCTTTCAAAGCCTTTTCGTTCACGCCGCCTTCCGACTCAGCGCAATTGAGGATAATGTCCGCCCATAGGTTCAGCGCTGCACGCTTCTCGTCTTCGTAATCATAGATATCGTACACTGCGCCAATACTGCTATCTGCGTGGTTGAGTACTCTCTCACGGTCAAACCTAGAGACGCGGAAAGCCCCAAGTAAAGTTGAGCCAGTGCGCCTTAAATCATGAGGCGTAAACTTCTCTAATCCCAATAATACAAGATTATCCCTGACTGCGTGTGATAAGGCTGTGTCGGACATGAGCGTATTATCCCAACGCCCGGGGAATAGGAAACCGTCATCCGTAGCATCTGGAAGCAGTTCCTTTATTATTTCAATGGCTGGAGGGGATAGGGGAACCAAATGCGGCTGATTGTTCTTTGCACGCTCGGATGGGATAATCCACGTCTCGGCGACCAGATCAAACTCTTTGATATTGATCCCGAGCACTTCGTTAGAACGTTGCATAGTCACGAGTAAGAGTTTCAACGCCAGTTGAGTGTGTCCATGCATGGGGGCGTCTGGTAAACGGGTCCAAAAGGTTTTAACCTCGTCGAGCCTTAAAAACCTGTCTTTGGGTTTTTCTTTGTACGGCCTTTTCACACCATCACAGGGCGAAGCCGTCAAAAGGTCCCGATCAACAGCCCACCGGAACATCGCTTTGACAACGCCGAGAGTCCTGTTGGCAGACACAGGGGCACCTCTGGCAACGATTTCATCAATACGTGCAATGATATGTTTCTTGGTTACTGTGGATGCTTTCATTGCTCCCAATTGAGGAATTATATCCAGCTCCAAAATCCGTTCGTCTTCCGCCCATGTCTTCTTATTAATCTTGGCGTATTTCTTGATATAGCTGTTGGCAAGCTGTTTTACTGTTGGGGCTTGCCTGGTTCTTGTATGGTCATCGACATGTTTATCGCCCGGATCAATCCCGCGCTCCACAAGACCCATAAACTCTGCGTACTTCTCCAATGCTCGGGAAAGTTTCATTTTTGGATACACACCTAAGGAGATCATGCGATCTCTTGTTTCGAACTTGTACATGTAAATAAATGTTTTGCGACCATTCGGACTTATTCTTAAGCCAAGTCCGTTATTACCTGTTGACCAAACTATTCTACGTTTGTCTGATGGCTTTAGATACTTTATGGTCTTGTCCGTAAAGGAAATTTCCTCCCTTTTTTGGCTAGCGATTTGGCTAGCGATTGAAGGGTTATTTAATGAAACAACATGGTTCAATATGGGATGCTTTCTTTTGCTGTAACTAATACTGAGTAATACTTATAATCATATCATGTTGAAACATGTTATACTATAATAAGTTGTAAATATTGTTTTGGGAGCAGTGGGTCGGGAGTTCGAATCTCTCCACTCCGACCATTTTCAGAGGATTTTGAAACAAAACATTGGCTTGGCTAGCGATTTGGCTAGCGATCATAGATTTGGCAAAATCGCCTATCCCAAACATCAATTTACAACGATCTACCAAAAAAGTCGCCTAGTCCCGCTTTTTGCAATTCCCGAAAACGACGCCGCAGCGTTTCTTCATGTACACCTAGCTCTGCCGCAATGTCTTTTGGATGCATCTAGAAAGCGCTGTAACATTTGACAGACTCAATGATTTATTCATCGTTTAGGGTTTCGCCCTGGCGAAAATCAAAAGTACAGATTAGTAGAAAAAAGGTGCTTCGCTCTTCAAAATCAGATCTGAAAATTTTGAAATGGCCGAGATTTCCACAGATAATCTGGTCGCATACGGCCTCGACATTAGCGGGCCAAGAGATCAAACCTTAGTCTGGGCCGATGAAACGGATTCCGACTACCGATGACACACCCACCTCGCCTGGCGCTAAGCCGTATGTCCGTGCGAAACCCGAACGAAAAGAGCGTAATGTTCCTCTAACTAAAAAGATGCATGCGAACTTTCTTGGGGAGCTAGATCGAACTGGTATTACGCTGAGCGCATTGGCGCGCGCCTGCACCTGCGAGGGGAAACGATTGACGGTCAATGTGCTTAGCATTTGGAAGTCTAGGACATTTAAAAGCGTTCCGGCATCCACATGGACAAAGGTAATGGCGATCCTGACCGAACTTCCTGATGCCCAGCCTCAGGCTGCAACAATAAGGCGCGGCGTGATTGAACCACCGCTCAAATCGAAGGCACCGTATCGCCCGTGGCAAGATGATTACATCAAGATCACCCCGCATCTGCGGCGCAGGCTTCAGCAGCAGTTTGAGCGCACAGGTATCGGGTCGTCTGAGCTGATAAGGATCGCTGAGTATCCGCCGACCGGTCTGAGTGTTGAAGTCATAAACGCGTGGAAAAACGCTCAGACTCTTTCGGCTGAAGCCAAGCTATTCAATTTCACCGTAAATCTGCTGGCCTCGCTGCCTGACAAACCAGATTCCGAATAGACGAAATACTTCGGCAATGCGCGGTGAAATCGAATGTCTAACAAAACCCTAATAGATACAATTTTATTAAAGCTTTATCCAAACTTTACAGCGGTTTAACCTTGAATTGTTACACTTGTCCCAAGCTAATTTTTGTACAAGTAAGTCAAAAAAACTTCAGGCGTATGAATAGGGGAATATTGTGGTAGGCGAGGCAGATAAGTACACAAGAGCAGCAGCAGGTATAGAATCTGGCAGTCTTTCTAAGGCGGCCGGTGAGGCTATTTCAGACATTGAAATTGCACGTATGTTCAGCAAGGACGCGGCTTTTAAAGAAAATGCCCTGCAGATGGGGCAATTGGGCGGCTCTGTAGCAGGTTATCAGTTCAAGAGCGCGAGCGCCTTCCAGAATTTCAACAAACAGATGTTGAAACGTATGTCTGAAGGTAAAACCTCCAAGATGTTTGATATGGTCATGCACATAGCGTTGATGGACGGTATTCATAGACAACTTGCTGACCTTGATATTGTAATGGAGCAAACAGAAGAGAGCTACGCAGAAACATTCGGTGAAGATTGGCGTGAGCAATTCGCCCTTGAGATACTTGATCCAGACGATATTCCGCAGCGCGAGGCCGGTGAGTCTATGGAGGATTACCGAGAAAGGCTTGAAGATACTCTCATGAAAGAAATGCTTAATGAGGACGGCTCTATAAAAGAAGAATATAAAGATGACCCACGGGCCTCAGAGTGGGCACAGGTTAAATTTGACCGTGAAAGGCTCCAAAAGCTAGAGCAGAATCTTTCCGACCCATCGATTTCTGACGAAGAGCGTCAGCGACTAATCCAAGAATACAATCAAAGTGGAACCGCGGCCCGCACAGGTCAGGCAGGTGAAACCTTGGAAGAAGAGCAAACCGCAGGTTTAGAAACGCACGACACGAATGATCCTGACACCCTTGGCGCGGGCGCTTCTACTGTATCTGTCGATTTTATGAATTCTTAGTTTTCGTTAATAAGGGAAAATTGAGGATTCCTTTGCAGCCACAGATAATTTTGGGCAGTTTTGCGGGCCTCTGGTCTAGCAGTATTAAGGTTAAATGGTCCTTTTGCCGCATACCCATATCTATATCTTAATGCCGTTCCAGGCGCGTCATGCTGCTCAAAGAAGAAAGAAACGTCCTCTACGCCCTCTCCGTTAATATCTTGAGTTAACGCCGACATAAGTTGATCTGGCGTTATTGGTGATTCTTGCCCTAGATATACAGAAACGGCTATACCGGGATTTTCTTTCGCCCACTTTATCGCCGGACGATCTGCGTCTCTAAGAATTTCTATCCCTGTATAGGATGCTGTTTGGAGCAGTTGTTCTTCTGTGAGCGATGTGCGAGGTTTCGAGGACGTTTGAGCTGGTTGCGTTTCACCTGCATGAGCCGTACCCATCATGGTGACAGGCGAAATCGCCGCTATGCCCATCATCGCGGCACCGGCAAATTTATTCAACAAATTCTTTCTTAATGCGCTTAATTCCATTGTGTTCAGCCCATAACTTATATGTGAGGCGAACACACCCTTTATTTTTATGCGATATGTATAGCATTACTATAGTCAAATTACAAGTTTTACTTACTTTGGTACTTTACATATATGTGGTAATGCTAGCTTTTACGCAGAAATTAGGATTATTATATTTATCGTTATTTCACTTGAAGTTCCATAAAGATTATGAAACATTACATTTGTACTCGGCGATGGGGAAACCTCTGATAGTTAATGGTTTTTCACCGCATCCTAATTTCTGCGTAAAAGTTGGCATTTGGGTTCGGTGTTTTACAATGAAATCAGAGACTTCATGTAGCCTCAATCGTTCAGCGAAAGGCCCGTCTGGTAAAATCGAGCCGATTTTTGACCCCGCCGACATTAAGCGGATCAAATTCATGCTGGAGTGCAGTCCGCGTAATTGGGGGCTATTTGTGTTCGGTATCAATACGGCTTTTCGGGCAAGCGAACTGGTGTTGATCAAAGTCGGTGACGTTGCTGAATTGCGTGAGGGAGATTCCTTTGCGCTTCGGGAGCCGAAAACGGAAAAATACCGCAGGGTAACGCTCAACGCATATGCAATTGAAGCCGTGCAGCGTTGCATTGCGGCTCATCCAAATTCACAGGCCGGTGCGCCGCTGTTCTGGTCACACAAGACGGGCAGGGCGCTGCTAGCGGGCAGCTTGCACAAGATTGTTAAGGGTTGGTGTGAAGAGGCGGGGTTGGTTGGACGGTTTGGTAGCCATACGTTGCGTAAAACTTGGGGGTATCAGCAACGGGTACAGCATGACGAACCGCTGTCACTGCTGACCAAGGCTTTCGGTCATAGTAGCGAAGCCCAAACGCTTGAATACCTGTGCATCCAGCCTGACGAGTTGCAGCGGCTGTATCAGAACAAGATTTGAATCGCGCGGTGGCGGCAGGTGGATTTTGAACGAAACGTTATTCGATTAGAGGAGACAAAGAATGGTGAGCGACGGGCACTACCATTAGTAAGCAATGCAAAAAATGTCCTGGAAAAAGTGGACAGTTTGCACCGCAAAGATACAGACGTGGTTTTTCCACGCTTAGTGATAAAGAAGCGCTGAAAACAAGCGGCACCCTCAACGCCGCGTAACCGGCGCCTACTCAACGCATCCAGCGCCAGCGGTCTTCGTAATCTTTGCAAGCCAGCCGGACCGTTTCCTGGTTGCCCTTGCAGCTCCGCACGATACGGCACGCAGAGCCGTCCACATCTTTTTCATCGCTGAGCCAACCGCTTTTGCATGCGCTGTTTTCCGGTTGCTTCATTTGCCGGCCATGCTTCCAGCCTGACTCAATAGCAATTCTGCTTTGGGCTGCCGAGGGGTGGGTTGCGGTTGGCGCGCGTATCCCCTTACCCATTGAGAGCGCCTGATCAAGCGTCGCCCCCAGTTTAGCCATGGCAAAGCCTGAAAATCGATCCGCTTCAAGTTCCTGCTCGTGCTGGGAATACTCATCAGCAAAGACGTGAGAGGCAATATGATGACCGACTTCATGGCCCATAATCCCGACTTCGACCCAGTTTGTGCGTCCATTTTTCCATGTAAAGTTTGCTCGGTCATAAACGATATATCGCTGAGCTTTTCTAATGGTCGCAAATGCTGCCATCTTCTCCATACTTCCTTTGAAGTCAGCGGCCAAAATTCGAAAATTCTGGCGTATTCCAACCACGTCGGTAATCCATGTGGCGACCTTCACGGCCTCGGGGCTAGGGGGGCCGTAATTATGGACACCCTTGGTGCGCGGCTCACCGCCTTTTGCACAAATTTTGCCGGAAAACATATTATCAGCGTCCGCGAATGCATGTCTGTCACTCCCAAGAACGGCGGCGCACCCACACCCTATAAGAAAGTTTCTGCGGGAAAATGTCATACCTCGAACTCCTGTTTTTAATCGCAGATTTTAATGCCGTCGATGGTGACACACCCCGATTGAGAGCCATGGGAAACCGGCGGTTCTCCGATCTCTGGTGTCGGTGTGTTAACGCCTGTCACAGCAAACGCGCCGAGATCCAGCAACACCAGAAAAATGACCCAAAGCAGGAATATCGCGACCAGTAAATCCAGGCCGAAATCCCTCACAGTCAGTGCAAACCGCATAATCATCACACCCCTTCCTCTTCATCAGTTTTTCTGGCTTCACGGCCAAGCAGTTTGCGGTTGATGCTGTTGGCGCTCTCGGAATCAATTCCGATGAGACGTTGTGCCTCATTGCCCATCTTTGATCGGGCAACGTCCTCTAGCGTTAGCTGCATAATGTCATTCCACGCTAGTTCTTCACGGCTTCTGGCCGACATGCCGATCATGAGAAAAATCACAACGCCCAGCGGGGCAATATCCAAAGCTATGCTGCCCGCCCAAAAGGGGATAAAGCTCTCCCAGTGGTGTTTGACGGCTTGTACGGCGGTCATTTTTTCAAAAGCCGGAAGCCGGGGTGCGTTCTGTGCATTCGATGCGTCGATAAAGGCGCGCAGCTTACTGCTCGTACGCTCTATGTCTGTGCGGACCTTATCTAGTGCCTGCCTTTGACGCTTTGCCATTTGCCTATTGTTGGAATACACCGTCTGCAAGTCCACTTCACCTGGCAGAGATTCTAGCGTCCTGGCGATAGAGGCGGTGAGGTTCCCGCTATCCATCCGGGCCAGATCAGCGCGAAGAGCATCGGATTCCGTTTCAATGTCACGCATGCGTTTGGCTGTCGGCTTGTTGGAGGTCACAATTTTACGAACTCTTTCGAGCCGGTAGCGCGCCTGTTCATTTAGTGTGTCCGATCTCTCAACGAAGTCAGCGATTTCGTCTTCAAGATTGATAAGTCGTCCTCGAATTATGCCCAGAGCGTTATGGACCGCGCCGGGGCCAGGTTCACCGGAATACAGACCAGTCTTGAATTCCTGCTCAGCAGCGGTTTTGTAGCGCGCAGTTTCCAGCCGTAAATCAGATCTAACGCTTTCGACACTCAGCGCGCGCTTGAATGTTGCATCGAGCACATCCCCCATACCCTCGACGTAACGCGATTGATGAAGCTCCTGCGCATCCCGCCCTTTGAGCCAGGCGGCATTGAAAGAACTGCTGAGGAAAAAGAAGATGACGCACCAGCACAAGATAACGACCAGGCTCAATGCCTTTTTCCACGGCTCTAAAAGCTCGGGCACGATATTGATAGCAAAATCCCATATCAGGTAAATCGCGCAGCCGCTTGCAATGGCAAACACGGTTGAACGCGCTTTTTCAACAAAAGTGAGTGCGTCCAAAGAGGCGCCGCCATAGGTGAAAAGTGCAGAAGCTGCGGCGAGTACGAACAGTATTTTTCGGACAATTTTGAGATCGCCTTTGCGATAAGCAGCAAGAAGCCGGTCCATATTGGCACCTCATATGCAATAAAAAAATGCATCTGAAATTTTCAGATGCATCTTGGATACCAAGCCCCGTAGAATAGATTCCTCGTGGGTGTGGCATACTGGTTCTCTGGGCTTCGGCATCTCTAACGCTCCTTTTTCCGATTCACCCCGGGCGCATTGACCTTGAATTCAACACCTCGTTCTTTTTCAAAAGAGGACGAAAGTGTAGTGCCGTTTTCGCGGATTTCACTTTTCAGGTTTCCAAAATGGATGTTGATGGCGGCTTGCTGGTGATACCACTCACCGCGCCTTTCCTCGTATTCGCCAAGCAGGTTTCTTCGGTGTTCTTTTGAGCCTAAATCGAACTCTGGTATGGGCATGGCACTATTTGATAGTCTATCGCGTTCGCGTAGCCATTTCTGGTCATGCTTATCCAGAGCGGTTTCGTGGTTTCGTACGTTTTCTATTTCTGCTCGGGCCGTTCCGCCAAGCGAATAATCCGGTGGCACTTTGGCCGAGGCTGCACTACGTTCGAATTCCCTTCCTATATCGGTTGGTTTGTTTGAACCGGTTTTTTCGGGCATAGTAACTCTCCTTTATTACATTGAGTGCAGATCACCGGACTGCGATGACCAGTCGCCTTCAGGAGCTAGCGCTTGCTTAGCACCTTTAAATGCATAGCGGTCCATCACCTGATTACATGCTGTCAGCCGGGTTAGGCAGTCTCGGCAATCCTGCGCCCCAAAAATCGTGCGAATATCATTACGTTGATCGAAGTAGGTGAAGGACAGAACGCCAGAGCGCCCGTAATATCGTTTTCGTGCGCCTTGCCACCAGCGCCGGACGGATTTGCTTTCACGGTATGAAAGGACGATTTCTTCACGTTTAGTTTTATCGTGCGGGTACAGTGCGAAACTATGCGGCTGGTTTCGATCAAAACGCTTTTCGCCAAGCGCACTCTTCACAACGAAATGCTCTGGCGTGAACACCACACTTACGGTGTTTTTGAAAGCGTCGTACAAACCATGCTTCACACCAAAATAGGCAGCTACAGGCGCAACCAGTACTCCGCCGAGCAACCAAAGTTGCTGCGTCTCAAACTGCCATAGTGAAGCCTCGCCGATTTTGCAAATGCCATACGGCACGGCGAAGACGGCCAATGCGCTGCACGCGACCGCTAGCCTGTCAGCAATTTTCACACGTAGAGGTGTCAGCGCCGTAAGCCAAACCGTAATGCGCGGCTGGCCGTTCTCGTCGGTATCTTCTTGAGTTCTCGGACCACCCGCAAAGGGGGACCGTGTTTTGCTTTTCTCCATATTGCGCACTCCATCCGGCACGAAGTCGGTTCCCTGCGCCAGTACGCCATCTAGTGGCGTAGCCGATTTCGCGTATATTTAAGAAATAGCACAGGTATGAAGTGTTATAGGAGAGAAGGCGGCGGCAATTCCTCGTGATGGGTTCTAGTAGACTGGCCCCAAGTTATGCGTTCGAGTAGGATACAATGGAAAACGGCCCTAATTTCATGTCAGATTGGTACCTACTTACGCACATCTAATTCGTATTGTCGGGTTAGTGCAACATTTTTTTTAGTGCAGGAATCGCATTTACAACGCCTCCAAAAAAATTAGCGGTCTGCATAACCCGATCCTTTAGGTCTTTTCCTTTATCCGCTTCGCGTAAAACTTTTAGATAAATGTGGTTGGGTGGGTACTTTCGAAGTTCCATAAGAATATGGACTGGCACCAATATTGTGTCGTAGGATACGGGCGCCTCTTCCCTTCGAAAAAATATAAGTATGCCGGCCGCGACTTCGCATCTATTGAGTTTGTTAAACTCCAGCCTAAGAGCAACATCTTCATAGCCAATCAAAAAGAACGGGCTTTCGAAAATTTCGTCAAATTCTGGCTTTTGGCTTATAGCCCCCATATAACTACATTCAGGTGCTGCTACCGCATCGTCATACACAGAAAAAGAAAGTAGCAACACAATGGCTATGGGTAGCAACGATATTCTCATGACTTCATTCCCTCGCGCTCGCTTGTAAAGCGTTGATTTTCTGATGACGTAGTTTCAGATTAATAATTATGCCTTACTGAATCTGCATGGATTTTTTTCTAATTTTGACTACTAAAATGCAACTTATAGAATTTTTAGTTGTTGGTAAAACTTTTTTGAGATGCGCGTACATTGCCATAAAATTGAATTGTGGTAGTAGTATAAGGACAATTTAAGAAAGGAATTGCCGATGCAGTCTTTGGTGGGCGCAGCTATTGAGGCCAAAGTTCTACTCCCAGAAAGCGAGGCATCATTAAAACCTGGACTGAAGCACGCAGGATTATGAATAGACCACACTTTTTTGCAAAACTGCGTCAAGATTGGAGAATTTTCCGAATGAAGTACATTTCATCTGCTCTCGCATTCTTCATTTCATTGAGCATTACTCATGCTCAAGCGAGCCAACCGCCGTTGTTGAGCAGTTCTGACATGACCTTTTCTTTGGCTGACAGTGGTCTACAAGATGCTGTAGAAACAGCCGTTTTTGAGAGAATAAAAAATCACGTGGAATGGTTATGGATATCGGCTGAAGGTGTGATCAAGCCGAATACTCCTGAAGAGTTTCGGAATTTTCTGGCTCGGGAAGTATGTGGCACAATAGATTTGTGTAATTTACAAGCTAAGGGCATTAAAACAATTGCCTTGCATAGCCGCGGAGGAAATCTCGCAGCAGGCATGGTTTTAGGAAAGATGATCCGTGACTTAAACCTCCGTACTGCTATAGCCTCCACCCACCGAAAACAACGCGGTTATGAAACAGGATCAGGCAGGTGTTTCAGTGCCTGTGCTTATACTTTCCTTGGCGGAGTACACCGGCGTTATGATTTTTTGTATGATCCTGATGGAAACTTGTGGGATAGCTATGGGGTGGTTGGCGTTCATCGTTTCAAGGGCGATGGGTATGCTATGGCAAGAAAAATAAAAGAAACAGAGTTAGCGCCCCCGCCAGATATATCATCGGAATGCCGTTTTCGTGATGTAATTGATCGTGTGCAATGCGTTGATGCAGTGCTTATTCAGTACATTCGTGAAATGGGAGTGGACATCGGTTTTTTTCAAATCGCAGCGAACAAGGGCAATGATGGTCTTGCGGAACTCAATCTAAAGTCTCTTCGTGACTTAAATGTATTAACCGATGACGCTCATATCAACTGGGAGCGTCTTCCTTGGGGTAGTACATTTGCTGCCAGCTCAACAAACCCAGATCCGGAAGCGAAGGTGCGCGTGATTAGTGCCATGTGCAAAGATGGTAGGCCTAGCCTAGACATTAGCATTGGAGCTACCGCGGAACCAAACTTCACGGGGGATTTTTCGCCTCCAGGAAAGGCTAGTGAAAGTGGAGTTAATTGGGTCGCTGATAGCTGGGTCTTTAATATTAACGAAAAGGTATTCGTGGTGGATAAAAGCGATATTTCTGCACTTAGCGACATTATGTTTTTTAAATTCGATGCGCAGGTTTGGAAAAGCGTGATGGATGAGAAATCGATTAATTTGCTAGCATCTCCGCTGCATCAAAATGATAAACCATTGTCAGAGCGTAGTAAGATCAAAATCATTGTCGACAATTTTAGCATGCCGTTAATGCGAGAAGCCACTACCCATTGCATTAACAATGCCAGCTCTGATAATAATTAATTAAATACGATAAAATGGGATAAAATGGATGCGCATCGTACTCGGGATTTTGTATATTATAATAGTTTCGTCTCATTATTCGTACGCGCAGACACCCAAAAATACATACCGTGACAACTATTTGGCGTTGGACATATACCAAGTCATTTTTCGTATGAAAAGAGGTGAGATGATTCGTATTCATGCCCTTTATGACGAAGACAACAAACGGCAAAAATTTGCGATTCTGAATGAGTTTGGTACAGATGTTTCCATGCCCGTTACTCGGGAACAAGTCTATAGATTTGTGAGAAAGCAATTCGAGTTACAAGCTGTTTTTGATATATCGAAGCAAGATGGCCGGATGCTTAGCCCCGCTCAGCAAAATGTATTCCTTAAGGAGCGCCGGGATATCTTGTTAAAAACGTCTCAGGCACTCTTTGAAGGCATTACTGCACCCTTCCAACTCGATCTCGATATGGCTTATCGGTCTTACGGCATTTTAAAAAAATAGACCCCAACTTCCTAGATGGATCGTCATATTGCCGATTTTTCCATTTTCACTTAAATCCACAATCAAATATCTTCTAATATTATTTCAATGTATGGGGATGCAGGTTTGTATCATTACCTCTATAATTTGATTTCTTAGCTCTTTTATATCACTAGGTAATTCGTAGAGATTACTAAGTATAAGGGGGGATGGTGAGGAAGCGCCCTTGACCTCAATAGTTCTAATTATTGACTGCCCCGAACCTTGCAGATGAATTCGACAGACGATATTCGTATCAAAATCGCTTGAATTATATTGTACCGATTGTTCTCGGGAGATTGAGATAAGAGTCCAGCCTAATCCACGAAGTTTTTTAATAAGCTGCTGCTGGCGCTCGTAGCCCGGTTCTGATTGGGACAATGCCCGTTGAACGGCTTTTTCCAGGGTATCTTCGCCGCCGCTTGCCAACATATCGTGAATGCTGGGTTCGGGCTGTTGCCAAATTACCATCAACGCAGTGAACGCTACAATTAAAATAGCTGCGGCAGATATGGCCATGCTGGACGGCCTAAATCCTAAGTTTGCGATATTTCCGGTTATGCGATGAATAAAACTAGAGTGCCTGCTTGGGGCGTCTTCCTCTTCTTCCTCATATGCGGTATAGACGCCAACACCGAATACCGGGTTTAGCATTTCAATGATCTCGCGGTTATTATAAGCTTTAGCGGCATGAAGTGCGTTGCGAAGCAAATTATCGCTCTTCCGGTAATCAAGAATGCCCCTGATCGGTTCTTCTAACATTTGCTTTATGATTGGCGTGCGCCCGAAAGACGCAGCCCACCAAAATGCTGTTTGACCTCTGCTATTGGTGGCATTGGCAAGTGTAGGATCATCTTCTAGCAATTTTTTGGTAACTTCATTTTCTCCATCTTCAATAGCTGTAAATAGTGCTTCGACTTTGTCCATTACTACTGCCCCTCAAGATCTTGCAGCTCGTATTCGGCTTCATTGTGCGGTGTGCTTAATACGCAGTTGGAATGATTGTTGCGTCGAGGGCCAATCCTCAACGCACCAGGGGTGTTGTACCTATGTTCTCGCACTATAGAAACGGCGTCATAGCCGTTAAAAGTACTTTCTTGCTCGGTTAGTCCGCGATGCGGCTTCTCAAACCGGATCAGGCCATCCCAGCGACGGACAAATTCGTAATTCTCTGAAGTAACATCTGTTTCAATTTGCTGTTTCGATGCTTGCGGGTCGACACTGATCCAAAGCTTTATCCGCGCATGAAATTCATCCTCTGCAGCGCCAATGCAAAGAATACCAGATCGGTGATCTGCTTGCTTGATTATGGATTGTAAAAATAGATTTTGTGCGCCCGATGTCCCCAGTGCGTCCGCCAAGGTCACAGATTCTGTCCCGAAAGGTCGAAAAATCTCTGAGTTCAGGACCAACCCTGTATCTCTGAGGATCAATTGTGCGCAAACATCAAGAAAGCGCCATGTAGTGTACGCTAGAGGTTTTTTGGCAAATTCTTCAATGGGCCATTTAAAGTATTCGCTAATTTGTTCTTTGGTGCGAAGAACTAAGTCTTGATCAGCTCCACCGTCGCGCGATGGAGCGCGGCGTACATTACCTTTATTGGTTTCGTAGAGAAAATTCGGACTCCGTTCAAAGCGGTCGACTAAACGTCCTGCGAAATTAAAGGGACCGGTCGCTTGGGAGCGGAGTAGTTCTAGCGCCTCTAATATTTCCTTTTTCTGATTATCATCGTAATCGAATGACACAGGTAATCGGTCATCATTATATGGCTTAGGTTCCGATACCACCTTTATCCCCCCATCCAAACCTCAAAGTCGTATAAGAATCTAATAAGGCTTCTCTTATCGTATTTTACTCCTCGTGCCAATATTTCCTCGGTCAAAACGACCTAACCGAAGTATTTGCGAGGCCTCGCTGACTTCATATTCAAAAATGAGGACAGCACATGAGTAAATATCAAGAACAAGTTCGCCGTTCAGCGGCGCAAGCTAACTACTGGCGCGATTACCGCTATGCGCCGGACAGGCGCGACACATTACTTGGCTTCAAGAACGATATTATCCCGCTCAGCGACGAGGAGTTGAACAACCCTTTATATGAGTCTGGTGAATCAGAATCCTCGGAATGGCTGCGCCGCTATATCGATTATTACCTCCAAAAAGAAACGGGTCTCGGCATTTATACAATTCCAAAGCCGGATCGCTATAAAGCGGTGCAGGCGTTTGTTGAAGGCAATGGTTTCCTGCCTCGGGTTACGCTTCTAGATCATAGTGAAACTGCCTACGCCGCCGCGCTTGTTGCTTCGGCCAAGGGATATGACCGCTATGCCGATCAAAGGCTGCTTGCAAGTATATTTCGCGGCACTTTTTTGGGAGCTTCTTTGAATGCCGAAGATCTTTGCGAGTATGTATTGCAATGCCACTTCATTCCTGATGAACAATATTTCCGTGTCCGCATTTTCGGCGCACTATACCAGCGCCGGAGAGGTGAAGATGACGAGGGACTTGTCCAGCGCTCGAAAAGCATGGGTTGGGATTCCTGGTCAATGCGCGATGGCTTTGCATCCTTTGCTACCAATCTAGGCGCTCTGTTTTTTCTGGACGGTGAAAAGGGTGGGGCTTCAGGCTATGATGCTTATGATTTTGCCTTTGATAATACGGGACGGCGTGTACTGGGGCTCACCGCCATTCCACAGGATGAAGCTGGCAATCTTGTCCGCTTTCAGCTCTGTCGCCAGCCTGACAATATTGATCGCTATCTTGATATGTTGCACCGTATCAGTGCAAAGCTGAGCTGATACTGCCGCAATACAATAACAATGAACCAACCATCTGCGCCGCCTGAAATCGTCCGGGCGGCGCTTTTATTGTGTTTTGCCAGCGCCATATCGTGGCCGGTGTCTGTAGAAATGTATTTCTTCCAGATTTGTCGTCTATTGAAAGCTTCTCATACCAACCTGAATCAAAAACCCGGTTCCTCAGGCTTTGGCGGAGAGCTGTCAAACTCTGCGGCCTCTTCTTCCTCGTTTTCCGCATAAGCAGTATAGACGCCAACACCAAATACCGGGTTTAACATCTCAATGATCTCGCAGTTGTTATAGGCCTCAGCGGCGTCAAGTGCAGTGCGAAGTAAATTATCGCTCTTCCGGTAATCAAGAATGCCTCTGATCGGTTCTTCTAACATTTGCTTTATGATTGGCGTGCGTCCGAAAGACGCAGCCCACCAAAACGCAGTTTGGCCTCTGCTATTGGTGGCATTGGCAAGTGTAGGATCATCTTCTAGAAATTTTTTGGTAACTTCATCTTCTCCATCTTCAATAGCTATAAAAATCTTACTTATATTGTCCACTAATTATACTTTCTCTTGTTAAGTATATATTATATAGAATTCTTCTAAACTATGAAACAAGCATCTGTTTATTGGTTTAAAAACAATATCTTATTACCTGTCAACTTTAATGAAACGCGCAAGGAAACTGTAATTATTGCGCCCCTATGCTTGCGAGAAAGACGAGCGGTAAAGTCTGGTGCGGTGTAAGGCGGTATTGCCGCCTTACACCTTAACCTCATATTTTCCGGCGAAGTGATGATGATAAGGAGCGCTTTCATCGAAATATTCACAGCGCTGAATGATCATCGGGTGCAGCCCAGCCAGCATGATGAGCTGGCGCTTGAGCGGGTCGGAACGGGCAAACGCTCGCGCCACTTCATCGGGCGTAAGAAGATCATACATTTCCTTTGACTGGCTTTGGCCGCTCATGCCTTTCTCAATTTGATCAAAAGATGTATCGCCCTGGCGCGTTGCCAGCACCGGCGTTTTGCCGAGCCGTTTTGATATATACTCTGTCGTGACCAGATCCACATTGGCAAAGCACTGCAAGATACCCGCATTCGCCGTGAAGCTCTCCCAGCGGTCTTTATACAATGATTTTCCTTGCCCCCAATCTTGTATAATCCACCATATGAGCAGATGAAATGAGGCGATTTGTCCGATGGCGTTTTGGAGTTGTTGCATGAAGCCCAGCACTGGGAATTCATCAAGAATAGCCAGAACCGGTGCATCGGGCACGGTTTCTTCCTCTTCCATCGCATCAATGAGCTGGTTGACGAATATTCTTAGCCAGCGCTTGCACGCATCCAGTTTTGTCGCGGGCGGACAAAGATAGATCGTCATCTTTTTGCGCTTCACGTCTCGCAAATCAAAATCATGCCCGCTCAGGACATCCTTTATGGAGATGGAATCTAAAAAAGCCGTGTGCCGGTTCATGGTCGATGCCACGCCTGCCATTTCTTCATGTGATTTTTCGTACAGGCCGCGCACGCTAAACTCGATGGCTTCGGCAACATCCTCATGACCGGTATCATAGAGTGTCTGGATGCCCGCAATAATACGGCGTGGCAAGGCGTAAACAGCGCCGTCTTCGGTTTGCTCTTGCCGCCGTGCATTGCGCACAAACCGGCGCACGGTTCCCATATGACGCTCTTTATCCGGTACGTCTGTGCCAAAAGCCGTATAGAGAATGAATCCCAGCAGACTTGCGCCCGCTGTCTCATTCCAGTGAGGATCTTTTTCCTGCCCGCTGGTGACGATCAACCCGTCAACGATCTGCATGGCTTTTTCGATCACACTCACGTC
Source organism: Sneathiella sp. (assembly GCA_965228285.1). GTDB lineage: Bacteria > Pseudomonadota > Alphaproteobacteria > Sneathiellales > Sneathiellaceae > Sneathiella. Next base: position 648,641 of record OZ245808.1, read on the forward strand.
GCCCAGCGTCAGCGCGCGAAGCGGATTATATCTTGCGCGGTATTTTCGGGCTTTACCGCGCGCACGATCATATGGGTCGAGTACGAAAACGTCTTGACCCATCTCCGCGCGTCTTTCCGCCGTATCGTTTGCATGTTCGGTTTTGAGGTCAATGACGACAACTGAGCCATTATAGAAGAAGAGATTATTCTTCACGCCGACAGATTTGCCTGAGCGATTGCCTGCAACCGTTCCGATATGCCGATCTTCCGCAACTCCAATCAGCTTATCGCCGATAGCGCCGATCAAGATCTTACCGTTCGGATTCTTCGGGTCATACTCCAGTGCTTTATGGGCTTCTATTGCTTCCTGCGTTTGCCAGCGTGCTTGCGGTATGCGCTGGTCTTTCAAATATTTTGTCGATATGCCGCGTGGAATACTGTCCATTATATTTATTGGGGCGGGTCGAATTTTCATTGATCTTTCTCCGGTTGCCTTTGAGGTTGGCTGCATGTCTGCAACTGGGCAGGTTCGCATATGAAGGCGGGCATGATCCTCGTGGGTTTCTAGAGAAACCACTTTAAGTTCCAAAATATCTTAAGGAAAATTGCTGTTGCCCTTTGATCCTAGAGCGCAGTCCAAATCGGTCTTTCCAATTGGTCAACCTGAAGATTGGAGGGGACGGGTTCAAAAAGAATTTTCCGATGACCGGAGGTCATTCCATCGCGAAACAAAATTCTTTTTTCCTGCCCCGCCTGCCTTTCTTCCCTTTTATGCGAAAGGCGGGGCAGTGAACACGTCCCCTCCAATCTTCTGATCGGTGTCCATGGAAAGCCGCAGATGGTCTGCGGCACCAAACTAAAAAAGGAGCACTACAATGAACCTTGGAACTTTTACAAAACACGAAAACGGCACCATTTCGGGCACCGCTACGACGCTACTAAACAGCTTCGATATCGAATACCGCCCCATTGAAGAAAAGGTTGGCAACAGCCCGGACTTCAGGCTCTACCGGAGTGGAACGGATGTTGAAGTTGGTTTTGCCCGCCATGAATTTGGCAAAAAATCCGGCAAAGCCTATCTCAATACCATGATCGATACGCCCGAGCTTTCCAAAGCCATATGGGGGGCATTGGTCAAAGAAGAAGACGGTAGCTATCAGCTCAAATGGAGCCGTTCACGTCCCAAGAAAAACGGTGTAAGCCAGAATGGCTCAGCCGATACCAGCAGCGCCGGCAGTTTCTAGCGGCTTCGCTCAGACAAAAGCCCCGGGCACCGGTCCGGGGCTTTTTTTTATGCTGTGGAGATATGGGTTTTTACGGCAGGGCGGCAGCTCCCGCATTGCCAGCCCGCACGAGCACCGCCATGTCCTTCGCTGCTAACTCGTAATGCCTGAGCTTGGTATCAAAATTAACGTCACGCCAATCACCGCGACAGCCGCACCGAACATTTGAAGAATTGAAAAGCGCTCTCCCATGATCAGTACCGCCACGCCAAGGTTGACGATCGTAACGGCAACGCCTGATAGCGTGACAGCCAGACCATAACCATGTGCCTTGATGACAAGCAAATAAAGCAGGTTCCCAAGCCCATAGAGCGCAAAAGAGCCAAACACAGCCGCAAGTCCGGCCTTGTCCTTGGCGTAGAGGCTCAGATAGTAACCCCCGCCTGCATAGAGTGCGGTCATAGCCATTAGCAACGGCGCAAGCATCCAGCCGTTCATGACGCTAGTCCTGCCGCCGGGACCATTGGCCCCATTTCGTTGCCGCACACAAGCGCGGCTTCATGCCTGGCCCACGCATTTTGACCGCAAGATAAACATGTATATTTAACACGCTTACCTGCTTTGTTTGGCTTCTGTTCGTCTTCGCCATCGATGACAGATTTCGGTTGTTCAGCCGGGATTTCCGTCCACTCGATTACAAACCCCGAGGTGATCAGGCTTTGGGCAAAACGCTCGAACACGCCGCCTTCTATAATATAGTGGCTCATCCGGTCGCCGGTTTCTTTGCCACCTGCCTCGCCGGTATCGGACGGGTAAAGACCCAGGTTTTTCGATTTTTCCGCAAACTCGCGGTTATGATAACGGCCGCGTCCGGGCTTGCCGAAATGCTCTTGCCATACATGAACCATTTCATGGGCAAGTACCGATAAAGTATCGATCAATTCGCATTCGTGGAAATATGCCGGGTTGAGTGCCATTTCATGAGTGTGGAGACCGTCACCGCGCGCAAAACGTTTCGGTGAGAAGTACCCCATCGTCCGGGCGCGCCGTTGCAGCGTTATCAGACAATTGGGAAGCTGGTCTTCGAATAGCGCGTAATTTGTTTCATCATAAGCCTTCTGTAAGGCATCGTACGTGTCCTGGGTTGGCCGCAAGGACGGATCGAAGTTTTTAGTCGTGTCCAGCGGGACGGAACCCGTTCTCATAAGATCAGACATTGGAATGTACACTCCATCAATTTTGATTGTCCGGATGCATCCGGTTAAGAGCGTGTCAGTATCAATGCCCGCGTTATGCAATTTCCTCGCGGTATCCTCGTGAGCCTAAATATTGTAGTGTATATCGCAGTGCATCTTACGCAGGTGCAGCACAGAATTTTGCCTGTAATGCCTATAACCTATGGTATTATGGAATATAGAGGACGTGAGTTGGTACAAGGTATGCGGTGGTCCCACCGCTTACCTTGAGGGGAGACTTCCAGTCCCCCGCTAACCCCCCTTGGAACCCCTAAGTTCAAACACGCACTATGCATGTTTTCACTAAGGGGTTGGTCGCTCACATCAGGCATCGAGCCTTGATGCGAGCGAGGAGAACGTTTCGCCGTTCAATCACGACCGGGTGTTTCGCCATCCCGGAGTACGACCAATTGGAGACGCCCGCTCTCCATTTGGATTAACCATCGGCCAAGGAACGTTCCTTGGAGGACGGCCAGAGATTTCGGTTCTCCGCCGCCACCGATCTAAGAGCTTTCAGCGCCCTTAGAAAACCTGACCAACCCTTCGCGGTTTGGATGCGCGCCAGATGGTCTCGGCCATCCGCATGACGACTTGGGACATATCCGGTGCCCAAGAACCCCGGTGCCTGCGCGGTGCGAGGATTTGCCTCTTCGCGGCACTGTAAAATGGGAGGATTATGACCCAGCAGCTTAAGAAAAATACCCGGCGCAAACGCTCATACCGCCCGCCCAAAGATCTGGAAGCGGAGCTGGAGCGCCGCGTTTCTGTGTCCGGCCTGTCTTTCAACGCCTTTATCACCGAAGCCGTCTTTGGCCGAAACCGTCATCGCCCCGCTGAAAACAGGAAGCTCGCGCTGGTTCTTGGTCTTGGTCAAGCTATTGTGGAGCGGCTTAAACCCTTCAATGCTGTGGCTGCGCGCGATCCGGAAATCAAAGTCCTGCTCGAAGACATCAAGCTCATCCTGATCGAGATCCGTTCGGCGCTGTTTTTGTTGTTGGGACGAAAACCATGAGCCTCATTCCTTTTGCTTCTCAGCGCGGTGGCGGTGCGGATTTGGCCGCTCATCTTCTCAATGCGCACGACAACGAGTATGTCGAAGTGGCCGACATTCGCGGCGCTATGGCCGGTGATCTCCACGGCGCCTTTGCCGAGTTCGAGGCGCAAGCCCAGGCCATGACCAAATGCAAGAATTATCTCTATAGCCTGTCGATCAATCCGGACACGGCGCAAGGTCCAATGGCGCGCGCGCTTTATGCGGATTACATACAGCGCGCCGAAGAGGCGTTGGGACTGCACGGGCAGGGCAGGGCAGTTGTCTTTCATATCAAGGAGGATAAGCGCGGCGTGCTTCGAGAGCATTGTCATGTCGTCTGGTCGCGTATCGACGTGCAGGAATGCAAGGCCATCCACATGGCCTATGACTACGATAAGCTCATGGGCGTAACGCGCGCATTTGCGCGTGATCACGATATTCAGCTTGCACCGGGCTATTACAAACTTGAAGACCGCAAGCGCCAGAATTACCGCCAGCTTTCTCTTTACGATAAAGCTCAGGAAAATCAGCTTGGTATCTCCAAACAAGAGCGCATGGAGGTAGTCACAGAGCTTTGGCGCCAGCGCGATAGCGCCTCGTCTTTTGTTCAGGCTCTTGAATATCACGGTTACATATTGGCCCAAGGTAAGAGACCTTTTGTGTTGGTCGATATTCACGGTCATACAAATTCGCTCCCCAAGCTCATTGACGATAAATCAGCAACGACCAAAGCCGTCCGTGAATTTCTGGGCGATGAATATTCCGAAGAGACCCTGCCATCTGTTGAAGACGCGAAGGACTTGGCCGCGCAGCATTTGCATGCTCTGAAAGATCAGGAAAAATCGCGTAAAATTCACGAACAGCTTGAGCGGCTTGGCGAGGTTCATAAGACCCAGCGCGAAAATCTCGAAAGCCAGGTTGAAGCCAAACGCGCCCTGCATGAGCGCGAAAAAGCGCAGCAGTCAAAGGAACAACTTTCGCTGCGGACAGCGGTGTCCCGGCGCTATGTGAATAAGGCGCGCGAGATCAGGGCCGAACGCGAGGCGGCTAAACCAAAAGGTTTGAGCGCGTTTCTGGCAAAAGCCAGCGGCGTAGAGCTGCTGCGCTCTCAGCTACATAAGTATAATGATGCCAAAGCCCGCCGCGCCTTTCTTGAAGACAAGCGTGCGCTCCATGAGGGCCAGCGCATCGAGCGCCTTGAGCTAGAGCGCCGCCATAATATGCAAAGGCTTGATCAAGAGCGCCAGCGCCGCGCCCTTAGCCAGACGCAGGCCAAAGAACAGAAATCGCTCCGCCTCTCTCTCGAACAGAGTGGGGCAGTTCAAGCCAGAAAGGGCCAGCCGCATATGCCTGCCATGAACCTCACACTTGGCCCGCCAGGCAAGAAGGCGGCTGTGAGCAAAGCTAAAAATCGTCATACCTCGCCGTTAGCGCAAGAGATGCGCAAGCGCGCCGAGCCTGCAAAGAAGATGGAGCAGGGTGATTTGCAACTTGAGTTCAAGCTGGCGGCAGAAACGGCGCGCAAACAAGCCGAAGATCGCTCTGGGAAGAAACCCAAAAAAATTGACCCATTTAAACCGCATGATCCTGATCGGGGCAAAGGAAGGCGCAGATGAGCAAAGATGACGATGCAATTTTTCCATCCAAATGGGGTTGGCAGAAATACGAACCGGCTTTTTCGGAGTTGATGAACCGGTTGGCCCAGACCCAGGAAGCCTCTGCGCCCAACGGGCGGCTATTAAACACCGGCAGCAGCCTCACTTGCACTGACTATGAAGGCATAAAGCTTAACCATTGGTGGGAACGTCAAGTGAAAGAAGGGCATCTGCCATCTGATAATCTCCTGCTTGGCATGAACGGTGATCTCGGGCGGCAGCTTGACCATATTTTTGATCAAGCGCTGGCAAGGGCAAGGCTCAATCTGCGCGGTGATCAGAAGACGCTTACGTTTTTCGGGCAGCGCCCGAACCTATCAAGCACCTATAATCCGCCGTCCGGCGAATTGTTACCGCGCAACAATAACCATTTTCCCGCGCCCGATAGTGGTAAAGGAAGGCGTAGATGAGTAAAGACGATGATGCAGTTTTCCCGCCTGACTGGGACTGGCAGAAATACGAACCGGCTGTGCGCGAAGAAGCGGCACAGCGCCACATCCAGAATGAGTTTGCGGAAATCGTATCACCAGCGGATCTTGAGGCAATACAAAGCAAAATGTTAACCTGGAGAGACCAACAGAAAAAAGCTGGTCTGTTGCCTACTGATGCCGAAATCACTAGCAAAGGCGCTGAATATGCTCGAATTTTCGATGACCTTGTTAAAAAAGACGTCGAGATTCTTCCCGAGGGACTGTTTGCTGCCGGGAATGAATATCTTTCAGCTGATAGGCAAACATCACAGTTGATGAATGGTGACCGGTTTCTTGTCGAATCCCGCAAAAATATTGACCGTGAGTTTGGATTCAAAATACCGTTTTGATGTCCAAGACACAAAGAAATACGTATGGTGGGCAGTAGACTCCAGCCACTAAGTTAATGTGACAACACCGGCGCAAGTGTTTGTGGCATGCTTTCTTTTATTCTCGGTAAGGAGACAGGAGTGCTCTATTTCTTTGTCTTCGCGATTGTGGGAACTTGAGATATCAAAGGTCGTGACAAGATCTTCACGATGGTTGCGATCTCCCGTAACCATCGTGAAGAATTCTGTATCAATTTTAATTTCCTCAGGGCAGCTGCGGTCCCCCGCAACCAACGCCTCCCGCTTTTGGAGGTAATCGCCATACTGGCGCGTAATGCGCCCTCTCGCAATCAATAAAATCAATAAGTTAGCCGCCTTCGGGCGGCTTTTCTTTTGTCCTGTTGCCGCACCATTGCCGCATTTGACCAATTCTATTTTATTAATTAGTAGTTTTATAATCCTCAATAAGCCGCCGCGAAAATGTCCCGTACAGCACAGGAAGTACAAACAGTGTCAGAAGCGTTGAAGAAACCAGTCCGCCAACCACCACAGTCGCCAATGGCCTTTGCACTTCCGAGCCTATGCCTGTAGCCAGCAACATAGGGATTAAGCCTAACGCTGCAATAAAGGCTGTCATAAGAACAGGCCGCAGACGAGACAACGCGCCGTTAAAAACAGCCTTGTCGGCTTCCGTACCACCTTCCACAAGTAGGTTAATGGCGTTGACCATCACTACACCGTTCAACACGGCCACACCAAACAGGGCGATAAAACCGATAGAACCGGGAACAGAAAGATATTGCTCCGAAAAATACAGCGCCGCGATCCCACCGATCATGGCCAGCGGGACGTTCAGCATAATCAGCGCAGCTTGCCGTACTGAGCCAAAAGCAAAAAACAGCAGCAGGAAGATCATGCCCAGCGAAATCGGCACAACGATCATAAGCCGTGCCTGTGCTCGCTGTTGATTTTCAAACTGTCCGCCATAGACCACGGAATAGCCAGGAGGGAGTTTCACTTCTTCCTTGATGCGCCTATTAATTTCTTCAACAAAGCCGCCCATATCGCGTCCGGAGAGGTTAGATTGGATAACCACACGCCGTTGCACGTCATCACGGCGGATTTGCGGCGGTCCGGCTTCAATAGACACATCGGCCACATCACCCATCCGCACCCATGCACCGCTGGGTGCCTGCATGATCAGGTCAGCTATGGATTGCGCGTCATTGCGGTATTCCTTGGCAAAGCGAACGTAAATATCATAACGCTCATTGCCCTGAATAACCTGCCCGGCGTCGCTGCCGCCAATTGCATCAGACACAAGAGACATGATCTGCCCCACTGGAATACCGTAACGCGCCAACTTATCCCGGTCAGGCCGTACAACAAGCTGCGCCTCCCCAGCTATTTGCTCCATTTCTACGGATTGTGCGCCTTCAATCTTGCGTACTAACCCTTCAATCGCTTTACCCTTTTCAGCCAATACATTGAGATCAGGGCCGAACAGTTTAATAGCAAGCTGTGCCTTCACACCTGAGAGCAGTTCATCCACACGGGTAGCAATCGGCTGTGAAAAGGTAAAGAGCAAGCCCGGATGAACGGACATTTTTTCTTCCATCAGCTTTTGCAATCCAAAGCGGTCTTTAGCGGAAGTCCATTCCTTGACCGGCTTTAAGCCCACATAAATTTCCACATTAGAGACAGGTTCAGGATCGCCACCCAATTCAGCACGTCCGACCCGGCTTGAAGCATAAAGCACTTCGGGAAATTCCATTAGCTTGCGTTCCAGCTTTTGCGCAACACCCAAAGATGTCTCCAGCGAAGAAGACGGGGCCAGCGTAACACGGATATTGACTGTGCCTTCTTCCAGCTCAGGCACAAATTCTGTACCCAAAAAAGGCACCAGCGCCATAGAACCGATAAACAGAGCAACAGCAATAATTACCACCATCTTTTTGGCTTTCATCGCGCCGGAAAGTACTTTTTTATATGCGGCATCAAACGCATCAATCAGAAAGTTGGTTTTGTGGTCTACGTTCTTGTTAAACAAGTAGGTGGAAAGCGCCGGAATCACAACCAACGCCACCATCAGCGAAGCCAGCATAGCCAGTACAATACTCACCGCCATAGGCTGAAATAGTTTTCCTTCAACGCCTTCCAATGTAAAAAGCGGGGTAAAGACCACGATAATAATTAATACCGCGAAAAACACCGGACGCCCGACCTCGCGGGACGCTTCCAGAATGCGGAGTTTGACACCTTCGGGATTGGGGTTTTCATCATGCTGGGAAAGATGTTTAAAAATATTCTCCATCATCACAACCGAACCATCCACCATCATCCCGATAGCGATTGCCAGACCGCCAAGAGACATAAGGTTCGCGGATACGCCCCAATAAGCCATAGCCATCAGCGCCAGCGCAATGGAGATTGGCACAGAAAGCAAAACAAGCGCCGCTGCCCGAATATTCATTAGAAATAGAAACAACACAATCACAATCAGGACAAAGGCTTCAATCAGGGCTTTGCTGACTGTATCAACAGCCTTGCTAATCAAATCCGCTTGATCATAGAAAGCCTCAATCACCACGCCTTCCGGCAAGGCATTTTGAATGATTGGCAAACGTTCATAAATCTGGTCAATCGTGTTTTTTGTATTCGCGCCCATACGCTTCATCACAATGCCCGTGACGACTTCGCCCATTTGTTCCGGTTTTCCGGCCTCGTCTCGCATGGTAATACTGACCGCGCCTTGGCGAATTTCAGGGCCATAGCCCACTTTTGCTACATCGCGCACCCTTACAACGATACCGTCTTCATCCTTGACGGGAACATTGGCAATATCACGCAAGCCATCTTCGCCACCACGCACCCAGCCTACACCACGAATGACAAGCTGTTCTGCGCCGCGATTGAGATACCACCCGCCCGCATTACGATTGTTTTCTTCAATTGCTTCTACAACATCTTCGGAATGAATCTGATAAGACAGCAGTTTGGCGGGTTCCAGATTGACCTGATATTGTTTAACGTCACCACCGAATGAGAGAACCTCTGTTACACCGTCAATCGGCATAAGCAATAATTTTACAACCCAATCGTTTAGAGAGCGCAATGCCATGGTGTCGTATTTTTCAGGGTTATCAGTACTTAGCATGTACTGAAAAACCTGTCCTAACCCGGAGGTATTCGGCCCCATTTCTGGCGTTCCCACGCCTTCGGGGATTTGCTCCCGTGCATCCTGTAAACGCTCAAAGACAAGTTGACGCGCAAAATAAATATCGATCCCTTCCCTGAACACAACAGTGACAAGGGATAATCCGGTTTTTGATATTGAACGCACTTCTTCTACATCGGGAAGAGAGTACATCACCGCTTCCACCGGATAGGTAATAAGCTGTTCGACCTCTTCCGCCGCTAATCCTTCGGCTTCGGTGTTGACCGTAACCTGAACATTGGTCACGTCGGGGAAAGCATCAAGGTTGAGTTTCGGCAAGATCATTACAGCACCGACCAAAATCGCCGCCAGCATCAAAACTACCATCAAGCGATGTCGTATCGCTCCGTCAATAATTGTATTCAGCATAATTTGTCTCCTAATCCCACCTCAGTGGTTGTGTACGGCAAAACCACTTTTCGCCAATTCCGACTGCACAAAAAATGCACCTTCGGTGACAACCCGAGTGCCTTCCGGCAAACCCTCTATCACGGTATGATCCTCAATGTTGCGTAGCGTTTTGATCTCCTGCGGTTTAAATTCACCGGGCTTTGTTTCGACAAAAACCACCCAATCACCATCGGGAGAACGCAATACGGAGGACGTGGGAACGGCCAAATATTTCTGTTCATCTCCTGCTTGAATCCGTGTGTCCACATACATGCCGGGGTGCAAACGGTCTTCTTCATTATCTACTTCAATGCGAACACCAATCGTGCGGGTTTCTTCGTCCAGAAGATGGTGTTTTTGAACGACCTTGCCTTGCAACCAGCCGTTATCAGGAATGTGAACCCGCGCACCTGCGCCAACCTCAACGTCCTTGGCACGTTCCGGTGACAGACGGCTTTCCACCCATAGAGCGGATTCATTGACAATATCAAACAACACGCGGCCCGGTTCAATCAACTCGCCCTCAATAAAATCATCGCTGACAATGGTGCCGCTCTGCGGCGCAATAAGCTGAAATGATCCGGGAGTAACGCCCAGACCTTTTTCGTGCAGCACTTTAACCTGCTCTTTGGTCATACCGTAGGCCATGGCTTTAGCCCGCGCCTGTTCATCGGCAATTTTGGCTTCACTGTAACGTTTAGCAGAAACAGCCGATGAACCAAGTTGTTGCACGCGCCTCCATTCCTTATGGGCCACCTGCAATTCACCAATGGCTTCGGCCATTTCAACACCAGAAAGTGTGACAAGCGGCTGGCCTTTTTCAACAGTATCGCCCAGCTTGGCATGACGAGCCACAATCTGTGCCTCAATGCGCGGCGTAACCTTACTGCTCAGATAAGAATTAAGGGTGACCTCACCGGGCGCTTTAACCTCACCTTCCAGATTTTGCAGGGTTAAAGGCTCAACAAGAATGCCCGCCTCTTTTAGGGATTCAGGAGAAAGATCAACCCCACCGCGTTCTTCCTCTTCATCTTCCCCTTCATGGCCGCCTTCTTCATCTACGTGACTATCTTTTTTGCCATGATCTTCTTGAGCATCACCATGTTTTTCGCGATTAGCTTCCTCATGCCCATGGTCATCATCAGCAGCCATAACAGGATATGAGAAGGTTAAAGCTATCAATACGGTTAAAAATAATATGTGTCTCATTGTTGTTGTCCTGAATTTTGGATCCATTGTTCAGTTTTTCCTGATGCGGCAAGCCATGAAAACCACGATTGCCACACCTTGCTATGCAGTTCTTTGGCAGCGACTTCCGTATCCAAAGCCTGTTCAATCTGCACCAGATAGTCAGTCGCGCTTAAATCCCCGACCTTGAATTTGAGATCAAGAATGTTAAACTGCTCAGTCAAGGCTTGCGCCCCGTTTTCCTGCCAGTTCTCCCACGCCCTTCTTGAAAGCTGATAAGCGCTGCGGCTGGCTAGCAGACGCGCTTTAGCGGCATGAAAGGCATTTTGCCCGGCTTTGGCCTCGGCAATCGCTTCCTGCTTCGCCACATCAACTTCAGCTCTGTAGGTTTTAAAGACATACAGCGGCACAGATACCGAAAAACCAATCTTACCGGCCCCAGCATCTTCCCCGCCCACAACGCTTATGGTGGGGTCAGGAAATCTATCCTTATTGGCTTGTGTGATGACTGATTTGGCTGCTTCCTCGCGGCTTTTCATGGCGCGAATGGCGGGAAGGTTCATAAGAATATCGTCTTCGCTTTCACCACTATCTGAAAACTCTGGCAGGGTTCCCGGTAAATCCGGCAGAGCAAAGCCGTTTTCCAGCGGAAAGCCTATGGCGGTATCAAGACCCTGCCTGCTTTCTGCCAGCGTTGTTCCCGCATCCGCCTGCTCAATCAAGGCTTCGGATAAGGCCAGTTGAGCAAGGTTATACTCGCTCTGGTCAATATCACCCGCTTTAAAGCCCTTCTCGACCAACCCCGCGAAACGCTTCATCAGGCTTGAACGTTGCGCCGCCAATCCGAAAATATCCTTTGCAGCCCTGATGTCCGCCAAAGCCGACAACACACCCAGAGCGATATTTTGTCGTGTCCGATCACGTTCTGCGGAAGCAGCCAGCAATTCAAACTCAGCGGTCTTTCCTGATGAGCGGAATTTACCGCTCCAATCAATTGTCTGGCTTACACCAAGCAGCATGGTTTTATCTTCACCATCAACGTCTTCAACCTCGAATTCTAGTTCCGGATTATATTGCCAACGTGAAGCAGCTCTTTGTCCGGCCTGCGCGGCAGCAACCCGTGCTTCGGCTTCATGGATAGCGGGACTGGCCTGCCATATATGATTGATGAAAGCAGCTATACTGGGTTTTTGTTCCTGCTGAGCCAGCGCCGCGCCGGTAAACATAAGCGGCAAAACCACAGTCGTCATCGCGAGTATTCGTAATCGTTGTTTCATTTAAGTATTCCCTTAGTAATCTACAAAAACGCAGTTAGCGGACGAAAGAGAACTTTCGCTACGCAGCATATAGGGGAATGTTGGAGATTAGATCAGACAGACTCATGGTCTTTTTTGGCCTGAATAAAGATACACCACACTCCTGAAAATTAAATCCAGGGAGGGCGTTTAAGTCCAAAAATAAGGGATGGAAGCGGAGCTTCGGAAAGCGTGGCAAATAACTTTGATTTGCTGTCTGAAAGGTTGGTTTTTGCATGATCAGTAAAATCAATATGACCGTGACCACAGTGCTGATCATTTAACGGATCGGCTGCATTGTCGTTCATATTATCCTGATCCATGCTTGACTCAATCTGCTGGTCAGAACCTTGCATATCACCATCCGCATGCGCCGCCGAAACAAAGCCAGTGGCGAAAAGAGCAAATGCACATATCAAGAGTAAAACGTTCTTCATAGCTGTTATCTAACATTGGGCGCTAGGTTTATCAATGGCATTCTTTATCAGGCGGTATTGGCGGGCAGACAACAGTGCCCTATCATTATCACTAACGCTGCTTTTTTCCTAAAAGGTGAGTGGGTTAATTCTATATCATATTGAAAAAATTAATGATTTTTATGGTTGTTTACTAGATTTAAAAATAAAAGGCCGCTATTTTTGTGTTCTTTTACTCAATTTTTAGATCAGTTCTTCGCTGAATATATTTTTGCGAAACAGTTTTGTTGTTTCCGTTGCGGAAAAAGGCTTTTCGTTGATCGCCCATATTTAATTTTCCATACGCATTGTAAGTGGTCATAACATGTTCATGGCCAATATTCTGGCTTCTGATATCGGCGGCGGTTCTCCATCGCCCCTATCACATGCGTTTTTCGTAAGGAGTGAGTCTGATAATACCGCAGAACAGCGTTATTAAGGGCGCGTTTAAAAACTTCCCTTACGGGTATAGAACTGGCCCAATGTTCCCGTGATAATCCGGCAGATTCAAAAGCCATTTTCTCTGTACCGAAGAACCTCCGTTCCGTCATACAGGAAACACAAATAGATAAGAACATGATACTCAATGTTTCCTTAGTGATGGGAAGCATATGGTGTTGTCGGCTAGAGGGAAAGAGGCGGAGAGAATTTTTGCCCTTGGTGCGGCGGCAGACAGAAAAAAGATAGGAGCCTCTGCCAGGAACATTTCCGGCAATCCCCAAGCTCCCTAAAAGGCGGAACCGACGTCTCTTGCAGGCGCCATTATTATGCTTGCAATCCTGGCCGTGGCAATCCCTTTCCCTATTTTACTTCAATGGTGAACAATTGCTATGTGCCTGTGATCATCACCGGCCTTTTGATCCTTCTTTATCTCTTCTTTCTATGGAGACCCCGCTCATTTCCGCTCGGGAATGCACGTTGGAAGCCGGGCATACTCACCGTCGTCATACATCGGCGGAAACCATACGCTGTAATTGCGGTGAATTGTTTATCAATTTGAAGATAAAATAAGAAGAGTAGCGGCCCGCCGCCCACTGCAAAATGCAGCGGGCCAGGCTCTACGCCGCTAGGCTTATATTCATTCACCAAGCTTTGTCGAACCCGCGAAAGAGCGGTTTCGCCCCATGCGGGTCACGATCCTTGGCGTGAAGGAAGAGAAAAGGTATGCGCCGCCGGTGCATGAGCTGTTTCAAAAAGCGCACCTGAAAAAAGGTGCGCTTGGAACCCAAATTCCAAGCTTACATCGAATTTCGGATACCTGTTTCAAACACTTTTTGCACGCTGGCCCGCGCCAAATATCCGTGTGGCGTACAAAAAGTGCTTGAGGCATCCGCTCTTCGATCTCCCGCCAGAAAAGCCCCCGCAAAAAGAGACGTGCGGAGGCTTTTTTTTGTTCTGACGCTCGGCGCTAGCCAAGGGTTCATGCGCGCGGTTGTGCAGAGAAATTGGCCCATCCAGAGCCAAAAAGGAAACAAAGGAGCGAATGGAATGTCAAACAAAATTTATCAATTGGTCACAGACCAAATTATCAGGCAGCTGGAACAGGTTGACCCCAACGATTTTAAAACGCCGTGGTTTTGTGTGGGGCATTCCCCCATCAATCTAAGGGGCACAGCATATAGAGGCATCAATCATATTTTGCTGTCTCATTCGGGCTACGCCTCGAACATATGGGCGACCTTCAAGCAGTGGCAGGATAAAGAGTGCAATGTTCGTAAAGGCGAGCGCTCGCAAATTATTGTCTTGTGGAAATTCTTTAATGAAACGGATGATGAGGGCAATGACAGCGGCAAAATTGGTGCCGTATCTACCCGTTATTTTCGCGTGTTCAATTCCGAGCAGGTGGAAGGCGAGTATGCGCGGGGCGTAGAGCAGAAATTTAAAGACAAACTTAAGGACCATAACCCGATTGCCGAGGCTGAGAGTTTCGTCAAAAATTATATTGCTGGCGAGCGTTTGCCTGTGCGGGTTTCTGATCGTGCCTATTACGCCGGAGGTATTGCCGAGCATATCGCCATGCCCGAGCTTGGCCAGTTTGATAGCCCCCAGAGCTATTACAGCGTTTTTGCCCATGAAATTACCCATTCAACAGGCAATGCAAACCGCCTGAACCGCGATATGTCAGGGCGTTTTGGCGATCAGGCTTACGCTTTTGAGGAACTGGTTGCCGAGCTTGGCAGCGCCATGCTTTGCGGCGCGCTTGGCCTTTCGCAAACCCCGCGCCTCGATCACGCCCAATACATCAAGGGCTGGCTCACCAATCTGCGCAACGATCCGAAATTCATTATCAGCGCGGCAAGCCACGCACAGAAAGCAGCAGATTTTGCGCTGGAAAGCGCCGAGGCCCATGCAGCGCCTTTGACCACCTCTAAGCAGGAGGTAGCGCAATGAACGATCATACAGACAGCGAAGAAATTAAGGCGCAGCGCATTGCGGAATTAAATGACCGTTGCCGTTCACAAGTGGGCGTGTTTCGAACAGAGCGTACAGGGGAGGGCGTGATTGTTTTTACACAAGGCATCGCCAATTTACCGAGCGAGGTTCAAGCCGAAATCTGCGTCAAGACCCGCAGCTTTGATGAATTTACCGAGGCAAACGACCCGTATGGTGAACATGATTTTGGCAGTCTTGAGGTTGAAGGCGCGGGAACGGTTTTTTGGAAGTTCGATTACTACGCGCTGGACCGCCAGCATTTAAGCGAAGACCCTGCAGACTCCGAAAAAACCTTCCGCGTCCTCACCATAATGCTTGCCGATGAGTATTAGGGCCGCTTTGCGCGAGCGCATTGGCTCTCTCCTAGTTAGTGCGTTCCTGCGTGTCGGTGTGATGCGAAATCAACTTTATATAAGGAAGAAAACAATGAAACTTGAACATATTGAACTGAAAAACCTGAAAATCTCACCTGTCAACGTGCGCAAGCATGGCGGCGATGATGTGAGTGATTTGCTGCCGAGCATTCGTAATATCGGCGTTATTCAATCGCTCTTGGTCCGTCCGAACTGCGAAGGCTACGAGGTTATAGCCGGTGGACGGCGTTTGCGAACCTGTCAGCTTATCGCCGAAGAGGGCGGGGACGTTGAACCGCTGCCTTGCATCATCCTTGAAGAGGACGAAGACGCGAAAGCTATTGAAGCTTCACTGGCTGAAAATATCGCCCGTCTCCCGATGGATGAAATCGACCAGTATGAAGCCTTTGCTATGCTTAAAAAACAGGGCCTGATCATAGAAGATATTGCGGCGCATTTTGGTGTGACCGAATTACTGGTTTCTAAGAGGCTGGCGATAGCCAATCTTCATATGCCCATTCTTAACGCTTACCGCAAAGACGAGATCAACGCCCAAACCTTGCGTGCTTTGACGATGGCGAGCAAGGCCCAGCAAAAAGCATGGCTTAAACTATTCCGCGATCCGAAGGAAAGCGAACCTACCGGAAGATGGCTCAAAGCATGGCTGTTTGGCGGCAAAGAAATCCCAGTATCACATGCGCTTTTTCCGCTCGAAAACTATAATGGAAAAATCATTACGGACCTCTTCGAGGAAGGACAGTTTTTTGATGATGTGGGGAAGTTCTGGACACTTCAAATGCAAGTCGTGGGCGAGCGTCAGCAGCGCTATTTGGAAGATGGATGGTCAGATGTCGTTATTTTGGAAAACTCGAATTACTGGATCAACTATGAAAGGGAAAAGCGCAGTAAGAAGGAAGGCGGCAAGGTTTTTATCCGCTGTGGCTCCGATGGTGAGGTTGAGTTTTATGAAGGTTGGCTGGAAGAAAAAGAAGCCAGACACCTTGATCACGCAGCAGCGAAAGAGGACGGCGAGGTTAAAGCCAACCCCAAACCTGAATTGACAAAGGCGGCGATCCGCTATCTTGAACTGCACCGTCATAATGCGGTCAGGGTCGAGTTACTTAAAGCCCCGCAAATTGCTTTGCGGCTCATGGTGAGCCATGTCATTGCTGGCTCTGATTTATGGGAGGTCAAGCCCGAACCTCAGAGAGCGGGCGGCAATGAGGCAATCGCCCAAAGCATTGAAGCCAGCAAGGCGCAAAAGGCTTTTGCCAAGGAACGTGACGCAATCAAGAAACTCATGGGATTTGAAGATGAGCGTGAATCTTTGATGAAAAACCATGGATTCTCAAGGGCGCAGGAACTTCCCTCTCTATTTGCAAGGACTTTGCAGCTTAACGATAAAGAGATAATGCGAGTACTTGCCTTTGCTATGGGTGAAACCCTTGCATCAGGCACTCCCATTATTGAGGGGCTTGGTCAAATCCTGAGCGTGGGTATGGCGAATTGGTGGGAGCCGGAAGATACGTTTTTTGATCTCCTGCGCGACAAACCCGCCATCAATGCAATCCTTGGCGAGGTTGCGGGAAAACGCATTGCTAAAGATGGCGTTACTAAAACCGCTAAGTTGCAAAAAGACACCATTAAAGCCTTTCTGAAAGGCCGCAATGGTTCCGAGAAACCCGAAGGCTGGCACCCGCGCTATATGCGCTTTCCGATGCAAGGCTACACAAAGCGCAAAGGCTTGCCTCCAATGGACCAATGGGCGGCCGTTAAAAAGCTCTTTGAGAAAGTTTTGTAGTTGCTCCCTCGGACCAGACAACACAGCTAGCTGCGCTGTCTGGTTTTAACGCGCTTGATAGGCTCTTCGAAGATGTGGGCGGGGAAGCCGGTAAGCTCAATTGTTCCTAAAATCCTTAAAAGTATATGTTGCTTGATAATAACTTAAATGTTATCATATAACTATGATCGTTGTTGTTGAATATGAGAATGAAGACGGATCGCACCCTTATTCGAAGTGGTTCGCTAGTCTCAATGTTCACGCAGCGCTAAAGGTTCGTACAGCCATAGCCCGTATGGAAAACGGCAATTTCTCGAATGTGAAATCCGTAGGGCAGGGCGTA
Organism: Sneathiella sp.; assembly: GCA_965228285.1. Lineage (GTDB taxonomy): Bacteria > Pseudomonadota > Alphaproteobacteria > Sneathiellales > Sneathiellaceae > Sneathiella. Next base: position 666,021 of record OZ245808.1, read on the forward strand.
AGCGAATATAGGCTTGATTTTGGCCCTGCCTACCGAATTTATTTCGGCAAGGATGGCGATAAGCTGGTGATCCTCTTGGGAGGCGGTACGAAGAAGCGGCAAAGCCGCGATATCGAGACTGCAAAACAACACTGGAAGGATTACAAAACCCGAAAGAGAAAAGGATAAAGCCATGGCTTTAACACGTGATTTTAAAGACACCATCAAGGAACGGGCGCAAAATGACCCTGACTTCCGTGTTGGTCTGCTTACAGAAGCAGCGGAATGCATCCTCAATAATGAAGCGGATGTGGCAAAAACATTGCTACGCGATTATGTGAACGCAACAATAGGGTTTCAGGAACTCGGCACTCTTACAGATAAAAAACCTCAAAGCCTGATGCGGATGCTCAGTGCAAGTGGTAATCCCAGTCTTGGGAATATCTCCAAGCTCATGGCCTCGCTGCGTCAGCATGAAGGTGTTCAGCTTCATGTCAGCGCCGGATCGTGAAACGGATAATCAAACAGGGCCGTTTCACGCAAAGCCCGCAAATGAAACGAGACATTGATCTGGCTCATGCCAGTTGCCTGAACCACGTCCGTCACGGGGCAGCATTCAAGTCCGAGGCTGTAGAGGATGCGCAGCTGGTTCGGCTCGCCGAGCAGCTTTAGAACTGGCGCTAGCCTCTTGACATTTTGATATGCGTGACTACTCATATGTGTCATGGCTCATGCAAAATATGAAACATCGTTGATCACCGTCAAGGCCGATGTCAGCAGGACATGGAAATGAATAAACCCACGGGGCATTGTCAGAGTAAAATGACCAAACGCTAAAATGAAACTTGGCGTAACTTTTCAAGCAGCGAATTGACGCCAGTCTGAAAGAGCAGCTTCTCGATTAAGTTTGAATTGTTGTCGACTTGTGAGGTGGCGTTCCAAGTTAAAATGATTATGAACTGAAGAATGGATTGAGACGAATTTCTGCAGCGATTTCATGCTTCGGAATTTGATCATCGGTCGTTCTCGTCGTCGGAACGGTTGATGCGAATTCTCTGCTCGATTATTGAGCCATCGTCCTGTTTCTTGGCGGGCCTCGTTGCCGATCACTTTCATCGCAGCTCCGTAGGAGCGAAGCTTATCCGTCACGATTACTTGTGGATTGCCATATTTCTTCATGGCTTTTTTCAAAAACTTAAGTGCAGCCTTACGATCCCGCCTCTTGGTGACAAAGGCCTCCAAAACTTCTCCTTCAAGATCAACTGCTCGCCAAAGGTAATGGATTTCACCGTTAATCCGGACGAAAACTTCGTCAAGATGCCATCTCCATTGAGATACTATTCGCATTGATGCTGATCTTGTCTTTCTAATTTCTGCTGCAAACAGGGGTCCAAACCGGCCCCACCAGGCACGTACTGTCTCACAACTGACGTCGATGCCTCGTTCATGCAGTAGGTCTTCCACTTGACGCAGTGACAATGGATATCGAACATATATCATCACGGCCAGGCGGATGATTTCAGGTGAGGTCTTGAAATAGCGGAATGTATTTTTCATGAGCAGATCGTAAATCCAGCCTCGTCACAGCTCAAGCCGTTTTCCTCTGACAATGCCAGGACGTGGTATTAAACTGTTGGGTGACCGACACAAAGGAGACATCTTGTGTATCCAACTTTTCAATGATCTTAGAGAAGGCAGCAAGCGCCCGCGTCAGGCGAAACAATGCCGGGAATAGGAAATCTTTTGCATCGACCGAGATTAGATCATCGCTAATTTTTCTGCCATTAAGTTAATGTGACAATACCGGTGTCTGTGTAATGTCCATAAATGGAAATATCATGAAATTTTTTTTCCCACTGACCCATCCAACGCGGCTCTCGTGCAGAGTTTCTCCTTCGCGGTCGATGAAAATAGCACTCAACCCAAGTCTTTGCGCAAGATGTTTCCCCCTCTGAGATCCGAGGGCCATAAGCGCAGTCGCCCAGGCATCCGCGACCATGCAGGTTTCCGCCAAAACCGTCACGGAGGCCGGCGATCCCATCACCGGGCCGCCGCGCTTTGGATCCATTGTGTGGGACAGACGCTGGCCGCCAACATCTATCCAGTGCCGGTAGTCACCCGATGTCGCGACTGCACAATCCGCCAGTTCCAGGATCGAGAGCGGCGTGCGTGTCCCAAAATCGGGCCTTTCCAATGCCACCGTCCAAGGACGGCCATCGGAGCGTCGGCCGCATGCGCGCATTTCACCATCGAGGCCGACAAGAGCGTCTTTGATGGCAAATTGCTCCAGCACCGCCATCATCTGATCTACGGCGTATCCTTTGGCTATACCCGACAGATCCAGCGTGATCGGTGCGAGTTTGCGGATCCTTGGCGCAGCTTGGTCAAGCTCCAGAACTTCATGCGTCGATGGGCGTGACTTGCTCAAAGCGGTGCGCATCGCTTCAACGTCCGGCTCTTGCGGTCCGAACCCCCAGGCAGTAACGACGTCGCCCATGCCGACGTCGAAGGCACCCTCGGACAGCTGCCCGATTTCGATCCCGCGGACAAGAACCTCCATCAGCTCCGCACGCATGGGAACCCATTCCCCTACCGGCGCGCGGTTGAGCCGCATCAGATCGCTGTCGGGTTTCCATGTTGACATCTGGCGATCCACAATGTTCACACTTTCGGCCAGCGCCGCATGGATCGGATCAGGATCGGTCACAGCGGGCGTATGGAACTGCGCCGACCAGCGGGTGCCCATCGTCGGGCCGTTCAGCGTGCGGCGCGTGAAGTTAGTAGGTATCTTCGACATACCGTCCCTCCGCTTTCAACAGGGCGGGTGTCAGTCCGTCGGGTGCCAGAACGTCGGCCAGCGCATCGGCAACGCCTGCGGCCATATTGCGGCCGCCGCAGACCAGTATTTGCGCGCCTTCGCCGATCAGGCGAGCAATCTGCGCGGCATCGGCACGTAAGGTATCCTGCACATAGGCACGCGCACTGGTGCGGGAAAAGGCCGTTGTGACCGAGGCGAGCCGCCCGTCGGCCTGCCAGGCCCGCAATTCCTCACCATAGAACAAGTCACTGTCGGGGTGCCGTGCACCGAAATAAAGATGCATCGCCCGCCCCGGATAGTTGGTGCGGACAAATCCTGCCAGCGGCCCGATCCCGGTTCCCGCGCCGATCAGGATAACTGGTTTGGCGTTGTGCGCGGCCCGAAACTCGGGATTGCGGCGAACGAAGCCCTGGATGCTTTCGCCAGGAACCAGATCCAGAAGTTGACCCGAACAGAGGCCACCGGGATGGCGGCTGACGCAGATTTCCACGAACCCGTCGCCATGCCCCGAGGCCAACGAGTAGAAGCGCGGCACGGGCGAGCCTTCGGGGAGGATGCCCAGCATGTCTCCTGGCGAAAACCGTAAAAACCCGCGACCTGTCAGCTGCGTGAGAAGTCCGGCTTTCGGGATGCTGAAGCGCAGGATCGCCGCCGGGGCCTGCACTTTGGCGCCGTAGTCGCGGCGAGAGGTTAGGGTCAGCGCATGGCTGCGCGGGATCGCGGGACTGTGCGACAGTTCCAGCGGATGGCCGAGTGCCTGACCCAGGTCACGCCCCCAACGGGCGAATTCCTGCGGCGACTGGCGGTCCACGGTCGCCATCGGCAACAGTTGCGGCCAGCCCTTTTCCTGTGCGACGCGCGTAACATCGGCCGCATAGCCGCAGAATTCCGGGAATTGCCGGTCGCCAAAGCCCAGAATAGCCAGCGGCATATCCAGAGCCTGAGGAAGGGTTGCCAGCCGGTCGAGAAACCCTTTGGCCGAGGCCGGGGCGGCGCCCTCGCCATAGGTTGCGGCCAGTACGATCACCCGTTGGGCACGTTTGTAGCGGCTCGGCATGAATTGCGACATCGCGCTGGTATGAACCTTGTGACCTGCTTGTGTCAGCGCCAAATGTAGCGTCGCCGCGAAGCCCCAGGTGCTGTTACCTTCACTGCCGACAAGCAGGATTGTGTCGGCCTGTCCGGCGGCCCTATTGCACTTGATCCTCGGCCGTGCACGGTGAGCCTGCACCCAGAGTACCACGCCCGTACCTGCCATAACAGGCGCGCCAAGCGTCATTAGCCCAAGGATCAGCCCCAACCACGCCACACCCTGTCCGGTGTGCAACATGTAGATCGTCTCGGTCACGCGCTGCCATGCGCCGGCATTGGCCCAGCCAAGCGTCGCGCCGGTACCCTGATCGAGATAACCTTCGCCGTCGCCGGTCTTGAGCGTCAACACGTCCGTGGCATCGCCCGGATAGGGAAAGGTCAGTTCGCGCAGATCGTTCACAGATGTTTCGAGTAACAGGGGCATGTTGCCGGCACGCGCATCAGTCTGGCCGCTGACCTCAGCCGGAAAGGGTGGAGTGCCGCCGTCCTCCGGGATCAGGCCGAAGGTGCTGCCGGTCATGAACAGCGCGGTGGTGGAGGAGAGCAGTAAGCCGACCACTGTCAGCCGCGCCACCTCGACATGCAGCCGCCCCATGAGCGGACCGCGCAGACGCGAGAAGATGCGCCGCCAGCCGCCGACCCTCCGTGCGGTCAGCATCAGGCCCGACAGAGACAGGACCAGCAGCGACGCCGCTCCCGCCGCCACCGTCAACCGTCCGGCATCGTCCAAGAACAGCGAGCGGTGCAGGTTTGTCATCCAGCGTTGGAAAGCGGACGGCTCATAATTCGCCACGCCCTGTCCGGTTGCGGGGTCTACCACTACCGCGCCGGGCCGCCCTTCATCGAAATAGAAGGCGGTGATCCGGCCCGAGGGTGCGCGGCGGATCTGCTCGACACCAGGATAGGCAATGGCCACGCGCTCGGCGAGCGTGGCCACCGTCAGATCTGGTTCGGACTGTGCGGGGGCCTGGGCCACCTCCAGCGACGGAAGGATGGACAGCACCGCGCCGCTGAGCGTGATGACGACAATCAGCAGCGCCGCAATGAGGCCGGGAATCTTGTGCAGTGCACGTAGCATGGCAGGCTCCTTTTCGGCGGGCTTACATGTCGTAGATGAAGTCGCGGATGTAGCGACGGCCCGAAACGGGCTGACCTGCCCCTTGGGTGGTCAGCGGCACGACCACTTCTGACGGGCTGTCGCGCATGTCTTCGACCGAGGCGTCTATATGCAGTTCATACCCGGCGTCAAACAGCGCATCGGCCAGATCGAGTGTGATCTTCAACTGACGACCCGCGCCAACGCTGGCGCCGGTGATGCCGTCGATTTCGGCCGGGTTGCCTTGTGTCGCGCGATGCCAGTCGCTCAGATGCTTGTAATATTTTGACTTGCCCCCGGCCATCCAGAGGCTGCCCTGATAGGTACCCTGCGCGTCGGTGACGTAAAGCGCAAGATAGGCACCGTCGCCGCCATAGTTATTCATGTTGGTCGTCAGCGTGACGGGGCGGGCCAGTGCCGGACTGGTCAGGATTGTAGTCAGGGCAAGGGCGGATAGCAGGGTTTTCATGGGAAACCTCCAGATTGCGTTGATTTGGGTTCTGTTTGACGGAGTCGGCTGAGGCTTTCCTGACGAAAAACGGGAAATTGCTTCAGCCTGCCGTCAGGTTTAGACGGGCAAGAAAAGACCCCGCCGTACTGGTGGTAGCGGCAGGGTAGTGACGCAGGCTACACAGGCGATCATTTGACCGTGACGCCGGGTTTGCTGCCGGGAACAAACAGACCGTTGGCGGGTGGTTGGCCCGTTCCGGTCGGAGCGTGGTTCATGTCGCGGCCACGGCGATCATCGTCGTCGTCGTCATATTCCATCTCCACAATCGCCAGCGTGGCAGGATCGACCTTGACCTCGATTTCGCGGCCCTGAGCGTCGCGCCCCTTGATTTCATAGCAGCCGTCGTCTGTCTTGATCCGGCGCACGGTCCAGCCCTGCGCTTCGGCCATCTTCTGGACGGCCCCACGCGGTTGCCAATCGGCCATGGGCACGCGGCAGTCGTCATCGTCGGCAAGGACGACGCCCGCTGCCCCCAGGCTGGCCAGAACGGCCGCTACAATCAGATATTTCTTCATTGTTCCATCTCCTGAATCCGGTAGTGATGCACCCTTGTCGCGCACTATCCTGACACGGTCCTGAAGGGCGCTGGTTTTCTCCTTCAGCTGCGTGTAAGTTTCTTGAGCAATAAAGGGTTCTCGAACGAAATAGGACGGAAAAGACATGCGTGTGCTACTGATCGAGGATGACACGATTCTGGGGGCTGCGGTGCGTGATCAGATCGCTGCTGACGGCCATTCCATCGATTGGGCCACGCGGCTGGACGCGGCAGGCGAATATCTTTACGTGGCGGCCTACGACCTGATCCTGCTGGATCTTATGCTGCCCGATGGGCGCGGCCAGCCGTTTTTGCGCGCATTAAGGGTGCGGGGCGACGTGACGCCAGTGATTATCCTGACCGCGCTCGACCAGATCAATGAGCGGATCGAAGGATTGAATGCAGGCGCCGACGACTACATGGTCAAACCCTTCGATCTGTCCGAGCTGTCGGCACGGGTGGGTGCCGTTGCGCGGCGTTATTCCGGCAACCCGAACCCGCTGATCAGCCTGGGCGATCTGGAGATCGACCTTGCCGCAAGATCAGTCCGCCGGAACGGAAAACTAGTGCCGCTGACCGCCCGCGAATGGGTTTTGTTTGAGGCGTTCGTGCAGCGACCGGGCCAGCTTTTGTCCAAGGCACAACTTGAAGAACGACTCTATTCCTTCGATACCGAAATTGAGAGTAACACGATTGAGGTCCATGTCAGCCGGCTGCGCAAGAAGCTGGGACGCGAGTGGATCGAGACGGTACGCGGCCTTGGCTACCGGCTGGGTGCTGCATGAAGTGGATGGGTTCCTTGCAGGCGCGGCTGGCACTGGGACTTGGACTGGGGCTTGCCATCATCTGGCTCGTCACCGCGTGGGCCACCGCAACCGTGTTGCGCGGCGAGATGAATGAGGTCTTCGATTCCACTCTGGAAGAAACTGCGCAACGCATTCTGCCGCTGGCGGTTCTGGATATCCTCGGTCGCGAAGAACAGGGTATCAGCCAGCGCATCGCCACCCTGCGCCAGCACGAGGAATTCTTTACCTATATCGTGCGCGACGATCAAGGGCGTGTGCTGCTCCGCTCGCACGGGGCCGAGGACACGGTCTTTCCGCCCTTCGTGGGCATGGGGTTTCGTCAGACGGCGACGCACAGGCTCTACTACGATGCTGCCCTGCAAGGCACGATCACCATCGCGGTCGCCGAACCGCTGAGCCATCGTGCCGAGGTAGCGCGCGAGGCTCTGATGGGGCTCGCCTTTCCGTTAATCGTGGTCCTCCCGCTCAGCCTGGTCGCTATTCTCGTCATCGTTTGGCGCAGCCTGTTGCCTGTCCGACGGTTCGGCGGTGAGCTGGCCAGTCGCGGTGCGAGTGATTTGTCCGCAGTAGATAATGACAATCTTCCCGATGAGATCATGCCAGTGGCAGACGCAGTCAATCAGCTTCTTGACAAGCTTAGGCGCGTACTGGAAGCAGAGCGCAATTTCACTGCCAATGCTGCGCATGAGCTGCGCACCCCTGTGGCGGCGGCACTGGCTCAGACTCAGAGGCTGATGACCGAAACCACCGATCCAAACGTGGGCCAAAGGACGGCAGAGATTGAGGCCTCGCTCAAACGTTTGAACCGGCTTTCGGAAAAGCTAATGCAACTTGCCCGCGCCGAAGGCGGGCTGCTGCGTCGCGATACCGCAACCGACCTTCGCCCGGTATTGCGCATGGTCGTTTCGGATTTCGAGCGGACCGCGGGTATGGGGCGCATTGCAGTCGAACTGCCGAGTGAGGCAGTACTGTCCGACATCGACCCAGACGCTTTTGCAATCCTTGCCCGCAACCTAATCGAGAACGGTTTGCGCCACGGAACCGGTGATACTCCTGTTGAGGTGATCATGACCGGGAGTGGCGTGCTTCGTGTGATCAATGATGGCCCTACCGTTCCAACTAAGTCGCTGGCAAAGCTCACCGCACGGTTCGAACGCGACCGCACCTTGTCAGAGGGCCGAGGACTGGGTCTCTCCATCGCGCAGGCGATTGCCGACGGAACGCAGGCGACGCTCATGCTATATTCTCCCGCACCGGGGCGGGTGGGTGGTTTCGAGGCGGATTTTGAGGTGGCGATACGCCCTCGGGAGGAATGAGTGGTGCTCAGTGGCATTGTCATCTATGGACGCCTCCTGAAATGCAAGAGATTTCTGATCTGGTGGCAGGGTGGGTTTGCAGTCATCTATCCGGCCTCTGTGTGCAGCGTTGTGCTGCGGGCCCTGATGGAGTCCGGTGGATCGATGCCCTGTCACATTAACGGGTTTCTTACCCGGACAATGCCGCGGGTTTGACCGATCCCGGTTACCCTGTTTTGCCATCACATCATAATCACCCTCGCAATAAAATTCGTTTTACTTGTCCGTTTATGTTGCAGAGTGAGGTTCAACGCTAAATGTCCCGCCCCGGCTCAGCATCGCCCAGATAACACGAGCGGTCTTGTTGGCCATTGCCACCAGAACCACATTGGTGGGCCGGCGGGCCAGCAGCGCTTCCAGCCAGGCAGAACGTTTGTCTTTCCTGTGCCTCGACCAGAGCAGGACGCTTCGCGCCCCATGAACCAGTAGCTTCCTCAAGTATCCGTCTCCGTGTTTTGATATACGCCCGAGCCGCTCCTTGCCGCCGCTGGAGTATTGCCTTGGAACCAGCCCGAGCCAGGCGGCCAGTTGACGCCCGGAGTGAAACTGCGAGGCATCGCCAATTGCAGCAACAAGCGCCGTCGCCGTGATTACTCCGACACCGGGGATTGTTTCCAGCCGACGGCTCGCTTCACTGGCGCGATGCCATGCCCTCAGCCTCTTCTCAAGAACAGTGATCTGAACCTGAACGGCCTTCACCTGCTCAACGAGACAAACGAGAGCTGCGCGGGCCAATCCCGGGAGACGGTTATCTTCAGGATCCTCAATCACCGTAATCAGGTCAGAGACCCTGGAAGCACCTTGCGCAACAACAAGACCAAACTCACCACAATGACCTCTCAAGGCATTGATCAGCATCGTCTTTTGACGCACCAGAAGCTCCCGTGCCCGGTGCAGCATCAAGACGGATTGCTGCTCGGCGCTTTTGACCGGGGCAAAACGCATCGTCGGGCGCAGTAGCGCTTCGCAGATCGCCTCCGCATCACAGGCATCGTTCTTGTTGGTCTTCACAAACGGTTTCACATATTGCGGCGGAATCAGCTGCACCTCATGACCAAGCGCCTGCAACTCGCGCGCCCAGTAATGCGCACTGCCGCAGGCTTCCATTCCGATCCGGCACGGCGGCAATCCGGCAAAGAACTCCAATACCTGCCCCCGGCGCAGTTTCCTGCGCAAAACCGGACTGCCATCCTTATCGGCACCGTGAACCTGAAACACAGTCTTTGCCAGATCCAGCCCTATTGTCGTAACATCTGTCATGGTCGCCTCCTGTTGATGAAGTTCCGCAACTTCCATTATGGCGCAAACAACGCCTGAACAGGAGGCGTCCATCCCATCACATTAACTTGCGATAGGCGCAGAGAAACTTCAGTGAAAATATTTAAACAGCGGCGCTTGCGGTTTTCCAGCCTTCAGAAGCTTCCACATCCCGATAGCTCAGCGTAAATCGAGCATAAAGCCAAACTGCATGCTGACTGATTTGAGAGGGGAAGCGATGGCGGGAATAGGAGATCTTTAGCATCGTGGAAGGCTATTACAAGACCGAATTTTCCTCCACGAAATTAATGCGACTAGACCAACGGGTTTCGGTATCCTGACGGAGATTGACGTGCAAACTACGGTGAAGAAAAATTTCAGTGAGGATTTTCGTGATTACGTATCCTTGGAGCCAGCAAACCGCAGTTGGCGCATCAGGCGTTGCTGGTCGAGGAAAAAATTGGTACGATGCTGCCGAGCAACGTCGTCGTCCAAGCGACGGAGAACGGCGATTTTAATGTTGCTGCGGTCGATCCAGTTGCTTCGATACAGGCGGCCGACAACGTTGCGCGGACGCGCATCGCGGGAATCGTTCGCGGCAAGCTCGAACAGGTCATCGACACACTCTGACGGCATGACAGAACGGAGAAGTTTCAATGAAACCTGTACAGTTCGATTTCACCGATTATGGCCCGTTGGCCGAAATAACCAAAGGTTCGATATGAACGAAGGGCAGAACACAAAATTCAATCTGCCACGGGCACGCATAGTCGCGGGGCTAGCTATACTAGCGATCTTCCTCGCCACAACTCTCGTTCTGTGGCACACCGGCATGCTAGACCGCCTCCTCGATGGTGAGGCTCTTGAACAGGCGGTGGCGCAGCTCGGTGCACTTGGCCCCCTTCTGATCATCGGTCTGATGACCATTGCTATCGTCATGAGTCCGATCCCAAGCGCGCCGATTGCTCTTGCCTCCGGTGTGGCCTACGGACATTTCTGGGGCGCGCTCTATGTGGTGATCGGCTCCGTCGCCGGCGCTCTAATCGCCTTTGGTATATCGCGTCTCATCGGATATGACACACTCAGAGTAAGATTTGGCGCCCGCTTGTCCACAGGGATGCTGCACCGCTTCATTACATCCCAGAATGCCTTGATGGCAGTCGTTTTCGCGACGCGGTTGATGCCGTTCCTATCCTTCGACATCGTCAGCTACGCCGCCGGCCTGACGCCCCTCAGAACCTGGCGCTTCGTTATTGCGACGGTGCTCGGTATCATTCCGGCGAGCTTCCTGTTGGCGCATTTCGGAGACGAGCTGGCCTCCGGTGACTGGCGGCGCGCCAGCCTGACAGCGCTCGGACTCGGGCTCATCACACTGCTGCCCGTTGTTTGGAAAACGGCTCCGGCGCGCTACCGGTCCGCTTTGAGGCGGTTGTTCAATCCTAAGAAGGCGGCGACACGTCGCGACACGGACAGCCGATAGCGGCATGTCAGGACGTGGTTTCCTGCCTTGTTGGCCTTGTCTTAATAAAATCGCGACACGCAAAAGGTGGTAGGGTATTGCATTTCAAGCAGCGAGATATTGCACTTCAGTGAGCGCCAATTCACGATTGAATTTGGTCAGTTTTCGATTTGTGAGATGACGTTCGCGATTAAAATGATTATGAATTGACGGATGAATTGTAGTGATTTTTCAACCCGATTATCGTACCAAGGGTCAGCTTCCTGACGGCTTTCATTCCCTAAAACTTTCATTGCTGTTTTGTAAGAGCGTAGATTATCCGTTGAGATTAGATCAGCATTAATTTCCTCGTCATTAAGTTAATGTTACAACACCATCAACTGTTCGCTTACTTAATCGCGGCATTGCTTCCATCTCCATTAATTGGAAGAAAGTGCCAGCGAAATGCAAGATAATTATGTGGAACGAAGGGTAAAAGAATATCAATATAGTGTAGTAAAAACAACAGTATATGTATATTTACGCGCTAGTATGACAATGAGTGATAATAGAGATCAACTGATTCATAACCTGAAGGTCGTGGTTCAAATCCTGCCCCCGTAACTAGTAAAAGTCCAGACTGAGGAACGTTGTTCACGTCAAGAGAAGGCGAGTTACTCTTAGCCGATGAGGTCCTTAAGGTGCCAGCAATCTTCTTAATATAAATTGAAAACAGAATGGGCGAGCAGATCCAGTCAGGTAAAGGCGGCTTCGCGACTTGGCGCCAAGTTAGCGCGGTCGTGTGCACTTTGGCAGTCGCAATCGTGGAAACCGTGTTCACAGCAGCTGCCGCAGCAGCTTTCCAGCTCTTTCCGCAATGCCTGGCGTGCACGGTGCAGCCGAACTCTCACGTTTGTCAGTGTGATGCCGAGATCCGCCGCGACTTTATCGTGCGTATCACCCGACAAGTCGATCCGCCGCAGAACCTCTGTATAGTCTGGGCGAAGTTCCGGTAACAGACCGCGGAAGCAATCGCAGACGCTCTCCTCCAACTCGAGGTAGTCGCGGTCATTGTCAAGTAAGGCCTGTTCTTGCGCGTAACATGCCTCGCGGCGCTGTCTGGCTGCTTCACTTCGATAGTAGTCCATGAGCACCGATCGGAGCACGCTATAGAGCCAGGCAATCGCGCTTTCGCTGTCCCTGAGCTCCGCTCCCTTTCGTACGGCGCGCAGACAGAAGCTCTGTAGCACATCCTCCGCGGTGCTCTTGTCTCTAAGCCGACGGACGAGGAACTGCAGAAAAACGCGATAATTATCAGTAAGCGCCGCCTCGATCACAGGGTTCATCGACCATTGAACCTCCTCCGGCTCGCGGCGCGGCAGATCATGTTCTACCTTGTTACGTTGCATTGAGATCATCGATAAATATCCTTAGCCTCAATTTGGGATATAGGAAGACCTGCGAATACTTTCAACCATACAGCCCTATCCTTGATGCAGTCTAAACCTTGACTCTCCTGTCGATGGAATTGCTGCGCACTATGCACACAAATACCAACTTAATCCAAGTACGATGGGAAGGACGGCGTATCCGTGACTGACAAGCAGGCTGTACTTTGATTTTCCGTTCGCACAGCGATCCGAGGGAAGGTTGAGCGATCCGGCCTCGATCCGTTGCAGATGCAGTCGGTGGCCATGGGCGGATGGCCCTGGCAGACTTGCGTTGAACCAGGGCATACACTAGTCTCTTTAAAGTTGGCAGGAGTAAACAATGAAGTCTGAGTACCAAGAAAACAGTATCAGTCTGACCGGTGGCATTTCGATGGGCACCGGCGTAATGATCGGGGCGGGAATTTTCGCGCTGACGGGCCAGATCGCGGAGTTAGCAGGACCTTGGTTTCCGCTTTCCTTCATCGCGGGAGGGATCGTTACCGGGTTCAGCGCCTACACCTATGTGAAAATGTCCAACGCCTTTCCATCGGCTGGCGGTATCGCAATGATCCTGCAGAAGGCTTATGGTCCGGCGGCGGTCGCGGCGGCGGCATCCCTGTTGATGGCGCTTTCCATGGTAATCAGCGAGAGCCTCGTTGCACGGACCTTTGGCAGCTACCTCCTGAGGCCTTTCGGTTTGGCTGGGGACGGCATCCTCGTGCCTATGCTTGGTGTCGGGCTAATTATCTTTGCCTATTTTGTCAACATTTTGGGTAGTCGCTCGGTCGGCCTTTTTTCGCTCGTCATGGCGTTCCTGAAAATTAGCGGAATTGCGGTCTTTGGCTTTGCAGCGCTTGCGGCCAGCGGGTTCACCTTCGAGCCAGCTTCCGGATCGTTGGACACTCTCCCGATTGCAGGCTTCACAGCGTCGATCGCGCTGTCGATCCTTGCGTTCAAGGGCTTCACCACGATCACCAACAGCGGTGCTGAGATCGTCGATCCACACCGCAATGTCGGACGCACGATTATCGTTTCCATAATAATTTGCCTAGTGGTCTATCTGCTCGTCGCATTCGGCGTCGGCTCCAGCCTCTCGCTTGAAGAGATCGTCGCTGCCAAAGATTATTCACTCGCACGAGCGGCTGAACCGGTCTTTGGTATATATGGCCTTTACTTTACTGTCACACTTGCCGTCATCGCGACTGCGTCGGGTGTGCTCGCGAGCGTATTTGCCGTCTCGCGTATGCTGGCGATGCTGACCGAAATGAAAATGATTCCGCACAACCATTTTGGCATGCCCGGCCCGATTCGGAAACATACACTGGTCTACACGGTGGTGATCGCATCGGTTCTGACTGTGTTCTTCGATCTCAGCCGCATCGCGTCACTCGGCGCCTTTTTCTACCTAGTGATGGATATTCTGGTTCACTGGGGTGTGTTCCGCCGCCTGCGCCACGAGATCGGCGCGAGGGGCTGGGTGCTGATTGCGGCCATTGCGCTCGACGTAATTGTGCTCGGCGTCTTCGGTGCCATGAAGCTGCAATCCGATCCATTCATCGTAGTGATCGCGGTCATCGCCATCGCTGCAGTGTTCGCCTATGAGCGTGTCTTTCTGTCGCGCTGGACCACCGAGGGAGAACATGGCGGTCACTGAAGACCGGAATTTCCTTTTACCCGTCTAACCGGTCAGTTCAGGAATGGGCAAAACCATCGAAACGGATAGATGTCAGGACTGGATCACCGCCGTGATCGTCCTTGTCGGCGGCGTCTCAGCCCTCGACAAGAATGAGAATCTGAAGGCTGTTCTAAATCAGATGCCGTTCTAGCTTGACCAGTTCAACTTGAAGGTGCCACAGGGTCTCTTTGTATCCCTTTGGCTCAGACTGTTTGTTTCTCTTCGCCTTTTCGTTCATTTCAAAACTCCTCAAGCGTTTGTTGTGCCGTGTCGCGCGGATCTGGCAGTCTTCACGACGATGTCGTGCAAGATGCCTCCAGCGTGCGCCATATGGTCGGAAGCGTTGGACAAGTGACGGTAGACTTCCCGCCGTTTTAATACCTCAATGACGCAGGAGAACCCCCTCACGACGGCGGTACACTTCTGGTGGTCCATTGGCTCGAGCAAAAGCGCCAGGTGCCCGCGATAGCAACCTATACATGCGTCTGCATCGGGTCCGCCAAGCTCTACGGCAGCAGCTGGAAGAAACTTGCTGCACTTGCCCAATCCATGGCTATCTGGATTGCGACTGCAACTATGGCACGCATTTTCGCGTCCATATCGGGAAAGACACACCCGAACTGTAACGTAAACCCTTCTGGACCGTCTATCTAGTCATCAAATCGGAAACGCCACATTATGCGTGTCGGTCCGAGCCGCCAATATTCGACCTGATTAACCCTTCAAAGGAGCCGACCATGCCAGACATACCCTCATCAGAAATGCCGAGTCCCGCCGTGCTACGATTCCGGGGGCTTGATCTTGAAGCCATGACAGCCCTGCAAATGCGCAACATCGATGCGATCCGGCGCATGGCGAATTTAATGTTCGACGGCACCCAGGCGATCGCCGAGCGCCAAGCCGCGTTCTTCAAGGCGAGTACCGAACAGATGGGCGGAGCGTTCGAGAGCGAAGACGGCCTGTCTGATCCAAAAGCAATCTTCGAGCGGCAGACCGAAGCCTATCGTGACTTGTTCGGTACGCTCGCCAGCCATGCCGGCGAACTTGCCGATATCACCTCTAAATGCTGCGGCGACGTGGTGCATGAGGCGACTGGGAACATGATCGACCTTCCCCTGCGTGAAAGTAACACAGAACAGCCGGCGAAGAGGGCTGGATGCTGCAGCAGTCCCAGCAAGGAAACGGCTGAGAACAAGGTTGATCGCGCCACGGTTAAAAGCAGCACGAAACAGCCCGCGAAAGAAAGTCTCGCCGCTTCGAAGGTGAGCGGGGCAAAAAATTAGCCGTGGTCAGGTTTATGAGCATGTTTTTTATTTTCTTGTTTGGGCAGTGATGATCCTTGTGATGATGCGTTTTAGCGGCGGCGCCCATGGCATGGGCGACAGCCATGGCAAGGCCAAGCTTGGTGATAGCAGCCCAAAAGAACCGCAGAAATCCGGGGAATTGCGATTGTGTCTGGTGCCGTAACGGCACGGCCCACGCCGCGACGAGTTTTATTCAATCCATCCTGTCGGAGAAGGAGTCTATGCAATAATGGAAGTTATCGATCTAAAGGGGCGAAAAGGTTTGGTGGTGGGTATCGCCAATGAGCACAGCCTGGCTTGGTCCGCTGCCCAGCATTTTCGGAATGCCGGTGCTGATCTTGCAATCACTTATCAGAGCGAAAAGGCAAAGCGCTTCGTCGAACCCCTCGCGCAAGAAGTTGACGCGCAGCTTTTTCTACCCTGCAATGTTGCGGAATCAGGACAACTGGACGCCGTATTTGCGGCGATCGAGCAGAAATGGGGCAGACTGGATTTTCTGCTTCATGCGGTCGCCTGGGCTCGTAAGGAAGATCTCCATGGTCGACTGACGGATTGTTCGGCAGACGGCTTTGTCGAATCGATGCTCATTTCGTGCCACTCTTTCATCCGTATGGCGAAACTGGCAGAACCGCTTATGGACAAAGGCGGCAGCTTGATGACACTCAGTTACTACGGCGCCGAAAAAGTGGTCGACCATTACAATGTCATGGGGCCGGTAAAGGCTGCACTTGAAGCTTCAGTTCGCTATTTAGCCCATGAACACGGAGGTAAAGCGATCCGGGTAAACGCAATCTCGGCCGGCGCGGTTGCGACACGCGCCGCCTCGGGCATCGAGCATTTCGATGAATTGTTGAATGAAACGATCCAAAAGGCGCCGCTACGGCGAACAGTGGACGCCAGTGAAGTGGGGCGTGCGGCGCTTATGCTGGCAAGCGATTATACGAGTGCCATTACGGGTGGAACAATGTATGTTGATGCGGGCTTTCATATCGAAGGAATGGTGTTTCATTGATTGTTGACCTGAGACTCAAAAATGAAGGGATGAGCAATGATCAAGGAGGTAAAGTTCAATGCAAGTAAAAGATATAATGACGACGACAGTAGCAACGGTGCAACCTGACACAGGCATACAGGAGATCGCAAAGCTATTGTTAGAGCGCAGAATAAGTGCCGTCCCTGTCGTTGATGAAAAGGGTCAAATCCTCGGCATCGTGAGTGAAGGCGATCTTATGCGACGCTCTGAAACTGGAACCGAGCGTCATTCATCCTGGTGGTTGAGCCTTGTCGCCAGTCCGGAAAAAAGGGCCATCAACTACATCAAATCTCATGGCGGCCATGCACGAGATATCATGACGAGCGATCTTATCTCCGTCGATGCAGATGCTACGCTGGAGGAGGTAGCCAAAACGCTCGAAAAATACCGCATCAAGCGTCTGCCTGTGCTTCACAACGGCAAGTTAATCGGTATCGTTAGCCGCGCCGATTTGTTGCGAGGTCTTATCGCCTTTCAGGCCGGGAGTGGTACTTCGGCGGATGATGTAACGCTCAAAGCAGCTGTCGAAGCGGCGCTATCAGAAACCGATATTCGCCGAGAGTTTGTGAGTGTCGTTGTCTCCGGCGGAATCGTCCATCTGTGGGGTGTTGTCGAGTCTGATGCGGAAAAAAAGGCGGCCAGTATCGCGGCCGAGCGTGTGCCAGGTGTGACCGGTGTACGGGACGAAATCGGCATACTGCCGCCAAGTGTAAGATCCGTCCTTTGGGCGGAATGAACAGGCTTTGTGCCTACCGATTGGCCATTACATTTGCCGCCTAAAATAGACAGCGCCCGTTTCTTTAAATGTAAGGAGTTCAACACCATGCAGGATAAAATGGCGCAAACACAGGCACCCGTATCGCAAGAGGAATGGCGTAAGGGCTGTGGCGTTATCAAGCATGTGCCGGAAACGATACACCGTATCACGAAGATGATGAAAACCCTGTCGGCCGAGGGCACCAGCAGTGATGGCGTGCCGTTTTATGCGATGCTGGCAGCGGCAGACCGGGTTACCAATGCAGCAATGTGGCTCGCGGTCAACCAGACCTACGCCCGCCATATTTATACCGATGGCCGCGACTTGATAAAGGATGATTTCAAAAAGGATCCACAAGGCCATCTTGGTGGCTCCCTGAATATGGTTCCGGCCTATGTCGGATATATGCTGGCGAATGCCTTGGCAGGAAGAACGCGCAGCTGGGTGATGGGGCAGGGACACGCCGTGGCCGCTGTCGACAGTGTAAATTTGTTGCTTGACAATATGACGGCAGGGCATGCCGAACGTTACGGCTTGAGCGATAGCGGGCTGACACGGTTTGCGCAGGATTTCTATTCATACAGGCTCAACACTGAAGGCCGTCAGGCGTCACCACTGGGAAGCCATGTGAACCCTCATACAGGTGGGGGTCATCTGGAAGGTGGTTATCTTGGTTTTGCTTCTGTTCAATATGCCCATATGCCTTTACCGGGAGAGTCTCTGGTGGCTTTTCTCAGCGACGGCGCATTTGAAGAGCAACGGGGGGCTGACTGGACGCCGCGCTGGTGGCGGGCGGAGGATTGCGGAGACGTTGTTCCCATCATGATCGCCAATGGCCGCCGTATTGATCAGCGGACCACCATGTCGCAGGAAGGCGGCGTTAAATGGTTTATCAAGCACCTTGAACTGCATGGTTTTGAACCGCTGGTGTTTGACGGGCGAGACCCCGCGGCCTTTGCCTGGGCGGTCTGGGAACAGGAACGACGGCTGCACACCTATACCGCAAATCTGAACTCGGTGGAGCATTACCATGTGCCCATACCTTATGGCATCGCCGTCGCGCCCAAAGGCGCCGGATTTTACAACGAAGGGACGAATTACGCTCATAATCTGCCCTTGGTGGACAATCCGTATGTAAATGATGTAGCGGCCAGGCGTTTTAACACGCATGCGAACAAGCTTTATGTGCCTTTCGATGAAGTGCAGGGGGCTGTTGCGTTGTTTCAAAATCACGATGGATCGGGTCGTGTTAAAGAGCGTGAACATCCGGTGGCTAATCGTGATGTCCGTTTGAAAACCCTTCTTGATCTGCCTTTTAGGAAAAATGCTTCGCCGCAAAAGGATCCGCAGGCATCGGATGCAGTTAGTCCGATGGAGGCGATTGATACAGGTTTTTTAGCCATTGTAAAAGCTAACCCCCATCTACGGGCGCGCATCGGTAATCCGGATGAAATGCTGTCCAACCGTATGAATGATACACTAGAAGCACTTGAGTTTCGGGTTGTTGATGCTGAGGAAGGATTGGAGGAATCCACGCTGGGCAAAGTTATCTCGGCGCTCAATGAAGAAGCGGTCGCCGGCGCGGCTTTTGGCAATAAAGGCGGCATCAATATGATTGTCACCTATGAAGCTTTCGGGGCAAAGATGTTCGGCGGGGCGCGGCAGGAGGTCATTTTTTCAAAACATCAAAAAGATATCGGCAAGCCTGCTAAATGGCTGTCTGTCCCTCTAGTACTCACCTCGAACACGTGGGAGAACGGCAAGAATGAGCTGTCTCATCAGGATCCATCTCTTTCTGAGAGCATGTTATCGGAAACTTCTGATATTTCCCGCGTTTTATTCCCGGCCGACTATAACAGCGCCGCGGAAACGCTAGCCCGGCTGTATCAAACTCAAGGACAAATTTGGACACTCGTAATTCCGAAACGCAAAACGCAGGTTCTGTTTTCCGCAGCGGAATCTCGAAAGTTGTTGGCCGATGGCGGTATCCGGATCGGTTGGGCCGGGTTTGGGACGGAGGAAGTTCCTGTTAGTCTAGTCGCCATCGGCGCCTATCAGCTCTTCGAAGTCTTAAAGGCATCTGCGCGTTTAAAAGAGCGCGGCATTGCTCACAGCGTATCCTATTTGATTGAGCCGGGACGGTTCCGTGTGCCGCGCAACCAAGGCGAGGCAGACCATAATATGATATCTGAAACGGTGTTAAATGACATTGTGCTCCCTTCAAGTCTTCATGTGCTTATGGTAACGCATACCCGCCCCGAGCTCATGTTGGGCACATTGCAGCCTTTATGGTCTGGGAGAAATGTAAAGGCTTTGGGCTTTATCAATCGGGGTGGCACGCTGGATGTTGAGGGTATGCATTTCGTCAATGGTTGCAGTTGGGCGCATATCTTGCGCGAAACGGCAAAGCTGCTGAGCATCAATGAAGAGGAGGTTTTCAGCGATGAAGAACGGCAGGCTTTAAATGGAAACCGTTCACCGGATGGAATTATTACGAAAAAAAGTAACGAGGAAATTTGAATGAAACTTACTTTTTTAGGGGCCACCGGCACGGTGACCGGGTCGAAATATTTACTGCAAGACGGCGGCAAGAAAATCATGGTTGATTGCGGACTGTTTCAGGGGAAAAAGGAACTTCGACTACGCAACTGGAAGGGGTTATCGGTTAATCCACATGAGATTGATGCATTGCTCTTGACCCATGCCCATCTGGATCACAGTGGTTATATTCCCAAACTAGTTAAAGCCGGCTTTTAAGGGCCAATCTACTGCTCAGAAGCTACATTTGATCTGTGCAAAATTTTGTTGCCTGATAGTGGTCATATTCAGGAAGAAGATGCAAAACGAGCTAATCGCTACCACTATACGAAGCACGAGCCTGCTTTGCCGCTTTATAATGAACGAGAAGCCCGCGACACCTTCCCATATTTTAAGCCAGTCAGTTTTAACAAGACACATAGGCTTAGTGAGGAGTTTGAATTTACTATACATCGTGCTGGGCATATTCTGGGAGCGTCTTTTATCCGTATTAGTGGTAGTGGCGGCAAGTCCATCCTGTTTTCCGGCGATATTGGACGGCTGAACGATCCAGTAATGAAAGCGCCTGCCGCCATACAGGATGCCGATTATTTGGTTGTTGAATCTACCTATGGCGACCGGCTGCATGTTAAAAATGACCCGACGGAAGATATTGAGCGCATTGTGAATGAAACAGCTGCAAGGGGCGGCACCCTTGTTATTCCAGCCTTTGCCGTTGGTCGGGCACAAATAATAATGTTCTATATTCACAAACTCAAAACTGAGAGTCGTATTCCCATTAATTTGCCGGTCTTTCTGGACAGTCCGATGGCGATCAATGCCTCGGATTTGTTATGCAAACATTCAAACGATCACCGTATGCCGCATGATTTGTGCATGGATGTATGCGGGATCGCCAAATACACCCGCACGGTGAAACAATCAAAAGACATTTATGGTAGAAACAATACTATGCCGAAGATCATTATTTCTGCCAGCGGAATGGCGACAGGCGGCCGTGTTCTGCATCATTTGAAAAACTACATTGATGACGCCCGCAACACTGTTCTTTTACCTGGATTCCAAGCGAGGGGAACGCGTGGTGATCGGCTAGCAAGTGGCGAGAAGAAAATCAAAATCCATGTCCAAATGTTTCCGGTACGGGCACAAGTCGTAAAGCTCGATAACATGTCAGCCCATGCGGATTACAAAGAAATTTTGTCCTGGATGAGCAATATCCGAAGCCAGCCAAGCAAAGTCTTTGTTGTTCATGGCGAACCCTCTTCAGCGCAAAGCATGAAAAATAAAATAGAGAAAAAATTCGGTTGGAATACGGAAGTTCCAGAGTACGCGCAGGCGGAGGAACTATGATAGGCCATGAACGGCCCAAACCCATTTTAAAACTTCGCATCCTCGGCATCAATACCTACAAGGAGGCGGTGATTTTTATGCGTGAGGATTGCCACGTTTGCCGCTCAGAAGGCTTTGAAGTACAGGCGCGGGTGAATGTGACGCTGAAGGGTGTAAACCTGATTGCGACCTTGAATATTGTGACATCCGAAATTTTGCAGCATGGTGAGGCAAGTCTGTCCGACTTTGCCTTGCAAAAGCTGGCGGCAAAAGACGGTGATGAAATTCACGTCTCACATCCACCCCAGGTTCATTCACTCAGCCATATGCGTTCTAAAATTTATGGCAATGTATTGGAGGCAGACCATCTTCAATCGATTGTCGATGATATCGTTGCCGGGCGGTATTCGGATATTCATGTCTCCGCGTTTTTAACGGCCTGTGCGGGTGGGCGGCTCAATGAAACCGAGATCGTTCATTTAACCCGAGCCATGGTCGACAGCGGTGATCGCCTGGATTGGGGTAAGGATCTGGTCGTCGATAAGCATTGCATTGGCGGTTTGCCGGGAAACCGGACAACGCCGATTGTAGTCGCGATTATCGCCGCCTATGGCCTGACCATGCCCAAAACATCCTCGCGCGCAATCACGTCTCTGGCCGGCACCGCAGATACGATGGAAGTTCTCACAAATGTTAATCTTGATGCTGCGGCCATGCGCAAGGTGGTGGAGAAGGAAAATGGCTGTGTCGTCTGGGGCGGTTCGGTGACCTTAAGCCCGGCGGATGATCTTTTAATCCGCGTCGAGAAAGCTCTGGATATCGATAGCGAGGGGCAGTTGATTGCTTCTGTTCTGTCCAAGAAAATTGCAGCCGGATCCTCACATGTTCTGATCGATATGCCGATCGGGCCTACGGCCAAGATACGCAGTATTAAGATGGCCGGCAAATTAACCCGCTATCTGGAACAAACCTGATCGGCTATGGGTATAGAAGTGCGTGTTCATACAACCGACGGCAGCCAGCCGGTCGGGCGCGGTATCGGCCCAGCTTTGGAAGCGCGGGATCTGATCGGAGTTTTGCGGAATGATACGGGGGCGCCGCAGGATTTACGCGAGCGTGCCCTTGATCTGACCGGGCATATTCTGGAATATTCACCGGACGTGAAAAATGGGCAAGGCCGGACTTTGGCCACGGGGCTTCTGGATGACGGCAAGGCGTGGGCAAAATTTCAGGCGATTTGCGAGGCCCAGGGCGGTATGAATGATATTCCGTCCGCACAATTCACCCATGTGATTGAAGCGGATAAGGCAGGGCGGGTCACTGCTATTGATAACCGCCGTATTGCTCGTGCGGCCAAGCTGGCCGGCGCACCGGCGGACAAGGAGGCTGGTGTTGATCTCCATACCCCGATCGGTGCAACTATCGAAAAAGGGCAACCGCTTTTTACCGTTCATGCGAATGCGCCGGGCGAGCTTGATTACGCGCTGAGTTATCTTGAAGAACAGCGGAGCATTATTGATATTGATACTGAAGGAGAAACATCTTGAGTGTTTTGTTCACTTATCCGGGCAATGAAGAACAAGCAATCTCCGTAGCTAGAGAGTCTGGATATGAGCGGGGCGTCCTGGACATTCATCATTTTCCGGATGGGGAAAGTCTTGTGCAATTGGGGACGGATGTGATGGACAAAGAGGTGGTTTTGTTTTGCAGCCTCGAGCATCCTGACAGCAAGGCAATGACAATTCTGTTTTTTGCGCAAACGGCTAAAGAACTGGGTGCGAAATCGGTCGGGCTGATTGCGCCGTATCTTGGCTATATGCGTCAGGACAATCGATTTCACGACGGTGAAGCGATCACATCCCGTATCTTTGCTGCATTCTTATCACAGCATTTTGACAGCTTGATCACCGTCGATCCGCACCTTCACCGTCATAAGGCTATGAGCGAAATTTACTCCATTCCGGTAGAGGTCATTCATGCCGCTGATGCTATTGCGGAATGGATTAAGGACAATATTGATAAACCCCTTTTAATCGGCCCGGACGAGGAGAGCCATCAATGGGTATCGGATGTAGCTGAGCGCGCCGGGGTGTCCTATTCGGTTTTGAGCAAGATCCGCCGCGGCGACAGGGACGTGAAAGTTTCGGTGCCGGATGTCGAACAATTCAGGGATCACACACCCGTGCTGGTCGATGACATTATCTCTACCGCCCGCACCATGATTGAAACGGTGAAGCATATGCAAGACGCCGGTATGAACCCGCCTGTTTGTATCGGTGTTCACGCCGTATTTGCCGGAGATGGCTATGAGGCTTTGCAGGCTGCAGGTGTCGCAAAAATAGTGACGTGCAACACAGTTACGCATCCCAGCAATGAAATTGATCTCAGCCGGTTAATTGCGACGAATTTGTGGAACAAGACATCCTAAGGAATGTATGCAGTGAAGGCTTCAACTGACATGATGGTAATTTACGCATCGGCAATCGGAATATTTTTAATCTTCGCTGGAGAAAAGCTTTTTTTGCGCCAAAACCAAGAAGAGGGGGAAACATAATGCCGCTCTCAACGTTGGTTGCCTTCCTTATTCACAAGCGAAGCTCAACCAGCCTCAATCATGATCCATATTACCCATTTTTCTCGAAATAAGGAGCAAATAGAAAATCGAACCAAAAAGCAGGGCAACATACCAACCATAGGAAATCACCTCAATGAGCCCGATAAAAAAACTTGGCCAAGTCAGCCATTCAAAACCAGGCAACAGGTGCTGCCATATTTCATGCATTGCCAACTTCGGTACCCATAAATCAAACAATACACAAAGGATGTAACTGATGGCAAAAAAGATACTTAGGCTCATTCCAAAAGCGGTGATCCGTTTGAAGGTCATATTTGATCCAGTCTCTCATATCTAAGACGCTTCAAATGACAATGGCCATGCAGAAGCAAATATTTTGGATAGAAACTAAAGATAAGGCCGTGTTCTGGATCAGCACAATCAGCCAATGGTCACTTTATGCAACAGTTTCGTCGTTGGTTACAGACTGTGACAGTTTGAAAGAAAGCACCATTGAAGGAAAGGGGCGAGTTTGTTAGAGGGGAATTGCGAAACCAGAAACTACCAAGGCGGTTACCCAATACTGATTAGTCTCGGTTTAGCCAACTGTTTCGGAACATCACTACTGAAATCAAAGTGTTTATGTCGATTTACTAAGGTGCACAAATGAATGAATCTTCGTACATATTGATAGTTGATGATGACCGTGAAATACGTGATCTTTTATCCCGGGTCCTGAAAAGACATGGGTTTCGTGTCACGGCGGTGAATGACGGCCGCGAAATGTTTGCCGCTTTGGACGACTGGAAGATTGATTTGATCATCCTCGATTTAATGTTGCCGGGCGAAAATGGTATTATGCTTTGCCGTGATCTGAGGGCAAAGTCACATACTCCAGTAATAATGTTGACGGCTTTAAGCGAGGACTCTGACAAAATTTTGGGGCTTGAAATTGGTGCAGACGATTACTTGACTAAACCATGTAATCCAAGGGAGCTGTTGGCAAGAATTCGCGCCGTGCTTCGGCGGACCAACGATGTCCCTGCAATAGTATTAGAACAAGATACTATAATCGAATTTGAAGGTTGGCGACTAGATTTGTCAAGCCAGAACCTGAAATCGGCAGACTCAAAATCCGTAAAACTGACAACAGGGGAGTTTAAGTTATTGGTCGTATTGGCTAGTCACCCAGGCAAGGTTCTGACGCGTTATCAGCTTATGGATCTAATCAAAGGTCGTTGGTCGCGCCCCTTTGAGCGCAGCATCGATATGCAGGTAAGTAGGCTTCGACGAAAACTCGAAAGTGATCCACAACGTCCTGAAATCATAAAGACTGTCCGGAGTGACGGATATTTATTTGTTCCTACTACGGTAACTACAAAGTCATGACATTCAACAGATCATTATGGCCGAAAACACTTGCAGCCCGCATTGTGTTATTGCTCGTAATTGGGCTTGGCCTTTCTCACGCAATCAGTTTGAGTGTTTACGATGTTGATCGTGGGGAAATTGTGAATTTGATCGGTCGGGCGCAAATGATTGAGCGGATAGGCACAATAACAAGCCTCGTCGCAAATACGCCACCGCAGTATCAGAAAAAAATTATTGATTTAGCAAATAGCTCAATTTTGCGAATAGCTCTGGATAAATCAAGCAACGTAAAAAATAACGATCTCGAAAAAGCCAAATTTTTCTCCAACGCGCTCATCGAACAAATTGGTGTTGATGAAAAGATGCCAGTTCTTACGGAGACCATATATGGAGAGGAAAGCATCTGGAGGCATTTGACCGGTAAATCTATCGTAACTCATATTTCAGCTGCAGATCATTTTGAACATATTTTAAATGAAGTTGGTACAGGTGCTTTGATCCGGATTTCCATACAGATGGAGGACGGGCTTTGGTTGAACTTTGAAGTTCCCGACTTAAAAGCAACCATGCCCTGGACGATACGGTTTGTTCTGTCAATTGCCATGATGATGATTGCAATTTTGGTACTATCGGCCTGGGCTGCTCACTATCTGACACATCCGCTCAAACAATTGAATATCGCTGCTAATGATTTGGGGAGAAGGGTCTCGGCACAACCAATTCCCGAAAAAGGCCCCTTGGAAGTCAGGCAATCAATTCGTGTATTTAATAAAATGCAGGAGAGGATTTACCGTTTCGTGAATGATCGGACGCAAATGATTGCGGCAATCGCGCACGATTTGCGTACTCCGCTGATGAGGATGCAGCTTCGCAGTGAGTTGCTTGAAGACGAAGAGCTAAGGGACAAATTCAATAAAGATATCGATGATATGAACCATATTGTCAGTACAACATTATCATTTTCATCCGAAGAGGCGATACAAAAGAAGCATGTTCCGCTTGATATAGTAGGCCTTGTATCAGAGGTAGTCCACGATTTGGGTGAAGTAGGACTGTCAATCTCTTGGATAGCTCCAGGCCCCAATTTCTTAAAAGGAGATCGGGGTTCCTTGCGTCGTGCATTTACCAACGTGATCGAGAATGCGGCCAAATATGGAGAACATGCGGCTGTCTCCTTGAGTATTGAGGAGACACAACTTGTGTTTGCCATAGAGGACAATGGCCCAGGAATACTTGTTGATGATCTGGAAGACGTATTCAAGCCGTTTTTCAGGTTAGAGAGCTCTCGAAATCGAGAAACGGGCGGGACGGGACTCGGTCTTTCCATTGCCAGATCCGTTTTTCGTAGTCACGGGGGAGACGTTACACTCCGAAACCGGACAGAAGGTGGCTTGAAAGTCGCGATATTTTTGCCGTTATAAGTCTTTGTTTCGAACTATTTGCATTCAATTGTAACACTTCGTAACAGCAATCCAGTCTGTCACTGAACGTGACCGAATTGCTCGTAGGCAGGCTCGACATCTCCAAGTTGCTAAATAAGTATGGTGTAATTCCAGCATACGGAAAGTCGGTGAAATGAGTTCTTTATTCTATTTTCTTTTTTGGGCAGCCCTAATTTTTTTAATGATGAGGTTTGGGTGTGGCGCGCATGTTATGGGCCACAGAAACAAGAAGGGGCACACAGATGTAACCAAAACTGATGAATCTGAAAAATTACGAGAGATGGTTTGGGTTGCGCCACCCGTGGACGTAGACCCGGTATGCGGCACCAAAGTCAATACAAAAACTGCCAAATCGAGTGTCTTTGAGGGAACTGTCTACTATCTTTGTTCGCGGGAGTGCCGTGAGATTTTTGAGGCAAACCCTAACGAGTATATAGGCGAAGAGACAAGAAAGATCAGTGATGCTCGCCAAGAGGTAACCCATGCCTAGTTTATCGACAGGGCATACTCAAGGCGTGCTTCCAAATAATCCTGAAGAAACCACGGTCAATCTGCGAATTCCGGTTATCGCTTTGGGTATGAGTCTCGGTTTGTTTTTTTCAATCACCTTTGCTCTTTGCGTTAGTTTCGATCTCCTGTTCCCAGAACAGGCAATGTATAAAACCTGGCTCAAGTTACTTCCAGGATTTACCTGGTTGAGCTGGTCAAGCTTCTTTCTGGGACTTGGTGAGAGTTTTGTCTATGGCTGGTATGTGGCGTTGATATTTTGTCCTTTGTTCAATTTCTTTTCCTCACTTGGTCAGAGGAACCAGAAATGAGCCGCTCAACTAAGAGAAAAATTTCTACCCTCGACAACGTGAAGAACACGTCGTCTCCTTCTATTTCAGAGAGCCAAAACAAAATCCGCAATCTGGACGGTACCACGCTGTCCAAAGCGTTAGCGTCAGATGGTTCGGGTCCGTTTGACTATCAAATTGACTTCTGGCAACGGACAATCCTCTTCTGGGATACGCTCAGGCAACGTGCCGACAATATGCTAGAGCATGAACGCGCCGGTTTACCGCCTTTGCTTGATTTTAAGTATGAGACGATCCTTGATGCTCGAACTTTTGGGAAGCCCGCCAACTATGCCTTGCTTCGCATTACTGAGGTCGGGGATGATTGCTGGGAGGACTGCGTCGATCTGGAAAAGCCACCGGTCATCGTCCTTGACCCACGTGCTGGACATGGGCCGGGAATAGGAGGTTTTAAACACGACTCCGAAGTTGGTATGGCGCTCCACGAAGGTCATCCGGTATATTTTGTTATCTTCTTTCCAGAGCCATCACCGGGGCAAACCCTTGCGGATGTTCATAACGCTTTGCGGCGTTTTACTGAAGAGGTAGCCAGGTTGCATACTGGAAAGCTGCCGGTTCTTTATGGAAATTGTCAGGCGGGCTGGGCGGCAACCCTCCTTGCAGCGGACTGCGAAGGAACTGTCGGACCGACGGTCTTGAATGGGTCTCCGCTATCTTATTGGGCGGGAGAGGCCGGCGTGAATCCGATGCGCGTCGCCGGAGGATTACTCGGCGGCGTTTGGATGACCCATTTTATCGCTGATCTTAGTGGCGGCCGCTTTGACGGTGCATGGCTTGCGCAAAATTTCGAGAACCTCAAACCTGAAAAAGCGATCTGGGAGAAATATACAAGCCTGTTCAACAAGGTTGATACAGAGAGCGAGCGGTTTCTCGAATTTGAACGTTGGTGGAACGGTTTCTACTTTCTGAGCCGGGAGGAAATGGTCGGAATTGTAGAAAATCTTTTCATTGGCAATAAGCTGGAGAGAGGCGAATTTCGCATTTGTGACGGCTGCACCGTCAACTTGCGAAGAATCCGCAATCCGCTCATTGTCTTCGCCTCTTATGGTGACAACATAACGCCTCCCCATCAGGCGCTTGGCTGGATCCCTGCAGTTTATGAAGATACGGATGACCTCAAAACGGCAGGCCAGCGTATTGTATATCTGACCAATCCGCATGTCGGACATCTAGGCATCTTTGTTTCAGCCAGTGTCGCCCGCCTCGAACATCGCGCTATTCTCGAAAGTCTTGATGAGATCGAGGCGCTTAGGCCCGGACTCTACGAGATGAAGATCGATAATCCCAGTGCTGATCCGGATTGTCATAAGCCGCAATTCGCGGTCAGATTTGAGGAGCGACAGGTTGAAGACATACAGTTTCCTCGGCAAGATGAAGCATTTGAACGAGTACGCACAGTGTCCGAAGCCAATGAGGCTTTCTACGGCACTTTCATCAGTCCATGGGTTCAGGCTGTGTCAAACCCCTGGTCTGCTGAAGTTATGAAATGGATACATCCAATGCGTACCAGTCGATTTCTTTTCTCAGAGGCATTCAATCCTTGGATGCAGGGGTTGGCGGATGTTGCCAAAAAAATTAACGAAAACCGAAAACCGCTTACCGACGACCATCCAATGCTTCTAAAGGAACGGGACTTTATTGCTCAAGTTTCGCAATTAATGGAAAATACCCGTAAATCTCGAGATACAGCCTATGAACAGGCGTTCAACATCGCCTACGAAAGTCCCGATTGGGTAAGCAATCTCCCTGAGACGAACAAGGAAATTGAAGAGACAGGAAAAAGTTCATGAACAAATCACTCTCGCATACTCATCTCCATAATCACGGGAATGTTGTCGATACTGCATCAACTGGCAAAGACCCTGTTTGCGGCATGACAGTGGATACAAATGAAGGCAAACCAAGTCTTGATCATAAAGGAACTGCCTATCACTTCTGCTCGCAGACGTGCCACGATAAATTCGCGGCTGATCCAGAGCATTATATTTCTGGTGCGCACAAAAAACACGCAGTGGAGCCAGTGGCTGGCGCAAAATACACCTGTCCAATGCATCCCGAAATTGTTCGTGACGCGCCTGGTGACTGTCCAATATGCGGCATGGCATTGGAGCCAATGGGAGTACCAACTGGAGACGAGGGGCCAAATCCCGAACTTTTAGATTTCAAGCGGCGCATGTGGGTTGGTGGCCTACTGACTATTCCACTTTTGATTTTAACAATGGGTCCCTACATCGGCCTTGGTTTCATACGGGAAGCATTTGGGGAGCGGCCTGCGCTTTGGACGGAGCTTGTCCTTAGTACACCGGTCATTCTCTGGGCGGGCTGGCCATTTTTTGTGCGCGGCGTTAAGTCGGTTGTCAATATGAGCCTCAACATGTTTACCCTCATCGCCATGGGTGTCGGCGCTGCCTATCTCTTCAGCGTTACGGCCGTTTTAGTGCCTGGAATATTTCCAGACGGCTTTCGGGATGCTGAGGGCAATGTCGGCGTCTATTTTGAAGCCGGTGCTGTGATCGTCGTCTTGGTGCTATTAGGTCAGGTTATGGAGCTTGGCGCGCGTGAACGCACAGGTGCAGCTATTAAAGCGCTTCTAGATCTTGCCGCAAAGACAGCACGCATCATTCGCGAAGACGGCAGTGAAGAGGAAATTCCGTTAGAAGATGTTGTGGTTGGCGATCGGCTGCGCATACGACCTGGAGACAAGGTTCCAGTGGATGGAATTGTGTCTGAAGGCCGGTCCTCGGTAGATGAATCTATGATCTCCGGCGAACCTGTGCCGGTTGAAAAGGTCACTGGAGACACGGTTACGGGAGCTACTATTAACGGCACGGGTAGTCTCATTATCGAGGCCAGGCGCGTCGGAGCGGACACCATGCTTAGCCAGATCGTCGAAATGGTTGCGAGTGCCCAACGTAGTCGCGCGCCGATCCAGAAGCTAGCGGATGCTGTCGCCGGTATGTTCGTACCAGCAGTTATCCTTGTAGCCATCCTTTCGTTTATTTCCTGGTCAATTTGGGGACCGAACCCGGCTTATGCTTATGCGTTGGTTTCAGCCGTTGCGGTACTGATCATTGCCTGCCCTTGCGCACTGGGTCTCGCAACGCCGATGTCAATCATGACGGCAACCGGACGGGGTGCGCAAGCAGGGGTGCTCATCAAGAACGCTGAGGCGCTGGAACGGTTTGCCAAGATCGATACTCTTATCGTTGACAAGACCGGAACACTGACAGTCGGTAAACCTAAGCTTATCGCCGTCCTCGCCGAAGAGGGGCATGATGAGGCGGACGTACTTCGGCTCGCGGCCAGCCTCGAACGCGGTTCGGAGCACCCGTTGGCAGAAGCGATAGTTGTCGGCGCGGAAGAACGCGAGATCACAATGACAAAGGCTGAGGATTTCCAGGCTATCACAGGTAAAGGTGTCACGGGTGTTGTTGACGGCAGATCCGTCGCTCTCGGTAATGCCAGACTGGTTGCCGATCTAGGTATAGCCTCCAAAGGTTTCAGCGAGATTGCAGATGCCCGACGTGATCAAGGCGAGACAGTAATGTTTGTCGTTGTTGACGGTGAAATCGCAGGATTGGTGAGTGTCGCCGATCCCGTGAAGGAAACGACGCCTGCGGCACTCAAAGGACTGCATGCAGAAGGTTTTCGTATTGTGATGGCGACCGGTGATAACGAGCGAACAGCAAGGGCTGTCGCCGCCAGATTGGGCATTGACGAAATCCGAGCTGATGTTCTGCCGGAGGACAAAGCGCGCATTATTAAAGAGATGCAAGCCGAGGGACGCAAAGTTGCAATGGCAGGAGATGGCGTCAATGACGCACCGGCGCTGGCTCAAGCTGATGTTGGTATCGCCATGGGAACCGGCGCAGATGTAGCAATTGAAAGCGCTGGTTTCACCCTTGTTAAGGGTGACCTTAATGGTATTATACGGGCCCGCCGCTTATCGCGAGCGACCATGCTCAATATTAAACAAAACCTATTCTTTGCACTGGTCTACAATGGCGCCGGCGTGCCGGTGGCGGCGGGTGTCCTTTATCCATTTTTCGATATTCTGATCTCGCCGATTTTTGCCGCCGCGGCGATGAGCCTTTCATCACTTTCGGTCATTCTCAATGCGCTAAGACTGAAAACCGCCAAAGTCTAGTAACAGAAATTCAAATTCCAAGGTATTTCGCAAAACAAGGAGAATGAAGATGTGTCGAGCACAATATATCACTATTTCAGCTATCGGAATGCTGGTTTTGTCCGCGCCGATTGCGCTCGCAGATTCTGGCGAGAACTACTCCATGCACGGTATGGGAGCAGGGGGTTGGTTTTTTGGTCCTCTGATGATGATTTTAATGATCGCTTTAATTGCGGGTGCGGTCATTCTTGTCTTTCGTTTATTTGGCATTGGAGGTGGCTCCGGCGGCAACCGCGTACACGCGATGAGTACCCTTAACGAACGATTTGTGAATGGTGAAATCGACAAGGAGGAGTTTGAAAGTCGTAGGCGGTCGTTGGAAAGCTGAATTCATCAGAGTTGGTAATGAACGGTCAGGGACTATTTTGCATTTTAACATATCAGGAAATTAGACAATGAGGATAATCACGAGAAATTTGGCAGTCGCCGGGATTGCAGGAGTGGTATTTTTGTCATCGGCTTTAACTGTTAATGCGGAACCATTTGTGTACGTTCCGATGGGGAGCGATGGCAAAATAAACGTCATTGATGCGGCAACGGATAAGATTGTCAGCACTGTAGAAGGGCTTGTGTCCGTTCACGGTCTCGCGGGAACACCGGATGGGCAGTTTTTGATCGCAGGTAGTTATGCGGAACGCACTAAGGATAATAGTCCTGCTAAACCGGAAGGTGTTTCGGAGGATGAGCACGCAGCTCACCATAAGGCGCCTTCAAACCAAGTTTCGAATTCGGTTGAAGGGACGATCAGTACGGTCTCTGTTGTTCAAACCAGCGACGGAAAAATTTTACGAGCAATTGACGTCCCCGGTGCAGTTCATCATGTGACGGTTAGCCCAGACGGAAAATACGCGTCTGTTACTCGTCCGAATGAGGGAGAAGTCTCTGTAATAGACCTAATGAACTATAAAGTGGTTAGGAATATAGCTACTGGCGAATTTCCCAATTATTCGGTTTTCAGTGCTGACAACATACAGCTGTTTGTGAGTAACGCTGGCGACAACACGGTAAGCGTAATCAATACCGGAACTTGGGCGCTAGAGAAGACCATAGATGTTGGAGCAAGTCCGGAGCACATCGTACTCTCACGAGACGGCAAGATTCTCTATGTCAATAATGTCGACGACGGCACTGTTTCTGTTGTGGATACAACTACTAGGCAATCAATTAAAACGATGAAAATAGGCTCTGTTCTGCACGGTATCGATCTGTCAGATGATGGCACCGCTTTGTTTGTGGCTGCACTAGGGGATGACAAGATAGTAAAAGTTGATCTTGCATCAGGATCTCTACAGACTATGGAGTTATCACCAGCCCCTTATCATCTGGCGACAATTACAGAAACGGGCAAGATTTACATATCTAGTTCTGACGAGGCTAAAGTCTGGGTTGTAAGCCAGAAAAACTTTGAACTCATGGGGCAGATCACAATCGACGGAAAAGGGCATCAGATGGTCGTGATGCCGGGCACCTGATTCAAAGAGGAGTACGGCAAATGAGAAATTTATTCTTTTCCAAGAGCGGCATCGTGCTCATCGGATTTATGGGTGTTGCCGGATATTTTTTGTGGGCGGAGCACACGGCCCACTTTTTCGAATATCTTCCGCTGATTCTGTTGCTAGGAGGATGCGTCCTGGTACATCTGTTCATGCATCGTGGGGGCGGTCATGGCTCCAATGGGGACGCTCAACACGATCATTCGTCTCATTCGGATAAACAACATGACTGATCAACCAGTAGACTACGGATTGTGGTCACTCGTGGTAATAAATTCCGCGGTGTTCATTATTTTTGCCTTCAGCTTTTTTAAACCCAATAATACCCGTGATTGGCGGACTTTCAGCGCGTTTAGTGCCTTTATCGTCGCGTTATTCACGGAGATGTATGGGTTTCCGCTAACCATCTATTTTCTTTCAGGATGGCTCCAAAGCAATTTCCCGGACGTCAACTGGTTTGCTCATGACTCCGGACATCTACCTGAGATGCTTTTTGGTTGGAAATCTTCTCCTCATTTTGGACCGTTCCATATTTTGAGTTTCGTTTTTATTGGCGGCGGCTTCATCTTATTGTCCGCAGCATGGAAAGTTCTGTATCAGGCACAAAAGGCCGGTAGCTTGGCCACGACTGGCCCCTATGCGCGGGTCCGACATCCCCAGTATGTCGGCTTTGTACTCATCATGCTTGGATTTCTTTTCCAATGGCCGACGCTGCTTACTCTTGCAATGTTTCCTATCCTGATAGTCATGTATTGGCGCCTGGCGTTGAGTGAGGAGCATGAGGCCGATGAGGTGTTTGGGAGTATCTATCGGGAATATGCGGATGTTACTCCGCGGTTTGTTCCAACCTTCTGGGGTGGTTCAAAATCTTCACCTGGAGGTCGTGGGGTAAAGTTATGAATTTGAAGAAGCTAACTTAAAGTGGAGGCAGGCATGAAACTTTTTCGTTGGCAGATCGTTATAGTTTTGGTGCTTGTGTCCTTGCCAGGTATTGCTTGGTCCGATACTGGCCACGGAACCGCGGAAAGTCATCAGATGCCGCGGATGAATGTCGATAAAATGCCAGGAATGATGCGTGAGGGTATGCTGGCGATGCCTCAAATGAACCCGTCCCGTGGACGTACACTCTTTGCCGAAAAAGGCTGCGTTGTGTGTCATTCTGTCAATGGTATTGGCGGCGACGACGCTCCTAATCTCGACGCATCATCCATGCCACCTATGATGAACCCGTTTGAGTTTGCCGCCAAGATGTGGAGAGGCGCTGAAGCAATGGTCGCTTTACAACGTGAGGAACTTGGAGTGCCGATCGAACTGACTGGTCAGGAACTCGCAGACATTATCTCCTTCGTTCATAGCCACAAGGAACAAGCAATTTTTTCCAATGCCGACGTGCCTGAGAGAATGATGAAATTGATTAATCATTCAGACGTCAAGGAGCACCATTATGGAGTTAAAGACTGATACTCAGGAATTCTTGGCATTGCCGCATGCAGAGCCTGAAAATGGTCGGCGGGATTTTCTTTATGTGGCGGCTGGGGCTATGGCGGCTGTTGGCGGCGCTTTTGCGTTATGGCCGTTTATTGACACCATGAATCCGTCAGCCGATGTCGTCGCCCTGTCATCAGTCGAAATTGACATTAGTCAGATACAGAGAGGGCAGCGTGTAACCGTCGCCTGGCAGGGGCGCCCGGTGTTTATCGATTATCGGACCGAAGCCCAGATCGCTCAAGCACGCATGGACGACGAAGCGGACTTGATCGATCCTGAGCGCGACGATCAGCGGGTCCTGCGCGCTGAATGGCTGGTTGTCTTTGGCGTCTGCACGCATCTTGGATGCGTACCGCTTGGTCAACGCAATGGCGACCCTGTCGGACAGTGGGGTGGCTGGTTTTGTCCGTGTCACGGTTCTCACTACGACACATCCGGGCGTATTCGAAAGGGACCTGCACCAAAGAATTTAGTCGTTCCACCCTATGCATTCCTCGCTGAAGAAATGCTCCGGATAGGTTAGGGACCGAATCCGAGAGAATAAAATAATGTCCAATGCGGAAGTGAAACGAATAAATGAAAATTAGTTCAAACCAGCCAAAAATAATTGTCCTTGTCGTCTTGGTCGGAGCTGCCGCGATTTACTTTTTCGATCTGATCGACCCCAGAAAAGAGAGTATCCGCGCCGATGTAGTAATCCCGGAGCTCACAGCTCTCGCTAAAGATGGAAAGGTTGCTTTTGATAAAATTTGTGCGTCATGCCATGGAGCAAATGCGGCAGGTACAGAAAAAGGTCCGCCCTTCGTCAACAATATCTATAATTCCGGACATCATTCGGATATAGCATTCTATCTGGCGGCCAAGAATGGAGTTCCACAACATCATTGGCCTTTTGGGAATATGCCGGCGCAGCCACAAGCAAGTGACGCTGACTTGCAAGCGATCATTCAATATGTGCGCGAGATGCAATTAGCCAACGGGATCGTGGCGCAGCCTCATAAAATGGAATGAACGTGAGAGCGGTTTATGCAGGCGCTATCAAACGGGCAAAAGATGAGAATAAACGCGAGAAAATTTTTAGAATATCTTCTGTTTCTGCGTCCCTTTATTTGGAACCAAAAGCGTAAATACGGGGGTGTAGAGAGCGTGATGTTTGATCCGACGCAAAAGGCGGCGCTGGATTACGCCGACGCCGTCACGAAATATGATCGGGGCGTCAATGATCAATTGTTTGTGGAGCTGCCCAAATATTATGATGATGACACTATAATCGAATTGACTGATTTGATAGCCTTTCAGAATCTATCGAGAAAATTCAACAGCGCACTCGACATGCCGGCCCAGGGTTTCTGCCAACTGCCGCCGATGCATCAACCATGAGTCGAATAACCAGGCTTTTTCGATATGAGCAAACATCGGGCTTAATAGTCATTGCGGCCGTATTGTTAGCGTTGGCGGCTGCAAACTCACCGTTTGCAGATGTATATGCCCTTGTCCATCACGCTCCGGTTCATTTTCGCTTTGGACCTCTTGTCATTGATGAGCCTTTGGTACAATGGATCAATGAAGGTCTGATGGTAATCTTCTTTCTGGTAGTCGGATTGGAGATTAAACGACAACTTCTCGAAGGCCATCTCTCAAGTTACAAGCGCGCGGCATTGCCAGTATTTGCCGCGTTGGGTGGCATGATCATTCCGGCTATTATCTATGCGAGCCTGAACTGGGCCGATCCGGTTGCACTCCGTGGCTGGGCAATTCCGACCGCAACCGATATTGTTTTGGCGCTCGGCGTGTTGTCTTTGCTTGGATCACGTGTTCCCGTGAGCCTTAGGATATTCCTGACAGCCCTCGCGATTTTTGATGACATCGGTGCAGTCGTTGTTGTTGGTCTTTTTTATGGAGAGCCACTCTCTGTCATGCCTCTTTTTGTTGCTGGCTTGGCAATCTTTGCACTAGCCTTAATTAATAGGTTTCGCATTGTCTCGCCGGTAGCCTACATAATTGTTGGCTTGGTGCTTTGGGCAGCGATGCTCAAATCTGGTGTGGATGCTGCGCTCGCAGGCATTTTTATCGCGATGGCGGTTCCGCTGCACGCACCTGAGAGCAAAGTTTTGTCCCCTCTTCGCCATACTGAACGGCATCTTCATGCATGGAACGTCTTGCTGGTCGTTCCTCTGTTCGCTTTTTTTAATGCCGGAATCGTGACTAATTCTGCTACAGTCTCGTGGCCCTTAGAAACGGTATCATTGGGCGTAATCGCAGGCCTGTGTTTTGGGAAACAGATA
This sequence comes from Sneathiella sp., assembly GCA_965228285.1. Taxonomy (GTDB): domain Bacteria; phylum Pseudomonadota; class Alphaproteobacteria; order Sneathiellales; family Sneathiellaceae; genus Sneathiella. The sequence goes on from OZ245808.1 coordinate 702,650, forward strand.
GGCGTCTTTTGTGCTTCCCGTGCGGCAGTCGCGCTAGGCTTCGCGCAATTGCCTGAAGGTATAACCTGGACGCAAGTATACGGCGTCGCACTTCTCGCGGGGATCGGCTTTACAATGAGTACATTTGTAGCAACGCTCGCATTTGATGATCTCGCACTTATTTCGGCGGCAAAACTGTCAATCCTTATCGGCTCCTTTCTCTCCGCTATTGCAGGTTTGATTGTGATCCGCTTATCGACGGCGACCAAAATGGTGAGGGAGATAAAAGCTTTGAGTTCAGAAAAAAAATAGGCATGCTTAATACGGTTCAGATTATTTTGGTCATGTTTCTTTGGGCGATTTGCTTTCCATTGATTGCTCTGGGTTTGTCATACGCACCACATTTGACGTTTGCCGCTCTGCGCGGGTTTTTGGCAGGGGCAACTTTGCTCGCTATTGCGCTTATTATGAAACGCCCTCAACCGCGAGATATTGGAACTTGGCTTATGCTTGGCGTAATTGGCCTTGGGGCAACGACGTTGGGGTTTTTCGGTATGTTTCATGCCTCAGAATTTGTCTCGCCAGGAATAGCGACAGTTATCGCCAATACACAACCGCTTATGGCGGCGGTTTTGGCATCTTTGTTTCTGAAAGAACATCTGAGCGAGCTTGGTAAATTTGGACTCCTGGTGGGATTTCTGGGTATAGTATTGATCGCTCTTCCGACTCTGATGTCGAATACAAACAGCGACTATGCTCTCGGTATTTTTTACATTATTTTAGCGGCAGCCGGCATTACAGTCAGCAACGTGCTGATCCGGCGTATGGCGCGCCGAATAGACGCCCTTAGTGCGATGGGCTGGCAGCTTGTTCTAGGGAGTTGCTTTCTCGCCGCTATCGCCGTTTCTACGGAGGAGATCCATGTAACTTGGAACGCATCCTTTATTTTAAGCCTGTTAGGCCTGGCCCTACCTGGAACGGCTCTAGCCTATTGGTTATGGTGCCGCGTGTTAGGGCAAGTAGAACTTAACCGAGCCAATGCTTTTAGCTTTCTAGTGCCAATATTCGGTTTAGTAATCGGAATGGTTTTCTTCCAAGAAAGTATTGGAATTTTACCAGCAGTGGGCATTGGCCTGACAGTTCTTGGCGTCGTTTTGGTCAACTGGCCCAAAAAACGAGCTATGCGACCGTCAACGGTTCCAGAAAAGTGAGAGGTTTACAATGGAGCAATTTTTCGAGATTTCGATCGCCAGTATAATGGCTATATTTATCGCCACAGGCCTATTTTATGAGTGCCTGTGTTTCATTTCACAGGTGGTCTCAAGAATAAATGCTGGACCCCGTACTCTCATGTTTGCGATGGTATCCGGGATATTCATCGCCCATAGCATTGCCATTTTCGTTTATGCTACGATTTACTGGGCACTTGTTCACTTTCTAGATTTTGCGGATTTATCTGGAAATGTGCAGGATCATTTTCCGACCTATCTCTATTTTTCAGTTACCAGTTATTCTTCTCTCGGAATAGGGGACGTATTTCCGGTCGACGCCATGCGTTTTTTCGCTGGTGTCGAAGCTTTGAATGGACTGCTTTTGATTACCTGGTCAGCGGCTTTTACCTATTTCGCTATTCAGAAGATGTGGGAAGCGCATGGCATCGAAACTAAGTTTTTGTGTCAGGGAAACGAAAAACGAAAAACGGCATTTAAAGAGGATTTGTGAAATATAAATTTCAATCACAAATTATATCTCTCACCAGAACGAAAAGACATCTGGACGGCATTGTCATCTATGGACGCCTCCTGAAATGCAAGAGATTTCTGATCTGGTGGCAGGGTGGGTTTGCAGTCATCTATCCGGCCTCTGTGTGCAGCGTTGTGCTGCGGGCCCTGATGGAGTCCGGTGGATCGATGCCCTGTCACATTAACGGGTTTCTTACCCGGACAATGCCGCGGGTTTGACCGATCCCGGTTACCCTGTTTTGCCATCACATCATAATCACCCTCGCAATAAAATTCGTTTTACTTGTCCGTTTATGTTGCAGAGTGAGGTTCAACGCTAAATGTCCCGCCCCGGCTCAGCATCGCCCAGATAACACGAGCGGTCTTGTTGGCCATTGCCACCAGAACCACATTGGTGGGCCGGCGGGCCAGCAGCGCTTCCAGCCAGGCAGAACGTTTGTCTTTCCTGTGCCTCGACCAGAGCAGGACGCTTCGCGCCCCATGAACCAGTAGCTTCCTCAAGTATCCGTCTCCGTGTTTTGATATACGCCCGAGCCGCTCCTTGCCGCCGCTGGAGTATTGCCTTGGAACCAGCCCGAGCCAGGCGGCCAGTTGACGCCCGGAGTGAAACTGCGAGGCATCGCCAATTGCAGCAACAAGCGCCGTCGCCGTGATTACTCCGACACCGGGGATTGTTTCCAGCCGACGGCTCGCTTCACTGGCGCGATGCCATGCCCTCAGCCTCTTCTCAAGAACAGTGATCTGAACCTGAACGGCCTTCACCTGCTCAACGAGACAAACGAGAGCTGCGCGGGCCAATCCCGGGAGACGGTTATCTTCAGGATCCTCAATCACCGTAATCAGGTCAGAGACCCTGGAAGCACCTTGCGCAACAACAAGACCAAACTCACCACAATGACCTCTCAAGGCATTGATCAGCATCGTCTTTTGACGCACCAGAAGCTCCCGTGCCCGGTGCAGCATCAAGACGGATTGCTGCTCGGCGCTTTTGACCGGGGCAAAACGCATCGTCGGGCGCAGTAGCGCTTCGCAGATCGCCTCCGCATCACAGGCATCGTTCTTGTTGGTCTTCACAAACGGTTTCACATATTGCGGCGGAATCAGCTGCACCTCATGACCAAGCGCCTGCAACTCGCGCGCCCAGTAATGCGCACTGCCGCAGGCTTCCATTCCGATCCGGCACGGCGGCAATCCGGCAAAGAACTCCAATACCTGCCCCCGGCGCAGTTTCCTGCGCAAAACCGGACTGCCATCCTTATCGGCACCGTGAACCTGAAACACAGTCTTTGCCAGATCCAGCCCTATTGTCGTAACATCTGTCATGGTCGCCTCCTGTTGATGAAGTTCCGCAACTTCCATTATGGCGCAAACAACGCCTGAACAGGAGGCGTCCATCCCATCACATTAACTTTTTAAACGCAAAATCTCGATGTTGATTAAAGTGTGGGCTGTTGTATTTCAAAGGCTTTGATTGGTTGCTGCAGGTTTTTATAATCAGGAAACCCAGTACTGCGCGGCGATTGGTTCCTAGGATCAGCCATGAGCTTGCCCTCGATCGATTGGCAGAAATTCGACGACATTTGGCTGCACGCGTTGCAGCAAAAGAAGCTAAAATGCAATCTATTAAGCTCATTGCGCGTTAGGTATATTTGTGTGAAGCCTATTATAGGAAGCAGAACGAGGATTCTAATGGTCCGAGAACGATTGTATTTTCTAAAGTTCGATATCGGCCGCTTCCTGGACCATCTGTTCATGGTGGTTTTCGCAACCACCGGAACACTGGCGCGGCTCTGGGAGTGGCGCATAGGATATGCGAAGTTGCTGCGACGCTACACCCTACTTCTCTGCCTTCGGTGTGTTTGCATTGCTCGCGGGAGAGCGTGCAGACAAATGGAGCCGTGACGGAGTGATGTGCGTCTTCGTCGACGGCATTTGTATTGCTTCATTCTTCACCGGCTTTGCCGTTCAGGTGAATCATTTCGAACACCGCATGCTGTAGAATTTAAACTGGTGAGAAGAAATAGTAATTCACATATTTTTCGACTTATTAGTCATTGGAGGAGCAAAAATGGATTTTTCACTAACGCCAACGCAGCTGACATGGCATCGACAATGTTCGGTATTTGTCAGTAATGAACTACAACCCTGGGACGACCAAATCGAACATCAGGGGGTTGTCCCCGAAACGGCTCTTGAAGGTTTGCGGCGCATGGGCATGTTCGGCCTAAATACGCCTACCAAATATGGCGGATCTGGTCTTTCAATGCTGGAGACCTCCATTGCCCTACGGGAGTTGGCCAAAGCACACATTGCCTATTACTATATTTCGGGTCTCAATCTTCACATCGGCTCGAAAGGACTGGAACTCGACGGAACCGATGAACAGAAGCAGCGTTGGCTTCCCGAAATCGCAACGGGAAGGCAAATCGCCTCCTTTGCCCTCACAGAACCGGGCGCTGGATCTGACGCCGCCGCTATTACCACAACGGCTGTTCGAGATGGCAATCATTACATTCTCAACGGCCGCAAAATCTACATCACCAATGCGCCAATAGCCGGTATTTTTACGGTGTTCGCAAGAACATCGAATAGCAATGGCACCGGCGGCATATCAGCCTTTATTGTCGAAGCTGGTACTCCAGGCTTACGCATTGGCGAGGTGCAGGAAATGCTCGGCGGTAACGGCTCGAGCCACTCTGAAGTGATCTTCGAGGACTGCCGTATTCCTGAAGACTGCCTGCTGGGTGGAGAGGAAGGACGGGGCTTTCAAACTGCCATGAAATGTCTTGAGGCCGGACGGGTATGCTGGGGCAGTTATTGCGTTGGTGCTGCAGAACGATTGCTGGATCTGACCCTCGAACAGGTTACTACAAGGAAACAGTTCGGCTCCCCCCTGGCGGCGAACCAGGGTATCGCCTGGCAACTTGCGGATATGAAAAGCAGCCTCCATGCCGCAACATTAGTGGCAATCGAGGCAGCTTGGGCCTATGATCACATTCCCGAGCAGCGTACTTCACGTAGCGCGATGGCTAAGTTGATTGGTGGCGACATGGTTTTCAAAGTCGCGGATACCGCGCTGCAACTTTTCGGTGGCTCTGGTTATAGTCGAACAACACCTATTGAACGGATCTGGCGAGAAGTACGGGTAGTTCGCATTCTTGATGGGACCTCAGAGATCATGCGCAGTATAGTGGCGCGAGGAATGTTGGCTGAACATTCTGCATCAAACGCATAATGACACAATACTGACGAGTAAGATTATGATCGGATGCCTTATTTCGAGCATTGAGTTGGCACCATTCAGCAAGGAAGGGTTCCCGATTGAGTTTGAATTTTTGTTGACTTGTGAGGTGACGTTTTAAAATGAAATTTGATCATTGCTCGTTCTCTTCGTCGGAAGGGCTGATGCGAACTTTCAGTTCGATTATTCACCCATCGTCCTGTTTCTTGGCGACTAGCATTGTCTAGCTTTTTCATTGCTGCTCGATAGGAGCGAAGCTTATCCGTCACAATAACCTTCGGACTGCCATATCGCTTCATGGCTTTCTTCAGAAACTTCAGCGCTGCTCTACGATTGCGCCGCTTGGTGACGAAAGCTTTAAGAACTTCTCCTTCATGATCAACCGCTCTCCACAGGTAAGAAGTCTCGCCATTGATCCGAACGAATGCCCCGTCCAGATGCCGTTGCCTCTGTACCGCAAACTGCCGTGGTGCTGCTCTTTTCTGAACTTTTCCGCACTAATACGTTAACTTGTTGGCACCGAAAACCCAGGTCTATCGACAGATATTTTCGAAGGAATTGTCCCCATTACTTTGCGAAAGGCATACGAAAAAGCACTTGCGCTATTATATCCGTGATTTTTTGCCACCTTGGAAATAGGCTCTCCGTGATTGAGAGCTTCAAGGGCATTGTGAAACCGAATGCGCTGACGCCAGGTATTGAAACTCATCCCGAGATCACGCTCGAACAGGCGTGCTAACGTGCGCGCAGACGCTCCTGCAATATCCGACCAAGCATCAAGTGTTCTTCGGTCCGACGGGTCCGCTAGAAGCTCGGCGCACAGGCGTTGCAATCTTGGGTCTTTCGGCAAAGGAACGTTTAAAGATAAGCCACGCGCGAGGTCAATTTCTAGCCTGATTATTTTGGCAATTAGTCCGGCGCGACTGTCCGGATCATATCTGACCGGCTCTTCACTGAGCACGAGGATTAGTTCGCGTAGTAGAGCCGATACCGATAGAACACCCAACTTACGGGAGCGCGTTTCGGCCGCCGCCGTGTCAATATACAAAGTACGCATATGGACTTCTCCGTGCATGCTCACGGAATGTTGAGTTCCCTTCGGGATGTAAAGAGCGTTTTCACGAGGGACAATCCAGGCTTCTTCGGTCGTTTTCAAGCGCATTATTCCTTTGGTCGCATAGAGTAGCTGGTCACGCTCATGGATATGAAAGGGAGTGATATATCCATCAGGAAATTCCTTGAACATTACCCCAATGGCTTGCGGCAAGTCCTGGAAGTCCCTGTGGTCTGTGCTACGATTGTGACGATCATCCATGATATCGGCATACTCAAAATGACATTTTGGCGGTATTTCGGTAAATATTGTCAGTACATCGATCTTTGGTCAATAACATATTTCTCTTCTTAAATGGAAATGCTCAGCCGCCGGTATTCACAACAAGAGTGTATTGCAGCGGAAGGAAGCAAAATATGAGCCGGGATCGAGTGTACTTTCTCTGGCATAGTCAGAGAAAAACGGCTTGAGCAGTTATGGAGGTGGAAGTATGGTCCACTTATGAAAAATGCTTTTCGCTATTTCAAGACTTCTCCAAAAATCATTCGTTTGGCCGTCATGATGTAAGTCCGTTATCCATTGTCCTTGACGCAGGTTGAAGCCTTCTGCATGAGCGCGGTATCGAAGTCAGCTACGAGACAATACGTTTTTGGTGGAACCGCTTCGGACTCTGTTTTCTGCAGAAATCAGAAATAAAGGAACGGTATCCTTTCCGCATTCACCTCAATGGAAATGGCATCTGGATGAGGTTTTCGTCAAGGCAAATGGAGAAACTTACTATCTCTGGCGTGCGGTTGATCAAGAAGGAGATAGCTCAGCATAATCGAGCATACAGCCAAACTGCATACCGAATGATATGAGGCGGAAAACGACGCCTGGAATAATAGATCTTTTTCATCGACCGAGATTAGATCATCAATAGTTTTCTCGCCACTAAGTTAATGTGACAGTGCCACCATTAGTAATGGTGTAAAATATCACTTTCGTGCGGTGCGTGCAACACCAATCGTTCTGTTTGCAATGCTGGAATTCGCTGCATGGAATTTCTCGTCGAAGATCTTCACAAGCGAGGAACCAAGACTCTAAGCGTTGTATTAAACGGCGACAATTAGAAGTCTAATTCAACTTTCGGTGCCGTTGCCACGATTATTGCGCAGGGTTTTTAATCCCAGTTTGTCCACACTGCTGGCATTAGCGAAAATGCTGTTTTACACAATTACTAATTAGGTAAAGAATTCGAGTGTCATGTGTCCTTCGCGCCACGGGAAGCCTCGTAAGAGAGCTTCGTGTAGGCTTGCCTGATTTAACGGTCCCCAAGAGAAATGTTAAATCGAGATCGTAAAATCACAGGATTTGAATCACCTTTGTGGTAGTCAAACCCAAAGTCGATAAGGTTTCTAAGCTTCTGAAATAGAATGATATCGCAACGGTATCAGCTCATCGGCGCGGAAGAGTCTATAAAGACCAAATCCTGCCCCCGCAACCAACAAAGGCCCAGGCATCGCTTGGGCCTTTGTTGGTTGTGGAGGGCATGGTGAATGACCCTAACCAGGGGCCCGCCAGGCGCGCAACGCGCCCGCCCGCGGGACAAACAACCCTCAAATCCTACCCCCGCAACCAAACCCAAAGCTCACAATCACTGACCGCCTTTCCGGCAAGCGGACTCACCGCCGATACCCTTTCATATTCTCAACAACCTGCACACTCTGGGAATGGCGGTTCCGTATCACTACTTTGCCTGTACCCATTCAAAAAGGAATAGGCCGAAAAAAGGAAATTTACCGGGCGGGCAGGGGCCCGGTAAATCGTGCTTCGGGAATATCCGACGGAACTCCTACAGAAACCAGATACGTCCCTGATTATTTGGTTGGGTCGAATAACGCCACAGTACCACTTGGTGGCGTGCTGTTTGGGGTCTTTAGAACGGCGACCCCGTCTTGTACCGTACTGATGACATCCAGCATTTTAGTCTGATTACCCACCAAAAACTCCTGATATGCCAAGGCAGCCTTGACGATGTTGAATATATGGGTTGGCGGACGCAGAAGGGCGAGTTGACCGATTGGACCGTCCAGTAATTTATTGACTTCTTTTTTTGTTGTTTCGTCAGAGATATTATTGCGTTCGGCAAAAAGCTCCTGCCATATAGCAGCGCCGTACAACCCGTAATAAGCCTCGATAAATAATCTCTCCAGCTCTTCTTTGATGCTCTTCTCTGTTTGCGGACGCAACCTAACAGTTAGCTCTGACGTCACCTCAGCGAAAACTCCTTCCGCCCATTGCTGGGCGTATTGCGCATTTAGTCCGGAGGCCAGGGCCTTATGAAGCCAATAATCAGGGCTATTCTCTTTGGCCTTGGGATCGGGAATCTGGATAACGCCTGTTGGACTTGTTGGTATTGCCAGAGCAAAAATATTCTGTTTGATATTGGCTATTGCCTTTTGTTCCAGGATAATTGTCCCGCAATTGTTTGCCGGTAAAGACCCGGTACTGACAAGCGGATAATCACTGTAAATACCTGTGGGATAGTCTTTGATAAGCAACACTCGGGTAATGAGCTGCTTCGCCGCCTGTACTGTTATGTCGTCCTCAATATAAAGACGAGTCGATTCAGTGAGCACCGTGCCTTTATTCGGGCGGGATACAAAGGCATCCAACGCGGCTTCCTCTGAATCATAAATCCGAAGAAAAGATGATCCGCCGGTGGCCGATTTGTGATCGCCAGCTTCTCCGCCAAAGGCAAAGTTGGCTCCTGAGTTTAAACCTTTGCTCGTAAACTCGGTGATATCTGTATTTCCGACAGTATAAATAGAGCCGTGCAGGGACATCTCAACATCCGAGCAGGTGACGGAGTAAAGTATTTTACCTGTTTTCTTGTCTTTGAGCTGACAAATTGTGGCGGCCGTTCGATGTGCGGAGATCCAGCCTGGGCAAGTCACTCTTTCTTTATCTGATTTGCCTTTTATTTCAAATGCGTCTTTAAAACCGCTGGTATCTATGTTGAATTTTTTTGTCAGCACTTTCCGAATGCGATCAAAAGTAGCTTCTCCAGGGTCAAGATCCTGGATCGGCGTTGTCTCATCGGCGGCGTAAATTTTCTCTGAAAAAGTATCTGTATGTTGCAGGAATGACATCAGCTGATTCACGCTAAAATCAAAGGCTTTGGTTTTAAAAAACTCATCGATGTCATAATATTTTGCGTCCAAAATTTCGTACTGGGCATCGAAGGCGGTAAGTGTTTTTTCAACAGAGGATGTTGTCTCATCAAAAGCTTCTTGCGGCAGGAGTGAGAGGGTCCGCTCCATAGCTCCCCGATTTTGATTCAAAACTTCGCGTCCACCGTCTGAAAATTTTACCTCTAAAGGTTCAGGAGTGTCACTTTTTGACATGAGTTTTTGGTCTGTGATTTTCGGGACTGTACGCTCTTCTGGCAAGGTGATTGTTTTTGGATTCGCCGGTTGCTGAGGAAAGAAGATGTCGTTCATATTACGAAGCTGGGCGATCGGATATGCCCCGGTTTTTAGCCCAAGGTAATTGGTGATCGTCGGGTATTTGCTTTCAAACAAGCCGTAAATTTGCTCGTCGGACATGCAATTTGATTCGATGACAAATGAATTGGTCCCCGAAGAGGACGCCCATATACTGCCGTGCCGCTTGGCGATTGTAATAGGAACAGGAAGCCGAAAATTCCTGCAAGTTTGCGAGAATAAGGAAGTTGTCCTTAATGATCGTAGAGAATTGGCGAAAGTTCCGCTCATTAAAAAAGCTCCTAATGTGTTTTGTTTTAATCTGGAATATTTCAATTAGTCCGATAAAGACGGGAAAGTTCGGTTTTTGTGAAACGGGATCTGTAAATTTAGAAAATATGCTTCCGTAGCCGCAGCTGGAATTGAAGCTGTATTATGTATTGAGTGGAAAAGGAGCATAATGCTTCGATGTTTGGGATCGGCCTTAGTGCGGCACTCAAGGGAAACCGGCTTATCGTCTTATATCAGGCTATAGTATTGAATCTATTACAAATAATCTCACCAAAAGGCCTGTCTTTTAGTCGCCCTCTACGGTAGGCTAGAGCAGCTTAAGGAAAATCTGTCCCTGATATCTGGCATAGTTGGAGATTATGATGAAGTACCGGCTTTCCATTGCTGCTATGATTGTGGCCTTTTTGCTGACAACAGGTCAGGCCATTGCGGATCCGGAGGATTGGAGCGGTATGTATATGGGGGTGGATCCTATTGATGGGTCTGTTAATTACACGTCTATCTGGAAAAATGACGATGGCAGCTATTCCATTGCCAGCACGGCAAACAGAGTCACTTCCTGTAAGGGGGCTGGGGGATGGTGGCACGGAACTGGGACGGTAGTTAATGGTGTGCTCATCGATAAGGGCGCGCGGCTGACTTGTGACGGGACCAATGGAGAGCGGGTTCTGCCGGAACTACGGTATATCAAGGGGGATAGTCCCGATATAGTTTATATGACGACAACCGTGAGGAATGAGGGGCTGGTCTATCATCGGATTAACCGATAGGTGATACCTTGGCGTCCCAAATTCAGTCAGTATGCCGGCCCCAATAGATGCGCGCCTGTGATATCAATCCCGCGTTCATGTGATAAATGGCGGCCATCCGGATGATGACTTCATCTCCCTTTTTGACAGGCCCAAGCAGGAAGTCCGGCATGTCTTTTTGCGGATGAATGATGCAATCCAGTTCCGTTGCTGTGACCCCGGACTCAGAGATAATCACATGGGGCACCAGTTCAATATGGACATCCTGATTGCTTGATATAAAGAATGCGAGGATCCGCTCCCGTCCAGCAGCTTGCACCTTCGGATTCTCGAATAGGGCCTGTTCGGCGTAATACAGATTGACCAGATCTTCAAAGAGTCTTTCGTTATGGGTATGGTAATAGTCTTTCCAATAACTCTCATCGATTTCTCTCACCATGGCCGAGCTCGCCTCCCTGGACGTTCATTAAAATTCGCTCCATATTTTTCACTTTCCAATTTTGAAATGCTTCTCTTCCTCGCATAGCATGAAATAGTCAAAGACTCCGAGATAAAATCCGGGCGGACGGACAGTCAAGACGGCCTTGCTGGACTGTCTGAAAGTCATTGATTATCTGATGCGGATATGACTTCATCGTTGGATAAAGCTAAGGAATGCCGGATAGCGATATCTGCTGTCTTTTATTGAAAACTCAGAGGAAGTCGTGAAACGATTTTCGAACATTCACTTTCGGACAGAAACAGCGACCGGGCTGCCGGAATTTTATGGCGGTCTTCTGGGCATGAAGAAATGCCAGGATGGGCCGGAGATCGGTTTTCGCTATGAAGAAGACGGTTGCCGAATCTCCTTTGAGATGGGTGATTTCGACCGTCCACAGGCCAGTGGCGATGAGTTTTATTGGAAAATCGGCATTACGGTCAGGCATTTAAGAGCCGCTGTTGAATTTCTGCGTGAGCAAGGCTGGTCGGTGTCGGAGCCGCGGCAGTTTCAGGATATCGGTTATCTTTGCCATCTGCAGGACCCGGCGGGCAATGGGATTGAGCTTCTGCAGCAGGGATTTGAAGGGCGGGAAGGGGTGTGGCCGAAAGGGCATCCCATCGGCAGTCAGGCGACCCTTGCCCATATTACCCTGCGGGTGCGGGATATTGAGACGTGCCGCGCCTATCTGGAAGGTGAGCTCAATCTTCGATTGATGTCAGTTCAAGCCGTTCCGGACCATGGCTTTAGCCTGTATTTTTTCAGTTGGAGCGAGGAGCTGCTGCCGCATCCTGATCTGGAGGCGGTGGAAAATCGGGAATGGCTTTGGGCACGGCCCTATCCCTTGCTGGAATTGCAGCATATTCATCGGGATGTGACGATCCGAAAACCGACAGGGACGGCTGCGGGGTTCGCGGCTTTAAGGTACCAGGATAAGGAGAGGATAATCAGGGAGATTGATACCGGTCGGCTCCTCTAACCTCTTATTGCAAAGGCGGTTTTCCGTCCCCCGGATTATCGGCGATCTCCAGGATGAGCTTGCGGCGGACCGCATCGGCGAAAGTCGCGGCGTTGTCCGCCGTGATGACAAAGGCGCCATTGCCGCCGATAATGGACTGTTGAAAGGCGGCTTCCAGGTCATAACTGATGGGGCGGCCGGAGCAATGGCGGCAAAGGACGGCGAGGCCGTTGATGGTGATATTGGCGCCGACAACGATATCGCGGGCGATCTCAATGGGGGGACCGTCCCAGTTATTGGCGCTGTCGGCAGAGATGTCGATGACCCGGCGAAAGCCCCATATATCATTGGTTTCAATGAGATTTTTACCGAATAACAGGGCTGAACCGATGGCGTTGAAACCACTCGCCCGTCTCGGGGCGGCGAGGAGATCCTCGGCAAATTTGCGGGCGGTTTCGGGCCCGTCAATGATCTGCCAGTCGACGACCACATCCTGGGACCCGGCATCGCCCCATTCCACATAGGTGAGGGCGATCTGACCATAGATCGAGTTGGTAATGGCCGAGATAACATCTTGAGTTACAAGGGCTTTTGCATATCCCTGCCGCTGAAAGAGGATTTCACCATCATCAATGGACCCGGTTGCATCCGCCAACAGGACAAGCTCCAGGCTGACCGTTTTCTCCTCCTGCGCCATTACCGATGGAGGCCAGATAAACGGTAAAAGAAAGAGCAGCAGACGCAGGGTATATCGGGGCATGATCCCTCCTCAAATCGGAGTTAAGGACCCTATCATTTGTCAGTATTGCCCATTGGTCAAGAACGGCGTTGCGGTTCTGGTTCCATTGGACACCCAAAACAAGTTGACTCTGTCAACAAACTTGTGGACTGAGTCAACAAAATACCACCGGTATGAAAGGAATTGAGGGTGAGTTGGTCACGACCCGGTGGCGGAATATTTTAAGCGCCTCCTCTTCTCACGAGATCAGGATCTTGACTTCGTATGCAATCGGAGTTAGCTCAGAAGACATGGCGCAATGATGGATAACTTCCCTTTGCCAGAGGCTTTAGAAGCGAGGTAGAATGGAAGTCAGATCCGTCATTGAAGGAACAAAAAACAAAACGGTAAATCAAACAGAAGACGTCTCACCCAATCCTGAAACATCTAGGTCGAACGCCGGCATGTCCGGCGCACTCAAATTAAAAGGGAAGCAAACATGTTAGAGAAACGCGAATTCTATATTAATGGCCAATGGGTCGCGCCGGCTACGGCGAATGATTTCGATGTGATTGATCCGTCCAATGAAGAAACATGTGCAGTCATCTCCCTGGGCGGACAGGCGGATACGGATGCGGCGGTGGCAGCGGCCAAGGCGGCCTTTGAGAGCTGGTCTGAATTGCCGAAGGAAGAGCGTCTGGCCTATGTAGAGAAAATTTTCGAGATCTATAATGAGCGGGCCGAGGATATGGCCAAGGCCATCAGCCTCGAAATGGGGGCGCCGATCGATATGGCGAAAGCCCAGCAGGTGACGTCCGGGTCCTATCATATCAAGAATTTCATGCGCTCCTTCAGTAACTTTGAATTTGACCGGGTTCTCAGCGACCGCGCCCCGAACGACCGGATCCTGTATGAGCCGGTCGGGGTCTGCGCCCTGATCACCCCGTGGAACTGGCCCATGAACCAGGTCACGTTGAAAGTCATTCCGGCCCTCCTGACCGGCAATACCATGGTCCTGAAGCCGTCCGAAGTGGCGCCGCTATCCTCCTTGCTGTTTGCCGAGATCATTGACGCTGCCGGGGTTCCGGCCGGTGTGTTCAACCTGGTCAATGGCGACGGGGCAGGGGTCGGTACCCAGCTGTCCGGCCATCCCGATGTGGATATGGTCTCCTTCACCGGATCGACCCGGGCCGGGATCGCCATTTCCAAGAATGCGGCCGATACGGTCAAACGGGTCCATTTAGAGCTCGGTGGCAAGGGCGCCAACCTGATCTTTGCCGATGCCGATGAAAAAGCCGTCAAACGCGGCGCCCTTCAATGCTTCAACAATACGGGCCAGTCCTGTAACGCCCCGACCCGGATGCTGGTCCAGAGCGGTATCTATGACGATGCCGTGGAGACAGCCCGCCAGGTGGCCGAAGCAACCAAGGTGGCTCCATCCAACGAAGAAGGCCGTCATATCGGCCCGGCCGTCAGCGAAATTCAGTTCAACAAGATCCAGGATCTGATCCAGAAAGGGATTGACGAAGGCGCCCGGCTCGTCGCCGGCGGCACCGGCCGTCCGGAAGGGCTGAACCGCGGTTATTTCGTCCGCCCGACTGTTTTCGCGGATGTGACCAATGACATGACCATCGCCAAGGAAGAGATTTTCGGTCCGGTTCTGTCCATCATTCCGTTTGAAACCGAAGAAGAAGCCATCAAGATCGCCAATGATACCCCCTACGGCCTGACGAATTATATTCAAAGTCAGGATGACGCACGTCGTAACCGGGTGGCCCGCAAGATGCGCTCCGGCATGGTGGAGATGAACGGTCAGCCCCGCGGCGCCGGTGCTCCGTTCGGCGGTTACAAGCAGTCCGGTTCAGGCCGTGAAGGCGGTGTCTGGGGCCTGGAAGACTTCCTGGAGGTTAAATCCGTCAGCGGATGGGGCGACGAGTAAGCCCGGCCGAGACGAGGCAGTTACGGGATCGGGGCCATTGGCCCCGGTCCTTTTTTTTGGCATAATTCAGGAGCCGTTTTTCTCTTCTTTTTCATAGGCATAGGGCTCCAGGGTGGTGGAGTCGCGGCCAATCTCAACCTCGGACACATAGATTTCCACTTTCTCGGCGGGTAGCTTGTAGTGATGCGCGAGGAGGAAGGAGACAATACTGATCCCGACCGCGACGAGGAGATCCCAGCCAAAGGGGATCTGGCCCGTGCCGCCAAATTGCCCAAAATAGGAAAGACAGCCCAACATGATAAGGTAAGGAGGTAGCCAAATTGCCTGCCGGTAATCCAGAGACCGTATATCGCCCGTCAGCCGTCGGTTCACTAGGAACAGGACCAGCCCGACGGCAATAAGCCCGATCAGGACCTCGACAATTTTCCAGCCACTCCAATACAGGCAGAGGGTTGCCGCGATAAAGGCGAGTTGCGCCACGAGGGCGACCGCCGGAATACGAAAATACCGCTCCCGATCCGGCAATTGCGCCCGCAGGGCATAAACGGCGATAGGACCGGCGGTCAAGGAGAGGACAATGGACGATCCATTGAGGGTGAGCATTTCTTCAAATTCGAGGATGAAGAGCATGGCCGAGCCGATAAACCAGTTCATGACCAGGGCATTCAATGGCACCCCCCGTGGCGACAGCCGGGAGAAGAATGAGGGGAATTGCCCGTTCCTGGCCATGGCCAGAGCCAACCGGGCGTTGGAACCCGTTGAAACAAGTCCACCGCCAAACGGCGCGATAATGGAACCGCCATAGATGAAGCTCATGACCCAGAGAATGCCGAGAGACACGCCGAGAGCGGCAAACGGCCCGTAGTCATGGTTCGAGTCCAGGGATTTCCAACCGCCGTCGAGAGTGCCGGGCGGCAGGGCGCCGATATAGGCGATCTGGGCACCGGCATAAATGAGAAAACAGAAAAGGATACCGAGACAAAGCGCCAGCGGGATATTCCGATGGGGCTTGATGGTTTCCCCTGCCAGATCAATGGCATGGCGAAATCCGATAAAGGCGAATATGACCCCTCCGGTCGAAACCCCGGCCAGAATCCCCGTCCAGCCGAATGGTGAGAAGGTCGGGGTGGTGAAATTGCCCGGCTCGAACCGGGCAGAGAGGAAGGCCAGGACAATGACGGTCGGGATCAGGATCTTGATCCAGGTCAGGCCGGTATTGATACGGCTAAAGAAGGCGACACCCCAGGCATTGATCACAACCATCACCGCCATCACACCGAGAGCGAAAACGGCGCCCCAAAAACTCAACCCCTTGCCACTGGAATGTTCGACGAAGGGTATCCACTCTGAGGCATAGTTCAGCATGGCGGCCACTTCAATGGGGGCGGTCAGGGTATAGCCGACCCAGGCCGTCCAGCCCATGGCGGAACTGACCACATTTCCATGGCTGAAATGGGGAACCTGGGCAAGGCCGCCCGCCACCGGTAACATGGCGCTGACTTCCGCAAATGTAAGGGCCAGCAAAAGAATGACAATGGCCCCGATAACCCAGGAGATGATGGAGGCAGGACCGGCATTCTGGGCGACCAGTTCTGGCGCAAACAACCATCCCGACCCGAGCATGCCACTGATGGCGACAAAGGTTAAACCAAGGAGGCCGATTGACCGCTTTAACTTAGTTTCTGCCAAAGGTCATCCTAACTAATCCAACATAATCCGACTGACGATCTCGCCATCCTTGGCGGCGATCAAGGCGCCGCGTGGCATGTCCTCCCAGGAGTCATCGGTTAAGGGAACACTTGCAAATAACAGGGTCTGATTGTCAGGTTCATCTGCGGATTGCACGGATAAACCATCGACATGAAGGTGGCGCCGTTCAATCCAGTGCATGGCCGGAGAGACACTTGGGCCGAATTTACGGTTATCGTCATAGCGGCGGACATCCGCGTGGACAAAAAGGGCGTCGCCATCACTGTAACAGAAATTGGCGGCTCCAAGCTCCCGAAGTTCCTCGGCTACATAGGCGATGATTTCAAGCCGCCGCTCAATGGAAGGTTTTTCCATCTGCCAGAGAGGATCAAGTTTGTCGAGGAGATAGCAGAAGGCAAATTCGGAATCCGTCGCTCCCATGGGCATATATCTCGGCGATTCCATTGCGAGCGCGGACACATAGTTTTTCAGGCTGCCATTATGGGCAAATACATGGGCCCGTCCGTAGGCTTCACGTTTAAACGGATGGGTGTTTTCATAAATGGCCTCACCTTCTGTGGCGTAGCGCACATGCCCCAGCACACAGGTGGTTTGCGTATGGTTTTCTTCGAGGAATTTGACCCAGGGGCTGTTATAGGCAGGCTTCGCTTCCTTGATCAGGAGGGTATCGGAGTTTTGCAGAAAGCTCATGCCCCAGCCGGACCGGTTCAGGTGGCTGAGCCCTCCATGCTGTGAGAATTCATGCATCGAGTATTTAATCGACACTGGATTCTTACTGGAGACAGCTAGAAGTTCACACATGATTTCTCCTTTTTATTAGCTTGGCTTTTCTCTGAATTCAGGTCAATCACATTTACGTTTTGTTGCTCCCTTGGAAAAATACATTGTCGTCTTGCTATATTGAAATTGTAACGCCTATAGTAGTATTTGCGGGAGTGTAGTTAGTTGTGTCTCTACAAATAACGGAATACGGAGTGAGGCAATTACATGGGAAATGACATTTCAGGTATCGATCGACTATTGGAACCCGTCCTGAACAAGGGGACGGCTTTTACTCTCGAAGAGCGCAATGCGTATGGCCTTCTCGGTCTGCTGCCGCCGCATATCGAAACCCTGGCGGAACAGACGGACCGGGCCTATAAGGCGCTTCAGGAAAAAGATACGGATCTGGAGCGTCATATCTATCTGAGGGCGCTGCAGGACAATAACGAGGTCCTGTTCTACAGCCTGATTGTTTCTCATGTTCAGGAAATGATGCCTCTTATTTATACGCCGGTTGTCGGGGCCGCCTGCGAGCAGTTCAGTGAGATCTACAGACGGCCTCGGGGTCTGTTCGTCTCCTATCCCCATCGGGATGAAATCGGCAAAATCCTTGATAATGCTATCAATGACGAGGTTGAGGCGATTGTTGTCACCGATGGGGAGCGGATACTGGGTCTTGGTGATCAGGGCGCCGGAGGTATGGGGATTCCGATCGGCAAGCTCGCGCTTTATACGGCGGCGGGTGGGGTCAATCCCGGAAAAACCCTGCCGGTCCTGCTGGATGCGGGGACAAACAATCAGGAGCGTTTGAATGATCCTCTTTATATCGGCTGGCGGCATGAGCGTATTACCGGGGATGAGTATTTCGATTTTGTCGATAAGTTTGTTCAGGCGGTGACGAAGAAATGGCCGAATGTCCTGCTGCAATTTGAGGATTTTGCCCAGGCCCATGCGGAGCCGTTGCTGGCCCGCTATCGCGATCAGCTCTGCACCTATAACGATGATATCCAGGGAACTGCCGCCGTTGCCGCCGGGACGTTAATGGCTGCCTGCAAGATGCTGGATACCTCGCTGAGCGATCTCAATGTGGTGTTTGTCGGGGCCGGGTCTGCCGGGGCCGGCATTGCTGAACAGTTGATCCGGATCATGGTTGATGAGGGTCTCAGTGATGCCGAGGCACGGAAACAGATTTTCATGGTTGACCGCTATGGCCTGGTGCATGACAAGATGACCGGGTTGATGGATTTCCAGATGCGGCTGGCGCAGTCGCATGGGGATATCTCGGACTGGGCGAGCGCGGAAGACGGCTCGGTCAGCCTTCTGGATGTTGTCAAACATGCCCGGCCATCTGTTTTGATCGGTGTCTCCGGACAAAAGGGCCTCTTCACCGAAGAAGTGGTGCGGGAGATGGCCTCTCATGTGGACCGTCCCATTCTGTTTCCTCTGTCCAATCCGACGTCTCGTGCCGAAGCCGTGCCGGAGGACCTGATCAAATGGACGGACGGGCGGGCTTTGGTCGCGACCGGCAGCCCCTTTGATCCAGTCGTTTTCAATGGTGTCAGCCATCCCATCGCCCAGAGCAATAACACCTATATTTTCCCGGGCATCGGCCTTGGGGTCATTGCCTCCGGTGCGAGGCGGGTGACGGATGCCATGTTTATGGCCTCGGTCCGGGCTCTGGCAGAACAGTCACCGGCCTTGAAAGATCCCTCCAAACCTCTGTTGCCGCCCATATCCGACATCCGGTCCGTTAGCCGTGCTGTCGCCCGCGCGGTTGCCCTGCAGGCCCAGGCCGACGGGGTCGCCCCAAAAACCAGCGAGGCGGAGTTGGACGCATTGATCGAAAAGAACTATTGGGAGCCGGTCTATGACACCTCCAGCTAAACGCCTGTATCAGGAATATCAGCCATGACATTTGACTATCAGGGCTATCAGCCCAAGGGCGACAAAAAGAACTCGGAGTTTTTTGAAGAATATCGGCCGAAGATTTACGAGCGTCGGAAGTCAAGCGGGATTGAGGATCTCGTCGGCCATATGCGGGCCATCGTGACCCAGGTTGAACCGGGGACCAGCGTCCAGACCATGGCCGAGTTCTATCTGATGACCCCGTATCGTCACTGCGCCAGTTATCGCGGAGAAACCCATCAGTATCATGTGATGCTCAATCGCCCGGAAATGCCGGCGGTGATTGTCATGGAGCCCAACATGGAGGGCTTCAGGGAATATATCCTGCGCATCAACAAGATGTATCCCTTATCGCGCCCGACACCCCATACCCGTTATGTCGGGGAGATCTATGACTGCTCGGATATTTCTGCCACCCGCGACATTCTGGAGGAACAGAGCATTCGCTTCGAATATGCGGGCGATGTGGAAAATCCGTTCTATGCCTCCAAGACCGTTCAGTTCACCATGCCCTCGGATTTTACCGGCAACCGCATCGGGTATTCGAGCAAAGACCCGAATGACCCGGATAGCCTGGCTCTTGGGGAGAAGTTCGATCTCTCTTCTGAAGATCACGCGGTGCTGGAGGCGGCCGCGGCGAAAGCGGAGGAGAGTGGTGTGACGCCTCTGCTTCTTGGCATAGATCATATGGCGACCCGTATTCTTGCCCCGGACCGGGAAGATGCGATCCTCGAATTCCTGACCCAGGTGCCGTATTATTTCTGGGGCGCCTATAACATTTTTGACATGAACTCCTCGACCAATGTCAATCGAAATGGCTCGATCACCGATGACAAGCATTCACCGGCCAAGGTCTTTACCGCCAACAACACGCCGTCCTTCGTGAACTCCTTCGAGAATTTGCCGATGCCGACAGAGGATTTCGTTCGGAACTTCGGGCGCCGCATGCACCATGTGGCCATAGAGGTGAAAGACGGTGATCACGTGTCCGGCGAAAAGAACGTGGATTTCGTTGTGGACGCCCTGAAAGATCGGGGAATTCCGTTCCTGGCCCATGTGGTCGGCGAGTGCAAGGATGAACCAAACCTCAAGCAGATATTCTCAAAACACTCCAAAAATACTATTCTGATCACTGAATATGTTGAACGATGCCATGGCTTCGACGGTTTCTTCACCAAAGACAATGTCGCTGCGTTAACGGAAGCCGCCGGTCAGGACGAACAATATAAGCACGGGCAGATCTTCGACTGATCAAACCCGGCAGCAACAGGGAAGGACCAGGAGAAGTACTTATGGCCCGTAATATTTTCTACATCATTTCCCTGGTTGGGATCCTGTTGGCCTTCTTTGGCCAGTTTGTCTGGGCGCCGATGATCTGGTTATTGGTCCTTGTTCTACCCTACATTGCCATCGGTCTCTATGACATGCATTTTGCCTCCCACAATGTCCTGCGCAACTATCCGGTTATCGGTCATATGCGCTATGCCCTGGAATTCATCAGTCCCGAGATCCGCCAGTATTTTATCGAAACCAACGAAAATGGCCGCCCTTATAATCGGCAGCAACGGAATCTGATCTACGCCCGCGCCGACGGCGGATTACAGACCCAGCCGTTCGGAACCCAGTGGGATCTCTATGAGGTCGGCTATAGCCGGGCCAGCCATTCGCTTGCGCCGAAGGTGGTCAATGAGGAAGAGTGCCGGGTCATGGTTGGCGGCCCTGACTGCAAAAAACCCTACTCGGCATCCCGGCTCAATATTTCCGCCATGAGTTTCGGCGCTCTCAGTTCTAACGCGATACATGCCCTCAATGCCGGTGCCCGCCGGGGCGGCTTTGCTCACAACACGGGAGAGGGGGGGCTGAGCCCGTATCACCTTGCCGGCGGTGGAGATATCATCTGGCAGATTGGGACGGGGTATTTTGGATGCCGGGCCGAAGACGGTACGTTTGATGCGGAAAAATTCAAGGAAAATGCCAATCGTGACGTCGTCAAGATGATTGAGATAAAGCTGTCTCAGGGCGCGAAGCCTGCCCATGGCGGTGTCCTGCCGGCCGCTAAAGTAGACGAGGAAATCGCAAAAATTCGCGGGGTGCCGATGGGACAGGACGTTCTTTCTCCCCCGGCTCATTCGTCTTTTTCGACACCGGAAGGGTTGATGGAATTCGTTGCCAGCCTGCGAGAAATGACCGGCGGCAAACCCATCGGCTTTAAACTCTGCATTGGCCGCCGAAGCGAGTTCATGGGAATTTGCAAAGCCATGCTGAAGACCGGTATCACCCCGGATTTTATCACTGTCGATGGCGCTGAAGGCGGAACCGGTGCCGCGCCGCTCGAATTCTCCAACAAGCTGGGTGTCCCTATTAATGAAGGGCTGTCCTTTGTTCATAACTGTCTGGTCGGAATCGGTGTTAGAGACAAGATTAGGATCATTGCCAGTGCCAAGGTGGTCACGGGTTTTGATGTCATGAAGAAAATCGCCCTCGGCGCAGATATGTGTAATGTGGCCCGTCCAATGATGTTCGCCCTCGGTTGCATCCAGTCCTTGCGCTGTAATACCAACACCTGCCCGACGGGAATCGCCACACAGGACAAGATCCGCGCCAAGGCTGTCGATATAGAAGACCGACAAATCAGCGTTGCCAACTTCCATGCGGCGACGATGGAAAGCTTTCGTGAGCTTGTGGGCGCTTGCGGTCTGGAAGACCCCGACAGCCTGACACCCCACCATATTTTCCAGAGGGTCGCCAATGAGACCGAGCAGGCCTTTGATGAGGTTTATGACTATCTGGAGGAAGGAGAGCTTCTGTCAGACAAGATTAACCCCGGCTATGCCGATGCCTGGACGCGGGCAAGTGCTGAATCTTTCTAGACAGTCCCTATTGCAATTTTGCTGTCCCTTTTAGAGCACCAATAAGTTCGATAGAGGTTACCACACCGACAATGGAAGATCCGCTGGTTTTTTCCGCTGAGGTGGAAACCAAAGCCACATCTGCATCCTGGTCCGTCATAACGCGTAAGGCGTCGATCAGGCTCATACTTTCCGGGATAATGGTATAGCTGGAACTTTCACCACTTGTCAGGCTGGTTTCAGGGGCGTCCTTGTTAATGAAACGCCGCTCAATACTGGTGATTTCATCCTCCCGCGTCCATATGACGATACCCGGCGCCTGAGGAAGGGTACTTCCTTCATTCAGCAAGGTGAAGTTTCGGGTCATGATATCCTGAACCCTTCTGGCGGCAAGCGACGCTGCCACAAGCCCCTCCGGAACTGTATGGCCACGGCGGTTTAGCTTGAGGGTATAGATACTGGCAGGAGACAGACGCCGCCTCAACGCATAGGCCGTTGCCGTGCAGAGCATGGTCGGCAGCATCATATGATAGTCACCAGTCATCTCGCAGAGCATGATGACACTGGTGAAAATGGCGCCGGTTGTGGAGCCGATCATCGCCGCCATTCCGGCGATGGCAAAGACGGGAATACCAACCCCGATTTCCGGGTAAATCATATGCACGAAGCTGCCCATGGACGCGCCGAGGGTGGCTCCCATAAACAGGGACGGCGAAAAGACACCCCCGGACGCTCCGGATCCCAGGGTCAGACATGTAGCGACCATTTTCAAGGCAAAGAGCAGAAGCAGGAACCAGGGATCAGACAGGGTTTCCAGCAACACATCCAGGATGGTCGCATAGCCGACCCCCTGAACATAAAACTCCCCGGCGTAGCGTTGAAACAAATAGATCATGACACCGACACAGGCCATGCCCAGGACATGGCGGGTGTAGTAGTTTCCCGGCATGGCATCGAATTTGTCTTCTGCCCAGTAGATGGCACGTATGAACACTGTACCGGCGAGGCCACAGAGCAGACCTAACGGAATAAACAGGATGAGACCCCAAACCGGCTCAACCCCGAAACCGGGATGCTGCAGGGCAGGGACTTCGAAACTCGGATTGGCGCCCAGCAGCAAGCGTCCGATATATGTGGCGACCACTGTCGAGATGGAGACGAGTAGAATGCTTTGCGCCGAGATTGAGACGAGCAGGAGTTCGACTGCAAACAATACGCCTCCAAGCGGCGCATTAAAGGTTGCCGCTATTCCGGCGCCGGCGCCGGCCGCCATTAGCACCACCCGCTGCCGTGTCGGCATGGTTACCCAACTGCCGAGGACTGAGCCGAAGGTTGCACCGATCTGAATAATCGGGCCTTCCCGGCCAATGGCACCGCCGCTACCGATGGACAGAGCGGAAGCGAGGGATTTGACGACGACGACGATGGGCCGGATATGGCCATTATTGTAATGAATGGCGTCCATGACTTCCGGGACGCCATGGCCCTTGGCTTCCGGGGCAAAGGTTTTGACCAGCCAGGCAACACCCACAGCTCCAATCATGGGAACAGCAATCACCCAAGCTCCCCATACGTCCGTCGGCGTATGAATATTGGCGTCGTAATAAAGATCCAGCTTTCCCAAAAACAGGAGATTGTGGAAGAACCCGATAAGTAGACGAAATACCCAAGCCCCGATTCCTCCGATAACCCCAACCAGAACGGCCAGGACGCAAAGTAGAAATATTCCCCGATCTTCCTTTTCCAAAAGCTGTGCCCCCACTACCCGAAACCAGAATACGCCGATTTTTCTGCTATCATAACGGTTTCACATACGGGATAAAGCCTATAAGTTGTAAGGAGTATATCCTTAAGTTTATTCAAGATATGCAAAAGGGGGCATGATGTCGGAACCACTGCCATCCTGGCGAGATGATACAGTTGCCAATCCGATCCGGGCCGAAATGGAAGCCCTGAGACTCGAATTGGACCTTTTGATCCCTCCAAAGCGGGAGATTGCCCGCAATATTCTGATAGGAACCTGGAATATCAAGGCCTTTTCCTCCTTGACCCGTAAATGGACCGCGTCTTCTTCCGATAGCCCAAAACGAGACTATCGGGGGCTCTGGGCCATTACGGAAATTGTCTCGCGCTTCGATGTTATTGCCATACAGGAAATCAAAGGCGACCTCAGAGCATTGCGAACGATGATGAAAACTCTGGGACGGCAATGGAACTTTCTGATCACGGATGTCACCCGCGGTGATTCTGGCAACAATGAACGTATGGGCTATATATTTGATACCAGCCGGGTGCAGTTGTCAGGTCTGGCGGGAGAATTGGTCATTCCGGAAACCGAGGATGGCGTTATCGGGACAGGCGCCCTACAACGGCAATTTGCGCGAACACCCTATGCAGTAAGTTTCCGCGCCGGCCAAGATACATTTATTCTCACCAGCTTGCATGTGGACTATGGATCGGATTCGGCCGGGCGGATTCCCGAACTCAAGGGCATTGCTGAGTGGCTGGAGGAATGGGCCGGTCAAGCCAATGCCTTTGGGCAGAACCTTATTGCCCTCGGTGATTTTAATATCGATCGCCACGGGGATGATCTTTGGCAGGCCTTCACCAGTACCGGCCTCACGGTTCCGGATGAACTGCATAACGTGAAACGGTCGATATTCGCGGTTGATAACGATCCGCTGCTTAAAAAATACTATGATCAGATTGCCTGGTTTGAAACCGGCGGTAAACGCAAACTCAATCTGGAATTCGTGACCGCCGGTGGTTTTGACTTTGTGCCTTTTATCTATACGGAGACTGGTTTTACCAAGGCAACAAAGCAGCATCGTCTATCAGATCACTATCCCTTATGGGCGGAGTTTAACTGTCAGCAGTAACGCTCTGCTCCGACCTGTTGAGCGTCCGAATATCGATCACCGTGGGCAAAGCCAACGGGGAGAATTGTCTCGATTTCCTTAAGGTCACTGTCCGAGAGATTTATGTCCGTTCCGGCCGCCAGCTCTTCCAGATGATCTGACGAACGGGTCCCCGGAATAGGGATAAGATGATCCCCCTGATGCAAGCACCAGGCGATGGCCAGGGCGGCCGGTGAATGGCCATTATCCGCCGCATAGCTTTTATAGCGCTCAATGATTTCGACATTTCTGCTGAAATCGGGTTCCAGGAAGCGCGGATTATTTTTCCTGAAATCCAGCTTCCCGAATGTGGATGGATCGGGAGTGCTGCGGCCGAACATACCCCGCCCCAGCGGTGAAAAGGGGACAAAGGCAACATCAAGATCTTTGCAGGCTTGAATCATACCGAGATCCGGCATTCTCGACCATAGAGAATACTCGCTCTGGACCGCGGTGACAGGATGCACGGCATGGGCGCGGCGCAGGGAGCTCGGGGAGATTTCGGAAAATCCGATTCCCC
Source organism: Sneathiella sp. (assembly GCA_965228285.1). Taxonomy (GTDB): domain Bacteria; phylum Pseudomonadota; class Alphaproteobacteria; order Sneathiellales; family Sneathiellaceae; genus Sneathiella. The sequence continues at coordinate 727,909 of OZ245808.1, forward strand.
CGATTTTCCCGGCATTCTTGAAACCAACCAGGGTTTCCATCAAATCCTCAATCTCCACATCCGGATCGCGCCGATGGATGTAATATAGATCAACATAATCCACCCCCAGCCGCTCAAGGGAGAGATCCAGCGCCTCGGACAGGTATTCCGGTTTGTTGTCAAACACGCGCTCTGTTGAGCCGGGCGCCCGCTTGATTCCGCCCTTGGTAGCAATCTTGAATTTGATTCCATTGCTTTTGAGGAAGGAGCCGATCACCTGCTCGGAAACACCGCCACCATAAACATTCGCCGTATCCAGGAAATCAATGCCCAGGTCCAGGGCTTTTGCGAGAGTCTGGTGGCTTTCTGCTTCATCCGTCGGGCCATAGGCGCCAGCGAAACTCCAGCATCCGAGACCGAGGGCACTGACATCAAGACCATTATTTCCAAGCGAGCGTTTGTTCATGTGTACCAGATCCTTTTTCTTCTTGTCATTGGGGCAAAGAACAATTTCTTTTATAGACCCGAGTGATGTTACTATGCTTGCATATCGGCGCAAAAACAAAAAACAAAGAGGCAGATAATGCATAAGCTCGAATTCTATTTCGATTGCTCCAGTCCCTGGACTTATCTCGGATTTGAATCCTTACAGAAACTCATCGCCAAAAGATCGGACCTGGAAGTTATCTATAAGCCGTTTCTGGTGGGCGGTGTCTTTAATACGGTCAATCCGTCGGTTTATAACAACCGGGAAAACCCGGTGATTCCAAAACAGCGCTATGGCAAAAAGGATCTTCAGGATTGGGCCTGGTTTGTCGGCATCAAAATCGGCCAGCCGCCGGTGTTCCCGGTTAACAGCGTCAAGGCCATGCGCGGGGCATTTGTGGCTCTGGAAGAAGATTGTCTGGTACCTTATGTCCGCAAAGTGTTTGAGCGTTACTGGACGGATCTTGCCGATATCTCTCAGGTGGATATTCTGGAATCAATTGTTGAAGAGGTTGGCCTGGACAAGGAGGGCTTTTTCAAGAAGATCAATGATCAGGTCTATAAGGACAAGCTGAAAGACACGACCCAGGAGCTGATTGATCGGGGAGGTTTTGGATCTCCAACCATCTATCTGGACGACACGGATATGTATTTCGGAAATGACCGCTTTCAACTCATTGAAGCTAAACTCAACTCAGCCTAAGGGACAGTAATTATGATTGATCTTTATTATTGGCCGACACCCAACGGCTGGAAAATCTCAATTGCACTGGAAGAAATGGGTCTCGATTACAACGTAATTCCGGTTAATATTGGCAAAGGGGAACAATTCGAGAAAGACTTCCTGGCCATCAGTCCGAACAACCGGATGCCAGCCATCATTGATCAGGAGCCCGAGGATGGTGGCGATCCAATCTCGGTTTTCGAAACCGGCGCGATCCTGATCTATCTTGCTGAGAAAACCGGGAAGTTTCTGCCAAAAGACCTGCGGGGCCGTAAAGAGGTGATCGAATGGCTCATGTGGCAGATGGGCGGGCTCGGGCCCATGCTCGGTCAAAACGGTCATTTCAAATTCTATGCGCCCGAAAAAATACCCTATGCGATGGAGCGCTATTCGACGGAAGCCTTGAGGCTGTTTGATGTCCTGAACACACGGCTTGAGGGCCGGGAATATATCTGCGGGGACTATTCCATCGCCGATATGGCTTGCTGGCCCTGGATCATCACCTACAAGCGGCAGGAAATAAATCTGGATGAGTTCCCGAATATCCGCCGGTGGTACGACCTGATGAAAAACCGTCCAGCCCTGCGCCGAGGGTATGAAGTCGGTCGAGATTTAGGCAAACCAACCGGAGAGTGGAGTGAGGAGAGCCGAAAAAATCTTATGGCCCAGCGGCGCCCGGCGGGTTGATTTAGTCGGTTATCGTCGAAACCCGTCCAAAAGCTTTCGATTGAAACTGAGATAGCCGGTTTCCGTAATCTTAAGATGAGGTTTGGTCAACTGATGGAACTCCGGCAGTTTGTGGAATGGAACCGATGCAAAGGCATGGTGTTCCGCGTGGAAGGGCATGTTCCAGGCAAAATAGGTGAGCAGGGGATTGGTATAGGTCGTTCTTGTCTTGACGAATATATCGTCTGAAGGCCGACAGCCTGTATGCTCAGCCAGAAGATATAGCCTTAGCATTGGCTGACCCAGGAGGACCGGAAGGATCCAGATCCAGAATAAGGCGAGGGAACCGCTGGCAATGCTCACACCAAAAAGGGCCAGATAGAGAAATAGGGTAACGCGCGCCTCCTGTCGGACACGGGCGCGATTTTTTGCGCTTATAAAAATGTCTGGCTTACGCCCCAGGGCGTTCCTGATCAGCTTACTGATTGTTTCTTTCCAGGTCTGTAGCCCTGAGATATGGAACAGATACTGACGCAAATTCTGTGGTTTGGGAGACTGCAGTTCCGGATCATTCTCCGGATCATGGGTGAAGCGATGATGGGTGAAATGAAAGTCGTGAAACCAGATGGGCGGAACGAAAACAAGGAACCCGCAGACATGAGAAACAGCGATGTTAAGCCAGCCGCTCCGGAAGGCCGTTCCATGAATGGACTCATGCAACGCTGTGAACAGAAAAATAACAAGAAACCCTTGCACTGGCAGAAGCATCAAGTAAAACGGATTGTCGGACAGGATCAAGGCCGAGCACAGCAGAATTGCCCCGAAATGCACGGATATGCGTGTCAGGCCAGGCATATCGGACTTTTGCTGCAACTGCCGCCTTTGTTCGGCACTCAGGCTTTTCAAGAAAGTTCGATGATCAAGTCGTGACATCTCACGTCGCTCCAGAAGGTTGACCATGCAGATGCTTAAGGTATGACAGTGTTATCCGTTTATGGAAGCCTTTTCTTAAGTGCCTTTCTTTCCGCGACATTGTTGCCAGGTTCTTCAGAAGCCTTGTTGACGAGTTTTATCGCAACAGATAACGGAACGATCTGGATATTGGTTTTGAGCGCCCTGACCGGCAATGTACTGGGCTCAATTGTCAATTGGGTTCTGGGCACATATCTGGCCCATTTTCGGGACAGGAAATGGTTTCCCATTAATGCGCGCATGTATGAGAAATCGACGGATTGGTTTAGCCGCTATGGCAAATGGAGTTTGCTAATGTCCTGGATGCCAATTGTCGGCGATCCCTTGACAATCGCGGCAGGTGTCCTCAGAACACCTTTGCTGCCATTCATTATTCTTGTGACAATTGGCAAATTAGCGCGATACCTGTTTGTGCTGCAGGCCGCGCTAATTCTGTTTGGAAACTAGGGGAAGACCTTTATTCAGGGCGGTCTTCTTCCAGATATTTACCGGCAGTCCATCCGACCATGCCGTTATATTCGATATTGCACCATTTGCGGCGGGTTTCGACTTTTCTCACGGCAGTCGTTGATTCCCGCCATTCCAGGTAAGGCATCCCCACATGGCATCCGAGATTGGCGATGCCGTCGGCGTCAGCTGGAAGGGAACCGATTTTTTCGCTCTTCAAAGACGGATCCTTACGGACATTCAAAGTGCTGCCAGGTTTCATATTGACCTGAAAATACTCTGGCCCGTCTTCTTGAGCCTGGGCCGCAGCGGAGAAAGCAGTGGCGCCAAGGCACAGGCCAGCGGCGACAAAGCTCCCGCGGACAAGCAGTTTGGCGCCATCGGAAATACGATCTGCGTTGATAACGCTTGGAATATTGCTCACAGCATACCTCATCAGAAAACAATCTAAATCGACAGCCGCTAATGATCAACAAAAGTTCTTAAAGAACAGTTGTTAAGAAAGGTAAATACATGGTAAATTTTATGTATTCACCTCAGGCTGCCTTCACTTCCGCAAGGAAGGACTCAATATTTTCCTTCAGGTTTTCCGCAAGATTGCTGAGTTCCTCCGAGGCAGAAAGCATACTGTCTGCTGCTTCTCCTGTTTCTTTGGACTTGGCAGAAACAGTTTCAATTTTTGAAGAAACAGCTGTCGTACCGCTGGAAGCTTCCTGAACATTCCGGGAAATTTCCGTCGTCGCGGCGCTTTGTTCCTCGACAGCTGAAGAGATAGAGACCGTCGCCTCGCGGATCGAGTTGATAACTCCGCTGATGCTGTTGATTGTAGAAACAGTATCGCCCGAGGCAGATTGAATGTCGCTGATCTGCTTCTCAATTTCCTCAGTGGCCCGCGCTGTTTGGGTCGCAAGGGCTTTAACTTCAGAGGCTACAACGGCAAATCCTTTCCCGGCGTCACCGGCGCGCGCCGCTTCAATAGTCGCGTTCAGTGCCAGCAGATTGGTCTGGCTGGCAATATCGCTGATCATTGTGACAACATCGCTGATTTTCTGCGCCCGGTTGGCAAGGTCATTAACAGAATTGATGCTGGTGTCCGCTTCGGCAACCGCTTCTTCAGAAACAGTCGAGGCCTGAGAGACTTGCCGGCTGATTTCCGTAATAGAAGAAGAGAGTTCTTCTGCCGCAGAGGCCACGGTCTGAACGTTTGAGGACGCTTGACCAGATGCCACTGAAACTTCAGAGGCCAGCATATTCGTTGTCTCGGCGGTTGATTTCAATTCATCCGCATTGCCTTTGAAATTTGAAGCGGACATGTTCAATGTACCAATCAGACTGTTTACCTTGCCTTCAAAGGCTTCGATCATGCTGGTGATTTTCGCAGCACGGGCTTCTTTTGCTGCAATTTCATTTCGCTCACGCTCTCTTTCAGCAGCTTCCTGTTTGGCATCTGCTTCCGCTTGTGCTTTGTCCCGTTCCGCCTGTTCTTTGGCGGCGATGGCTGATTCTTCTTCAAGGCGACGGCGCTCAATGTCATTGTCCTTAAAAGTTTGAACAGAATTCGCCATTTCACCGATTTCGTCGGTCCGATCCAGGTACGGCACATCGACGGTATTATCACCCTCAGCAAGCGTCAACATAGTCGTATTCACTTTGACAAGGGCGCCCGCAATCTGTCGGGCAAGGAAAATACCGGCTGCGGCAGCAATAGCGAGAATGATAAGAGTGATCATAATCATTGAGTTGCGCAGTGAAACTGTCGGAGCCTGAAATTCTTCTTCATGCATTTCAACCAGGACGGCCCATTTGGTGTCAAGGAACTCGAAAGGACCATAGGCAACAGCGACTTCATGACCGTCATAATTCAAGGCATGGGTAAAGCCGATCTCACCGTTTAGGGCACGTTCTACAGGTTCTGATGAATCTTCCTTGACCAGGAAAGTCGGTTCTTCACTGCGCGGGGAATTTGTCCGTAGCAAGTGATCCGATCCGACAAGAACGGCTTCACCGGTTTCGCCAAGGCCTGTCAGATCGCCCATGAGAGCATTGATCTTGCTGGCAGGCATCTCAAAGACGAGAGTTCCGATAAACTCCCCATCCGGCTCAACAACCGGCTTGGAAATAAAGCCTGCTGGCTTGCCATCGCTCGGAGCGTAGGGTTTGAAATCTGAAAAGTAGTCATGACCACTTTCGGCGTTTTTAGCAGCCGCCCTGAAAGCATTACCAAGGTCCGTATCTTTCCATTTCCCTGCTCTGACGTTTGTCGCGTAATCCGCGGCCTTATGGACGGAATAGACAACATTGCCTGCGGGATCGATCAGAAAAATATCGTAATAGCCTTTGCGATGCAGGATTTCACGGAACCATTCGTGGTAAGTGGCATGTGCCTGGTCATATAATGTCCCGGTATCCGCGTAATTCAAATTTTCCCTTTTATCTTTGGGGTGCGGGTTCTTAGTTACATAGGCAACCTGAAGTGTTTTCTGGGCATCTGGCCCCATTCCGAGCCATGCATGCTCAAAATCCTTGAGGGCATTATGGGCAAAGGGGCTGGCGGCAATAATATCCAGGTCTTCTTGAATTGACTTCAGGTACAGACCCAGCTGTACGGTTCTGGCTTCAACCACGGTTTCCAGTTCCAGCTCGATCTCATGCTGAATGGTCTTGGCACTCTGTATATATGTGGCAATTGCCAGAACAAGGGCCGTGACCAGGGAGCTACCTACAATATAAAGGGGAAGCTTGTGGGAGATCTTTAACTTGATACCAAACATCTACTTACTCCAGACATGTTACTCTTTAACTCACTACTTTCACATGTAATAATACCAAAGTAATACTTACTTCAGTAAAAGTACTATTTATTCTCATTGCAAAATTTAGTCGAATTTTATGAAAAGAGTGTTAATGAATTTGACCTAATACATTTCATTCATATGAGGGGGAAAATCTAAATCTTTTGTTAATATTTGCTTAAGTATAAACCCGCGAAAATCATCCAATGTATTGTTTTAAAAGAAATTTTAAAAACTTTACATTTTCGCGGGAATTCCCTTGTTTGGGGTATGCACAGACCTTCATGATGCACTAACTTACGCCATGAGAATTGCTGACCGGAGATATTTTGCCGGAAACAGCGAAATTTGTATTTCAGGAAGATGCGCGTAATTAGATGGCGGATGACACGAAAAAATCTGGTGGGACAGAGCAGGACGAGACAGTTCGCCCGGACGCCATTGCGTCTGGATATTCTGACTTAGATCCTCATTTTGGCGATCTCGATGTTGCCGATGTCTACAGGCTGCCGTCCGTTGATCCCCCTCTGCCATCTGCTGCTGAGACTGGATTCATGCTCGGCGCGGAAGGACAGGAGCTTGCCGAAAGTACGACACCGGCCGCTGCAAGAGAGGACGACGTCTCTGAAGAAGTTAGCGCGTTTATGGTCGGGTTGTCAGAAGATTATGATCTCGAAATGCCCTTCGATATTTCTCCGGAGGCAATATCCGTTCTGGGGTCGGCGCCGGACGCCAACCTGTTTGAACTGCCGCTTGACGCGCCAAGGAGCCTTGTCGACCTGGATCAGTTATTTGATGCTGTCGGAGCGAAGAGCATTCCTAATCCGTTCACAGAAACGCCAGATCAGCAGGTGGCCCTCGAAGACACCTTCTGGGACAAGGCAGTGGAAGACCAGCCGGCGACGGATCCGCCGGAGCTGTTCGAAGCCCTTGTTGCCATTGATCCGAGCCGCGCCCTGGATAATTTCTTTGAGACCCTTTATGTGGCCGACGAAAGCTGATCCCGGAACAACCTCCTCAATGCCTGTCTGAGAACCGCCCCTGTGGCGGTTTTTTACTGGCATTTAAGTTGTAATTCTGCGGAATGGCTATATATTGAACAGTCGTTACAATAATAATATGGATCTGGTTCGAAATCGAATACGAGATCATAAAGGGACACCGGATGACAGCGACTTTACCTGTGTATGATTTGCGGGATAAACAGACCCTGGCAGATCCGTTCCCCGTCTATGCGCGGTTGCGCGAGGAAGACCCCGTGCACTGGCATCCGCGGCTGAAAAGCTGGATCCTGACCCGTTATGACGATGTTAAACGGGCTCATATGACCAAATCCCTGTCTCCGGACCGGATCACGCCCTTTTATGAAAGCCTGCCCCCGAAAGAGAAGTCGGTTCTGCAGGAAGTTATCCGCTATTTGAACCTGTGGATGGTGTTTCGGGACCCGCCACGGCACACCCATCTGCGTAAAATCATGAATTCCGCCTTTACTCCCCGCGCCATTCAGGAGCTGGCGCCGGGTATTGAAGAGATTGTTGACCGGTTGCTGTCCTCATTGGATCCCAGCGGAGATGTGGACCTGGTCACGGAATTCGCGACACCGCTGCCGGCCTTGGTGATTATGAACATTCTTGGCGTGCCCCATGACCGGCTGGCGGATATCAAGGCCTGGTCCGATGATATGATGGTATTTATCGGCACCGCACAAGGCGTTTCGGATAAATATGAACGGGCCCGGGCGGGGTCCCACGCCATGGCCGGGTTTTTCCGGGAGCTGATTGCGGCCCGGCGTAAAAGCCTCGGGGATGATATCCTTAGTACCATGATCACCGCCCAGGAAAATGGCGAGGGATTGAGCGAGGATGAGCTTGTCGCCTCCTGCATGATGATTCTGTTTGCCGGGCATGAGACCACCACCAATATGGTCAGCGGGTCCCTCTGGATGATGCATAACTTTCCGGAGCAAAAACAAAGACTAATGGAAAAGCCGGAGATGATCGACACCGCCATTGAAGAATTTCTACGATTTGACGGACCCAGCAACGGCATTGCCCGAATTGTCACGACAGATCATGAGCTGGAAGGCAAGCTCTTGAAAAAAGGGGATCGGGTCTTTGCCATGAACAATTCGGCCAATAGGGATGAAAGCCAGTTTGAAAAGCCGGACGATCTCGATCTGGGTCGCAAGAAGAACCGGCATCTCACTTTTGGCTATGGTGCCCATTTTTGTTTGGGCGCGGCTCTGGCCCGTCTTGAGGGGAAGATCGCCATCAATGAGTTTTTGCGGCGGTTTCCGACCTATTGTTGCCGGGACGATCAGGAACTGAGATGGATTGACAGTTTGAGCATGCGCGGACTTCATAATTTACCGGCGGTACTCAAGTAGAATAAAAAGGCAGCAGGGAGAAAACCATGCAGGACACATATATTATCGGGGCGTTCAGCACGCCATTTGAAAAAATGCCCGAAGCCTCCTTCAAGGATCTGACCCGGGATGCCTATCTCGGTGTCCTAGAGGATGTCGGTGCCGACGTCGCACAGGATATTGAGCAGGCCTGGTTCGGCAATTGTGGCATGGGGACATTCGGCCAGGGCTGTATTCGCGGGCAGGTCTGTTTTACCCCTTTGGTCAAGGAGGGACTGTTCCCGGAACGGGTGCCTGTCGTCAATGTGGAGGGCGCATGCGCAACAGCTTCAATGGCGTTTCACGGGGCCTGGAAAGATATTCTCTCCGGCCAGTCAGAACTGTCTCTGGCCATTGGTGTGGAAAAAACCTTTGTTCCCAATGATCCGGAAAAGATACAGGAAATCTTCGATGCCGGGATTGATCAGTTCGATCCGGATCAATGGAGAGACTATTACGCTGCGGCAGGGGAGCGGGCGGACAAACCCTTCGATCCGGATAATGGCAATGGCACAGTGTTTATGGATACTTACGCCATGCAGGCGGCCTATCACATGAAGAAATATGGCACGACGCAAGAGCAGATCGCCTATGGCTCTTCCAAGAACCATCATCATGGCAGCCTTAATCCAAAGGCCCAGTATCGCTTTGAAGTCAGTGTCGAGAAGGTCATGGAAGACCGGCCCATCAGCTATCCGCTGACCCGGTCCATGTGCGCACCGATTGGAGATGGGGCCGCAGCGGCGCTGATCTGTTCGCAAGCCTATCTGGCCAAACTGCCGCAAGAAGTTCAGGACAGAGCCATCAAGATACGGGCGAGTGTTCTGACCGGTGGTAAGTATCGGGATCTCGATGAGCCCGGATTAAGCTCGGTCGCCGCCAAAAAAGCCTATGCGCAATCGGGCTTGACCCCGGACGACATCGATATTGCCGAAGTCCATGACGCGACGTCTTTTTGTGAGATCTATCAATGTGAGATGCTTGGTTTCTGTGAAGAAGGCAAGGGCGGGGAATATGTCGCCAGCGGCGCAACAGCCCTCGGCGGCGCTCGCCCCATTAATCTGTCCGGCGGTCTGGTCTCCAAGGGGCACCCGGTCGGGGCCACCGGCCTTTCCATGATCGATGAACTCACTCAGCAATTACGCGGGGAAGCCGGCGCCAGACAGGCGGACAATCCTCGAATTGCTCTCGCCGAGAACGGGGGCGGCGTTATGGGATTTGATGAAGCCGCCTGCTCCGTCATTATTCTGGAAGCCTCCTGACAACCCAAATCTGCCTGGATGATCTAAATGGACACTATCGATAACGCACAGGTTTTTCTGCCTGAGCTTTGGGCGACACATGCCAAGTTCAACCCGAACAAGGATGCCGTGATCTGCGGAGACGTGCGCCGCAGCTGGGAAGACTTCGATGCCAATATGAGTCGTATTGCCAATGCTCTCATCAAACGGGGTATTGGCCGTGGCGACAAGGTCGCCGTGCTGATGGCCAATAAGATAGAGGCATTGGAGATCATTTTCGGGGTCGTTCGGGCGGGGGCCTGTGTCGTGCCGCTAAGCGGGCTGCTGACGGCAGAGCAGATGTCCACACTGATCAATGACTGTGATGCCTCCATGCTCATCGCCGCTGATTCCTATCGGGAACGGATTGGCAAGATTTATCATGAACTCAAAAAGATTCCGGAAGGGAACTTCATTGCCGCCGACTTCGCGGCGCCCGGCTGGACCGGATTTACAGCTTTCCTGGACGGGGCGAGCGCCGATTATCCGAAGGTCGAGTTGAGGCTCGAAGATGATTTCAACATTATCTACAGTTCCGGGACGACGGGCCTTCCCAAGGGTATCGTCCAGACACATCGGGTCCGGCAGCATTGGTCTTTCAGTAACGCCATCGAGATGGGCTTCAACAGCGAATCCCGGGCTCTGACAACGACCGCGCTTTACTCCAATGGCACCTGGTTGATGGTTCTCCCTATCCTCTTTGCGGGTGGCACCTTAGTGGTGTTACCGGAGTTCAATCCCGCCGTTTTCCTGGAAACGGTGGAGAAAGAAAAGATCACCCATACCTTTATGGTGCCGACCCAGTTCATTGTCACTTTGGATCATCCGGCGTTCGACCGGTTCGATCTCTCCAGCCTTGAGGCCGTGCTTTGTGCTGGATCGCCACTTCGGCCGGATACCAAGGCGGATGTTCTAAAACGGCTGTCACCGAACCTTTATGCGCTCTATGGCTATTCGGAAGGCTTTGCGTCCATGAGCAAGCCGCATATGCATGCCGAAAAGCCGGAATCCGTCGGTCTGCCCGTACTTGGCTTCGATGCCAAGATTTTCGATGATGATGGCAATGAACTGCCAAGAGGTGAGGTTGGGGAAATCTGCGGTTATGGGGCCGGTATGATGAAGGCTTATTACAAGCGGGATGATCTGACCGAGGCGATGATCGTTCGGGACAGTCTGGGCCGGAGTTTTCTGCGATCCGGCGATATCGGCAAGATGGATGAAGACGGCCATCTCTATATTCTCGATCGGAAAAAGGACATGATCATATCGGGTGGGTTTAACGTCTTTCCGGCCGATATCGAAGCGATCCTGGGAGAGCATCCGGATATTCTCGACGTCACCGTCATCGGCGTTCCCCATGAGAAATGGGGGGAAAGCCCTTATGCGCTGGTTATCGGACGGGACGGGGCGGAGGATGCCAATGCTTTGCTTGTCTGGGCCAATGAGCGGCTGGGGAAGCATCAGCGTTTGATCGGCGCTGAATTCCGCGAAGACTTTCCGAGAAACGCTTTGGGGAAGGTATTGAAGCGGGAGCTGCGGGATCCGTTCTGGGAAAGCTGACCCTGATCAACAGCACGTGACCTCCGCGTGATTGCCATTGTTCATAGTCGGTGCAATAACTACTTTGCAGATATCGATAATGGTAAAAGGCGGGGGTAGGCGATGAGATCCGAAAAAATTACCTTTCAGGGATCCGACGGCATGTTGGCGGCGCGGCTGGATCTGCCGGTGGGCAAGCCGAAGACCTATGCCCTGTTTGCCCATTGTTTTACCTGCTCCAAGGATATCTTTGCCGCTTCACGTGTGGCGGCGGCGCTGACCGAGCTGGGGGTGGCGACCTTGCGTTTTGATTTTACCGGCCTGGGTCAGAGTGATGGCGAGTTTGAAAATACCAATTTCTCCTCCAATATCGCTGATTTGCTGTTGGCAGCCGGGTATTTGCGGGACAGCCATGAGGCGCCAAGTATTCTGATCGGTCATAGTCTTGGTGGGGCGGCGGTTCTGGCGGCGGCATCCGAGATTGAGGAAGTGGAGGCGGTGGCAACCATTGGCGCGCCGTTTGATCCGGCCCATGTCGGTCATCATTTCATGGATCATCAGCAGGAAATTGATGAAAAAGGTGAAGCCGCCGTCAGTATCGGCGGGCGCCCGTTCAAAGTGAAGAAGCAGTTTCTGGAGGATCTGAGGAGCCAGGAACAGGTGGAGCGGCTGGCAAAGCTGCGAAAACCCCTGATCGTCTTTCATGCCCCTCTCGATCAGACGGTGGGTATCAATAATGCGACCAATATATTCGTCGCCGCCAAACATCCGAAGAGTTTTATCTCCCTCGATGGGGCCGATCATCTCTTGAGCCGCCGTTCCGATGCCATTTATGTGGCCGAGATCATTGGCAGCTGGGCAAAGAAATATGTGACAGCGTTGCAGGATACGAAGGCCCGCAGCAGTTTGAAAGCCGATGAGAACAGCACGGTCGTCATCGAAACGGGGCAGGGCAAGTTCCTTCAGGATATCAATACCAGCGGTCATTCCCTCATTGCCGATGAGCCCTTCAGTGTCGGCGGCACCAATCGCGGGCCTACCCCCTATGATCTTCTGGTATCGGGTCTTGGGGCCTGTACCTCCATGACCATCCGCATGTATGCCGATCGCAAGAAATGGCCGCTGGAAGGGGTGGCGGTCAAACTCCGGCATCAGAAAATCCACGCCAAGGATTGCGAGGAATGTGAAACTGAGACCGGGAAGATCGATCGCATCGATAAAGAGATAGAACTCAAGGGCGAGTTATCGGAAGAGCAGAAAAGCCGATTGTTGGAAATCGCCGATCGCTGCCCGGTGCATCAGACCCTGCATTCCCATGTCGAGATAAAAACCGTTCTTGCGGGGTAGATTTACAAAACCGATCATCCTATGCTGGCATTGACGGGATGGGGATTCTATATAGGGAAATAACTATATAGACGTTTCCCTATATAGCTTTGATTGTACATTTTGCTAATAGTTCGCGTCCGGTCAAACTTTCGCCAAGGTTTTATGGTGGAATGTAACAATTGGAAAAAAAGCGATAAAATGGACCTAAATGGTCACAGAATTTTATCCATTCCCAACAAAATTTCCCCTCAAATTTCAAAATTAAGAAAATGTTAAGAGTTTGCCCGAATACTATCCCCGGGACCCTTATATCCGGAGGGATAGGGTTAATTTTTGTAGTAGGGACTTGATTACGTGGCGGAGAATTTTCAAAAGAATTTTGGCGTTATTCTGGCGTTTCTCGCCGCCCTGTTTGCTCTGCTGTTTTTCTGGACCTATCAGGTCTATTCTCTGAACGCTCCTTCGCAATGGATCGAGGCGGACCGGCAGTTCAAGATGACCGATAACCACACGGAACGCCTCATCGCGCTGATAGGGTTTCAGGGGTTGATCCACAATTTTAAGGATTATCTTATCCGCGGTGACGATGCCGACAAGGAAGAGTTTTTCACCTATTTCGAGGAAGCCCGGGATCAGCTCAAACTGCTGCAGGACCGCTATGGCGTCGCTGCCGAGGAACAGGTGGCGATCATCGAGGCGACCCTCCGCAACTATTTCGTCAGCATCAACCGGGTCGATCAGCTCAGGTCCGAGGGCAAGTCCGTCGCCGAAATTGATGCCGAGATAGAGATTGACGATGTTGCTGCGTTCAACGCCCTTCAAACACTGCTCAAGATGCATGATCAGGAGCGGGTGGAAATCCGTAATATTGTGTTGCGGGCACTTGAGAAAGATCAATCCAATCTGCAATCTCTCTATACCACTCTGTTTGCCATTGGCCTGCTTCTGACCATCGCGGTGGTTATGGGCTTAAGGTTCGAATATCTGAAGCGCCAGGCCCTGGAAAAGCAGTCCCAGACCAAGTCCCTGCTCGAGAGCTTTCTCGACTACTCGACCGTGCCCTTCCTGATCGCCGGTCCCGATGGCAAAATCCGCCATTGCAACCTGGCCGCCGCTGCCCTGCTGGAAACAAAGCCCAGCCACCTCGTCGGCGCCATGATGTCGCAGATCCTGGAGCTGAAGGATGCGGAGAACGGGGAATACGTGCCGCTGATGGGCCGGGAGGCCAAAACCGTCAAAAGCACCATAGAGCTGCATAATGGCCGCAAAGTACCGGTCCAGGCCGATCTGACAACCAATAAAGACGGAACCATGCGGATTGTCGCGCTGTTTGATCAGCGGTCGGAAATCAAGAAGCGCGAGCGACTGTTATTTGAAGCCGAACAGAAGCTGGCGAAAGTCACCATTGATGGCGGCCAGGCAATCCGCAATGACGTCCGCAGCTTTGTCGATTTGATCAAGAGTTTTGCCGATTTCGTCTCCAGCGAACAGGATGATCCGGCAGTGCGTCAGGAATATCTCGATAGTGCTCTGGCAACGGCCCAGTCCCTAAAGCAGCATCTGGACGACTATCTGCCGCTCTCCGGCCCGCTTGCCGACAGCAAGTCCATCCTGGAGCTTCAGGACCTGACCGCGGAACGGTTCGAAAAGACGGTCCGCGATACTTTGCGGATGTTCGATCGGGTGATTGATGAGAAAAAGCTGACCTTCAACTGGCGCAACCATGTGCCTGAGCGGCGGGAAATTGATTTCCCGGCACAGCTTGAGCGGATCCTCAGCAATCTCGTCAGCAATTCTGTGAAATACACCAGCAAGGGCGGCGCCATCAAACTCAGCACGTCGGTCAAGGATAACCGGCTGTTTATGAAGCTGGAAGATACGGGCATCGGCATTCCTGCGAATGATATTCCGAAGATCTTTGAGCCAGGTGTCAGAATGGAAAATGCCGCAGAAATGAGCCGCGGCCACGGGGTTGGCCTCTATTCGGTGAGAGAATCCGTGCGTAAACTGGGCGGTGAAATTACCTGCAAATCCTATGTCGGGATTGGCACGGATTTCGTCGTGGAGATACCGCTGAACAGGGCCTGATGTGAGATCTCAAAGGACCTTATGCGGTCTAGATACTGGTGAGATCCAGAGTTTCGAGAGCCTTGATAATCGTTTCATATTCCCAGTGACAATGCTCCCGGAATTCCGTCCGCGCCTTTTGCCCGTTGCCTGACAGCAACAGGCCTTTCAGCTCATTCCTGTTTCTGAAGCACCGGGCCTTTTCGGTCATGGACACATGGCCAAGGGCGACGAAATGGGCGCGCTGCACGATATCCCGGTAAAACAAGCCGGCATCCATCAGCTTCTTGCTGCCGCTCAAAATAAACAGGCCGCGATGAAAGTTTTCATCGGCAAGTGCCCAGGCGTCATGATCCTGGCCTTTCATGGAAATTTCCAGCGAGGACAGGGCATACAACACCGGCATGATATCGGTCCGGGGCAGGTTGCGGTCGACAATCAGTGAAACGGCCTGAACCTCAAGGGCCGTAATGACCTGGTAATATTCTTTCAGATCAACAACCGAAAGCGGGAGAATTCGAATGCCACGCTTTGGGACGATCTCGACGATATTCTCATTCTGCAGGCGCAGCATGGCCTCGCGTACCGGTGTTCGGCTGATTCCGAGCTGGGTTTCCACCTCTTTGAGATCAATAAATTTTCCGAACTGAATACGGCCGGAAATAATCTCCGCCTTGATCGCCGAATAGGCCTTATCGGTGAGCGATTGCTTCCGCACATGGAGTGACGGTCTCGCTTTATAATGCACAGCAGATGTCATAATCGCCAATATGACCAAAAGAGAATTGCGAAAGGGTTAATTTTATGATGATTTCCGCGAATTACGCGGCGAGGAATACATCTTTAAATATATTTCATCGGGTGCCGAACGCAGGCTTAGCGCCATCTTAAGAAGAATTTTTCGGCCTTTCCGATAAGCCAGGCGATGACGAGGCCCAGGACGGAGAGCATGGCAACGCCGGCAATCAGCTGATCCGTCGCCATCAGACTCCCTGCCAACAGGATATAGGCCCCAATTCCATATTCCGCCGCAATCATCTCCGCGGCAACCAGCAAGACGATGGCGATAGCCACTGAAATCCGGGCGCCGGAAAGAATGGCGGGCAGGGCGCCGGGCAGGATGATTTTGCGAATGATGGATAGCCTGGTTAGTCCGAAAGACTGGCCCATGCGGATCAGTCCCCGATCGACATTGTCAATGCCGCCATAGGTGGCGATGACCGTCGGGAAAAAGGTGCCGAACAGGATCGTCGCGACCTTGGATCCCTCACCAATACCGAACCAGATGATAAACAGGGGCAGTAAGGCGATTTTCGGAATGGGAAATACCGCCGAAACTAATGGCGACAGGCCGGAGCGGGCGACGGAAAAGAGACCAATCAAAGTTCCGATCATGATGCCCAGCAGGGTTCCCACCGTCCATCCCACAATGAGCCTTTGCAGGGAAGCGGTCAGATGTTTCCACAAAAGGCCGGAATTCACCAGATCCATAAAGGCGCCGAACGCTTCTGAAGGGGCGGGCAGGACCAGCGGACTGATAAATCCATTTCGGGATCCGAATTCCCAAAAGGCAATAATGCCGATAAAGACAATAGGCGCCACCACACGGCGGGGTGTCGGCAAAAATCCGCCGCCCCGAAAAGAGACGGGTTTTTCGTTCGGGGCTGGGTCAAAGTCCGTCTTAGACATCCAGGAGCTCCCGATCCGCTGCCAGGGCTTCGTCCCGCATGGCTTGCCAGAGCTGGGTTTGGGTATTTTCCAGCATGGCCATGTTATTTTTGCGCTCTTCTAAGGGCATATCGATCTCGACTATTTCCCGAATGCGCCCGGGCCGCCGCGACAGAACTACAATCTTATGTCCAAAACGCACGGCCTCCGAGAGATTATGGGTCACGTAGCAGGCGGTGTAATGTTCGCGGCTCCACAGGTTAATCAGATCATCCAGCAGTAATTCCCGCGTCTGACTATCGAGAGCGGAGAGAGGCTCATCCATCAGCAAAACCGCGGGACGCACACTCAAGGCGCGGGCAATGGCCACCCGTTGCTTCATGCCGCCGGAAAGCTGCTTGGGAAGGGCTTTGCGAAAGTCGGACAGACTGGTTCTGGCCAGGACATCGGCGATAATTCGTTCCCTCTCCGATGCCGATAGGTCATGATCTTCTAACGCCAGAGAGACATTCCCCTCGACCGTTCGCCAGGGCAGCAGGGCAAAATCCTGAAAAATATAGGTGAGGGGATTGAGGCAGTCATCCGGCGGGTCGCCAATCTGCACGACCTGACCGGTTTTGGGCTGTTCCAGGCCGCCGATAAAGCGGAGCAGGGTGGATTTTCCGCATCCGGACGGACCGATAATGCAGACAATCTCCCCTTGACGGATTTCTAGGTTTATGCCGTTTAGAACCTCAACCTCATCATAGTTATGGGATATCTGTCGGAGGCTGAGGTCCATAATACTGACTTAAAAGGTGTCCACATAGTTGGTGTTCACCAGAACATCGATAGTGATGTCTTTGGAAACCAGATTTTCCGACTGGAACCATTCCAGCTGATCCTTGACGCTGGTGAGGTTCAGGCTCGCATCTTTATTGATGCGCATGGCGCCGTTGCGGATGGACGGACCGGCTTTTTCGATGGGACGGTCCGTGTAAACATATTTATGGATCAGGGTCACCATATCGTCAGCGGCCTTGTCACCGGCTGTCTTATCGACAAGGGCGGCGTTGAAATCGTCGGCTCCCATGGAGAAGGCTTTCAGGAACCGTTTGGTCAGATCCGGCTTGTTTTCGGCATTTTCTGTAGAGGTAAAGACAGTTGTCACCTGATAGTTGGGGATATAGTCCGCAACCATACCGATGCGTTCAACCGCAGGTCCCTTTGACAGCGCCTTGGCGATATGCGGGACGATGGACCAGCTGTCGACCTGGCCGGATTTCAGAGCGCCAATAATGGCGCCGACTTTTTGAAGGGGGATAACTTTGATCTCGGTACCCTCAAACCCTTCCTTTTGGGCGATTTTATGGGCCATGTAATGAAAGGATGATCCGGCCTGGGTGATGCCAAAGCTCCGGCCTTTCAAATCCGCCGGCGTTTTTACCCCCTCATCAAAGGCCTTCTTGGAGACCAGGATGATCTGGCCGTCAATGCCGGGTTCTTCCTGCAGGGCGCCACCGACGATCTTGATGGCACCTTTTTCCGCCAGATTAATCAGGGCCCCGGAAATTGCTGTCACGCCGAAATCCACATCGCCGGAGGCGATGGCAACGGCCATGGGCTGGGCGGCCTGGAAGAATTTAAATTCGACCTCCAGTCCCTGATCTTTGAAATAGCCCCGTTCAAAGGCAACAAAACTCGGAGAATGGGAGGTAAATCTCAAGGCGCCTACGGTGATTTTGTCGGCCGCAGCGGCCAATGTCGGTAAGGCTGAAATCGCTGTGGCGGCAATGGTTAAAGCCATGGCAGCCCTGGTGACTGAACGCCTGGTGAATGAAAGCATCTGGATATCCTCCCGCAATAAAACCTGGGCGAATTGCATCCGCCCTTATCAATTCATTGATCGGATATGTATGAGGAGGAACCGGGCGATGTCAATTAAATAACAGCGCCCATTGGTCTCTGTTGACTTGTAAGCAGAGGAAGCGGGCGTGGATTTACTTCAGGAGGTTGGAACTCAGAAGATTTATTTTCCGGGTCAGGGACTTGGCCTCATGTCCCAGTTTTTTTGCCGCCTTGAGGGTGTTTTTGGTTTGCTGAGACTGCTTTTTGAAGTCCACATCACCGGTTGCGCGCAATTGCAGGATTTGCGCGCTTTGCTCAAGATTTGCTGACGCGCTTTTGGTGTTGTGGGCAATGGCGGAAAGGCCGTTTTGTAGGTCTTTTGGAAATTCAACAATATTGTCTGAACGCTGCGTCATCGGTTTTACGTCTCTGGATAGATGGATCAACATTCAAGACTATAGGCGAAAGAATTTAAGGAACTGTTAAGCGTAAATTCTTACACTAAAACAGCGGCTTAGGGAAAATTCAGGACCTATTCCTCTCCGGCAATCCACGTCCTCAGAACACTCATCTGACTGTCCATCAGGACCAGGTCGGCTGACATTCCCGCTGAGATTTGTCCTCGATGATCTTCTTCTCCCAAAAATCTTGCAGGGGTTTGAGATGCCATTTTCAGGGCGGTCGGCAGGGGGAGATCCAGCAGCTTGACGCAATTACGCACGGCCGAGGCCATGTCCAGATTCGACCCGGCGAGGGAGCCCTCTTCGGTTCTGCACGCGCCGTCTTTAACGGTGATCAGCTTGTCGCCGAGTTTGAACTGGCTCTCGGAGGTGCCGACAACGGGCATGGCGTCGGTCACTAGCATCATGCCATCGGCTCCCTTGGCGGCAATCGCGACTTTCAGGCTGGCGGGATGGACATGATGGCCATCGACGATAATGCCGCAATAGCTATTCTGATCCTCAAGGGCCGCTCCGATCACCCCGGGTTCGCGGCTGAGCAGGGGCGGCATGGCGTTGAACAGATGGGTAAAGCCCGTCAGGCCGGCGGACAACGCTTTCCGGGTCTGCTCATAGGTGGCATTGGTATGGCCGGCGGAAACAACAACGCCATTCCCGGCAAGCCGAGTGATAAGATCGGCTGGCACAAGCTCCGGTGCCAGGGTGACCAGGACCTTGCCCAGCTTCCGGTTCTCAATCAGGCTCATGAAGCGATCTTCAAATTCCCGGATATGAGTTTCGTCATGAACGCCCCTGCGATCCGGGTTGAGGTAGGGCCCCTCAAAATGAAGGCCGAGAACACCGGGCACATCCTGCTTAACTGCTTCCTCGACAGCATCAGCCATGGCCACCATCCTATCCCAGTCATCAGAAATCAGGGTCGGCAGAAATCCGGTCGTGCCAAAACGGCGATGGGCCGCCGCGACGGTCCTGATGGCCTCTATATCTGGCTGGTCGTTCAATAAAACCCCGCCACCGCCATTGACCTGGCTATCGATAAATCCGGGAACCAGACAGTGGCCTTTCAGATCTTCACTCTTGGCGTCGTCCGGAATGTCCTCCTCGGGGCAGATCACTGTGATCTTCCCGGAGTCAATGAGGACAGCCTGATCAGAAATCCAGCGGTCGCCGTCTAAAATCTGGCAGTTTCTCAAAGCTTTCATAGGTATTTTCCGCTGGAACAATGGCACTCAAATCAAGTGTGATATAGTAATCTAACAAAAAAAGAATGAACAGGTGAGAAGCGATCAGCGGCTTAATGCTTTTTCTTATTCCCTTTGCCTTGAATTGAAATTTAATCAGGCAAAGCCGGGCGCTAGGGTGAAAGCTCACTAATTCGATCAGCAAGATCCGCGGGTAAACACATGAAAACACAGGTAGCAATCATCGGCGCCGGTCCCTCCGGCCTCCTGCTCGGCCAGCTTCTGCACAAACAGGGCATTGATAACATCATTATTGAAAGAGTAAGCCCCGACTATGTCCTCGGCCGCATTCGCGCCGGCGTTATCGAACAGGGATTCTCGGATCTGATGAAAGAAGCGGGGATCAGCGAGCGCATGGAAGCCGAGGGCGAAATACATGGTGCCGTCGAGATTGCCGTCAATGGCGAGATCCATTCCATCGATCTGGAAGGCCTGACCGGCGGGGAAACCGTCGCTGTCTATGGCCAGACCGAAATCACCCATGACCTGATGAATGCGCGTAATGCCTCGGGCCAGCAGACCTTCTATTCCATCGAAAATACTCAATTGCATGATATTGAGAGTGAAAAACCCTATGTAACCTTCGACAAAGACGGCGAGACCGAGCGTATTGACTGCGATTACATCGCCGGCTGTGACGGTTTCCACGGCGTCTCCCGCCCGTCCATTCCAAAGGACAGGATTACAGAATATGAAAAGGTCTACCCTTTTGGCTGGCTCGGTTTGCTCTCGGACACGCCACCCGTTAATTTTGAGCTGATCTATATCAAGCATGAACGGGGTTTTGCCCTCTGCAGTAAACGCTCCTCGACCCGTAGCCGTTACTATCTACAGGTTCCCCTTGATGAGAAGGTGGAGGACTGGTCCGATGACAGATTTTGGGAGGAGCTAAAGCGTCGTCTTCCCGAATCTGTTGTAGATCAATTGGTTACCGGCCCTTCTTTAGAGAAAAGTATTGCGCCGCTTCGCAGCTTTGTGGCGGAACCCATGCAATATGGTCGGTTGTTTCTGGTGGGTGACGCGGCCCATATCGTGCCGCCAACGGGCGCCAAGGGTCTGAACCTGGCTGCCAGTGATGTCGCGACACTATATCGTATTTTGACCATGGTCTATGGAGAGGGACGGACGGATCTGATCGAGAAATACTCAGAGATCTGTTTACGGCGAGTCTGGAACGGGGTGCGGTTCTCCTGGTGGATGACCAGTATGCTCCATACGTTTGAGGAAAGCGAAATCGAAGAAAAGATCAGGCGCTCCGAGCTGAGCTTTTTCCTCAGTGAAGCCAACCGCCGCCGCATTCTCGCCGAACAATATGTGGGCTTACCCTATGAGCCGGTCGAGTAAGCGCCAAGATATCAAGGACAGGGCGGGTTTGGCAGGCCTATTAAAATGATGGTATAGATTAAAGCCATGTTGCTCTTTCCCAGATCAAAAAACCGACCCTTTCACTTTGGTCCATTCCCTCTGGAAACACTGGAACGGGATAGTGCCCTCTATAAGAGCGAAGCGGCCCGTGCACCGCAAGCTCAACAGGCGCCCGCCCGGTCACAGCATATTCTCGGCAAAGCCGCCGAAGGATATCTTGACCTTTATTCCGGCTTTAAAACCGGAGATGTAGCGCCCTTACAGGCACCTGTTCCTGACGCGCTTGGCCCCCGGGCCGCAGATCTAAAAGGGGCGGCCTATTTCCTCGATATAAGCATGGCCGGCATTTGTGAGATCCCGGAGAATGCCTGGCTTGATAGGTCGGGGAAATCACCCCACAGCCATGCAGTTGTCTTGTTGCTGGAGTATCCGCAATTGCCGGAAGAGGAAAATTTGGCGGCAGACTGGTTGAGCGGGTCTATCGATGCCGTTAATAGCCTGCGAATTGCCGAGATTGCCGCCTGTATTGCCGGACATGTTCGCAATATGGGGTTCGAAGCAGCCGTCCATTTGCCGGGAGATGGCAGTCTCGATATTCATAAACTGAGTGTCCTTGCCGGTTTGACGGTCAGAGTAGGTGAGTCTTTGGCCGCGCCTTTTATGACCGGTAATTTCTCCCTCGCTGTTGTTTCCATGCAGTATGAAGCGGCAGTAGACGCTCCCTTGCATCGGTCTTCGTTGAAAGCGCGTAGTTTTATGTATTGGTGGGGGCAGAACGGGGCCCAATCCGGCCGGGAGCGAAATCGCCGAGCTAAGCGACCCAGCCATCTTAGCCGTTATCCGATGGAAACCGTCAAGCGGGTCGAGCGGCCGACCACCCTGATCCTGGACGATGAAGTCCCACGGGTTCCTAAAAGGGCGGAGTTTTTTCAGCGCGCCCTGCACGGAGATCTGGGGGCAAAGGCGCAGAAGGAGCGGGGGCGTTTCGCCTTCAAGACACCGCTTTCCTTCAGTCTTCTGAACCTGATCCGAGCCTTGGTTCCCTATCAATCCGGACCTGTCAATCAGGTCAGGGATCCGTCACTGGATGATCGCGCCGCCAATACCCGGGCCATTAAGTCTTTGTCCTACTATCTGGGGGCGGATCTGACCGGTATATGTGAAATTCCAAACTATGCCTGGTACTCCCATCGCGCCGACGGCTCCAAGGTTGTTCCCAACCATAAATATGCTGTGGTCATGCTCATTGATCAGGGATATGAGACCATGGAAGGTGCCAGCGGCGATGACTGGATGTCCGGTGCGCAATCCATGAGGGGGTATTTGAGGGGCGCGGAGATTGCCGGTCTGATGGGACATCTACTCCGGGAGAAAGGGATCGCTGCGCGGGCCCAGACAAACGCTGACAGTGAAGTGTTACAGATTCCCCTTATTCTCTGGTCTGGCCTTGGGGAGCTGAGCCGGATTGGCGAGCTGGTTCTCAACCCATTTGTAGGGCCCAGATTCAAGTCCGTCGTTCTGACAACGGATCTTCCCCTCGTTCCCGACAAGCCCGTAGATTTTGGGCTGCAGGAATTCTGCAATAACTGCCTGAAGTGTGCCCGGGAATGCCCGTGCGATGCCATTCCGTTTGGTGACAAGGTCATGTTCAACGGCTATGAAATCTGGAAGCCGGATGTCGAGCGTTGTACCCGCTACCGGGTGACTAATCCGAAGGGCTCCGCCTGTGGCAGATGCATGAAAACCTGCCCGATTAACAAAGTCGTGGATGCAGACGGGGCCTATCTGACCCGGGTTGCCAGCTGGATGGGGGTGAATGCCATGATGCTGAAACCCCTGATGGTTCCGATTGCGACCTGGCTGGATGACAAGCTTGGCAATGGACGGCGCAATCCTGTCAAAAAATGGTGGTTTGATCATGAAATTGTGGATGGGGTGACGGTCGATCCACTGAAAGGAACCAACCAAAGGGATATAGATCCTGATCGGGTGATTGATCCTGAGAAGCAGAAGATGGCTTACTACCCGGCAAATGTGATGCCATCGCCAGAAAATGAAGCGCCGGAACCTGTCGATCGAAAAGCAGCCATGGCAGCCGCTGATCTTTTGGAAACACCGAAGGAAGCCGTCAAGCGTCATAAAGATGGTGGACCGCCGCCGGCTCACTACCAGGTGGACGAGTGTCGAAAAATTGCCGCCAGCACAGAAAAAGCGGCTAAAAGCCCCTATAGTTAAGCTCTACCAGACGCCAAAATAGATCCCGCGATCTTTTGCTGTATCAGTGCGGACTTCGATCGCCTGATGGGTGATTGTCTTGCGGCTTCGCCGGCTACGTAGCCAATGGACGAGTCGATTCTCCATCTCATCCCGTATAATTGCATATTCCAAATCAGCTCCGAGGTCTTTGAGTTCCTTCGGGTCGTTTTTCAGGTCAAAAAGCTGGGGGCGATAATGATCAAAGGAGATGTATTTCCAATCGATCGTCCGAACCATATAGGCGCGTGTCTCATCGGGCGCGAGACCCAATGCCAGTCGAGCGCCGCGCCAGGCGTAATCTGCTTCGCTGAAGACGGCGTCTCGCCAATCAATATCCCCTTGCTTGTGCAGCAACGGCAAAAGGGAGCGGCCTTCCAGAATATGGGGCTTCCCGTCGCCACCAAGGGCATCGATAAAGGTCGGAATCAGATCTATGGCTTCAACTAGACGGTCATCCGTCGTTCCCCGCGTGTGGTCGGCCTGTGGGCTTGGATCGACAATGATCATGGGGATACTGACACTTTCCTCATGAAACATCTCTTTTTCCCCGAGCCAATGATCGCCGAGATAATCACCATGGTCACTGGTCAACACAATAAGGGTATCCTTATCCCGGCCAGTTTTTTCGAGGAATGCCATGAGCCGGCCAATATTGTCATCAATTTCCGTGATCAGACCCATATAGGCCGGGATGACATGGCGGCGTTTTTCCTCATCTGAAAAACTTTGGCATTCTTCATGTTCCCGAAATGCGGCAATGACTGGATGAGCGTTTGTTCTTTCCGTCTCGCTCCGATTTGCTTCAATCACATCCTCGGCAGAATACATATTGTGATAAGGGGCCGGTGCAATATAGGGCCAATGGGGTTTGATATAACTTAAATGCAGGCACCAGGGGGTTTCATCCAGTCCAGTTATTTTCTCCATCGCCAGGTTGGTCATATAGGCGGTTTCGGAATGGGCTTTATCGACCCGGGCTGGAAGATGGGCGTTGCGTAAATACCAGCCGCTTTCAATGGTGCCGTTTTCACCAATCCCTGAATTGGCGTAGCTGTGCCACGGGTTGGGGCCGTCGTATCCCTGCTCCCTAAGATACACATTATAGGCAAGGTTGGGGTCGGTTGTATTATCCGGATGCAGTCCGTCATCCCGCTCCCAGGGTTCGAAGCCGCACTGGCTGTTCAAGGTGCCTTCAATGCTTTTGGGGTTTACACCAAGGCGTTTCAGGCCATCCCGGTCCGCCGCCATATGGGTTTTTCCTATCAATCCGGTTGAGACATCAAGCTCCCGCAAATGGTCTCCCAACGTCATTTCCCCGACATTCAGGGGAACGCCGTTATAGGTGGCGCCGTGGGAGAGCATGTATCTTCCCGTATAAAAAGACATACGGGAAGGGCCGCACACCGGTGCCTGGCAGAAAGCACGGGAGAAATTCACTCCGCGCGCCGCCAGCCTATCAATGTTTGGGGTTTTGATGGTTGGGTGCCCATTGCACCCGAGATAATCGGTGCGCAATTGATCGCACATGATAAATAAGATATTGCGCACCGTTGTCATTTTACTCTTCTCAATTAGTTGCAACCAGATTTCCGGGAATGACCATTCCCTTTTCTTCATAATATTTCCGCGCACCGGGGTGGAGCGGCATATTCATTTCTTCAAGGGCGCTGTCCAGTTGAATGACTTTCAGCCAGGGGGCAACT
Organism: Sneathiella sp.; assembly: GCA_965228285.1. GTDB lineage: Bacteria > Pseudomonadota > Alphaproteobacteria > Sneathiellales > Sneathiellaceae > Sneathiella. Next base: position 753,115 of record OZ245808.1, read on the forward strand.
GCATGAACTTCGTCCAAATGCTCCCAGAAGGCTTTTGTCATTTGATAGACGGCTTCCTCAGGCACATCTTTCTGGGTGCCGATGCCGACCCAGGAGCCGATGGATTGAACAGGGGCTTTGTTGGTCACTTTATCCCCGTAAACTGAGACATCAATCGTTTCCAGAGTCCGACCCGGCAGTTTCATCTGCTTAGCGACTTGAGGAGCTTGAAAATCCGCTTCATCAAGACCGAAGAAAGTCACCGCATTGGTCAGGGTAATCTGACTGATGATCGGACTCGGGGCATTCGTCGGGTTAATATAGACGTCGAACTGGCGATCCTGAAAGGCCTGTGAGGCCGCGCCCCAGCCCAGATTAACCGTCTCGAAATCTTCCCCGGCTTTCAGTCCAGACATGCCCTCTGCCATGGCGGTGGCGATGACTTTGGCTGCTCCGGCTGGTGGTCCGACAAAGACCTTACGGCCTTTAATGTCCTTCATGGATTTGATGCCGGAATCAGCAAATGTCATAATGTGATAAACCCCGATGGGGAAGTTGAGAATGCCTCTGACATTTTTTGAGAGTTCCGGCGCTTCATCCACTTTCTTGTACATGGCAATGCCCTTACTCATGAAGTGATGAACGGAGGCAGCGGACATGAAGAAATCGATCTTCCCGCGGGCGGCATCCAGGGCATGACGGGTGGCAACACCGGTGGCATTCACCTGGATTTCCGTATCGGGGACATATTGATTGGCAATCTTGGCAAAGGTCGACATCACCACGTAGGGAGAGGAGCCCGGCCCCAAGGTGGACATCTTGTAAAAGTCCTTGGCGCTTGCGGTGCCGATTACGAGGGTCATGGCAGCGGAAATGGCTGCCGATCCCAATATTTTCTTCCACTGTTTCATTGTTTTTCTCCGCTGTTGTTAAGAAGGATTTTTTAGGGGGCTTTACGGTTTTGCAAAGCGATGATACGCGATAATTATTGCCCCGACCACCAGGCCAGGGACTGATATCTCGATCAATGGGATGAGTGCAGCGACGGCCGCTAGAATACGGATTATCCGATCCCAGAGGGGCAGAAGAGCTTTATCGGCACCACCTATACCAGTCGCCAATAACCAGATCGCAGCAGACAGGCTGACCACCACCCAAATGAACGAGAGTATGTCAAAATCGAGGACCAGTATCAGAGAGGGGTTATAGATCATAACGAAGGGAATGATGAACCCGATCAGGGCCACCCGCACTGAGACTGTCGCGACTTTCAGAGGTGGCGCCCCGCAAATCGGGGCGGCGGCATAAGCAGCGATGGCGACCGGCGGGGTGATGGAGGACAGAACGCCGAAATACATGACAAACAGATGAACCAACAGTGCGCTTACCCCGAGATCCTGAATGGCCGGGGCCATGACCAGCACAATGATAAGATAGGCGGGAACCGTCGGCAGGCCCATGCCGAGGACGATACTACCCGCCATCATCAGCAGAAGGGAGATAAACAGGCTGTCGCCGGACAGTGCAAGGATTAGGGTCGAGAAGCGAATTCCGAGGCCGGTTACGTTCATCATGCCGATGACAATACCGATAACGCCGACCGCAACCATGATCACCGCAACGGTTTTCCCGGCAGCGGCAAAGGTTCTGACAATTCTGGCGGGATCCTTTCTGAAGTCCTCATTGAGGATGAAAGCAGAGACAATAGCGGCAATGATCGACCAGAATCCGGCCGTTGCCGGTGATCGCCCCATCAGCAAGGTTCCGATAATCACCGCAATCGGAATGAAAAAGGTAAGGGACTGGATCCAATCTTTGGCGGACAGAGTGTCCCGCTCTTCTTTCGGGATTGCCTTGATCCCGAGGCGGGACGCTTCAACGCTCACGGCACAGAATAGGCTGCCATAGTAGAATAGGGCCGGAAGCAACGCCGCCAGACAAATGGTGAGATAAGGGACACCTGTGAGCTCGGCCATGATAAAGGCGACCGCTCCCATCACCGGTGGCATAAATTGCCCACCGGAGGAGGCGGCAGCTTCGACCGCCCCGGCAAAGGCCTTTGGAAAGCCACGCTTGCTGATCATTGGCATGGTAAATACGCCGGTGCCCACCACATTACCGACCACACTGCCGGAAATCGTCCCGAACAAGCCACTGGAGACAACCGCGGCATGGGCCAGTCCGCTTCGCAAGTGACCGGTCAGACTGAAGGCGATCTTCAGGAGCAGCGCTCCGGCCCCGGTGCCTTCAAGCACCACCCCGAAGACAATGAAGACGGCAATCATGTTGGCGACAACGGAGACGGGTAGGCCAAAGACCCCGTCAAAGCTGTACCACATGGTCCGCAAGGTTTCCTCGAACTCATATCCCGCATGGGTAAAGATCCAGGGCAGGTAGTCACCGTAAAGGCAGTAGATGATCGAAAAACCGCCGATAAAAACCAGGGGCAGGCCCATGGTCCGCCGCCCGAGCTCCAGCAGCACCACCATTCCGCCAATGCCGATCCAGATATCGGTTTGGTTCAGGTCATAGAGACCGGTTTCAAGGGCATCATGAACATAGAAAAACCAGTAAGTTGCTATGGCCATGATGACGAAAAGAATCCCGTCGATCAGAATTCCGATCAGTTTGGGCGAGCCGTCTTCCTTCTTCATCTCCAATGGCTGGGCCAGGAGGAGGAGCAGAGCTGACAGACAGACCGCCATTGTCCGCTGGTAAATATCTGAGAAAGGGCCAAAGCCCGCCGTGTAAACAGCCAACAACGACAAAGCCAAGCCAATCATCCAGGCGCAGGACATCCTTGTTTTTGTCGTAATTTTGAGAGCCGAAGACGGCATCTGGGGTTCCCTGTTGGCGTTCTTTGACGCTTTACTTCTTTGTATTCCAGTGATTTTGAATATTTTTGCGCAGGATACAAGACTTGCGTTTCACCTGGTGAAACATGTACTGTTTGACTGGCTCAAAGGAGAAAAAATGGCGTCGGTCAAAACCATCCGATCTCTTCAAAGAGGATTACAGGTTGTCCACCTGTTGGAAGAGCATGGCCGAATGACTTTACAGGATTTGCATTTCTTTTCGGGTCTGCCCAAGGCGACCCTGCTCAGGGTTCTGGCAACCCTGGAAGAGCAGGGCTGGACGAAACGAACCTTGGGGGATCAGAGCTATCGCCTGTCCTTCGATGCGGTGAGCATGGGATCAAAATTACTTCCCGATACGGAACTGATGGAACTGGCGGCACCTGTTCTCGATCAGCTTTGCCAAAGGGTTTTCTGGCCTTCCGATATCGCTGTATTTACCGGAATGACCATGCAGATTATGGAAACCTCCCGCCGACAGGCGCCGTTCCTGATTAACCGCAAAGTCATGGGAATCAAGCCGCATGTGCTTTTTTCGGCATTGGGTCGGGTGTATCTGGCCAATTGCCCCGAAGCGGAACGTCGGGAGATTATCCAACGTCTCCAAAATTCGAACCTTCGCGAGGATCGCACGGCAAGGAACGAAAAATGGTTGCAAAGACTGCTTGAAGAAACCAGGCAGCAGGGATATGGCGTGCGGGAGCCTGGATACTGGACCTCCGCCACCGAAGTTGGATCAGATCTGAGCGCAATTGCCGTCCCCGTATTTATTGGGAAAGAGGTCAAAGCCTGCATTAACCTTCTTTGGCCGGAAGGGTTGATGACGGTCCCGCAATTTGCCGAAAGATATCTCCCGCAACTGGCGGGGGCTGCAACAGATCTTTCTGAAAAACTGATCGTCGGGGCGAGCCCCACAAAAAGGGGCTAATTTTTGGCGATTATATCGCCAGGAATTACCAATCCCTTTTCCTCAAAATACCTCTGCGCTCCGGGATGCAGGGGGGTGTTCATTTCCGTCAGCGCCGTCTCAAGTCCAATGGCATTAAGCCACGGGGCAAAGGGGTAAAGTTCGTCCAGATGCTCAAAGAAGGCCCTGGTCATCTCATAAATGGCCTGTTCCGGGACATCCTTATGGGTGCCAAGACTGACCCAGGACCCGATTGACTGAACCGGCGCCGTATTCACCACCCCTTTATCATACACGCCGGGATCAATGCTCTGTAATGTCCGCCCTGGCATTCTTAATAGTTTGACGATTCCGGGCGCCTTGAAATCCTCGTCCACAAGTCCAAAAAACCGGATCCTTTCGGATAAAGTGATTTCCCGGATAATCGGACTTGGATTTGTTGTTGGATTGACATAGAGGTCCACTTCCCGTTTGAGGAGGGCCTGCGCCCCGGCGTTCCATTCCATGCTGACCGTTTCGAAATCTACTCCTGCCGTCAGGCCGGACATTCCTTCAACGATGGTTGTCGCAATGACATTTGCCGCACCGGAAGACGGGCCGACAAAAACCTTTTTGCCTTTGATATCCTCCATGGAGCTAATACCGGAATCCGCAAGCGCCAGGATCTGATAAACACCTGCGGGAAAACTGAAAATGGCCCGCAGGTTTTTTGCCAGTTTGGGGGCTTCCGGAACCGTTTTATACATGGCTGTTCCCGAACTCATGAAGGAGAGCGCCGTAGGCGAAAGAAGGAATAAATCAGTCGTTCCGCGCCCCGCATCCAAGGCGTGCCGTGTGGCGACGCCGCCTGCGTTAATCTCGACCTTCATGCCGGGAACATGTTTATTGGCCAATTTGGCAAAAGTCGACATCACCAGATAGGAAGGTGTGTCGGATTTGAGGGTCGACATCATGTAAAGGGTCGGTTCGGACGCTTGCGCCATGGACCCGGCGAAGACACATCCGGCAAGACACAGCCCGAGGATTTTATTCCCGCGTGTCATAATCTCTTCCCCCTCATCGATCAGAACAGGTACTAAATCAACGGCTTACAGAAATAACTTAGAATTACGCCCGAATTACGGCAATCATGGGACTATGTGTCAGGGCAAAAGCGGCTGGTCAAGGCGATCCCGATAGAAGGCAATATAGCCTTTAATAGCCAGCATCTCTTGATACGGCGCTTCGTAAGACCAGGCGACATTTGCTTCCCCCGCAAAACCGAAATAACTGGCATGCCCCTTGAACGGACAGAAGGTGTCCTTATCAGATGGGATGGCGAGATCCATGCGGACATCTTCGCGGGGAAAATAGACGACGGGAAGATGACTGGATTCCCGTAAAATGAGGGCTTTATCACTTTTGGCAATCGTCTCCCCCTGAATGGTCGCGACTATTTCATGATCCGCCAACTCGATATCGATGGCATAGTCAGGTTGTTTGCGAAATCCCGGTGCTTTTTCAACAATTTCGTTGAGTTCCATGTTCAAAGCCCTCTATCCTGTTAGCGACAGACTACCTCTTCAAGTATGACCCACAGGCCCAGGATTTCAAGGGTAGATTTGAACCTCCTGTACTGACCTGGCAGAGACATCTGATAAAAGGCAAAAACCGTGAAAATATTTACTGCTGCACTTGGTACCGAAACCCACACCTTTGCGCCCCTTCCGACCGTGACCGCATCCTTCGAGGAATGTTATCTGGTCCGCGACGGTAAACATCCACCCCAAACCCATATGATCGGGATGCCGGCGGTTATCTGGAAGCGGCGGGCGGAAGCCCGGGGATGGGAGGTGATCGAGAGCCTGGTGACCTTTGCAACACCGTCCGGCATTACCTTGCAGCAGACCTATGAGGATTTCCGGGATGAGATATTGACGGACTTGCGCGCTGCTATGCCGGTGAATGCAGTGATGCTGTCCCTGCATGGGGCCATGGTCGCCCATGGATATGATGATTGCGAGGGGGATCTCGTTCACCATGTCAGAGGCATTGTAGGAGCAGATGTCGCCATTGGGGTGGAGCTGGATTTACATTGTCATCTCAGCCGCCAGTTCATGGAGGATGTGACGGCCCTGGTGATCTATAAAGAATATCCCCACACGGATTTCGAACCGCGGGCCGAGGAACTCTGGACGATTATGGAAGGGGTTCTGGACAAAAAACTCGATCCGAAAATAGCCACCTTTGATTGCCGCATGATCGGTGTCTACCACACGACCCGCGAACCGATGATGAGTTTTGTTGCGCGCATGAAAGAGCTGGAGGGCACAGATGGGATCCTGTCCATTTCCTTGGGCCATGGCTTTCCCTGGGCCGATGTGGAGGAAGAAGGCACCCGGCTGATTGTGATCACCGATGGCGATGAAGAAAAAGCCCGCACCGTTGCGGAGACTTTGGGACGGGAATTCTGGGCGTTGAGAGACGACGTGACTCCGGTCTTCGATGATGTGAAAATCGCCGTGGATAAGGCGATTGATGGCAGTTCCGGGCCCGTTGTGCTGGCGGATATGTCGGACAATCCTGGCGGCGGGGCGGTTGGCGATTCCACTTTTATCGCCCGTTCTCTTCTGGATAAGGGAGAGACAAATTTTGCCGTTGGCTCGATATGGGATCCGGTCGCTGTTGATATTGCGATAAGTGCCGGTGAAGGAGCGGAACTTAATCTCCGCATCGGCGGCAAGATCAGCCCGGAATCCGGAGATCCCCTCGATATTCGGGCGAGGGTCAAGAAAATCGTCCGCGATTGCCTGGTCGATGGGCTGGGCGGATCACAGAATTTTATGGGAGATGCGGTCAGCCTGGAAGCGGATGGCGCGGAGTATATCATCCATTCCGCCCGCACCCAGAATTTCAATCCCTCTGTCTTTACGGCCATGGGCATTGATTATGCGTCAAAAAAGGTTCTGATCGTTAAATCCATGCAGCATTTCTACAGTGCCTATGAGCCGATTGCCGGAAAGATCATCTATGTTTCCTCACCCGGAACCCTGGCCTGGGATTTTAGTGTCATGCCTTATACGAAAGTCGCCCGGCCGGTCTGGCCGATTGATGCGGATCCCTGGGCGACGAATGAGGAGCGGCCTTGGTAGGGTCTTATCGCTTACGGTAGCAGGCCTCCGGCCTGGCCAGGACATAAAACCGTGTCATCATAGGCTTTTCTGGCAAATACCTCATGTACCATGGGAGCAAAAAATTCTAGCGGCTTGCTGTCAAACGCCGGATCGAAGGAAGATTGATCCCAAAGCTCGCAAAAATCCACGCAGGCCTGGTAATAGGGATGAGAGGAGAACTTTTCCCGCTCGTTCGCATCCCAATCATAATGATGGGCGTAATAGACCATCTGAAAGATACCGTGCTGCTCGACCACCCAGGTGACTTCCTCGCGGACGAAGGGCCGCAGGATTTCAGCGGCAAACTTGTCGTGGTTTTGCGGCGCCAGTCCGTCGCCAATATCATGCAGCAGGGTGGCGACAATCCAATCCGTATCAGCGCCCGCATTCACTGCTCGGGTCGCGGATTGCAAGGCATGCTCAAACCGGGTGACGGGATATCCTGGAATGGTTTCCACCCCTTGCAAGGAAAGTTCGCGCAATATGCGGTCAGCGGTTCCGGCAAAATGCGCCTCTTCATACTCACGAAGGAGCAGGTAATCGTCACGGGTTCCGTGCTTCATTTCGGTAAAAGATACTGTCTTCATTCCGCCTCTCCTTGGGTAGAGGACTATTATCGCGGCATCTTGATCATCTCGGATGGTCCTGTCAACGGGGAGGTGCATTCAATCACAATTTCCGCGCCCGTTATGGGATGGGAAAAAGCCAGACGCTCCGCGTGAAGCTGCAGACGGGAGACGGCCGTTGCTATGTCGGGCGGGGCGTAGAGGCCGTCTCCCAATATGGGATGGCCGATGGCGAGCATATGGATTCTCAGTTGATGGCTTCGCCCGGTCTTTGGAAAAAGGGCGAGCCGGCTGGCTCCATTACGAGTTTCATGCCGCTGCCAATGGGTGAGGGACGGTTTGCCATTGATCAGATCGACTTTCTGGCGTGGACGATTGGGCCAATCCCTGATCAGCGGCAGATCAATCTCCCCTGACTTTTCCACTACCTCCCCGGCGACCCAGGCATCATACTGTTTTTCAATTCTGCGTTCCCGAAACAAACGACTCATCTCCTGTTGCATCTCTTTATGTAGAGCGAGCAACAGAATACCCGAGGTCTCCATATCCAGGCGATGGATGGTGAGGGCGGTGGGATAGTCGGCCCGGCACCGGCGTTCGGCACAGTCTTCCCGGCCTTCGCCCCGGCCCGGAACGGACAGCAGCCCGCTCGGTTTATCAATGGCAATCAGATGCTCATCTTCAAAGAGGATGTCTAGCGGGCGGAAGGCAGGAGGAGAGTAGGTGATCATCCTCTCTTCATACCAGAAAGGTCAGTCGGATAACATATCCCGGCTGATGATCTGCTTCATGATCTCGCTGGTGCCGCCGGCGATGCGGGCCATACGATTGTCGGCCCAGGCCCGGGCGATGGGATATTCCCACATATAGCCATACCCCCCAAAGAGCTGCAGGCAGTCATCGAGGACCTGACACATCATCTCGGTCGACTGCATCTTGGCCATGGCGGCATCCACGGCAGTTAGTTCACCTTTCAGATGCAGCTCAATACATTTATCCACATAAACCCGAAGCATCACCGCCTGGGATTTCACTTCAGCCAGTTTGAACTGGGTGTTCTGGAAATCAGCGATGGATTTACCAAATGCTTTGCGGTCCTTGGTATATTCCAGGGTCCAGTCAAGGGCCGTTTCGACAATGGTGGCGGAGCGGACAGCGATGACCAGGCGTTCCTGGGGCAGTTGTTGCATCAGCTGTTTGAAGCCGCGTCCCTCTACCCCGAGCAAATTACTTTTCGGCACCCGGACATCGTTAAAGAAAAGCTCGGATGTATCCTGGGCTTTATAGCCGATCTTTTCCAGATTTCGGCCGCGGGTAAATCCAGCACGATCGCCTTCCACCAAAACCAGACTGACCCCTTTGCCGCCGGCCGCGGGATCGGTCTTGCAGGCCAGGACCACCAGATCGGCAAGCTGGCCATTGCTGATAAACACCTTCTGGCCGTTGATGATATAGTCATCGCCATTGGCAATCGCCGTTGTGCGGATATTCTGTAAATCCGATCCGGCGCCTGGCTCCGACATGGCTACAGCGGAAATGACGGAACCATCGACCAGACCGGGCAGCCATTTCTTCTTTTGCTCTTCCGTGCCATAGGCGGTGATATAGGGAGCGACAATTTCTGAATGCAGGTGGAAAGCGGGACCTGTTGCGCCGATCCGAGCCAGTTCCTCGGTAAATATGGCTCCGAAGGTAAAATCTCCGCCGACACCGCCATATTCCTCCGGCACCGAGCAGCAGAGAAATCCGCCGTCACCCGCCTCCCGCCAGATCTCCCGACTGACCAGTCCGGCCTTTTCCCATTCGTCATGAAAAGGCGCGATCCGCTCCTCAACAAAACGTCGGGCGGAGGCGCGAAACAAACTATGTTCTTCGGAAAAAAGCGTGCGTTCAATCATAAGACCAACTTGTTTTTATTGTTATATGGCAGGGTAGGAGAATATATAATACATTTATGAATGAATGTAAATGCGGTGTCGCCGCAATGCGATAGCTGAGGCTGTCCTTGCATAAATGACTGGTCGTTCCGCAATTAACACTTGCGTCTTACCAGTTTTTCTCTAGTGACGATGCATTCCTGCGTTTTTTTTCAACCCGTTATCTCCGGAGGGAATAGAGCCCGTAAGGGTTGCTCACCCTGTGTTTAGGCCTAAAAACATGAAGGAATTCAAGCATCCGGCTGTGATCACTTATCCGGTAGCCCCGTTGACTATTGCCCCCTAAACTCGGTAAGCTTGGTCATCGCTGGTATACAAAAAAACCCTAATATCCGGCCATTTTGCGGTGTAAGAGAAAAAATTGGGTCGCAAAATGAACAAAATGCACATGATATTAATGTGAGACTATTTTTTGGGAGAAGTGATAAATTCAATAAAATGAGTTTCTATCGAAATAAACCATACGGAATGAACCATACAGGGAGTCTATAGTATGACTGGGAAGAAAATGGAGCACGAAATTGAAGGTCGTGTTCATCCTTCTATCAAAGATGTGAAGGAACAATACAAAAGCGGCAAGATGGACCGCCGCGAGTTTTTGAGAACCTCCACCTTACTGGGCCTGTCGGCCGCCGCCGCCTATTCATTTGTTGGCGCGGTAGATCCAACCATTGACGCCGCGGCAGCGACGCCGAAAAAAGGCGGCGTATTGAAATGTTCCATGGTGGTTCAGGAAATGGCGGATCCGGCGACCTATTCCTGGGTTGAAAAATCCAATGTGGCCCGGCAGATTTGCGAATTCCTGACCATTACCGGCCCGGATAACGTCACCCGGCCTTACCTGGCTGAAAGCTGGTCAGCGTCAGACGATCTGAAGACCTGGACCTTCAATTTACGTAAAGGCGTAAAATGGCATAACGGGGATGACTTTAACGCCGATGACGTGGTCTTTAACTTTACCCGTTGGCTGGATCCGACAGTCGGCTCTTCCAATATCGGTCTGTTTGCCTCCATGGTAACGACGACGGGTGAAGGGGACGATGCCAAAAAAACCATGACACCGGGCGCTATTGAGAAAGTCGATGATCATACAGTCCGGCTGAACCTCAACACGGCGGTTCTGTCAATTCCGGAAAACCTCTATAACTATCCGACGATGATTGTCCATCGAGGCTTCAAGGGCGATCTGTCCAAGGAACCAAATGGTACGGGTCCGTTCACCCTTAAAGAATTCGTAGTTGGTGAAAAAGCCATTCTGCGCCGGGTTGATCAGCCTTATTGGGGTGGGGAAGTCTATCTCGACGGTATTGATTACTATGATCATGGCGCCGCGTCGGCTGCACAGCTCGCGGCTGTGGCGTCCGGTCAGGTGGATATGAACTATGAGTTTGATATTGCCTCACTCGGCATGGCGGAATCGGTTCCCGGTATGACGGTATATGCCGCCCGGACTGCTCAGACCGGTGTGATGCGTATGAACATTACCCAGAAGCCGTTTGATGACAAGCGGGTGCGTCAAGCCTTGCAGCTTTGCTGTGATACCGAGAAGTATAACGAGTTGATCTTCCAGGGTCGCGGCGATGTGGCGGAACATCATCATGTGTCTCCGATCCATCCGGAATATTACGCCCTTAACCGGGTTGAGCCGGACATCACCAAAGCTAAATTGTTGCTGGCGGAAGCCGGTTTCCCCGATGGGCTCGATCTGACCATTGATGTCGGTAATACCAATGGCCCTTGGCAGCAGCAGGTTTGTGAGATTATGAAGGAACAGGCTGCAGCCGCCGGTATTCGTCTTAGTCTCAATCTAATGCCGGCTTCCAAATACTGGGAAGTCTGGGCGACAACACCCTTCGGCCTGACCGCCTGGACACACCGTCCGCTTGGCACCATGGTGCTCAGCCTTGGATATCGGTCCGGTGTTCCGTGGAATGAGACCGCTTACGCGAACCCGGAGTTTGATAAAGCTCTGGATGTCGCGGAATCTCTCATTGATGCGGAAGAGCGTAAAGCCGCCATGAAGAAGGTTGAAGAGATCATGCAGGACGATGCCATTATCGTTCAGCCTGTCTGGCAACCGAAAATGTTCCTTGCGAATAGCAAGGTCCAGGGACTGGCGGCACATCCGACGCAATATCACCAGTTCTATAAAGTCTGGATAGAAAGCTAAAGTCAGATTAGGAAAACAGGGGTGGCCAAAATCGCCCCTGTTTTTTTTAGGACCTTTACTTCTATTCGGGGGGAACGTGTAACATGCTGATATTGGCGGCACGACGATTTGTATCGATGGCCTTGATTATGGCCATCATCTCTTTCACATTATTTGCGATCTTTGAATCCGACAAACTGGCTGTCGCTGGTAAGGTTCTAGGACCCTATTCCAATACGGAACAGCGCGAACTCTGGCTTGAACAGAACGGCTACAATGAACCGTTTTTGGAACGGTATCTGGTCTGGGTCGGAAACGCCTTGCAGGGGGATTTCGGAGAATCCATCCAGTTTAAAGCACCGGTCGCCGATATCATGTGGCCTCGGCTTGGCAATACAGCCATTCTGGCCGGACTCTATATGTTGTTCATGATACCCCTCTCGCTCACCCTTGGGGTGATTGCGGGCATGAAAGAAGGTTCCTTTCAAGACCGGGCGGTCTCGGTGGGATCGGTGTTGACGACATCGGTGCCGGAATTCGCCTCGGCGACTTTCTTTACCGCCATATTCGTCTTTGCCCTCGGCTGGTTGCCGGGAACGGCCGCCATGACGGACGGCTTCAGTTGGGCGGAGATATTCCTGCCCGTCCTGGTGCTGGTGATGTATGGCTTCGGCTATACAGCCCGCATGACCCGCGCTTCCATGGCGGAGGTCATGACCTCCCATTATATCCGAACGGCGGTGCTAAAAGGTATTCCCTACCGGCGGGTGATTATGAAGCATGCGTTGCGTAATGCGCTGATTGCCCCGTTTACTGTGATCATCCTGCAGCTTAACTGGCTGTTATCCGGCGTGATCGTGGTTGAGGTCTTCTTCGCCTATAAGGGTTTCGGCAAGCTGTTGCTGGACGGGGCCTTATTCGGGGATATCTATGTGATTGAGGCCTGTACCCTTGTTGCCGTGTTTGTCGCGGTATTTTCCCAGTTTATCTCGGATATTGGCTATACGCTTCTAAATCCGCGTATCCGGTTTACTTGAGAGGGCTGACATGACTGCAGAAACACAAGATAACTCTTCAAGCCCGTCAGCGTTCAGCAAGTTCTTCTCTTCGATTGTGCTGCTGAAAGAAAGTCCTATTGCCATCTTCGGTTTGTCCCTGATTCTGTTCTGGGTCATACTGGCCATCCTGGCGCCAATATTGCCGCTCTATGATCCAAACGCGCCGCTGGAACCGTTCAAGTTCCCGCTGGACGGATCGGCGAAGAATGATGGTCTGTACTGGCTCGGCACCGATCATAAGGGCAGGGACATTCTGTCCAGGGTGATCTTTGGGGCCCAACAAGTGCTGGTCTGGGCGACAACTGCCACTGTGGTGGCCTATATCGTCGGCATGCTGATGGGCGTGGTTGCCGGATATCTCGGCGGCTGGTGGGATGAAGTGATTTCCTTCATTTCCAACATCCTGTTGTCCTTTCCGGTGATCGTTCTTTACATCATCATCATCACATATCTGGGCGCTACAGGTTTCAACATTGTTCTGGCGGTAACCTTCGCGTCCGCGCCGGGGATCATGCGTATTGTCCGTGGCCTGGTGCTGGATCTGCGAACGCGGGATTATATCTTTGCGGCCCAGACACGGGGGGAAAGCCCACTCTATATTATGCTGGTGGAACTGCTTCCCAACGCCCGCGGACCACTGATTGTCGATGCCTGCCTGCGGCTTGGCTATACGACCATCACCATCGCCATGCTCGGATATCTGGGCCTGGGGCTGCCGCCACCAGATCCCGATTGGGGGAAAATGATTGCGGAAACCCAGCCTCTTGGCAGCTTTGCCGGTCACATGGCGGTTGTCCCGGCGGTCGCGATCTCGTCCCTGGTGCTGGGCTTTAATCTGCTGGCCGACGGCCTGCGCGAAATTTCAATGAAAGATTAGGAGAAACGCGATGGAACAGACACCCATTCTGGAATGCCGCGATCTCTGTATTTCATACGAGACGCGGGCTGGTGAAATCCCGGCAGTGATCGACTTCAACATGAAGGTGATGCCGGGCAAGGGCGTCGGAATTGTGGGGGAGTCCGGTTGCGGTAAGTCGACGGTAGCCCTGGCCATCATGCAATATCTGGGCTCCAACGGCTACATCAAGAGTGGCGAGATCCTATTCCATGGCCGCGATATGCGGACCATGTCTGAGGAGGAGTTGCGCAGCATTCGCGGCTCCAAGATCGCCATGATCTATCAGGAGCCTATGGCTTCCCTCAATCCGTCCATGAAAATCGGGGAACAGCTGGCGGAAGTGCCGTTGTTCCATGAGGATGTGACCAGGGAAGAGGCCATGATGCGGGCGCAAGAGTTGCTGGAAGCGGTGAAGCTGCCGGATCCGCCACGGATCATGGACAGTTATCCCCATCAGATTTCCGGTGGACAGCAACAGCGTGTGGTCATCGCCATGGCCCTGCTGTCAAAGCCGGACCTGCTGCTGCTCGATGAGCCGACGACGGCCCTCGATGTGACGGTGGAGCGGGGTATCGTCGAGCTGGTCAATGAAATCTCGGCCGAGTTTGGCACCGCCATGGTCTATATCTCCCATAACCTTGGGCTGATCCTGGAAACCTGTGATCGGGTTACCGTGATGTATTCAGGGGAAGCGGTCGAGGATGGCACGGTGGAGGAGGTCTTCGATGACATGAAGCATCCCTATACCAGCGGTCTCTTCGCCTCGATCCCACTTCCCGGGGCCGACAAGAATGAGCGGCCTTTGGTGCCGATCCCGGGCCAGCTGCCCTTACCTCATCAACGTCCAACAGGCTGCTATTTTGGCCCGCGCTGTGCTTTCTTCCGGGAAGGTCAGTGCGACCAGGAAAAACTTCCCATGCGGACTGTCGAGGGGAATGACGGGCATCATGTGCGCTGTGTTCGCTTTGAGGAAATCGACTGGTCGGAGGGGGATCACACGTCTGTCGCTGTCAAATCCGTTGATTCCGGCAAGGTGGTGCTCAGCGTCAAAAATATGAAGAAATACTATGAAATCAGGAGTTCTTCTATTCTGGCGATGATCCGCGGCGACAATGTCAAAACCGTGAAGGCCAACGAGAACATCAATTTTGATGCGCGGGAGGCGGAAACAGTCGCCATTGTCGGGGAATCCGGCTGTGGAAAATCGACCTTCGCCAAGGTTCTGATGGGGCTTGAAGAAGCCACGGAAGGGGAAGTGATCCTGAATGGCAAGGATCTGGGGCATATCCCCGTGCAGAAGCGCAGTCCGCAAACGGTTGGCCATTTGCAGATGGTCTTCCAGAACCCATTTGATACCCTTAATCCGTCCCATTCGGTCGGCAGTCAGATTGCCCGGGTGATCCGGAAATTTGGCGTCGAAAAAGACCCAAACAAAGTCCGGGAAAAGGTCAATGATCTGCTGGACCTGGTCAAGCTGCCACGGGATTTTGCCCATCGGCGGCCGCGCCAGCTTTCCGGCGGTCAGAAACAACGGATCGGGATTGCCCGGGCCTTTGCCGGAAATCCGGCCGTGGTTGTGGCTGATGAGCCGGTCTCGGCGCTCGATGTGTCGGTGCAGGCTGCGGTGACGGGTCTGCTTACCGAGATTCAGAATGATCTCAGGTCAACTCTGCTGTTCATCAGCCATGATTTGAGTGTTGTCCGCTATCTGTCAGACCGGGTTGTGGTGATGTATCTGGGTCATATCGTCGAGCAGGGAACGACCGATGAGGTCTTCTCACCGCCCTATCATCCCTATACGGAAGCTCTGTTATCGGCAGTTCCTATTGCCGACACCTCTGTGGAGCAGAAGCAGATCATCCTGGAAGGGGATATCCCCTCGGCGGTTAATCCGCCACCAGGCTGTCCGTTCCAGACCCGCTGCCCCCGTAAAATCGGCAGTATCTGCGAAACCGATGTGCCACCGGTCAAGGATATGGGTAACGGCCATATGGTCACCTGTCATCTGGATACCGATGTGTTCGAAGCTATGGAGCCGGTCATCGTCATGCAGGAAGACGAGGCGGCGGAGTAAATACTGCCTTACGTCACCTATCACAACCATCAGGCAGTCGCTTTCGGGCGGCTGCTTTTTTTTGCGCAACTCACCCGGATTTGGGGCGGAATGCGCCGGCTTCTTCCAATAACCAGGTGCGAAACGCAGTGACTTTGGGCTTCTCGGCGCTGTCTTTGGCGCTCAGCAGATAATAGGAAAAAGTGAGCGGTGTGCTGAGATTTTTGTCAAAGGGCCGGACAAGACGCCCCGTGGCCAGATCATCGGCCGCCAGAATATCCCCGATCAAAGCTACCCCCTGACCGTCCAGAGCGGCCTGCACCGCCATGCTTTCCATGGAGAAGCGGGGGCCACGAGTCGGGTCGATATCGGAAAGCCCCGCCGCCAGTAACCACATGCGCCAGCTTGCGTCGGCGTCCTTCCAGTCAATATGCAGCAGGGTGTGATGTCGTAGGTCATCGGGGCTGCGCAGCGGATGCTCGCCTTCCAGAAGAGCGGGGCTGCAAACAGGCGTATTCAACTGGCTGAACAGCCAGTCGGAGCGCACGTCCGTATAGCCACCGGGACCATAGCGCAAGGCCATATCGGCCTCACCCTGTGCCAGGTTCACCAGCCGATCGGTACCATCCAGGCGGATCTCGATATCCGGATGGCGCTGCCGGAATTTCTCCAGACGCGGCACGAGCCACATGGCGCCGAAGGAGGGGCTGACACTCAAGGTAAGCTCCCGGCCGTCATTCTGGCGCCGGATCTGCTCCACCCCGCTGGCCAGCAGATCAAAACCCTGGCTCAACAGCGGTAGGGCGGCCTGACCCGCCCTGGTCAGGCGCAACGCCCGGGTCAGACGGTGAAACAGGGGAGTCTGAAGAAAGTCTTCAAGGGCTTTCACCTGATGGCCGATGGCGGCAGGGGTCACATTCAGTTCGGCCGCTGCCCGGGTAAAGCTGAGATGTCGGGCCGCCGCTTCAAAAGCCCTGAGGGCGTTCAAGGGGGGAAGGGGTCTTGTCATTTTGATACCCTAGTAAATCTAGCTTTTATGGCTAAATCTTCTCATTTGTTGAGAGTCATATATATGCCTAACTTGCCATTATTACAAAGGCAATTAAGGCAGAAACAGAGTGAGCAGCAAACTGATAGACAAGAAAAAATATGGTATATTTCCGGCAGGCCGCTCCGAATACTATGTTGGCATGGGTCTGATAATAGTGTCGGCCCTGACCTTCAGCACGGCAGGTCTGTTCACAAAAGGGGTCGAGGCCGGCCCGTGGGAAGTCATATTCTGGCGGGGTCTTTTCGCCGTGGGATTCACCGTTGTCTGGGTCTTCAGCCGGGCAAGCCTGCGCCACAATTTCAATATGGGATATAGCGGGTTGTGCATCGCTGTGGTCGGTGCCCTGGGCACGGCGGCCTTTATTTCCTCCTTCAAATTCACTTCTATCGCCAATGTGTCTCTTATTTATGCGATATCGCCACTGATCGCGGCCCTTCTGGCCTGGATAGTCATAGGAGAGAGGATATCCGCGCGCATGCTGACCGGCTGCCTGGCAGCCCTCGTCGGGGTCGCCATTATTGTCTCTGGTTCCCTTGGTCAGATCAGTCTTACCGGAGATATGCTGGCCTTGTGGATGACTTTTGTGATGGCTCTGACCATGGTTTTGTACCGGAAACATCCGCTGACTCCCACAGCCGGACCCGCGATTTTATCTTCTCTCCTTTTGCTGATGGCCGCTCTGGTATTTGGACATCCGCTTGCCGTGGAATTTTCCGAAATTCTTATTCTGGCCGCCTTCGGGCTGCTCTTTGCCATTGCCACGGTCACCCTGGCCGAGGGGGCCAAGCGGGTGCCATCCGGTCAGACCGCACTTTTGAGTTCCCTCGAAACCCCGCTCGCGCCGATCTTCGCCTTTCTTCTATTGGCGGAAGTTCCGAACATGGCCACGTTTTTAGGTGGCGCCTTAATCCTCATTGCCGTGTTTTTCGCGATCAGGCGGGCTGCGCCAGAAAAATAACCCGAGATTTATCCTAACGTGGCTGAAATATGCGGGAAAACCCCTTGTCTCCCTTTTCCAGACAATTGGGAAAATAAGGGAACTATTCCAGCCCCGGATTGTTTGCCTTGAGTGATTGAGACGTAAATCCCGGCCTTTTATGCGCGTCGCCTACCAAACTGCTTGGAATCATTGATCGTCAGAAACAGCTCGGGAAGTGGAGATATTGTGCCAGATACCCTGTTTTCCTTCATTTTGAAAACCAGCCTTGGCCAGCAAATTCTTGTCTCCTTTCTCTCTGTCGGGGTCTTTCTGCTGACCCTGGTTCCGCTGGAACTGCAACGACGGATTGTTAATGATGTTGTTGAAAACCAAAATATCGATCTGTTGATCCTGTTTTCGGGTTTGTATCTGGCTGGCGTCCTTACCCATGGCGGGCTCAAATATTTCATGAATGTGGTTCGCGGCCGCATCAGCGAAACCGCTATCCGGATATTGCGTGGGCATATTATTGAAACCTCGGGAAATACCGGTGACAGGAACGCCACGGAAAAGAACGGCGATGAAGGGACTGTTGTCTCCGCCGTTTCCGCGGAGGTTGAGCCGCTTGGCGGGTTTATTGGCGAGAGCATCTCGGGACCGTTGCTTCAGGGCGGGATTCTTGTCAGTGTCCTTGGATATATGTTCTGGGTAAACCCTGTTCTTGCGGTCGTCGGCCTCGGCCTGTTTTTGCCGCAACTTTTTTTCGTTCCGCCCATACAGATGATTATCAATAACAGGGCCAAGGAAAGAATAGAGACCCTGCGGGATTTGAGTGATATCATTGTAGAAGAGCCGGAAGACGGTCAGGCGACACAGACAAAAGAGACCAATGGGTATAAATCCCTGATTGATCAGATCTACAAGTTGCGGATGAAGATCTTTCACTGGAAATATCTGATGAAATTTCTGATTAATCTGCTGGAACAACTTGCGACGATTGGCATCGTTTCCATTGGCGGCTGGCTTGTCATTCAAGGCGAGACTGAAATTGGGACAATCATCGCATTTGTCTCGGGCATACAGCGTATCGGCCAACCCTGGAGAGCCTTGATCTCTCATTTTCGGCAGGTAACCGATGCCCGGATCAAATATGACCTGATTCGTAAAATCGAGACCGGCGAATTTGCTGCCTGAATTTCGATTGGACATCAAGCGAACGAAAGGGAAGGTCGCCGAATTTGACACGGCAAACACCAAAAGGAAAGGGAAAGAGCATGACCCCCGGCTTGAGCCGGCGCCGCTTGCTGACCTTCCTGTTCGGAGGTTCGATAGCCAGTGTCTGGCCTGGTGCATCCCGGGCCGCGACGGGATTTAGTCTGCCGAATGCCGACGATAACCGGCGATTTTCAGTGCTCTATGATGGCCGGAAAATTGGCACCCATGCCATTTCCTATTCCAAACTGGGCAATCGGACCCGGGTCAACACCGACATCGAGCTTGAGGTAAAGGCGCTGTTTTTTACTGTCCTCTCCTATAGTCATACTTCAGAAGAGGTCTGGCAGGACGGATGCCTAACCTCCCTGCAAAGCGAGACCGTTGAGGACGGCGAGAGAGTGAGCCTGAAAGGCAAAGCGACACCCCGGGGTTTTCGGATCGTCAGTGATGGGGGGCCTTACACGGCACCTTCCGATACCTTGACATCCAACAGTCTGTGGACACCGGATGTGCTGCTGCAGGAAACAGTGGTGGACGCCCAATATGGCGGTGTCATTGGTGTAAGTGCCCGAAAAGTCGGACAAGAGAATATCAGTGTTGCCGGTGATCTGGTGTCCGCCACCCGCTATCGTTTTATCACCCCCTATCTGGCCGGAAGTATCTGGTATGATGGCTCCGATCGCTGGGTCCGCGGTGATTTCGAGAGGGATGGTTCGGACATTCTTTACCGGCTGGAGGGATGACCGTCTTGTTGGCGGCAAGAGGAGCATTAAGCGATGGCATATAAAAGATGGCGCTCTCTCACGGCGGCAATGGGTCTGACGCTTCTGCTCGCGTCCTGCACGGCACCTGTCTCTGATTCCGGCCGGGGGCCGGCAACACTTGCGACCTCAGGCCCAAACGATATCTATCGCCCGATCGGGAATTCTCTCTGCCGGATCGCCAATCTTGCGGATACCGATGTGCCAACAAAACACTGCAAGACCGTCAGGTCAACCGGCGCCCTCGCCAATATGGAAATGGTTCGGCGCGGTAAAGCGACCCTTGGACTGACCCAGTCTGATCTTGCCCGCGCAGCCTATATCGGGACCGGACCCTTTGCCGAAACCGGTGCCGATCCGGATATCCGTACCCTCATCTCCCTGCATCGGGAGCTATTTACGGTTGTCGCCCGCGCAGAGTCCGATATTTTTCGGTTTGAGGATTTGCGTGGCAAAAGGGTCGGAACTGGCAAGCGCGGGGCCGGATATTTATTCACCCGCAATGTCGTGCTTGATTTTTACGGCTGGGAGAAAACCGATCTGGACCGCGCTCCGGATTTCGCTCCGATCGAACAGAGTGAACGATTGTGTAACAACCATGTGGACGCGATCATCTTCGAAGACCCGCACCCCAGCGGCCTGGCACAGGAAACAACAAGCGAGTGCCATGCCCGGCTGGTCAGCGTCTCAGGTCCATCCATTGATCGACTGGTGGCGGCGCACGCCTATTATTCCGCTGCCGTTATTCCGGGAGGTATCTATGATGATAACCCTGAGGATGTCCGCACTTTCGGAACGCAAGCCGTCCTCATCACGACCCGCAGCGTCTCGGATGAATTCGCCTATACGATGGTCAAGGCCGTGTTTGAGAATTTTTCTGATTTTCGCCGCCTGCACCCCGCCTTGCGATCAATCGAGAAGAAGGACCTGGTGCCGAGTGAGGCCATTATCCCCATACATCCCGGTGCCCTCAAATATTACAGGGAGGCCGGTCTGCTGCCTTGAGGGTCAGGAGCTTTCTTAGGATATCGCAAATATGTGTCCTGCGGGCTATACGAAGATGCCTAGTCTCGCTTAGATATACTCTTGAAGGATCGCAGGCTTTGGGTCCATTCATCCCAAAGGGACAGCCGAAAGAGAGAGAAACTCTCCCAAAGGCCTATCCGGTTGACCTTTTGGAGCATCGGAAGATCGTCCAGGCAGGAACGAAGGCGGTAATTGGGAATGCGGCTGCTGAGGTGATGGATATGGTGTATACCGAGATTGGCGGAAAACCAGCGAAGGGGCTGCGGCAGGTCATAATAACTGCTCGACATCACCGACGCCTCGTGAAAATCCCAATCCTTATCTTGGCGCCAATGGGTATTTTCAAACTGATGCTGGACGTAAAACAGCCAGACGCCGACGGTCGATGACAAAAGCACGATGGGGGTCTGAACCATCAAAACTTCGATAAACCCAAAGCCAAAGCTCAGACTGCTGAGAATGGCGGCAATTGCAAGATTTGTCACCATGACACCGATCAGCAGTCTCCGATTACGCCGGAGCAGATCAAAGGGCAGGCGGTATTTGATGACAAACAGATAAAGGGGACCAATGCCCAGCAGGACGGCAGGATTGCGATAAAGACGATAGGCCAGGCGTTTCCAGCGGGACAACGCGCGATATTCGGCAACTGTGAGGGTATTGATATCTCCCATACCCCGTTTTTTGAGGTTGCCGCAGGTAGCGTGATGGGTGTTGTGAGAATATCGCCAGTAAGCATGGGGGGTAAGGGTGATGACCCCGATAATATTGCCAAGCCAGTCATTCAGGCGGCGGGACTTGAAAAAAGAGCGATGGCCACAATCATGTTGAATGGCGAACAACCTGACCATAAAAGCGGCGGCCGGAATGGAGAGTATGAGAGTGAGCCAATAGGCGCCTTCAACTGTTCCATACATGGTAATAAACAGGCCCAGTAAGGGCGGAATTGTTGTCAGCAGCTGCAGAATGCTCTTGCGGTTTTCAGGAACAATATGCTGTCGGGCAACCTCCGCCCATTGGCGAGCTTCTGATGCCACGGCACTTTGCGACAATGCGCGGCTTATCATTTCACCCTTTTTCTGAGGGTGATCAGGAGAAATTTTCATATCCCTACTTCTATAGGAAAAAGCGGCTTGTACAAGCTATATAGTGTCCAAACACATTACCTGCCCGTAAATAATGATCACGAATTCGAGGGATTCACTTTTATCGGGAGAAAGATTATTTGAATTCTCTCTGTTCAATATCACCCATGTAGATCGACACTGTCTTTTGGCGCTTCCGCGCGGTCCTGCATGCTGTAATCGCGCATGACGTTGGCAACCCGGAGGCGGTAATTATCAAAAACCGCCTTTCTGCTGCCCGCTTGAATGCGCCGATGCTCAATTACATTGCGCCAGGCATCAATCGCCGCCTCATCCCGCCAAAAGGAGAGGGCGACAAATTTCCCGGGCTCAACAACGCTTTCAAAGCGTTCAATGGAGATAAAACCATCAAAATCCTCGACCAGGGACATCATGCTCTGCCCCATTTCAAGATAGGTGTCTCCACTTCCGGGCTTGGGCCAGGATTCAAAAATAACGGCAATCACGATAGGTTCCTTTCCTGTAATCGTTCTTTCCGGGCATGAAAGCCCACTATAGCGGCATTTAGTTCCCTGTATATTGCGGCGGGCGTCTGTCAATCCAGGCCGCCAATCCTTCATGAACATCTTTGGTGGCCGCCATCCGGGCGAACTGCTCCCGTTCGATCAGCAGGCCTTCCTCGATTGTCGTGTTCAGGCCCCGGGTTACAGCGCCGATAATACGGGCCGCGGCGAGGGAGGAATGGGTCAGGATACGCTCTGCCAGGTCAAAGGCCGCCGGCAATAGCTGGTCATGGGGTACGACCTTGTTGACCAGTCCCATCTCAAAGGCCCGCTCAGGAGAGAAGCTGTCTCCGGTCAGCAATAGCTCGAGGGCGCGTTTACGGCCGGCCAGTCGCGGTAATCTTTGGGTGCCGCCGAAGGTCGGGGGAATGCCGATATTGATTTCCGGCTTGGCAAAAACCGCCTGCTCACTGGCGATGGCCAGATGCACAGCTTCGGTAATCTCGCAGCCACCGCCAAAGGCAATGCCGTTGACGGCGGCAATGACCGGTTTGGGAAAGGCCTCCAGCCGGGCGGTCATGGTCTGGCCCCGTTTGCAGAAGTCCCGGACGGCAATCTCCACACCCGCTTTGACGCTTGCTGAGAATTCGTGAATATCGGCACCGGCGGAAAAGGCGCGATCTCCGGCGCCGGTGAGGATCACTGCGCGACTTTCCGCATCCTCCTCAATCTCGTCCAGCAGGGCCATCAGACGGTCATTGGTGGCGTAGCTCAGGGCGTTCAGTTTTTCCGGCCGGTTCAGGGTCAGCAGGGCGATGGCGCCCTTTTTCTCGAATTTAATCAGGTCAGGCATATCTCTCTCCGTACAGTTTTGACGGAGGCTAGCAAGGGATGATCTTGACGTATACTCACTATGTAGTATACATGGATATGACCTTAGAAAACATCCCTGCCAAAGAGCGTATATTGACCGCCGCCAACCGTCTGTTCTATGGGGAAGGCATCCGCGCGGTCAGTGTCGATGCCATTGCCGCCAAGGCGGGGCTGACCAAGAAGACCCTCTATTATCATTTCAAAAGCAAGGATGATTTGATCGAGGCCTATCTGGCGGCGCGGGATCAACCCAATCTCGCTCTCTATAAGCAATGGTTTGATGAGGCCGAGGGCAATCTTGCCGATAAAATCGAGGCGATATTCACCCATCTCGCCATTTCCGCCCGTCATCCGAAATGGAAAGGCTGCGGATTCCTGCGCACGGCAGCGGAGCTTGCAAACATGCCGGGCCATCCGGCGATGAAAGTGGGGGCGGCCCATAAGAAGAAGTTCGAGGCCTGGCTCGCGGAGGTTTTCGCAAATGAGGGCATTTCCGGGGCAGAGGATCTCGCCCGCCATATCGTCCTGCTGATGGATGGCGCTTTCTCAACCGTCCTTATCCACAAAGACCCTGCCTATATCGACGCCGCCGGCCGCGCCGCCCATGGCATGGTGGAAGCGCGGATATGAATTGATTGCGACGTCAGTACGTTAACCATAACTGAAATTTGACTTGCTATCTAAGATAGAAGAAAATAGTTTTAATTAAATATATTTAAAATTGTTTTGGAGGGGTTATGTTTCGTATTACTAATGTATTGTCGGCTTTTGCTTTAACCGTAGGGGTTGCGAGCGGCGCCCATGCGGCATCTTATACTTTTACAACTGATCAAAGCCATTTTACTCCAGGAACCTATAATCAGGGCTGGTGGTCAAATACTTTGGGTAATGGCAATACCAATCAAAATGTTAAAGCAGGTGGCGTAACGAATTTTCAAACCAGGAATTTTTTCACGTTTGATCTATCTAGTATGTCGTTGGCCCCAAATGAGAAAATTGTTCATGCCGCTTTTTATGGCGAGACGGACAAGGTCAAAGTCGCAGGCGGCCCATTTGAAACTTACGCACTTTATGATGTATCAACTGATGCGGCGACCCTGAACAATAATGTTGGCGTTAATCTGGCAATTTATGACGATTTAGGAACTGGTGATAGTTACGGAAGCCAGAATTTTTTCGCCACCGATAACAGTTATTTTTTGATGGAACTCAATGAGTTCGCATTTGAAGATTTAATGACCGCCCAAGGAGGCTATTTTTCATTAGGTGGAGCACTTCTAACGCTGGGCAATACAGGAGTTGGGGAGCATGTATTCGGTAGTTCCGGTGAAAAGCCTTTCTATCTCGACATCGAAACTCAAATTTCTGCTGTCCCACTTCCCGCAGCGTTCCCGCTCTACGGCGCAGGGCTTGCTGTCATGGGCTTTATCGGCTGGCGCAAGCACCGAAAAGCAACCGCCTGACCGCGGGTTTAGAGTTAGCATAAGAACGGCGCCTAATGGCGCCGTTTTTTATGATCAAGTATGTGAGAATACCTCACAGAAGGAGTAAATAATTTGCCTTGTTATCTGGGGTGAAAGAAATAATTTTAAGAAAAATTTTTAAAACTAATTTGGAGAGAATTATGTTTCGTTTCGTAAAAGTATTTTCAGTTGCTGCATTGTCCTTGGGGGTTGTGAGCGGGGCCGAGGCCGCATCCTACAGCTTTTCAACAGCGGACAGTCTTTTTGATCCCACATCCTTCAATCAGGGTTGGTGGAATTCCAACGATGTAACGAACCTAAACGCAATCAATACACCCAATGTCTACACCGGAACTTACTTTTCTGGTCCGGATCATCGGAGCTTTTTTACCTTTGACCTTTCCGGATTGAACCTGGCCGCGAATGAACAAATAACTTCGGTCACCTTCGCTGGCAATTCTTCCAATGTGATAGCGTCCAATGGCGGGGCAGAGACAATTGGATTTTATGATGTGTCAACAAGTGCGGCGATGTTGAATGAACATCTTGGAGCGACGGCAGGTGTGTATGCCGATCTGGGGAGTGGTAACATATATGGGTTCAACAACTTCTTTCAATCTGACGCCTACACAGATTTTGAAATCGGTCTGAATGATTTTGCCTATGCTGATATCCTGGCCGCGCAAGGGGGGTATTTTTCCATTGGCGCCGCCCTATTGTCATTCAATAACTCTAATCAGGAATTTGTTTTTGGGGGATCCGGCGGGACACCCTTCAGCCTCAATATCGAAACCCAGATCTCTGCCGTCCCGCTGCCGGCGGCTTTGCCTTTATACGGTGCGGGCCTGGCCATGATGGGCTTTATCGGCTGGCGCAAGCGCCAGAAAAAAGCAGCTGCCTGACAGCGGGTTTAGAGGTGGGGTAAAAGCGGTGCCTCTTGTGGCGCCGTTTTTATTTGAATCGGGCGTGGAAATCCTTCATCGCGGCGATGACCTTAAAGGGAGATTGGTCATAGTCCGAAACGCTTATATACATATCAGATCCGATGATCCCTGAATTTATCTTTGACAACGGATTCCAGTTCTTTTTATGAGGCCGCCGGGCATGATCGGATAGCTGAATACAGGCGTAATCGAGAGCGGGAATTTGTTTGATAGACATGGATTTCAGATACAAATAATCAATATCTGACCAGGCAATCTTATGCTTGGTCAAATATGAATAAGGGCTAAAAATCTGATTTTGACGGTAGAATAAATAGTCTTTTGTAAGATGGACCTGAATTCGCCTGTCGAGCAAACCGATTAAGGAAATTCCCGTGCAAGTTCCAAAAAAAACAATCCCGAACGCAAATATCCAGCCTTTTTCGATTGTTGCAACTTGGTGAGCGAGGCTTGACCAAAAATTTGAATAATCAATTTTCAGGAGCCAAATCCCTAAAACACAAAAGATCAGCCCTGAAATGAATAGTATTCCATATTTAGTTGGACTATTGCGTATGATTACTTCGTCGGCATCCATCATCTACTTTCGTATATTCCCGGTGAATTAAGGGGATGAATTCATTCAGTATATGTTAGCGATGAACTGATGATAGTTCAATTTCAGATTGCGAAACACCGATTACTTATGTCTTTTTCAAACTAACCAAAGGCGCATTCGGGACAGTTTCTCGCAAAAAACAGGTTTTAAGTGAATTCATCCTTTAGCGAGGGAGGGTGGTATGGATTTTGAGTTTGAAACCCTGGGATCTTCTGTCATCGTGACCTGGCCCGAGGGCCAGACGACCGACTATCCGTTTATCTGGCTGCGGGATAACTGCCAATGCCCCGCCTGTTTCCATCCCACGACCCATGAAAGGTTGCTGTTTACGGCGGCCATCGATCCGGAGATTGCGCCGCGGTCCGTCGACAGGATTGATAACGGCATCCGCATCCTCTGGAATGAGGGGGAGGGGCATGAGAGTGTTTTCTCCGGCGATTGGCTCTATCACAATTCCATCCAGTCACCAATGGGCGGCACGGTACGCGAAAGTGCGACCCTCTGGGATGCGGCGTCTCTCAACGAGCTGCCGATGTTCGACTATGCGGAGTGCATGGGCGATGAGAAAACCCTGATCCGCTGGTGTACGGCCCTGCGTTCCCTCGGGGTGGCGATTGTCCGCAACATGCCGTCCCATGACGGGGCAGTGATCGAGTTTGCCGATCATGTGGGCTATGTCCATGACACCATCTATGACCGGCTGCATAATGTCTTTTCCGATCCCGACGCCTATAATCTCGCCTCCACCTCCGAGGAATTGAAACCCCATACGGATATGCCCAACTATTTCTCGCCGCCTGGCGTGCAGCTCCTGCATTTCCTCGCCAATGAGGCACAGGGGGGTGAGACCACCCTGGTCGATGGCTATCAGGCGGCGGTGCAGCTCCGTGAAGAGGACCCGGCGGCCTATGATATCCTCGCCAAGACCGATGTCGGCTTCCGCCTTGCCAGCGAGAAGGGGGATATCGTCGGCCAGGCGCCCTTGATCGAGGTGGATAATCGCGGCTATATCCGTACCATCCGCTATTCCAACCAGCTGATGCTGCCGCTCCTTATTCCGGGGGCGGAGGTCAAGGGCTTCTATGACGCCTACCGGAAATTCAGCAATCTTCTCAATGCGCCGGAAAACCTGATCCGCTTTAAAACCCGGTCGGGTGATATGGTGGCGGTTCACAATCACCGAGTGCTGCATGGCCGGGCCGAGTTCCAGCCGGCCTCCGGCGCCCGTCATCTGCAGCTCGCCTATCTCGATTTCGATCTGGTGATGAGCCGCCTGCGCCAGCAACGGGTTCGTGAGGCCGGGGAAGATCAGGTGGTCGAACGGTTTTACTGACCCCGCTTACCGCCGGCTGTCGAGGCGCTTTTTGATCTCGCGCTGTTCCCATTTGATACCGAACAGGCTGAAGGTCATGTAGATGGCAAGGCCCTGCAGAGGGATGGCGACTGCCCAAGCGACAGCGGCATATTGCACCCACAGCCGATCCGGCGAAATATAGACATCCAGCAGATAGAGCAGGGGCAGGAAGAAGATCGCACAGATGATATTCATCTTCAGCCCCCGGATATTGCGCACATAGTCGCGGGCTTCTTTTTCTTCGGCGCTTCTGTCCGCATTATTTATCGTTTTTTGGGGGCTCGGATCGGTCATGTCGCTCTCCTGTCGCAGGGTGGCCAGATCGGTTCCGAAGGCGGCGGCGAGGGCGTTAAGGCTGTCGAGCCCGGCTTTCCTGCCGCTTTCGATCCGCTGGATCGTGCGGAGACTGAGGCCGGAAATCTGAGCCAGATGCTCTTGTGACCAGCCCCGTTCGAGGCGAATTTTCTGTACGCTCATGATCGTCTCCTAATCTCCTTTTCCACTCCACATTTAGGAACTTTTTGGGCGCCGGACTACGACACTGTCGCGACAGTCGGCACCAATTTATCACAAAGGGCAAAAATCACCGCCCGGCCGGCCCAATAACCGTCAAGTATGGGCCAGAATATTCACCACTTTCCCGAACGGATCGGTGACATAAAACCGGCGCACGCCCCAGGGCTCATCCACCGGGCCGTAGGAAATCTCGAAGCCGGCGGCCTTGAATTTCTCATGTATTTCATCGACATCCTCGACTTCAATAGAAATATCCGGTGTTTCCGTGCCCGAACCACCCTCTTTGGCGACGGTGATCTGGACGGACATTTCCGTATCCGCGCCATAGGTGACGACCCAGCCATGATCCATCAGAACGTCAAGTCCCAGGATATCCCCGTAAAACCGTTTGGCGGCGGCCGGGTCGGGGCTGTTGATATTGGTAACAATGCGTTTAACGCTCATAAGCTCCTGCTTTTCTTGATCTTTTTTCTTCAGACGTGGGAATAAAACTCCTGAAAAATACCGTTTTTTCGGACCACAAAAAGCTCCTGCCATCATAGCGAAAAATCAGAGCAAATTAACGGTTTCTTTATCCTGTTTCTTTATCTTTTGGCCATAAATTGCGTTTTTTGGGGTAACAGTCGAGTATGGGTATGACCGAAACGGTCCATGATTTTAGCCATTATGTGGTGCAAACCCTGGTCTCCGAGACCTGGCGCAGCTTCGATCGCTATGACGATGACGAAGAAGCGCAGGATATTGCCCGCAAGCTCGTTCCCGAATGGGGCGCGCCGCGGGTTCGTATTCTTGGCGGTTATTTCGATCCCTTCAAAAACCGGAATGTCTACCATCTGGTGGAAATCACCGAAGCTCCCGAAATTCCGGGAATTCTAAGCCGCTTCAATGCCTCGAAACTGGTTCTCGGCGGATCCGCGGTAAGCGGGGCAGTCCTTGCCGTTGTCATGATCCTCTATGCCGTTGTTTCGCCTTTCTCGTCTTTCGCGGATGACGGCAAACCGGAAATTGTTGAAAAACCGGCGACAGAGGCGGGTGCGCAAGCCTTTGCTTCCGAACAAACCACTGTCATTGCCGCAATAACTGCCCCGAGCAACAAACCCGCCGATCTGCGTGAACGGTTCGAGGATGTCGCCGCGCTTCCCTACGGAAAGATACTGGAACTGGACACAGTGCCCCTGAGGCTGCAAGGCCTGTGGAGCACTGCCTGCGAGAGCGGCGCGGGTACACTCATCATCGGTGATCATGACCTTGACCGCAGTGCGGGCAGCGGCTACACGACACCTCTCAACGCCGTCTGGCAATCAGGCCAGCGATATGGCCTGGTCCTTGAAACCGGTTCTGTTTTTATGGTCGACATGATCTCGGCTGATCAAATCCAGAGATATGGGACCATGAACCAGTCCGGCGATTTTACCGCCGATCTGTCAGGCACCGTTCTGAAACGCTGTTTGTAGACCGACCTCATTGCGGATCTTTGCGCCTCAATTTGACATTCTGACAGGTTAATCTCCGGCGCAAACAAACACCGAAAACCCTTTTCATGTACATGGAACTTTGGCTCTATGGCGCCAAACCCCTCCGATTATTGAAGACGTCGGATCAATAACCAGAGAGTGAAATGATATACAAAATGTTCTTATTTTGCAAGTTTTTTAAAAAATTACAACGTAACCGGCTTGCCAAATATCCGGACGACCGTATGAGAAAGAGGGGCTGGCACAACACAGGAAACAGGACACTATGTCAGGCCGCTGCAACGACCTCCACTTCCACCAGCCAGTCGCTTTCCAGTGTTTCTGCGATAATCGCTGTTGTCGGGACCCGATGCTCGCCGAGTGCCGCCATCCGGGCGTCCTGATTGGCGTCGGCATAGGCACGATCCCGCAGGTAGCTGGTGATGCGGACGATATTGGCCGTTGTCATATCAGCGCTTGCGAGAATAATCCGGATATTTGACCAGATCAGGTCGAGCTGCTGCTCGAGGTTTTTCCGGCCACGGCACTCTCGTCCAGGCCGATGGTGCCGGAGACAAACAGAAACCGCTCCGGCCTTTGGACTTCAAGTCCGTGAATGTAATCTTCGGTCGTCGGGAAAATGCCGTCTGTCGGGTCATGGGCAATGAGTTTCATGGACTGTTCCTTTCAAGGGTGCAGGTTGGCAGGGGAAGTTCGGGCCGCTTGATCCCGTTTCGTCGAAGCCGGATGCCGTCCACGAGGGCCGGCAGAATACAGGCCGCGGCCATCAGGGCGCAGACGAGAAATCCGTAGCTTTCAAATGCCGGGCGGAAGAGGGCGGTGCCGAGGAACATGGCCAGATAGGTGATGCCGCTATAGAGGCCCATGATGGCGCCCCTTTGGGTTTCATCAAGGGCGGTGAGGCGACCGACAATCAGATTGAGACCCAGATGATTGACTAGGCCCCAGGCCAGGCAGAGCAGGATCACCAGCGGGGCTATTGAGGCCGATCCGGCAAAGAGCAGATAAACACCAAGCAGACCGGCAAAGATCACCGGGGCCAGGCGGTCGCTGCCATAGGTATCGATGGTCCGGCCGAGAAAGGCGGCGAGGCCAAATCCAACCCCATAGGCAAAGGGGGCAAGACTGGCGAGGGTCCCGTCCAATCCAAGATGATCCTGAAGATGAGTGCCGAGATAGGCATAGAGACCATAGAAGGCCACCATATAGGCCGCGCAAACCATCAGGGCGGGAAAAATGCCCCGCACTTTCAGGGCCGTGAAGGGAGAGCTGCTGACAGGCGCTGCCGGCTGACCGGCCCAGTTGCCGGCCCTCAGCAGCACGAGGCTGATGAGGGTAGCCGCGCCGCCCATCACCAGAAAGACGCCCCGCCAATGGACAAGATCGGCGAACAGGGCCGAGAGGGTAACCCCGGCGACCATGCTCAAAGTCCATCCGGTCAACACTTTACCGAGAGTTTCACTCTCCTGACCCTTCGGCGCAATTTCCGCCGCCAGGCCATAAGTCGCCGGCAGGGCGATCCCGGCGGCGAGACCGGCCAGGGCCTGGGCAATGCAGAGCCAGAGAAGGCTCGGCGCCGCGGCACTTGCGAGAAGAGCGACGGACAGCAGGAGAAAGGCGGCTTTCAGGGCTTTTGCCAGGCCGATCTGATCCGCCTTAGGCGCCAGGATGACGGCGCTCAGGGCCGTGAAAATGCCATAGATGGCCGACGCCGTCAGGACCGCCGTGGCATCGGTGCCGGGAAAGGACGCCGCCACCGATATGGCAATGGGTCCAAGCACCAGGGAGTTGGACCCAACGACGGCAATGGAAAAGGTGAGAAGAAGGAGAGGGCGGCGCATTTTCTTATTCCTTGAATTAAATTCGTCAAAAATATATAAATTCCGAATTAAATTAGGGAAACAGGAAAAACTACCGCGATGAAAAAAACAGACAGCATTCAGCAAAAACCCAAACCGGCCAAGCCTCTGGACCCGTTTGACCGAAAAATATTAAGCGCTCTGGCGGAGAATGCCGATCAGAGCTATCAGGATCTCGGCGCTCTTGTCGGTCTGTCGGCCCCCGCCGTCCATGAACGGGTCAAGCGCCTGAAGGCCGATAAACGGATTCGCGGCACGGCGGCTCTGCTGGATGGCAATGCCATCGATAAACCGCTGCTGGCCTTTGTCCATGTGAATACCAAAGGCTGGGGAAAGTCCCAGCAATTGATGCAGATGGCGGAGTTTCCGGAACTCGAAGAGATTCATTCCGTGGCCGGGGATACCTGCATGCTGCTGAAAGTCCGGGTGGCCAGCAGCGATGCGCTTGAAGGCTTGCTGGAACGGATCTATGCCATGCCGAGCGTCGTCAATACCCGCAGCTACGTGGTCCTCTCAACCTATCTCGAACGCCCGATCCAGGGCGGCGTAACAACTGAATTCGCGGAAGCCAAGGAAAATTTTCTGGAAGAGCTGGAGGGGTAAGGGGCTTTTCACTCTCGATCCAGCACCCGGCCCATCGAATGGGCATCGCCATAGACGCCGTTGCTGAAGACATAAGCGGGGTGGGTGCCTTCGATGGAAAAGCCGCAATTCTCATAGAGACGGATCGCGGAGGTGTTGGTGGTCCAGACGGTCAGGCCCAGGCGTTTGAGATTGAGCCAGTTATCGGCAAGATCGATGATGGCATTCATCAACATCCTTCCTGCCCCTTTGCCCTGATGGTTCTCGCGAATGGCAACAAAATTGATTTCGCCGACATGATTATGGCGGGGAATATGGGGGAATGTTTCGAGTTCTATAAAGCCGGCCAGCTCAGGCCCCTTCATGGCTACCAGCAAGTAGAAACCCGGCCTGTCTTCCGCCGTCCGCTTCCGGGTCAGAGCAATGGTCTGGTTTGGCAGGCGCATGGACCCGTCGATGACCGACTGTGACAGCATGATCTCGTGAATGGCCTCGCAATCCTCCGGCACCGCATGACGAATTTCATACTCCATGACCCCCTCCTTACAGCTTACTTTTCTTCAGCCATCCACCAATCGTGCATGGCCCGGAACATGGGAGTGAGATTAACGGCTTTTTGCGTTGCTGTATATTCCACCCTTGGCGGAACTTCCGCATAGACTTTCCGGTTTACAAGACCATCTTTTTCCAGAGCCCGAAGCTGGTTTGTCAGCATGGTCTGGGTGATGCCATCGATCATCCGGCGCAGCTCATTGAAGCGCTTCATGCCGCGGAAAATGAGAATTTGCAAAATAATCAGTTTCCATTTCCCACCGATAATCTTGGCAATATCCGGCATCGGGCACAGGGCGCCAGATTCGCTGTTTTCCGGTGCTTTTGGAGGGTTTTCCCGCGGTGTTATGACATTCATTTTCGAGGTCCCGTATCGCTCAATAGTATCAATAACCATACTATATACGAAAAAACTGCCTTCTTGTGAAAAAAGACTGACCTCGTATCTTACCTCTATCGACCATTAACAACGAAGGAAAATCATGTCAATTCTTGTACATCTTGTCAGCGGAGCGCCGAGGCCCTGGAGGGTACTGCTCGGCTTCACGTTCAAGGGGGTGGCCTATGACACCCATTATCTGGAAGCCTCCAAAGGCGAGCATAAATCCGACGCCTATGCGAGGATTAATCCGCGGCTGACCGTTCCCGCCGTTGAGGCAGACGGCATGATCCTGCGCGATTCCATAGGCATCCTCGCCTGGATGGACCGCCGGTATCCGGACAAACCTCTGTTCGGCAAAACCGCCGATGAGGCGGGGCGGATCTGGCAGGTGACCATGGAATGCAATGATTACCTGCGGACGGCCATGGGCAAGTTGCTGGTGCCGATTCTGGTTCGGAATGAACCCTTGCCGGAAGAGGGGAGCGGCGAGCGGATCATGCAGCAGATGGCCGCCAATGAGCTGATGGCCGAATATGATTATCTTGAGAATTTGCTGGCTGCCGGGCCTTTTCTTTGCGGATCCAGGGTCAGTGCTGCCGATGCCATCGCCTTTCCGGAAATCCGGGCGGTGCAGCGGGCCATGGAACGGAAAACCGAGCATATGGAAGCCCTTGGCATCACAGATGTCGGCGCCCGCTATCCGAAGATCGAGGCCTGGAAAAACCGGATCGAGGCTCTTCCCGGGGTCGACAAAACCATGCCGATCCACTGGTGATGAGGTGAAAGGAGTTCCTCATGACAGAGCAAAATTATGCGCGGACCATATCGGTTTCCGCAACGCCCCTGCAGGCCTATGATGCCCTGACCACCGGATATGCCCATTGGTGGACCACACCGGACAAGCCCCTCAAAGAGGTTGGCGATCGGGCCAAATTCACCTTTCCGCCCGGGATTTCCTATTGGACCTTTGAGGCGAGTCGTCTGATTCCGGGCAAGCTGGTGGATTTGGAATGTGTCGATGCTCTTCATAAGCATGAAGGGCAGCCCAGGGAAATCGAAACCGAATGGCTCGGCACCAAGGTGATCTGTCGTTTTGACGAAACGAGGAGCGGTACAGATATCTATCTCGAACATATCGGCCTGACCAGAAACCTGCATTGCTTCGAGATTTGTGAGGCCGGGTGGGACTTCTTCTTTCTGGACAGCCTCAAAGCCTATCTCGATACCGGCATAGGCATGCCCCACAGGGCGCCGGCCTGAGCCATGGGGGGAACAGGGGATCAGTTGCGCCTGATCAGGCCTTTTTCTTCCAGGAAGGATTTGAAATTGACGTCCCCCTTGACAATGTCGTCGATCAGGAATTCGAACATCTCATGACAGCAGGCTGTCAGGGTGTCGCGGGTGCCGATCTCCTTGCACACTTCCTTCACCGATTGCGCCCGGTTTAAAAGCCGGGCGTGATAGTCCTTATGGATGGCGGCATTGGGATAGCCGGTTTCTTCCAGAAGGGCTTCTTCACGGGCGAAATGCTCCTTCGACGCCACAACCAGTTGATCAAGTAAATCTTTGCAAGTTTCGAGTTTTTCCGCATTTGCGGCGGTTTCAATCTGCTTCATGATATTGAGCAGATGCCGGTGATCCGCATCCACGGAGGGAATTCCCAGTTCAAAGGTCTCTAACCAATCCAGCTTGTCCATCACATACCCCAAAAATGTCTGGGTTAACAAATAAGTATTATTTTTTTGAATCCAATTGATTGAAATCAAAAAGAGGGTATTTGATGTGATTTAAAGGAAACTGTGGTGGATTTTAATCCGAAGTCACGGGCAGCCCGGCCGCTTTCCAGCTTTCAATGCCGCCGTCCAAATGGGTGATATTGCGAATACCCGCTTCGATCATGAAGGGGACGGATTTACCGCTGCGGGCTCCGGTCCGGCAATGGAGCAAGTAGATTGCCTCGTCATCAAGAAGGGAAATTTGCTCTTTAAAATCATCGGCGTAATAGTCGATATTGATAGCGCCCTTGATATGGCCCGCGTTGAATTCTTTCGGTGTTCTGACATCGAGAATAATGATATCGGGGGTAGTCGAAATCACGGTTTGGGCCTGCTGAGCATTGACATGACGGACACCGTTTTCCGCAACGGTTCCAACGGTCTCTTCCGCCTGGGCCGCCGGAATAATTGCCGTTGCGAGAAAGACAGTCATCAAAGCTTTTTTGAGCAGGCCTAATGGCATTCCCGAACCTTATACGTGAAAGGAGGATCCGCAGCCGCAACGGCCTTTTTCATTGGGATTTTCAAATGTGAAACGGGATTGCAGGCCTTCTTCCAGCCAGTCCATTTCCGTTCCCGCCACATATTGAACCGCATCATGATCAATCAGCAGGGTGATATCCGATTTGGTGACGATCTCGTCGTCGTCTTTTCTGTCTTCGGCGAAGTCCATGGTGTAGCTGAGACCATTGCAGCCCGTATTGGTAATGCCGATACGCAAGCCAAGGGTCTTGCCGTCATTCTGGCTGAGCAGGGTCCGGACCCGTTCGGCGGCCCGGTCGGTCAATGTCATAATCTGTGTATCACTCATAGTTCACCTGTATACATTATCTAGGGTGCGCCCTAAAACATTCCAAGATCAAGCTTGGCCGCTTCCGACATGTTATCGGGTGTCCAGGGTGGGTCCCATAAAATCTCCACATCCACTTTCTTCACGCCGTCCACCGGCATCACGGCATCGCGAACCCAGATGGGAATTTCTCCGGCGACCGGGCATCCGGGTGCGGTCAGGGTCATGCCGACAAAGACGCTCCCGTCCTCATCAATATCAATGACATAGATCAGTCCCAGATCATAAATATTGACCGGGATTTCGGGATCATAGACACCGCGAATGGCCTCGACAATCGGCGCTTCCAGGGGGGAGCCGGTGGTTCCCTCGACAAATGGCCCGGTTGCCTTCGGCCTCTCAATATTTTCAATGACAGTCATGCAACAATCCTATTCCGTCGAAATCTCTTCTTCCCCATCCATGGCGGAACTCATGGCGTGCCAGGCGAGGGTGGCGCATTTGACCCGCATGGGAAATTCCTTCACGCCAGCCAGGACCATCAGCCGTTCCGTATCGTCCCCGGCATCAATCGTTGCTTCCTCGCCTTTGACCAGTTTCTGAAACCCATCAAACAGTATCCTGGCTTCCGTTTCCGTCTTGCCGGTAATGATTTCAGTCATCATCGAGGCGGAGGCGAGGGAGATAGCACAGCCCTTGCCTTCAAACGCCGCATCCTCAATCAGACCGTTATGGCCCATTTTCAGATAGACATTCAACGTATCGCCGCAGAGTGGGTTATACCCATGAGCTTCATGGTTGGCATCTTCGGGATGTCTGAAATTCCTCGGATGCTTGCTATGGTCCAGAATGACTTCCTGGTACAACTCACGTAAATCATCAAACATTAGCCAAAAAACTCCTGGACACCGCGAACGGCAGTGACGAGCGCGTCCACATCCGCGCGGTTGTTATAAAATGCAAAGGACGCGCGGGCTGTCGCCGCCACATCAAAATGATCCATCAAGGGCTGAGCGCAATGATGGCCGACCCGGATGGCAACGCCGCCGCGATCGACAATGGTGCCGATATCATGGGGATGAATGCCGTCCATGGTGAAAGAGATAATGCTCGCCTTGTGCCGGGCCTGACCGATGATCCGGACACTGTTGATCTGTCCCAACTGTTCTGTGGCGTAGGCGAGGAGGGATTGCTCATGGGCTCCGATCTTATCGAAACCGATACTGTTGACATAATCAATGGCCGCCCCGAGCCCGATAGCCTGAACAATCGGTGGCGTGCCAGCCTCAAACTTGCTGTGTCCCTTGGCGAAAGTGGTTTTCTCAAAGGTGACCCGGTTGATCATATCGCCGCCGCCCTGATAAGGGGGCATCTTGTCCAACAACTCTTCCTTGCCATAGAGAATGCCGATACCCGTGGGGCCGAAGACCTTATGTCCGGTAAAGACATAGAAATCCGCGCCAATGGCCTGCATGTCGATCTGCATATGCGGCGCCGCCTGGGAGCCGTCAATCAGGACAACCGCACCGGCATCATGGGCCGCATTGATAATTTCGTCGATGGGGGTAATGGTGCCGATGGCGTTTGAAATATGAGTGACGGCGACGATTTTCGTTTTTGGACCCAGCATCTCAAGATAGCGATCGAGCATAAACTCGCCATGCTCATCAATCGGCACGGCTTTGACGACGGCCCCCGTCTTTTCCGCGATCAACTGCCAGGGGACAATATTTGAATGATGCTCAAGGGTTGAAAGAAGAATTTCATCTCCTTCCTTAAGATTGGCGCGGCCATAGGAATCGGCCACCAGATTGATGGATTCCGTGGCATTTTTGGTGAAAATCACTTCATCCAGGCTGGCCGCGTTGATATGGGCGCGAATGGTTTCCCGCGCGCCTTCATAGAGTTCGGTCGAGGCCTGGCTGAGATAATGCACGCCCCGATGCACATTGGCATAGGTGTGATCATAGGCCCTTTCAACCGCTTCCAACACTGCTTTCGGTTTCTGGGCAGAAGCGCCGTTATCGAGAAAGGCGAGGGGCATGCCATGCACTTCCCGGGACAGGATCGGGAAATCCTTACGGATTTTCTCTACATCGAATGTTGTCATGTCATTCATGGCTAATCCTTAAACCCTTTCGAGCCAGTCCGTGGCAATTTTGGCAAAATAGGTCTTAACTGCCTCAGCTTCGATCTCATCGATAACATCAGTTAAAAAGGCAGTAATGAGAATTTTGCGGGCCTCATCTTCCTGAATGCCCCGGGACTGCATATAGAACAGGGCATCCTCATCCAGCTCCCCGGATGTCGCGCCATGGCTGCATTTCACGTCATCGGCATAAATTTCAAGCTCCGGCTTACAGGCCACAGTCGCCCGATCGGACAGCAGCAAGGCTTTGCTGAGCTGATCGCCGGCAACCTGTTGTGCATCCTCGGCAATATGGATCT
Organism: Sneathiella sp.; assembly: GCA_965228285.1. Lineage (GTDB taxonomy): Bacteria > Pseudomonadota > Alphaproteobacteria > Sneathiellales > Sneathiellaceae > Sneathiella. Next base: position 790,840 of record OZ245808.1, read on the forward strand.
TGCCCTGGAAAATACCGCGGGACTCCCCATCCAACACGCCTTTATAAATCTGGCGGCTGTCATTTTCCGGTACCAGATGGCGGGTCAGAGTGGTGGTATCGCAATGCTGCTTGTCCCGCATCAAATAGGCGCCGTTAAGAGCACAGGTGGCACCAGCCCCTAATATATCCGCCGAAATTTCGTTGCGGGATAACCGTGCGCCCAAAGACAGGGTGAAATTGTCATAGAGCGCCCCATCCCTGATATCGCAATCAACCATCGAAAGATGAAAGGCGGCTTTGCTTTCATTCTGCAGGCGATAGTGATGCAGTTTAGCGCCTTCCTCTAGGTGGATACGGGTCATGGGGTTGGCGAAATAGGCATGGCCGCCATTGCTGACATGCTCTTCTAAAAGAGTAGCTTCTGCTCCCGATCCCATGCGAATGACATTGCGAAGATGCCGGGCATTGGTGGGGGAGCCGCCATTACTGACAAACCGGATCAGGATAGGTGCGTCAACCTTTACATTTTCATCCAGCTCAAGGACAAAGCCGTCTTCCATAAAGGCCGTATTGAGGGCCACGACAGACCTTTTTTCCGCTGCGTCTGTTTCGAGAAGCTCCGTGCGGCCCTTTGCCAGTTCAGTGGCAAGTGAGGTAAGCCGCATTCCTTCCGGCAGGTCATCCAGGACGCTATTTCCAAGATCAATCTGACCATTCACAAGGGTGAAAAGGATAGGAGCGTCGAATGCCTCGCCTCTGGCAGCGGGTTCCGCCAGGACATCATCTGTGATCCCTTTGGTCAGGGTGTTAAGGCTGGTAAAGCGCCATTCCTCAATCCGGTGATTGGGGAAATCCAGTTTGGAGAATGTTTCAAGCCCGGATTTACGCAAGGCCTTGACGGCTGGGCTGTCATGTCCTGGCAGGGACTGCAGCGCCGTATCGAACCGGCTGATATAATCCTGGGCGAGGGGGGTGAGCTGTTTCATGTCAGTCGTTACTTTCCCAAATCCAACAGAGGCGCCGATCAGGCCGCGCTCATCTCCGTATACCCTTTTTCTTCCAGCTCCAGGGCCAGGGACTTATCGCCGGACTTGACGATACGACCGTCGGCCAGGACATGTACAAAATCTGGAACTATGTAGTCGAGCAGGCGCTGATAATGGGTGATAACAAGCCCGGCCCGTTCCGGGCTGCGCAACCGATTAACGCCATCCGCAGCGATTTTCAGGGCGTCGATATCGAGACCGGAATCCGTCTCGTCCAACAGCATCAGGTCCGGCTCCAGCAGAGCCATTTGCAGAACCTCGTTCCGCTTCTTTTCACCGCCGGAGAAACCAACATTAACCGGGCGTTTGAGCATATCGTCCTTGATACCAAGTTCAGCGGTTTTCTCACGCACCAGCTTTAGAAACTCCATGGCATCGACTTCCTGCTCCCCGCGATATTTGCGTTGGGCATTATAGGCGGTCTTGAAGAAGGTGGCTGAGGCCACACCCGGGATTTCCACCGGATATTGAAAGGCCAGAAAAATGCCCATATTAGCCCGTTCGTCCGGGGAAAACTCCAGCAGATCCTGCCCTTTATAGAGAACAGTGCCTTTCGTTACCTCATAGCCATCCCGTCCGGCCAGCACATAGGAGAGGGTGCTTTTGCCTGCGCCATTGGGGCCCATGACGGCATGAATCTCACCGGCATTGATGGTCAGATTGAGGCCCTTGAGGATTTCCTTGCCGCCAACTTCGGCATGTAAGTCTTTAATTTCTAACATATTTCTCTCATTCACTTCTAGGCTCTCAAGCCCATAATCCTTATCCGACACTGCCTTCTAGACTGATGCCCACCAGTTTCTGGGCCTCGACAGCAAATTCCATGGGCAGCTTCTGCAGGACTTCCTTACAAAAGCCATTAACGATCAGAGCCATGCTTTCCTCTTCGCTGAGGCCGCGCTGCTGACAATAGAAGAGTTGCTCCTCGCTGACCTTTGACGTGGTGGCCTCGTGCTCGATCTTCGCCGTGCGGCTCTGGTTTTCGATATAGGGAACCGTATGGGCGCCGCATTTATCGCCGATCAACAGGCTGTCGCAGACCGTGTGGTTGCGGGCATGATCCGCTTTGCGTCCCATGCGGACGAGACCTCGATAGGTATTCTGGGCCCGGCCGGCAGAAATCCCCTTGGAGATAATAGTGCTTGAGGTGTTTTTCCCCAGATGGATCATTTTTGTGCCAGTGTCCGCCTGTTGCAGGTTGTTTGTGATGGCGATGGAGTAAAACTCTCCTACCGAATTATCCCCTTGCAGGATACAGGACGGATATTTCCAGGTGATAGCGGAACCGGTTTCCACCTGGGTCCAGGAGACTTTTGAATTCTCCCCGCGGCAGGCGGCTCGCTTTGTCACGAAGTTGTAAATCCCGCCAACTCCGTTCTCATCGCCGGGATACCAGTTCTGCACCGTTGAATATTTGATCTCGGCATCCTTATGGATGACAAGCTCAACGACCGCCGCATGAAGCTGATTTTCATCGCGCATTGGGGCCGTGCAGCCTTCCAGGTAACTCACATAACTCTCATCATCGGCAATGATCAGGGTCCGCTCGAACTGTCCAGTCTGTGCTGCGTTGATCCGGAAATAGGTGCTGAGCTCCATGGGACAGCGCACACCCTTCGGGATATAGCAGAAGGATCCATCGGTGAAGACAGCGGAATTGAGGGCGGCATAGTAATTATCCGTATAGGGAACCACTGACCCGATATATTTCTGCACCAGCTCCGGATGGTTCTGAACCGCCTCCGAAATGGGACAGAAGATCACGCCTTCCTTCTCCAGACGCTCCCGGAATGTCGTAGCGACAGACACACTGTCAAATACCGCATCGACAGCCACATTATGGGCGCCTTCGACACCGGCCAGCACTTCCTGCTCTTTTAAGGGAATGCCCAGTTTCTTATAGACTTCCAGAAGCTCCGGATCGACTTCGTCCAGGCTCTTCGGCTTTTCCTTCTGAACCGGGGCGGAATAATAATAGATATCCTGAAAATCGATTTTCGGAAATTCAACCTTGGCCCATTCCGGCTCTTCCATGGTCAGCCAGTGACGGTAGGCCTTGAGGCGCCATTCCAGCAGCCATTCCGGCTCTTCCTTCTTGGCAGAAATAAAACGCACGATATCTTCGTTCAGTCCAATCGGCGCGGTATCCGCTTCAATATCGCTGACAAAGCCGTATTTATACTTCTCCGAAACGGAGGCAACCTGTTCCACGGTTTCCTGGCTAATGGCCATCTTTATACTCCGCCTAATTTAATCTGACCGCTGTCGGTTTTCCCTGCGGTCTATCTTGAATGGTAAGTTTTTCGGTATCCTGGCACATGTCGGCGAGGGTCACTTCCTCAAGGGCTGTATTCAGCGCCCGGTTAATCTTTTCCCATCCACCGCGCATGGGACAGCTTGCCTCAACCGAGCAGTCATGCTCGCTTTCATCCACACAGGACGTCACCGCGACAGGACCTTCCATGATCCGGACAATCTCGGCAACGGAGACCTCCTTTGGATCGCAGCCAAGTTCATATCCGCCATGGGCCCCGCGATGGGAAATGACCAGCGGGCTCTTCGCCAGCATCCTTAAAATTTTGGCGGCGGTCGGGACGGTGAGCCCGGTATGCAGAGAAACATCCGGCGCTGTCATGACACGCCCCGGGATACGGGCCATTTCCGACATGATCACCACGCCGTAATCGGTCATTTTGCTCAATTTTATCATGGTCTCATCTATATCGTACTAAAATGGTCTTATTTCAAGCATTTTATAACAGACAATATCGGTCTTGTATATAGGCGGAGTGGTAAAAACAGGCAATAGGCGTTTTGTCGCAGTGGGAATAGATTTATGCTATTACCCGTCAATTCTGCATCGGCTTTCCAATTGCAGAGAAAGACCCATCAGTGCTAAAAGGCCGCTGGTCCAGTTTCCACTCAATAATGAATGATCAGATTCCATGCCCGCACCCATTCTCGCCCTGCAAAATGCGCGCATCACCTTTGGTGGTGGAGATTTGTTCTCCGACATTTCCCTCGGGATCGAGCCGGGCATGCGGATCGCGCTTATGGGCCGCAATGGCTCGGGCAAGTCAACCCTGTTGAAAGCAATTGCCGGGAGTATCGAACTCGATGATGGGGAGCGGTTCGTTCAGGCCGGTACCCGCATCAGCTATCTGCAGCAACAACCGGAGTTGGTATCGGGACGAACCGTGCGGGAACAGGTGGCTGTCGGCCTGCCCGACTCCATGACGGAAGACGGACAGGAAACCGGATATCTGGCGGCCCAGGTTCTGGATGGTCTTGGCATTGACGGGGATCGCCAACTTCAAACACTTTCCGGAGGTGAGGCCCGGCGGGTCTCTCTGGCCGAAGCCCTTGTCTCTAATCCTGATGTTCTGTTGCTGGATGAGCCGACAAACCATCTTGATATCACGACAATTCTCTGGCTGGAGGAAGAGCTCAAAAGCTTCCGTGGGGCTCTTCTCATTATCAGCCATGACCGGCAATTCCTCGCCAATCTCACCAATCGGCTGTTCTGGATGGATCGGGGCCGATTGCGCACCCATGGCAAAGGTTTTTCCGCCTTTGAATCCTGGTCCGAAGAAATCCTGGCGCGCGAAGAGGTTGAGACCAAAAAACTGGATAAAAAAATTGCCGAGGAAACCGATTGGTCCCGCAAGGGCATTACCGCCCGGCGGGCCCGCAACGAGGGCCGCATTCGGGCGCTTCATCGATTGCGGGCGGAACGGGCAGAGCGGATCGGCCCTGTAGGCTCCGCCAAACTCCAGGTAACGGCAGGAAGTAAGAGCGGCAAAGTGGTTGTAGAGGCCACCAATATCTCCATGACCTTCGAAGAAAATGGCGTAGAACATACGGTCATCAAGAAGTTCTCGACCAAAATTCAGCGCGGGGACAGGGTTGGGATCATTGGCCCCAACGGAGCCGGCAAGACGACCCTTCTGAAAATTCTGATGGGAACCCTGACCCCAACCAGCGGAACAGTCAAACTCGGGACCAATTTGACACCTGCCATTTTCGATCAGAATCGGGACAGCCTCGATCCGGAAGAAAGCCTCTGGGATAGTCTGGCCGATCCGGGAAGCGGTCAGCTTATGGTAAGAGGTGAAGTGCGTCATGTGGTGGCCTATCTGCGGGACTTCCTGTTTGAAGACCGGCAAGCGAAGAGCCCGGTCAAATCCCTTTCCGGTGGGGAGAAGAACCGGCTTCTCCTGGCCAAACTGTTGGCGCGGGAGAGTAATCTGTTAGTCCTTGACGAGCCGACGAACGATCTTGACATGGAAACCCTCGATCTGCTCCAGGAAATGCTCGGCAGATATGACGGAACCTTATTGCTGGTCAGTCATGACCGGGAATTTCTCGACCAGTTGGTCACTTCTGTGATCGTGCTGGAAGAGGACGGGAATATCGAAGAATATGTCGGCGGCTATACCGATTATACAAAGGCCCGGAAAAAGACGGAGAAAAAGACGGCCAAGCCTGCAACCACGAAGACTGGGGCAGCTAAAACTACACAAAGCCGGAAGAAACTCTCTTATAAAGATCAGCGGGATCTCGACCTTTTACCAGCTAAGATTGAGGAGCTGGAAGCCCAGATTGTGAATTTGGAAAAAAATCTGTCGGACCCGCAGCTCTTTACGAAAGATCCAGAGGCTTTCAATGAGACAGCCTCTTCTCTTAAAGAGACTAGGGAAGAGTTGGAAACTGCGGAAACGCGATGGTTAGAACTTGAAATATTGCAGGATGAAATCGCTTAGGTCTAAACTGTTTACAGGCTGAATAATCGTATTTATATTATATCAATATAAATTATTCTATATATGCGGGACGTTCTATGCGAGTAACTTTACATTTCCTTTTGCGGTTAATCTTCAGCTTTATTCTCACAGTAATTGTTGGTGCAGCAATAGGATTCGTTGTTAGTTTTGTCGGCGTCTTGAGTGTTAAAATTGCAGGCCTTCCTAATGAAGAGCTTTACAAACAGAATTTTCGATCACTAGGCGGAGCCCTATCAGTTGTTTCCACAATTCCCATTTATATAGCCGTATTCCGTTCCCAGTTCCTAAAGAAGGAAAGGTTTTTTGCTGGATTAAAAGCGATAGCTATTTCATTTGTCGCAGGTTTAATAATTCTTGGATTTGCATTGTTCGGTCTTGATGGGTTGCTAAAGAAATTGGATTGGTTTGATCCTGTTAAGGCTATCCAAGTTTATTTTATGTTTGCTATCGCAGTATTAGGCTTCTGGTCCGGTTATCTTACGCTCAAGTTTTTACCAGATAGTAATATCCTTCGGCAAGACAAGGTAGCTCCGGGTACAGTTAAGCTATTTAAGTATACTATATATGGCCTTGTTTTAGTGGTATTGGTGACACCAGGAGTCGCTTACGAGAGTTTTATAACTATCGTTGCAGCGTTTCTTTCCAGTTTTAGTCCAGTGGAAATTGAACAAAGCTTACAGCAACCGACATTGTTCATGAGTCCTGCTTTTACAGCAGCAGCCTACTTGCTCGTAGTCATTATGATTTATAATTATAGGAGTAATTTCGCCCGCAACCTTTTTGTGACTTTTGGAATCTTTGGGACGATTCTGGCCCCCTTTTTTGGAATTTTGATTGGGGAAATTGGCGCATCGACGCTGTACATAATTATGATTTTAGTAACCTTCATTCTTGTTATTGTAGCTCTTGTCCTTATTTTAATGCCGTCGGCTCGAGCATGGATAAACCAAAAAAATGATGACCTTTCTGAGATTGGGGTATAGGTATGAAACTCTCTCTTAAGTCCGGCAGCTGACTTATTTACCGGGAGGCAACGGCACCAGGCCGCAGTTTCTGAGGACGGTGGTGATGATTGCATTTGTTGCCGTTTCAAAGTCCGGCGCTTCCAGGCCATTTTTCCGGCCCAGAATTGCCGACCATTGGGCTTCGAAATCGGCCCAGGTCTGGGTCATGGCCCAGATATGGAAAATCAGATGCTTGGTATCGACCGGGGCCATACGGCCTTGAGCGATCCAGTTATCGAGAATACCGGATTTTTCCTCGACCCAGTCTTTCAGTTCTGTGGACAGATAGCTGTTGATGCGCGGCGCGCCGCGGATCAGTTCATTGGCAAAGACCTTGGACGCGTTCGGCCGGTCCCGGGAGAGTTGCATCTTGCCGCGGATATAGTCCGCCAGTGTTTCGGCCGGATCATCCATTTCTCCGATCTCCCGGAAGGAGGAGAGCCACAGCTCGACAATATCATCCAGCACGGCGCGGTAGAGTTTTTCCTTGGTACCAAAATAGTAATGAATATTGGCTTTTGGCAGGCCCGCCTCCAGGGCGATGGCAGAGGTCGTGGCGCCGCGAAAGCCGGATCCGGCAAAGACTTTCTCCGCCGCCTTCATGATCCGTTCCATATTTTCCTGCCGGATTCGCCCTTGGGCATTCCGATCCAGGGATTGGTCAGTTTTGGTATCCATCTTCGTCCGCAACAAAGAAATTAGTATTTGTAACTGATTGAAAATCCCCTATTTCTGACCGTCTTGCAACAGTTATTAAAAAAACTTGACCATTTGGTCAGTTTTTCGTTATGGTTTTTTCACAAAAGTAAAGCGGTCGGTCAAGGCAGCTGATTTTCTGACATGGAGAAGGAACGGGGAGTATGAGCGACATCGCTTTTGGACGCCTGTCTGACGAAGAACTGGTGAAGAATTTTGCCGATATGTATCCGCCGCTGGATGCGAAAACCGCCGGTATTGAAGCCAGCCGTTGCTATTTCTGTTATGACGCGCCGTGTATTGAGGCCTGTCCGACCGGAATTGATATCCCCAATTTCATCCGTAAGATTGCTACTGCCAACTATCGCGGTTCCGCCATCGATATTCTTGACGAGAACATCATGGGCGGGGCCTGTGCCCGGGTCTGTCCGACGGAAGTCTTGTGCGAAGAAGCCTGTGTTCGTACGGCTCAGGAAGATAAACCGGTTACCATCGGTAAGTTGCAGCGCTTTGCCACGGACTGGTTGATGGAAACGGGAGAGCAGCCCTACAGCCATGGCACACCAACCGGTAAAAGGATTGCCATCGTGGGGGCCGGACCCGCTGGTCTGTCAGTCGCCCATCGTCTTTCCCAACAGGGGCATGAATGTGAAATTTTTGAAGCCCTGCCAAAATCGGGGGGACTCAATGAATATGGAATCGCGGCCTACAAGGTTCCCGACAATTTCGCTCAGAAGGAGGTGGACTTTATTCTGGGAGTTGGCGGTATCACTGTTCATAACGGCAAGAAGCTGGGGACGGATGTTCATTTGGCCGATCTTCGCAAAGACTACGATGCCGTGTTCATCGGCAGTGGCCTTGGATCCGTTCAGGCACTCGGCCTGGACGGAGAAGATCTGAGCGGTCTTCACAATGCTGTCGATTATATTTCCGCCATAAGACAGACCAAGAATAAATCAGAGCTGCCAGTCGGCAGAAAAATTGTCGTCATCGGTGGCGGCAGCACGGCAATAGATATTTCGGTAAAAATGAAAAAGCTTGGCGCGGAGGATGTTACCCTTGTTTATCGGAGGGGCTCGTCCGATATGAGCGCGACCGCTGTTGAACAGAAATTCGCACAGACCAACAATGTGCGCATCAAGCACCGGATGAAGCCAGTTGCCATCAAAACCGAAGGAGACCGGGTAACGGGGGTTGAGTTCGAATATACGCAGGTGGATGAAAAGGGCCGTCTTACGGGGACGGGCGAGACGACGGTTATAGAGGCTGATATGGTGTTCAAAGCCATTGGCCAGATATTCGTGCCGGACCCTGTTCGCCAACAGGCCAGTTCGCTGGAGTTGAAAAACGCGAAAATCATGGTTGATGAAAGCTATGCCACTTCTCTGGAAGGCGTGTTTGCGGGTGGCGACTGTATCGACGGCAATATTGGCCTCACGGTCGCAGCCGTACAGGATGGCAAGCTGGCGGCGGCGGCAATCAATTCATATCTCGCGGCAAAATAGGGTAGGAGACGACCATGGCTGATCTGAGTTACAATTTTGCTGGTATTAAGACACCAAATCCGTTCTGGCTGGCAAGCGCCCCGCCCACCGACAAAGAATATAACGTGGTTCGGGCCTTTGAAGCCGGCTGGGGGGGAGTCGTCTGGAAAACTTTGGGCGAGGACCCGCCGGTGGTCAATGTATCCTCCCGTTACGGGGCGGTGAACTACAACGGACAGCGGATGATGGGGTTCAACAATATTGAGCTGATAACTGATCGGCCCTTGCAGGTGAATCTCGATGAAATTACCCGCGTTAAGAAAAACTGGGCGGATAGAGCGGTGATTGTTTCCCTGATGGTGCCCTGTGAGGAAGAGCCCTGGCGGGATATCCTGAAAAAAGTGGAGGATACGGCGGCTGATGGTGTCGAGCTGAATTTCGGCTGCCCTCATGGCATGTCGGAGCGGGGCATGGGGTCGGCAGTGGGGCAGGTGCCGGAATATGTCCAGATGGTGACAGAGTGGTGTAAAAAACATACGGATATGCCGGTGATCGTGAAGCTCACGCCGAACATTACCGATGTCCGACAGGCCGCGCGGGCCGCGGTTCGTGGCGGCGCGGATGCGGTTTCCCTGATCAACACCATCAATTCCATCGTCAATATAGACCTGGACGTCATGGCACCAACACCGACGGTGGACGGCAAGGGAGCCCATGGCGGATATTGCGGACCGGCGGTCAAACCTATCGCTCTCAATATGGTCGCCGAAATCGCCCGCGATCCGGAATGTGAGCAAATCCTCATTTCCGGTATCGGCGGCATTTCGGACTGGCGGGACGCAGCCGAATTTATCTCTCTTGGCTGTGGGACCATACAGGTCTGTACGGCCGCCATGCATTATGGATTCAAGATTGTCGATGACATGACCACCGGCCTCAGTAACTGGATGGACAGCAAGGGGTATAAGGAAATTGACGATTTTCGAGGGCTGGCCACGCCGAATGTGACGGACTGGAACCAGCTCAACATGAATTATGACATCAAGGCCCGCATCAATCAGGATCTCTGTATCAAATGCGGTCTTTGCCATATCTCCTGTGAGGATACCTCCCATCAGGCCATCACCGCCAGCCGCATAAATGGGGAGCGGCATTATGAAGTAGTAGACAAGGAATGTGTGGGCTGTAATCTGTGTATGCTTGCCTGTCCTGTCGACAACTGCATCACCATGGAGCAGATGGACAATGGCAAACCCTACATGAATTGGAACGAAGACCCGCGCAACCCGTTTTCGACAGCGGCGGAATAACAACGGAAGTCAGTCATGCAAAATATGAATGTTAAAGGGGATCGCCTTTGGGAAAGCCTGATGGAAATGGCCAAGATCGGGGCGACGGAAAAGGGGGGGTGCTGCCGACTGGCCCTGACCGATCTGGATAAGGAAGGCCGGGACCTGTTTTCAGAATGGTGTCGCCAGGCTGGTTGCACCATCAAGGTGGATAAAATGGGCAATATCTTTGCCCGCCGGGCCGGCAAGAACGACGATTTACCCCCGGTCATGACCGGCTCTCATCTCGATACCCAGCCGACCGGCGGAAAATATGACGGTGTCTTCGGGGTTCTGGCCGGTCTGGAAGTACTCCGGACTCTCAATGATTTTGATGTACAGACAGAGCATCCGGTGGAAGTCGCGGTCTGGACCAATGAAGAAGGCTCCCGTTTTGCCCCGGCCATGGTCGCTTCCGGTGTCTTCGCCGGGGTGTTCGATCTTGAGTACGGCTTAAGCCGGGCTGATCTCGATGGCAAGACCATGGGCGAGGAACTGCAGCGAATTGGATATGCCGGTGAAGAAGAAGTTGGCGGCCGCGAGATCAAGGCCTTTTTCGAAGCCCATATTGAGCAGGGTCCGATCCTTGAGCATGAAGAAAAAACCATCGGGGTCGTGATGGGGGCGCAAGGCCAAAGATGGTATGAAGTAACCATCACCGGTCAGGAAGCCCATGCGGGCCCGACCCCTATGGCAAGGCGGAAAGACGCCCTGGTGGCGGCGTCGAAGATGGTGACGGAGGTCAATCGGATTGGCCTTGATAATCAGCCCTTTGCCTGCGCCACAGTGGGGTTGATCCAGTCGAGCCCGAATTCCCGGAATACCATTCCCGGCGAAGTCTTTTTCACCGTCGATTTCCGTCATCCGAAGGACGAAATCCTGAGCAAGATGGATGCGGAGTTGCGCGCCTTCTGCACCAAGACAGCAGAAGAGGGCGGCTTCGAGATGAAGTTCGAGGAGATCTGGTATTCGCCCCCGGTTGAGTTTGATGCGGACTGTGTCAAAGCAGTGCGTGGCGGCGCCGAAATGGCCGGGTTCAGCCATATGGATATCATATCCGGAGCCGGACATGATGCCTGCTATATCAGCCGCGTTGCCCCGACCGGGATGATTTTTGTTCCTTGCGAAAACGGCATCAGTCATAACGAGGAAGAAGAGGCCACTCCGGAAGACCTTGCCGCCGGATGCAACGTCCTGCTGCATTCCATAGTGGAGCGCGCAAACATTGTTTGAGGCCGGAATAAAACCGGTCATCGCGATCGAGAAGCTGAATTTGATATTCGAAACTGCAGATGCGCCGGTTCATGCACTCGCGGATGTGGACCTGAATATCAATTCCGGAGATTTTGTCTCTTTCATCGGCCCCTCCGGCTGCGGCAAGACCACTCTGATGCGGGTTATCGCAGACCTGGAAAAGCCAACAGATGGTCATATCTCCGTCAACGGCATGTCACCTGAGGAGGCTCGTCTAAAGCGCGCATATGGATATGTATTTCAGGCTCCGGCCCTCTATCCCTGGAGAACGGTCGAGAAAAACATCATGTTGCCTCTGGAGATCATGAATCTCAGTAAGGAACAGCAGAGGGCACGGGCGTCCAAGAACCTGTCCCTTGTTAACCTGGAGGGTTTTGAGAAAAAATTCCCCTGGCAGCTCTCTGGCGGGATGCAACAGCGGGTCTCCATTGCCCGGGCTCTGGCAGTGGAGCCGGATTTGCTGTTGATGGATGAGCCTTTTGGGGCGCTTGATGAGATTACACGGGACCATCTGAATGAACAGCTTCTCAAGCTCTGGGATCAGACGAAGAAGACAGTTATTTTTGTGACACATTCCATCCCGGAAGCCGTATTTCTTTCCTCCAAGATTGTCGTTATGTCACCGCGGCCGGGAAAGATAATAGATGTAATCGATAGCGGCCTGCCTCGGGATCGAACTCTAGACATTCGGGAATCTCCGGAATTCCTCGAAATATCCCATCGGGTGCGGGAAGGGCTGAGATCAGGGCATTCCTACGATGACTGAGACGACGGTCCAAATAGGCGGGAGCTTCTGGCACCGTTTGTATAACTGGAAAGTCTTTCCGGTGCTGACCATTGTCGCGGCAATTATCGTGCTCTGGTACGCCGGTGCCGTCTATATGAATTCGGACCGGTTGATTGATCAGTATGAGCGAGGCAAGGTCGACTGGACATGGGAGCAATTAGTCAATGATTCCTGGTCCATGGAGCGGCCAATTCTGCCCGCACCCGATCAGATCGTCGTCGAGCTGAACAAGACCGTTTTTCAGAAGAAGATCACGTCCAAGCGCAGTCTCGTCTATCACGCCTGGGTAACCCTGTCTTCAACCTTGCTGGGATTTGCCTTCGGGACCGTTCTTGGCATTGTTCTGGCCGTGGGTATCGTTCATGTGCAGACACTTGACCGAAGTCTGATGCCCTGGATCATCGCCTCGCAAACCATTCCAATCCTCGCCATCGCGCCGATGATCATTGTTGTGCTGGGTCATCTCGGGCTGACCGGGCTGGTGCCGAAGTCAATTATTTCCATGTATCTGTGCTTTTTCCCCATCACTATCGGCATGGTTAAAGGCTTGCGGTCTCCCGGGGTTTTGCAGCTGGATCTGATGAAAACCTATAGCGCAACCGCATCTGAAACATTCTGGAAACTGCGTATTCCTGCCTCAATTCCGTTCCTGTTTGCCAGCCTGAAAGTTGCCATTGCCATCAGCCTTGTCGGGGCCATTGTTGCGGAACTGCCGACCGGCGCTGTTCAGGGCCTCGGGGCCCGGTTGCTGGCAGGGTCCTATTATGGGCAGACGATCCAGATCTGGTCTGCCCTTGTCGTGGCGTCGCTTCTCGGCATGGTGCTTGTTTGGATTGTCTCCCTCTCGGAAACCGTCGTGCTTCGTAAAATGGGGGTCCAGCCCTCATGAAGTTCGAAAAGGATATCATTCTGATCGGATTTTGCGTGGCTGTGCTGATTTCTCTCGCCTTTCCGGTGGGCACGATCGGCGAGCAAGTGATCTATTGGTGGGCAGACGGCATGTCTTTAGTTCTGCTATTGATTTCCCTCGCCATTGGCATTTTTAAACTTTTTTCTCCGAGGCAAGACCTGTTCACCGGTCTTATGGTGGCCATCGCCGTTTTCGTAGGGGCATCTGCCCCCTTACGGTTGATTGCAGACACCTCAACGGGGGGATTTTCAGCTATTGGGCTTTGGATATATGTCGCTGCCCTGGCCCTTCTGGCCTGGCGGGCTATGGCATTACTGTCATTGGTCGCCAATAAAAACCAAGTTATCGCCCTTGTCGTACCGGCCCTGTTTGGGATCTGGTTGATCTACCTCTGGCAGGTGATCACCACCGGGTTTGGGATTCCAAGTGTCCTGCTGCCATCGCCGTCCCAGATTGGCTCCGCGATCAGCGCCAATGCCGCAACTCTATATGCAGATTTCTACCAGACAGTCATCAAATCCGTCTTTACGGGCTTCCTGTTCGGCTGCGGTGCCGGGTTTCTGGTGGCCGTCCTGGTCGACCGAGTGCCGTTTATGCAGCGTGGGTTGCTGCCACTTGGATCCCTTGTCAGTGCGGTTCCGATCGTGGGAATTGCCCCGATCATGGTCATGTGGTTTGGATTTGACTGGGAATCAAAGGCGGCCGTTATTGTCATCATGACCTTCTTTCCAATGCTGATTAATACACTGGCTGGATTGGAAGCAACGGGCAAAATTGAGAAAGACCTGATGAGGTCCTATGCGGCGGGATACTGGCAGACCCTGTTTTTCGTACGCCTGCCAAATGCGATGCCCTTTATTTTTAATGCCCTGAAGATAAACTCGACCCTGGCGATGATCGGCGCCATCGTGGCGGAGTTTTTCGGAACGCCCATTGTCGGCATGGGATTCCGGATTTCGACGGAAGTCGGGCGCATGAATGTCGATATTGTCTGGGCAACCATTGCTATTGCCGCCCTTGTCGGGTCTACTTTTTATGGAGTTCTCGCCTTGTTGGAGCGCCGAATGACTTTCTGGCATGCCTCCTACCGTCAGGCAAAATGAATTGGGAGAAAACACAAAAAAACGCGTATCATATGAGTATTACACAGGAGAGGAAGAAGATGATGAAGAAACTGACTTTACTCGCGACCGCTGCGATGTTCAGTGCCGTCGCTATGACAGCACAGGCAGCAGACAAGCTGACATTGCAGCTTAAATGGGTGACCCAGGCGCAGTTTGCCGGATATTACGTTGCCAAGGACAAGGGCTTCTATGATGAGGTCGGTCTGGATGTGGAGATCAAGCCGGGTGGTCCTGATGTGGCTCCGTCCCAGGTGATTGCTGGCGGCGGCGCTGATGTGGTCATCGACTGGATGCCATCCGCCCTTGCCACCCGTGAAAAAGGCGTGCCGCTTGTCAATATTTCTCAGGTTTTCTCAAAATCCGGGATGATGTTGACCTGCCGCAAGGATATGGGTGTTAATATTGCCAACGATTTCAAGGGCAAAACCCTTGGTGTCTGGTTTTTTGGCAACGAATATCCCTTCCTGTCCTGGATGGATACACTCGGGTTCTCAACCTCGGGCTCAAATCCGGATGTGACGGTCCTGAAGCAGGGCTTCAACGTGGATCCCATTTTGCAGAAGCAGGCGGCTTGCGTATCCACCATGACCTATAACGAATATTGGCAGGTGATTGATGCGGGTCTCACGCCGGAGGAACTGACGGTCTTCAAATATGAAGACGAAGGTGTCGCGACATTGGAAGACGGTCTTTATGTGCTGGAAGATAGTCTCAAAGATGAGGCTATGGTCGATAAACTATCACGCTTCCTGGCCGCCTCCCTGAAAGGCTGGGAATATGCCATCAACAATCAGGACGAAGCTGCAGATATTGTCCTGGAAAATGATGCAACGGGTGCGCAGACTGAAAAGCATCAGCGTCGGATGATGGGCGAGATTGCCAAGCTTGTCGGTACCGATAAAATGGGCCGGCTTGATGAAGCCGCTTATATCCGGACTGTCGACATTCTGATGTCCGGGAAATCTGATGTGGTGATTTCCAAAAAGCCGGAAGGCGCCTTCACTCAGATGATCTGGGAACGTACTCAAAAATAGCGGAGAGCCGCTAAAGAAAAGGGAAGGGAGACCTTCCCTTTTTTGCGGGCTGTGTCTAAATTCATGGGATCAGCAATAAGGATATCTCGCCATGCCAGACACTATGACAGCGCCGTCGCCAGATTATCTCAATCCCTCTGTTCCAACCGGACTACCCCATCTCGACATACCCGTCATTGTCGCGACAGATGAGAGCCTTGAAGGCTACGGCTGCCTGGTTGAAGATCATGAAAATTTTCCCATCGAAATCGTCACCTGGCCGGTTTCCGGACCGCGCAAGGTGGATGAGGGGACGGGCAATCAGGGCGGGACAGCGGAAGGAATTTTTGAGTTTTGGTGGCAGGGGGATGTGCTCTGGGGCCGGAATAATGCGGTTGAGGATACATATGTCCTCGGTTGGTGCTGCGATCCCAATGAGGCCGATCCGGATAATAGCTCCGCAATTCATGATCAGGTATTTCTCTGGCATGCGAATTACCATCCCGATGGCGGTCAGCTATTTTACTCGACGGATGGCACTCCCTTCATGGTGCCGCTGGCCCTGCCGGGGGATGATGTGAAACCGGAGGATTTTGTTTGCTTTTATTGCGACGGCAGCAAGGGCCTCTATATCCATCCGAGCATCTGGCATGAGGGAGTGTTCCCGATCGGTGAGAAGGGCAGTTTCTATGACCGGCAGGGTAAGATCCATGCCCGTGTGTCGGTCAATTTCGGAGAGGAATTCGGTACCTTGCTGAGGGTCCCGCTGGTCGCGCCATAAAAAAGGACCCCGACCGAAATCGGAGCCCTTCTTGGCGGAAATAACCTTACTCGGCTGCTTCTGCCGGTCGTTCCACTTTTTTAGGAGCCGTTTCAACCCATCTCTTTTCAAGGGCCTGGAAATGGCTGTTGAAAGTCGGGCGTTTGATATAGCGACCGGCGCCTTTGACCACATTCAACTGGCCATCCTTGAAGACGACCTTGCCTTGACTGATGGTATGGCTTGGGCTGCCCGTGACTTCCATGCCTTCAAAGATATTGAAATCAATATTCTGATGATGGGTCTCGACCGAGATGGTCCGGGTCATTTTCGGATCCCACACCACAATATCCGCATCGGCGCCAACTGAGATGGATCCTTTGCGGGGATGAATGTTGAAAATCTGTGCCGCATTCGTTGACGTCACCTTGACGAACTCATTCATGGTCAGCTTGCCGGTATTAACCCCATGCTGCCACAACACCGCCATGCGGTCTTCTACCCCGGATGTGCCGTTGGGGATCTGGGTGAAATCATTACGGCCCGCCGCCTTTTGCGGGGCGCAGAAACAGCAATGATCCGTGGCCGTCGTCTGAAGATTACCCGATTGCAGCCCTCTCCAAAGCTCCCGCTGATGATCCTTGGGCCGGAACGGCGGGCTCATCACATGGGCCGCTGCATATTCGAAATCCTGATTGTAATAGACACTGTCATCAATCAGCAGGTGACCGGCAAGGCACTCACCAAATACCCGCTGTCCTTCCAGCCGGGCCCGGGTGATGGCTTCCAGCGATTCTTTGCAGGAGACATGGACCACATAAATGGGCGTCTGCAGAACCTGAGCGGTCCGGATGGCCCGATTAGCCGCTTCTCCTTCCACTTCCGGCGGGCGAGACTGCGGATGTCCTTCCGGCCCGGTGATCCCTTTGGCCAGCATTTCCTGCTGCAGATGATAGACCATCTCTCCGTTTTCGGCATGAACCGTCGCCATGGCGCCGAGTTCCCGGCAGCGGGTGAAGCTGGCGATCATCATTTCGTCAGAGACCATGATGGCGTTTTTATAGGCCATGAAATGCTTGAAGGAATTCACCCCTTCCTCCTGAGCCAGGATCCCCATATCGCGATGGACACTATCATCCCACCAGGTAACGGCCACATGAAAGCTGTAATCGGCCACGGCCTTTTCCGCCCAGCCACGCCATTTCTTATAGGCCTCCATCAGCGGCTCTTCCGGATCGGGAATGACGAAATCAATGATCTGCGTGGTTCCGCCGGCAAGGGCAGCGGCAGTTCCGGTTTCAAAATCCTCGGACGCGACGGTCCCCATGAAGGGTAGTTGCATATGGGTATGTGGATCGATCCCGCCCGGCATTACGTACTGATCGCCCGCATCCACGATTTCGGCTCCGCCGGGCGCCTCCAGATCTTCTCCAATGGCCTTGATCGTTCCGTCTTCGCAATAGACATCGGCACGATAGGTTCTCTCCGATGTGACAACCGTTCCGCCTCTAATTAAAACAGACATATGCACCTCCTTGACCTGTCGGCCAATCCCAATATCGGCTGGCCCTGATTTGAGGATATTTTAGCTTTGCCTTTTGAAAAAGGATAGTTAAAATCCTGACCAAATGGTCAAAAAAGTACCTTTTTCGATGCTTATTCAGTAACAGGAGAGGAATGATGACAACGGTAAAAGCCGGATTAATTCAGATGGGCCTAAAAGGGAACACGGATATGGGCCCGGAAGAGATTCGCAAGGCGATGATCGAGGCACATATTCCACTCATTGACGACGCAGGGAAACAAGGTGTTCAGGTCCTGTGCTTTCAGGAAGTCTTCACCCAGCCCTATTTTTGCCCGTCGCAGGATTCGAAATGGTATGCGGCGACGGAAAACATCCCGGACGGCCCGACAACCAAACTAATGCAGGACTATGCCAAAAAATATAATATGGTCATTGTTGTTCCTATCTATGAGCAGGAAAAGACCGGAATTTACTACAATACGGCTGCCGTAATTGACGCGGACGGAAAATATCTCGGGAAGTATCGCAAGACCCACATTCCGCAAGTCGCCGGATTTTGGGAAAAATTCTTCTTCCGCCCCGGGAACTCCGGCTGGCCGGTATTCCAGACGGCCTATTGCAAGCTTGGTGTCTATATTTGCTATGACCGCCACTTCCCGGAAGGCTGGCGGGCCCTTGCGCTGAATGGTGCGGAGTACATTGTCAATCCATCGGCAACTGTCAAAGGGGTGAGCCAGTATCTGTGGGAGCTTGAGCAGCCGGCCTCCGCCGTTGCCAATGGTGTTTACATTGGGGCTGTCAACAGGGTCGGCACCGAAGCGCCTTGGGATATTGGGGAGTTTTACGGATCCTCCTACATCGTCAATCCCCGGGGAGAACTGATTGTTCAGGCCTCACCGGATAAAGATGAACTGATCGTCGCTGATATGGACATGGATATGATCAAGGAGATCCGTGATAACTGGCAGTTCTTCAGGGATCGCCGTCCGGAAATGTACGGCGATCTGGCAGATGGTTCTGTTAGTTGATCAGATCAGGCGCGACCAAGCTGCCGTTCCCGATAGAGGATATATAAGCCACTACCGACGATGATGCAGGTTCCGACGATCGTAAGGTAATCCGGGAAATCGCCGAAGACGACAAAACCGAAAACCGCCATCCAGATAAGCTGCGTATACTGAAACGGAGCGACTGTAGAGGCGGCAGTGAAATCAAAGGCTTTGATCATCATGAAATGGCTGATGCCGCCGATCAGTCCTATGGTTGCCAGCATTCCCCAACCGAACAGGTCAGGTGCTACCCAGAAAAACGGGACGATGCCTGTCATGACAACTGTTCCGACCAATGCTGTGTAGAACAGGGTCGTCACAGGATCGTCGATCCCGGACAGGAACCGTGTGACAATCTGATAGGACGAATAACAAAGGGCGGTAATAACAACAAGAAACAGGGCTGGATGGACTTCTGTCATTCCAGGCCGCAACACAATCATGGCCCCGGCAAATCCGATAAGAACTGCTGTCCAGCGACGAAAGCTGATTTTTTCCTTTAAAAACAGGAAGGAAAACAAAATGACGAACAGAGGCGCCGTTGCGCCGACAGCTCCAGCATCTGCAAGCGGGACATATTTTACGGCAATAAAGAAACTTACCGTCGCCACAAGCAGAAAAATAGAGCGGATAATTTGGACCAACATTCTGTTTGTGCGTATCAGCTTCAAGCCATGCTTTGGCGCCAAAATTAATGTCATCAGGACAATGTGAAAGAAGTATCGGGCCCAGACAACCTGCATGGGGGGATAGAATTCAGTGGCATATTTGACAATCGTGTCCATGACAACGAACAGAAAGATTGCCGAGCTGAATAGAAAGATACCGCGATACGACGATTGAGGGGCGGCGGTACTGGAGGGAGCCGACATTATCTGTCCAATTTGTTTTTGTTATTGCTAAAACGATCAACCTATTGCGGGATAAAGTCAAGCAAAGGCTTTTCTAATGGCAATTACAGGAATTTCTGTCTTTCTATTTACGGGGCGATTAGGTAGCGTGTCTGGATGACTGATGCACTTTTATACGAACAAGATGGGGGAATTGTAACCCTCACGATTAATCGGCCGGATGAGCGCAATGCCCTCTCGGATGATATCATCTTTAATGCTTTTCTCGATGCGGCCAATCGCATAAACGGGGACAACTCGGTCCGCTGCGTTATCCTTACAGGGGCAGGCAAGGCGTTTTCCGCGGGCGGCAATGTCAAGCACATGCGGGATAAGGAAGGTATGTTCGGGGGCTCTCCGGCAGAACTGCGCCAGTCCTACCGCCATGGAATTCAGAAAATTCCGCAGGCCTTTTACAATCTTGAGGTTCCGACAATTGCGGCGGTCAATGGCCCGGCCGTTGGTGCCGGTTGCGATCTCGCCTGTATGTGCGATATTCGTATCGCCGGGGCCGGCGCCCGCTTTGCGGAGAGTTTTGTGAAACTTGGCATCATCCCAGGTGATGGCGGGGCCTGGTTCCTGCCGCGGGTTATCGGTCGAAGCCGGGCAGCGGAAATGACCTTTACCGGTGATATGATTGATGCCGAAACAGCTCTTGAATGGGGGCTGGTTTCAAGAGTGGTCGCGAATGAGGATCTGATGGCCGAGGCGCGGGCCATGGCCCGCCGCATCGCCGTCAATCCGCCACATTCTTTGCGTATGGCAAAGAAGCTGTTGCGCGAAGGGGAACATATGCGCCTCGATAGCTTGCTTGAGATGTCGGCTGCTTATCAGGCTTTGTCTCATCACGCGAAAGATCATAGTGAAGCGATAAATGCTTTTTTTGAAAAGCGGGAAGGTGACTTCAAGGGTGAATGACCTATTGCTGATTTTACAGGGCAGGCAGGCGGCGAGCTGGCTGGCGGACCAGTCATATGAGCTGGGTTTGGAAACACCGGCCATCTATAAACAGGGACGGTCGGGCCGGTTTTTGAAACTGGATTCCGAAACACTGATTGTCTTCGGTAAAAAACTGGCAAAAAAGATCGAAACGGAATGGGAAAAAGCCGTTCCTGACGGGGTCATATTGCATCGCCTTGATGAAGAAAGCCGCAAAAGTGTTAGTGACCTTGTTCGCCACCTGGCGTGACAAAAATTTCCGTCCATGAGCAGTTCGGACAAATCCTTAGAGGAACTTTTGTCGGATATCCGCGCTTGCAAAATTTGTGAGGCGCGGCTCCCCCTTGGGCCGCGACCAGTTCTGGTTGCCCATCCGGACGCCCCGATACTGATTGCCGGTCAGGCTCCTGGTACAAAGGTGCATGAGTCGGGCATTCCCTGGGATGATCCCTCTGGCAACAGGTTGCGGGAATGGCTCGGCGTGGACAAAGAGACGTTCTACGATCCGAAAAATTTCGCCATCGTGCCCCAGGGATTCTGTTATCCGGGTAGGCTGGAAAAAGGGGGAGATGCGCCGCCAAGGCCGGAATGCGCCGCCACCTGGCATCCAACCCTGATCCCGATGCTTTCCAGGGTAAAGCTCATCCTTGCGGTCGGACAATATGCCCATGCCTATCACTTATCCGGGACCAAAAAGAAAACTCTAACCGAAACGGTCCGGGCCTATGAAGAATATGGCCCGGCTGTTCTTCCGTTGCCTCATCCTAGCTGGAGGGTGACGGGATGGATCAAGAAAAATACTTGGTTTGAAAGCGAAATCGTGCCTCACTTGCGCGATCGTGTCCATGCGTTACTGGATACCACTGAATAATGATGAGGTCAGAGGGATGACCAGGGCATTTTTTATGAGTTTCTTAGATGTTGTCCGAAAGCTGGCTTATGGCATTATGCTGTTGGTGGTTCTTGCCTCTTGCTCCCCAAATGTCCAGAAAGCCGCGCCTAATACCGTTTTACCGGCCCTGGGTGAGGGCTATTTTATAACTGCCGATGGCGCGAGGCTTCCGACAAAGACCTGGACGCCTGAAGGAGAAATCAGCGGTATAATCATCGCGGTTCATGGCATGAACGATTACAGGAACGCCTTTGCTTTTCCGGGGAGCTGGTGGCGCAGTCAGGGGCTTTTGACAATTGCATATGATCAACGGGGATTCGGAGAAACGGAGGAAATTGGTGTATGGCCGGGCCAGGACCTGATGATCCGAGATCTCGCCTCCCTTGTTCAATTGGTCAAGGCTAAAAATCCCGGGGTGCCGCTCTACCTATTGGGTGAAAGTATGGGCGGCGCGGTAGTGTTGACGGCTGTTGCCGATCCCGAATTTCCCGAAGTAACGGGCGTCGTTCTGTCAGCTCCGGCCGTTTGGGGCTGGGACTCCATGAATATTTTCTATGAAGCCATACTGAGGGCCGCGGCCCATACCTTTCCGGATGCAAAATTAACAGGCAGGGGCCTTGGTGTGCAGGCGTCCGACAATATTTCCGTGCTCAGGAACCTGGGGGCTGACCCTCTGTT
The DNA here is from genome assembly GCA_965228285.1 of Sneathiella sp. Lineage (GTDB taxonomy): Bacteria > Pseudomonadota > Alphaproteobacteria > Sneathiellales > Sneathiellaceae > Sneathiella. The sequence goes on from OZ245808.1 coordinate 812,984, forward strand.
TATAAAGGGGACCCGGATAGACGCTGTTTACGGTCTCGTTGAACTCATGGATAGTGCTTATAAGTCCGCCGATCAACTGGATCTACCTGCCTTACTTCTGTACGGGGCTAACGACGAATTGATCCCCAAGGAACCGGTGGAGGAAATGGCTCAGACTTTACCGGCAGATGCAAATATTGTTATCTATCCGGATGGCTGGCATATGCTCATGCGGGATTTGCAGGCCCCTGTTGTCTGGCTTGATATTGCAAGCTGGATCAAGAAACGTGAAATACCGTCAGGATACAGAGTAAATAGCTTGCCATTGTTTGAGGCGGATGAGGCTAAATCAGGCGGCTGATGAGCGGAAACAGGCTGTCAAAATGATCTATAATATGATCCGGACCCAGTTCTGAAACAGGAATGACAGTGTAGCCAAAGCTGACAGCAATCGAGGGGATGCCGGCATTCTGGGCCGCAAGAATGTCACTTTCGGAATCTCCAACCATAAAAGAGGGGCCGGAAATATAGCCCATCTCTTTTAAAGTTCCTGTCAAATGAGCGGCATCGGGCTTTCTGACGGCGAAAGTATCTCCCCCCGTTACTGCACTGAAATAGTTGGAAAGCCCGAGTTCTTCGAGCAGAGGATCCGCAAATCTTATTGGCTTGTTGGTGCAGACACCCATTTTCGTGCCGGCCTCACTGAAGGAATTCAAAGCATTTACCACACCTGCATAGGGTTGACTGAAGTCAGTCAGATGGGCTGCGTAATAGTCAAAAAACAGCTGCACAAGTTCATCGAACTCACTATCAGAGGGTAGCCCGCCCGTCGCGGACAACCCGCGTCTCAACAGCATTACAGCACCTTGGCCGACCATGTGCCGTACTTTTTCGATGTCGATGGTCTCGCGGCCTGCTGCCGTCAGGCAGTGATTGAGGGATGCATGTAAGTCGGGCGCACTATCGACAAGGGTTCCATCAAGGTCAAAGACAACGTAAACGTCTTTCATGGTTGAAAAATCCAGTAACATAGTTTGATTGGGTTTACATAACCCGTTGTGCAAGAGTGCGATCGGCTTGTAAAGTTCAGTATTATAAATTTCATGAAGTAGAGAAAAAAAATGTCGTCTATCGCCGCTGTAGTATTGGCCGCCGGGGCTGGAACCCGTATGAAATCAGCCAAATACAAGGTTATGCATGAAATTGGCGGACGGCCAATGATCTCCCATCTTCTGGAGACTGTCGGTCAGCTGTCACCGGAGAAAGTTGTGGTCGTTACTTCTCCGGATATGCAATCCGTTCAGGACACTGTCTCACCGGCAGAGATTGCTATTCAGAAAACAGCAGAGGGCACTGGCCATGCAGTCGCTTCCGCCCTGGAAAATCTTGCCGGAGAAACCGGAGATGTGCTGATTCTCTACGGTGACACACCTTTGATCACTTACGACACCTTGTCCAAAATGATTAGTAAGCGGCGGGAAGATACCGATACAGCTGTCGTTGTTCTTGGATTCGAGCCAGCAGACCCGGCAGAGTATGGGCGGTTGGTCGCAGATAAAAAGGGTCAATTGTCCGCGATTGTCGAGTTTGCTGATGCGGATGAAAAAACCAGGGCCATTGGATTATGTAATTCGGGCGTCATGGCCATTAGTGCCGAACATATATCCGATCTTGTTAAAGCGATTGGCAATGACAATGCCAAGGGCGAGTACTACCTGACGGATATCGTTGAGATCGCAAATAAAAAGGGCCTTGCCTGTGCCTATGTGAAAGGGGATGAGAAAGAGCTCTTAGGGGTTAATAATCGGGTTCAGCTCGCGGAGGCAGAGCAGGCCGTTCAAGAGCTTTGGCGCCATCAAGCCATGGAAAAAGGCGTGACCCTCATTGACCCTGCAACCGTCTGGTTCAGCTATGACACGGTACTTGGTAAGGATATTGTCATTGAACCCAATGTCTTTTTTGGCCCGGGAGTTCATGTCGCCGACAATGTACGGATCAAGGCAAATTGTCACCTAGAAGGTACCCGTATAGGTGAGGGGGCCCAAATAGGTCCCTTTGCCCGTTTGCGCCCGGGCGCGGAACTGGCGGAAGAGGTCAAAATCGGTAATTTCGTTGAAATAAAAAAGGCGTCGATTGAAGCAGGGGCCAAGGTCAGCCATCTTTCTTATATAGGGGATGCCAGAGTTGGAGCGGCGGCCAATATCGGGGCCGGGACCATTACCTGTAACTATGATGGCTTTGATAAGTTCCACACGGATATCGGGGCGGGCGCCTTTATCGGTTCCAATTCTGCTCTTGTCGCTCCCGTAAGTATTGGTGATGGGGCGGTTATCGGAGCTGGCAGCACAATTTCCAAAGACGTTGCGGCCGATGCTTTAGGCATTGAGAGGAGCGAGGAAAAGCAAAAAACCGGCTGGGCTGCGCAATTTCGAGAGCTTAAGAAAAAGATCACGAAATAATCCTAAAATGCTGAAATTGAAGATTTTTGTAGGGTAATACAGAATTATGTGCGGAATTATCGGAGTTCTCGGCAAGGAAGATGTAGTCGCGTCGCTTATTGGCGGACTGAAACGCCTTGAATATCGCGGTTATGACAGTGCCGGTATCGCAACGTTGACCGCCTCCGGAATTGAACGGCGGCGCGCCGAAGGCAAACTGAAAAATCTCGAAGCGGTGCTGGAAGCGGATGCGCTTTCAGGTCTTGTTGGCATCGGACATACCCGCTGGGCAACCCATGGGGTTCCCAATGAGGTGAATGCCCATCCGCATATGACTTCACAGATTGCACTTGTTCATAACGGTATTATCGAAAACTACCGGGAACTGGCAGATGACTTGAGCGCCCAAGGCTATGTCTTTGAATCCGAAACAGATACGGAAATCGCCGCTCAGTTGATTACCAGCTATCTGGATAAAGGGGATACGCCGGAACAGGCGATGGCCAAGGCCTTAAAAAGGCTGCATGGCGCCTTTTCCATTGCGGTGATCTTTAAAGATAAAGACGATTTGATGATTGGCGCGCGCCGTGGAGCTCCGCTGGCCGTCGGCTGGGGAAATGGGGAAATGTTCTTAGGATCAGACGCGCTTGCTCTGGCGCCCCTGACGACGAAGATCTCCTATCTGGAGGAAGATGACTGGGCGGTCCTGACCCGTGAGGGCGCAACATTTTACGATCGCGACCATAATGAGGTTACCCGGGACATCAAGCAGACCCGGCTGTCCGGCGCCATGATCGGCAAAGGCAACCACCGCCATTTCATGATGAAGGAAATTGCCGAACAGCCGGCTGTCATGGGGGAGACCCTCAACAGCTTCTTTAATCCCCATAGCCGGACAATTACCCTACCTGATTTGCCTTTTGACTGGAATGAACTCCCCAAGGTGACCATTGTTGCCTGCGGTACGTCATTTTATGCGGCCATGATCGCAAAATACTGGTTTGAGAGTGTTGCCGATCTGGCCGTTGAGGTGGATATCGCCTCGGAATTCCGATATCGCCATATGCCACTGAAAAAAGGGGGCCTGGCCCTGTTCATTTCCCAATCCGGAGAAACGGCGGATACCATGGCAGCCCTGGCCTATGCCAAGGAACATGGTCAGCATATTGCCTCAATCGTCAATGTTGAAGAAAGCTCCATGGGGCGGGAATCCGACTTTGTGTTTCAGACCCTGGCCGGACCCGAGATCGGCGTGGCCTCGACAAAGGCTTTTACCTGCCAGTTGGTGACCCTTGCCTGTATTGCCATTGATGCCGGGGTCAAACGCGGGGTTATTGATCATGAAGAAGAGGCTCGACTTTGTGCGGCTATCTCGGAAGTCCCGGCCCGCGCAGCCGAGATCCTGGAGGATGATGAAAATATCAAGCATCTCGCCGGCGAGATTTTCGAAGCCTCAGATGTTCTCTATATCGGCCGGGGAACCGGCTATCCAGTTGCCCTTGAAGGGGCTCTGAAGCTCAAGGAGATTTCCTATATCCATGCGGAGGGATATGCGGCCGGAGAATTGAAGCATGGCCCGATCGCTCTGATTGACGAAACCGTGCCGGTTATTGTTGTTGCTCCTTCCGATCCCTATTTCGAAAAAACCGCATCCAATATGCAGGAAGTAATGGCCCGCGACGCCCAGGTAATTTTCCTCTCAGATGCGGCGGGTATTGCGCAGTTGGGGGAAAAAGCGGTCGGGTCCATCGAACTGCCGGCTGTCGATCCCTTTGTCGCCCCGATCCTTTATGCCATACCGGTCCAGATCCTGGCCTATCATGTCGCCGTGCTAAAGGGTACAGATGTGGACCAGCCGCGAAATCTGGCGAAATCCGTGACGGTGGAATAATCGATAAGTTTTATTCCGCGGCAATCCGCGACGACATCAGAGTATCACGCTCATTCTCTGAGATGTAATCGCGGATGATGGGCAGCTCTTCCAGGTTCTTGGAGAGCTGGATTTGGAAGACCACCAGGCCACTGTTGCGAAAGGATGTCTCGCTGGCACAGAGATAGAAATCCCACATGCGGCAGAACCGGTCATCATAGATTTCACGCACTGTCTCCAGCTTCTCATGGAACCTCTGGCGCCAGGCGCGCAACGTTTCTGCATAATGGAGCCGCAAGACTTCTATATCGGTGACATACAGCCCGGCCCGCTCAATAGAGGGCATAATCTCTGAAAGCGGGGGAATGTAACCGCCGGGGAAGATATATTTCTGGATCCACGGATTGGTCGCACTCGGCGTGTCAGCCGTGCCGATGGTGTGAATAAGGGCGACACCATCATCTTTCAAGGCTGATTTCACCTTCCTGAAATAGGCGTCATAGTGAGGCACACCCACATGCTCAAACATGCCAACAGAGACTATTCGGTCAAATTTCTCTTTAATATCCCGGTAATCCGTCAGGCGATATTCGACCTTTGAGGACATATCTAGATCTTCCGCCACCTTCTGGGCATAAGCTAGCTGGTTTTTGGACAGGGTCACTCCGGTAACCGACACGTCTGCCTGTTTGGCAAGAAAGCGTGCGAGACCACCCCAACCACATCCGATATCCAGCACTTTCTGACCGGAATCAAGATCCAGTTTGGCCATGATATGGGCCATCTTCTGTTGCTGTGCAAGCTCCAGACTATCATCAGCCGATCTGAAATAGGCACAGGAATACTGACGTTCCGCATCCAGAAAGAGATCATAAAACTCGTCGGAAAGGTCATAATGATGGGCGACATTATGCAGGGATTTTCCTCTTGGGTTATAGCGGCGGATAAGCCAGGTCAACCGATACAGGAAATCCCCAATGCTAACCAGCGGATGGCGTTTACCCCATCCCAGATTGCGGGTAAAAAGATCGAGCAGGGTATAAATATCGCCTTCTTCGACGGTCAATGTCCCATCCATATAAGCTTCCCCGAGATACAGTTTTGGATACAGAGCAAGCTTGCGGGTAACCTTTTTGTCGTGGAGTCGCATTGTGACCGACGGACCGTCATCATTTCCTGAATAGAAATATTTGCGGCCCTTAGCATCGATAACTGTTAGGGATCCGGTTTTGATGAGCCGTTTAAGAATCTGAGATAAAAAAAACATTTTAACTCCCGTCGATTGCCAGATGCGCTACCTGCTGTGCACTCAAACGCTTGTTAGCTGTCGCTCTAAAAAGCGTTTGCGATCAATCTATATTTGATCTGCGGCCTATACTTCCAACATTACAATGTGAATAAGGCCTTCATACCAGGCCGTTTCTAAACAACCTGTACCATCAACTATATTCTGTTTTTATGATGAATATTTTGAAACCACATGACGACGAAATCAAGACTAAATTTCAGATATTGCTGTTTCTTATCATGCCGTTAGGGGGATTTCCCCGTATCAATAAACCGGCTTAAGAAAAAACATGTCGTCTCAAGGGGTTAGGTGCCAATGGGTTGCAGGTGCCGTAAGAAGGGTTCGAACCACCGTATCCCGAGTTATATTGTTGCGATGGCGCCAATGATAAATTCTATCTCACCTTGGTCATTTTCCAATGGGCAATCAACAGATTCAAAGGCCAGATGCTGTTTGCCGATGATATCCAGAGAGCCCGCACACCGTTTCGCTCGGCCAGTTTTAATCAATGGTGTAAGATAATCTGCCAAAAGTCTGTTTTCGAATAAGGAATCATGATTTGTGATTTCATGCCCTCGCTTAGAGACCCCGATTGTCTCTACCACTTTTTCACCATTCAATCGATACAGGAACCGACCGGGACCGAGAAATTGAATCACATAGAGGTGTGGAGCAATGGCCCAGTTTCTAGAGATATCGAAATCGGAATATTTCGGGAGTGCAGGTTGAAAACTCTCCCACCAGTCATAAAGGGACTTCACCGGACCGGTTTTAAACTCATCTGATGATGTGACATCAAGGCGGACAACCTCATTGATATTGTCCATACGATGTTGATGTTCAAATACGGTCATTGCCGCGCTGCCTTTAGATGGGCCGCCAGGCTTTGCGCCTCAATAAATACCCGCTTCACATTAGGAAACTGATCTTTGATTTTGGTTTCAAATGAGCTGATGGCGCTTTCTACCTGGGAGGAGGAAAGCTCGTCGGCAAAGTCCAGGCTGACATTCACCAAAATATCGTTCGGGCCCATATGCATTGTCAGCAACTCGTTCACTGCAGCTATCTGGGGATCATTACTGACGATTTTTTGGATACCCGCAGTCACACCCGTCTGAGCACTTTCACCAATCAGCAGGCCTTTGCATTCAATGGCCAGAAAGACGGCGACGGCACCAAGAATAATCGCGATAACGATGGAAGCCATACCATCCAGTTCCGGAATGCCCAGAAGCTGTGACAGATAGATGCCGACAAAAGCGGCGATAAGCCCGAGCATGGCCGCAGTATCTTCCAGCAGGACAGTGAAGATTGTCGGATCTTTGCTTTTTCGGATTGAATACCAGAAGCTGGCTTCTCCCTTGGTGCGTTTGAATTCTTTATAGGCGACCCACCAGGCCCAGCCTTCGAAAATCATGGCAAGTCCAAGAACAACGTAATTCCAGGTTGGATCCTTGATAAGTTCGGGTTGCAGGACATGCTTGATGCCTTCGTATAAGGAGATCCCGGAGCCCAGGGCAAAAATCAGGATGGCGACGACAAAGGCCCAGAAATAAAGCTCCATCCCATACCCGAAAGGATGCTTGACGTCCGGTGCCTTTTTTGCCCGGGAGAGACCATGCAGCATCAGGACTTGATTGCCCGTATCGACGAGGGAATGGACGCCCTCGCTCAGCATGGCGGAACTGCCGGTAAACGCTGCTGCTGTGAATTTACAGATAGCGATCAGCGAATTCCCAATAAGGGCCGCATAAATAACTTTCTTTGACCCGCTTGCCACATTTCCCCCGAACTCTACTTCAATACAAAGTACTGCACAATTGAACTAACACTCGTTAGTGACAGTAAGTTCCATTTGCCTCTAATTCAATTATCTTTTTAGTTATGCTTAACGGAGAAAACGGCCGGAGATTGGCGAAGTATCATTGAATAGCGATACAAACTGCCGTAAACTCCGCCCTCGTTTTTCAATGCCTGAGGCGGATAGAGCGGGCTTACCCCTATGAATTTGAGGATACCATTATGCTAGAGAAGAATTCCAATCCATTGAACCTGAAAGATCCGGATCTGCTTCGTATGCAGGGCTTGGTGGCCGGCGAATGGTGTGATGCAGATAATGGAAAGACCCTCGAAGTCGTCAATCCTGCTACGGGAGAGATTATTGGGACCGCACCCATGATGGGGGCCGCGGAAACACGCAGAGCCATCGAAGCTGCAAAAGAGGCCATGCCGGGCTGGGCTTCCAAAACTGCCAAGGAACGGGCGGCGATTTTACGCAAATGGAATGATCTGCTGCTGGAAAATACGGAAGACCTGGCAAAAATCATGACGGTGGAAATGGGCAAACCCCTGGCGGAAGCCAAGGGTGAGGTTGCCTATGCCGCTTCCTTCATTGAATGGTTTGCTGAAGAAGGCAAACGGATCTATGGCGATACAATTCCGGAACATCAGAGCGATAAGCGGATTGTCGTCATCAAACAGCCGATCGGTGTCACCGTCGCCATCACCCCCTGGAATTTCCCCATCGCCATGATTACCCGTAAGGCGGCGCCGGCTCTGGCGGCCGGATGTCCGATGGTGATCAAGCCTGCGGAACTGACACCGTATTCCGCATTTGCCATGGCCGTGTTGGCGGAACGGGCAGGGATCCCGTCCGGTATTCTCGGGATTGTCACCGGGGATGCCCCGGCCATTGGCTCGGAGATGACATCCAACCCGTTGGTTCAGAAGCTGACTTTTACGGGCTCGACGGCTGTCGGCAAGCAGCTGATGGAACAATGCGCTTCGACGGTCAAAAAAACCTCCATGGAACTCGGCGGAAACGCACCGTTTATTGTCTTTGATGATGCTGATCTCGATGAGGCCGTGGAGGCAGCTCTCGCGTCGAAATACCGGAATTCTGGTCAGACATGTGTCTGTGCCAACCGCATGTATATCCAGGAAGGGATCCATGACGCGTTTGTGAAGAAGCTTGCCGAGAAGGTGAGCGCGCTGAAGGTTGGCAACGGGTTGGATGATGGGGTGTCGCAAGGACCGCTAATCACCGAAGCCGCAGTCGAGAAAGTAGAAGACCATATTGCCGATGCCCTTTCCAAAGGGGCCAAGGTTGAAATGGGCGGCAAGCGTCATACCCTCGGCCAGACTTTCTTTGAGCCTACCATCCTGACCGGTGTGACCCAGGAGATGAAGGTGGCCAAGGAAGAGACTTTCGGGCCTATGGCGCCGATCTTCAAATTCTCAGATGAACAAGATGTGATCACCCTCGCAAATGATACGGAATTCGGCCTGGCCGCCTATCTCTGTGCGCGGGATATCGGCAGGATTTGGCGGGTGAGCGAGGCCCTGGAATATGGCATCGTTGGCATCAATACAGGCATCATATCCACAGAAATGGCGCCGTTTGGAGGTGTCAAGCAGTCAGGCATCGGCCGGGAAGGTTCAAAATACGGAATCGATGACTATCTAGAGATCAAGTATATGTGCATTGGCGGTATTAACAGCTGATACATGTAGATTTGGGGTCGCAGCCATCTGATGCCGGTTCGGTATCAAGCATAGGAATTAAGTAACGTGGAATATGATTACGATTTGTTCGTCATCGGGGCGGGCTCCGGCGGCGTTCGGGCATCAAGGATTTCAAGCTCCCTGGGGGCCAAGGTCGCCATTGCCGAGGAATTTCGGGTGGGGGGCACCTGTGTGATCCGGGGCTGCGTGCCAAAGAAGCTGCTGGTCTATGCGAGCCATTTCTCTGAGGATTTTGAAGACGCGGAAGCCTATGGCTGGACTGTTCCGAAAGCTACTCACTCCTGGCAGGCCTTGATCGCCAACAAGGATACGGAGATTGATCGCCTCAATGGCATCTATCACAATATCCTCAGCAACAATAATGTGGAGCTGTATGAGGACCGCGCAACTTTGGTGGATAATCATACCGTGCAGGTCGGAGATCAGACAGTCACGGCAAAATATATCCTGATCGCCACGGGTGGGACGCCGGTGATGCCGGATGTGCCGGGGATTGAGCATGCCATCTCCTCCAATGAAGCCTTTCATCTGGACGAGTTGCCGAAACGGGTGATCGTTGTCGGTGGCGGCTATATTGCCGTGGAATTTGCCGGAATTTTCCATGGGCTAGGCTCCGAGGTAATCCAGCTGTATCGCGGTGAGCAGATCCTGCGCGGGTTTGATGCCGATGTGCAGAATGTCCTGGCCGAGGAAATTCGCAAAAAAGGCATTGATCTGCGCACCCATAGCAATCCGGCATCAATTGAAAAGACCAATGCCGGGCTGAAAGTGACGTTGGAGGATGGATCGGTTCTGGAAACCGATGCGATCATGTATGCCACGGGCCGCAAACCCAACACGGACGGGCTGGGGCTTGAAAAGGTTGGGGTCGAGTTGAAGCCGAATGGCGCCGTGGTTGTTGCGCCGGATTCCCAGACCACCGTGGAAAATATCTATGCGGTCGGAGATGTGACCGATCGGGTGGCGCTGACCCCTGTTGCCATCCATGAGGGGATGGCGTTTGCCGAGACGGTTTTTGGCGATCGTCCGCGGGCCATTGATCACAGCAATATCCCCTCCGCCGTCTTTTCTCAGCCGCAGGTTGGTACGGTTGGTCTGACGGAGGCGGAAGCGCGTGAGAAATTTGGAGAAGTGGATATTTACAAGTCCCAGTTCCGGCCCATGAAGCACACCTTGACCGGCCGGCCGGAGCAGGCTTTTGTCAAGCTGATCGTTGATGCGAATTCGGATGTGGTGGTTGGGGCCCATATCATTGGATCGGATGCGGCGGAGATTATTCAGGCCGTCGGAATTGCTCTTAAATGTGGGGCGACGAAGGCGCAATTTGACAGCACTGTCGGCGTCCATCCGTCCCTGGCGGAGGAAATTGTGACCATGCGCGAAAAGTTCGTGGCCGCCTGATTTTTCATAATTTTCGCCCGAATCTGACTAAAAGACCGTATTTTTTAACAAATTCGGGCGGAAAACACCGCTTATGGATTGCGATATCTAAAAAAGCGAGTAGAAATTACCCTTTACGCTTTTTCGCGGAACTGATTTGAGGAAGAGAGACATGTCGAAAAACTGGACACCTGAGAGCTGGAGGCAGAAACCGGTCCGTCAGATGCCAACCTATACGGACTCGGCGGCCCTGGCCGCAGTTGAAAAGGACCTCAAAACTTTTCCGCCGCTGGTATTTGCAGGGGAAGCTCGTAGCCTCAAAGCCAAACTGGGCGACGTCGCGGCGGGACGTGCCTTTCTTTTGCAAGGCGGCGACTGCGCCGAGAGCTTCGCCGAATTCCACCCGGACAATATTCGCGATACCTTTAAGGTCCTGCTGCAGATGGCAGTGGTGCTGACCTTCGGGTCAAACTGCCCGGTGGTTAAAGTCGGCCGGCTTGCCGGTCAGTTCGCCAAGCCGCGCTCTGCAGACACGGAGACCATCGACGGGGTTGAGCTGCCAAGCTACCGCGGCGATATCATCAACGGCTTTGAGTTTGATGCCGAGTCACGGGTGCCGGATCCAAGTCGGATGCTGAAAGCCTATTCCCAGGCTGCGTCTACCCTCAATCTGCTCAGGGCCTTCTCCCAGGGTGGCTATGCCGATCTGCATCAGGTGCATCGCTGGAACATGGGCTTTGTCGCCAGCAGCCAGCAGGGGCGCAAATTTCAAGAAATGGCCGATCGTATCCACGACGCGCTTGCCTTCATGGAAGCCTGTGGCGTTCGGTCTGAAAATACCCCTGAAATGGGACGGACAGATTTCTACACGTCTCACGAGTCTCTGCTCCTGCAATATGAACAGAGCCTGACCCGGATCGACAGCACCTCCGGTGATTATTATGACACCTCGGCCCATATGCTGTGGATCGGCGATCGCACCCGTGATCCCGACGAGGCGCATGTGGAATTCCTGCGCGGTGTCGCCAATCCCATCGGCGTCAAGGCCGGACCGTCCCAGGATCCGGACACCCTGATCCGTCTGATCGACAAACTGAACCCGACTGACGAAGCGGGCCGGATGACCATTATCTGCCGCTTTGGCGCCGATAATGTCGATAAGCATCTGCCGGCCCTGATCCGGAAAGTCGAGCAGGAAGGCCGGACGGTTGTCTGGTCCTGCGACCCCATGCATGGCAACACCATCAAGTCGTCTTCTGGCTATAAAACCCGCCCGGTAGACCGGATCATGACCGAGGTCAGCCAGTTCTTTGATGTCCATCAGGCCGAAGGAACCTACGCCGGCGGCGTCCATTTCGAAATGACCGGACAGGATGTGACTGAATGTATCGGGGGCGCAGCCTTTGAAGTAACGGAAGAGCGGTTGAGTGATCGCTACCACACGGCCTGTGATCCACGCCTCAATGCCAACCAGGCATTGGAGCTGGCCTTCCTGATTTCCGAGATGATCAAAAAAGAAAGGGGAGGGCGGTCTGCAGTTGCTGCTGCCTCATAGCCCGGCACCTCATGAACCATCAGAAACCGACGGAAGACAGATCGGCAGTTGATATCGCAATTGCCGATCACACCGACCAGTATTTCAATAAAACGAAAAAAGTCATCGGGGAATTCGGCGATAAAACGGTGACTTATGCCGTTTTCATGAGGCGCCCTGTTATCTTCTGCCCGAAACTGATGCTGGACTGGTTACTGGATATCTGTGAGTTGAGAGGTCATAGCTTCCAGATTGAGCCCTGTTTTGAGGAAGGCGACTGGGTCGGCGCCGGGGAACCACTTGTCTATATAACCGGTAGTTTTCATAACCTGGTGGATCTGGAAACCCTTTACTTACAAAAGCTCGGATCGGCGTCCGTGGCGGCCTATAACGCCTATACCATGTGCTCCTATCTGCCCCATGTGAAGTTTCTGGCCATGGATGCCCGGCATTGTGCCGGGGCCGAGATGGCGGAAATGATGGCCTATGCCGCTTCTGTGGGCAGCCGGGCCGCCCAAAAAGACCATGGCGCCCTTGGATTTATCGGCAATGCCAATAACGCGACGGCCCATTATTTCGGTAATCAGAAGGGCCTTGGCACCATGCCTCATGCCCTTATCGGCTATGCGGGAAGCACCTTGCGGGCGGCGGAAATGTTTGTGGAGAGCTTTCCGGGCGATCCGCTGACGGTTCTGGTTGATTATTACGGCAAGGAAATTACGGATTCTCTGTCGGTTTGCCGCCGTTTTCCGGAAATGGCAGAAGAGGGCCTGATTTCTGTCCGCATGGATACCCATGGCGGGCGTTTCATTGAGGGCCTTGATCCCGCAACTTCCTACGCGGTTCTGGAGCGGCATATGCCACGGGGCATTCGTCAATACCGGTCCGAACAGGAGCTGAAATGGCTTGTCGGCACAGGTGTTTCCGCCGCGGCCATTTATTCCATGAGGGAAGAGTTGGATAAGGCCGGTTTCAACAAGGTCAAGATTGTCGCTTCCTCCGGATTTTCCCATGAAAAATGCAAGATCATGGGCAGCATCAAGGCGCCTATTGATGTGATCGGGACAGGCTCCTTCCTGCCGGATGCCTGGTCCGAAACCTATGCGACTGCTGACATCATTTCCTATGATGGCGAACCGAGCGTGAAGCTGGGTCGTGAGTTCCTGTTGCGCAAAGATAAATAATCGACCCTGACGCGACAATTCCCGTCGTTTTTCCCCTATGCAGAGCGTTACTTTCCCTTTATGGAGGGAATCGTAAGATATTTTCGGGGACGGGTGGCCATGTACGCTGCTGTTACTAATTCCTGGCCGCTTCTTCTCGGGATTGGCCTGCTCATGCTCGGTAATGGATTGCAAGGCAGTCTTGTGGGCATCCGCGCCGCTTTGGAAGGCTTTCCGACAGGCGTCATTGGCTTTGTTATGTCCGGCTATTACGCTGGTTTCCTGTTTGGATCGGTCATTACCCCACGCATCCTGTCAGTTGTTGGTCATGTCCGGGTTTTTGCAGCCCTGGCGTCTCTCGCGTCCTCTGCAGTTCTTCTCTATGTGGTTTTTATCGATCCGATCGTCTGGGGAATCATGCGGCTGGTCACTGGTTTTGCCTATGCCGGGCTCTATATCGTTTGCGAAAGCTGGCTCAATGATGTGGCCACAAACGAAACGCGGGGACAGCTTCTTTCCATTTACATGATCATCGTTATGGGCGGTATGGCGCTTGGCCAGTTTTTCCTGAATGTTGCCGATCCCTCCGGTATTACCTTGTTTGTGATGATTTCAATTATGGTGTCTCTGGCGTTGATTCCCCTGTCTCTAACCGCCAATCCAGCTCCTAATTTTCTTCAAATCACGCGGCTCAGCCTGAAGAAACTCTACAGAGTGTCCCCGCTCGGAGTTGTCGGGATGTGTGCACAAGGGGTCATCGCTGGTGCATTTTATGGCATGGCCGCCGTTTATGGTGATCAGATCGGTCTTTCAATCGCCCAGATATCCACTTTTATCAGTGTTACCATTGTCGGCGGTGTCGTTCTGCAATGGCCGGTGGGACGGTTCTCCGACCGTTTTGACCGGCGGCAAGTGATCCTGGTGACAACCATGCTGAGCGGAGCGGCGGCCCTGATGGCCATGTTTGCCGCTGAAGACGGTCAGATCCTGATGTTCCTGGTCGGAGCCGGACTGTTTGGAGGCTTCTCTGTCCCGCTCTATTCCCTCTGTATTGCTCATACAAACGACTATCTGGAGCCCGCTGAGATGGTCGGGGCCAGCAGCGGCCTGATGCTGGTGAACGGTATCGGTGCTATTTTCGGGCCGATTATTGTCGGCCAGTTGATGTCCGGTGCAGGAACCTATATCTTCTTCGGCCTGATCGCCGCCGGCCATATTGGAGTTGGTATTTTTGCCATTTTCCGAATGATAAAAACCCAGGCAACTCCGCTGGAAGACCAGGGCGATTTTGTCGCCATGCCTATGCGTTCCGGCACCGGCGTTGTTGCCATGCATCCCGAAACCGAGGAATGGGTAGAAGAGGAGCTGGCCGAGCAGGAAAAGGAAGCGGAGCGGGAGGCGGAAAAAGAAGCCGAAGCCATGGGCGATGCAGACGAACATGTCGACTTAAAGGATGACGGACCGGCCATCGGCGACTGAATTGCCGGTATTTTAAAAGCAATGTCCCTCTGTTCAGGCAAAATTGCCACTTTCTGGTAGTTTTTTTGTCGAAAGTAAGGGATAAATCCCTCCATGACCGATCAGTTGAAAATTGCGCTTGCCCAGGCCAACCCGACCCTCGGCAAAATAGACGCCAATGTGACCCTTGCCCGTGAGTTCCGGGCCGAGGCGGAAGCTCTGGGTGCCGATCTTGTTGTCTATCCGGAACTGTTCATTTCCGGTTACCCTCCGGAGGATCTGGTTCTTAAACCCGCTTTTCAAAGGGCGACGGCGGACGCCATGCAGGAACTGGCGGAAGCGACCCTGGATGGCGGCCCGGCCATGCTGATGACGGCCCCTCTGGTAGAGGGCGGCCATTTGTACAATGCGGTTTGCCTGTTGGAGGGGGGCAAAATTGCCGCGACCCGCTTCAAAAACAAGCTGCCCAATTACGGTGTCTTTGATGAAATCCGCATTTTCGAACCAGGCCCGCTGCCGGGACCGATCCCGTTCAAAGGCGTGCGCCTCGGGGTCATGATCTGCGAGGATATGTGGTATTCGGATGTGGCGGAATGCCTGGCCGAAACCGGGGCAGAAATGCTGGTTATCCCCAACGGCAGCCCCTACGACCATCAGAAAACCGATGAACGGCTCAACTACGCGGTGGAGCGGGTGTCGGAGACGGAATTGCCGCTGATTTATCTCAATCAAGTTGGCGGGCAGGATGAACTTGTTTTTGACGGCGCGTCCTTTGTGTTGAATGCGGATCGGTCCCTGCCGGTACAGATGGCAAGCTGGAAGGAAAGTCTGGTGGTCACCGATTGGCAGCGGGGCGATGACGGCTGGAGCTGTCTTTCCCAGGAAGTTGTTGATCCCGGCGAGTCCATGGAACGGATCTATCATGCCATGGTTCTCGGCCTGAAGGACTATGTGGAAAAAAACCGCTTTCCCGGTGTTGTTCTCGGCCTGTCCGGAGGTATTGATAGCGCTTTGAGTGCGGCGGTCGCCGTGGATGCCCTTGGGGCGGACCGGGTTCATTGCGTCATGATGCCGTCAAAATATACCTCGCAGGAGAGCCTGGATGACGCGGCGGAATGCGCAAAATTGCTGGGCACCCGGCTCGACAGTATTTCCATCGCACCGGCAGTGGATGCCTTCGATACGATGCTGGCAGAGGCATTCACTGGTCTGGAGCCGGATATCACGGAAGAAAATATCCAGTCCCGGATCCGCGGTATGACCCTGATGGCGCTGTCCAACAAACTTGGCAGCATGGTGCTCACTACCGGGAATAAATCGGAGATGTCGGTTGGCTATGCGACCCTGTATGGCGATATGTGCGGGGGCTATTCGGTGTTGAAGGATGTTTATAAGACCACCTGCTTTAAGCTCTCGGAATGGCGGAATACCCATCATTCTGATCTGTTCAAGGGACCGACGGGTGCCGTGATGCCGGAAAACGTCATCTCCAAGCCGCCGACAGCGGAGTTGCGGGAAGATCAGAAGGATGAGGACAGTCTGCCGCCCTATGATATTCTCGACGGCATTCTGCATGGGCTGGTGGAAGAGGAAAAATCCTTTGCCGAACTGGCGGATGCCGGGTTTGAGGCAGCGACCATTAGCCGAATTCAGAATTTGCTGTATATTGCCGAATATAAGCGTCGGCAGTCGCCGCCCGGGGTCAAGATTTCCACCCGGAATTTCGGTCGGGACAGGCGCTATCCCATTACCAACGGATATAGAGACACAAGATGACCGTTAAATTTCGCTTTGCGCCGAGCCCGACGGGATATCTTCATGTTGGGAATGCCCGGCTGGCCCTCATCAACTGGCTGTCCGCTGCCAAACTCGGCGGCGGGATGGTGCTGCGTCTTGATGATACCGACGAGGAACGTTCCACCGAGGAATATGCTGAAGCCATTCAAGAGGACCTGACCTGGCTTGGCTTGATCTGGTCGGAGCTTAAAAAGCAGTCGGACCGCACCGCCGCCTATGACGCTGCGACGGAAACCCTGAAACAGGCTGGCCTTCTCTATGCCTGCTATGAGACCGGGGAGGAGCTGGACTATAAACGCAAGCGCCAGCTCGCCCGCAAGCTGCCGCCGGTCTATGACCGTGCCGCTTTGTCTTTGAGCGCGGAAGAAATTTCGGCATTCGAGGCGGAGGGGCGCAAACCCCATTGGCGCTTCAAGCTCGATCAGGTGGTGGTGTCCTGGGAGGATCAGGTGAGGGGGGCTGTCGAGGTGGATTGCGGCAGCATGTCTGATCCGGTGTTGATCCGTTCCGATGGGCGTCCGCTCTATCATTTGCCGTCTGTGGTCGATGATATCGATTTTTCCATCAGCCATGTGATCCGCGGCGAGGACCATGTCAGCAACACGGCTTTGCATATCCAGATCTTCAAAGCCCTCGGCGCGCCGGTGCCGGAATTCGCTCATATCCCGCTATTAATGGGGCCCGATGGCGGACCGCTTTCAAAACGGGAAGGGAGCCAGTCTTTACGTGACATGCGGGAATCTGGCATTGAGGCCATGGCCGTCAACAGCCTGCTCGCCCGTCTCGGCACCTCCGATAATGTGGAAGTGCGGCATAACCTCGAGGAGATTGTCGCCGGTTATGATATTCTCCGCTTCAGCCGCGCCGCCGCTAAATTCGATCCGGCGGAGCTTGCCAATCTCAATGCCAAGCTTCTCCATGATCTCTCCTGGGATGAGGTCAAGGACCGACCGGAACTGTCCGGGGGGGATGAAACAATCTGGAATGTGATCCGACCCAATCTCTCAAAGCTAAGCGACGCTGAGGAGTGGTTTGCAATTTTGCAAAAGAATCCCCCAAAAACGGGTCTGGATTTTGCATTTTTGCAAAAGGCGGCGGAGTGCCTGCCTGCAGGAGAGCTGACAGCGGACAGCTGGAAGACCTGGACAACTTCTGTGAAAGAAGAAACCGGTGCCAAGGGAAAAGAATTGTTCATGCCTCTTCGGCTGGCTCTGACTGGAAAATCCCATGGGCCGGAAATGAATAATCTATTGCCCCTGATCGGACGGGAGAAAGTCCTCGAACGTCTCACGAGCACCGAAGAAGCATAAGGACAGGATCGTGACACTCGCACTTTACAACACAGCTGTTCGCGAAAAACAGGAATTCGTGCCCCTCACCCCCGGAAAGGTCGGCATGTATGTGTGCGGGCCGACGGTCTATGACCTTGCCCATATCGGCAATGCCCGCCCGGTGGTGATTTTCGATGTGCTGGCGCGGCTCTTGCGCCACCTCGGATATGACCTCACCTATGTGCGCAATATCACCGATGTGGAAGACAAGATCATCACCGCCGCGGCCGAGAATGACGAGAGCATTGATGACCTGACCCGCCGTACCACCCAGGCCTATCACGATGATATGGCCGCCCTCAACGCCTTGCCGCCCGATTTGGAACCGCGGGCGACGGATCATATCGACGGCATGATCGAGATGATCACCACCCTGATCGACAAAGGCCATGCCTATGAGGCGGAGGGCCATGTGCTCTTTAATGTCACCAGCATGGCTGATTACGGCAAACTGTCAGGGCGCAATAGGGATGACATGATCGCCGGGGCCCGGGTTGAGGTCGCACCCTATAAAAAAGATCCGGCGGATTTCGTCCTCTGGAAACCGTCCACTCCCGATATTGTCGGCTGGAACAGCCCCTGGGGACGTGGACGGCCGGGCTGGCATATCGAATGCTCGGTCATGGCCAAAGCCGCGCTTGGGATTACTTTTGATATCCATGGCGGCGGCCGGGACCTGATTTTCCCCCATCATGAAAATGAGGTGGCGCAAAGCTGCTGCGCCCATGACGGCGCCGACTTCGCCAAATACTGGGTCCATAACGGCTTTTTGACGGTGGAAGGGGACAAGATGTCCAAATCCCTCGGCAATTTCCGCACAGTGCGGGAATTGTTAGATGAGATAGGAAAGGATAAGGGCGAAATTCTGCGCTATAACATGCTATCTACTCATTATCGTCAACCTCTTGACTGGAACACGGAAGGGGTGAAACGCACTAGAACTATTATGGACCGTCTTTACATAGCGCTTAGGCAGTTGGATGATGTAGAGGCAGAAGAAAAAGCTCCTTCTGAGGAAGTTGTCGCTGCTCTTGAGGATGATCTTAACACTCCTCAAGCTCTAACGGCCTTAATAGCGCTCGGTAAAGAGGCTAACAAGGCTAAGGATCCCTTAGAAAAGTCCCGTCTGAAAGGCCTATTGCTTGGATCAGGAGAGCTTTTGGGATTACTAAGCTTTAGTTCAGAAGAATGGTTTCAAGGCAAAAAAGTCGTTTCTGGAGATTTGACGGTTACTCCAACTTTAAGCGGTAAATCATATAAAAAGCTCTCAGAAGATGAAATCGAAAAACTAATCGAAGAACGCAATAAAGCAAAAGAAAACAAAGACTACGCACGGGCTGATGAAATCCGTGATAGCCTAAAAGAAAAAGGTGTCCTCCTGGAAGATGGTCCGGGTGGCACGACGTGGAAGAGGATGTAATGGAACGGGAACGACTTTATCTTTTTGATACAACCCTGCGTGACGGAGCGCAGACGCAAGGCGTGGATTTTAGTGTCGAAGATAAGTCAACTATTGCGAAGGCTCTGGACGGGCTGGGCATTGATTATATTGAAGGCGGATGGCCCGGGGCCAATCCGGGGGATACGGCTTTTTTTGCCGATCCGCCAAAGCTGAAAAACGCTACCTTCACGGCCTTCGGCATGACCCGGCGCCCGGGGCGCAGTGTGTCCAACGATCCGGGCCTGAGTGCGGTCCTGGACGCCAAGACCCCGGCCGTCTGCCTCGTTGGAAAAAGCTGGGATTTTCATGTGGATGTGGCTCTTGGTATCACAACGGAAGAGAATATCGAGCTGATCTCCGACAGCATTAAGGAAGCCGTCGATCAGGGCCGGGAGGCCATGTATGATGCCGAACATTTCTTTGATGGCTATAAAGCCAATCCGGAATTTGCCCTGGCCTGCCTGAAAGCCGCCCATGACGCCGGTGCCCGCTGGGTCGTGCTGTGCGATACCAATGGCGGCACCCTGCCCGATGAGGTGGAGCGGATTGTGGGAGACGTAGTCAAACATATCCCGGGAAGCCATGTGGGGATCCATACCCATAACGATACGGAAAACGCTGTTGCCAATACATTAATGGCGGTGAAGGCTGGCGCCCGGCAGGTGCAGGGCACCCTCAATGGCTTGGGGGAGCGGTGCGGCAACGCCAATATGATCTCCCTGATCCCGTCACTTGTCTTGAAGGAACCCTATAAATCCCTGGTCGATACGGGCATCACGGAGGAGGGTCTGAAAGCCCTGACACCGGTTTCCCGGCTCCTGGACGAGATTCTCAACCGATCCCCCAATCTGCATCAGGCTTATGTGGGACCGGCGGCCTTTGCCCATAAAGGCGGCCTGCATGTCTCGGCGGTGGAGAAAGATCCGAAAACTTATGAGCATATCGATCCGGCCCAGGTCGGCAACAAGCGGCATCTGCTGGTCTCCGATCAGGCGGGCCGTTCCAATATCATTGCTCAGCTTCGGGATATCGGTCTTGATATCGATCCCAAGGATCCAAAGGTTGATCGGCTTTTGGAAGAGGTCAAGGAGCGGGAATTCAAAGGCTTCAGCTATGACGGCGCCCTTGCCAGCTTTGAATTGATGGCCCGCCGCCGGCTGGGCCAAGTAGCGAAATATTTCGATGTGGAAAGCTTCCGGGTGCAGGTGGAGCGCCGCCATAATGCCCGGGGCGATCTTGTCTCCGTAACCGATGCGGTGGTTAAAGTCATGGTGGATGGGGAACGGTATCTCTCGGTTGGAGAGGGAAATGGCCCGGTCAACGCCCTCGATACCGCCCTTCGTAAGGATTTGGGGAAGTATTCTGAATTTATTGATGATCTTCGACTGGTGGACTTCAAGGTCCGTATCCTCACATCGGGTACGGAAGCCGTGACCCGGGTGCTGATAGAAAGCACCGACAGCTCCAACAAACGCTGGTTCACCGTCGGGGTGTCGCCGAATATTGTCGATGCCTCCTTCGCCGCCATGATCGACAGCATCACCTATAAGCTCTACCGGGCCGGCGCCCCGGCCGGCAAACAATAGGAAGCATCGTGTCCGACCTTCCCCAGCCGGTCATTATTCTGGTCGAGCCGCAAATGGGCGAGAATATTGGCGCCGCAGCCCGGGCCATGCTCAACTTCGGTTTGACAGAGCTGCGCTTGGTCAATCCCCGCGATGGCTGGCCCAATGACCGGGCCGTCGCCATGGCGTCCCGGGCCGACATCGTGCTGGAGGGGACCAAGGTCTTTGAGACGACCGCCGAGGCCATTGCCGATCTGCAGCATGTCTATGCCACAACAGCCCGGCCACGGGATGTGATCAAGAAGCTGGTCACCCCGAAAGCGGCGGCGGTTGAACTCCGGGAGCTCGCAGCCAAAGAGATTAAGACGGGAATTCTGTTCGGCAAAGAAAGTGTTGGCCTCTCCCGGGATGATGTCACGTTGGCGGATACCATTGTCTCAGTGCCCCTTAATCCGGATTTCTCCTCCATCAATCTGGCGCAGGCCGTTCTATTGGTGGGGTATGAATGGTTTCAGACGGAGGCGACGGCCCCGGCATCAATGATGCTGAATGAGGAAAGACCCGCGACCAAGGAAGAGCTCGGCCATCTATTTGCGCGGATTGAGCGGGAGTTGGATAATCGCGGATATTTTGAGCCGATCCTCAACCGAAAACCTGTTATCCTGAAAAATATGCGCAATATGTTTCAGCGGCTCAGCCTGATGGAATCCGATGTCCGGGCCTTTCAGGGGATCGTCAAAGGGCTGAGCATGAAGCCAAAGGATAAAAATAATGACGGCGATAACTCATAACACGGCGAAAATCGGGGATATAAAGCTGCACTACGCGGAATGTGGGGCGGAGAATGATGAACTGGTGATCCTGCTCCATGGCTTTCCGGAATTCTGGTACACCTGGAAAGATCAGTTGCCCATTGTGGGCGAGAAATACCATGCCGTGGCGCCGGATATGCGGGGCTATAATCTTTCCGATAAGCCCGAAGGCCTCAAGAACTACCGGATCGGCCATTTGGTCGGGGATGTGCTCAATCTGGCGGATCATTTCGGCAAGGAAAAATTCTTTCTGGTAGCCCATGACTGGGGGGCGGCGGTCGCCTGGGCCTTGGCCATCGGGCATCCGGACAGGATCAAGGGGCTGGTTATCCTCAATGGTCCCCATCCTTATATATTCAGCGAACTGCTCACCCAGAACCGTAAACAAATTGAGCAGAGCCAGTATATGGCCTATTTCCGCAAAGAAGGAGTAGAAGACAAACTGGTGGCCAATGAGTGTAAATGGCTATGGGACTGGACCTTTGCCAAACATATCGAGGCGGGTCAGATGTCGGAGGAAGATCAGGCCGCCTATATTGCTGCCTGGACCCGGCCCGGGGCAATGACGGCCATGCTCAACTATTACCGGGCCTCTCCGCTGACACCGGCAAAAGAAGAGGATATCGGCAAAAGCCTCGGCCTCAATCCCGAGGACTTTATGGTCCGGGTGCCGACCCTCGTGGTCTGGGGCGAGAAGGACCACGCCCTGATCCCGGAAAATCTCGACGGGCTCGACAGGTTCATTGACGATCTGAAGGTGGTGCGCCTGCCTGATGTGACCCATTGGGTGACCCATGAAGCAAGCGCACAGGCGGCCTCGGAAATTACTGGATTTATTGATGATCTGGAGGCAGGAAAGCCGCAGCGATAGTCGTTGACAAGGGCATCTGGATCAGTATAGTGCGCGGCTTGAGCAAGCCTCGTCGGCATGCCTTTTTCCTAACGTTATAAAATTGGATTAAGTTTATGAGCAAGCGCATTCAAGCGAAATATAAAATTGACCGCCGCATGGGTGAAAACCTCTGGGGCCGTCCGAAAAGCCCCGTCAACCGCCGGGAATATGGACCGGGCCAGCATGGCCAGGGTCGCCGCGGCAAGATTTCCGACTTTGGTATCCATCTGCGTGCGAAGCAGAAGCTGAAGGGATATTACGGCAATATCACCGAGAAAGGCTTCCGCCGCCTTTATACCGAAGCTGTCCGTCTCAAAGGCGATACATCCGAAAACCTCATCGGTCTGCTGGAGCGGCGCCTAGACGCCGTTGTCTATCGCATGAAATTCGTGCCGACCGTTTTTGCCGCCCGTCAGTTCGTCAACCACGGCCATGTTCTGGTCAATGGCAAGAAAGTGAATATCGCTTCTTACCAGGTGAAAGTGGGCGACGTAGTTGAGGTGCGTCAGAAGTCCAAGCAGATGGCTCTGGTTTTGGAGGCTGCCGACAGCCCGGAGCGGGAGGTTCCCGAATATTTGGACGTGGACCACAAGAACATGAAAGGGACGTTCAATAACATCCCGACCCTGTCCGATGTGCCCTATCCGGTTGTGATGGAACCCAACCTGATCGTCGAGTTTTATTCTCGCTAACGGGTTACAAGAGATTCAGAAAAACCGGGCCTTTTTCGAGGTCCGGTTTTTTTTATGCTTTACGGTCTCGGTTTAGAGGCCGCCGTCTTTCTTTTCCTCGTTGATGGATTTCTTGACCCGATGATAATCGGCGATACCGATCAGCAAGGTGACGAGGGCGATGGGTAGCAAGACCCATCCCACATGGCCGAGCCATTGATCATCGAGAAGCTTGATCAGGGCAACGGCGGAGGCACACAGAGCGATGGCTGTCTTGACATAAGCCATCAGGGTGCGGCGGTTGGCCAGCTCCGTCCGATGAACGGCCAGCAGGAACGTATCGATATTGCGTCTATCCTCAGCCGAAATGGGTCCGCCTCCTGAAAATTCGTTATACTACTAAACCATATCTGGTATTTGACGGCAAATCATACAGGTTCAGAAGTCTTCGAGCCTTGGGTTGATCAGGGAACGGACCGGCTCGTCGGCACCTTCGATCATGGCGATGGGTCCCTGGATACGGACCCGCCCTTCGGCCATCAGCTTCAGCGCCAGCGGATAGATGCGATGCTCCTGCTCAAGAATACGCGCGGCCAGGCTGTCCGGCGTGTCATCACCCAGGATCGGGACCGCGGCCTGAGCGATAATCGGACCGTTATCCATCTCGGGGCGGACAATATGAACCGTGCAGCCGGTAAAGCGGGCGCCTGATTCGAGGGCCCGCTCATGCACATGCAGGCCTTTGAAGGCCGGGAGCAGGGACGGATGGATATTGAGGATGCGATCGCGCCAGCGGTTAACAAAATCCGCCGTCAGCAATCGCATGAAACCGGCGAGGCAGATAAGGTCAATCTCCAGCTCTTCCAGATATAGAGTGATCTGCTTTTCAAACTCCTCACGGGCCTCAAAATCCCGATGGTCAATGACCCGGGTGGGAATGGCATGTTCGGCGGCAAATTTCAGCCCGGCCGCTTCCAGATTGTTTGACAGGACCGTGGTGATTTCCGCCGGAAAGTCTGTATGGGCACAGGCCCGCACCAGCGACTGCATATTGGAGCCGCGAGATGAAATAAGAACGGCAACCTTCAGCTTTGCCACGCGCTCTCAAGCTCCCTGATAATCACTTGTTCCTCATTGTCTTTTCGCTGTTTCAACTCTCCAACCTTATAGACGGTTTCACCGGCGTCCGTCAGCATCTTCATCGCTGCCTCCGCCTTGTCCGCCTCAACCACCACCACCATGCCGAGACCGCAATTAAAAGTCGTCGCCAGTTCCCGCGGCTGGATATTGCCAAGCTCGGCGAGCCATTTGAACAGCGGCGGCAGTTCCCAACTGCGCGCATCCAACTCCGCCACCAGATCGTCAGGCAATACGCGCGGAATATTCTCGAACAACCCTCCGCCGGTGATGTGTGAGAGCGCCTTTATATGCCCCGACCGGATGGCCTGCAGACAACTTTTCACGTAAATGCGGGTCGGCGCAATGAGGGCGCTGCCCAAGGAAGTGTGCGAATCGAACGGGGCCGGGGCTGCGTAATCGAGATCAAAATCCGCAACCAGTCTCCGGATCAGGGAATATCCATTGGAATGCACACCGGATGAGGCCAGTCCCACCAGAATATCTCCCGCTCTCAGGGAACCCGCTTTCAAAAGCTGATTCCTCTCAACCGCACCGACGGTAAATCCCGCCATGTCATAGTCGCCTTTGGCATACATCCCCGGCATTTCCGCCGTCTCCCCGCCAACCAGGGCGCAACCGGCCTGCCGACACCCTTCAGCGACACCGGAAATGATATCCTTTGTTGCCGCCACATCCAGGCCGCCTGTGGCAAAATAATCGAGGAAAAACAGCGGTTCCGCGCCCTGTACCACCAGATCATTAACACACATGGCCACCAGATCAATGCCCACCGTGTCATGCTTTCCCATATCAATGGCGACCTTCAGTTTGGTGCCGACGCCATCCGTTGCGGAAACCAGCAAGGGATCTGAAAAGCCTGCCGCTTTCAGGTCAAACAACGCCCCAAATCCCCCCAGATCCGCGTCCGCACCCGGCCGCCGGGTTGAGGCGGCGAGGGGCTTTATGGCATCAACAAGTGAATTTCCGGCCACAATATCGACACCGGCATCTTTATAACTGTAACTTTTTTTGGAGCTATCGGTCTTCATAAGATATGCTGCACCCGAAACCTAGATCGTGAAAGCGTCAACATACTTTTTTTCCAGTGGTTTGCAATGACGGATACGAAACTAAAATCTTTGACCTCGGCACTATATAGCCTGCTGCTTGGCATTTTCCTGCTGGCGACTGGTGGAAGCACCGTGGCGGCGTCGCCAAATCCCTATCTTATTCGGGGAATTTCCGTTGACGAGACGGCCGCCTCAATTCCGCAAGCCAAGAAAATAGCAGTTCAGAACGGCCAGCGGCGGGCGTTTAATACCCTGCTTAAGCGTCTGATCCCTAACAGCTATGATGGCGAACTGCCGGTTCTCGATGATGACACCCTGACGTCCATGGTGCTTTCCTATCGGGTTGCCAATGAACGTACCGCTGCCCAGCGTTACCTCGCTGACCTGACCTTTGAATTCAGCCGCGCTGATATCAGAAGCCTCCTTAGAAACTGGAATCTGCCCATTTCGGAAGCCGATGGAAAACCGCTTCTCATCTTGCCTGTATATGACGATGGAAATCGCCGGTTCCTATGGGAAGAGCCTAATCCCTGGCGTACCCAATGGG
Source organism: Sneathiella sp. (assembly GCA_965228285.1). Taxonomy (GTDB): domain Bacteria; phylum Pseudomonadota; class Alphaproteobacteria; order Sneathiellales; family Sneathiellaceae; genus Sneathiella. The sequence goes on from OZ245808.1 coordinate 838,864, forward strand.
TTGATGTCATTGATTACAATATCCGCCCGCAGGAACCTGAAAATGTTAAGGATTATTGGTCCCAGGAACTGATGCAGCCGGTCATTGTTCCCGCCGGTGACTTTACAGATGTCAAAACCATCAATGTCGAAGAAGCGGTTTCTTTAGACAAAGCCGCCCTGACGGAGATAGAGAAGAATTACGGTGCAAGCGGAACGGCCATTATCCGTGCCTCCTTCCGCGAACACAGGGATGGCAGTCTTATTCTCGACATCTCCCGCCAGCGTAGCGATCGATTCACCCCGTCAGTTATCGAATCCTATAAAGGCAGCGACGATCCCGATCTACTCATGCAGAGTGCTATTTTTGATCTTCTTGAGAAAATCCAGGAAGAATGGAAGAGCGAAAATATCATTGATTTTAGTGTCGAAAATACGGTTGCAGTGACGACTTCCGTATCCGACCTGAAAGACTGGCTCAACATCCAAGAAAAAGTTCGCAATCTTCCATCTGTCAGTGGGACACGGGTCAAGGACCTCTCGGTGTCCCAGGCTTTCTGGCATATTACCTTTCTTGGGGATATTCAGCAGCTCTCGGCTTCACTCGCACAGGAAAATCTTCGCCTGGTGGATAATGATGGATACTGGACATTGAACCAGACACCGCAAGCTCAGTAAGTTATATCACTCGTTGAGACAGAATTGGTTACCGCCTTGAATATTCCCAACAGCATTACGTTGCTCAGAATGATGCTCGTTCCAGTCATTGTCTGGCTGATATTGCGCGAGGAAATGCTGGCCGCATTCATAGTTTTTGTCCTCGCCGGTGCATCCGATGCGCTCGATGGGCTGATTGCCAAGCAGTTTGATTTGGTGACCCCCTTGGGAACCTATCTCGATCCATTGGCCGATAAAATACTGCTGGTGTCCATCTATGTGACGTTGGGCATCCAGGGAGATTTACCGAGCTGGCTGGTGATCCTGGTGGTCAGCCGGGATATCCTGATTGTCGGGGGTATTCTGCTGACGTTCCTGCTTGGCTTTAATCTCAGTATAGCGCCGTCCAAGGTCAGCAAAATCAATACTTTTTGCCAGATCAGCCTGGCTGCTCTTGTCCTGGGGGATCGGGGACTGGGGGTCGGCTTTGAAACCTTCACTGTATTAAGTGTGTATCTGGTTGCTATCACAACGGTTCTGTCCGGTCACAACTATATACTGCAATGGTCACGACAAAACAGTTAGACTGTCTGGGACGCCGGCAGTTGAACCGGTTTTATTGGGGATGCAGAAATGACGATTAAGCAACATATGAAAATCTGGGCGGTTATTTTTATCGTCTTTATCCTGTTTCTTGTTGTCCTCAGCGATATTCTTCTGCCCTTCGTCCTGGGGATGGCCGTGGCCTATTTTCTTGATCCTGTGGCTGACAGGCTGGAGGAGATGGGGGTGAATCGCTCCATGGCGACCGCTTTTATCATCGGTGTTTTCGTTCTCCTGGTTATCTTGGCAACCATGTTGCTGGTGCCCGTGCTAATTGAGCAGATTCTGGGCTTGTTGAGGCGACTGCCGGGCTACATAACCAGCCTACATGAATTCCTGATGCCGATCATTGACCGCTTTATTGATGTTTCGGCTTTAAAACAAAACGAAGAGTTCCAGAAAACCATTAGCGGCTACGCCGGTCAGGCCGTCAAAACCCTTGGGAGTCTTTCGACAAATATCGTTGGTGGTGGCCTCGCTCTTGTAAATATTGTGACTTTATTAGTGATTACGCCGGTTGTTGCTTTTTACCTGTTGCGGGATTGGGATCATATTGTTGACAAGATCAACGGCTGGCTTCCGCGCAAGAATGCAACGGAAATCCGGACGATTTCCAAAGAAATAGACGATGTCCTTGCAGGCTTTGTGCGTGGACAATCAACAGTTTGTTTGATACTGGCGACCTATTATGGAATTGCCCTAATGTTTACGGGGCTCGAATTCGGCCTGGTCATTGGGATCGTTACCGGATTGATTTCCTTTATTCCTTTTGTGGGAGCCATCATCGGATTTATCGCCTCTGTCGGAGTTGCCCTGTTTCAGTTCTGGCCGGACTTCTTCATGATCGGCATTGTCGGTGTTATTTTCGTTGTCGGCCAGGTATTGGAAGGATATGTTCTGACCCCCAATCTGGTGGGTGAGAAAGTCGGCCTGCATCCCGTATGGGTGATGTTCGGTCTACTGGCGGGGGGCAGTCTGTTTGGGTTTGTCGGTGTTCTTATTGCGGTTCCAATGGCGGCAGTTGTCGGTGTATTGAGCCGCTTTGCCATCAAACAATATCTCGGCAGTCCGCTTTACGGAGCGCCCCCGCCCAACAATGAATAAGGACATATCTGACATTTAACTGTAACAACTTCATTTCAGACTTTTGCCAAATGACGGAAGCTACTCAGATTCCCATAAATTTTCCCCTTCGGCCGGCATCAGGCCGGGAAGATTTTCTTGTTTCTGCAGCGAATGAGGAAGCGATCGCCTGGATCGATAAATGGCCGGACTGGCCAACAGGCTTCCTGATTATCAAAGGACCGTCCGGCTGCGGTAAAACCCATCTTGCCCATGTTTGGCAGAAACAGACCGGTGCCCGGATCCTTACCCCGAAGGATCTGGAGGGCAACTCAATTGAAGACATTGCTCAACTGACTCTGACCCCGCTTGTGATGGAGGATTTGGGGGGTAAAATCGATGACGATGCATTCTTTCACCTCTTTAATATGCTGACGGAAAAGAAGCAGAGCCTGTTGATGACGACGACAAAGCGGGTCAAGAAATGGAAGGTCAAGCTGCCTGATCTCAAATCGCGCCTCGGCACTGTCCCTGTGACGAAGGTCCGACAACCGGATGATCAACTGTTTGCGGCACTAATTATCAAACATATTTCCGACAGGCAGCTTGCCGTTGAGCCGGATGTGGTTCAATATCTGGTGATGCGGCTTGAAAGGTCCTTTGCTGAAGTTAGGCGGTTTATTGCGCTCGTCGATAGTGCGGCTCTGGCAGGGCGTAGAAAAATAACCAAACCGTTTATTCGGGAACTATTAAAAGAAAAGAAACAGGGAAAATAGCATGGATTTTGGAATCACCGGAAAGACGGCAATTGTTTGCGCGTCAAGCAAAGGGCTTGGACGCGGATGTGCGGAAGCTTTGGCGGAGGAGGGGGTCAATCTGGTCATCACCGCCCGCACCGAGTCCACTCTGAATGAGACTGCAGAACATATTCGCGACAGCTTTGGTGTAAATGTAACGGCCATTGCCGGGGATATCACCACGGAGGAAGGCCGTCGGCAGGTCCTGTCCGCTTGTCCGGAACCGGACATCCTGGTCAATAACGCCGGAGGGCCACCTCCCGGCGACTTTCGGGATTGGGGTCTGGATGACTGGAATAAGGCTCTCAATGCCAACATGCTGACACCCATTGAATTGATCAAGGCGACAGTGGACGGTATGCGGGCCCGCAAATTTGGTCGTATCGTCAATATCACTTCAAGCTCTGTCAAAGCACCAATTGATATTCTTGGGCTTTCCAATGGCGCCCGTGCTGGTCTGACTGGATTTGTCGCCGGCGTCGCCCGCAAGACAGTCATTGATAATGTCACCATCAACGGCCTGCTTCCAGGGCCGTTTGATACGGACAGAATAAAGACCGGTCTGACGGCCTGGGCCAAATCGGCGGGCATCTCTGTAGAGGAAGCGCGGCAAAGGCGCCAGCAGGAAAATCCGGCCGGACGCTTTGGAACCCCTGAGGAGTTCGGGGCGGCTTGCGCGTTTCTCTGCAGCGCCAAGGCAGGCTATATTACGGGCCAGAATATCCTGTTGGACGGCGGTGCTTTCCCCGGTACATTGTAATATTATCCATATGAGGAGAATGAATATGCGGATCTTTACCTCAATTGGTGGTGGCCTGATGGCAGTGTCATTGTTCATGGTGACGCCGGCATTTGCCGATGTCACCGGGACCTGGTCGACCGTGGATGACAAAAGCCATGTAAAAATAGAACCTTGCGGGGATAAGTTTTGTGGAAAGATCATCTGGCTCAAGGAGCCGGACACCAAGGACGGCAAGCCCAAGACCGATGAAAACAATACCAATGACACTCTCAAAAGCCGGCCAATTCTGGGGATGGAGTTGTTGAACGGATTTGTTCCTGCCGGATCCAATGAGTGGGATGACGGGACCATATATAATCCGGAAGACGGCAAGACCTACAGCTCAACCCTCACTTTGGCGGGCCCGAAAAAACTTGAAGTGAAAGGATGTGTCTTGTTTTTCTGCAAGACGCAAGAATGGAACCGGGTAGAGTGATTTTAACTTTTTGGATCTAAATTGTAAGCTTGTGGAGACAGGCTATCGTATTTTCTGTCATAAAACTGAGATGTAGGGGTAATAGTCAGAAACTTTGTTTAACTGAATGGTGAGGATAGAAACTGTGACCAGTGCGCCGACAGAAGCTCCGATCGATCCCCCCGTGGAAGATATACTGGCCAGTAGTTCGCGTTTCATTAATCGAGAGCTTTCCTGGCTGGCTTTCAATTGGCGCGTCCTCGAAGAAAGTGGCAATACGGCCCATCCTTTGCTAGAACGGTTGCGTTTTCTATCGATTTCGGCGGGTAATCTTGACGAATTCTACATGGTTCGGGTCGCCGGATTATGGGGTCAGATCCGGGCCCATATCGCAACCATCAGCGATGATGGTTTGACCCCCTTACAGCAGCTGGAAAAAGTTGAGGTTAATGCCAATCAGCTTATGGATGCCCAGCAAGAACAATGGAAAAGCCTTAAAGTCGAGTTGCGGCAGGAGGGGATTGCTGTCGTTGAACCTGATGAGTTGAGCAAATCCGAGAAGAAATGGCTGGAACATTATTTTGAAGAGCAAATTTACCCGGTTCTAACCCCCATGGCTCTGGATCCGTCTCATCCGTTTCCCTTCATTCAGAATCTTGGCTTCGGAATGTTTCTGGAACTGGTCCGCAAAAATGATGAGAGGAAGCTCAAAGCTCTGCTCTTGCTGCCCCAAGCCCTACAGCGCTTTACCCGGCTCCCCGGCGATCAAATCCGCTATATCAGCCTTGAGAATATTGTCACCTTGTTTATGGAAACCTTATTCCCGGGATATAGTGTTGAAGGGCAGGGGCTATTCCGGCTGGTTCGCGACAGCGATATCGAAGTGGAGGAAGAAGCGGAAGATCTGGTACGTCTGTTTGAGACAGCGCTCAAACGTCGGAGACGTGGAAGTGTCATCCGATTAAAGGTCAATAAGGAAATGCCGGATTCGTTCATCGATTTCCTGGTGTCCGAACTGGATCTTGATCGCCGGACAATCGTTGTTGTCGATGGACTGTTAGGGCTGACCGACACCGCCAAGATGATCACGGATGAACGCCCGGACCTGTGTTTTAAACCTCACAAGCCGCGCTATCCGGAACGGGTTCGGGAAGCAGGCGGTGACATTTTCGCGGCTATCAGCACCAAGGACTTTGTGGTCCACCATCCGTATGAGAGCTTCGACGTTGTTGTCCAATTTTTGAGGCAGGCCGCCGCTGATCCGAATGTGGTTGCCATTAAACATACCCTGTATCGAACCTCATCCGATTCACCGGTGATTAAAGCCCTGGTTGAAGCCGCGGAATCCGGTAAATCGGTAACTGCGCTGATCGAACTCAAAGCCCGGTTTGATGAAGAAGCAAATATCAAATGGGCCCGAAATCTGGAGCGGGCAGGGGCGCAGGTGATCTATGGGTTCCTGGACCTGAAAACCCACGCCAAGATCTCAGTTGTCGTTCGCAAGGAAGAGAAAAGCCTGAAAACCTATATGCATTTTGGAACCGGGAACTATCATCCGATCAATGCCAAGATCTATTCGGATCTGTCTTTGTTTACGGATGATCCTGTCCTGGCAAAGGATGTGGCTTTGATGTTCAATTATGTCACCGGATATGCCAAACCTAAAGGGTTGCAGCAATTGACCCTGTCTCCTTACAATCTTCGCGATACCTTGATCAAAGAAATCGAGCAAGAGATCAAATATGCGGAAAAAGGAATGCCGGCGGCTGTCTGGGCTAAATTGAACTCTTTAGTTGATCCAAAAATAATTGACGCTTTGTATCGCGCCAGCAATGCGGGGGTGAATATTCGCCTTGTCGTGCGTGGAATTTGCTGTTTACGGCCTGGAATCAAAGGGTTATCTGAAAATATTCAGGTAAAATCTATTGTCGGCCGTTTTCTCGAACATTCTCGTATTGCTTGTTTTGGCGCCGGCCACAGCCTACCGTCTCGAAAATCCAAGGTCTATATTACATCCGCTGACTGGATGCAGCGCAATTTTGATCGCAGGGTTGAAACCTTGGTTCCCGTAACCAATGAAACCGTCCATCAGCAGATTCTTGACCAGATTATGGTGGCCTGCCTTAAAGATAACGTCCAAAGCTGGCGATTGACGAAAAACGGCGAGTATGAGCGCATGGAAGACGGTGATGAGCCCTTTTCCGCCCATAACTATTTCATGACAAATCCCTCTTTATCTGGACGAGGGAAGGCTTTACGGTTAAAGGAACCTGTACCCAAACTCGTTCCACCGAGTTAGCCCTGTTTTGTTACGTGTAAGATGATGAGATAGAATGGAAGACCGGGATAGAGAGCTAGATCCAGTCGTCAAACAATCTGACCGGTCGACAGCCGTTATTGATATCGGCTCCAACTCGGTGCGGCTGGTGGTTTATGATGGACCCAAGCGGGTTCCCCTCCCAAAATTCAATGAAAAAGTGCTGTGTGGTCTCGGACAGGATCTCGGGACAACCGGGCTGCTCGGCGAAGAGGCGATGGAGAATGCCCTGATGTCGCTGAGGCGCTATGCCGCCCTGGTCAATCATATGGGGATCGAACGGGTCATGGTTGCAGCAACAGCGGCCGTACGTGAGGCGGACAACGGATCCGAATTTGTGTCGGAAGTCGAGCAGGAATGTGATTTGAACGTCCAGGTTCTGAGCGGCAAGCAGGAAGCGCGTTATGCAGGGCTTGGCGTTCTTTCCGGAATCCCCCATGCCAAAGGGGTTGTTGGTGACCTTGGGGGCGGTAGTCTTGAACTTGTCGAGATCAGTGATGGCAAGATTGAACAAACGGCCACCCTGCCATTAGGTGCCTTGCGTCTGTCCAATATGGGAATGTCCGACAGCCGCCTGCGGAAATTTATTGGAAAGAAAATTTCAAAAGTCGACTGGCTCGAAGAGATCCCCAAGGATAATTTTTATGTGGTTGGGGGCGGATGGCGCAGTTTCGCCAAATATCACATTACCAAAACCAATCATCCTTTGAATATCGTTCATAACTACAGAATGACCAACGCGGACATTCGGGACCTGATCGATGAAATCCAGGGAATGTCCATCGAGGAACTCATCGCGGCGCCGGGCATTTCGAAATCCCGGGCCGGAACGATCAAAACATCGGCCCTTATTCTGCAAATTATTCTCGATCGCCTTAATCCAAAGCATGTGATTTTTTCGGGCAACGGCTTGCGCGAAGGCATGCTGTTTTCTGAGCTGAAGAAATCAGTGCGGAAGCGTGACCCCCTGATGGAAGCCTGCCGGGATATGGCGGCACGGGAAGGCCGGTTTGCGGAACATGGGGAAGAAATATTCGAATGGCTCAGCGATCTGGTCCGACATGCGGATGTAAAGGGGCGGTATCTTGCCCTGGCGGCGGCGACATTGAGCGATATTGCCTGGTCTGTATCCTCTGAATATCGGGCCGCGCAAGCCTTCAGGAGGATTTTTAGAGCCCCTTTTAACGGCATCGGGCATCGGGGGCGGGCCATTGTCGCTCTGGCGGTCTATGCCCGCTACCGGGGCGACTTCCTGGGAAGCGCCTCCGATGACAGCCTCAATCTCTTATCGGAAGAGGAAGCCCGGAACTCTCTGAGCCTGGGACTGGCTCTCAGATTATCCCATAGCCTGAGTGGCGGTACTATGGGCATCCTTAATCAGACAAAGCTGACCATCACGGATACGGATATCACCCTGGCGGTACCGGAATCTCTGTCGTCTTTACTCGGTGTGCAGGTGACCGCTCGGCTTCAGGCCCTGGCAAAAGCCTTGGATTTGAGCTGGCAAATTGAAATTATTAAAGTTGAATGATCTTGATCTTGCGGGCCTCAGAGGCCAGGGCGATCTTACCGTCCTTCAAGCTTAACGCATCCTCGCCAAACACCTCACGACGCCATCCCTTCAATGCCGGCACATCGGCGTTGCTGTCAATGGCGATCTTTTCAAGATCAGCCGTATTGCAGATCAGTTTCTGAGCTACGTCATTTTCTTCAGAACGGAGTTTGAGCAATACCTTCAGAAGGTCCATCAGCGGTCCGGTTCCCTTGGGCAGGGGTTCCTTTTTCTGAAGTCTCGGACATTGATCCGGCGGAAGAGTCACGCCTTTATTAACTGCTTCCAACAGTCCGTTACCCATCTTGCCCTCGGCGAATTTTTTGCCAAGGCCCCGAACATGAGACAGCGCTTCTTTATTTTTAGGCGGATTAGAGGCAATCTCCAACAAGGCTTCATCGCGCATTATCCGGTTACGGGGAACATCCTGCTTGTGCGCCTGTTCCTCGCGCCAGGCAGCAATGGATTGCAGAATGCCAAGAAACTTCGGTTGGTTATTGCGAAATTTGATCCGCCTCCAGACATTCTCGGGTGGAATGAAATAGGTTTCGGCAGACCGCAGGATTTCCATTTCCGATAAAACCCACTCCTCACGCTTGGTTTCTTTCAGCTTTTTGGAGAGAAATTTATAAACGTCGCGCAAATGGGTCACATCGGCTTCCGCATATTTGAGCTGACGGTCCGAGAGGGGCCGCCTGCTCCAATCGGTAAAACGAGAAGATTTATCGATGGACTGGCCGGTAATCTTGGAGACCACAGTGTCATACCCAACAGATTCACCGAATCCGCAAACCATCGCTGCCACCTGGGTATCGAAAATTGGTTTCGGAACTTCGCCATTTAAATGGAAGAAAATTTCCAGGTCCTGCCGACCCGCGTGAAAGACTTTCAAGACAGACTCATTGCCCATCAATTCAAATAATGGACCAAGGTCTATGCCCTTCGCCATGGGATCAATGACGGCAGATTCGTCATCGCTGGCGATCTGCACGAGACAAAGGATGGGCCAGAAGGTACTTTCCCGTAAAAACTCAGTATCAATAGTTACATAAGGATGTTCTCGGAGCCTGGAAACCAGGGAGGTAAGGTCCGCTGTATTGGTAATTATCTGCATTAAAGCTATGCGCCACTTCCAAACAAAATGAGCGCCTCGAAACGCCCGAAAATTCTATCACTCTATATTCCGTCACTTAGTAAGCGACAATAGTTGATTTTTCCGTAGAAAGGAAGGTTGGCGCGGGGCTAAAAACCATGTAATACAAGCGCTTCGTTTGCTGAAATTCGACTTAACCTAGTTACAAAACCATAAGAGATTAGTGATGCATAGCTACCGAACCCACACCTGCGGCGAATTGCGTTTGAGCGATGTCGGGAAAACTGCCCGTCTATCGGGCTGGGTTCATCGCAAACGCGACCACGGAAATCTGCTGTTCGTTGATCTGCGGGATCACTATGGCATTACCCAATGTGTCATTGAGACAGATGTGGAAAATTTCGATTTGGTGGAATCCGTACGCAGTGAAAGTGTCGTCACCATCACCGGTAAAGTTGTCGCCCGCAGCGATGAGACCGTCAATACAGCTTTGCCTACCGGTGAGGTGGAGGTGGACATCGAAGCCGTGGAGGTGCAGTCGGCGGCGGATGAGCTGCCCATGCCGGTATTTGGGGAGCAGGAGTATCCGGAGGATATTCGTCTGCGTCATCGCTATCTCGATCTCCGGCGGGATCGTTTGCATCAGAATATTATTCTTCGGTCACAGATTATCGGTGCGCTGCGCGAACAGATGAGGGCTCAGGGCTTCATGGAGTTTCAAACACCAATCCTGACCGCGTCCTCTCCGGAGGGTGCACGGGACTTTTTGGTGCCAAGCCGACTGCATCCCGGTCAGTTCTATGCGTTGCCTCAGGCTCCGCAGCAGTTCAAGCAACTGGTGATGATGTCCGGGTTTGATCGTTATTTTCAAATCGCGCCCTGTTTCCGGGATGAGGACGCCCGGGCGGACCGCAGCCCTGGTGAATTCTATCAGCTCGATATCGAAATGGCTTTTGTCACGCAGGAAGATGTGTTTCAGGCCGTTGAGCCGGTCTTGACCAAGGTCTTTGAGGAATTTGCCGGTGACCGCAAGGTTGTCACGCCGTTTGAAAGAATTCCATTTGAAGAAGCGATGATGAAATATGGAAGCGACAAGCCGGACTTGCGCAATCCTATCCTCCTCAGTGATGTGACCGAGCCATTTACCGGTTCCGGATTTGGACTTTTTGCCAAGTCCATTGATAACGGATCGGTCGTTCGTGCCATTCCGGCACCGGGGGCAGGGGATCGTGCCCGAAGCTTCTTTGACAAGATGAATGACTGGGCTCGCAAAGAAGGAGCTGGTGGTCTGGGCTATATTATCTTCAAGGATGGAGAGGCCAAGGGGCCCATTGCCAAAAACCTTGATGCAGACCGTCTTGCCCAAATCTGTGAGATTGCCGGAGTGGGCGATGGCGATGGCCTGTTTTTCGCCTGCGACAAAGCCGAGAAGGCGGCAGAGCTCGCCGGTAAGGCGCGGATCAAAATCGGGGATGATCTTGATATCTGTGAAAAAGATGTCTTCCGCTTTTGCTGGGTCATTGACTTTCCCATGTTCGAATATGACGAAAAAGAAAAGAAAATCGATTTCAGCCATAACCCTTTTTCCATGCCGCAGGGCGGGCTTGAAGCTCTGGAAACCATGGATCCGCTCGAAATCAAAGGCTATCAGTATGATATCGTTTGTAACGGAATTGAGCTCTCATCAGGGGCAATCCGGAACCATCGCCCTGACATCATGGTTAAGGCATTCGAGATTGCCGGCTATGATTCACAGGTCGTGGAAGATCGTTTTGGCGGTATGCTCAGCGCATTTCGCTACGGCGCCCCGCCTCATGGTGGTATAGCTCCGGGGGTGGACCGAATTGTCATGCTACTGGCGGACGAGCCCAATATCCGGGAAGTCATTCTCTTTCCGATGAACCAGCAGGCCCAGGATCTCATGATGCAGGCCCCGGCCGAGGTTCCTGCACGGAACCTTCGAGAGCTGCATATCCGGACGGTAAAGCCGGATCCAAAACCAACGGAACAGTAGAAACTTATTGAAAAAATAAAGGGCCTGCATTTTGTGGGTCTTTTTATTCGTTTTTTAGCCACTTTCTTCGTTTCTTTTCAGATTTATTAATAAATTCAGCGGTATCTTCTATTCAACTGTAATAGAGGGTCTGTTTTGAGCGACGAAACAAAAATCGAAAGTTTGCGTGGTGAGAAAGAGCGGTTCGTCGCTTTTTCATTTGCTGCTGCGGATTTGCTAATAGAACTGGATGAGAAGGGTCAGATCTGTTTTGTATCTGGTGCGGCTAAGGGCCTGACCGGAATTGACGTTGCGGATTTAAAAGGCATGAACTTCACTGATCTTATCGATCCACAAGATCAGCGCATCGTTCAATTCATTCTGAAATCCATGAAAGTAGGGGATAGGATTACCCCTGTCGCCGCCCGCATGGACAAGACAAATATTTATGCTGTCATTGGTGCCTGTAAACTTCCGCGAAACCATGAGCATATTTACCTTTCGCTGAATGTGTCTGGAACATCAGCCATCAAATCCATTTCGGAATATCGGGATAGTGAAACCGGCCTTCTGGACCGCAATGATTTTCTCAAACTTGCCGATGACCAGATGGGCCTTGCCTCGGAAACCGGTCAGAAGATTGAGCTGACCCTGTTACATCTGAACGGTATGGCTGCCATTCAGGATCGGGTAGACGAAAAGGAAATGGAAGCCTTTTTGGAGAGGGTCGGACTGATGCTTCGGCGCTATTCCATTGGTGGCGATTCTGCCGGTCGTCTTGATGATGACAAATATGGTATCATGCATAGCCCGTCTATTGACGGTAAAATGCTTGAAGACGAAATCGCCAGCCTCACGAAAAAGACCAAGTTCGCCGAAGATATCGAAGTGGCCGGAAATTCTCTGGAACTGGAACAGGGAGATCTGTCGAGTAATAACGCCACACAGGCTTTGATGTATGTTATCAACCGCTTCGTTGAGGGTGAAGAGGAGTCGTTTGATATCAAGACTCTGGCGGATGGTATGCAGAACCGGCTTGAAACAACCATGAACCGGATGCTGGCTCTAAAGTCCGTGTTTCAGAACTATAAATTCAATCTTGTCTACCAGCCGATTGTCAGCATCGTTGATAAAGAAGTGCATCATTACGAAGCACTTTCCCGATTTAAAGACGGGGAATCTCCTTATGAAACCGTCATGTTTGCGGAAGAAACGGGGATCATCCAAGATCTTGATCTGGCTGTTGCCAAGAAAGCCAAAGACAAGCTCACCGAATACAAGAAGCGCGGGGATATCATTCCGAAGCTTTCGATCAACATCTCCGGATTGTCCCTTGAATCCGATAGCTTTATTGACAGCTTGCTGGGGCTTTATGAAGATGATGCGGAAATCCGTGAGAATTTGAGCCTTGAGATCACAGAGACAGCGCGGGTTGGTGATCTGGAAAGGGCAGAAAGGGTCATTCAGACCATTCGCTCCAATGGCATGGAAATCGCCCTCGACGATATGGGAGCCGGGTCTTCTTCATTCCAGTATATTCGTGCCTTGACAGTGGATTACATTAAGATCGACGGAACCTATATGAAAGAGGTTCTGACCAACAAGAAGGATGCTGCGATCCTGAAATCCATGTCCCGTCTTTGTCAGGAACTCAACATCGGTACGATTGCGGAGATGGTTGAAACCAAAGAACAGCTGCATGTGTTGAATGTTCTCGGCGTAAATTACGGGCAAGGCTGGTATTTTGGAAAGCCGCAAGCGGATATTGAAACCAAGCGCAAAAAGAGCGGTATTTCCCTCAATATGAAGCGCAAAGGATTTGCGACAACCTGGTCTTGAACGAAAAAAAGAGCATGTCTCCGGAAACATGCTCTTTTCTAAGGGAGTATAATAAACAGGTTATAGGTACCCAAAGAAAGATAGACCACACTTTCATTGTCACCTATTTGTTACTCTTACACCAATCGATTGGTACGCTACTGGGTACGCTACTCTTTTACTCTACTGGGTACGCTACTGAACACGTTGTTAAACCTTCGTCCTAACAAAACTACTCAACACACTAAAATATCGGGATTATGAGCACCCGCTCGTGGCGCCGCAGGTGTCACATTTCATACAGGTTCCGTTGCGAACCAGGGTGAAGTTGCCGCATTCTCCACAGCTATCGCCTTCATACCCTTTCATGCGGGCTTCCAACACTTTATCGATTTTGCTACTCCCGCCGCCAGATGACGAGGTTGTCGTTGCGGAGATTTCTGCGACGCTTGCCTGAACGGTCGTGACAGATACTTGCTCAGAAGCTTGCTGACTTTGAGCGGCCGCGTTGCTGGCCATTGCCGTAAGGCCCCCTTGCAGCACTTCAAAATTGTTGGAGCGGACATATCCGGTTGAAGCAAGGTTGATGACATTGTCGAAAGGCATCTGGGAGTCGGCCAGTTCTTCTTCCGACAGATGCGCCTGTTCTTCCCCTGTACCCAGACTGTCATTGCGCAGATCATCCACATTGACATGGGCCAGATCGTTGCGGCCCAAATAGGAGATGGCGAGTTCCCGGAACAGATAATCCAGAATTGAGGTGGACATCTTGATGGCGTCATTGCCTTCGACAATGCCCGAGGGTTCAAAACGGGTGAAGGTATAGGCTTCGACAAACTCTTCCAGAGGCACGCCATATTGCAGTCCGATGGAAATGGCAATGGCGAAATTGTTCATCAGGCTGCGGAAGGCGGCGCCTTCCTTATGCATATCAATAAACAGCTCGCCAAGGCCGCCATCATCATATTCGCCGGTCCTGAGATATACTTTATGGCCCCCGACAACGGCTTTTTGGGTATAGCCCTTGCGCCGGGTCGGCAATTTTTTACGCTCTGAGACAATGCGCTCAACGATACGCTCCGCCACCACATTGCTGGCAGCAACGGGGGTTGTTCTCACTTCTTCACTGATGTCTTCAAGATCATCTTCATCGAAGGAGAGGGCGGAGAGAGGTTGGCTGAGTTTTGAGCCGTCCCGATACAAGGCATTGGCTTTGAGGCCGAGTTTCCAGGACAGCAGATAGGCTTCCTTGCAGTCCTCTACGGTGGAAGGGTTGGCCATATTGATGGTTTTTGATATGGCGCCGGAGATAAACGGCTGGGAGGCTGCCATCATCCGGATGTGGCTTTCCACGGAGAGCAGCCGCTTACCGATGCGGCCACAGGGATTGGCACAATCAAAGACGGAGAGATGCTCATCCTTTAGTTTAGGAGCACCTTCCAAGGTCATGGCACCGCAGCAATAAGTGTTGGCCGCTTCGATTTCCTGCCTGTTGAAGCCGAGGGCGGTCAGCATGTCGAAATTATAATCGTTGAGATCCTCCGCCTTCAGGCCAAGGGCGTTGACGCAGAATTCCTCCCCGATGGAGAATTTGTTGAAGGCAAATTTGATATCGAAACTTGTGCCGAGATCCGCTTCGATCTTCATCAGGATGTCGTCGGTGAAGCCTTTTTCACGCAAAGCCGCGTGATTGACACCCGGCGCGTCTTCCAGGGTGCCGTGACCGACGGCATAGTCGATGATGTCCTTGGCATCTTTCTTATTGTAGCCGAGATGGGCAAGGGCTTCCGGAACGGTGCGGTTGATTATCTTGAAATATCCGCCGCCGGCCAGTTTCTTGAATTTGACGATGGCGAAATCCGGCTCGATCCCCGTCGTGTCACAATCCATGACCAGGCCGATGGTGCCCGTCGGTGCAATCACCGTCGTCTGAGCGTTGCGGAATCCGTGCTTTTCGCCGAGCTCAAGGGTCGTGTCCCAGGCTCGGGTGGCGGCATCGACAAGAGACGGTTCCGGGCAGTTTTTGGCATCAAGCGGCACCGGCAGCACGGCTAAATCCTCATAATCGATGTCCAGACTGTGGGCCGCCCGGCGGTGATTACGAATGACCCGCAGCATGTCTTTGGCATTTTTCTTGTAGCCGGGGAAGGGACCCAGCTCACCAGCCATCTCGGCGCTTGTTTTATAGGCAACCCCGGTCATCACTGCGGAAATGGCCCCGCATAAGGCCCGGCCGCCTTCGGAATCATAGGAGAGACCTTGAGCCATCAACAAACCACCGATATTGGCGAAACCCAGACCCAAGGTGCGGAATTTGTAGCTCAGCTTGGCAATCTCATCGGACGGGAACTGGGCCATCAAGACTGAAATTTCCAGGGTGATGGTCCAGATTTTCACGGCATGTTCAAAGGCGTCAACGTCAAAGCTCTTATCGCTTTTACGGAATGTCATCAGGTTGAGAGAGGCCAGATTGCAGGCCGTATCATCCAGGAACATATATTCCGAACAGGGGTTTGAGGCATTGATGCGGCCATCCTGCGGGCAGGTATGCCAGTCATTGATGGTGGTGTCATATTGCAACCCGGGATCCGCAGACTGCCAGGCGCTCTCCCCGATCATTTCCCAAAGATCCCGGGCCTTGATGGTCTTGGAGACCTTGCCATCGGTCCGGCGGATCAGGTTCCAGTCGCCATCCTCAAGAACGGCCTGAATAAAGTCATTGGTCACCCGCACGGAGTTATTGGAGTTTTGCCCGGAAACACTTAGATAAGCATCGGAATCCCAATCGGTGTCATAGGTCGGAAAATCAATTTCCGTATAACCCTGACGGGCAAACTGAATCACCCGCTGAATATAGTTTTCGGGGACCATGGCCTTGCGGGCGCCAATGATGGCCTTCCTGAGGGCCGGATTTTCTGACGGATTGAACGCTTCATCACCTTCAACCTCATGACAGGCCTTGATCACCGCGTTCAGGTGTTTGTTGCACAATTTCGATCCGGCAACCAGGGACGCGACCTTCTGTTCTTCAATCGCCTTCCAGCCGATATATTCTTCAATATCCGGGTGATCGATATCGAGAGTAACCATTTTCGCGGCGCGCCGGGTTGTCCCACCGGACTTGATGGCGCCCGCTGCCCGATCGCCGATTTTCAGGAAGCTCATCAGCCCGGAAGACTTACCCCCGCCGGACAGGCTTTCTCCTTCACTGCGGAGGCTTGAGAAATTGGTTCCAGTGCCGGAGCCATATTTAAACAGGCGGGCCTCGCGCACCCAGAGATCCATAATGCCGCCGTCATTCACCAGATCGTCGCTGACCGACTGGATAAAGCAGGCATGGGGCTGGGGATGTTCATAGGAATTGACGGATTTCTTTAATTTGCCAGTCTGGAAATCCACATAGGAATGCCCCTGAGCCGGACCACTTATGCCATAGGCCCAGTGAAGACCCGTATTGAACCATTGCGGCGAATTGGGCGCCCCCATTTGCCGGGCCAGCATGAAACGCATCTCATCAAAATAGGCACTGGCATCTTCTTCGGTGTCAAAATATCCACCTTTCCAGCCCCAGTAGGTCCAGGTTCCGGCCAAACGGTCAAATACCTGTGTCGCTGACTTTTCACCGACAAGACGCTCTTCTTCCTCAAACCCCTCAAGAGCCTCCTCATCCGGCTCCTGACGCCAGAGCCATTCCGGGACGTCCGCCTCTGCAACTGGCTTCAACCGTGCCGGGACACCGGCTTTGCGAAAGTATTTCTGCGCGATAATATCGCAAGCAACCTGGGACCAGGCGGCGGGCACATCGATATCTTCCAGTTTGAAGACAATCGACCCATCCGGATTCCTTATTTCACTCGTCGTCTTACGAAATTCGATTTTAGCGTAGGGTGAAGAATCTTTGTTTGTAAAACGCCGCTCGATACGCATCTTTTGCTTTCCAATCGCTCAATAATCACTGTTACCAAACCCTGGATGGTAGTTTT
Source organism: Sneathiella sp. (assembly GCA_965228285.1). Taxonomy (GTDB): domain Bacteria; phylum Pseudomonadota; class Alphaproteobacteria; order Sneathiellales; family Sneathiellaceae; genus Sneathiella. The sequence goes on from OZ245808.1 coordinate 855,913, forward strand.
CGATGAAGGCCGGAACACCAATCAGCAAACGCGTTCAGCTTTCCTCCCAGCTACTATATGTAGTGGTTCGCTCCCCCCAAGGGCGCTAGGATGGTGCCGCGATGAAAAACCGAAGTCAAGGCTATCAAACACAATATATTGTAGCTTTTCTTGTTGACTTATCCACATGTGGCAGAATGTGGCAGTTCCGTGACAAAGTCCTTTTTCAGACCCTGTAAATTTTTCGAATGTGGTTGCAGAAAAACAACAGGTTCGAATGTCCTGATTATTCAATGCAGAATAAATCGATTTTTTCCGAAAGCTGATTCCTTCTCAAACAGTTGCTTGCTGATAAATTCTTGACTGGACGAATGCGAGGGACAATGCCATATTCCGGGCAAATAGTGATGACATACTGTCAGAAGAGTGAGACATGGCAACGATCGGTACAAGGCTGTTTACATGGCGAAAAGGCGAATTGGTCGGAGAGGATCAATTTGGTAATCGCTACTACAAGGAAAAGGGCAAACCGACCGGTCCCGTCGGGCGGGAGCGTCGGTGGGTTCTATATAAAGGCCGCCCGGAAGCCTCTAAAGTTCCGCCTGCCTGGCATATCTGGCTGCACTATACAACGGACAAACTGCCCGAACAGCAGGATCTGGAAAAGGCGCCCTGGCAGGAAGAGCATATCCCTAATCTTACAGGTACCGATTTTGCGTATCGCCCGGGCGGCGCCATCGGCAATCAGAAACAACGGCAAAAAGGCTCTGGTGATTATGAGGCCTGGACGCCGGAATAACTTGCACGCATGCCAGTGCTGAATAGCGGCACGGTAGGAGGAAGAAAATGAGCAGTAACATAGTTGAGACAGTCATCGGTGCCGTAGTGCTGGCTTTCGCGACGATCTTTCTTGTTTTTGCCTATCGTACAGCGGATGTCGGACCCAGAAGTGGCGGCATCGAACTGACGGCTGCTTTCGATAACGTCGACGGCATCAGCGTCGGCAGTGATGTCCGGATGAGCGGCATCAAGGTTGGCGCCATTACCTCCCAACGGTTGGATCCGAAAACCTACCGGGCAGTTGTTGAGATCAGCCTGAATGATGATATTGAGCTGCCGGAAGACAGCTCTGCCAAGATTACGTCCGACGGTTTGCTGGGCAGCAACTACCTGGCGCTTGAGCCGGGCGGATCTGACGATATGCTGAAAGACGGCGGCACCATCTCCTATACGCAGAGTGCCATTAATATCCAGGATCTGATCGGTCAGGCCATCTTCAGTAGCGGTCAGGGCAAGAAGTAATCCGTAAACAAGCCGTTGCATTCGCATATGCGTATCTTTGATCGCTTGAAATCCAGACTGGATTGTAGATGAGTTTATTTCGCAGCCTGGCGTTATTGTCCGCTTTTATTTCGGCCTTTTTTGCTGTGCCGGTAATGGCGGCCGAATCTCTCGACGGGGATATCGTTGTACTCCGGGCCCTGGACAAGGTGACAGCGCGAACAAAAGATTTGTTCGTCCCCATTGATGAAACCATCCGTTTTGGCAATCTGACAATTCGACCGCGCAAATGTTTAAAAAAGCCGCCGGAAGAGCCGCCGGAAACCTCCACCTTCCTGGAAATAGAGGAAGTCAATGAGGGGGAAGAGCCTGTAAGGCTGTTCAGTGGCTGGATGTTTGCGTCAAGCCCGGCAATCAACGCCCTGGAGCATCCAGTCTATGATGTCTGGGTGATCGATTGCAGTATTTCCGAGGCTCCGGCATCAGACGACAAAGAGTAGAAATCTCCCGTCGTTCTGAGTGCTTCGCCGAGCAAGTCATGATAGGTTTCCCGATCAATTTCGATGGCGCCAAAGCGGGCCAGGTGATCGGTCAGAAACTGCGCATCCAGTAAAGTAAACCCGCCCTGTCGCAGCCGGGCTACGAGATAGACGAGAGCAACCTTGCTGGCGTCCGTCACCCGGGTAAACATGCTTTCCCCGCAAAACACACTGGCAAAGGAAACACCATAAAGCCCGCCGACCAGTTTGCCGTCCTGCCAGCATTCGACAGAATGGGCGTGGCCCCGTTGATGAAGCTCTGTGTAAAGATCAAGGATCGTCTGATTGATCCAGGTCGTATCCCGGCCTCCCTTACTTGCGGCGCATTCTTCCATCACCGTCCTGAAAGCCGTGTCCACGGTTACATTAAAGGGAGACTTGCGAATGGTTTTAGCAAGTCGTTTTGGAACGTGGAATTGATCCAGGGGAAAGATCCCCCGCCGGTCCGGATCGACCCAGAAAAGATCCGGATCGTCGCGGGAATCCGACATCGGGAAAATCCCGTTCACATAGGCATTCAGGATTAAATCAGCAGACAGGCTCACCATGACAGTTGCACAGGCTATCTGTCTTCGATGAATTTTTCCAGCCAGTGAATGTTATAGTCACCTTTCCTGAATTCCTCATTCTGAAGAAGTTCCTGATGCAGGGGCAGGGTGGTTTTGATCCCGCTGACAACAAATTCCTCAAGCGACCGTCCAAGGCGCATCAGGCATTCTTCCCGGTCCTTGCCATAGACAATAAGCTTGGCGATAAGACTGTCGTAATAGGGCGGGACCGAATAACCGGCATACAGCCCGGAATCTACGCGGACCCCCAGGCCGCCGGGAACATGAAACTCATGAACCGGACCCGGGCTTGCAGCAAAGGTCACAGGATCTTCCGCGGTGATCCGACATTCGATGGAATGACCGGAAAAGACGATGTCTTCCTGTTTAAGCGTAAGGGGAAAACCGGCGGCAACATTAATCTGTGCCTGGACCAGATCGACGCCTGTTACCATTTCGGTGACAGGATGCTCGACCTGAAGTCGTGTATTCATTTCGATGAAGTAAAACTCGTCATTCTCGAACAGAAATTCGATGGTGCCGACACCCTCATATTTCATATCACCAATGGCTTTGGCGACGGTGGCGCCGATTTGCTGACGAAGTTCGTCTTTGAGGGCCGGGGAGGGTGATTCTTCCAGGGCTTTCTGATGCCGGCGCTGCAAGGAACAGTCCCGCTCTCCGAGATGAACGACATTGCCTTTACCGTCGGCCAGGACCTGTATTTCAATATGCCGGGGACCGCTCAAATATTTTTCCATATAAACCGCGTCATCGCCGAAAGCGAGCTTGGCTTCGGAGCGGGCGGAGGAAAAAGCTTCGGACAGGGCGTCTGCATCCTTGGCGACCTTCATGCCCCGGCCACCGCCTCCGGCAGAGGCCTTGATAATCACCGGATAGCCGATGTCTTTGGCGATACGTTCCGCATCAGCCAGGGTTTTAATCTCGCCGTCGGAGCCGGGCACACAGGGCACGCCAAGCTTCTTCATGGTATCCTTGGCGGCAATTTTATCCCCCATCAGGCGGATATGATCTGCAGACGGGCCGATAAACTTGATTTCATGGGCCGTGACAATATCGACGAATTTGGCGTTCTCTGACAGAAATCCATATCCCGGATGGATGGCATCGGCATTGGTCACCTCCGCCGCCGCGATAATGGAGGGAATATTCAGATAGCTTTCCGTGGAGCTCGGGGGGCCAATGCAGACACTCTCATCAGCCAGGCGGACATTCATGGCATTCGCGTCGGCCGTGGAATGGACGGCAACAGTTTTGATCCCCATCTCGCGGCAGGCACGATGGACACGCAGGGCAATCTCGCCGCGGTTTGCAATCAGTATTTTTTCAAACATATACGTAACAATCGCTATTCGACAATTACAAGAGGCTGGCCGAACTCAACGGGTTCCTGGTCGGACACCAGAATTTCAACCACTTTACCCGCTTTCGGTGCGGCGATCGGGTTCATGGTTTTCATGGCTTCGACAATCAGCAGGGTCTGGCCTTCGGATACCGTATCGCCGGGCTTGATGAAAGCGGGGGCGCCTGGTTCGGGCGACATGTAGGCCGTTCCAACCATCGGGGATTTGACCGCGCCGGGATTGTTGCTCGCTGTCTCGGCAGCGGTGGGGGCCGGTTCCGCCGCAGCGGGAGCCGCGGCTTGCGGGGCGGCAGCCGGAGCAGCGGCAGGCGCCGTGGCATAGACGGCCTGGGTTGAGCCTGTGGACCCGCGGGACACCCGTATGCGGTGATCATCAGTTTCGATCTCGATCTCACCTAGTCCGGTTTCATTCATGATCTCGGCGAGGTCACGAATAGCCTTTTTGTCGATATTCAATTTACTCATAATGTGCCAGTTTCTCTGTTTACTTTTTCATGATTTCCGCAAGCGCATCCAAAGCCAGGACATAGCCCTGTGCTCCAAACCCGCATATTACACCTTCTGCCGCCGGAGAGATATAACTGTGATGACGAAAGGGCTCCCGGGCAAAAACATTGGACAAATGCACTTCGATGGTCGGCACGCCCGCCGCCTTGATGGCATCCATCAGCGCAATGGAGGTATGGGTATAGGCCGCGGCGTTCAGGATAATGCCGTCATAGCGGCCGACCGCGCCCTGGATCGCATCCACAAGCTCTCCTTCGACATTGCTTTGAAAGAAAGTGACGTCCAGTTTCAACCCTTCGGCATGGGTCCGTGTCATCCCCTCAACATCCGCAAGGGTGGTCGCGCCATATATTTCCGGCTCCCGAGTCCCCAGCAGGTTCAGGTTCGGGCCATTGATAACGAGTACTGAATTTACCATTCGGATTCCAACAAGGCAGGCTCCGGTTTAAGTGACTTGCCTTCTTATAATGAAGTTTGTCAGGATATTAAAGCCGTAGTCGAAAAACACCGCAAAAATCTATATAGAGAAAAAACTATATAGGGAAATGACTATATGCCTATAACCTTCCTAAAGCGCGATAATGTCGCCCTCAATAATCTTGATAAGGGTGAGTGATTCAGGTGCATCTCGCGCAAGTTTGATTTGAGGCGGAAGCCACCCCATATATAATAAACTGAAGTACCAATTAACCAGCGGGAGACGGGACGTCGCTTCGTAAATCTCTGCTTATCCTCTTTGCAACTATTGTTCTGTTCGGAATCCCGCAGATGATTTCCTTTGCGGCAGGTATGAGCAACGACGAAAACAGTTGGTGGTCCGCCCGGCGGGACGCCACCGGAATATCGCCAAAACCCGAGGCGCATAAAGACGCTGTGATACAGGTCTTTGCAGCGCGCACCTGGGGTTGGCGCGGTAATCTTGCCGTCCATACCTGGATCGTCATGAAACCGGAGAATGCAAAGGCCTATGACCGCTATGAGGTGATCGGCTGGCGCGCCTATAACGGTGGAGATGCCCTCGTTCGCCGAAAAGGGGGTCCGGATAATCACTGGTATGGAAATCCGCCGCAAACGCTGGTCGACATACGGGGAGAGGAAGCAGCCGGCCTCATCGAAAAAGTCCGCTCCGTCATTACCGCCTATCCCCATCGGGCCACATACCGGCTCTGGCCGGGACCCAATTCAAATACCTTTATCGCTCATATCGGCCGGCAGGTGCCGGAGCTTGAACTAGATATGCCACCCACGGCCATCGGCAAGGATTTCATGGCAGGCGGTGCGCTTGCCGGACCGGCGGTGAGCGGGCAGGGGGTCCAGCTCTCATTATTTGGCCTGGCCGGATTTGCGGTGAGCCCGGTTGAGGGGATTGAGCTGCATCTCCTCGGATTTACCATCGGGGTAGACTTTGATGATGCCGCCCTCAAAATGCCGGGGTTTGGCCGGGTATCCCTGTTCTAGCGGGACAGCATGATATCGTGCAATCTGGCTGCCTTTCTGTCCAGACGATTCAGAATATCATCCATCAACTCAATCTCTTCGGCAGAGAAATCCGCAAGCAACCTGTCTTCATAGGCCTGGGCCAGAGGAACGATTCTCGCCAATACAGTTTGTCCTTCCTCGGTCAGTGATAGAACGGAAGATCGGCGATCCCTTAGCAGAGTCTTACGCCTGACCCGCCCGGCCTTTTCAAGACGATCAACCGCTCGGCTGACATTGACTTTATCCAGGGAGGCCAGATCCCCGATTTGGCTGGCGGTCATCTCCCCCTCCGATCCCAAAATGGCAATGATTCCCCATTCCTGGATGGTCAGATCAAATTGCTCCGAATACAAACGCGATAGACTGCGGCTGACGAAACCGGAAAGCTTTGTCAGACGGTAGGGAAGAAACCGGGGCAAATAGAGCGCTTTTTTGACGTCAGCCATAATAACCACCTTGACTTTGGAACGAACTGGCGACATTTTACAGTCATAAAGTTTCAAATGAAACTATTTAATTCAGGAGATTGAAAAATGGCTGACTTGTGGGAAAACCCGATGGAGACAGACGGGTTTGAATTTGTTGAATATGCGGCGCCGGATCCGGATGCTCTTGGCCAACTATTTGAATCCATGGGATTTCGTCCTGTCTCCAGGCACCGGTCCAAAAATGTCATCCTGTACCGGCAGGGAGATGTCAATTTCATCGTCAATGCCGAACCGGACAGCTTTGCCCAGTCGTTTGCCCGCATTCACGGCCCTTGCGCCTGCGCCATGGCGTTTCGGGTCAAAGATGCCGCCAAAGCCATTGAGAGAGCAGAGGAATTGGGGGCCTGGGTCGTACCGTCAAATGCCGGCCCCATGGAACTGAATATTCCGGCCATCAAAGGGATCGGAGATTCACTGATTTATCTGGTGGACCGGTATGGCGATAAGGGATCCATCTATGATGTGGATTTCATTCCCATAGAGGGAGAGGAGCGGCACCCAAAAGGGACAGGCCTCACCTATATCGATCACCTGACCCATAACGTCCATCGCGGGCGCATGGATGAATGGGCGGAATATTATGAGCGGCTGTTTAACTTCAAGGAAATCCGGTATTTCGATATTGAGGGCAAGCTGACCGGCCTCAAGAGCAAGGCTATGACCAGCCCCTGCGGAAAAATCCGAATCCCGATCAATGAAAGCTCCGACGATAAATCCCAAATTCAGGAATACCTGAACGCCTACCGCGGGGAAGGCATTCAGCATATCGCCCTGGGTACGAACGAGATTTATGAGACCGTTGAAGCCATGAAAGGGACCGGAACCGTGTTTCAGGAAACCCCGGACACTTACTATGAACAGCTTGATGGCCGGATCGAAAATCACGGCGAGGACACCAAAAAGCTTCAGGAATTGCAGATACTTGTCGATGGCGCTCCGACCGAAGGGCAGGGGCTTCTCCTGCAGATTTTTACCCAGAATGTTATCGGGCCGATCTTTTTCGAGATCATTCAGCGCAAAGGCAATGAAGGGTTCGGAGAAGGGAATTTCCAGGCGCTTTTCGAATCCATTGAACTGGATCAGATAAAACGGGGTGTTATCTGACCCTGAGGCAGTTTCGGATCCTAATTAGTGGCTGAGGCAGCCTCCTTCTGGCGGGCCTCGGCCACGAGATTTTTCAATTCATCCGCACTGACAGCGCCGGGAACAAAGGTATTGCCAATGATAAAGGCTGGTGTCCCGGTCACTCCAAGCTCGCGGGCAACTGCATAGTTTGCGCGGATAATCTCGTTGGTCTTCTCAGAGTTCATATCTGACTGGAGCTGTGCTGTGTCCAGACCGTACTCCTCCGCCAGAGATAAAAGTCGGTCTAAAGAAAAGCTGCCCCGTGTTTCCATCAGCTTTGAATGGAAGTCCATGTATTTGTCCTGAGCGATGGAGGCGATAGCGGCCCGGGACGCCAGAATGGATTCGTCCCCTAAAATCGGGAATTCTTTCAGGACAAGCCGAATATTCCCATCCTCTTCAACCGTTTTCATCAAATCGGGAAAGCTGCGTTTGCAATAGCCGCAACGATAGTCAAAAAATTCAACAATTGTGATATCGCCATCCGGATTGCCGGCGACAAAACTATTCGGATCATATTTAAGTTGCTGATCGAGGGAAGCTATTTGCGCTGTCTTTTCCCGTTCTGCAGCGGCTTTTTCCTGAATATTTAACTCATCAATGACTTCTCTCAATACCTGAGGATTGGCAAGAAGATATCCCCGCACTTTGGCACCAAACTCTGCCTCGTCAATCACGGCGGGCTTACGAAGTAACTCAGAAGTGCCGTATCCGATCAGTCCAATAATAAGAACAATTATTGCGATGCTTAAATTGCTGAGCTTACGAGGTGCTGACATGTGGAGGTCTTTCTTTACTTCAGGTAGCTACATTATGGATATGGCAAGATGAAGGGAAACAAACAATGTCGTGAAGTCTCCCGTTGCCTGGCCTGTCAAATGTCTCTTTCATCGGCTTTTTTACCAGATAGCATTTTCCGGGCAGATTACCAGTGAAATCGGCGCAAACCAGGCCTTGAAATATTTCTAGTAATACGCCCGTTTTAATTATAATAATACTAATAGTAAAACTCAGTAATAGTTTTTGACACTAACTTTGTGGGGGCACCATGCTAAAAGAATTCAAAGATTTTGCGATGCGCGGAAATGTTGTCGATATGGCCGTCGGTATCATTATCGGCGCGGCTTTCGGAACGATCGTTAAATCATTGGTCAATGATGTTATCATGCCACCAATAGGCCTTTTATTGGGAGGTGTGGATTTCACCGATTTCTTTATTACTCTGTCCGGTGGCAGCTATGCTTCCCTGGAAGCGGCAAAGGAAGCGGGCGCCGTTACCCTCAATTACGGGTCGTTTATCAATACCGTCATTAGCTTCGTGATCGTAGCTTTTGCCGTGTTCCTTTTGATCAAACAGATCAACAGGCTCAATAAAAAAGAAGAAGAGGCTCCTGCCGAACCTCCCGCCCCGCCAAAGGAAGAAGTCTTGCTTGAGGAAATCCGGGACATCCTTAAAAAGCAGGGGTAATACCCGCATCAGGACTTATTGTCTCTTGGATTCCTGACCGGCAATCGTGATGATATCTTCCGCACGAAGATTGTTCGGAGTTCCGGGGGCAAAGAAGTCCTGGGCACGCTTGGCGTGGAAAATCGCCTTCTGAAGGTCCCCCTGCAGCAAAGATCTTTCGGCACTCGCCATTGCCAGCATTCCGGTATTGCCGGTGCGGCTGTAGGCCGTGGCCAGTTGATCCCAGGTGGTCCCGTTATTTGGCTCATAAGACAGGCTTTCCAACAGAATGGTAATTGCCTTTTCTGACTCGGAAACCTGACCTGTCGCGTTTAGTACGGTTCCGTAAAGGGTGAGAATAAGGGGTTCATCCGGTGACAGGGCAATGGCTGTTTCCAGGGAAGGAAGCGCACCATAGACATCGCCGTTTTCATAAAGAGCCTGTCCCTTTAACTCATGAAAATAGGGATCTTCCGGGAATTCAGCCAGGAGGCTGTCGATTTCGGTCATGGCCTTGTCCATATCCGGGTAGCGAAAATATCCGATCGCCCTGGCATAGCGTCCATAGACGGATTGGTCCTCCGGTGGATATTTTTTCAAGGTCTTGGCAAGCGGGCGGGTATAGCCAAATAATTTTGCCTGGATTCGCTTTAACTCATCAATCTCTGCCGGTGTATCGGGAATATCTTTATACGGAGAAGCTTCAACTCGCCGCTGCAAGGCGGCGACACGCTCACCGCTGATCGGATGGCTTCGATAATAAGTTGGTATATTTCCGTAACTCCGATTCTCGGCGGATCCGAGAATATCCAGAAAGTCTACCAAACCGCGGCCGGACTGTCCGGTGCTTTCCAGATACGAAATAGCCGCCTGGTCAGCCGAGGATTCTTGTGTCCGGCTATATTGTAAAAAGGATCTTGTTGCCGTGTCCTGGGCTCCGAGGATGATTGCACTCCCGGCCTGCCCGCCGCCCGCGACAATTGCTGCAGCGCCAAGTATATAGCCGAGAATGGCTTTGATGTTGGCGTTTTCGAGAGCATCCTGGGTCCGGGCAAGGTGACCGCCGGCAATATGGCCGGTCTCATGGGCAATTACCCCCTTCAACTGACCGGGATTGTCGACCCGTTCCAGCAAACCTGTAAACATAAACAGGCGCTGCCCCCCAGCGACAAAAGCGTTGAGAGCCCGGTTATTAATTATATAGATCGACACATCGTTACCATTCAGTCCGGCGGCGTCGAACAGGGGGGTTGCATAGGAGCGTAGGGTATGTTCAATTTCGGCGTCACGGATAAAAGACAGCCCCGACCTTTGGGCAGATGCCTGCGGCATTGCCAAAAGGAAGACCATTAACATGGACATCAGAGAAAATATGCGCTTAGTCAAGAATTACGTCCTCTCGCTGAATACTAAAGGTAGGAACAGAACCGTGCGACGTCAATGCGGACTTCGTACCGGGTCTCTGGTCATCGCCTCAGCCATTTTTCTTGCCGCCTGTTCCGGACCTGAAATTCCACTTGGAGAGATCGGAAATGTAGAAGGTCCGCTGGGAGGAGCTGCTTCGGACGAGCCAAGGGCAACTCTGGTCGCGGAGGATATTCTTGCTTCCGGAGGTACGGCTGCCGATGCGGCAACGGCCATGTATTTCACTCTTGCGGTCACCTATCCTATTGCGGCCTCCCTGGGCGGCGGGGGGGAATGTCTGGTTTACGATAACGAAACCAACAAGCTGGAAAATCTTCAATTTCCAAACATGCCGCCGGCAGCGGGCGGACCCATTGCCATTCCCGGAAATATCCGCGGGATGACGGCTCTGCAGGCCCGTTATGGTCGCCTTGAATGGACATCAATCCTGTCTCCGGCAGAGAAAATTGCCAGCTTTGGCGAGCCTTTGTCACGGGCCCAGCATATGGCCATGGTCCTGAACGAAGACCAGCTCCTGCTCGATTTCAACCTGAACAGTATTTTCCGGGATGAAAATGGTCAGTTTGTGGCAGAGGGGACGAAAATCCGCCAGATCCGGCTTTCCAGTCTGTTATCGGCGTTACGATCGGAAGGCGGCGCCGCCTTTTATGGCGGAAATTGGGCCCGGACCTTTGTTGAGGATGTCAGCAACGCCGGCGGGGCCATTAGTCTGCCGGACATGGTCAATTACAAACCTGTCTGGCGGGAGGCTCGCACCTTTGAGGTTGATAACAATACAGTCGCTGTCTCTGCCGGCCAAAGCGGCGAGATATATCTGCAGCTCTGGCTCTCACTTTTCGAGGGCAAGGGTCTTCTGGGCATTGACCAGGAAATAGAAATAGCGGCAATAGCTGAAGAAACTGCCGGTATTTTTGATGCCTATCGAAACGCGTCGCTCTTTATCAGCAACGGCATGACGTCTTTTGTTACCTCCGACCGGCAGGGCAATGCCGTTGCCTGTGTCGTCGGGGTCAAAAGACCCTTTGGAACGGGGCGGGTCGGGGAGATTACCGGCATTGTTCTGGCCCCTAACTTGTCCGCTGATGAAAGTGAGTTTCTGACCTCTCCGATGCTCATCGTCAATATTCCAAACAAGGATTTTTATTATGGCAGCGCGGCCACCGGTGGCGCCGCGGCCACCCCTGCCTCCATTGCAACGGCTTTAAACGTGACGGCCAATGATGCTGATTTGGATAGCGCCATTCAGGCGCCCAGATTGTTTGCAACAAACAAGTCCTTACCGCTGCTCTATGAAAGCACCATGACAGAGGAAGACGTCAACGGTCTGAAGCAAGGCTTTCCAATTCTGATTGAGGTGGACAGGCTGGCCCTTGTCAATGCCATCTACTGCCGCGACGGAAAAGTACCGAATTGTGTTTCCCGCCATGACCCGCGCGGGTATGGTCTGTCAGTCATTGAAAACTGATCCTGCAAGCTATCAATCTGGATTTTAGATGTGAGTGATTCTGACATGAGAGAAATAAGCCCCTTTATCGCCATGGAGGTGATGAAGGCGGCAAATGCCCGCGAAAGCGAAGGACTGCCAGTTTATCACATGGAGGTAGGCCAACCCGCAACTTCTGCTCCCAGCAAAGTGCTTGAAACAGCAGCGAAAGCCCTCCGCGAAGAGCAAATCGGCTATACGGATGCCCTTGGCATTCCGGCCCTAAGAGCCGCCATCGCCCGGCATTATGCCGACTTTTATGGTGTAGATGTCCCGACAAACCGGGTTGTGGTGACGACAGGCTCTTCCGGCGGGTTTCTTCTCTCCTTTCTAGCGGCCTTTGGCACGGGAAGCCGTGTTGCCCTCGCCGAGCCGGGCTATCCCGCCTATCGCAATATTCTGACGGCCTTAAATATGGATGCGGTCGGTGTGCCCTGTGATGCCTCGACGAACTTCCAGCCGACGGCTGAAATGCTGGCGGATCTGGAGAAGCCGGTAAACGGATTGCTTGTCGCCAGTCCGGCAAACCCGACAGGAACCATGCTGTCCAAAACCGATCTTCAGAACCTGATCGATTATTGCAAGTCTCATGATATCCAGTTCATTTCAGACGAAATCTATCATGGGATTTGCTATGGGGAGCCCGCTGTAACGGCCCTGTCCCTTACCGAGGACGCCATCATCATCAATTCCTTCTCAAAATATTTTTCCATGACCGGATGGCGGCTGGGCTGGATGATTATCCCGGACCGGCTGGTCACTGCGGTGGAGAAACTGGCGCAGAACCTGTTTATATCCCCACCGGCCTTAAGCCAGTATGCGGCTGTAGAAGCCTTTAGCGGCATGGAGGAGCTTGATCGCTATGTGGAGGTCTATGCCCGTAACCGGGAAATTCTGCTGCGGGAATTTCCGAAAATGGGCCTATCGAAACTCGCGGCGGCAGAAGGGGCGTTTTATATTTATGCGGATGTTCGGCATTTGACCAACGACAGTGTCGATTTCTGCAAGCGAATGCTCGCAGAGACCGGGGTCGCTGCCACGCCAGGTCTTGATTTTGACCCGGAAAGAGGCAACAGCTTTGTCAGATTTTCCTTCGCCGGAGCGACAGCAACCATCGAAAAAGCGGTCGAGCAACTGAAGAGCTGGTCGGTCATCAAAAAAGGGAACCCGTAAGTTCCCTTTTCATCATCCCGTCAGCTTGGATCAGCCACGTCGCCACCATCCGCTGCGTTTCTTTTTCGGCTTTTCATCCTGAACAACTTCGTCACTTGGCGCGGGGGACGTTTCGGCAGGCGTTTCCTCAGCCAGTTCTACAACGACGGCTTCTTTCGGTTCCGTGGTATCCGTACTCTCCGGTACATCACCGGCAACCTCAGTTTCAACTTCTGCCGATTTCTTTGAAGAGCGGCGACGGCTCGCAGGTTTTTTCTCAGCCGGTTCTTCTGAGTCGGTCGATGCCTCAACCTCCTCAGATGTCGCGGGGGACTCAGTGTCATCCGTTTTCTTGCGGCGAGAACGGCCACGGGGCTTCTTGATCGTCTTTTGATCTTCTTTGGAATCGTCCGAGCTTTCCTCAGAAACTGGTTTCTCCTCAGTTACAGTCTCTGCATCCGGAACCGTAATTGGAATAACGACTGCATCGGAATCATCAGACATGGTGTCAGAAGAACCGGCATCAGTTCCCTCGGCATTGCCTTGACGGGACCGGCGGCGGCCGCCTCGTTTCCCACGCCTGCGACGTTTCGGCTCCTCCGTTTCGTCATCAGAGGCTTCAGATGAATCCTGAGCATTTTGATTACTCTCAGACTCACCCTCAGACTGGGACTCATTGTCATCACGGGGTTTACGGCGTCGGCGGCGTCGGCGGCGTTTCGAAGATCCGCCGTCCTGCTCCTGCTCCGTTTCCTGCTTTTCGTCCTCATCATCGTTGACATAGGGCGTTGTCGCCGAGGTATCTCGTACAACCGGCGTAAAATCCCCGGGCTTTCCTTTTTCCCGGACAATCTCATGATCATTGAGGTTGGTGGTTGAATCGGCCAGGATCATGATGGTCATACCATACATGTTCTCCAGTCCCTGGATCACCGAGCGCTTCTGGTTCAGCAGATAGATGGCAACGTCCGTATGAACGGTCACGGTAATCCGAGCGCTTCTTTCCCGAACGCCTTCCTCTTCCAGGGTCCGGATAATTAAAAGGGCCGTGGATTCGATAGACCGGACAAATCCGGATCCGCCGCAGGTGTGACAGATATTCGTGCTGGTTTCCAGGAAGCTGGGGCGTAGTCTCTGACGGGACATTTCCATCAAGCCGAACGGGCTGATCCTTCCGACCTGGATACGGGCCCGGTCAGACTTCAGGCAGTCTTTCATTCGCCGCTCGACCGCCTTGTTATTACGATTGTCATCCATATCGATGAAATCGATCACAATCAGTCCCGCGAGATCACGCAATCGCAACTGGCGGGCAATCTCTTCCGCCGCCTCCAGATTGGTTTTGACAGCCGTATCCTCAATATTCCGCTCTCGGGTTGCCTTGCCGGAGTTCACATCGATGGAGACCAGAGCTTCCGTCGGGTTTATTACGATGTACCCCCCAGACTTCAACTGGACTTCCGGGTGATACATGGCGGCGAACTGCTGCTCGACCTGAAAGCGATGGAAAAGAGGGATAATGTCTTTGTAGGGCTGCACTTTTTTTGCATGACTCGGCATGAGCTTGCGCATGAACTCTTTGGCAACCTTATACCCGTCATCCCCTTCAATCAGAATTTCACTGATTTCCTTAGTGTAGAGATCCCGGATACTGCGCTTAATCAGGTTAGCCTCTTCATAGACACAGAAGGGGGCAATGGATTTCAGGGTCAGTTCGCGAATATCATCCCAGACACGCATCAGGAATTCATAGTCGCGTTTGATTTCAACCTTGGTCCGGCTCATGCCCGCGGTTCGGATAATAACGCCGACCCCTTCCGGAACGTCAAGCTCAGACGCAATTTTCTTGAGTCTCTTACGATCAGATGGATTGCTGATCTTGCGGCTGATCCCGCCACCGCGGCCGGTATTGGGCATCAAGACACTATAGCGGCCGGGCAGGGAGATGTAGGTGGTCAGGGCCGCACCCTTATTTCCACGCTCTTCCTTTACAACCTGGACCAGCAGTATCTGCCGTCTTTTAATGACTTCCTGGATTTTGTAGTGGCGCCGGGTAGGGGCCTTGCGACGCGGCTCCACATCATCTTCACCGCCCAGGTTCTCGACAGTATGATCTTCCTCATCATCCCCGACAGTTTCAAGCCCGCCGACGGTATCATCCGCATCATCGACGATTCCCTCTTCATCCTCATCAGAGGTATCTTCCGCAATGTCGGACTTAGCCTCGGCTTCCGGTGCCTCTTCAGCAGATTCATCCGAAGATTCTTCCGCTGACTTGGCATCATCCTCAGCTTCCTCCTGAGCATGGGCTTCGCGCTCGGCCGCTGCTTCCTGTTCCAGCAGAACTTCTCTGTCAGAAACGGGGACCTGATAATAATCCGGGTGAATTTCGCTGAAAGGGAGAAATCCATGGCGATTGCCGCCATACTCAACAAAAGCAGCCTGCAAAGACGGTTCAACCCGTGTCACCTTTGCCAGATAAATATTGCCTTTGAGTTGTTTTTTTGACGCCGTCTCGTAGTCAAATTCCTCAAGACGGGTACCTTTTACAATTACGACGCGTGTCTCCTCATCATGAGACGCGTCGACTAACATCCGCGTAGCCATATATTAGCTCCGTAACTGCTCATCTCCTTTGTGAGTGAGGGGATAGCAGTTTATTTCTGGGGAAATCGTCAGCGCCTCAAATTCAAAAACCTAAAAATAGCAGGCAAATCATTGCTTACCTGGTTTTCTGGCTGCCAAACTGCCTGCCAACATCGGCAAACAGAACGATTTCTGTTTCACATTCTTTCTCTGCATTGTCTTAAGCGCTGTATCCTGACGCTCCGGGGATTGAAATATATATCCAATGCCAACAAAAGCTGTCGGAAACGGCGCCGCCTGTCCTCCAACAATCAATGGAGTAGGGACTGACCACAGGAACCCACGGGCGCAATGATAGCTTTTTTGTTCCTGAACTACCAAACGAATAATGACGTAGGATCAAAAATAATCATTAATGCAGATACTGTTGATTGATCGCGGCGGCTGAAACCGTTACTTTAGGGCGGTTCGACGTCAGGTCGAACGGATGGACAAGTGTGTTCAAAGTTACGTGATACCGGATATGGATATTTTAAGTCGCTTTTTCCGATTGGCCCTGTTGATCCTTACCGCAATTCTTGTGCCGGTAACGATGGCCGCAGCGGCGGCGAAACCGCCGATAGACGTGTCGTCTGTTCGCCTGGGTATTCATAAAGACAAGACCCGCTTCGTTATGGAGCTGAGCGAGAAGCCGGACTACGACCTGTTTCTATTGCCCGATCCATATCGCATTGTTATTGATATGCCGGAATTACGGTGGCAGGCGAATGACAACGCGGCTCGTAAAAAAGGCATTGTTGAAAATTTCCGATTTGGTCTGTTCCGGGAAAACACATCAAGGGTTGTTCTGGACGTGGACGGGCCGGTCAAGATTTTACGAACGGTCATCCTTCCGCCCACCTCCGGAAAGCCGCACCGGTTTTTCATCGATATCCAGAAAACCGACCATACCAGCTTCATGAAGGCAGTGAAGGAGCGCCGGCAGAAGAACGCGGCTACCAGGACCGTCGCCTTGAAAACGCCGGTGCCGCCTGTGCGCGCAAAAACCTACACCGTCGTTATTGATGCCGGACATGGCGGGATCGATCCCGGCGCGATCGGCCGAAGCGGTGTTTATGAAAAAACCCTCACATTGCAGGTCGCCAAGAAACTCTACCGAATACTTGATAAAAAGAAGGGATATCGGCCGGTCATGACACGGGACCGGGATATTTTCCTCAGTCTTCGGGAACGGGTGAATGTGGCGCGCAAGGAAGGGGCGGATCTGTTTATTTCCGTTCATGCCGATTCCATCAGCCGCCCTGATTTCAGGGGGGCAACGGTCTACACCTTGTCTGAAACCGCATCAGATGATGAAGCGGCGGAAATCGCGAAGTCTGAGAATCGCTCGGACCTGATTGCCGGTGTCGATCTGGAAGCCCAGGATGACACGGTTCAGGGCATTCTTGTTGATCTGGCTCAGCGGGAGACCATGAATTTTTCCGTAAGATTTGCGGAGATGCTCATTCCCCAAATGTCGAAATCCGGATTGAAAACAAGTGGTCGTTCCCATCGGTTTGCCGGCTTTCGGGTCCTGAAAGCCCCGGATGTCCCGTCGGTTCTTGTGGAACTGGGATATCTGTCGAACCGTCAGGATGAGAAAATCCTTAAATCAAAAGATGGACAGACACGGCTGGCGACAGCAATCGCCAAAGCTGTTGAACAGTATTTTAAGACAGTAGATCCATAATTCTGCCATAGAGCAGAGATATAAATCGTACCAGATGCCGTTTTTTACCTGAAAATTATTATTTTTCGTCTATATCTAGTGATTAAGCTGTTTGTTTGAGTTTACCGGCATATGAAATTTTTGTTTAAATTCACATTGATGTCACTTGTCCTGGCCCTGTTTTTGGGGATCGCCGGCGTTGGGGCTGTTATGTACGGCTTTTATCACTTTGGTAAGGATCTGCCGGAGTTCGACAAGCTGGCGGAATATGAGCCCCCGGTCATGACGCGAGTGCATGCGGCCGATGGCGGCCTGATTGCGGAATATGCTAATCAGCGCCGGTTGTTTGTACCGGTGGAAGCAATGCCGATGATCGTCAAACAAGCATTTTTGGCTGCCGAGGATCAGGACTTCTATGAGCATCCTGGTCTGGACTATAAAGGAATCGTGCGTGCCGCCCTGACCAATCTAAAAAATATCGGCCAGGGACGCCGGCTGGTCGGGGCTTCGACGATCACCCAACAGGTCGCCAAAAATATGCTGCTGACCAACGAGGTGTCCTACGAACGCAAAGCCAAGGAAGCCATATTGGCTCTAAGGCTCAATAAAGCTCTGTCCAAGGACCGAATTCTCGAACTGTATCTAAACGAGATTTTCCTGGGTCATCGCGCCTATGGGGTTGCTGCCGCGGCCCTCTATTATTTTGACAAGCCCCTGGACAGATTGAATATAGCAGAGGCCGCATTTCTGGCTGCCCTGCCAAAAGCTCCCAACAATTATAATCCCTTTAGATATCCGGAACGCGCAGTTGCTCGAAGAGACTGGGTAATTGGCCGGCTTCTCGAAGAAGGGTATATAACCGCGGACGAAGCGGAAATTGCCACAGCAACACCACTCATTGCGAATAAGGGCGGCGCTGCGCAGGTTCTCAAAGCCGAATGGTTCGTCGAACAGGTACGGCGGGAACTATTTGAAATTTATGGCGAAGAGGCCCTTTATGACGGCGGGCTTTCTGTGCGGACGACCATGCAGTCCAAGCTTCAGAAAATTGGCGAGGAAGCCTTGCGGGCCGGCCTGAGAAGATATGATCGGCGTCATGGCTGGCGCGGACCCATTTCGACCATGGAATTGGGGGAAGACTGGACTGTAAAGCTAATCAGCTTTCCGGCTCCAAAAGGTCTGGATCCCTGGCGTTTGGCGGTGGTTCTAGAGCTTGATAAAGAGGGTGCCACCATTGGCTTCAAGGACAAAACAAGAGGCCGCATTCCGTTCGAACAGATTACCTGGGCCCGCGAATATCTGGATACCGATGAAAAAGGCCCTAAAGTAACAAAAGCGTCTGATGTGCTTGCGCTCGGAGACATTATCGCCGTTGATGCCCTGACCGGCGAAGAAGCAGCGGAAAACACATATAGTCTTGAACAGATACCGAGCGTCTCGGGAGGGCTGCTGGCCATGGATCCGCATACCGGCCGAATCCATGCCATTGTTGGCGGCTGGAGTCCGGATATATCGCAGTTTAATCGGGCCATTCAGGCTCAACGGCAACCCGGGTCAGCCTTTAAGCCTTTTGTCTACGCCGCCGCCATGGATAATGGATTTACCCCCTCCGACAAGGTGATGGACGGTCCGTTCGTGCTTAACCAGCCAAATGGTGAACGCTGGAAACCCTCCAACTATACCAACAGGTTTTATGGACCAAGCACCCTGCGTCTTGGTATTGAAAAGTCCCGTAACCTGATGACAGTACGACTGGCTCGGGCCATAGGTATGGATACGGTCGCCGATTATGCCTCCCGGTTTGGGATTGAAGAGGACATGTTGCAAACCCTCTCCATGTCCCTCGGCGCCGGAGAGACGACATTGCTGAAGCTGACAACTGCCTATGCGGAACTGGTGAATGGCGGAAAAAGAATTACACCAACCCTGATTGACCGTATTCAGGACCGCCGCGGAAAAACGGTTTATCGCCATGATCGCCGGGAATGTGACGCCTGTAATGCAGAGGTCTGGGAGGAGCAGGAAGAACCTGTCCTTCCCGACACCCGTGAGCAGATCCTGGCACCATCGACAGCATATCAGGTTGTCTCCATGCTGGAAGGGGTAGTTCAGCGGGGAACGGGCGCCAGTATCCGGGTCGTTGGCAAGCCGCTCGGCGGAAAAACCGGAACCAGTAATGAAGCCAAAGATACCTGGTTCATGGGCTTTTCGCCAGATCTTGCAGTCGGCGTTTATGTTGGCTTCGATACGCCGAAGGGTCTTGGTAAGAAAGAATCAGGTTCCTCTGTTGCCGCGCCCATTTTCCGGGATTTTATGAAAGAAGCGCTTGCCGATCAGCCGGCAACTCCGTTCCGGGTTCCTGAGGATATTCGGCTGGTTCGGGTCAATCCGACAACCGGAGCGCCCGCCAAGCGGGGCGAGAAATCAATCCTCGAAGCTTTTAAAACAACCCAGACGGCCAGCAATAAACGAGCTGTTCTAGATGGATCAGATGGCGGATTTTCGGCAAGTTCTCCGGCACCTGCAAAAACTTCTGTCCGCTCAGGGACAGGCGGGCTTTACTGAACCCAAATTTCCGACTAGGTTTCCCTCCGGATTATTTGAGCTTGGAGTAACATATGCGTGCCGAACACCAGTCAATGGTAGATGAAATCAAGCAGGGAATGGCCTTGCTGAGGAGGTATCTTTGACTGGGATAATGCCACCCGACGCCTTGAGGAGCTGAACTCCCTCGTCGAGGATCCCGATCTTTGGAACGACGCCGGTAAGGCGCAATCCCTGATGCGGGAAAGAACCTCTCTTGAAAATGCCCTCAACGCCTATAATCGGATCGGCCAGGATCTTCAGGACAATATCGATCTGATCGAGATGGCCGAAGAGGAAGAGGATGAGGAAACCCTCCAGGATGCGGAAAAAGCCCTGATTGATCTTCGCACTGAAGTCGGGCGGAGAAAGCTGGAAAGCATGTTGTCTGGGGAAGTGGATGCCAACGATTGTTATGTGGAAATCCATTCCGGAGCCGGCGGAACAGAATCCCAGGACTGGACCCAGATGCTGCTGCGCATGTATATGCGATGGGCGGATCAACATGGATGCAAAGTTAAAACCCTTGAAGAAAGCGCCGGAGAGGAAGCTGGCCTTAAATCCGTGACCATCGAAATCTCGGGCGAAAACGCTTATGGCTGGCTGAAAACTGAATCCGGTGTCCATCGTCTCGTCCGGATCTCACCGTTTGATTCGAATGCCCGACGGCATACAAGCTTCTCCTCAGTCGGAGTCTATCCGGTTATTGATGATGATATTGAAGTAGAGATCGACGACAAGGATCTCAGAATAGATACCTATCGCGCTTCAGGCGCGGGTGGTCAGCATGTTAACCGAACGGAATCAGCCATTCGCATTACCCATATTCCCACCAACGTCGTGGTTCAGTGTCAGAACGACCGGTCCCAACATAAAAACCGGGCCGAAGCTATGAAGATGCTGAAATCCCGTCTCTATGAGCTTGAGCTGCAGAAGCGCGAAGCTGAGGCCCAGGAAACCCGTGATGGTCAGACGGACATCGGCTGGGGCCATCAGATCCGCTCTTACGTCCTGCATCCCTACCAGATGGTGAAAGATCTCCGGACCGGCGTTGAAAAGGGCAATGCCCAGGGCGTTCTGGATGGCGATTTGGATGATTATCTTGCGGCTGCTTTGTCTCAGAAAATCGGCGGAGAGGAAGCGGAGGTCGTTCAGTCAGGCTCCGGAAGCTGAAACGCGTGCGCCACCGCCATGGCTGCCTGCTTGAGGGCTTTTTCTGCTTCCGGCAGAGCGGCCGTTAAGGACATAAACCCATGGACCATACCGGGAAACCGGACAAGCCCCACCGGAACCCCGGCTTTTTGCAACAGACCCGCGTATGTTTCAGCCTCGTCCCGCAGCGGATCGAACCCTGCGGTAATGATCAGGGCAGGGGGCAGGCCCGCCAAGTCAGGATTGAGGATAGGAGACGCTCTGTAATCATCTCTCTCAGCGACAGAGTTGAGATACATATCCCGATAGGCCTCTATCCGCTCATGACTTAGAAAGAAGCCATCTGCAAAGAGCTTATGGCTCTCTGCCCGCAAATGCGCATCCATCGTTGGATAGAGCAGGAGCTGAAAAATCGGGAGCTTGCTCCCATTCCTCTTCGCCAGCTGTGAAGCCACGGCCGCCAGGCAACCACCGGAACTGTCACCACCAACTGCGACGCGGCATATATCCAGACCAAGAGACCCGCCTTCTTCTGTGATAAAGGTCAATGCCGCATGGGCATCTTCTACAGCCGCCGGAAACCGGGATTCCGGCGCCAGACGGTAATCAACGGAAAAGACGGCAAATGATCCATATGCCGCTAATTTTCGACACAGGACATCATGGCTGTCCAGAGAACCCCGGATGTACCCGCCGCCATGAAAATAAATCAATACGGGAAGAGGGATGCTGCCATTCGGCTTGTAAAGTCGTGCGGGAAGGGAACCGGAGCGGGTTTCGAAAGTGATATTCTGAACGTCCGCGACGTCGGGTTTTTTTCCCGCCAGGGCAGGCGCCATGAATTCCATGGTGGCACGGATCTCCTCAAGGGGGGTATCCCGAAGAGGTTTTGCACTTTTGCTATCCAGATGACAGAGAAACCGCGCCTTGTTATTGATCTTCAAGCCGTCAGCCCGCAAGGGTCGCCCCAAATACAGGAGGTCAAAAACCCCGATCGGCAGCGCATTTATGATCGACAGGAGAAGCTTCAGGATCATGTTGCGTGAACTCGCCGAAAAACATCGGCGTCAGTGTCACGATGCCGTTTCAGCCCTGTCAGAATGCTCATGGTCTTTAAGCGGAGGCGGAGGCAACCTGCTTTTCAGCAAAGATATCCTGCAACTCACCGGTTTCAAACATCTCCCGCATGATGTCGCATCCACCGACAAACTCGCCTTTGACATAGAGCTGAGGAATGGTGGGCCACTGACTGTACTCTTTAATCCCTTCGCGGATCATGGGGTCACTAAGGACATCAATGCTTTTGAATTTGATGTTCAAATGAGAAAGGATCTGAACTGCTGTTGCAGAAAACCCGCATTGCGGAAAAACTGCGGAACCCTTCATAAAGAGTACGACATCGCTGCCGGAAATTTCATGGTCAATACGATCTTTTGTTGTTTGATCAATCATTTATCCATCCTTCATACAGTAAATTATTAACTTTAGTCTTTTGGCACCGATGTTTGCAGAGCCAGGGCATGCAAGGCGTCGCCCATATTTCCCTTAAGGGCTTCATAGACCATTTGATGCTGTCTGACGCGGGGCAGGCCTTCAAAGCTGGCAGAGACCACCATGGCGGCATAGTGATCGCCATCCCCCCGCAGATCGGTGATCTCGACCTCTGCGTCCGGGATACCTTCGCGGATCAGTCTCTCAATTTCATTTGCATCCATTGCCATGGATTAAACTCCTGCTATCCGGCTGTTCCTGCCATCAGTGACGGCATCCAGCTTCCATGTTCTTTCCCTAATTCATCTAGAGATATGGTAAGGGCGTTTTCAATTTTCAATTCATTATGACCGACCGTTCCAATTAAGCAAACCGGAACGTTCGCCGTCTCTGCAAATTCCTTGAATGCTTTGGAATTCGTAAGCTCAACCGTTACCACATAACAGCCCTGGCTTTCAGCGAAAAGCGCCGCATGCAACGGTAAATCTGACTCTATTGTGATATCTGCGCCTTTTTTTCCGGCGAGAGACATTTCAGCCAGTGCCACTGCCAGGCCGCCATCGGAGATATCATGGGCCGCTGTCACCCATCCTTTCTCAATCGCAGATCTCAGGAAATCGCCGTTAGACCGTTCCTTTTGCAAGTCGACAGCCGGCGGAGCCCCTTCTTCACGACCTTCAATTTCCCTTAAGTACAAGGATTGTCCCATCTCTCCGGTCAGATCACCGATCAGGAAAACCTCATCCCCATCAGATTTAAAGCCCATGGTCATCATCCGCTTTGACTGCTTCAACAGTCCAACACCGCCGATGGCTGGTGTTGGATGGATACCCAGTCCGTTGGTTTCGTTATACAGAGAGACGTTTCCAGATATGACAGGAAAATCAAGGGCTTCACAGGCTTCTTTCATGCCGTTAATACAGCCGACGAACTGACCCATAATCTCAGGCCGCTCCGGATTACCGAAATTCATGCAGTCGGTAATGGCGAGCGGTTGAGCACCTGTCGCAGTCAGATTACGCCAGACTTCCGCCACGGCCTGGGCGCCACCTGTTTCCGGATCTGCATAACAATAGCGTGGCGTACAATCTGTTGAAATTGCCAGGGCCTTGTCGGTCCCATGAACCCGGACAACCGCCGCGTCGCCGCCGGGCCGCTGAATGGTGTCACCCATGACCATATGATCATATTGCTCCCAGATCCATTTACGGCTGGCGATCTCGGAAGATCCCATAAGTTTTAGCAGCACTTCTTTCAAATCGTTAGGAGCCTGGACGTCGTCTGCAGAAATTTTGGCCGGTTTTGGGGTGGGGACCCAGGGGCGATCATATTCCGGAGCCGCATCCGCGAGTGGCGCAACGGGAAGGTCGGCAACAGTTTCCCCGCCCATGGTCAGCACCATTTTTCCAGTATCCGTAACCTTGCCGATAACGGAAAAATCCAGCTCCCATTTCTTGAAAATCTTTCTTGCTTCCTCTTCCCGGCCGGGTTTGAGGATCATCAGCATTCGTTCCTGGCTTTCAGACAGCATGATCTCGTAGGGGGTCATGCCGTCTTCGCGCATGGGAACATGATCCAGGTTCAGCTCAATCCCCACGCCACCTTTATCCGCCATCTCAAAAGAAGAAGAGGTGAGACCCGCGGCCCCCATATCCTGAATGGCGACAATTGCATCTGTCGCCATCAGTTCGAGGCAGGCTTCCAGCAGAAGTTTTTCGGTGAAAGGATCGCCCACCTGAACGGTCGGGCGTTTTTCCTCACTATCATCATCGAACTCGGCAGAAGCCATGGTCGCCCCATGAATACCGTCACGACCGGTTTTTGATCCCACATAGACAACCGGATTACCGATCCCGGCAGCAGCAGAGTAAAAAATCTTGTCCGCATCGGCGAGGCCGACGGTCATGGCGTTAACCAGGATGTTGCCATCGTAGGAGGAATGAAAATTTGTTTCCCCGCCAACAGTTGGAACACCCATGCAGTTCCCGTATCCGCCGATTCCGGCAACGACACCGCCCAAAAGATGACGGGTTTTGGGATGGTCCGGACTGCCAAATCTGAGCGCATTCATATTGGCGATGGGGCGGGCTCCCATAGTGAAGACATCCCGCATAATGCCGCCGACACCAGTCGCCGCTCCCTGATAAGGTTCAATGAAAGAGGGGTGGTTATGGCTCTCCATCTTGAAAATGGCGGCCTGACCGTCTCCAATATCGATGACGCCGGCATTCTCACCCGGGCCGCAAATGACCCAGGGAGCCTCTGTCGGCAAGGTTTTAAGCCATTTCTTTGATGATTTATAGGAGCAATGCTCACTCCACATAACGGAGAAAATCCCAAGCTCGGTGAGATTGGGTTCGCGCCCCAAAATATCCAGAACCTGGCTATATTCACTCTCAGTCAGGCCATGCTCGGCGACGATATCTTGCGTAATCTTGTTCATAATTTTACTTAGCCAATCGAATGAACCAGATGATCGAAAAAGGTTTTTCCATCGATCCCTCCCAGCTCTTCGCTGATCAGGCGCTCCGGATGGGGCATCAGACCCAGAACATTGCCGGCTTTGTTATAAATACCTGCGATATTGTTGAGAGATCCGTTTGGGTTGGCCTCGTCGGTGAGGTCGCCGTCCGGAGTGGCATATTTAAAGGCAATCTGACCTTCGTTCTCAAGCTCGTTCAAGGTATCCTCATCGGCAAAGAAATTACCATCGTGATGGGCAACTGGGAATTTAACGACCTGGCCGTGCTCATAGCCACCAACAAAGCGCTCATTTTCTGCCGCCACCAGAAGATCCACATCCTTGCAAACAAAACTCTGATTGGCGTTACGCAACAGCGCGCCGGGGAGCATGCCGGTCTCCGTCGCAATCTGAAATCCGTTACAAATGGCAACAACAGGTGTTCCGGCTTCCGCCTTGCGGACAACCTCACGCATAATCGGAGAGTTCCCGGCCATGGCCCCGCAGCGCAAGTAGTCTCCATAGGAAAATCCGCCGGGAATAGCAATCAGGTCAGTTTCCGGAAGATCACTGTCACCGTGCCAAACCATATCCGGCTCACTTCCCATGGATTGGGTGAGGGCGACTTTCAGGTCCCGGTCACAGTTGGATCCAGGAAAAACGATGACGCAAGCTTTCATGATCGGTCCTTCCCTAATCGATAACTTCGATGGAATAATTTTCAATGACCGTGTTGGCCAGCAATTGCAGGCACATACGATCCACTTCCTTTTCCGCCTCTTCCTTACTCATGTCCTTGAGGTCAAGCTCGATAGTTTTCCCTTGACGGGCGTCAAGGACATTGTCGAATCCCAAACCATGCAGTGAGTTAGAGATTGCCTTTCCCTGGGGATCAAGGACCCCGTTCTTTAATGAAATATGTACGCGTGCTTTCATCATTTCCCCTAAATTAAAAAAGGCGCTAAGGCGCCTTTATTGAATTGCTGTTGTTCCCTGTAAATCCCCAGGGCCACCTTCCGGCATGATTCCAAGGCGCCGGGCAACTTCCTGATAGGCATCCTCAACCCCGCCAAGATCCCGGCGAAACCGATCCTTATCCAGTTTCTTGTTGGTGGCTGTGTCCCAAAGGCGGCAATTGTCCGGGCTGATCTCATCGGCCAGGATGATCTGCATTTCATCGCCTTCGAAAACCCGCCCGAATTCAAGTTTGAAATCAATGAGCCGGATGCCGATGGCGGTGAACAAGCCTAGCAGGAAATCATTGACCCGAAGAGACAGGCTCATGATTTCATCAAGCTCGACCGGTGTGGCCCAGCCAAAGGCGGTGATATGCTCTTCCGAGACAATCGGATCATTGAGATCATCCGACTTGAAACAATATTCAATGATGGTGCGGGGCAGGGCGGTTCCTTCCGCAATGCCAAGACGTGTACAGATGGATCCGGCCGCCACATTCCGGACGATGATTTCCACCGGAATGATCTCCACTTCCTTGATCAGCTGCTCTCGCATATTGAGGCGGCGGATAAAGTGATTATGGATACCGATCTCCGCCAGCTTGACCATCAGATGCTCTGAGATTCTATTGTTCAGGACCCCTTTTCCGGTCACGGTGGACTTTTTCTCACCGTTAAACGCTGTCGCGTCATCTTTGAAATATTGAACAAGGGTCCCTGGCTCCGGGCCTTCAAAAAGAACCTTCGCCTTGCCTTCGTAGACAGGTCTACGTCGGGTCATGGATGTCACTCCAGCTATAAGAAAAGGCGGCGAGCCGCCGAAAATCGTTTCTTCTCATTCTGCCTGTAAACTATCTGCTGCAAATAGGTTCAGATAAGCGAACAGCCTCTATCAGAAAAACAAGCGGAACATAGTGCAGAAAATACCGAATTACAACAATTGCAACGCATCTAATTGGATATGGTATGTAAAATTTTTATTGTACTACTAGTCGGAACGCACCATCTTGGGTATAAGACAAACTAACAGCTTGAAAACAGACAGATTTACACTGTGTAGATACAATTTAGGGAAAGAGACATGTCAGGATTTGACGATCTTAAAAAAGGCCATGAAAACAAGTTTGCCCATGATCAGGATCTGGAATTCAAAGTAGTTGCCAGACGGAACAAGCTTTTGGGTCTCTGGGCGGCAGACCTCATGGGAATCACCGGTGGGGCAGCTGACGCCTATGCTAAGGAGGTCGTGATCTCAGATCTTGAAGAAAAAGGCGATGATGATGTCTTCCGCAAGGTCCGCGGTGATCTGGATGCCAAGAATATCGAGATGTCAGATCACAGAATCAGACGCGAAATGGAAGAACTGATGGGCGCGGCCCGTGACCAGATTATGACTGAGACCTGATCGATTTTTGAGCAAGAGTGCATTGCAAGCACTCTTGCCTCACTTTTCTGCCTTAAGATCCAAAAACCCGATCAAAAATCGTGTCCACATGCTTGGTGTGATATTCAAGATCAAAGACACTTTCAATTTGCTCATCAGAGAGAGCCGCGGTTACTTCGGCATCTGATTTGAGCAATTCCATAAAATCCGCCCCTTCCTTCCAGACCTTCATGGCATTTCGCTGAACCAGGCGATATGAATCTTCACGGCTGACACCGGCCTGGGTCAAGGCCAGCAAAACTCTCTGGGAGTGAATCAATCCGCCCAGCTTGTTCATGTTGGCCATCATATTGTCCGGATAGATCACCAGCTTTTCGATCACGGATGTCAGTCTTGCCAAGGCGAAGTCGAGGGTAATTGTCGCATCCGGACCAATCCCGCGCTCAACTGAGGAGTGGGAGATGTCCCGTTCATGCCAGAGTGCCACATTTTCCATTGCCGGAATGGTCGCCATCCGCACTAGACGGGCGAGACCTGTCAAATTCTCCGTCAGGACCGGGTTCCGCTTGTGGGGCATGGCGGAGGAACCTTTTTGACCCGGCGCAAAATACTCCTCCGCTTCCAGCACTTCGGTGCGCTGCAAGTGACGAATTTCAACGGCCAGTCTTTCAATTGAGCTGGCGATCACCCCAAGGGTCGCAAAAAACATGGCATGACGATCTCTGGGAATAACCTGCGTGGAAGCCGGCTCCGGCTCTAATCCCAAGGCCGCTGCCACATGCTCTTCCACGAAAGGATCGATGTTGGCGAATGTGCCGACTGCGCCGGAAATGGCGCAGGTGGCAATGTCTTTTCGGGCATGGACGAGCCGTTCCCGGTTTCGGCTGAATTCGGCATATGCCTGAGCCATTTTCAGCCCGAAGGTCACCGGTTCCGCATGAATACCGTGGGATCGGCCGACACAGACATCATTCTTATGGGCATAAGCCTTGGCTTTCAGAGTTTCCAGAAGAGCATCCAGACCCTCTAACAACAGATCCGCCGCTTTGGTCAGTTGTACGGAAAGGCAGGTATCAAGAACATCTGAAGAGGTCATCCCTTGATGAACGAAACGGGCTTCATCTCCCACATATTCTGCCAGATTCGTTAGGAAGGCGATCACGTCATGTTTGGTTTCCCGCTCAATCTCATCGATCCGATCAATGTCGAAATTACCCCGTTCCCAAACTGCTTTCGCAGCGTCCTCTGGAATCACGCCCAATTTTGCCTGCGCATCGCAAGCATGGGCTTCGATTTCGAACCAGATCTTAAATTTGCTTTTCGGTTCCCAAAGGGTGGTCATTTCCGGACGGGCGTAGCGGGGAATCATATCAAGATTTACCTTCACAGGGTTACAGATGGAGGGCCCGTGGGCAACGATTGCCGGGCCGATGGCGGTTGACTAGCAGAGATAAGCAGAAAGCTCAACCGCTCGCATAAAAATGCCGGATATTTTGCCCCAGAAATACTAGATCAGACCGAGTGCCTTCATACTGGTGCTTTTACTCCCGCCGACAATCAGGTGATCATGCACCTTAATCTTGAGGGCCGCGGCAGCGGTGACAATTTCCCGCGTCATTTCGATATCTGCAGCTGACGGATCGGTTTCACCTGATGGATGGTTATGGACAAGGATCAAGGCCATGGATCCAAGCTCCAATGCCCGCTTGACAACCTCCCGGGGATACACGGCTGTATGGTTTACCGTGCCGGTTTGCTGCACTTCATCTGCAATCAGGCGGTTTTTATTGTTTAAAAAGAGAACCCGGAAATGCTCGATATTTTTATCGCCCATTGTTCCAATACAATAATCTTCTAACGCCTGAGACGATCCGAGGAGATTTTTATTTTCCACATTGGATCGAAGCAGCTTTTGTCCTAATAGTTCCGCCATCTTCAGAGTGGCAATAACAGCATCTCCAGCTTTGTCGATCTTACTCAGGCTAATAGGATCAGCTTTTAACACTTTCGCCAGGCTTCCAAATTCGGCAATCAGGGCCTTCGCCAGTGGTTTTGTATCGCCGCGTGGGCTGGCCGCGAACAGCAACATCTCAAGGATCTCGTAATCCGCAAGACTATCAGCCCCCCGGGACAGCACACGGGTCCTTAAACGTTCCCGATGGCCCGATTTATCCGATTGTTTGCGGCTTTTAAGGTCGGTTGGTTTATCTTCCAACCCGAATATGTACTCTTTTGGTTCAAGCTCTTGCAGGGTTGGGAAGGGATCCTGGGATTTCCTCTCAGTTCCCATAAGGTGGACAATCCAATCCCAATGGCGACCTGGTGAAAATCTCGTAGCCGGTTTCCGTTACACCCAGTGAATGCTCAAACTGAGCAGAGAGAGACCTATCTTTGGTGATGGCCGTCCAGCCATCATCCAGGACCTTTACCTGCCAGGTTCCGAGATTGATCATTGGTTCGATCGTAAAGATCATTCCCGCCCGAAGCTCAGTTCCTTCACCGGGCGTTCCGTAGTGAACAATATTGGGAACATCATGGAATACCTGGCCGAGACCATGTCCGCAAAAATCCCGAACGACTGAACAGCGCTTTCCTTCGGCGAAATTCTGAATGGCATAGCCAATATCCCCGGTAGTCGCACCAGGCTTGACCACCTCAATACCCCGCATGAGACATTCATATGTGATATCGACAAGGCGGCTGGCCTTTATGCTAGGCTTGCCGGCAATATACATGCGACTGCTGTCCCCATGCCAGCCGTCAACAATCGGAGTGACATCAATATTGACAATATCGCCTGGTTTCAGTTTTTTGGGGCCGGGAATACCATGGCAGACAACGTGATTGACCGAGGTGCAAATAGACTTTGGAAATCCACGATAGTTAAGTGGGGCGCAAATGCCCCCCCGCTCGGTGATAAAATCATGACACAGGGTGTTAAGCTCTTCGGTTGTTACTCCGGGGACCACATGCTCAGCGATCATATCCAGGGTTTCCGCCGCCAGTCGCCCAGCCTTGCGCATACCTTCAAAGCCTTCCGGCCCATGAAGCTTGATGACACCTGTGTTGCGTTCCGGTGTTTCTTTGCTGTTAACGTATTTCATGTTCGCTCTTTTATTGTCGGCAAATTATACCCCAAAAATAGTTAAAACAAAACTAGTCTATAAGGGGTTGGCGCGCGCCGATTACAATGTTCTCTGTCGTTATGTGGCAGTCATAGCCCAAAATTTCAACGCCTGCTGCCATAGCTTGTTTAAACGCTGTGGCATACTCGGGGTCAATATCTTTCGCAATGGAAAAACCGTTGCAATCCTGCCTTTGTATCAGATAGAGCATAACGGCCCGATGCCCGTTTTCGACCATTTTGGAGAGTTCCCTGAGATGCTTGGTTCCCCTGGAGGTGACGGCATCGGGGAATTCCGCCCAATCCGCCTCTCTTTTCAAGGTGACATTCTTTATCTCGACATAACAGTCCGGTTTTTGATCATCGGTCAGAAATATATCGATACGGGAGTTTTCCCCGTACTTGACTTCCCGCTTCAGGCCATCATACCCTTTCAGCTCGGGAATTGCCGAAGCCGTAATTGCCTCTGTAACGATGGCATTGGGAAGGGACGTATTGATGCCAACGAGGGACGTGCCGACATCCACGAGCTCCCAGGTATATTGAAGCTTTCGCTTCGGATTATTGGCCGGAGACAACCAAACCCCGAAACCCGGTTCTTTCAACCCCATCATTGATCCGGAATTGGCGACATGGGCTGTGACGGTCTCCCCGGTGTCCAGTTCGATGTCACTTAAAAACCGTTTATATCGCTTGATCAGTCGGCCCTTGATCAGGGGGGCGGAAAACTGCATGGGGACCCTTGCGAATTAAGGAAATTGTCTAATTGATGCAAATTCCTTTTAAACCGATTAAACTCTGTGCAAAATAGATAATTGTAGAATTACCCATAAAAACTGGATTGGCACATGTCCGAACATCAATCTCCGGATAGGAAAATCGTTACCGCCTGCATGCTGGTGATAGGAGATGAAATCCTCTCAGGGCGGACACAAGATAAGAATATGGCCTATTTGGCCACCCGCTTGAATGAAACCGGGATTCAGCTGAGAGAAGCCCGGGTCATTCCCGATGTCGAGGAAGAGATTGTCCAGGCTGTAAATGAGTGCCGCCGGAAATATGATTATGTCTTTACTTCGGGCGGCATTGGCCCGACCCATGATGACATTACTGCAGATTCAATGGCCGCGGCCTTTGGTGTCGGCATCGGCTTTCATCCAGAAGCTATGGAAATTCTGACCCGTCACTATGAGGCGAGCGGTATCGAGTTTAATGACGCGCGCAAGCGTATGGCCCGAATTCCTGAGGGCGCCACCCTTATAGACAATCCGGTGAGCAAGGCCCCAGGATTTCAGATAGAAAATGTTTTTGTCATGGCCGGCGTCCCGGCCATCATGCAGGCAATGCTGGAAGGTATTGCTTCCCGGCTAACAGGCGGGTCCAAAATGCTCAGCCGAACTCTGGGCGCCAGCCTTCCGGAAGGGAAGGTCGCAAAAAAACTGGGAGAATTGCAGGAGAAATACCCGAATGTTTCCCTCGGTTCATATCCCTATTTCCGCCAGGGGAATGTCGGAACCAACCTTGTCATGCGTTCAATTGAAGAAGATGAATTAAACGCTGCTTTCGATGAGCTGCACAGCCATCTCGAGAGGGAAGGCGTCACCGTTATTGAAACGACATAAAAAAACCGGGCGACCGTCACCTGAACAAAAGGGGAAGAGTGTTCGGGTGACGATCGCCGCGGCGTGATTAGCAGGAAAGAAAAGTCCTGCTATATATCCTTAGCTCTCAGGTGGAAGGATTACGGTGTCGATGACGTGAATAACTCCGTTGCTGGCTTCCACATCTGCAGCAATGACTTTGGCAGTTCCATTCAGCATGACCCCGTCTGTACCATCAATCATAATTTTACTGCCCTGGACACTCGCCGGATCAAGTTTCTTGCCGATGACAGCGGAAGCTGGAACTTCACCCGCCAGCACATGATAGGTCAGGATGGAAACAAGCTTGTCCTTGTTTTCAGGCTTCAACAGTGTTTCAACTGTGCCTGCCGGGAGTTTCGCAAAGGCGTCGTCTGTCGGTGCAAAGACGGTAAACGGTCCGGGGCTCTGCAGGGTTTCAACAAGACCGGCAGCTTTAACAGCCGCCACAAGTGTGTTGAACTGACCGGCTTCAACAGCCGTTACAACGATATCTTTTTCTTTGGCATCCATTTTCTTGTCAGCCATTTTTTGGTCCTGTGCGCACGCCACAGCAAAAATGCCGACGAACACAATCGCAGCAAAGTTTCTAATTAAACGAGACATGTAACCCTCCTCAGGTCATAGTTTGTTGGTAGCAAAAAAACTCAATCGCGAACTGTGTTTTGAAACTTTTACGGCGATGGATTTGAAACAGATCACTTGAGCGCTTAAAAAAAACTTGCGGAAGAATTTCCGCTTGTCTCGCTGCGCCGGGGCGATTAGGTTGTTGCTCGCCGCCCGCATGGTGAAATTGGTAAACACAGTAGACTTAAAATCTGCCGCTCGTAAGGGCTTCCCGGTTCAAGTCCGGGTGCGGGCACCATTCCTTCAATCAGTCCCAAACATTCTGAAATCAAATCGGAAGGGTATAATGCCCTTTATCCTTCCGCTGAAGGTTATTTCCCGGCAACTCCCTCTAATTTGTAAAAAATTGCCCCTGGTAAGGATCTGGTTACCAATTCTGTGTATAGCTGGTGCTATGAACTGCTATTTCTCTGAGATTGAATAGCTTTTACAGTTGCTTAAGGGACAAGATGAAAAACAAGATCCAGATGAATGTTCGGGTGACGGAAGAACAAAAAGACGTATTGTCCAAGGTTCTTGATGTGTTGCGCGAAGATGAGGCCGGCAACCGGGTTGAAGATCTGGAAAACTGGTTAGCGGGCTATAGCAGCCTGAATACCAACGACGTTGAAAAGATCATCGCTGAGCGGGACGCCCGGATTAATGAGATTGAGGAAAGGCTGGCAAAGCTTGAAGTCCTCATCCCCTATAAGAAGCCAAATTAGGCAAAACTCACCGAATAAATGCGTCCATGATCACAAATTCGAGAAGTTCTTTTGAAATTTATGGACTTGAGCCTAAAGTATGAAGGGCGAGCATTTAGTTCCACGGTAGGATTTCGTTGCAGATAGCATGGGTGTTTTGTTCAGGAAAATCGGGTTTGGGCTAGTTCTGACAGTTGTGTGTCAGATGTTGGCGGTCTCCTCTTTTGCTGAAGACCGATCTGATCGTGCCCGTGCTCTCATCAGCGATCTCGCCGGCAATGCCAAGTCAATCCTCTCCCTTCCCGAAAAAACCCTTGATGAGCGGGAGCAGCATCTGATTGAAGCCATTGGCAGCGAGTTTCATATTCCCTTCATCAGTCAATTTGTTGTTGGCCCGGGCTGGGAAAGCCTAAGCGATCAACAGCGTGCCGATTTCCTGGAGTTGTTCGAAGATTTCTTCCTGCGGGCCTATAGCAGCCAGCTTGGTGGTTATGCGGACGAAAAGCTAGTCATCGTCTCTGCCATAAAGAAGGGATCAAAAGACAGCTTCGTCCAGACCAAACTGCATCGCCCGGAACGACAAACCGTTAAAATTCGCTGGCGCATACGAGAGTTCCAGAACAAGCCGCAGATTATTGATTTATGGATAGATGGTACCAGCGTTGCATTAACCCATCGGGAAGGATTTCACCGGGTGCTGTCCAATGACGGGATAGATGGACTGATTAATCTGTTAAAAATTAGAGCGGAGCGTCTGTCCGCTCAGCCTTCTGGGTAGGAGCAGATAACGTGAATAACAAAAAACTGACAAATATAGCCTCTGCCTTGCGCCGCCTCATTTTCCTGATGATGAGTGGTGCCGCGCTCCTCTCCTTCAATACAACCGCTCTGTCCTCTGAAACGGAATTCGACGCTGGATGGGAGTTATATCAGCAGGGAAAATTCACCCGGGCCATAAAAGTATGGGAGCCTCTGGCGGAAAAAGGCCATGCGGAAGCTCAATTCAACCTGTCGATCATGCATGAACAGGGACGGGGAGTTGATGCAGATGAGGTCAAGGCCAAATACTGGAGTGATAAGGCCGTGAAGTCCGGATACCCTCCCGCCCTTCATAACCGGGCCCTGGTCATGCTGGCCCAGAAAAATTACTCAACCGCCATTGACCTGCTGCGGACATCAGCCTCAGAAGATTTTCCGCCCTCCCAATATAGCCTGGGCAAAATTTATCAAGCCGGAATCGGTCTGGAGGAAAACCCCGTCGATGCTTTTAAGTATATCGAAATGGCAGCGAAAAACGGATTCGCCAAAGCCCAATATAATCTCGGCAAGATGTATCGGGATGGATATGGGGTTGCCGTTGATGAAAAGATGTCCTTCGACTGGTATTTAAAAGCGGCGGAGCAGGGCTATAGCCAGGCCCAGAATAAAATTTCTGCCCGATACGGTCTTGGGGAAGGGGTCTCACAAAGCGACATTCTTGCCCTTAAATGGGCTATTCTCGCGGCAGACGGCGGAATTGAA
This sequence comes from Sneathiella sp., assembly GCA_965228285.1. GTDB lineage: Bacteria > Pseudomonadota > Alphaproteobacteria > Sneathiellales > Sneathiellaceae > Sneathiella. The sequence goes on from OZ245808.1 coordinate 890,666, forward strand.
GGCGCCGTTCAGAAACAGGAATTTTTCAAGTCCCGTATGGCACAAAAGGATATTCTGACTGCCGAACAACTGGCAAAGGATTTCAAGCCGGTTATGTAAGGGGAATCTATATAGATAAAAAGCTATATAGAGAAATGGCTATATAGATTGATCGAGGGAAAATGGTGAGCCCGACAGGATTCGAACCTGTGACCCGCTGATTAAAAGTCAGCTGCTCTACCAACTGAGCTACGGGCCCACTATGTGAGAATTGGCACCAAGGTTCCGGTCGTTCAGATCCGGGTTTGACTGCCGCAATGCGGCTGCAACATAGGGACCCCGTAGCATCTGGTCAAGCCTCGTTTTCGTTTTTTTTAGGGCTTGAGAAAAATACACATATTCTGTCTAATCACTTGCAATATCAGTTTGTACCTCGGTCTTTTGCGGCTGACAGGTCAACGACTGGAAAGACAGATGGAAGAGGGAGCGAATGACTTCTAAATTGTTTTCTAAATTTGCCTTGGTTCTTATGACAGTCAGTCTGCTTTCACTGACATCGAAATCCGCAGATGCGCGTGATTTGGAGAATACATTGTATCTGGATCTCGAAGACGGTCGTGTCGTGATCGAGATGCTGCCGGACCTGGCCCCACAGCATGTGGCCCGGATCAAGGAGCTGACCCGCGAGAAATTCTATGACGGGGTCAAGTTTCACCGGGTCATCGAGGATTTCATGGCCCAGACGGGAGATCCAACGGGAACCGGGCGCGGCGGCTCGGGTCGGAAACTCCGCTCCGAGTTTTCGGAAACGCCGCATACCCGGGGCATTGTTTCCATGGCCAGGTCCCAGTCTCCGCATAGTGCGGACAGCCAGTTCTTCATAGTGCTGGCGGACTCGCCCCATCTTGACCGCAAATACACGGTCTGGGGCCGGGTCGTTGAGGGAATGGAGTTTGTTGACTTGATCGAGAAAGGGATTGGCCGCAGTGGTCTGGTCCGTGAGCCGGACATCATTGTCCAGATGCAGGTTGCGGCAGACGCAGAGTAAACCTCAATCCGGCGATACCCTAAATACAGCGGCCGCCATCGACTTCCAGGGCAACGCCTGTAATGAAGGAGGCGTCGTCCGATGCCAGCCACAGAGCGGCATGCGCCAGATCGCGGGGGGTGTTTTCCCGTCCCAACGGAATGGTGGCGACGAATTTGTCCCGGATCTCCTGGGTGTCGACACCGCCCATGAACTCAACGGCCATCGGTGTATGAGCAAAAACCGGACAGAGGGCATTGACCCGCACCTGGTTCGGGGCCAATTCAACAGCCATGGATTTAGACATTGTGACAACGGCCCCTTTACTGGCGTTGTACCAAGTCAGGCCGGGCCGGGGGCTGAGCGCTGCCGTAGAGGCGATATTGATGATATTGCCTCCCTTTTCCATCATGTGAGGAATAATGGCCTTGCTGGTCAGGAATATACTCCTGACATTGACGTCAAAAATTTTCTGGAACGTGTCGTCATCCACATCAAACATTGAACAGTTTCTTTGTGGCATGCCGGCATTATTGACGAGAATATCAATGCCGCCGAAGCTTTCGAGGGTTTGCTCAGTTAAAGCGGCCACATCAGCGGCATCGGTCACATCTGTTCGGTTCGTGATTGCCTGAAAGCCCTCGCCAGCGATGGCATCGGTCACTTTTTTCGCCGCTTCCTCATTGATGTCACTAACAACAACTTTGGCACCTTCCCGGGCAAATAGGGTGGCCATCGCCTCTCCAAAACCGGATCCCGCTCCTGTGACAATGGCAACTTTATCTTTCAACCGCATCTATTCCTCCAGACATGTTTTTTGGAGGATAGTCGACTGTCGGTTCAGCAATGGCAAGAGCTTTACCGAAAAATTCCTAAAAAAGTCGCAAGACAGGATTGGTCTCAAGCGGCGTTCTGGCGGACCCGTGATTCCGGCAGGACCAGGCTGGCAACGGTTCCTTCGCCATATTTGCTTTCCAGCTCCAATTTACCGTCATGCATTTCCGCAAGGTTCTTTGACAGAGGAAGGCCAAGCCCGGTTCCCTGGTATTTTCTGTTATCCTCACAATCAATCTGCACAAACGGGGTCAATGCCTTGGGAATATCATCGGATTTGATGCCGATACCATTATCGGAAACGCTGATCGTAAGCCCCTCACTTTCAGGATGCTTGACGGATGTAATAATGCGTCCACCTGAGGGGGTGAATTTTATGGCATTGGTCAGCAGGTTGATCAGGATCTGCTTCAGCATCCGCCTGTCTCCGTAGACCTGTGGGAGGAGGGGGTCGAATTCCAGCTTGATATTGATATCATTCTCAATCGCCCGCTGTTGGGTGAGACGGACACATTCATTGACCAGAATATCGATCTCGATATCCTCTTCCTTGATGGAGGTTTCTCCTGATTCTATTTTGGAGAAATCCAGAATATCGTTGATCAGATCCAGCAGATGAGCACCACTGGCGCGAATGTCTTCCGCATATTCCAGGTATTTCTCGGTACCGATCGGCCCGAGCATCTGTTTTTTGATGACTTCCGAAAACCCTATCACCGCATTGAGGGGCGTCCGAAGTTCATGGCTCATATTGGCAAGAAAAGTACCTTTAAGCTGAGAGGCGTATTCTGCCTCTTCTTTGGCATGCTCCAGAAACTCCTCAATTTGAACCCGGGCTGAGATGTCACGAATAATCAACTGAAGAATTCGCTTATCACCATACATTAGGGACGAGGCGTCAAGCTCAACATCGATCCGTTTCCCATCATTTGCAATGATGGCGGATTTCTGTGAGGGAAGGGGGTCGTTGGATGCGAGTTCTTCAGCGGCCCCGAAATAAGGATCCAAGTCGGCTATATCGCTCGTCGGAAAGAATGACCGGATCTGTTTGCCTATCAGATCATGATGATCCTTTGCCTTGAGCAGTTTCACCGCGGCTACGTTGACATAAATAATGAATCCGTCCTTGTGAGCAATTATCGCATCCGGCGACAGCTCCACCATCTTGCGGTAACGGTCCTCATTTTCCTGCAATGATTTTTCCGCCAGGCGACTGGTCGTGACATCCGTGTAGGTAGCAACGCATCCGCCGCCCTCTATAAAGGAATTGAAATCAACCTCTACAACTTTACCGTTTTTGAATACCCGATCTACTTTCTGGGTTAATCCGGTTCTGATACATTCAAATACATTATCGACAAATTTCTGCTTGTCGTCTCCAACATCTATATATTTGTCGAAATTAACCGCAAGTAGCTCTGCAAAATTCGGATTTGTTTTTAAGAATTCCTCATCATATTCGCAGATCTGTGCAAATGGGCTGTTCCATTCGATGAGATTGAAATCGCCATCAAAAACACAAATACCTATCTGAACATTTTCTAGCACCTTATCGAAAGAGGAAGGTGCAGACTGTTTCATGGATTTACCAATCGATAAATTCCCAACAGACCGCAGAAATGATAGTCCTGCCCATAAAAGCGCAATGAGTGACATGCCAAAAGCCACCTGAAAAACGGGGCTGGCACCCATCCAAGATAGGATGCCGAGCACGCAGCAGACTGCGGTAGTACCGGCAATCCATCCGTATTTAGATAATTCCTGCAATGTCATGACTACTGGCGATAACCCCGGGCCGGAAAAACAATAATCGTATAACGATACGGACATAGTAAAAAAACAGTCTTAATATGAGGTTTACAAACTGTTTTTATGGTTCCCAAAAAATTCGTAAGACGCCGGGTGCGGTAAATGTTATTGTGCAGGCGGATTTTACGCCTATATGTATGCCGAAACTCTTGTATTTCTTAATGTATTAGTGACCCGATATGCGAAAAAAGACACCGAAAACAGAAGAAAAGATCGGCGATAAGAAACCATTGCTGGTGGAACCCGCGCAGAAGCCCGGTTTGTTTGCCCGGCTCAGGACCTATTTCCTGACGGGGATCGTGGTCACGGCTCCCATCGCCATCACCATCTATCTTACCTATGTCTTCGTGACTTTTGTTGATGCGAAAATAACGCCGCTTATACCTGTACGGTACAATCCGGAGACATACTTGCCTTTCGGAATCCCTGGATTAGGAGTATTTGTTGCTGTTTTCGCCCTGATCCTGATCGGATTTTTGACGGCAAATTATCTCGGCCGGGCTCTGTTGGTATTCGGGGAGCGCATTGTCGGCCGGATGCCGGTCGTCCGGTCTATATACAATGCCCTGAAACAGATCATGGAAACCGTTCTGGCGCAGTCAGGAACGTCATTTCGGGACGTTGTCGTGCTTGAATATCCGCGCAAGGGGATATGGGCCGTTGCTTTTGTCACCAGTCAGGCCAAAGGACAGGTCGATAAAATGAACGACGACGATATGATCAGTATCTTTATGCCCACCACCCCCAACCCGACCTCCGGTTTTCTGTTGTTCGTTCCCAAAAAAGACCTAACCTACCTCGACATGTCGGTCGAAGAAGGGGTGAAACTGGTTATATCGGCGGGGATGATTTGGCCTGAAGATGAGATACCGGAAAGCCAGAATGGGGAGGAATCCAATCCTGACGATCTGCCGGAGAAAAAATCAGCCTGAATTGAGATACTTGATCGCATTGTCCCGCTCAAACAAATAGAGTAAAACCCTGAGGGCCTGCCCCCTTGGCCCATCCAGCCGTCCATCTTTCTCAAGAATAAGCCGAGCATCATCGCGGGCAATATTAAGAAGCCTGGAATGAGCCTGCAGGTCCGCCAGTTTGAACTCCGGCAATCCGCTCTGGCGGGTTCCCAACAGCTCACCGGCACCGCGCAGACGCAAATCTTCCTCGGCAATCCGAAATCCGTCTTCGGTTTCTCGCATGATGGCGAGGCGGGATTTCTGGGTTTCTCCCAGGGGGGCCGTATAGAGAAGAAGACAGGTTCCGGGCAAGCCACCCCGCCCGACACGACCTCGTAACTGATGCAACTGAGCCAATCCGAAACGTTCTGCATGCTCGATGATCATAACTGTCGCCTCCGGGACATCGACACCGACTTCGATAACCGTTGTGGCAACCAGTATTTTAAGATCCCCCGACATGAAACGCTGCATGGTTTCGTCTTTCTCGTCCGCTTTCATGCGGCCATGGATCAGGCCAACAGCGCCACCATATAGCTGCTCAAGATGGCGGAACCGCTCAGTTGCGGCGGCCACATCAAGGACATCGGATTCCTCGACGAGTGGACAAACCCAATAGATCCTCTCTTCTGCTTCAATCTTTCGTTTAAGCCCCCGGGCGACATCATCAAGGCGGTCAAGGTCGATGGCGCGGGTGTCCACGGGTTTTCGCCCGGGCGGCTTCTCATCAATAATCGAGACATCCATATCCCCATAAGCCGTCAGGGCCAGGGTTCGGGGAATTGGTGTGGCTGTCATCACCAGGACATCGACCCCGCCATTCTCCTTGCGTCCCTTGCCACTCAGGGCAAGCCGCTGATGGACACCAAATCGATGCTGTTCATCGATAATGGCAAGCCCAAGATCATCAAAAGCGACATCCTTCTGGAATAAAGCATGGGTCCCGACGGTGATCTGAACAGCCCCACTTGCAAGATCTGAAAGAAGCGACTCCCGTTTCTTGCCTTTAAGACGGCCAGTTATAAGTTCGCATCTCAAGCCTGCAGCCTCAACGAGAGGGAGAATGGCGTTGTAATGCTGCCGCGCGAGTATTTCTGTCGGCGCCATAATGACGGCCTGTGCTCCAGATTCAATGGCCTGGATCATCGCCAGCAAAGCGACAACGGTTTTGCCGCTGCCCACATCCCCCTGCAGAAGACGTAACATGCGGTGTTGTGCCGCAAGATCGGCGCTGATCTCACTCAAAGAGCGTTTCTGGGCGTTGGTCAGCTCATAGGGAAGGGAATTGGTGATTTTTGCCTGCAACATGCCCGTGCCGGGCAGGGATCGTCCCGGTTTTCGTTTCATACTGCGCCGCACCAGTTCAAGTGCCAGTTGATTAGCCAGAAGCTCGTCATAGGCAAGCCGTTCCCGCGCCGGGTTATCTCCTTCCAGATCCTCCGGAGAAACGGGGGAATGCGCTTTTGTCACACTCTCCTTCCATCCTGCCCAGTATTCACGCATGAGGAGGCTCGGGTCGTTCCACTCGTCAAGGTCAGGTAGTTCAGGCAGGAACTGCCGCGACGCCTTCATGAATGTCGTGTTCGTCAAACCAGCCGTGAGTGGATAGACCGGTTCAAAAAAGGGAATGGTGTCTTTATCTTCCAGCTTCGCAATATGATCCGGATGGGTCATCTGGAAAGAACCGTTATAGTCTTCAAGCTTACCGCTAATCAATCGCTGCTGACCTTCCGGAAGCTGCCGTCTGAGATAATCCTCCCGGCCATGAAAAAATACCAAAGTCAGGGGATCATTGCCGACAGACCCTGTGATCCGGTAGGGAACCCGGCGATTTGGGGGCGGGTTATGTTGAAGTACGAGAAATCCGGCGACAATATTCTCATCCACCAAATCAGGGTTTAAGGTCTCGGTTTCAACGCGCGTGACCATACCGGCAGGAAGATGCCAGACGAGATCAATGATGTTCGGTCCGGCCACCTTCTCCAACAGACTCGCAAGCCGGGGGCCAATGCCATCCAGCTTGGTTACAGGTTTGAACAGATTAAAAAGAATTTCCGGCCGCACGTGGGTTCCTCGCAACACTCAGGGGCGTATTGTGAAATGTTTACCGGGCTCAGGTCAATGATGGTGCAAGAAATTTGCCTGGACCGCCGGTTCCTGCTGACAGGGACGCAAAGAAAGGCTATATCCTGTCACCTGTCTCCAGAGAGTTTGGCTAAATGACCGAAAATATTGAAATCCGGCGCAAACGCCTCATTCATCGTTCCCGCTATACCGGCATGAAAGAAACCGACTTACTGCTCGGCGGATTCGCCAGTGAATATGTCAAAGGATTCTCTTCAGAGGAACTCGACATATATGAAACCCTGCTCGAGGCGGGAGATCCCAACATCTATGTCTGGGCTGTCGGCCGTGAGCAGGTCCCGGAGGAATATGACACCCGGGTCATGGATCTTCTGAAAGAGTTTTGTTCTTTTGATCAGAGAAACAGCCTGCCTAAGTAAATGAACGAGGTTACCTTAAACTTCCCGGCTTCTGATCTATCCTCCCTGGTTCATCAAAATCAGTCGTTTACGATTGAAGCGGTTCCGGAAGGCTATGACGCGTATTTACTTGCCCAACTGGCAAACAGTCATGATCAGGATTTGCTGGTTATCCTTCGGGATGATCTTCGGATGTCGGCGGCGGAAGCCACCCTTCGCTTTTTTGATCCAAAACTGGAAATCATCAGTTTTCCGGCCTGGGATTGCCTGCCCTATGACAGAGTATCGCCCAATCCTGAAATAGTTGCAGAGCGGATGACCAGCCTTGGGAAAATGACTGATCCGTCTCAAGGCCGGCGGATTTTTCTGACGACCATTAATGCTGCAACCCAACGGACACCACCGGTTGACATGGTCAGGGGAAGCAGGCTGGCGGTTCAGACCGGAGATAACCTCAACGGGGCTGAGCTCTCCTCCTATTTGATCGCGAACGGTTTCAGCCGGATCGGAACGGTTATGGAACCGGGCGAATTTGCGGTGCGGGGAGGGCTTATCGATATTTTTCCGCCGGGAGCAGAAAACCCGGTTCGCCTGGATCTGTTTGGGGACAAGGTCGATGACATCCGCCAGTTTGATGCCCTGACTCAGCGATCTGTCGGAAAACTGGATCGGCTGGAATTTACTGCCGCCGCTGAATTTCTCCTTGATGATGTCTCGGTCCCGCATTTTCGATCGGGCTACAGAGAGCAGTTCGGAACGGTAACTGCGGACGATCCCCTCTATGAAGCGGTAAGTGAAAAGAGGCGGCACGCCGGGATGGAACATTGGCTGCCGCTGTTTCACGAGAAACTGGAGACCCTGTTTGACTATCTGCCTGACGCCACAGTCTTTCTGGATCATCTGGTCGAAGAGGCATTTACTGCTCGGCAGGAAACCATTACCGATTACTATGAGAGCCGCCGCGATGCTGTTCCGACAGGGGGAACTGATTATAAACCCCTTCCTCCCGAACAACTCTACATTCGGGAAGAGGAATGGCAAAATCTTCTGGCTGACCGAAAAGTCGGGTCTTTTACCCCTTATCGGAGCGGCCGCAAGGATCCGTCAATCCTTGATGCGGAAGGAGTGCTTGGGCGGGATTTTGCACCGGAGCGCAATCTTCCGGACAGCAACATCTATGAGCATGTCAAACAGCATCTGATTGATAAACTCGGGCAGGGGAAAAAAGTTATCCTGTCGCATTTCTCCGAAGGTTCTAAGGCCCGAAACAAAACTGTTCTCGCGGATCATGACATAGAGCCTGTACAGGAAATCTCCAGCTTTATTGATCTTCCCGATGCAAAGAACATTGTCTCCCTCACAGTTCTTGGCCTGGAAAGAGGGTTCGAAACGCCTGATTTCGTTATCATTAGTGAGCAGGATGTTCTTGGCGATCGACTTGTTCGCCCGCGCAAATCCTCCCGCCGTGGTGAAAATTTCATTGCGGAAGCCTCTCAGTTATCTCCGGAAGATTATGTCGTCCATGTGGATCATGGCATCGCCCAGTATGAAGGTCTGACAACCATCGAGATTTCCGGCGCCCCTCATGACTGTGTCACCCTGTTATATGCGGGCGGGGACAAGATCTATCTGCCGGTGGAAAATATCGAAATGCTGTCCCGCTATGGCGGCAGTGATATGGCTGTTGTCCTTGATAAACTCGGCGGATCGGGGTGGCAGGCGCGCAAGGCCAAGCTGAAGAAAAAGGTCATGGAAATGGCCGATCAGCTTATCAAGATCGCTGCGGCGCGACAGTTAAGGAAGGCGGAGCGGTTGTCGCCCGCAGATGGCCTTTATGCCGAGTTTTGCGCTGACTTTCCCTATGAAGAAACAGATGACCAATTAAAGGCCATCGATGATACCCTCAATGATCTCAATGCCGGCAAACCCATGGATCGGTTGATTTGCGGCGATGTCGGGTTCGGTAAAACAGAGGTTGCCCTACGCGCCGCCTTTACCACTGCCATGGCTGGTAAACAGGTTGCCGTGATCGCGCCGACGACCCTGCTGTCTCGTCAGCATTATAAAGGATTTTCAGAGAGATTTGCCAATTTGCCCGTCAGGGTCGGACAGCTCTCGCGCATGGTAACAACGAAGGAGGCAAACCAGACGAAAGCAGGCCTAGCCGAGGGTCAGATAGATATCGTCATCGGAACCCATGCCTTACTCGGAAAATCCATTAAATTCAAAGATTTGGGACTGGTTATTGTCGATGAGGAACAACATTTCGGGGTCGTACATAAGGAACGGCTAAAGGAATTGCGGGCAGATATCCATGTCCTCACCCTGACGGCAACGCCAATTCCCCGGACCTTGCAGCTGGCCATGACGGGTATTCGAGACCTTTCCATCATAGCTACGCCCCCCGTCGACAGACTGGCCATCCGCACCTTTGTCCTGCCATTTGATCCGGTTGTCATACGGGAAGCTTTGCTAAGAGAGCATTATCGCGGAGGGCAAAGTTTCTTTGTCTGTCCGCGGGTGAGCGATTTGGCTGAAGTAGGAGAGTTTCTGCGGGAGCATATCCCGGAAGTCAAATATGTAACAGCTCATGGCCAATTACCGGCGAAGGAGCTGGATACGGTCATGAATGCCTTTTATGACGGCAGCTATGATGTCCTTGTGGCAACCAACATCGTTGAATCAGGCTTGGATATCCCCTCCGCTAATACCCTGATCACCTACCGCGCCGACATGTTCGGCCTGGCCCAGCTCTATCAGATACGGGGGCGGATCGGGCGATCCAAGACCCGCGCCTATGCCTATTTGACCTTGCCGCCGCGCAAACGACTGACGGACGCGGCGGAAAAGCGCCTGCATGTTCTGCAATCACTCGATACTTTGGGCGCCGGATTTACCCTCGCCAGCCATGACCTCGATATTCGGGGTGCCGGGAACCTGCTAGGAGATGAACAATCCGGGCATGTCCGGGAGGTTGGCTTCGAGCTGTATCAGGAAATGCTCGAAGAAGCCGTCGCAGCGGCCCGGGATATCGATATGGACGGGCAGGAGGGGGCGGAAGAAAAGTGGTCTCCAAGCATCAATATCGGAACATCGGTCCTGATCCCAGAGCATTATGTTGGGGATCTGGGCCTGAGGATGGAACTTTACAGAAGAGTCGCCGCACAGGAAACCGCGGAGGAAATCAATGCGTTTGCCGTCGAATTGGTGGATCGCTTTGGACCGCTTCCGGACGAAGTGCAACATCTGATCGAGATCATGACCATCAAGCATTTCTGCCGCCGGGCCAATATCGAAAAAATTGAAGCAGGACCAAAAGGAGCCGTTCTCTCCTTCCGGAATAACAGTTTTTCAAATCCGGCAGGGCTGGTGGAATTTATCTCCCGCGCGCCAGGAGCCACTAAATTGCGCGGGGATCACAAATTGGTTCACACGCGCGACTGGAGCCATTCGGACGACCGTCTGAAAGGCGTTCTTTGGCTGGCCCAGAATCTCGCGAAGCTCGCAGAAGCGACTTAAAAAACTAGTCGCCGCCGTCCGCTTTCTTGTCGGCCTCAATCTGATCAAAGGCAGCGAGAAAAGATGCCGGATCCTGAGCACCTGACAAAGCATATTTATTGTCGATGATAAAAAAGGGAACGCCGGAAATGCCCATCTCGCGGGCCATCTGGTCTTCCTGGGAAACCGTATCCAGATCGGCGCCTTCTTCCAAAAGCCTGGAGACGAGATCCTTATCCATTCCAGCCTCTGCTGCCGCAGCCACCAGAACCGAGCGATCACCGAGATCTTCGCCATCTATGAAGAAACGCCGGAACAGTATTTCAGCCATGGCATCCTGGCAGCCCGCGGATTCCGACCAGCGAAGTAGCCGATGAGAGTCAAGGGTATTGGGGGAGCGTTTGATTTTTTCGAACTCAAACGGGATATCAACGGCATCACCAGCCATTTTGACATTGTTGTAAAGTTCTTTCGCCCGCTCCTGGCTGCCAAACTTCTTGGCGATGAATTCTTTCCGATCCGCACCTTCAAGGGGCATATCAGGGTGAAGCTGGAAGGGGCGCCAGGTAATCTCAACATCCAGATCAGGACGTTCAGCCAATGCTTTTTCCAGTTTCCGTTTGCCGATAAAGCACCAGGGGCAAACGGTGTCGGAGACGATATCAATTTTCATATCCTGAAAATAGGAATACACCCGCCGATAAACAAGTTTTATTTGGAATGATCAGTCAAAATTTGATCAGGCCGCCTTTTCATCCTTGGCCACATAATCGAAACCACGCCGGATGACACTGGAAACTGTCTCACCTTCCTCAACTTCCGCCAGGCCGAAGGTGACTTCCGCCTGGATGGACCCGACACTGCCGCTGAGTGAAAATTCGGTATTGATGATGACACCCAGGATCCGGTCCAAAGCGACCTTCGCTTCTTTCTCCCGGGTGCCGGGAAGGGCAATGACGTAATGACCCTTTTCATGACATCCGCAAAAGTCTTCGCCACGAACGAGATTGAAGATGACCGAGCCAATCTGTCGGAGTAACTGGTCGCCAGAGGGATATCCGAATGCCTCAATGACGGCATCCAGATTGGTAATTTTGAAACTGGCAACTGATAATACCTTGCTCCGTTTTTCATGCTCCGCAAACATCGTTGCTAAATGAGCTTGCATAAAACCTGAAGAATAGAGATCTGTCGGGCCATCTGCTATGGGATGCGGCTTTGAAACCCTGAACAGTTTCTGCATGGCAAAACGATAGCGATATTGCAATATCTGCAAGGTCGTCCGATTGATGAGAGTATCCATTTCCGTATCATGCAGAACAATATCCGACACCCCGTGGATATAGGCCGCTTCCCGATTTTCTGCGTTTTCCAGAACCATGATGAGTGGGACATTAAACAGTCTGGAATCGCTTCTGATATCATTGGCGAGACGCAAATTACTGTCTCCATGACCGACACCGGATAGGATAACTGCATCAAAATGATGATTACGCAGATTTGGAATGGCCTCATCCGTGTTTTTGCAAATCTGCATTTTTGCGCGGGCATCAAGACGCAACAGAATATTGCCCAGAATAACGCTTTTGCTGCCAACGATCAGAATATTGGTGTCTCCAAGCTCCTGATTTGGAATACTCGTATTGGTCAGATCAATACCGTAGGATTTAGTTGTTTCAATGCGGCGAACAAGCTCCTGCTGCATGTTTTCCAGGCGGATCAGGGCGCCGACACGCGAGAGCAATTCGAGGTCGCAGAAACCGGTAGAAATTGTCTGGATACGACAGCGAATGTTTGGTTTCCCAATCAATAGAACCGGAAAGTCATTTTCGTCAGCGACTTTGGCAATGGCCGCAATATCGACACCGCCTTTGTTGTTATCCCCATCAATCAGGATCAGATCAAAAACGTCCGAGTCAAAATTCAGGGCCTGCATATCCGGAAAGGACACCCGTTTGCAGTGATAACCTGCGTCGGTCAGGCACCGTTCAATATTGTTTTCCCGGTCATCAGAGACCACCAATAAATTGGCCGCATAGCGCATCGTCAATAGCTCCAAATTGTCAACCGACCCATTAAACCCAGAAATACTTAAAATTAAGTGAGTTTTTAGGTCCAGACTGGAAATCCGGCGATTTGCGCAAGAAGATCGCTTGATTTTGCTGGTCAGACAGGAAATCATGCAAAGAAAATCAACAATTTACGAATTGGAGAAAGCTGAATGAACTCCCCTAATTCACTGGAAGGCCAACATGCCATTGTCACCGGCGCGTCTTCCGGACTTGGCTGGCAATTTGCTCTGACTCTGGCACGGGCAGGGGCCAAAGTGACCCTCGCTGCCCGGAATGTGGAAAAGCTGGAAGAACTGGCGAAGGAAATTACAGCTTTTGATGGTCGCGCTCTGCCAGTCTTTATGGATGTGACGGATGTGAGCAGTATCACCGCCGCCGTTGAAGCAGCTGAAACCGAGCTTGGAGCCGTCAATATCCTGGTCAATAACTCAGGGATCAGCGCCCTGAAACCCTCAGAGAATATTTCTGAGGAGGAGTTTGATGGCGTTATGGACACCAATGCCAAGGGTGCCTTTTTTGTCGCCCAGGCGGTTGCCCGCAGCATGATCAAGCATGGCCATGGCGGCAGCATCATCAACATTGCGTCGGTCGCCGCCACACGGGTGCTCAAGAAAAACATTGCCTATTGCATGTCAAAAGCCGCCGTTATGCATATGACTCGGGCTCTGGCCGATGAATGGGGACGCTATAAAATTCGGGTCAATTGCATCAATCCCGGCTATATCGTGACGGGAATTAACCGGGATTACTGGGAAACCGACCATGGTAAGAAGCTGATTGACCGGCTTCCGGGAAAACGGGTTGGCGAACCCCAGGAACTCGACGGTGCTCTGTTGCTTCTTGCCGGGTCCGGATCAGAATTCATGAATGGATCTGTATTGGAAGTTGATAACGGCCTGACTGCCTCCGGATTTTAGGGGAGGGGAGTAAAGTGGCAGATATGGAATTCCAGGGAATAATCGCCGGTGGCGGCCTTGTCGGACTGACTGCCGCTCTCGCATTGCATCAGAAGGGGATTACCGTCAAGGTTTTTGAATCCGTCCCTGAAATCAAACCACTGGGCGTGGGCATCAATCTGCTGCCGCACTCCGTAAAAAATCTGGCGAAGCTCGGCCTATTGGAAGACCTTGAAAAGGTTGCCATAAAAACCTCTAGCCTCGCCTATTACACGGAAGATGGAAAAGCCATTTGGCGCGAACCGCGGGGATTGGACGCGGGCTACGACGTCCCGCAACTTTCCATCCATCGAGGTGATTTCCATATGATCCTCTTGGCTGCCGCGGAAGAACGTCTGGGCGCTAAAAATATCATCCGCAATCATCATTTTTCCGGTTTTGAGCAGGATGACATATCCGTAACCGCCCAATTCGTAGATCGCGCGACGGGCAAGCCAAAGCCCAGCATTACCGCTGACTTTCTGATAGGGGCGGATGGGATTAATTCCAGCCTTCGCCGGTTGTTTTACCCCGATGAGGGTCCGCCCAAGTATTCTGGCCAGATGCTGTGGCGCGGGGTAACGGAAATGGACCCCTATCTGGATGGTCGATCCATGTTCATGGCCGGCCATAACGATCTGAAGCTGGTCGCCTATCCGATCCGGGCGGAGAGCCAGGCGCGCGGTAAATCCTATATCAACTGGATTGCCGAGCGACGGATCCCATCTGACCTGGCCGAAAGGCAAGCGGACTGGAATGAAAAGGGATTACTTGAAGAGTTTAAATCTGATTTTTCTGACTGGAACCTGGGGTGGCTTGATATGGACCGACTGTTTGAAGAAGCCATTTCAATCCATAAGTTCCCCATGGTCGACCGGGATCCTCTCCCGAAATGGACCTTTGGAAGGGTTACTCTTATGGGGGACGCGGCCCATGCCATGTATCCGAACGGCTCCAATGGTGTTTCACAGGGTGTTCTGGATGCGATGACATTGGCGGATCTCCTGGAAGATGCCGAAGATATTCCGGCGGCCCTTGAAGACTATGAAAAGAAGCGGCGGGAGGTCACCGCAAGGATAATTCTCGCCAACCGTCAAACAGGGCCGGAGCGGGTCATGCAGATGGTCAAAGACCAATGCCCCGGTACCTGCAAAGAGACTCATACCTGTATCCCGCAGGAGGTCCTGGAAGAGGTCGCTCTCTCATATAAAAAACTGGCTGGATTTGATAAACAGCGCCTCGCCGGCGACAGATAGTCTACATGCCAAATTTGTAGGTTTTCAGGTTCTGATGTTTTTCCCAAACCGGTTTCATGGCCTGAGCCATCTCGACCAGGAAGTTCATGGAGTATTCAATCCGCTCCTTGGTCCAGATATCCCTGTCGGTGGGTGTGTCTGACATGAACAATTCGCCGACCTGCCGTAAGATGACATGATCCGGCAGCCAGCAAATGAAATTATTCTTGTACCCGCTCATCCTCAATTCCGCGATGGGATAGGCTCCGCCTGCGCCAGAACTCACCGATACGAGCTGGCCAGGCTTATGGGCCAGTTCGCCACCATCGCACATGAGGAGGAAATTCTTCAGATGCGGGGGCACCATTCCTGCCCATTCCGGACTGATCACCACAAAACCATCGCATGCTTTCAGGCGGGTAGAAATCGGATTCCAGAGAGTTTTTATGTCACTCTCCTTTTTCCATTTGTCTTCGGTCCATAACGGCAGATCGAGATCCCGGAGTGAGAACAGATCTGTGATAACATCCGGATGCTGTTCCTGGAATACTGTGTTTATCTCCGTGGCCATGCGGGCAGATTCAGCATTTTCACGAATGCTACCGATTATGATGCCGATGTTTGTTTTTGTCATGCAGTCTGCTCCTGACTAGGGCCATAGTTTGCGGGATTATCTAAATGGATTATAGTTGACCATCAATAGAAACAAAGCAGGCGGCGCGAAATAACAATCAGAAGGCAGCACTCATGAGCAAAACCGATCTCCCAATCCTTGAGCAAAGGCGCATTGAAGCAAGTGTCATCAAGCCCATTTTCGAAGAAATGGTGGAAGAACTGGGTATGGAGAAAGCGTCAAGCATTCTGGGGAAGGCCATCCGCAAAGATGCCAGGGCCCAGGGAAGATCCTATGCCGCCAGTCAGGAGGAACCGACCTCCTTGATGAGTTTTCATTCCCTGCTACCGCAATGGACAGCGGGCGGCGCCCTTGAGATGGATATTTTAAAAGAAGAGGAGACACGGGTTGAGTTTAACGTCACCAGATGTCGATATGCGGAAATGTACAAGGAGATGGGTCTCGGGCATATCGGTCATTTATTATCCTGCGGGCGGGACGGCACATTCTGTGAGGGCTATGACAACCGCATTAAACTGGAACGAACCCAAACCATCATGCAGGGAGCCAGTCACTGCGATTTCCGCTTTTCAGAAATATCCGAAGACTAAGATTGACCCTTAAAGAATATTTGATTCTGAAAGATCCGGCTTCTCTTTATCCTTCTTTGCGAAAGTTATATTTGGCTTTACGCTCTGGGAGCCGAATTGGACCGTTGGCTGGGCCGGCTGGAAACCGCCTTGCGCTCGGCCAAAAATTGGCCCGTTAAATCCTTGAAGATTATAAGGAGAGGAAGAGGCTGCTGGTTCGTCCTCACCTCTGAATTTGCGCAACAACTCGTAGTGATTAGGCAGTTTGGACAAATTTGCTTCTTCATACTTGATGAAGTCTGCCATGCGGCGGTCCCAATCGCTTTTGGCGATAAATCTTTCCGCCGGGAAGGTGATGCCTTTGAAAAAATCCTTTGCAAACATCACTGTGACAAAACTGATATAGTTGAACAGGAAAGTCCGGTCAAAGTCCGTTGAGATGGGCAAGGTGTGCCGATACTCATCAAGCATTTCCGTAACGCTGTCCGGGATTTCCATTTCTTCCCGGGCCACCCGCCAATATTCACTGTCCTGTCGGTTGTTGATACAGTAATGAAGCACGATAAAATCCCGGATGCTGTCCATCATCCGTTCAGTCGTTTCATTGAACCGGCGGGCCAGGGCAGGGGCAAAACTCTTGTCCGGAAAATTCAACAACAGAAGCTTCACAAACTGTTCGATCATGTAGATGGCCGTGGATTCCAACGGTTCGATAAAGCCGGAGGACAGGCCGATGGCGATACAGTTTTTCTCCCAGGTTTTTTCCACCCGACCAACCCGAATTGGAATGGCCCTAGGCTCGGCCCCAATGCCATCCTCGCCCAGATGTTTCAGGAACTCATCCGTCGCTTCTTCGTCCGTACGGAAATGGCTGGAAAAAACATATCCGGTTCCGATCCTGCTAAAGAGGGGAACACGCCATACCCAGCCGGCACCGAGAGCCGTTGAGTTCGTACAGGGTTCAATATTCTCAAGATCCCGGTGCGGCACCTGAACGGCGAGGGCGCGGTTATTTAAAAGATATTTGCTGTAGTCTTTAAACGGCACCTTCAAAGTCTTATTGATAATCACGCCCTTAAAGCCGGTGCAATCGATAACCAGTTCGACCGGGTGGCGGCCATTTCGCTGGAGCTTCAGGGCAGATATAAAGCCCCGCTCATCCTGCTCAACTTCTTCGACATCATCGAGAATATGATTAACACCTCTGGCGATGGAAACCTCACGCAGAAATTCCGCAAACCGCCCGGCATCCAGGTGATAGGCATAATGCAGATGACTCTCGTAATCCCCATGCTCAAGACCTTTCGGCCCGAGTTTGTTGCGGATGGCCGCAACACTGACTGACAGGCAGTCATCGATATTTTCACGGCCGGGCGGGCCGCCATATTTATGGAAATGATAGGCCGGATTCTGACCTGCCAATTGGCTTCCATAGGCGTCAAAGGGATGGATAAAAGCCTTTGCCTGACCGTTTTCATCGTGATGCCAATTGGTAAACCGAACACCAAGCTTGAAGGAGGCATTACATCTTTTGAAAAATTCCTTCTCAGAAATACCCAGGCTTTTCAGCAAGCCCGGCATGCTGGGCACAGTGGCTTCTCCGACACCAACTGTTGGAACATTTGGAGATTCGATGAGGGTAACCTTTGTCGGACGCTCTTCCTTTCGAAGATTCATGTAATTGACAAGAAATCCGGCCGCCAGCCATCCCGCCGTACCTCCCCCAACGATGGTAATTTCGTCAATCTGATTGTCCATTGCACCCTATCCCCTGAAGACTTCTGCACTTGGCGTTATTACATTGTATTTATAGTATTAGTTTTCGCTGTTTCTGCAAGAGCTTCTGGCATCATGGCAAAAAGGGCAGTCCAGCGAGGGTATGGCTCACGATCTATCCTTTTCCGGGATATTCTGAAGACGATTCACCCGTATCCAAGCGAGGAAAGAGACCGCAATAAACACAAAGAGCAGAGCGATACTGGTTATGCCCCATCCCTCATTGACAGCTTCTTCGATTAACGCCCCAAAGAAATAGCCGGCCCCGACGAGCAGACTTGTCCAAAGGAGTGCTGAAGCAGCGTTTAGTAGGGAGAAACTTCGCCAGGGAATTTGTGTCAGACCGACGGGAAGCGCACCGATCGTGCGCATGCCTTTAGGGTACCGATAGAGAAATATATAGGCGGATCCATAGTGATCAAGCAATGCCTTGGCCTTATCCATCACCGCCGCAAGACGCGGTCTCGCGGCAACGAAATCAATGCCATAGCGGCGCGCTACCCAAAATCTCATCTCATCCCCAAGATACCCGCCGGCAAAGGTCACCGTTGCCACAAGAGAGGGATCCAGGGCTCCAGCCTGTGCCGCATATCCGCCGAACAAAGGAAGGACCCCACTTTTGAGCGCACAGTATCCGAACAACAGGAGGTAAACCAGCAGTCCATAGTCTCTGATAAGGGTAAGTATTGCGTCCAAGGGTGGAAATCCTTCACCTGTCGCTGAAATATAAAAAGGGTATATGGCGAAACTTGCGCGCCACCATTTGCGTCACAAAAATGAACTAGTATTCGAACCTTCATCGTCAAGACGCTCATAAGAGAGAACTAATGTTCTTGTTTACAAATTGGCGAACCAAGCCAGAAGTTTATACGTTAAAATAACAAAATCTTTTCTGAACCAGCTAGGTCGAAATTATAGACTTCCAACTTCTCTAATTTACGTTACGATTGAATTTCCAGACGAGTAAAGCCCTTAAGAAATGGAGAAATAACGATGACACAAACCGGCGCCCAACTCCTGATAAAGTCCCTTGAAGCCCTGGGTGTCAAATATGTCTTTGGGATTCCCGGGGCAAAAATTGATGCCGTTTTTGATGCCCTTCTCGATTCCTCCATCAAACTGATTGTTTGCCGCCACGAACAGAATGCCTGTTTTATGGCTGCGGCTTACGGTCGGATGACGGGAGAGCCGGGGGTAGTCGTGGTTACCTCCGGCCCGGGGGTGGCCAATATGCTGACTGGTCTGCTCACTGCAACGACTGAAGGGGATCCGGTGATCGCAATTGGAGGAAATGTTGCCCGCCGTATGCTGCATAAAGCGTCCCATCAGAGCGCCCAGAATGTGAAATTGATGGAGGGGGCGACTAAAGTCAGTCAGGAGATCTATCTTGCCGATGAAATACCGGAAGCAATCGTCAATGCGTATCGGACTGCCAGGGCACCGAGGCGAGGCGCTTGTTTCTTAAGCCTGCCGGTAGATGTTTCACATGAGCAGACCAGTGCGGAAGTTCTTCATCAGGGCAAGCTGGACTACGCGCTCACGGCATCTCAGCAGGTTTTGGAAGACGCTGCCAAACTTATCAACGACGCTAAATCACCGGCGTTACTGCTCGGGGTTGAAGCCTCACAAGCTGACACGGCAACTGCTATCCAGGAATTTATAGGGAAGCATAAATTACCGATTGTCTCCACATATCAGGCAGCGGGTATAGTCTGTAAGGAATATCTTGATTTGTTCTTTGGCCGGGTGGGGCTGTTTAACAATCAACCCGGAGACAAAATTTTACAAATGGCTGATCTTGTTGTGACCATTGGTTATGACCCGGTTGAATATGATCCCGAAACATGGAATACGAAAAGCAACAAGAAAATCATCCATATAGATCAGATTAGATCCGATATTCATCAGACCTATCAGACTGATATCGAGATACTGGGAGGCATAAGCCAGAACATTGCTACTCTTTCGACAAAACTCAAAAATCTGCCGGACATGACACAATACCAGGCTGTCAAGAAAGAGTATGACAACTACATCTATGACCCTAAATCCGAACTTGAGTGCAAAGACAAAATCCACCCTCTGCGATTCATGCATCAGTTCCATGAATACCTGCATGAAGATACGATTGTTGCCTGCGATATCGGCACCCACGGGATGTGGATGTCCCGTTACTTTTTGAGCCATGTGCCCCATCAGCTTCTTATCAGTAACGGCCAACAGACCTTAGGTGTCGCCCTTCCCTGGGCGATGGCGGCCAAGCTGGCATTTCCTGAAAAAACGGTTTTTGCCACGGTTGGGGATGGGGGGTTTCTGTTCAGCGCAACGGAGCTGGAAACAGCGGTTCGCGAGAAACTGCATTTCATTGTTTTTGTCTGGGACAGCGGCAACTACGACATGGTTTTGGAGCAGCAGGAAATGAAATATAAGCGCCGCTCCGGAGTGAATCTTGGATATTATGACGTCGTGAAATTCGCCGAAGCCTTTGGCGCAACCGGATTTCTCTTGGACGATTCCAGCAAGTTCGAGGACATAATGCAGCAGGCTCTGAAAGAGGAAGGCCCCGTGCTCATTCACATGCCTGTGGATTACAGCGATAATATGAGCCTTTTCGTAAATACGGATCCGAATGCCGGTCATTAAGGGAATAAATCGGATCGGCACAGACACGTTGGACAAGAAAGCGAAAATCGAAACAGTTTTCTTCCATATATATAAAAGGGTTATAGCGTAATTCTTAGTATTTGAATTAGCAATCTAAAAAATATGAGGCCTGCACGTTTTTCATTATCATGGGAGTAGTACGAATTAATACGCTAAAACCTTTTCTTCAGAAAAAGCGTTTTTGGTCACGAAAGGGGAAGCTGTGGCGCGGATCAGGGCGCTGTAGTTAAGTTGGAAGGTCATTTCAGTACCGATTGACAGGCGGTCCCGCCCAGAATCCACAATAAGGTGATCACTACTTGATCCGAGAATTCTGATCCCGGGTGGCGGTGTCAAACCCTCCGGATCGGTGTCCATATGTCCCACGGCAAAGATGGCCTGGGAAATACGTCCACTGTCGGGCGGCGGAATTTCTGCCCCAAAGGCCGTTTCTTCTATATTGCCCCAGGGTTGCGAAGGCTTGATCTTTGACTCGATCACTTCCGCAACGAGTGTTATGGCATCGGTATGCAGTCCTTCAATCGGCTGCCGTTGGAGCGGTTCGCAACCAAGCAGAATGGCCTCGCCAAGACGAAGGTTATTGATCCGACCGGTGTCGGAGCTGCCAAGTATCCAATTGAGACTACTCGAATTCCCGCCGGAAACAATAGACAGAACAGAGCCGAAAGTTGCCTCGATCGCGTTCGCCAGTGCCGACAGTTCCGCCATATTCGCCTTGTCAGGCGCGACACCACAGCGGCAGGCCAGATTGGTGCCGATGCCTTTGAGGAAAATATTCGAGAAGTCTAGCGTCCGGCGCACAACATTTTCAAGGTCGGCAGGCAGGATGCCCTCCCGCAAATCCCCGAGCTCGACCATCAGCAGGACCCCATGCGTTTGACCCAATGCTTGCGCGGCTTTTGACAGCTCTGAGATGACATCGAGCTCCGTGTTGAGGCTGAAATCTGTATCTCTAACCACTTCTGCCGCCTGGCCAATCATGGGTGAGCGGATAAGTGTCACGGGAGCCTTTATGCCGGCCTGACGCATGGTCTGGATATTCTCTAGGCGCGAGTCCGCCAGCCCGCTTACCCCTGCAGCCAGCAGCTCCCTGGCAACGCTTGGCAGACCCAGCATGGCCTTGGTCACTGCGGAAACGGAGATACCGCGACGGCCAAGTAAATTTACCAGAAATCGGGCGTTATGGTGGATCTTGGTGAGATCAATCTCAAGGCGCGGGGTGGTCAATTCACCATGCCGACTGGCTTCTTCCTGAGTTGTGGGAAGGAAGAAAGAACCATTTCTACAAGATAATCGGGCGATCTTGCCAATGCGTCGGTTACTGGAATACCAAGTTCACTTTCATAGGATGTAATCGCTGAACCAATTTCGGCATCGGTCATGTTCTCATGGTTGATTGTAAGACCAATGACCTTGGTGTCGGAAAAGGTCTCGATCAAATTAACTTCGCTGGCAGGCGTCGGCATCGGCATTTGGTCGAAATCGCAGCGGTTGATGCGTCCGGGTGCATGCTGGAGTACAACGCCGTCAGGGCAGGTGCCGCGCAGAATGAAGGAGGATGTTGAAAATGCCGGGTGACTGAGCGCGCCCTGGCCCTCAACAATTATGATATCCGGGCTTTCAGTTTCGAAGGCCTCTACGATAGTGGCTTCCAATTCTCCGGCGCAAAACTGAGACGGGACGGCATCAAGCGCGATGCCATATCGGGCACCTTGAATTAGGCCGGTCTGTCCCGTGCCAACCATCACTGCTTTTACGCCATACTTGTTCAGTGCCCGTGCCAAAATGGTCGCTGTTGTCCGCTTGCCGATGGCGCAATCCGTACCGAGTACGGCAATTCGGGGGCAGGTGACGTCGGCTATATTGCCGCTGAACATACGCAGGTCTTTTTTGTCGCGAGGTTTGCGGATATCCAGGATAGTGACATTGTTGGCAATGCAGGCTGCTGCAAACACCGGGTCGTCGTTGAGGAATTCATGTAGGCCATTCACGATGTTCATGCCGTGGCTCATGGCTTCGATCACGAGACCGCGCTCATAAGTCGATAGCATTCCGCTTGAAGGTGCCATTCCAAATATAAAATATCCTGGTACGGTTTTGGCAAATGCCAATGCTTCGGTGAGGTCTCGACAAATGGGGATATTGTTCGGACTGTCTCCGAGCGCCACACCGGCGTCGAGGCCTGCCTTTTCGCTATCAATGACCGACAGGATTTCATATTTCTCAGAGTAACGGACCAACCCATTGGCCGTCTTGCCGTCAATGGCGCCGAAATTGCCCTCGCAATAGACGATTGCAGTATTGGTCGTCGTTGACATGTCGGGAGCCGGGAATTTGATGGCCGACCCTGCATCCGTAAGAATAGCAGGTAGTGTTGCGCGGCCAGATGACTGCGGCTGGTTTAGCGGTGTAACGGTAGACATTTTCGTTCCTTAATGGTCACTTGGCGCCAGCAACGGGTTCGCGCTAGCATAGCAACTACGGTTTTTGGGCGTGTTGGCGAAGGCAAACACAATAGGCTGCGCTTGTGGTCACAAGCACCGCGGATATGTTCGCTGAGGTTACAGAAAGAGAGCGTTAACTGCTCTCGCCTGAAGAGACGCGGTGCTCCGCGTCTCTAAGGAGGGTCTATGGGTTTATCCGTGCATGGCGTGAAAAGCCCGCAGGACCGATAGTATTTTTAGATTTTTTCTGCCAGGGCGTTCTGACAGGCTTCCGCTAGCGCGCGATCCGGCCGTTCAGCACCCAGAGGGGTCGCCCAACCCGCTTCCTCAACGATCCCACGCCGTTGATAGCTATTGGCTTCAGTGAACTTCGCCAGAACTTCCATTGAATTGGGGTCACTTATGGAATTCTGCAGACAATAGGGCATAAGGGCCGCGGCGACGGCTTCCTTAGAATTTTCGTTCGACATTTTTTTGGCCGAACTTTCTGTCACCCAGCCACCCCAGTTAAATCCTACAATAGCCAGAGCGATAGCGCCCGCTCCCGCGCCCATAAGCGCAGGTTTCGTCCATTCGGGGATTTGCATAATTAAGTCCGATCTGTATCAGGACAAGCACGCATGATCGCGCGCAAGATGCGTCCTTATAGCATACTTTCCCATATTAATTGCATGGTTTATCAATGGCACTTTTACATCGGATTCAGTTTGTCGCAGTATTGACCCGCAATTCGGGCCTTTTCCAGCCAATGTTTACCATCACATTTATGGACAAGAGTGGTGGAGGGTCGGGGAGATACCGCCTTGTTTGACCGCCGCAATGATATCAATGGATTACAACTAGACAGCCTCCTTGCTTACGCAGATTCTGTACCAATTGTTTGTACCAGTCCAGTGGATTTGCAATTAATTGCAAACTATCCCCTATCTCTTTCGAGACATTTAGATTTGCGACACGGACATGTCTAATTCGCTTGATGGCCTATCACTGAACCAGTTCTAAAGCTGCAGAAAAGTCTGCTTAGTGCCAATAGCGGAAAAACCGGCCTTCGCCAGTTATACCTAGAAATTCGCTACCTCTTTTATATTTGGACTGAATAGATTACTGGTAATTAGTGCCGACGCAGGACTAGTGTCATCGAATGGTTATCGAAAATATACTTGTCCGGTTCATCAACAAACAGCTGTTCAAAGCGGTCAAAAAAGGTCTCAGCCAGCAGGTCTACATCAGCTTTATCACTATTTTCCTTTAACAACTGTGCATAGGGGTTGGGAACGAGCTCGTTGACGAGCTCCACAATCTCGAACGCCGCTTTAAGGTCCGGTTCGCTTTCAAGAGGTGCCCTTATCTCTTCTACCTCCCTGAAATAAAGGGGGAAGACAAACATTTCCAGGCTCTTTGAGTCAATCAAGTCCTCCTCCGCCATTTTCTCGGCGATACGCCAGAAGGCTCGGTAAAGTCGATGCCCGCCTGCCGCAAGTCCGCTGGGATCATCAGGGCGCACATGGTCGATATCTTGAAGATACCCCTCCGGACCATTGATGTTGGAAAATAAATCGTTCCAGTCGTTGCCGATCTGATCGTTGTGCACTGTGACAACTGGCATATCTGGGCTGAGTGTGCGGATCTCATCCAATACAGCATGGAGCGCGGCCATCGAATTTCGACCGGGGCCGCAACCATAATCTATTACTCGGAATTCCGGGCGGCTCAAATCAAGCTCTTGGACAGCCCGTCTAAGCCGTTCGACCTGCGCAAATACAGCGTTGCGTTGGATAGCGGAATAGTGGTCATAAAAACCTTGGCCACCCATACCTTCGGTCGCACGGGAACCTAGAACACTAAATAATTTTTTTCAGTCATGACAAACCTGCTGCTTTTAGGTCGCCCAAGACCCGATCCACATTTTCTTTGGACAAATGCTCAACCACTTTCTCATAGGTAACTATGTTCACGTCAGGACGTATATCCCGCGCCTTTTGCACCGCCTTCTGTGCTTCGTCCACCCGCCCTTGCCGGACCAATATAGCGGCCAGGTTGAGCCAGCCAAAGGGGCCGACGGATCGACCCTCGAGAGCAGGTTGCACACAGGCCTCGGCTTTTTCCAGATCATCCAGCAAATACAAGCAGAAGCTTTTGGCAAGGACTTTGATCTTAAAGTACGGGCCAGAGGGGCTAAGCCGGATGGCCGTCTCGATTTGAGGAAGCGCCTCTTCCAGTTGACCTTTGGCCAACAACGAGGTGCCCAGAACAAGATAAGAGTTAGCGGAACTTGGGTTTAGCCCGATGGCAATCTCTGCCTCTGTAATCGCCCGGTCATGCTGTTTTATTCGCGAGTAGACACGCGCTAATATTGCACGGGCAAAACTGTTCTGTTCATCGAGAACTACGGCTCGCTCGGCGTGAGACAGGGCGCGCTCTTTGGCGGCGTCGCGATCCTCCACATCGGCGAAGGACAGCTTTCGCAGATCAACCATGGCCATTGCCGCGTGGGCAAGAGCATAGTCCGGTGTCAAGTCGACCGTCTTGGCGATAATATCTTTCGCAGCCTGAGTATCTTCCTCGGTGAATTTACAGAGGTGCCATAACGACTTCTGAACACGATCCCAAAGACTGACTTCTCCTCGCTTCAGCCGGGCTCGCTCTCGAACGTCGAATTTAAGCTCCCAATCAATATGTCCGACCACTGCTTCGGCGATCTCGTCCTGCAAATAAAACACATCTTCGATTTTGCGCTCGAAGCGATCGGCCCAGAGGTAGTGACCGTTCGCGGTGTCAACCAGATGTGCAGTGACCCGGATCTCATCTTTGGTCAGACGGGCACTGCCTTCTACCAGATAGTTTGCACCCAGACGTTGGGCGGTCTCTTCAGAGCTGATTTGATTGTCTTTAAAAGCCTTTGTCGAACTGCGCGAGACAACAGCCAGCCAGTCAACCTTCGAAAGTTCGGTGATAATCTCTTGTGTGATGCCGTCTACAATATGTTCATGTTCGGTCTGCGCACTAAGGCTCTCGAAAGGGATTACGGCGACAACTGGCTTCTGCGGCACCGGCATCTGTGCCACCATGCGTTCGATATGTCGATTTTTTTCCGCTGGCGGCTCTGTCGTGGGAACAGGTGTGACTTCCGCGCCTTCCGATAAAGGCGTAGATTTCTCTAATTCAGAGAAGTAAAAGGCTGTACCGTGCTTGGGCCAATCCACATTATTAAGAATCAAATAGTCCTTCAGGTTGTGGGCAGCATAAAGAAATGCCCGGGTCCGCAATCCGTCACTAATGTCCTTGTTTGCGAAGTTCAGTCCTGCGGCGACACGGGCCAGAAGGTATTGGCTCTCCAGAAAACTTAACCTTTGGCTCTCGTGTCGCGAAATCCAATTCATCGCTTCGCGACGCATCACTCCCACAAACTCCATTAGACCAATGTCATCCTGCCATAGCCCTGTAGAATGGGAGTTGTGGTGGAAGAGGCTCAAGTGATCAAGCATGGCCTCCCATTGTGCCGCTTGGGCAAATTCCCGACGGGCCAAAAGAAAGGAGATTTCGAAATAAGCATGGTCATAAAAGAGGTACTGCCGGTCCTCATAAAGGGCCAAATCGATTAAATAATAATCCGCTTCTTCCTGTTCCTGCATCCTGACCAACACATTATAGCCATGAAGGTCTCCATGCAGCCGTCCTTCGGCGGCACGCAGATGGAGGCGTGACGGCAAATCGACGGAACCACAGGCGAACGCCACAGGATTTGGAAACCAATGTCCCTCGAACGAGAGTGTCGGTTCTTGCGGTGACAGATTGCATCTGTCCGTTAGGAATTGATGTAGCCGTCCGGCTTCTGGGTCCAATCGATACCCAAGCCAATTTTTCAAGAGGTCTTGCGGCATATGCATGCCGGCGGCCATCTGATAATCCCCATTCCACTCTTCAAGGAGGCTTTTCGAGAGACGCTGAATCACATCCAGACCGGAGCCGTAGCCACTCTCTATCCAGGGTACCGAATACTCCAGTCCACGGGCGACCACAGTCGATAGAATGGCGATTCTACCGTTGTGCTCCAAAGTGTGCACAATTCGAGGTAGGTGCAGTGCACCGTATTCTGGACTGGCCGCAATGGCTCTGCGATGCCTTTCGGATTCCGGTAACTCCTGCCATTCAAGTGCAGGTAAGATGTCCAACTTGAGAATGGCTAAGCCACTGAAACCGTCACATGTCACGTCTACGATATAAACCAGGGCACCTGATTTTCCAGCTCCTAACTGCTGACGAAAATAGATTTCACCCTCGACTTTCCATTGATCTGCAATCAGGGGCAAAAGCTCATCATAGGCCTCTGGCCACGGATGATCCTGATTGTGCGGCATTGCTCTCCACCCTCCCAAATAAACCCGCGCTCAAAGTAAACTAAACCTTAGGGCCGGTTCCATTGCCATAATACATAAAAAACGAACTGATCCAATTCCCTCATCTAATTTTGTCTTATATACTTAAAGGGTGATTTGTCCTTTAGGCGTAGGCGATACTGCTTAGGACTTATCCTGGTCCCTCGCTTAAATTGTTCGTGTTCCGGGTATTTGAGACAGATCATGGTCTGCTCTGGGTCAGGTGCAGACATTTGTCTTTGTTGAATATAGGGTCCGCTAATTGTTTAAAAGCAGTCTCCAACAAAAGGAGTTCATGTAACTAGGAGGAAGAGGGAGGGGCAGAAACCGCCGCGTTTTTCCGCCGTAACGATATCAATGGGTTACAACTAGATAGCCTCCTTGCTTACTTAGATTCTGTACCAGTCCAGTGGATTTGCAATTGATTGCAAAAACTGCCGGGAATTCTTACTTCACCAATCCATCAATAATCGGGCAGTCGGGCCGGTCATCTCCGCTGCACGTTTCAGCGAGGTGAGACAGTTCGTCGTGAAGGGATTGTAGTTCCTGTAGCTTTTCTTCGATCTCCGTAATCCGGTGCAGGGCGATGGCTTTTACATCCCGACTTGATCGATCCCGATTTTCATAGAGGTCCAGTAATTCCCGACATTCCTGTACGGAAAACCCAAAGCTTCTGGCGCGTCGTGTGAAGATAAGTTTGTTTATCTCTTTATCGCTATAAAGGCGATAGCCGTTATCGGACTGGCCGCTTGGTGTGACGAGATCGATGTCTGCATAGTAGCGGACCGTTTTCGTCGGCAAATTTGTTGCTTTGGCTGCATCCCCAATTGTGTACATCTTTTCCTCTTGACCTTCCAGTTACTGGAAGCCTTACAAATCCTCTCAAACGAGTCAAATCACTTTGTACATGAGGAAAACATGAGCTTCACAGATACAGTTGTCGGAATTAACTGGGCTTGCCGGCCAACTTGGCGACGTGCCTCGGTCAATACTTTATGGTGTCTGGCCGGATGCTCGATCGGCGATATGGGAACAATCCTATTCTTTCAGCTTACAGGTATTCCTTGGCCGACTTTGGCAATAATGGCGCTTGCCATTGTCAACGGCCTATTGACCTCCATTGCCTTGGAGACAATAATTTTATCCCGGCAGATGGTTTTTAAACTGGCATTTAAGACGGCCATTGGCATGTCTCTGATTTCGATGATATCGATGGAGGTTGCCATGAACTACATAGATTATCTTTTTACCGGGGGAGCCAGATTGACCCTTTGGGTCCTGCCTCTGATGTGGTTCGCCGGGTTTATTACACCGCTTCCATACAATTACTGGCGCCTAAAAGCGTTAGGTAAAGCGTGTCACTGAGGGCGAACAGATGAACTTATCGGATAGAAACAAGGTTATCCTCTTTGTCGCTTTGGCCTTGATCGCTGTCGGGGGATACCTTTGGCTCACTTCGGATGAGTCGAAAAATCAGAACGGGCGGCCCATGGTTATCGTTGACATTCCAGAGCTATCGATTGCGGCGCGGTCGGGG
The DNA here is from genome assembly GCA_965228285.1 of Sneathiella sp. Lineage (GTDB taxonomy): Bacteria > Pseudomonadota > Alphaproteobacteria > Sneathiellales > Sneathiellaceae > Sneathiella. The sequence continues at coordinate 919,491 of OZ245808.1, forward strand.
GAGCAGGCGTTTGTCAAAAACTGCGCCTCCTGTCACGGCAATAATGCCGTCGGGTTGGAAGGCAAAGCGCCGCCACTCGTGCATCGGATATATGAACCTAGCCACCATGGCGATTTGGCGTTTGAAAGAGCCGTTAAAAACGGGGTGCGGGCCCATCATTGGCCCTTTGGGAATATGCCACCTGTCGACGGCTTAACCGACATCGAACTTCAAAATATCATTCTGTACGTTCGCGAGCTACAACGCGCAAATGGGATACATTAGGAGTCTTCTATAATATGAGCCGTAAATGGCAGCTTCCCGTCGGCAAGAATAATATTCAGATCAACTTTTCCAGACTTATACAAACTTTCGGATAGCCCGGATATCCAAACAGATATATGTGACGTTGTCAGGTCGAGGCTTTCTTCCGGTTCAAGGGAAATAGACCCAAGTTCCGTGAAGCGCTCATCATCCAGCCGGGCTATTATTCTCGATCGTATCTGCTGTGCGCCTGCCACACCCAGTATCGTCAAGGTGCTTGTGCTTTGATTGGTAATTTTGAAATGAAGCTCCGCAATCTCTCTGTCATCGGGATAAATAAGAAATGCCTCTTCAATTTCAGCGGATTGATACACCGTATCCGTATCATCTGCCTGCACATTGTCTGTTGTTACCGTCAGCAAAAAGACGCTGAGGATGATCCAGGTTAGTTTTCCCATGATTTTTCCAAACTAAGATTAAGGAGGATATCTGGAAGGATAGAAATCCCATCCTTCCAGTATATTGATGTATTAGGCTGGTTAATCAGAACATGAACTTGGCGCCTATGACGGCATACCAGATATCTGCGCTTTCGCCTTCCGCCTCAACAAAGTTAGCGGTCTGGCCGAACTTTCGCTCATAGATAACTCCGACATAAGGGGAGAAAGCTCTATCCCAGACGTCATAGCTCAGCCGCAAACCCGCTTCGACGCTATTGACCCCGGACCCGACGCCAATCTCCCGGTCACTGGAGAATGCAACATCCACAGAAGCGGACGGCGTCAGGATCAGGTAATTTGTTAGCAGGATTTGATATTCCATGTCCAGATCAGCGGAAAGCTTGCCCTTCTCACTCAAGAAGAGATGGGTATCCACTTCTATCCATTGTGGCGCAAGACCGCTTAAGCCAACCGCCGCATACCAGCGATCCGGGCCTTGCGGGCTTGTATATCTTACCCCGCCCTTGATATCCCAGAAATCGGAGATGGGAGTTTGCAGGGCTAGCTGGTTGGACAAGGACTCGAACTTTTTGACATTGATGTCATATTCTCCATCTCCTTCCCAACGCAGTTTGAGCTCGTCCGTGCCGATAAAGGCATCTGCATCATAGGCAAATAATTCTTCTCCGCCTTCTCCGTAGCGATACTCAAATTCCTCTATTTGAAGGCCATAGTATATATTGGGAGGTTCTTCTGCCTGACTGGAAACCGGTGCCAGCAACGCAAACGCTGTCAGCGCTACAGGAAGGAGTTTTAAGCAATTCCTCATTGCATTTCTCCTTCCTTAAGAGTTTTTAAGCTGGCCGATTTCGGGCCGCCTTCAACCACAATTTTTCGAAACATGCCCGCATCGGCATGATAGGCAAGATGGCAGTGAAAGGCCCATTGACCTTCCGCATCCACCTCGGTTTCGGAATAGACCGTCGTGCCCGGCGCAACACTAATGGTATGTTTGGCAGGGTTCCACTTACCGGCGCCAACATCCAGAATGCTCCACATGCCATGCAGATGCATGGGGTGGGTCATCATGGTTTCATTGACGAACTTAAAGCGAACCCTCTCACCATATTGCAGCTTGATGGGTTCCGCATCCTCATATTTCACACCATTGATCGACCAGATATACCGCTCCATGTTTCCAGTAAGACGCAATTCTATTTCACGCGTTGCCTCCCGGTGTTCATAGATCGGCTTCTGAGCCTTTAAATCAGCATAGGAAAGAAACTTTCCGCCGTTGGCGGCTGCAGGAGCGAGACCACTTCCACCGGCATAGAATTCATCTTCTTCAGAACCCATTCCTTTCATATTAGAGTGGTCCATCCCAGCCATGTTACTGTGATCCATTCCCTTCATGTTCGAATGGTCCATGCCCTTCATGTTGGAATGATCCATGCCCGCCATATTGCCGTGGTCCATCCCCATATCTGCCATGGTGAGAAGTGGCCGTTCCGTCATTTCGGGAATGGCGGCTACCATACCCTCCCGGGGGGCGAGGGTGCCTCTAGCATAAGCCGTCCGGCCCATGCTGGCGCCAAAGATGGTATAGGCTTTGTCTTCCTTAGGTCGGACAATCACGTCATAGGTTTCCGCAACCCCAATCCTGAGTTCATCAACGGTAACGGGCTGGACATAGTTTCCGTCACTTGCAACAACCGTCATTTTCAATCCGGGAATGCGGATATCAAAATAGGTCATGGCGGAGGAGTTTATAAACCGCAAGCGAACGCGCTCTTTTGGCGTAAAAATCCCTGTCCAGTTTTGGTCAGGCCCCATACCGTTGATCAGCGGCGTGAAACCTTGAACATCTTCGATATCCGAGGCCATCATGCGCATACTGCCCCAATCCATCCGATCTGAAACCGTTTCTGAAAATCCGTTTTTCTTCACATCGGAAAAGAAATCACCCAGAGTCTGTTGCTTGCGATTGTAGTAGTCTGCGGCCATTTTCAGGTTCCGCATGATCCGCTTTCCGGAGTGCGGATGTTTATCCGTCAACTGCACCACATAGTCCCGATCAAACCGAAATGGTTCCTTTTTCTTGGGTTCGATGACAATCGATCCGTAGGCGCCGTCCGGCTCCTGAAACTCCGAATGGCTATGAAACCAATGGGTACCGGACTGAACAATCGGGAATTTGTAGGTAAATGTCTCACCGGGCATGATCCCGGGGAAACTGATTTTGGGCACACCATCCATCTGATAGGGCAGGATAAGGCCATGCCAGTGAATGGACGTTGGTTCGTCCAGATTGTTAGTCACGTTGATCGTAACCTCTTCCCCTTCCTTGAAGCGCAGAACCGGTCCCGGGGACTTACCATTATAGCCAATCCCTTGCTTGGTGAATTCGCCAGTGTCGATCAAAACTCTGTCGACGGTTAGGTCATATGTCCCGGCATAAGACAATGCCGGCAGTAACGATGCTCCCATGCTGGTCATCAGACCAAGCGAGAGTGCGCGCATAAGCGTTTTTGTCATTTTCCATTCCTCTAGATTTTGATGAAATGATGCGCGGCCAGTTTCAGGCCGCGCAATTTTCCTATTCAATGCTGAATTCGCCCATCATGCCGGCGTCATAGTGACCCGGGACATTGCAGGCAAACTCCAGTTCACCGCCGTCGGCGAACTTCCAGATGATTTCAGCGGATTCCGCCGGTGCCAGCAGGGCACTGTTCGGATCGTTATGTTCCATGGTCTTGCCATTTCCCATATCCATTTTCATCATTTCATGATTGATTTTATCGGCCTCAAGGACACCATGCTCCATCATCATCATCATTTCTTCCTGATGAGCGGCATGGGTCGCGGCGGTACCGATATTGAACTCATGGACAAGCTCACCAGCGTTGACAACCTTGAAAAGGATGGTTTCACCCTTTTTCACCGAAATCTCCTCCGGTTCGTAATAGTTGTCGAACATTTTGATTTCGATGGTACGGGTGACCTCAGAAGCCTCGCCGGGCACGCCAATGGCAGCTTTATCGCCGTGGTGTCCACCATGATGATTACCGGCCGCCAGAGCAATGGCGGAGCCTAATGCGAGGGTTACAGTGAGTGTCGCTCCGGCAACGCCGGATAAAAAGGTACGTCTGATTTTCATCGTTTTATTCCTAAACATGTCTCCGCATATGAGCAGGCATATCCTTGCCGATATTGCTGCAGAGAAAGGGTTACTTTTAAAATTTAGAAGTCAGGCGACCGCGTCCTTAATCCTGACAGGACCTGTGCAGGAGGGAAGGAACGGGGGCCTTGGAATAAAACTAAGCTTTTGGGGGGCGCTCTGGGGGGAAGAGGCTTAAAGAGCCAAGTTGTGCTGACAATGTTGAGAAAGTGGTTTTCGTCCCGAATTTCGCAATTGCACCGGTTTGGAATTCCGGAGAGGAAATGGAGCAAGACGCAACGCCGCATTTTTCAATATGGCCGTGACGCTTTTTATCTGCGGTGTTTGACAAATCGTCCGTAGAAGCGACCATATAATGACCGACACCCTCTTCGTTTGCATGATTTTCCGCCATGGGAACGACTGCGAAAATATTGAACGCAAAGACCAGAGCAATAACAACGCTCATCATTCTTCTGCGGTTATCTATTTTCGGTCGACCTATTGTCAAAATAAATCCTTGTGCAACTGACGAAAATTCGCGATCAGTATTAGATGTATAAATATTGTTCTAGAAAATCAAGGACTCGCATGAATGTTATTTCACGGAAAATAACATTCACCTAATTCCTTTATTCAAAATGGCGGAGGGTCGGGGATTCGAACCCCGGAAGGGCTTGCACCCTTGCTGGTTTTCAAGACCAGTGCATTCAACCGCTCTGCCAACCCTCCGCAAATAGGGGCCGGTTTTTACCCGTCTCCCTGTTCAGATTGGAAACGAACCTGAAATGTCCTGTTCGTTTAAAGTTCGATTCAGAGCCTGTCAATATATTTGACGGGAATTATCATAATTCTGTGAGGAGGAGCTGAAATGTCAAAAAAGCCGCGGAATAGTGCGCGAATTTATTGCGAAATCCCCGGATTTGTGGCAAAAAGAACAGATTAGTAAATGGAGTTCCCATGACGAAGAAATCTGCGCGTATCGCTTTAGTATCCTTGATTGGCATTTTCTTGTTTATGGTAAATATGCCCGCCTCAGCGGCGAAACAGAATTTTGACGTCTGGCTGAGCGAATTGAAGGCGGAAGCCCTGACACGGGGCATCAGCCAACCGACCATCGACGAAGCCTTCGCAAATGTTCAAATTCTTGAACGGGTCGTCAGTCTGGATCGCAAGCAGCCGGAAGTCACCCAGACCTTTCAGCAATATATGGAAAAGCGGCTGCCTAAATCCCTGGTTGATTCGGGAAGAGCTTTACTCGCGGAAAATCGCGATATCCTCAACGAGGTCGCGGCGAAATATGGGGTCCAGCCCCGTTTCATTGTGGCTCTGTGGGGAGTGGAGACTCGCTATGGGAAATATACCGGCGGTTTCAGTGTTATCGATGCCCTGACAACCCTGGCCTATGACGATCGCCGATCCGCCTATTTCCGCAAGGAACTGCTTCTGGCTCTGCTGATCCTGGATGAGGATCATATAGACGCCAAGGACATGAAGGGATCCTGGGCCGGGGCCATGGGTCAATCGCAGTTTATGCCCTCCAGCTTCGTCAATTTTGCCGTCGACCATAATGCGGACGGCAAGCGCGATATCTGGACGACCAAATCGGATGTATTTGCTTCCGCCGCCAATTACCTGGCGAAATCCGGCTGGAAAGGCGATCAGACCTGGGGTAGGGAGGTTCAATTGCCGGCAGGGTTTGACCTATCCCTGGTTGATCTCAAAGTGAGGAAACCGATGCGGGACTGGCAGGCCCTGGGGGTTCGCCGGGCTGATGGAACTGATTTGCCGACCCGGCAATTAATGGGATCTCTGGTCCAGCCAAAAGGCGGAAATGGCCAGACCTTCCTTGTTTATGATAACTACCGGACCATCCTGAAATGGAACAGGTCCACCTATTTTGCCATGTCTGTTGGACAGCTTGCCGATCTGCTGGGAGGCGGCTAAACTACTACATAGGCGATTGATAAAGAGGGTGCGTACCAGATTATGTGGCGAGCAAGAAGTATAGGGATTGTATCGACGGTTGGACTGGCTGTTGTTCTCGGGGGCTGTTCTGAAGTAAATCTTCTGAGTTACGGCGCAAAAAAATATAACGCGGAATCGGAAAAACTATCGACGGCCTCAACCAGCAATGCCGATGTTGACCGAGGGACCCCAAAAATCGGCAAGCCTTATCAGATTAACGGGATCTGGTATTATCCGGCCGAAGACAAGAGCTATGATGAGACAGGCATTGCATCCTGGTATGGACATCCATTCCACGGTCGGCGGACGGCGAATGGTGCCGTCTATGATATGAACAAGCTGACGGCCGCCCACAAAACTTTGCCGCTGCCCACGGATGTGCGAGTCACCAATCTGGAAAATGGACGGTCAATCGTTGTGACCGTGAATGATCGCGGACCGTTCGCCCATTCCCGCATCATTGATCTCTCTCGCCGTTCTGCAGAACTGCTTGGGATTATCGAGCAAGGAACAGCAAAGGTCCGCGTGCAGATTGTCGATCAGAACGGAAATCTCGCCTCTCAGGTTGTTGCGAGGCCTGAAACACCTTTGAATGAGAGAAACAACGTCGCCGCTGTCCCGCAAACCAGCATCAAATCGGCAAGTCTTGCGCCGCCTCCTAATGTGAGCAAGGCACCGGCGCCCGCCAGTTCGCCGTTACCGGCGCCAAAACCGGACGCACCGGTCCAGATGGTGGCGACCAGTCCGTCCTCGAACCCTGTGGTTTCAGTCACTCCGGTTCAGGAGACGGAAATCTTCATTCAGGCCGGTGCCTTTATCGACTATAATAACGCCAATAAACTCAGCGCCCAGTTATCAACCCTTGGACCGTCGAAAGTCAGCCAGGTGCTGGTCAACGGCCAGGATTTCTACAGGGTAAGAATTGGGCCGGTTTACGGAGTCGAAAAAGCCGATCAGATGCTTGCAAATGTGATCAATGCCGGGCATACAAACGCCCGGATAGTAATAGAGTGAATTGCCGCCAACGATATGTAAATGTATCATCGACCTTCTTTCTGATGAAATAAGGCTGATCGCGGCCTCTTTATGGAAATAGTACTGGAACCTTGACGATGTCAAAATATGCCCGGACCTTTAGCACCCTAATGTCATTTGTGATCGTTGCCCTTGTCGCAACGGTCCAGCAGGCGGCTGCGATTGATACCCCGGCCAGAGAAGCCTTCCTGTTCGATGTTGATACCGGCACGGTCCTTATGGAGAAGAATGCGGACGAACTGATGGCGCCGGCCTCCATGAGCAAACTGATGACTGTCGCCATGGTGTTTGAACGGCTGAAGGACGGGTCTTTGTCATTGGAAGACACTCTGCCGGTGAGCGAAAAGGCCTGGAAAAAGGGGGGATCCAAAATGTTTGTCCGGGTGGATACCCGGGTCAATATCAGCGATTTGCTGCGCGGCATCATTGTTCAGTCAGGGAATGATGCCTGTATTGTCGTTGCCGAAGGACTGTCCGGCTCAGAAGAAAATTTTGCAGATGCCATGACGTCCCGTGCCCGGGAGCTCGGCATGGAAAAAAGCACGTTCAAGAACGCAACGGGCTGGCCGGATCCGGAACATCGGATGACCGCGCGGGAACTGGCGATGCTGGCCGCCTATATCATCGAGAGTTTCCCTGATTACTATCCCATCTTCAGCGAAAAAGAATTTACCTTCAGCGATATCAAGCAGGGCAATCGCAATCCGCTTCTCTACAAAAACAACGGCGCCGACGGCCTGAAAACAGGTCATACGGAGGAATCCGGCTACGGATTGGTTGGCTCTGCTGAAAGAGATGGCCGCCGGCTGGTGCTTGTCATCAATGGCCTGGACAGCGTCAAAACCCGGGGCCGGGAAGCAGAGCGTTTACTGGAATGGGGGTTCCGGGAGTTTGATAATTATACCCTCTTCAAGCCGGGAGACGTGGTCGATAATGCCCGGGTCTGGCTTGGCAGTGAAGATACCGTGCCGCTCACCGTAGAAGAGGAAGTCGATATCACCATGTCACGGCAAGCCCGCAAGTCCATGGTGGTCAAGGTAGTCTATAACGAACCTATTCCGGCCCCGATTATTGCCGGAACACCTGTCGCCCAGCTCGTCGTCGAAGTGCCGGATGCGGAAACCGTCTCGGTCCCCCTCATCGCAACAGAGGACGTGACGCGACCGGGATTGTTTGGGCGCCTGACGTCAGCCGTTGAGTATCTGATTTTCGGACCGTCCGTGCAATAAAGGTAAAGGACGCCGCAGCTTATGCAACAGGATGGACCCTTTACGGGTAAATTCATAACCCTGGAAGGCGGCGATGGCAGCGGCAAGTCAACCCAGGCAAAATTACTTTCGGACTATCTTGCAAGCGAATCCATCTCTAGCATCCTGACCCGGGAACCGGGCGGAGCGCCCGGAGCCGATGAAATCAGGGAGCTCATTCTAACCGGGGATCCGGAGCGGTGGGATGCCGTTGGGGAGACATTGCTTTTTTACGCGTCCCGGCGAAATCATCTCCGGCTGACCATCTGGCCGGCCTTACAGGCCGGCACTTGGGTTCTGTCGGATAGATTTGCGGATTCGACCATGGCCTATCAGGGCTATGGAAACCAGCTGGGGGTCGAGGCAGTGCAAAAGGTCCATGACTTCTCTGTGGGATCGTTCAAGCCTGATCTGACGTTCATTCTCGATATGCCCGCCGAAGAGGGCCTCAACCGCACCCTGGACCGAACCCATAATGAGGACCGGTTCGAGAAAATGGATCTGTCGTTTCACGAGCGGCTGAGAGAGGGATTTCACACGATCGCGGTCCAAAATCCGGACAGATGCGTGATGATCGATGCGACTCGCCCCATTGACGACATTCAGGCCGAACTTCGGGCCGAAACAAAAAAGCGGTTGCTCACGTGAGTGATCTTCCCGTTATCGATCAGCTCGGTCCTTATCCTCATCCAAAGGAAACCGAGCGTCTGATTGGACAGGAGGAAGCTGAACAAGCGCTTCTCACTAATTTCACCAGCGATCGGTTTCACCATGCCTGGCTGATCACCGGCGCCAAAGGCATCGGCAAAGCGACCCTGGCTTACCGGGCAGCCAAGTTCATCTTAGCCGGGCAGGGGGCAGGGGGATTATTCGGCCCTCCGACCAGTCTGGACGTGGAAGGAGGAGAGGCGGATCTCGCCCTGATCAGGGCCGGGGCTCATCCCGGGCTTGCAGTCCTCAAACGCCAATATGATCCCAAGGGTAAAAAGTTCTTCACGGTCATCCGGGTTGATGATGTCCGCTCTCTCTCGGGATTTTTCAGATTGACAACCAGTGACGGCGGCTGGCGGGTCGTGATCATCGACAGCATTGATGAAATGAATGTCAGTGCGGCTAACGCCATTCTCAAGATTTTGGAAGAACCTCCTGAAAAAACAGTTTTTTTCCTTCTTTCCCATGCCCCTGGAGGTTTGTTGCCGACGATCCGTTCCCGTTGCCGTCAGCTTGCCCTAAGGCCGCTAGGCGAGGCGGAAATGCGACAGGCCCTCGCTCCCTATCTTGGCAACCTGACCGAGGAGCAGATTGCAAGATTATTCACATTGGCGGAGGGCAGTCCCGGGAAAGCTCTGCAGATCCTCGATGCCGGGGGACTGGATATCTATGCCGCCATTCTGGATATTTTCAAGGGCTTCCCCAGCCTTGACCCGGAAAAGACCCATGGCCTTGCCGATGCTGTCGGCCGCAAAGACGGGGAGGAGATGTATCGGGTGATCTGTGAGCTGTTTCCCTGGTGGCTGTCCCATATCGTTCGCCTCGGGGCCAGTGGGCCGGACGGACTGCAACCGGCCCCTCCGGGCGAGTCAGACATCATACGTCGGCTTCTTGACAGCCGCCCGCTCACCCGCTGGGTTGACCTGTGGGAGAAAAGCAATCAGCTGATCGCCAGGGCCGACAGTATCAATCTTGATCGGAAACAGGTTGTGCTGAACCTGTTTTTAAATGTAGAACGCATGACATAACCCGCATCCCGCCAACCGGACAGATAGATGTTAGTAGATAGCCATTGCCACCTGGATTTCGATCAACTTTCATGCGAGCTTGACGCGGTCGTGGACCGGGCCAAGGCGGCGGGGGTTGGCCAAATGCTGACCATCGGCACCAAGCTCCGGGAGTTTGACAGAGTTCGCGCCATCGCCGAGACCTATGAGAATATTCATTGTTCCGTCGGCATTCATCCCCATGAGGCCGAGGCGGAAGGGAATGATGTCACGGTGGACAAACTGCTGGCCTTATCAGCGCATCCGAAAGTCGTCGCCATCGGGGAGACCGGACTTGATTATTTTTACGAACATTCTCCGCGGAAGTTGCAACAGAAATCCTTTCGAATTCATATCGATGCGGCCCGAAAAACCGGCTTGCCGCTGATCGTCCATACCCGGGATGCCGATACGGATACCGTTGACATCCTGAGAGAAGAATATGAGAAGGGGCCCTTTACCGGTGTAATCCATTGCTTTAGCTCTGGATGGCAGGTTGCTGAAAAATCAATGGAAATCGGGTTTTATATTTCGATTTCCGGGATTGTCACCTTCAAAACGGCGGAGGCTTTACGAGACCATGTCGGGAAAATCCCGCTCAACCGCCTTCTGGTCGAAACCGATGCTCCCTATCTTGCGCCCGTGCCCAAGCGCGGTAAATCCAACGAACCCTCTTTCGTGCGTCATACGGCTGAAAAAGTAGCCGATATCAAACATCTCGACATAGAAAGCCTCGAACAAGCGACGACCGATAATTTCTACAAACTTTTCAATAAGATAGAACGGACTGCTTAATGGAAGTAACAATACTTGGATGCGGAACATCGGGCGGTGTTCCCCGGATCGGTAATGACTGGGGCGCGTGCGATCCCAATGAACCGAAGAACCGCCGCCGGCGCTGCTCCATTCTGGTCCGCAAGAATGACACCCGGGTTCTGATCGATACCTCCCCGGATATGCGACAACAGTTGCTGGATGCGGACGTGGATCGTCTGGATGCGGTTGTCTGGACCCATGAACATGCGGACCAGTGCCATGGTATCGATGAGCTGAGAGTATTGGCCATCCGCCATCGGCAGCGGGTCGACGTCTGGGGGGACAAGAAAACCCTCGATATTCTCAAATACAGATTTGATTATTGTTTTGAACAGCTTGAAGGAAACCCTTACCCCGCAATCTTATCCGACAATTTGATTGATGGCCCGTTTACCATCGGCGATATTGACTTTATTCCGTTTGATCAGGACCACGGCAGTATTACCAGCCTCGGGTTTCGCATGGGACCCATCGGATATTCCAATGATCTGGTCAATCTGAGTGATGAAGGGTTCGAGATTTTGGACGGTGTCGATACCTGGATCGTCGATGCCATGCGCTATACGCCGCATCCAACCCATGTCAATCTGGAAACAGCCTTGAAATGGATAGAGCGGCTCAAACCCAGGCGGGCAGTACTGACCAATATGCATGTGGACCTGGACTACCAGACCCTTTGTAAAGAACTGCCGGCCGGGGTTGAGCCGGCCTTTGATGGTATGGTGATAGAGGCTTGAGAAATGACGGAAAATATTTCCTTTCGGGTTGCCACACGAGATGATCTCTACCGGATCGTTAGCCTTCTAAGTGAGGACCAACTGGGATCAACCCGGGAGACCCTCACAAGTCCCTTACCGCAGGTCTATTACGATGCTTTTGACTCGATGATGGCCCAGGCGGAAAACGTCTATATCGTCGCGGAAGAGGGGGGTGAGATGGTTGGCTGCTATCAATATACTGTCATTCCCGGTGTGTCCCGCAGCGGCGCTTCCCGCGCGCAGATCGAAGGGGTGCGGATTGACAGCAAGTTGCGCGGGCAGGGGCTCGGACAAAAGATGCTGGAAGACGCCAAGGCGCGAGCGGTCAATAGCGGCTGCAGTATGATCCAGCTCACAGCCGACAAGACCCGAACCGACGCCCATCGCTTTTATGAGGAACAAGGATTTGTCGGCAGCCATATCGGATTTAAACTTAATCTGCCATAACTCCTTCATCAGGGTGACCCATGCGTCTCGACAGATTTTTGATGAGAATATCAATGTTTGGTTTTGCCTTTCTCCTGCTGTCAGGATGCAGCTTTGTTGGCCTGCAGGAAGATGTTCGCGCCTTGAAAACTGTGACGGTGCTGAAAGGATCGGTTTCTTCCAACCATCAGACTGAAGGCCCCATTCTTATTGCTTTGGTCCGCATAAATCAGGGAGATGAATATAGTCTCGAATATTATGTGGCCGATTATGAGCCGGGAGAATTTGAAATTTTTGCCGGTCCCGGAGACTTCTATCTCTTTGCTTTTGAAGATAAAAACCGGGATTTCAAGCTGCAGACAGATGAATTTGTCGGCTGGTATGGTGATCCGACACCCCTTAAACTGGCAGCAGGTCAACGGCGGGAAGGTTTGACATTGACCTTGTTCCCTCCGGACCAGGTTGCCCGCAGGTTACCGCAGATATATGAAGCCGAGCTCACACAAGAGCCGCTTGGCATGGATGCCTATCGGATGGGAGAGGTTATCTCCTTGGAGTCACAGGATATTTCCGATGACGTCGGCCGTCTTGGCATGTGGGAGCCATTGAAATTTTTCGAACGGGAATATTCCGGGATCTTCTTCCTCGAGGACTATGATCCAACTAAAATACCCGTTTTATTCGTGCATGGTCTGGCCGGATCAGGAAATGACTGGCGCTATCTGATCCGACGCCTGGACCGGACAAAATTTCAGCCCTGGATTGCTCAGTATCCCTCCGGAATGCGGCTTGAACTCCTCGGGCGCATCCTCAATGAAGGCATTACCGAACTTCACATTAAACATAAATTCAATGATTTAGCGATCGTTTCTCATAGTATGGGTGGTCTAGTAAGCCGCAGCGCCATTAATTTCAAGAAAGATCTGAAGACACCAAATTACCTGAAGCTCCTGATCACTTTATCAACACCCTGGGATGGTCATAGCAGATCACGCATCGGCGTGAATTACGCGCCATCCATAGTCCCGGCCTGGTATGATCTCGAGCCCGGAAGTCCGTTCCTTGAAAACCTAATGCGCCAGGATCTGAAAAAGGAATTACAACATTATCTGATTTTCAGCTATCGAAATGAAAGCGGCATTCTCGGACCCCGGAATTCCGATGGCGTTGTAACTTTGCAAAGCCAGTTGCATTACACAGCCCAGGAACAGGCGACGGACGTTATCGGCTTTGACGAAACCCATAGCACCGTTTTACAGAGCGGTCCTGTATCCGACACCGTCAATAATCTCCTCAGCTCCTTGAAATCGCCATAAGGCCCTAAAAAGTGTTCTTATGTGTATCCCAATATTTTCCATAATATATATTATGCGTTAAATATTTACTTGGAATGAGGAATGAGTTTTTCCTTCAACCCCTGCTCTCAAAGCCCAAAATTATGAATTGTAGTCGCTCAGGTCTTCCGGCGCGTGAAGCAAGGTGCCGTCATATTTCGGAAGATCATCTTCCATTTGTAGCCAGGGCAATTTGCTCTGGTAGTTCACATGGAATGTCGGTTCGAATGCCTCGGGGTTTTCCATGGACGCGGCATAGAGATGCATACCTCCCGCATAATGGTCGGCTTCGAAACCCATGGGCGATCCGCAATCCTGGCAAAAATGCCGAAAAACACCTTTTGAGCTTTCCAGGGTCTTAGGCGCCTCGCCCGTCCATTTGAAATTTTTGTTGGGCACACCGAGCCAGGCAACGACCGGCGCGGCACAGTTACGGCGGCAATCGTCGCAATGGCAGTAGCAGGCCCAGGTCACTGCGCCCACATATTCCCAACTTGTTTTTTTACAATGGCAGTAGCCGCGTGTTGTCATCGGAAATCCCCACTCATTTTGAGGATATCAATTTTACGGCTATATGCGGGCGCGAATTAGACCGAAATTCGCCCAGATGCGACTTACAGAAGGATCTCTTCCAGCTCATCAACCGTTGCCATCAACAGGATCTTTCGGGCTATATCATAGGAAAAGCCGTTACGGGCCAGAGACGCCATCTCCTTCTGATAGCGCTCGGACCGGGTGTTCTCAGGCTTGTAAGGACCGAATTTGCGTTTTCGGACATAACGGGCGGCTGCCTTTAGGTCGCGGGCCTCGGCCGTGCTTTCAAGAGCTGACAGCGCAGTGGCAACTTGCTCGTCTGTAAATTCCAGTTGCAGGAGTTTGTTTCTGATAAAACTCGTTGATTTGCCCTGACGCACAAGTAGCCGGGCCTTGCTGTTCGCGAATTCCGTATCATTGAGGATCCCGCTTTTGGCCAGCTTTTCGATCTCTCCATCGATGGCGGCCTTCAGGTCGGATTCATTCATTCCATGCTGCAGCATCCCCGGCTTTGCCTTGCTGAACAGATACTGGCGCATCTTCATGGTGGTTGCCGGAAAGCGGTCCAGATAGAATAAGGCGCGCTGACGAAGCCACTGCGGTGTTGGCTCCTTCAGTTTTCTTTCCTTCTTCTTTTTGACCGTCCCGTCCTCGTCCATATTTCGCCGTTGGTTCCGCCTGAAATAAATGCTACCTGTGAAACAGCATACAGGAAATACATCCCCTTGCGACAATCCGAATTGATCCCGAATGAGACTTTTATGACCGAACCAGCTCCCGCTTCTCCCATCAATCAGCTTCTCGATATCATGGCCCAATTGCGCAATCCCGAGGGCGGCTGTCCCTGGGATTTGGAACAGAGTTTTGAGACCATTGCGCCTCATACCATCGAGGAAGCCTACGAGGTGGCTGAGGCAATCGCCAACGGCGATATGGATGAGTTGAAGGATGAGCTGGGAGACTTGATGTTTCAGGTGGTCTTTTACGCGCAAATGGCCAAGGAAGAAGGGAAATTTGACTTCAACGATGTGGTCACGGCAATCTCGGAGAAGATGATCCGCCGCCATCCCCATGTGTTTGGAAGTCAGGAAATTGCCTCCGCCGATGCCCAGACTCTGGCCTGGGAAGAAACCAAGGCGATGGAGCGGGCTGCCAAAAGCGATAATGGTGCGAACCAACCGCCCTCGGCTCTTGAGGGAGTCGCCAATAGCCTCCCTGCCCTGACACGGGCTGTTAAGCTACAGAAGCGCGCCGCCCGGGTGGGTTTTGACTGGCCCGATATAATCCCGGTCTTCGATAAAATATCTGAGGAATTAGAAGAGCTTAAGACAGAGATTGAGAGTAATGGCTCAAAGGACCGCATTGCCGAGGAATATGGAGACCTGATGTTCGTTCTCGCCAATCTCGGCCGTCATCTGGAGGTTGAGCCGGAGACAGTATTACGTCAGGCCAACCGGAAGTTTATCCGTCGTTTTGAGGCTGTTGAGCAACATCTTCTGGATCAGGGAAAGACCCCGAATGAGAGCAGTCTTGAGGAAATGGACGAGCTCTGGAACCAGGTAAAAAGAGACGAAAATACAGTGGCTTAAAGAGCTCTTTTCAATTTTTTTTCAAGTCTTCCGCGGTTTTCATCCGAAAGCTTAACTTCCAACTGAACCGCTTCTTCTGTGTCGGTGCGATCCAGTACCGTTCCGTGCCGATAAATCCAGGACAAAGTCTCTCCATCCGTCGCCGGCAATTCTATGGATAGAACCGTCTGCCGGGCTGTCAGCATCTGCTCGACAAGGGCGACAAATGCCTCCTCCCCCTCGCCGGTTACCGCGGATAGGCCGATAGCCTCTTCCTGCCGGTCCAGGCTATTTAGAAGCAGTAGTTTGGCGTCATCTTCCAGAAGGTCGATTTTGTTGGAGACTTCCAGATAATGCCCGTCATCATTGATATCGACACCAAGGCGGGACAGAACCTCCAGGACATCTTTCTTTTGTGCTTCCGTATCAATATGGGTGATATCCCGCACATGGACGATCAGATCCGCCTCCAGCACCTCTTCCAAAGTTGCCCGAAAGGCCGCCACCAGTTCCGTCGGCAAATCGGAAATAAATCCCACCGTGTCGGAAAGAATAACCGTCTGTCCGCCGGGAAGATCGATTTTCCGCATGGTCGGATCAAGGGTTGCGAAGAGAAGATCCTTGGCGAAGACGTCAGAATTGGTCAGGCGGTTAAAAAGAGTAGATTTTCCGGCATTTGTATATCCGACAAGGGCAACAATGGGATATGGCACTTTCTTGCGCTTGGACCGGTGCAGCTCCCGGGTTCGCACAACCGATTCCAATTGCCGTTTGATTTTGGTGATACGATCGTCAATCAGGCGCCGGTCAATTTCCAGCTGGGATTCTCCGGGACCCCCAATAAAGCTGAGGGAGCCTCTCTGCCGCTCCAAATGGGTCCAGGACCGGACCAGGCGGGTGCGCTGATAACTGAGATGAGCCAGTTCGACCTGTAAGGCCCCCTCTTTCGTCTGCGCCCGTTCTCCGAAAATCTCGAGAATAAGGCCGGTCCGATCGACGATCTTAACCTTCCATCGGCGCTCCAGATTACGTTGCTGCACCGGGGTCACCGGGCCATCTATGATGACCACGTCTATATGGGCATTTTTAATGAAGCCGCCGAGCTCCGTTATCTTGCCATCCCCGAATAATGTACCCGGTTTCGGTGCGGACAGCGGCACCACTTCGGAATGCACAATATTCAGGGAAATGGCCTCCGTCAGAGAAACGGCTTCCTCAAGGCAGCTTTCCGGATCCCGGAGCTTCCTTTTGTCACTTTTCTTGATAAACGGGTGCAACACGAGCGCCGATTCGCCTGAAGTTAAACCGTCGCGCTCTGTATCCTGATATGAGTCTGAGATGTTAGATTTCCATCATTTAGGTGACGGATTAACTCTCCGCCGAGGGATCAAATAACTGTATGGGACCGGCTGGCATGACGGTTGAGATGGCATGCTTGTAGACCAGTTGCTCATGCCCATCGCGACGCAAAAGCACGCTGAAGTTATCAAACCAGCTAATTGAGCCCTGAAGTTTGACACCATTGACCAAAAATACGGTTACCGGAACTTTATCTTTACGTACTTTATTCAGGAAAACGTCCTGGACATTCTGTGATTTCTCAGCGGCCATCTGGTATTTCTCTCTTCAGTCTTCGCGTTGTCATTTCGGTATCGACAACCCATGTGGTTCTTACAAAACAAAATGCTAATGCAAAAGGTAAAAAGTTCCCCCCACATAAGGATTTCCGGCACCAAACACAAGCATTATAACGTTAAAATGGCAACTAAATCAGAATTTGGTAAAAAAGGCACAATATTGTACGCCTCTCCCCCTGTTTGTTACTCGGCTGCGAGCATAAATTCCTGATAAATTTCCCGTAATTCGAGGGAAATGCTGCCAGGCTGGCCATTTCCGATCACATGATCATCGACCTTGACGACCGGCAGGACATAAGACGTACTGCTGGTCAGGAAAACTTCCCGGGCATTATGCAGTTCATCGACTGAAAAGCTCCGAAATTCAATGTCCAGACCCCGCCTTTCAAGCTCTTTGATAAGGGAGGCCCGTGTGATCCCCGCCAGAATATCGTTGCTGATCGGCCGGGTGATGATTTTACCGCTCTGATCCACGATCCAGGCATTGGTCGAGCTGCCTTCGGTCACCATGCCATCGGCATCGACCTGAAAAGCTTCATAGGCATTGTTATCCTTGGCTTCCTGTTTGGCCAAAACGTTGGGTAAAAGAGAGACTGACTTGATATCCCGCCGGGTCCAGCGGATATCCGGCACAGTGATCACGGCAATTCCCTTTTCAGCCGTTTTCGCCGCCTTTTTCATGGACAGGCGTTTGGCAGTCATCACCAATGCCGGCCTCACGTCTTTTGGAAAGGGATGATCCCGCGGGGCCACCCCGCGGGTGACCTGAAGATAAATGATGCCGTTATGGATTCCGTTCTGACGGATCACCTCCCGCATGACGAATTTCATCGGCTCCCGATCCATGGGGGCATCCATCCGAAGCTCATGGAGACTGCGCCACAGGCGATCCAGATGCCCCTCCTCATCGATCATCTTGCCATTGACGATGGTGACCACTTCATAAACGCCATCGGCAAACTGATATCCGCGATCCTCCACATGGACAGAGGCTTCGCGATGGGGGAGATATTGACCATTTACATAGGCAACTCTGGACATACCGGATCCGTTCTTCTAGCGACGCCACAGCGCCGGGTTCAAAAGAGACAGGACAGCAAAAAATTCAAGCCGTCCGATCAGCATAGTTATACATAAAATCCATTTCGACGCATTTGGTAATTCGGCATAGCTGATAAAATTTTCCGTCCCGATTTCGACATCCGTGATCAAGGGCTGGGCCGCAGATCCGGCATTGGCGAGATTGGTGATGGCCAGGGAAAAGGCTGACTGAAAGTCAAGTCCGTTGAAGGCAAGCAGCAACGTCACTACCACAAGGGCGAGGCAATAAATGACGAAAAAACTCCAGGCGGACATGATCTGTTCGCGGGAGATCCGCCGCCCTCCCCAGGACAGCGGAAACACACCGCTTGGAAAGCTGAGTTTCTTGATTTCGGTGCCCGACAGCTTCAACAGAATCAGCACCCTCATCAGTTTGATGCCGCCCGACGTCGAGCCCGTGGAACCGCCGACTGAAATCAGGAACAACACCAGGAACAAAGCCCCGATCGGCCAGTAATATTGCCCGGTATCGGACACAAGCGGCAGATTGTATCCTGTTGTAGTGATCGCCGAGACGGTATTGAAAATGGCATAACGAATGGTATCCGGAATATCCATGTCCGTATTGGTCATCATCAACAGAAAAACGGCCAGACTCCCGAACACAACGGCCAGCAGCAAATACCGGTATTCCGGATCCTTGAAATAGGATTGCCGATCCCCGTTGAAAAAGGACCAGTGCAGGGAAAAATTCACGGCGCCGGCGATCATGAAGATGATCAGCACAATCTCAACCGCCCGGTTGCTAAAGGCAGTTCCGGCGCTGTTGGAAACGGTGAATCCACCGGTTGATATGGTGCTGAAGGCATAGCAGATGGAATCAAAGGCCGGCATCCCTGCCGCCCATAGCGCGACAATACAAATGGCTGTCAGCAGGGCATATATTTTCAGGATCGAAGACACCGCATATCTGACCCGTCGGGACATGCGCCGCCGGGTACTTTTGGCGATGGCCTGGGTCAAAGGATTATTGCCGGGTACATTGAAAGCTGTTGCCAGAATCGACACAAAGACAATGATCGCAAAACCGCCGATCCACTGGATCATGCTGCGCCACAGCAGAACACTATGGGTCTGGGAATCGAGATCCGTGATGATCGAGGCGCCATTGGTGGTGAAGCCGGAGATCGCCTCGAAATAGGCATTTGTGGCAGAGGGGATGGCGTCACTCAAATAAAAGGGAAGTCCGGCAAAGAGTGGGAGAATCACCCAGATCAACGTGGCGGTCAGAAACGTCTCCCGACGGCCGAGGCTCGTCGCGCCTGTGCGATTGGCAAACACCAGTCCCCCGCCCAGGAACAAGGTGATGATTGCCGACATCAGGAAACTGAAAGCAATAAAATACTGGGAGGCAGCGAGGGCAAAGAGAATGGGGAGCGCCATCAGACCCGACAACAGGACCAGAGACCAACCGAGAATATTGAAGGCAGGCGCGAACAGCATGATGCCTAGAAAAACTCAAGGCTGACAGAAAACATTTCCTCCACTTTGCGCACAGCATTGCGAAGGCCAAGGATCACAACCCGATCGTCGGTCTGGATAATAGAATTGCCACGAGGGATCTCGACCTCATCACCCCTGATGATCGCCCCGACAATGGTTCCTGCCGGCAGTTTGATATCGCGGAGCGGTGTTCCCACCAGCTGAGAAGTTTCAAGGGCTTCCCCTTCCACCACTTCAGCGGCGCCGTCACGGAAAGAATGAAGGCCCCGGATACGGCCGCGGCGGATATGACGGAGGATTTCGGAAACCGTCGTCGCTCTCGGATCCACAACCACATCAATGCCAAGAGAGGTGACGAGATTGCCGAAAACCGGATTGTTAATCAGGGTCACGGCAGTTTCACATCCCTGCCCCTTTGCCAGCAGGGAGGACAGAATATTCACTTCGTCATCATTGGTCAGAGCCACCACAGTCTCGGCATGGGCGACATTGGCTTCATGCAAAAGATCCGGATCAAGGGCGTCGCCGCTCAAGACAACCGTGTTATCAAGATGTTCAAGGATGAACTCCGCCCGTTTCTGATCAATTTCGATCAGTTTCAGGGACACATTGCGCATATTCTGCTCGATAAATTGCGCCAGATGAAGACCGATATTTCCACCACCGATGACAACAATGCTCCGCGCCTCCTGCTCTTCATGACCAAATAGTGGCATGGCACGGGCAACATGATTGGTATCGGCGGCAAAATAAACGTCATCCCCCGGATACATCTGATCACCGCTGGCCGGAATGATCATCTTGCCGTCCCGATATATGGCGACGACAACAATATTGAGGTCCGGGAACAGCTCAGTCAGCTGCCGAAGCGGTGTGTTGACGATCGGACAGCTTTCATCCAGCCGCACCCCGATGACCTGCACCAGCCCATCGGCAAAGGAAACAGTATCAAAGGCACCGGGAACTTTGAGCCGGCGCTCAATCGCCTGAGCAACTTCTATCTCCGGTGAGGTAATCACATCAATGGGAAGGTTTTCACGGCTGTACAGATGGGCCCATACAGGCGCAAGATACTGCTGCGAGCGAATCCGGGCGACCTTTTTCGGCACATCAAACAAGGAATGGGCGATCTGGCAGGCGACCATATTCACCTCATCGCTATAGGTCACGGCGATGAGCATATCGGCATCGTTGGCCCCGGCCCGATCGAGAACGTCCGGATGGGAGGCATGTCCGACCATAGCCCGAACATCGAGCTCATCACTGATTTTTCGGACCAGATCCGGAGATTGGTCGATCAGAGTAACGTCGTTGCTTTCCCGGGCCAGCTGGCGCGCAATGTTAGAGCCGACCTGACCGGCCCCACAGACAATGACTTTCATTGAGGTCGCTTCTCCCCCACTTACCTATACGCTTACCTAGTCGGATACCTTCTTGCGGTCGCCGTTGGCCACACCCAAAGTCTTGATCTTTCGATGCAGCGCTGATCTCTCCATACCAACAAAAGCCGCGGTACGCGAAATATTTCCGCCAAAACGGTTAATTTGTGCCTCGAGATATTCCTTTTCGAACCGCTCCCGGGCATCACGGAGCGGCAGTGCCATGATTTCCGTATTGTCATTCTGGCCGACCATTACCGACTGGGCGGATCCGGCATCGGCCGGGACCATATCGACGGTTATTGGCGCGCTTTTATCCCCGGTCGCCAGAATCATGATCTGCTCCATCACGTTCTTGAGCTGACGGACATTTCCGGGCCAGGAGGACGCTTGCAACGTGGCGATCGCATCCTCCCCTATCTTGCGGACCGGCAGGCCGGCGCTTTTGGCAAATCTTTCAATGAAAAACCGGGCAAGTGGTCCAATATCCTCCGGCCGCTCTTTCAAAGCCGGGACAGTGATCGGCACCACCCCGAGGCGATGATAGAGATCCTGACGCAGAGTGCCGTTTTCCATGGCCTCCTGCAGGTTCTGGCTTGACGACGAAATAACCCGGACATCCACCTTGATTTTCTCATTTCCGCCGACCCGCTGGAAGGACTGATCGACCAGCACCCGCAGGACTTTCCCCTGGGTTTCAAGAGGCATATCGGCGATTTCATCCAGGAACAGAGTGCCACCATGGGCCTGCTCCAACAGCCCGCGGCGGGCGCCCTTTGTTGAGTTCAGACTGCCATCCTCAACCCCGAAGAGCTGGATTTCAAGGCGCTCCGGCGCCATGGTCGCGGCATTGAGGACAACGAAAGGCCCGTTCTGACGAGTGGACTGGGCATGAATAAGACGGGCGACCACCTCCTTGCCGGAACCGGAGGGGCCGGTGATCAGAACCCGGCTGCCTGTGGGCGCCACTTTTTCGATGGTCTGCTGCAACTGGGTCATCACATTGGAGCGACAGACGAGATCGGTCATCACTTCCCCGGCCTTGCTCTTAAGCTCCGCCACTTCCCGGCGTAGACGCACGGCCTCCAGGGACCGTTCCACCAATTGTAACAAACGCTCTGCCTTGAAAGGTTTTTCGATGAAATCATAGGCGCCCATCTTGATCGTCTGAACCGCCGTTTCGATATTGCCGTGACCGGAAATCATGAGAACCGGAAGGTCAGGATGGTCCTTTTTGATCTGCTCAAGAATACCGAGGCCGTCCAGCTGACTGCCCCTGAGCCAGATGTCGAGAATGACAAGGCTGGGGCGGCGATGGGCAATTTCCGCAAAGCATTCCTCGCTGTTGCCGGCCATCCGTGTTTCATAGCCTTCATCCTCAAGAATGCCCGCGATAAGCTCACGGATGTCAGATTCGTCATCGATTATCAAAATGTCCGCAGACATGATCAGCCGTTCCCCGTTTTTAAGTTAGTGATTTTCCTGTCATGGGCCGGAAAGGTGACCTGAATTCGGGCACCGGTGCCATCCTGCGCATCCATCATTGTCAGGCTTCCGCCATGCTCTTCCATGATTTTATTGACAATCGCCAGACCAAGTCCGGTCCCCTTCTCACGATGGGTTACATAGGGCTCGGTGAGGCGGCTGCGGTTTTCTTTCGGCAAACCGCGACCGTTATCGGTAATTTCAATGACCAGAGAATCATTCTGACCAAAAATATCCACGCTGATTTTCCCCGGGGCCAGCTTCTCCGGCTCCCCTTCCCGGCCGCCGATGGCATCGGCACTGTTCTGCAGCAGGTTGGTCAGCACCCGGTTGACCTGCGGCGCATCACAATCGCAGAGAAATTCCTCCTCCGGCGGCGTGAAATCATAGGTAATTTCCGGATGCGCCACCTTTTGCAGGAAGACCGCCTGACCGACCAGTTCCCCCATATTCTCCGGCTTGAATTCCGGTGTCGGCATCCGGGCAAAGGCGGAAAATTCATCCACCATCTGACCGATATCCCCAACCTGGCGGATAATGGTGTCCGTGCATTGATCGAACACCTCCTTATCGCTGATGATTTCCTTACCATATTTGCGCTTGATCCGCTCGGCAGAGAGCTGGATCGGTGTCAGCGGGTTCTTGATTTCATGAGCGATGCGCCGGGCGATATCTCCCCAGGCCGCCATCCGCTGGGCCGACACAAGATCGGTGATCTCATCCAGGGTAACAACAAATCCCTGCAACCCTGTTTCGGAGGTTTCTGCTGCCGCCCGCACCAGCAGATGGTGCTGAACATCGCCGGTCTGTATCTGGACCTGGCTTTCGGCGACCTTGAACGGCCGTTCCCGTATCTCATCCAGTAGAAACGCCATTTGCGGGGCAATATCGGCAAACCGGCGGCCGATCATTTTTGACGCCTTGACCCCCAGAAGCTTGGTCGCGGTGCGGTTCGGCAGGGTTATCATACCGTTCTTGTCCACCCCGATCACCCCGGCCGAGACCCCGGAGAGGACGGCTTCGGTAAAGCGGCGGCGTTCATCCAGTTTGTTGTTGGTTTCCTCCAGCTCCCGCCGCTGGGTGGAGAGCTGTTTGGTCATCCGGTTAAAGGCGCGGGTCAGAGTGGCCATTTCGTCATAGGCGCGGGTTTCATCGACACGGGCGTCCAAATCACCCTCCCGAATACGCTCTGCCGCCCCAACCAGATCCTCAATCGGGCCCACCAGGCGAGAGGCAATGGCCAGGCCGAACCAGACCGCTGACAGCACCACCATCAAGGAGATAATAAAAAAGATCGCGGCAAACTGGATTTGAATACCAAATCCTTCTTCTTTAAGTTCTTCATATTCGGCGGCGGCGGCGCGGGTCCGCTCCAGATGTTCCAACACCCGTGGTTCGATGAACCGGCCGACATAAAGAAAACCATCCAGTAACCGGTCCAGCCGCACAAGAGCCCGCACCCGGTCATCTGTTTCGTTGGTGGTGATAATGACATCGGTCACCCGCGCATCGTCAATGGTCGTCGGCGATATCTGATCGAACTCAAGGGCGAAGCTGAGATCGGATTGGGCGATGATATTCTGAACCCCGTCAATGACTACGGCCTCACTGAGATTGCGGGCCAACACCTGATCGCTGAGATAGTTATCAAACAGGGTCCGGTTTTCCAACACCTGGGCAGGCGCCCGGTTGATCTGGGCGGCCATGGCGAGAACGTCAGAGCGGATATTCTGAATATGCTCCTTGATATAGGCGTCGGCGACAACGATGGATTCAGACACCGCCGTGTTAACCGGATCGGAAAAATGTTTCTGAAAATAGATATTGAAAAACAGCGCTGAGAACACGGCCACCATGATCGCCGGCGCCACCGCGATCAAGGAAAACAGCCGGACAATACGCCGATGCATCCGGCTGCCGGAACCGACCTTCTGGTTTTTGCGCCACATGCGCACCAGACGGTGGGAAATGATGCCGATCAGAATGACGGCAATCACGATATCGACGATCAGCAGAACTCGTGTATAGGCAGGATTATCAACGGTCAGGGATTCATAGGTGGCAATACCACTGGCAATTGCCAGCATGGCGACAAAAAACGACGTCTTCGGCCCCAGGCCGATCTTTTTGGCCCATCGACTGAAGGGCATGCCCGGTTTTGGGGCGGCCTGTTGTGATTCAGTCACGCCAGCCTCCTGCCCCAAATCGGAAAAATCCCATTAATTCAGACCTTAACTGGCCCCTGCGACGCGTATTCTGCAAATACCACATTGTTGCATTTAAGCATCACTTGAGGCCGCGCACAACCTGAATATCGAGTTCTCTTATCTTTTTACGCAGAGTATTCCTGTTCAGACCGAGCAGATCCGCTGCCTTGATCTGATTTCCATTGGTTGAATCAAGGGATAGAGAGATCAATGGGCGCTCTATTTCCCGCAAAACCCGGTCATAGAGACCCGCAGGAGGCAACCCTTCCGTGTGGGCTGCGAAATATTTGGAAATATGCCGTTCCACGGCCATGCCCAGGCTTTCGTCCTCTGAATAAGACTCTCCGTTGCTTCCTGATTCCGGAGGCTGGATCTCCTGCTCGACCACCGAAACATTGATCACGTCATCGGAATACAGGGCGGCCAGCCGGCGGACCAGATTCTCCAACTCCCGCACATTGCCCGGCCATTTATAGCGCTTGAGCAGCTCCAGAGCGTCCTTTTCGATGCTTTTGACCGGCAGCCCCTCTTCCTGGGACTGGGACAGGAAATGGCGGACCAGATCCGGGATATCCTCGGCCCGCTCCCGAAGCGGAGGCAGGCGCAAGGGCACCACATTGAGTCGGTAATATAGATCCTCACGGAACAGGCCCTGACGGACAAACTGCCGCAAATCCCGGTTGGTGGCGGCGATGATGCGGACATCGGTCTTGATCGCCGTGCGGCCGCCGACGGTCGTATATTCCCCCTGCTGCAGAACCCGCAGCAGCCGGGTCTGGGCTTCAATGGGCATATCGCCGATCTCATCGAGGAACAATGTCCCGCCCTGCGCCTGCTCAAAGCGGCCAATGGCCCGCGCTTCGGCGCCGGTAAAGGCTCCCTTCTCATGGCCGAACAGCTCGGATTCGATCAGTTCACGGGGAATTGCCGCCATGTTAATAGGCACAAACGGCCCATTCTTGCGCTTGCCATATTCATGCAGGGCCCGGGCGACCAGTTCCTTACCCGTTCCGCTTTCGCCGGAAATCAGCACCGTCAGATCGGTGCCCATCAGGCGGGCCAGCACCCGGTAGATCTCCTGCATGGCGGGAGATCGGCCGATCAGCGGAATCTTCGTCTCCTCCTCGTCATCCTCACCAAATCGTCCGGAGACCTTTTTGGGTTTGGACAAGGCACGCTCCACCACCTGAAGAAGTTCCTTCAGATCAAAGGGTTTCGGCAGATAGTCATAGGCCCCCCGCTCCGTCGCCTTGATGGCGGTCAGCAGAGTGTTCTGGGCACTCATAACAATGACGGGAACGTCGGGGCGGATTTTCTTGATGCGCGGCAGCAAGTCGAGCCCGTTTTCATCGGGCATGATGACATCGGTGAGAATAAGATCCCCGGCCCCTTCCAAAACCCAGTTGTACAGGGTGGCGGCGTTGCTGGTGGACCGTACGACGTAATTGGCGCGGGACAGCGCCTGGTCCAGCACCGTCCGTATGCTTTGATCGTCATCCGCCACTAAAATTGTGCCAACCATATTCTATGCTTTCACTTTCGAAATGTTGTAAACCGGCAATCGGATCAGGAACTTACCGCCCGAATCTCGCCCTTCATATTCGACTATGCCGCCATGATTACCGACGATCTTGGCCACCAGAGCCAGCCCGAGACCGCTGCCACCGGTTTTCGTTGTCACAAAGGGATCGAAGATATGGGGGAGAATTTCATCGGGTATGCCCGGACCGTTATCCTGTATGCCAACTTCAAGGGGAAGCTGTACTTTCTGCTGATTCCCCGGAACCGCCAATCGTACCCCATGGCGATAAGCGGTACTGAGGACAATCTCACCCCCCTCTTCCGGCACCGCCTCAACTGCGTTCTTGACGAGATTGAGGAGAACCTGCACCAGTTGGTCGCGATTGCCATAGACGAAGGGCAGTGAGGGATCATATTGTTCTTTGAAGGTGACCTTGGCGCCAAATCCGGCCGCCGCAACCATGCGCACATGCTCCAGCACCTCATGGATATTGACGGCGTCGCGATCGATGGGCCGATCATCGGAGAAGGCCTCCATGCGATCAACCAGGGCGCAGATACGGTCGGTCTCGTCACAGATCAGGCGGGTCAGAGCCCGGTCCGCGTCGGAGGCGTTCATTTCCAGGAGCTGCGCCGATCCGCGAATGCCCGACAACGGGTTCTTGACTTCATGGGCCAGCATGGTCGCCATGGCGGTGACTGAACGGGCGGCCCCGCGATGGGTGAGTTGCCGATCCATCTTGGAGGCAATGGTCCTCTCCTCAATCTGGACGACCACATTGGAGGTACCATAGAGGGCGGAGACCTGGATATTGACATTTTTGACCCCCAGTTTCGGGGTGCCAAGCTCAACGCTATATTCCGAGACCCGGTCGCCGCTTTCCCGCACCTGATCGACAAGGCCCAGCAGCGGGCTGCCGAAGGGCACAAGATCTTTAAGATGGGTCCGCTTCAGAATATTGGCGGAAGAGCCGAAAAATTCCTCTCCAGCCGGATTTGTCATGCAGATAGTGCCGTCTTCATCGACCACAATAATCGGATCGGGAAGCGCATTGAGCACGGAGAGAGCATCAAAATTGTTATTGCTCTTGCCACCAAAGAGACCGGGTAAGGACATGTCAGGCGCTTTCCTTCAATTCAACATCCTCATAAAACCGGTCGATTTCGTCGCAGACCTGGCGGTAATCATCCATACGCACCACCTTGCTGCGAAATTCCTCTCCGCCCGGCAGCCGCTGGCCGTACCAGCCGAGATGCTTGCGGGCGACCCGAACTCCGACAGGCTCCCCATAGAGTCCGATGAGATCGAGATAATGCTCTTTCACCACGGCTTTCTGGGTCTCCCGGTCCGGATCAGCAAGACGGGTGCCGGACTTGAGATATTCGGCAACCTGGGCGACGAACCACGGACGGCCATAGCTGCCCCGCCCGACCATTACCCCATCAGCTCCGGACTGACGAAGGGCTTCCGCCGCATTCTCGCGGGTCTGGATATCGCCATTGGCGAGGACCGGAATATCAACGGCGTCCTTCACTTTGCCGATAAACTGCCAGTCCGCCGCACCTTTAAAAAACTGGCAGCGGGTACGGCCATGAACCGTCAACATCTGGATACCGCTATCTTCGGCGATTTTGGCCAGCTCAGGCGCATTGCGGCTGTCATCATCCCAACCGGTACGCATTTTCAACGTCACCGGAACCGACACCGCCTCCACCGTGGCTTTAAGGATTTGAGCGGCATGGGAAAGATCCCGCATCAGGGAGGATCCGGCCATGCCCGACGTCACCTTCTTGACCGGACAGCCCATATTGATATCGATGATCCGCGCTCCCATGGCCTCATTGAGCCTGGCCGCCTCGGCCATAATCTCAGGGTCACAGCCCGCCAGTTGCACAGCCATCAAGGGCTCATCGTCGGAGGATTTGACAATGCGCAATGACCGGCGGGTTTCCGCCACCATGGCCTTGCTGGCGACCATCTCGGAAAACACCAGACCAGCGCCAAAACGGCTGACCAGCCGACGAAACGGCAGATCGGTGATCCCTGCCATCGGTGCCAGAAAAACCGGGAGGTCTATGTCAAAGTTACCAAGTTTAGTGATCATTTTTTAAGCAAAATACTTTTTGTCTAATAATTAGGCAATATAGCGCTCTCTTTTCGCAGTTGCAACAAAATCATTCCCTGCTACACATTTTGTTGAACTGAGAAGTTGAACCGCGAATGGCAGGGAACTATTGTCACCCCATGAAAACCCTCGCCCTCATTGTTGCCGCCGGAAAAGGCACCCGTTCCGGCCTCGACCTCCCGAAGCAATATGCCCCTCTCGGCGGCCGCGCGGTGTTGCGGCATAGCGTTGAAACTTTCCTGTCTCATCCCGGTATTGATGGCGTTCTGGTCGTCCTCAATCCGGATCATCTGGATCTCTATGAAGCAGCAACCAAGGGCCTCTCTCTGCTGCCTTGGATTGCCGGAGGGGATAACCGCCAGACCTCCGTGCGCAATGGCCTCGAGAGCCTTGAAGAGCAAGCACCGGATCGGGTTCTAATCCATGACGCCGCCCGCCCCTTTGTGACCGCTGACCTCATAGATCGCTGTCTTGAGGGTCTGGAGACGGCAGACGCCATCCTCCCGGCTCTGGCCATGGTCGATACGGTGAAGGAAGCAGTGGATAACCGGGTCATTGGGACCCTGGATCGGGAGCGCTTGTTTACGGCGCAAACACCCCAATGCTTCAACTATGCCGCAATCCTTGCCGCCCATCAGCGTTTCATCGACGAGCCTGTGACCGACGATATCGCCCTGGCGGAGCGGGCAGGCATTGACGTGCTGCTTGTTCCCGGAGAGCGGGATAATTTCAAAATCACCACGGCGGACGATATGACAAGAGCAGAGCAGATGATCACGAGGGCCCTCTCGGATGTCCGCACCGGCAGCGGCTTTGATGTGCATGCCTTCGAGGCCGGGCGGGAGCTGTGGCTCAGCGGTGTGAATATCCCCCATGACAAGGGCCTCAAAGGGCATTCCGATGCGGATGTCGCCCTGCATGCGATTACCGATGCCTTGCTCGGGGCCATAGGCGCGGGAGATATAGGTACCCATTTTCCCCCGTCCGACGACAAATGGAAAGACGCCGCCTCTCCGCTTTTCTTGCAGCATGCCGCCGACCTGATCCGCGAAAAAGGCGGCAAAATCTCCCATATCGATCTGACCATTATTTGCGAGACCCCGAAAATCGGGCCGCACCGGGAGGAGATGAGACATAAAATCGCCGATATCCTTGAGATCTCCCCTGAGCGGGTGAGTGTCAAGGGCACCACCACCGAAAAGCTCGGCTTTACCGGCCGCGGCGAAGGCATCGCCGCCCAGGCCATCGCCACCGTGAGATTGCCGGAATGACTACCTCGACCCTTTCCAAATGGCATCCCGCCGTGATCTGGTCGACCTGGTTCTGGAGCGGGCTGGTTCCGAAGGCTCCCGGCACCGCCGGCTCCCTCGCCGCCCTGCCCGTCGGCTATGCCATCCTCTATTTCTTCGGGATCAATGTCCTGTTCATTGCCATGATCTTCGTATCTGTTACCGGCTGGTGGAGCACGGCGGTCTATCTTGAGAAAACCGGCAGGGAGGATCCGGGCGAGGTTGTCATTGACGAAGTTGCCGGCCTGTGGCTGGCGATGTTGCTGACCGATGGCGGCTTGTTTCAGACGGCCCTCGCCTTTATCCTGTTTCGCCTGTTCGATATCTGGAAACCCTGGCCCATTCGCTGGTGTGACCAGAATATCAAGGGGGCCGT
The DNA here is from genome assembly GCA_965228285.1 of Sneathiella sp. GTDB lineage: Bacteria > Pseudomonadota > Alphaproteobacteria > Sneathiellales > Sneathiellaceae > Sneathiella. The sequence goes on from OZ245808.1 coordinate 949,338, forward strand.
CGGCGTCATGGTCGATGATCTGATGGCCGGGATCTTCGCCCTGGTCGCGTTTTTCGGTATCCTTCTCCTCGCCGTCGATATTTTCGGCCCAGAATTGATGAGTGCAATATGAATGTCTTTAATGATGAAATCACAATCCTCTCCACCCGGGTCCTCGCCGCCTGCCGCCGCAAAGGCTGGCATCTGGCCACAGCGGAATCCTGCACCGGCGGCCTGATCGGCGGGGCGCTTACGGATATTGCCGGATCCTCCGATGTGTTCGATCGCGGCTTTGTCACCTATACCAATACCGCCAAGAACCGCATGATCGGCGTCGATACGGCCACATTGCGAGCCCATGGCGCGGTATCGGAAGAAGTGGCGCGGGAGATGGCCCTGGGCGCGGTCAATACGGCTAGTGCTGACATCGCCGTGGCGGTCACCGGTGTCGCTGGACCCGGCGGCGGGACGGCGGAAAAACCGGTCGGCAGGGTGCATCTGGCGGTGGCGACACAGAACGGCGTCGCCCTGCATATCAAGATGGATTACGGCGATCTCGGCCGCTCGGAAGTGCGCATCGCGACGGTCAAGACGGCACTGGAAATGCTGCTGGAGGTGACCAGCGAGTAAAGCGCGGAATTGCTCCTCAAACCCATAGCGCGACTGCCAGCAATAGAAGGGCCATTCCCACCAGGGCCTGCACCACCGCCCCGCCTGAGAGGATCCAGATGACACGGGCTTCGCTCTGCTCCGCTTCCAGGGCATCCCGGCGGACCAGCCAATAGTAGCTGTCATTGGGAAGTATGGCGATAAAGGACCCCAGGCAGACGGCAAAAACCGCGGCGATCTCATTGACGCCGCTGGCCATCACAATCGGCGCGGCGACGGGGGAAATGGCGGCAAAGGTTGCCATGGACGATCCTTGCACCAGTTTGAACAGGACCGTCATGGCAAACAGCGCGATCAAGGTCAGCATTCCGCTCTCCTGCGGGGCCAGGCGATCGAGCGGCAGCAATCCTGTCAGCACGGCACCAAACGCACTCGCCGCCCCGATGACCACCAGCAAGGACCCCGTTCGCCTGACGGCACTGTCCAGACAATCACGCCGGTCTTCGGCAGGTGTTTGCAACAGAGAGAGAATTGCTGCCGTCATCAAGGCGCCTTTAGGCATCAAAAGAAAGTCCAGTATGCCAATCCCGGTATGGCCGACGACACCGCCAAGGATCAGCAGGCCCGCTAAAACCATAAAGGGGGAGAATATGATGAATAGATGGCGGTTGTCTCCGGCGATCTGATCCTCATATTCGGATTTCTCCGTCCCATGAACAAAACGCCCCCAGGCGATCCCCGTCGCCCAGACCGGCAGGGTCAGCAATATGCCATAGAGCAACAGCTTGGTCGGCTCTATACCGGTGGTTCCCGTCACAGAAAATCCGGCGGCGACGATGAGCGGGCCGGCGGGATAGAGCAACTTAAACCCCGCATACGCGCCAAAGGCCAAGTCCAGCTTGTAGCGTCCGGCCGCGGGTGATAAGGCGGCATAGGCGGTATCGGGGCAGATCATGCCGGCACCGGCTATGGGAGACGCAAGAGCCGCCGTCTTACCGGCGGTGTCGGACCCAATGTTCTGACGCGTCAATGTCGCGGCCAAGGTAAAGGACGGCAGCAGGATCAGAGCAAATTCGCCGAGGGCACGGCCAAAACCTGTATTGAACCGGCTGATAAGCCCCTCTGAGCCTAGCCCGCCCGCCAGCCCGAGAGCAACGGTCAACAGGACCAGCCAGATGACCAGCGGTAAATCCGGCATATGGCGCTTTAGGCCTGAGGTAACAGCGGCGGCGGGAGCATTCGTCATGTTTTTCTACCATACTAATTGAGCTCAAGTTATGATAGATTGACAGAAACACCTTGCAAAATGAGAAATATCAAGGGTTATCATGACTAATACTCATAATAGACCACCTCTTAGATCCCTCCAGATATTTGAAGCCGCCGCGCGCTGTGGCAGCTTCACCGCAGCCGGGGAGGAGCTTGGAATCACGCAAAGCGGCGTCTCGCGGCAGGTGTCGGACCTTGAGGCCACCTTAGACACTCCTCTGTTTCATCGCAATGGCGCACGGCTGAGTGTGACTCCGGCGGGAAAGCGCCTGGCCCGCGAGTTGGCCGATGCCTTTTCCCAAACCTGGTCGGCGGTGGCGGAAGCCAGGCGATCCGACCGGGTGGTCACCTTGTCAATGCTGCCATCCATTGCTGTGCGCTGGTTCGCGCCGCGATTGGGAAGTTTCCTGAAAGAATATCCCGATATCGATCTTCGGCTCACCGCCTCCCGCCATCTCGTGGAATTTGCGACGGAAGGCGTCGATGCGGCAATCCGCTATAGCCCCTCACCTGCCGCGGATCTGGAAGCATTCAGGCTCGGGACGGAGACGGTGCTGCCCGTCTGTTCTCCGGACTATGCCAAAAAATATGAATTGAAGGTGCCACAAGACCTTGAGCGCGCCACCCTTTTACGCGGGGACATTCCGGAAGACTGGCCCGGCTGGTTTGATTCCGCCGGGTGCCAACGCCTGCCGCCCGAAGGACCCCTTTTGGGCGATGACGTGGCTATTTTACAGGCCGCCGTTGATCATCAAGGGGTTGCGCTCGGGCGCTCCTTGCTGGTGGCGGACGATATCGCGGCGGGGCGGCTCATGGCGCCGTTCGAAACCTCCATGAAGGCGAGCCATGCCTATTGGTTTGTCCGGCCAAAGGGGCAGGCAGAGGCCGCGTCGACAGAAGCCATCAAAAAATGGCTGACCGAACAATTCCGAAAAGCACAACCACTTTAGATAAATAGAGGGGACTAATTCGTGACGGACGGCTGATCGACCCCGTCGGGAATGCCGTAAAGTTCCCGCGCCCGGCTCTCAAAGGCAGAGATCATGCGGATCACGGCTTCACCGAAGAAGACGCCGATGGTCTTTTGCAGGATCAGGGATTTAAACTCAAAATCGACGAAGAAATCGATCTTGCAGCCTTCCGGATGATCGAGGAACTGCCAGCGGTTATTGAGATAGCGGAACGGCCCGTCGAGATATTCCACCTCGATCACATGAGTATCGGGATCAAGGGTGACTTTTGACGTGAACTGTTCGCGGAACAGCTTGAAACCGACGACCAGATCCGCCAGCACCAGGGTCTCCGTCTGTTCCTTAATGCGGGCACCGACGCACCAGGGCAGAAATTCAGGGTATTTTCCAACATCGGCCACCAGATCGAACAATTGACGGGGCGTATAGGGCAGGATTTTTACTTCTGAATGTTTCGGCATACAGGACGCACTCGAAATTCTACAGTGACCAACAGTTAGGCAATGGCTTTTTCCCGGGCCGCCTTCAACCGGGCGAAATCCTCTCCGGCATGATGGCTGGAGCGGGTCAATGGCGAGGAAGAAACCATCAGGAAACCTTTAGCATAGGCCTGTTTTTCAAGTACAGCGAATTCATCCGGGGTCACGAACCTGTCGATGGCGTGATGTTTGATGGTCGGCTGCAGATACTGGCCGATGGTGATGAAATCGATATCGGCTACCCGCATGTCCTCCATCACCTGCGCCACTTCGCTCAGTTCTTCGCCAAGACCGACCATCAGACCCGATTTGGTGAACATATTGGGGTCCAGCTCCTTCACCCGTTCCAGCAGCCTGAGGGAGTGGTAATAGCGGGCGCCCGGACGCACGGCGGGATAGAGCTTCGGCACCGTTTCCAGATTATGATTGAAGACATCGGGCTTTGCCGCAACAACAACCTCTAAGGCCCCGGATTTATGTCTGAAATCCGGGGTGAGGATTTCAATGGTGGTGTTCGGTGTGGCTTCACGGATGGCGGTAATCACCTCGGCAAAATGCTGCGCGCCGCCATCGTCGAGATCATCGCGATCGACCGAGGTGATAACCACATGATTAAGCCCCATGGTCTTGACCGCCGTCGCCACATTGAAGGGCTCGAACGGATCGAGAGGGTTGGGTTTGCCGGTGGAAACATTGCAAAAAGCGCAGGCCCGGGTGCAGATTTCCCCCATGATCATCATGGTCGCATGCTTTTTCGACCAGCATTCACCGATATTCGGGCAGGCCGCTTCCTCACAGACCGTGGTCAGGTTGAGGCCGCGCATCAGCTCCCGGGTCTCGTGATAGGTTTTCGAGACCGGCGCCTTAACCCGGATCCAGGCCGGTTTGCGCTGAATAGGATTATCCGGCTTGTTGCGCTTCTCCGGATGACGGATGCGCGGGGCTGTACCTGTTTCACTCATGCTCAATTTTCCTATCCTGACGTAAAGACATACACGCCGACAAACCATAAAAGCAGAACGACATTTATCAATATTGCCATTAGAAACAACAGGTTGAGAACGGGCTTTGGCCGTCCGCTCCCTTCCTGTCTACCACCGCCTTCGGACCGGACAATCATCCAAATGATACCTATGATCACAACATTGAGCCCGATCAGGAAAAATATCATCTGGCCTGTCCTCTCCCGTAAATAAGGTTAAAACAGCTTATACCCTAGAAATGGATCGCTTTACCATAAGCGTCAAGGACTGATTCATGCATCATCTCTGACAAAGTGGGATGCGGGAAGATCGAATGCATCAGATCAACCTCGGTGGTCTCTAACGTCTTGGCAACCCCATAGCCCTGAATAAGCTCGGTCACCTCGGCCCCGATCATATGAGCGCCCAGCAATTCGCCGGTCTTGGCATCGAAGATGGTTTTGACCAGGCCCTCGGGCTCGCCAAGGGCGATGGCCTTGCCATTACCGATGAACGGGAAGCGGCCGACTTTCAGCTCATAGCCCGCTTTCTTCGCCGCGTCCTCGGTCATACCGACGGAGGCCACCTGCGGATGGCAATAGGTGCAACCCGGAATATTGGCGGTGTTGAGCGGATGCACATCTTTTTCCCCGGCGATTTTCTCGACGCAGATCACCCCTTCATGGGAGGCTTTATGGGCGAGCCAGGGCGGTCCCGTCAGATCGCCGATGGCATAGACGCCGGGCTCTGCGGTGCGCGAATATTCATCGACCACCACATGGGTTTTCTCAACCTTGATCTTGGTGCCTTCCAGGCCGATATCCTCCACATTGCCAACGATGCCGACAGCAAGGATAACCCGGTCGAACGTATCGGAAGAGGTCTTGTCCTTGGCGTCCTTAAAGGTCGCCGTGACACTGTCCTTGGATTTTTTAAGTTCCGTGACGGTGGTGCCTTTATGGATGGTCATGCCGAGCTTCTTGAAGGCTTTTTCGGCCATGGTGGAAATCTCCGCATCTTCCACGGGCAGGATCCGCTCCATCACCTCAACTACCGTAACATCGGCACCCAAGGCGTTGAAAAAGCTGGCAAATTCAATGCCGATGGCGCCGGACCCGACGACCAGCAGTTTCTTCGGCATGGTATCGGGAACGAGGGCTTCCTTATAGGTCCAGATCAGCTTGCCGTCGGGCTCCATTCCCGGCAGCACCCGCGCCCGGGCACCGGTGGCGAGAATGATATGTTTGGCGCTGACCGTATCGGTGACCTTGCCGTCTTTTGAAATCTCGACCTTGCCCGATCCGGCGAGTTTGCCGTGACCGTCGATCAGGGTCACCTTGTTCTTCTTGAGAAGATGCTGCACCCCACCGGAGAGCTGCCCCGCCACCTGACGGGAGCGTTTGACGATTTTCTCAAGATCGAAAGAAACCCCCTCAACTTTAATCCCGAAATCATCGGAATGATTGATGAGATTATAGATATCCGCGGTCCGCAGCAGCGCCTTGGTCGGGATACAACCCCAGTTAAGGCAAATCCCGCCCACATGTTCGCGCTCGACCACCGCCGATTTCATGCCAAGCTGGGCCGCGCGGATGGCGGCGACATATCCGCCGGGACCGGAGCCGACGACAACCACGTCAAAATTTGAATCGCTCATAATCGGCTCCTTACAGCATCATGGTCAGGGGCTCTTCAATATAGCCCTTGAAATATTTGAGAAGTTCGGCGCCCATGGCCCCGTCGATGACCCGATGGTCGCAGGACAATGTCACACTCATCATGGTGGCCATGGCAAGCGCGCCGTCCTTGACGACGGGCCGCTGCTCCCCGGCGCCGATGGCCAGAATGGCGGCTTGCGGCGGGTTGATCACGGCGGAAAATTCCTTTATCCCGAACATGCCGAGATTGGAAATGGAGAAGCAGCCCCCCTGATATTCCTCCGGCATCAGTTTGCCGTCCTTGGCTTTTCCGGCCAGTTCCTTCATCTCGTTGGAGATTCCGGCGAGACCTTTCTGATCGGCATTGCGCACGACCGGGGTGATCAGGCCGCCTTCAATCGCCACAGCCACGGAGATATCAATATCCTTATATTGCAGGATCTTGTCCCCACCCCAGGAGGCATTGGCTTCCGGCAATTTCTTCAGGGCCAGAGCCGAGGCCCGGATGACAAAATCATTGACCGAGATTTTATAGTCATCGGAGCGGCCATTGAGTTCTTTGCGCATGGCCAGCAGGGTATCCAGCTCGCATTCAATGGTGAGATAGAAATGCGGGATAGTCTGCTTGGCTTCCGTGAGACGCCGGGCGATGGTTTTCCGCATATTGGTGAGCGGGATTTCCTCATAGTTACCCTCAGGCGGAGGAGTGGCAGCGGCAGGTGTTGCCGCGGCAGCAGGCTGCGCCGCCTCTTTCTTCGCGGGAGTCCCGCCGGAGGCAATGGCCTTTTCAACATCCGCCTTGACGATCCGGCCATGGGGGCCCGATCCGGACAGGGCCGATAAGTCGATATTCCCGTCTGCGGCAATTCTGCGCGCCAGCGGGCTGGCAAAAAGGCGCTTGCCGGCGTTAGAGCCAGAGCTCGCGGAACCGCTCTCGGCGGTGGCGGGAGCCTTTTCAGGTGCCGCCGCTTTTTTCTCTTGCGTCGCGGGTTTTTCCTCCGCCGGAGCCGCCTCTTCAGCAGGCGCAGACGCCGGAGCACCGCCCGCATCAAACCCGTCAAGGGCCGAGGCATCCTCGCCATCTTCCAGCATCACGGCGATCGGGGTATTGACGGCGACATTTTCCGTACCGCCTTCAATCAGGATCTTGCCGAGGATCCCTTCATCAACGGCTTCCACTTCCATGGTTGCCTTGTCGGTTTCAATTTCGGCCAGGACATCGCCCGAGGATATGCTATCCCCTTCCTTTGCCTGCCAGTTGGCCAGGGTTCCCTCGGTCATCGTCGGGGACAGCGCCGGCATGGTAATTATGATTGGCATCTTCGTTCCCCTTAATCGCGATAGCAGACTGATTTGGCAACCTGGACAACCTCTTCGGCACTGGGCAACGCCAGTTTCTCAAGGTTGGCCGCGTAAGGCATCGGCACGTTTTTGCCGGTGACCCGCATGACCGGAGCATCCAGATAGTCGAAGGCATGTTCCATGATCTGGGCCGCGATTTCAGCGCCCACACCACTTTGCGGCCATCCCTCTTCCACCGTCACACAGCGGTTGGTCTTGCGGACCGAGGCGAGGACGGTGTCCATATCCATGGGCCGGATGGTGCGCAGGTCAATGACCTCGGCACTGATCCCTTCTCCGGCGAGAGCCTCGGCGGCGGCAAGGGAATATTCCATGCCCATGCCGAAGGACACAAAAGTCACATCGTCACCAGGCCGGGCAATTTTCGCCTTGCCGATGGGCAGGACGAAATCATCCATCACCGGCACCTCGAAGCTGTGACCATAGAGAAGCTCGTTCTCCAGGAAGATCACCGGGTTCGGATTGCGGATCGCCGCTTTCAAGAGGCCTTTGGCATCGGCGGCACTATGGGGCGCGATCACGATCAGTCCCGGCACATGGGAGTACCAGGAGGCATAGCATTGTGAATGCTGGGCCGCGACCCGGGAAGCGGCGCCGTTGGGGCCGCGGAAGACGATCGGGCTTTCCATCTGGCCACCGGACATATACCGGGTTTTGGCGGCGGAATTGACGATCTGGTCAATGGCCTGCATGGCGAAATTGAAGGTCATGAACTCGACGATGGGACGGAGGCCGTGAAAGGCGGTCCCCACGCCGACACCGGCAAAGCCATGCTCGGTAATCGGGGTATCGATGACCCGGCGGGCGCCGAATTCATCCAGCAACCCTTGCGTGACCTTATAGGCGCCCTGATATTCGGCAACCTCTTCGCCCATGACAAAGACCCGCTCATCCAGGCGCATTTCCTCGGCCATGGCATCGCGCAAGGCTTCGCGGACAGCGATCTTGGTCATCTCCGTACCGGCCGGAATTTCTCCGCTGGCATCGTAGGCGTCATGGGGCTGCTCCGTGGTGACAGACGACGCTGCCGGCGCGGCCTCAGTTTCTGCCTCGGCCTCCTCCTCGGATTCGGCCTCGGTTTCCGCCGGTGCCGCCGTTGATGCTTTAAAATCATCGAGGGCGCTCGCATCCTCGCCATCTTCCAAAAGTACGGCGATGGGAGTGTTGACCGCCACCTCATCCGTATCGGCGGCGATCAGGATTTTGCCGATCTTGCCTTCATCGACGGCTTCCACTTCCATGGTCGCCTTGTCGGTTTCAATCTCGGCCAGCACGTCACCGGAGGAGACCTCGTCCCCTTCCGCCACCATCCAGCGGGCCAGTTTGCCCTCGGTCATGGTCGGCGACAGGGCGGGCATTAGAATTTCTGTTGGCATCTATTTGTCCTTTCAATCCAGGCCGGCCTCAGGCCACCACATCCGTGTAAAGTTCTTCCGGTGCCGGTTCCGGACTGTTCTGGGCAAATTCAACGGCGTCGGCGACGACCGCCTTGACCTCCCGGTCGATCTCCTTCAGCTCATCCTCTGTATAGATCTTGTCTTTCAAGAGACGCTGACGGCAAAGCTCGATGGGGTCATGCTCGGCCCGTTTCTTGTTGACCTCTTCCTTGGAGCGGTATTTCGCCGGATCGGACATGGAGTGTCCGCGATAGCGATAGGTTTTCATCTCCAGAATATAGGGCCCCTTGCCATCGCGCACCCATTTGACGGCCTTGCGACCGGCCTCGGCGACAGCAAAAACATCCATGCCGTCGACCTGCTCGCCGGGGACATTGAAGCTCTCCCCGCGGCGATACAGCTCGGTCTGGGCGGAGGAGCGCTTGACCGAGGTGCCCATGGCATATTCGTTATTCTCAATCACATAGACAACCGGCAGCGACCAGAGTTCCGCCATATTGAAGCTCTCATAGACCTGGCCCTGATTAACCGTGCCATCGCCCATATAACAAAGAGTGGCGTCCTTGGTGCCCTGGTATTTCTGGCTGAAGGCGAGCCCGGTGCCGAGGGGGACGCAGGCCCCGACGATGCCATGGCCGCCATAGAAATTGGCTTCCTTGGAGAACATATGCATGGAGCCGCCCTTGCCTTTGGAATAGCCCCCTTCGCGGCCCGTCAGCTCGGCCATGACCCCTTTCGGATCCATGCCGCAGGCCAGCATATGGCCGTGATCGCGATAAGAGGTGATGACCGCGTCATTTTCGGTGATGGTGGATTGCATGCCGACAACGACCGCCTCCTGCCCGATATAGAGGTGACAGAACCCGCCGATCAGCCCCATGCCGTAGATCTGTCCGGCCTTCTCTTCAAAGCGGCGGATCAGCAGCATGTCGGAATAGAATTTCTTGATCTCGTCATCGCTGAATTTCGGGGTGGATTTGCTGGATTTGGATGCCGGCTTCTTTTGTCCGGCGGAGCTCGTCTTCGTCGTCTGGCGTGCCATGTCACCTCCCATGTGCATTAGCTGTCAAAACGGAAATGCGGCAAGGGGGCCGCATGTCATGAGGTGAATGTGGCTTAGCAGATCTTAATAAACAAGTAATATCGAGATAATTAACTGAATTACAGTTATTCAAGTTAATTTCAAAAGAAGGTTCAAAAAAACAACCGAAATTCCGTTTATTCCATGGGCAGAATAAAGTGTAAAGAATCAGGATTTATTTGGTAACAACTGACAAGGAACACGACGGGTTCGGGAAATAAAATACGTGTAAACCAAAATCCGATTTTATTTCTGGTAAATAACAATCTCATCGGGATGAGCCAGGCCGAGAACGTCGCGGCTGCGTTCTTCCAACAGATCCGTATCCAGATTCTCAAGCCGCAACAGGGACACCCGCTTCTCAAGGGCCCGTTTTTCATCTTCCGTGACCAAGTAGACGGCCTTGGCTTTATCGATGCTGTGCTGAAGTTTCAGATAGGCGAACAGACCCCTGTCCCCTTCCACCAGATGATAGCTGAAATAGGCCACGGCAAGGATACCGAAGATAGGGCCGGCACTGGCCCGGGCACGCTTGGTTATTTCCTGACTGATGATCATGACAGGAGTGAATCAAATTGGTGGCATCAGGTCAACCGGAAAATCAAATTTATGTTAAATTTCGGGTATTTCTGACTTGCTACATAGATAAAGACTCAATTCGACGGCCCGGTTGACCCGATGTCGCACCCTTTCATTAAAGGCGTCCGTTTAAGGATTGATATATTAGGCAGTTTAGGGGCGGGTTCTCTCACCAGGACAATATATGCCTCTGAACCGACCGGAGCTCGACCGGATATCTTCCTGTGCGGAACATATCTTCACCCCAAACAGCCAAAGAAGCATCAGATAGATCCATGACATCCCCGGGCCCATACTTTCGCATGGACTCCAGCACTTACCACAGATATATCACCTGACGATTGAACCCAGACTGTCTGAACCTGGATCAACCCATCCCGGATCGACCCGCCATCCCGGCGCTTCCAAACAGCTGAACACGAACCTCCGCACCAAACATCGCCTGATATCAGAACATTCGCATTTAACTTCCGCGATCAGTCCCAAAGCCGCCTTGGTGACACTTACAACTGATCGACGCCCGTTATCTTATTGAATTTACTCGAAAAAGTCATTCATTACATTGTAAAACTCAACGTAACATCGCTCTCGCGTGTCCGTTAGAAAAGAGAATAAAGGTGAGTTATTCAGAAGGGACAGCCGGATCTTCCGAATGCTCCGTTCCCTCCCCCGGCGTGATAAACAGCATCCGGGTTGGTTCGGAAACTTTTGCCGTATGCCAGATGCCGCGCGGGACCACGGCATAGGCACCGTTCTGGTCCAGTTTAAGAGTCTCATCCCCCTCACTCTTTCGCAAAACCAGTTCCGCCCGGCCGGACAACAGCATCACAATTTCCTCCCCTTTGGGATGCCGCTCCCAAACGCCCCAGTCTTCGGAAAATTCATAGGCGGCGATCAGCACATGGTCTTTAAAATTATTATAGTCCCGGTCCAGCTTGTCATAGAAACCCGGCGACATGGTGACCTGATCGATAGCCAAATCCGGCTTCAAGACAGCCATCGTTTCAAACGCTGATTTTGTGTTTGTCATTGAGGCATCCTCCGATCCGTGTTCGCCTGTTTAGGTAGCGCGATGGTACAGAAACAAGAAGTTCAAGAATAGTCTAATAGCGGGTAATCAGGAAAACCGAGCCAATAGCACCGAATGTCCGTCACATTCCGGATCGTCAGGGATAAATTTCACAATTTCGAGGCCGAGACTTTCCAGGATCGTGCGATATTCCTCTAAAGAGAGACTGGCATGATAGACCCGATCATCGCCGACATGGCCGTCCACCTCACCCTCCTCCGGCCCGACGGTCAGCATCAGGGCGCCGGGGGCTTTGAGATGAGCGGCAAATATTGGCAGGACCTGCCGCTGCTCGGCCCGGGTCAGGTGGAAAAAGCTGTTCCAGGCGATCAGGCCGTGAAATTTATCGGGAAGGTCGAGGTAGCGCATATCCATCTGCCGCCAATCATTGTCTGGAAACCGCTCCGTCGCCAGCCGGATCATCCCGACAGACGCATCCACCCCCGTCAGTCGATACCCACGTCCGATGATATAGTCCGCAATCGGCTCCGCCGACCCACAGCCCACATCCAGCACCTGCCCGCCCGCTGGCAACAGTTCCAGAAACCGATCCAGCCAGGTCTTCTCAATAAGCCCCTTATACCGCTCCCCATCAAACCGCTCCGCATTACGCTCATACACGTCCTGGGTGGTCAGCGCGAGTTCAGTGAGGGAAAGGGCGGTGTTGGACATGGTTAGGCTTTGAGAATCCCCCGCCCCGCATATTCAGCGGCATCACCGAGCTCCTGTTCAATGCGGATAAGCTGGTTGTATTTCGCCAGGCGGTCAGAGCGGCTGAGGCTGCCGGTTTTGATTTGGCCGCAGTTGGTGGCGACGGCGAGGTCGGCGATGGTATAGTCTTCGGTTTCGCCGGATCTGTGGGACATGACGGCGGTGTAGCGGGCTTTGTGGGCCATTTCGACGGCTTCCAGGGTTTCGGTGAGGGAGCCGATCTGGTTGACTTTGACCAGGATGGAGTTGGCAACGCCTTGGGTAATGCCGTCGGCCAGGCGTTTGGGGTTGGTGACGAAGAGGTCGTCGCCGACCAGCTGGACGGTGTCGCCGATCTTGTCGGTGAGCTGCTTCCAGCCGTCCCAGTCATCTTCGCTCATGCCGTCCTCGATGGAGATGATGGGATAGTCGCCGACGAGAGCGGCGTAGTAATCGACCATCTCACCGGGCTCGAGGATCTTGCTCTCGCCTTTGAGATTATATTTGCCGTTCTCGAAAAACTCGGTGGAGGCGGCGTCCAGGGCGAGATAGATATCCTCCCCCGGTTTATAGCCAGCGACCTCGATGGATTTCATAATGAAATCAAGGGCATCGCGGGTGGAGGCGATATTCGGGGCGAAGCCGCCCTCATCCCCGACATTGGTGTTATGACCGGCGGCGGAGAGCTGTTTTTTCAAGGTCTGGAAGACTTCCGAGCCCATGCGCACGGCATCGGCCAGGCTGTCGGCGGCCACCGGCATGATCATGAATTCCTGGACATCGATGGGATTGTCCGCATGTTCGCCGCCATTGATGATATTCATCATCGGCACCGGCAGGGTCCGGGCTGAGGCGCCGCCCACATAGCGATAGAGCGGCAGGCCGCAATCTTCGGCGGCGGCTTTGGCGAGCGCCATGCTGACCCCGAGAATGGCATTGGCGCCGAGGCGGCCTTTATTTTCGGTGCCGTCGAGAGCGATCATGGCCCGGTCGAGGGCGATCTGGTCATCGGCATCGCGGCCAGAGAGAATATCGAAAATCTCACCATTGACGGATTCGACGGCCTGCAGAACGCCTTTACCGCCATAGCGGTCCTTATCGCCATCCCTGAGTTCCACGGCTTCATGGGCACCGGTGGAGGCGCCAGAGGGCACGGCTGCCCGGCCCAAAGCGCCGCTTTCCAGAATAACATCGACTTCCACCGTCGGGTTGCCCCGGCTATCGAGGATTTCGCGGCCGGTAATATCAAGAATTGCACTCATGGGACGTTCCTATGGATTGAGATTTTTAGCGAGGTTATCGAATTTCTGTAAGGTGGTGAGCAGGCCTTCCATCTGATCAATGGGGACCATGTTCGGGCCATCGGACGGCGCATTGTCAGGATCGTCATGGGTTTCCATGAAGACCATGGCCACACCGACACTGACGGCGGCGCGGGCCAGCACGGGGACAAATTCCCGCTGTCCACCCGAGGAGGTGCCCTGCCCGCCCGGCTGCTGCACGGAATGGGTGGCATCGAAGACGATGGGCTGACCGGTCTGCTCCGCCATAATGGCGAGGCTGCGCATGTCGGAGACCAGCGTGTTATATCCAAACATGGCGCCGCGCTCTGTCAGCAGGACTTTCGGATTGCCGCTGTCAATCAGCTTGCCCGCGACATTTTTCATATCCCAGGGGGCGAGGAACTGGCCTTTCTTGACATTGATCACCTTGCCGGTGGCCGCGGCGGCCAGCAGCAGGTCCGTCTGGCGGCAGAGATAGGCGGGGATTTGCAGCACATCGACAGAATCGCCGAGGGCGGCACATTGTTCCGGCAGATGCACATCGGTCAGGACCGGAATGCCAAACTCGCTGCGGATGCGCTCAAACACCGGAATCGCTCCTTCGAGGCCGAGTCCGCGCTGCGCTGTCAGGGAGGTCCGGTTGGCTTTGTCGAACGAGGTCTTATAAACCAGCCCGATGCCAAGCTTCCGGGTCATTTCATGCAATTGCCCGGCGATATCCACAGCGTGGATCATGCTTTCCATCTGGCAGGGGCCGGCGATGATGGCCAGCGGTAGGTCATTGCCGACAGTGAGATTGCCGATTTGCACATGTTTGATGTCTGTCATGTCTATACCAGTCGTGATTTGCTGACCGCCGCCTCAATAAAGCTCTTAAACAGAGGATGCGGATCAAAGGGTTTGGATTTCAGCTCGGGATGGAACTGCACCCCGATGAACCAGGGATGGTCGGTCAACTCAACAATCTCCGGCAAGTCACCATGGGGGGAAAGACCGGAAAATTTATACCCCACCTTCTCCAGCACATCCTTATAGGCGATGTTGACTTCAAAACGGTGACGGTGGCGTTCATCAATATGATCGGTGCCGTAAATCTCACGCACCTGACTGTCTTCCACCAGATCGCACGGGTACGCCCCGAGGCGCATGGTGCCGCCAAGATCGCCGTCTTCCGTGCGCACTTCCGTCTGATTGCCACGGGTCCATTCCGTCATCAGGCCGACCACATTAGGATCATAGCTGCCAAATTCGGACGTTCCCGCATTGGGCATCCCGGCGAGGTTACGGCAGCCTTCAATCACCGCCATCTGCATGCCGTAGCAGATGCCGAAATACGGGATCTTATGTTCCCGTGCATATTGGGCGGCCTTGATCTTGCCCTCGGCCCCGCGCTCTCCGAAACCGCCGGGCACCAGGATCGCATGGACATTTTCAAGGGCGCTGGCCGGGCTCACATCATCGTCTTCAAAGGTTTCCGATTCGAACCATTTGATATTGACCTTCACCTTGTTGGCAATGCCACCATGGATCAGGGATTCGCTCAAAGATTTATAGGCATCCTGAAGCTCGATATACTTGCCGACAACGGCGATATTGACCTCACCCTCCGGCTGCAGCACCCGCTCGACAATTTCCTGCCATTTGCTGAGGTCGGGCTCCGGCGCGTCCTCGATCCCGAAAGCTTTCAGGACCTGCTCATCAAAACCTTCTTCATGATAGCTGAGCGGCACCTCATAGATACTGCGGACATCGAGGGCCTGGATGACAGCCTCTTCCGGCACATTACAGAACAACCCGATCTTGCGCCGCTGGCCGGCGGGTATCGGCTGCTCACTGCGGCACAGCAGGATATCGGGCTGAATCCCGATGGAGCGCAGTTCCTTCACTGAATGCTGGGTCGGTTTGGTTTTCAGCTCTCCGGCCGCGGCAATATAGGGCACCAGGGTCAGATGAATGAAGATCGCGTCTTTTTTCAACTCATAGCCGAGCTGGCGGATGGCTTCCAGAAACGGCAGTCCTTCGATATCGCCGACGGTGCCGCCGATTTCCACCAGAACAAAATCCTCATCCTCCAGGCTGGAGGTGGCGAATTCCTTGATGGCGTTGGTGATATGGGGAATCACCTGGACGGTGCCACCGAGATAATCACCGCGACGCTCTTTACGGATGACCGTCTGGTAGATCCGTCCCGTGGTCACATTGTCTGTTTGTTTGGACGGAACGCCGGTGAAGCGTTCGTAATGTCCGAGATCGAGATCCGTCTCCGCCCCATCGTCCGTGACATAGCATTCGCCATGTTCATAGGGATTCATCGTGCCGGGATCGACGTTGATATACGGGTCCAGTTTCCGAAGTCGCACTTTATAGCCACGCGCCTGCAGGAGGGAGGCTAACGCCGCCCCTGCGAGACCTTTGCCAAGCGAGGAAACCACACCACCGGTAATGAAAATAAACCGAGCCATGGAGTTACGTTATAACCAATTTAAACTGTGTCGTGAAATAAAAAGAGGCGGCAATTCCGCCGCCCCGTGATTTTTTTTGTAACCGGACTATTCCGAGATCGGAGCGGCTGGCTCCGATGGGGATGTGGAGGCGGGTGCCTCGCTGCCGGTTCCGCTGTCCGTCGCCCCTGGAAGCGGAGCCAAACGATCTGATTCCGGCACGGTCAGGGGAGAATCAAGAATTGACGCCGGGGCCGTATGGGTACCGCTGACAATGGCCAACAGGATACTGGTGACCATAAAGGCCGCGGCCAGGGCCGCTGTGGTCCGGGTCAGCAGGTTCGCGGCCCCGCGACTGCTCATGGCGCCCCCGCCACCGCCGCCGCCAATGCCAAGCGCCCCGCCTTCGGAACGCTGCAACAGGACCACGCCGACCAGAACAACCGCGATCAGCACATGAACGACCAATAGAATTGTTTCCATAATCTTCCAAACCCAAATGGGCCGGACATGACTTCGTCCAGCCTCAAAAATATCAATTGGGGGTTCTCTACACCAAAGTCAACCAGAATGCTAGGGGCTAGTTCGCGATAAATGACCCCCGAATGGCAGGGGGTTTACGCCCCTGCCCCTCTTATCTGGGTGACAGCTGACTGGAACGCCGGCTGCTGGATAATCACATCAGCATAAGCATGACCGAGGACCTGACCGGAGTTCACATCCATGGGATAATGCTGCCCGGCGACGACCCGTCCATAACCGATCTGGTTACTGAACTCCATGAGCTCGGGTGCCCGCTCCGGAAAGACTTCGGAAAGCAACCGCGCATAAACCGTCGCTCGAATAGTATGACCGCTTGGATAGGACGCCACGGGCCGCGCCTCGCCGACCGGCTGCACCTGGTCACTCACCTGATGAGGCCGTGGATAGTTATACTGGGCCTTGACCGCATCATAATCGTAGCGCACCCGGTCGATGGCCGTATCGAGGGTTTGTTTCAAGGCCTCCGCATCCACCATATTCAGCTCAGATTCAATAATCGGCACAAACCGGTCAAAATCCAGCGGCTTGGACACAAACGCCACCTCTTCTTCCGAGCGCATTTCCTGCAACTCCAACACTGCCGCCATCTCGGCATCAAAGGCCGGGGAGCCGACGGTTGGCGGCGTCGGGATCAACACCTCTGCCACCACAGCGCCATCGGGCAGAAACTTCTGCCGCTCCGCCTTCTCCGCCGCCACCCCGGCAACGCCCAGCCCAAATACAATCACCGCAATCGCGACTGTCGTTCTATTGATATATTTCATACCCTTTCTCCCTTTTAGAGTATTTACTCTAATCTGGTAAATGGGGATAAAGAGGTTAATTTCAAGGGGATGCGCGTCAGTATCTATAGACGACTTGCATGCCTTTATCTCCATACTCAATCCGGATATAGGCATAAGCTAGAACCCAAAAGGTCATGACAACCGCCCATACCTGCATGAAAAGGCAGAATAGAAACAGAGTGATACCGAAAATATTCGGTATCCAGGCGTCCAGTAATAAATCCCTCAATGCAGGATGTATTGCGTGAGCGCTGTAGTTTATGACAACACCGATCGAGCTAATAAAAACAGGCCCTATCAAAAGCCTGCTGAAAACTGCCCAAAAGTGTTTAGGCTTCTGACTGAGCTTGTTTTTTGTCACGCTGATTTGCCCAACTAGCGCTTCAGGAAGCTTTAAGCCAAAAAAAGAAAACTGAATCAAAAACAAAAGGCAGAGGATGAAATGAGAGATAATTGCGAGAATAACAACTTGAACGTATTGGTTTAAACCGCTGAGAAAATCTGGAGCGAAAGAAGGAACAACCGGATAAACAATAAAATATGCTATCAACAGAGGAAAGGTTAGTCCAAAAAATCGCCAAAAAAAACCTGAAAACAAGGCTTGATTAATAGCATATTTATCAAGCTCAGGACGCAAGATATATTCGGTTACCTTGAATGCTAAATAGCTCATCATAGGTACGAAAATGATACTTATACTGAGATCGTCGTACAAATACGTCTCGTTCGTCACTTCAATCGAGAATATCATGAGTATCAACACAAGCACATGTAGGCGATATGCGAAAATAATCTGAAGAGAGCCAAGATACATAGAAAATCTCGCCTAAATAGGACGACACGACGATTATTGTATAGATTTTACTTCTATCACATTCTACCTATGAATGCCAATTGGCGCCGCTACTTATCCGTATGCAAGTACTCCAGCCGGTCCGTATGCAAGCTGATCAAGCGCCAGGTACCCTCTTCTTTGCGGAAGATTTTGGTGGCGCGGATTTGCACTGGGGGGAGGTTGCTTTCACCGTCGGCCTGATCGTTCTGGCCGACTTCGATGCTATGGGCGTAGCCGAGATCGCCATTGACGGCGAGATGGACCTGGGTGGTCACCACCTTGCCGCCGAGTTTGAGGTCGGCCTGGCGTTGCCAGTCGGCCAGCACTTCATCCCAGCCGACCTGATAGCCGCCGTCCGGGCCCATATAGATGACATCCTCACCATGAGACCAGATTTCCTTCATCAGGGTGAGATCGCCCGTGAACATCTGGTTGGTGGCATCAAAGAATTTGTCGTGAGCCGCTTTCAAAACTTCCAGATCCCCGGGCATATCTCTGTCCTTCCCCTTTTTGGAATGGCGTTCCTTAAATACACGTATTCACAATAGGCCAAAAATCCTCGGCCGTGAGGCTGGCACCACCTACGAGAGCGCCGTCGACATTCTCAACAGCCATCAGCTCATCCGCATTGCCGCCTTTTACCGAGCCGCCATAGAGAACGCGGACACGACCAGAGTCATTCATCAGCCCGGCAAGGTCTTTTCTGATATGGGCATGGACGGTCTTTACATCGTCCGCCGTCGGCGTCTTGCCGGTGCCAATGGCCCAGACCGGCTCATAAGCGATGACGGTGTTTGCCGCCGTCGCGGCAGCCGGCAGGGAGCCCTGAACCTGATCGGTAATGACATCAAGGGTCTTGCCGGAGTCCCGCTCTCCCAGCGTTTCGCCGACACAGACAATGGCGATGAGCCCGGCGCGATGGGCCGCCTCTGCCTTGGCTTTGACAGTCTCATTAGTCTCCCCGTGATCGGCGCGCCGCTCTGAATGACCGACAATACAGAATTTACCGCCGGCATCCTTGATCATCTCGGCACTGATATCCCCGGTATGGGCCCCCTTCTCGTTCGGATGACAGTCCTGACCGCCAATCTGGACCGGGCTGTCCAGAGAGATCCGAGCCATTTCCCGTATTAAAGTCGCAGGAGGACAAATCAGAATATCACATGCGGGAGACTCGATTTTACCGGCCCGCGCGGCCAGATCTTTAATCTCCATCACCGATGTATCGGCAAGGCCGTTCATTTTCCAGTTCCCGGCAATCAGTTTTCTTCTTTCGTCCGACATCTTATCCCTCAAAAAAACAGTTGAATTTCTGGCATAAATCGCAAATTTAAGTTCGTATGCCATTTTTCGAGGCGGAAAGTAAGTCAGAAACACGTGACAGGGTGAAATTCCCGGTTGCTCCTGACCTACAGGCCCCTATAATCTGGCCGACTTGCGGCGGGGATGCCGTCAGATAACAGAAATGATCATTTCAGGGATTGGTAGTCGATATAATGCTTCATGCAATGCGCAAAGGTGCCGGTGGATGGCTCGCAAAGGGTCTGTTAGTTCTTTTGGTGGCGAGCTTTGCCGTCTGGGGCATCGGTGGGGATATGCTGACAAGCTCTCGCGGCAGCAATGTCATTGAAGTGGGCGATGTCTCTGTTTCCTTTGGCGAATTCCAACGGGACTATCAGCGTAACCTGAATATCCTCTCCCAGCGGTTTCAGACCCGACTGACAGCAGAGCAGGCGCGGCAGTTCGGCCTGGCTCAGATGACCGTCAATCAGATTGCCTCCCGTGCCCTGGTGGAAGAGAAGACGAAACAGCTTGGGCTGAATGCGGATGACGCGGCAATCCGGCGGATGATCCAGTTGCAGCCGGTATTCCAGAATGAGTTCAATCAGTTTGATCGCTTCCGCTTCCAGAGCTTCCTGCAGCAGAACGGGTACAGCGAAGCGGAATATGTGGAAATCGTTCGCAATGACATCACCGGCCAGCAGCTCATTAACAGCCTGACCTTGCCGATCACGAAATCCCCTAAGGTGCTTCTGGATGTTATGTATGCCTATCAGGGAGAGAAACGCTCAGCCAGCTATATTGAGATTTTGGACAGCAGCATCGGTTTTGCCCCGACACCGACGGATGAGGAACTGACAGAATATGTCTCGGCAAATCCTGAAACATTTTCTGCCCCTGAATACCGTAAAATCAGCTATTTGTATCTGAAACCTGAGGATTTTGTTGAGGAAACTGCCGTAAGTGATCAGGACCTTCAAGATGAATATGAAGGCCGGTTGAGCGAGTTTAACGTACCTGAGGTGCGCTCCGTTCTGCAGATGATCTTCGATACGGAAGAAAATGCGAAAGCCGCCCTCAATCAAATCGATGGCGGCAGTAGCTTTGAAGAAGTCGGCTTGTCCGAGCTGCAATTGACTCCGGAGGATTTGGATCTGGGCCTGATGTCCAGGCAGGATCTGCTGCCGGAGCTACAGGGTCCTGTCTATGACCTTCTTAAGGACGGCGTTTCAAAACCGATCAATACAGTTCTGGGATGGCATCTGGTGAAAGTGACAGAGATTAAACCGGAAACCTCCAAATCCCTGGACGATGTCAAAGATCAGCTGACCCAGGATATTCGTTTGCGGGAGGCCTATGACGTGATGTTCCGGCAGGCAACCAAGCTTGAAGACGAGTTTGCCGGCGGAGCGACAGTCGCGGAAGCCGCTAAAGCGATTGGCGTTCCCGTCGTCACGGTAGACGCCGTAGATGCACAAGGAAATGACAAGTCCGGTCAGCCGATCACCTCTCTGCCTGCCGATCCGGCATTTTTGGCCGACGCCTTTACCCGCCCTTCCGATAGTGAAGCGGAACTCCGGGAAACCCAGTCCGGGGCCTATTTCGCCATCAATATTGAGGGCGTTGAGGAAGCGGCTGTCCGCCCCCTCGCCGAGGTCCGGGAGCAGGCGACAACCGCCTGGCAGGCGGACTGGCGTCAGGAAGAAGCCCGCAAGCAGGCGGACGCCCTGCTGCTGAAAACAACCGAAGGGGAAAGCCTGGAAAAAATCGCGGAGTCCACAGGGACCACGATACAGACTTCTCCTGCTGTACAACGGACCGGTTCTCCCGGTGAGCTTTCACCGGAACTCCGGGCCGGGCTGTTTGAATTGCAGAAAGGCGCCTTTGGTGTTGGCCCCAATGCGGCCGGTAATGGATTTATTCTTTATACCATCGCCGATATCATTCCTGCAGAGCCAAGTGCTGACCGGGACGCGGCGGATCAGATGTCTGCGCAGCTTGCCAATGGTATCCGGGCCAGCATCCTCTCCCAGTATGAAGCGTATCTGCAGAAGGAAATCGGCATCTCCGTCAAGGAAGACCTGATCCGGGAATATTTTTAAATATGGCCATTCAGCCCGCATTTGCAGAGTTCAAGGAAAAGCACGACAAGGGACTCTCGCAAATACTCTGGACAACATTGGTTGCTGATCTGGAAACTCCTGTCTCGGCCATGATGAAACTGGCGGAGGGGAAAGCCAATTCCTTTTTGCTGGAATCCGTTGAAGGCGGCGCCGTACGCGGCCGTTATTCGATCATCGGCATGAAACCGGACCTGATCTGGCGCTGTGACGGCACGGAGGCCCGTATCAACCGCACGGCCCGCTTCGATCCGGATGCCTTCGTCGCCTGCGAGGAGCCGGTACTGGCAAGTCTGCAGGCTCTTATCGATGAAAGTCATATCGATTTGCCTGAAAACCTGCCGCCCATGGCCGCGGGTCTGGTGGGCTATATGTCCTATGACACGGTCCGGCTGATGGAAGACATTCCCGATGGCAATCCCAAGGAGCTGGATGTGCCCGATGGCATGTTTATCCGACCCACGGTCATGGCCATCTTTGATTCCATTCTCGATCTGGTCACCATCATTACGCCGGTCTGGACCGGCGATAGCCGATCTGCTCAGAACGCCTATAACCATGCGGCGGAACGGCTGTCAGATGCCGTCCATGATTTTGAGCGCAGCCTGCCTCATTCTGCGTCCTTTGATGCGGATGGTGTCGACCTGCCGGAACCCAGTTCCAACACCAGCAAGGACGAATATTTCACCATGGTCGAGAAGGCCAAGGAATATATCCGGGCCGGCGATATTTTTCAGGTGGTGCCGTCACAGCGGTTTGAACTCCCGTTCGAATTACCGTCCCTGGCACTGTACCGTGCGTTAAGGCGCACAAACCCCTCTCCGTTCATGTTCTACCTCAATTTCGGGGAGTTTTCGGTGGTGGGATCGAGCCCGGAAATCCTGGTCCGGCTCAGAGACAACAAGGTGACTATCCGTCCGATTGCCGGAACCCGTCCGAGGGGCGCCACGGCGGCGGAGGATGCGGCGCTGGCACAGGATCTGCTGTCAGATCCGAAGGAGCTGGCCGAGCATCTGATGCTGCTGGACCTGGGCCGTAATGATGTCGGTCGGGTGGCAAAAATCGGGTCCGTGACCGTTACGGAAAACATGGAAATCGAGAACTATTCCCACGTCATGCATATCGTCTCCAATGTGGAGGGAGAAATTGCCGACAGTTTCACTGCCATCGATGCCCTGAAAGCCGGATTTCCTGCTGGAACAGTGTCAGGCGCGCCGAAAGTGCGGGCCATGGAAATCATTGATGAGCTCGAGAAAAGCCGCCGCGGGATTTACGGTGGCGCCGTGGGTTATGTGTCGGCAAACGGCTCCATGGACACCTGTATCGCGCTCAGAACCGCCGTTGTGAAGGATAACAAGGTCTATATCCAGGCGGGTGGCGGTGTCGTCGCGGATAGTGATCCCGATGCGGAATATGAAGAGACCGTCAATAAGGCGAAAGCCCTGGTAAGAGCTGCTCAGGAAGCTGTCAGATATGCTTCCGACAGCAATAGAAATCGCTAGGGTCTCAGACTTCAGCCGTCATATTTCAGCGCCATGACGGCACTGATCGGCACAAACACAAAGCCGCGTTTTTGCGCCTCCGGCAGCCAGTTTCTCAATACGGACAGGGTCGCTTTATGAGGGTGACCGATGGCAATGGCGAGGCCTTTGCGGCTGGAAATATCCTCAACTTTGCGTAACTGTTTGAGAATAGCCTCTTCTTCAATCACGTTATCGATGAAAATATCCCGTTTGGCCGACGGCATCCCCCGGCTGACCGCAAATCGATACCCCACCGACGACGCGGTGGTTTTTGAATCCAGGAAAAGCAGGCCTCTTTCCGCCAGAATGTCCATGACAAGGGTCATGGCGTCTGAATTGGCCGTAAACCGGCTTCCCATATGATTATTAACCCCAACATAGCCGTCAAAACTGTCCAGATTTTTTTTAACCCGGCGCGTCAGTTCATCCGGGGAGAGCCCTAGTAACAACGCGTCCGGCCCAGGATTGGTCGAATGATCCAGGGGTTCCATGGGCAAATGCAGCATAATTTCGTGGCCCCGCTCCCGCGCATATTCAGCCTTTGACTGCAGTTTCGAGGCATAAGGGAGGAACGCCAAGGTCATAAGACCGGGCAATTCGGAAAGCTCCTCAACCCGGCCCTGACTAAGGCCAACATCATCAATGACCAATGCAATCAATGGCTTACCTTCAAACGGCGGCGCCAGGGCAGCATATTTGCGCCAGGGTGGATCAGAAGCCGTTGGCGGAGATATCGGCACTTGCAAGGCCTTTGGAAAGGGATCCGGCTCAATAACGGAAATGCCGGTTTCGGCTTCTTTCGCTTTGAGAGCGGCGATATGGGCTTCCGGTGTTAGTTCTTTTGGATAATCATTTGAGGCAAAGGGGCTTTCCTCTGGATAGTCATTGCTCTCAAAGGGGCTTGGCTCAATCGCTACAATGGCATCCTGGGTTGATGGCGGCAGGATAAAGGCGCTGACCACTTCCATCAGCGGTTTTTCCTCGACTCGGTTCAGCACGTTTCCGATAAGGACACCCCCACTGGCACTGATCACCAATACGGCAATACAGAGGATGAGAATTCGAGTGGGAGAACCCGTAATTCCGCGATCTTCCTCAATTTGTGGCGCCAAAGCGGCTTGTCTTTTCCCTCTTTGGGACGTCATATAGCTGGTCTCCCCCATATCCAAGGCACAAGCCCGGGTCCTTTCTATGCCGATTATCCTTCTATTTCAATATGGTAAATAAGCTATGAAGATTGCGCTGGAAATAAGGCAAAGTCTCATTTGCGGGCTTGACCATATCCAAAAAGAAGTGAAACTGCTATTGTTTCCAGTGTTGGGAATAGAGTATTTAAAGTTCCTAAGATGCCTGCTGAATTGAACGTTCCAAGATATTGATATGATAACGCTTATAGATAACTACGACAGCTTCACCTATAACCTGGTCCAGTTTCTGGGGGAATTGGGGGCCGATATAAAGGTCTATCGCAACAATGTTGTGACGGTGGATGAGGTATTTTCAGAAAACCCCGAGGGAATCGTTCTCTCCCCGGGTCCCTGCGATCCGGACCGGGCCGGCATATGTCTGGATGTAGTCAAGCGGGCAGCAGCAACCAACATGCCGGTATTCGGTGTCTGCCTCGGTCATCAAACCATCGGTCAGGTCTTTGGCGGCAAGGTTATCCGGGCGGACCAATTGATGCATGGTAAAACATCACCCATCTCCCATAACGGCGCGGGGATATTCAAGGGTATCCCCAACGACTTTATTGCGACCCGCTATCACTCCCTGACTGTAGACCCGACCACCATCCCCAATACCCTGGAAGTCACGGCTTCCACCTCTGACGGGGTGATTATGGGCCTCAGTCACAAGGATCTGCCCATGCATGGGGTGCAGTTCCATCCGGAGAGCATCGCCTCTGAGCACGGGCACGCCATTCTGCAGAACTTTCTTAATCTGACACAGCCGGGCAGCAAGGCAGCCGCATGACCGACAATATGCTGAATTTCAAAGGCCTGATTGCAAAAATTGCCACAGGCGACAGCCTGACCATGGATGAAGCGAAAGAAGCCTTCAATATCATCCTCTCCGGCGATGCCACCCCCTCACAAATGGGGGCGTTCCTGATGGGGCTTCATATTCGCGGCGAAACCGTTGATGAACTGGTCGGTGCCGTCAGCGTGATGCGGGCCCGCGCCACCTATATCAAGGCACCCGACATGGCTATGGACGTTGTGGGTACCGGTGGTGATGGGCACGGAACACTCAATATCTCAACGGCGGCCGCTTTTGTGACGGCGGGCGCGGGTGTTCCTGTGGCCAAGCATGGTAACAGGGCCGCCTCTTCCCGTTCCGGAACGGCCGATGTCCAGGCTGTCCTCGGCATTAATACAGAATGCGATCTGTCCCTCACCCAAAAAGCATTGGATGAAGCCGGGATCTGCTTCATGGTCGCTTATCGCCATCACGGGGCCATGCGGCATGTGGGCCCGACCCGCATTGAGCTGGGCATCCGCACCATTTTTAATCTTCTCGGTGTCATGTCCAATCCGGCGGCGGTCAAACGCCAGTTAATCGGGGTCTATGACCCAAGATGGATGCGGCCGATGGCGGAAACCTTGCGGGAGCTCGGCTCGGAACATATCTGGGTTATGTATGGATCTGACGGGCTGGATGAACTGACAACGACCGGTCCGTCCAACGTTGTCGAGATGAAGGATGGAGAAATTCGGGAGTTTGACATCCATCCGGAAGATTTCGGTCTTCAGAAAGTCGAGCTTAAAGATCTGAAGGGTGGCGCACCGGAAGAAAACGCCAGGGCCCTGACAGCCCTTTTGAATGGCGAAGCCGGGCCCTATCGGGATGTTACATTGCTGAATGCGGGTGCTTCCATCATGATCGGTGGCAAATGCGAAACGGTTGAAGAGGGCATTTCCTTAGCCGCAACCTCTATTGATGACGGCAGTGCCTTGAAAGCATTTGAAAACCTTAAACGAATTACAAACGAAACGGTCGCCTAAGATATGAGTATTCTCGCGAAAATATGTGACGATAAGCGTGTTCATATCCAGGCCTGCAAAGAAAAAACGCCGCTTGGTGAATTGGAACTGACGGCGAAGCAAGCGTCACGGCCCAGAGGGTTCATCAAGGCCTTACGGGACCGCAGAGACAGCGGACAATACGGACTGATTGCAGAAATTAAGAAAGCTTCCCCGTCGAAGGGCTTGATCCGGGAGGATTTTGATCCGCCTTCGCTTGCCAGGTCGTATGAAGATGGCGGGGCCACCTGCCTTTCTGTGCTGACCGATATTCCCTATTTCCAGGGGGATGATACCTATCTGGTTGCCGCCAGAAATGCAGTTTCCCTGCCCGTCTTACGAAAAGACTTTATGCTGGATCCTTATCAGGTGGTTGAAGCCCGGGCTCTCGGGGCGGACTGCATTCTGCTGATTATGGCGGCCCTTGAGGACAGCCTGGCACAGGAGCTCGAGGAATGCGCGACTGATCTTGGGATGGACGTGCTGGTTGAGGTCCATGATAAGGAAGAGTTGGAGCGGACATCTGTTCTTAAAAGCCCCCTGATCGGCATCAATAACCGCAATTTGAAAACCCTGACCGTTGATATCGCCACGACCGAAGAACTGGCCCGCGATCTGCCTGCCGATTGTCTTGCCGTCAGTGAAAGTGGCCTCTATACACATGATGACCTGGCGCGTATGGAAAGGGCCGGTTGCGGGTGTTTTCTGGTCGGTGAGTCCCTGATGCGTCAGGCGGATGTCACCTCGGCTGTCCGCGCCCTTCTGGCGACAGGTTAAGGAGGCGCTATGTCCGGATTTACGCATTTTGACAAAGATGGCGCCGCCCATATGGTGGATGTCGGCGCCAAGGATGTCACGGAACGCACTGCCACTGCGGCAGCTACCATCACCATGAAGCCGGAAACTTTTCAGCTTATCCAGAATGGCAAGGCCAAGAAGGGCGATGTGCTGGGTGTGGCCCGCCTGGCCGGCATCATGGCGGCCAAGAAAACCGCGGATCTTATTCCCCTCTGCCATCCCCTGGCCCTGACCAAGGTTGGAATTGAGTTTTCCATGAACGCGGAACAGAGCAGTATACAGGCTGTTGCCACCTGTCAGCTTAAAGGCCGGACCGGGGTGGAAATGGAAGCCCTGACCGCCGCCAGTATTTGTGCCCTGACCATTTACGACATGTGCAAAGCCGTGGACCGGGACATGGTCATTACTGAAACAAAACTCCTGCATAAAAGCGGCGGAAAGTCGGGAACCTTTAACGCAACATGATTTCCGTAAGCGAGGCCCGCAAAAAAGTTCTGAAAGAGTTAAAGCCGGTGTCTTCGGAACTGGTATCCATAGATCAGGCCCATGGCCGGGTATTGTGTGAGGACATCATCGCCCGGCGCACACAGCCTTCGGCTGACTTATCTGCCATGGATGGATATGCGGTGAAGGCGTCAGATGTTCAGAACGTTCCCGTTTCTTTAAAAATCATCGGAGAATCCGCGGCAGGTGGTTCATATGACAGCACCGTTCATAGCGGTGAATGTGTGCGGATTTTCACCGGTGCACCGCTCCCGGACGGGACCGATACCATTGTCATACAGGAAGATACGGAGCCCGGGCCGAAAGAAGATACTGCTGCAGACCCAACGGTTACAGTTCTCGAAAAAGCCGACATCGGTACTTATGTCCGGCCAGCCGGTCTGGATTTCCGCGAAGGCGACAACGGTATCTCAAAAAACCGTAAACTCACGCCCCGGGATATCGGATTTATGGCAGCCATGAATGTCCCCTGGGCCAAGGTTAGGCGGCGGCCCCGTATCGCTCTTCTGTCGACGGGTGATGAGCTTGTCAGACCCGGTGAACCCATTGGTCCGAACCAGATTATTTCCTCCAACAGTCTGCTTGTCGCTGCCTTGGTTGAGCAAATGGGCTGCGAGGCTATTGACCTGGGAATTGCCCAGGATAATGAGCAGTCATTACGGCAAATGGCGGCGGGCGCCCGCTCCGCCGACATGCTGGTGACCCTCGGTGGCGCGTCCGTAGGGGATCATGATCTGGTTCAATCGGTTCTGGGGAAAGAAGGCCTGGCTGTCGATTTCTGGCGCATTGCCATGCGTCCTGGCAAACCCCTGATGTTTGGGGATCTGAACGGGACTCCCATGCTTGGTATGCCCGGCAATCCGGTCTCCAGTATGATCTGCAGTTACTTGTTTCTGATCCCGGCCATAGACGCCCTTCATGGGCTGCCACCAAGGGAACTGGCCATTGAGCCGGCCATTATCAGCCATGATTTGGGCGGGAATGACCAGAGAGAAGATTATCTGCGGGCAAAAGTCATTGGCACGGAAAATGGGGTCCCGCTGGTAGAGCTGTTTCCCAAACAGGATAGCTCCATGCTCTCTCCCCTGTCGGCCGCCGATTGTCTGGTGCGTCGTCTTCCCTTCGCAGAGCCAATCTCAAAAGGCAGTGAAGTGGACTATATCGCGTTATTCCACCCCTATCCGGAAGTTTGATCCCAATATCTAGTATATCAGATTTAAATTGACTTGACGCCAAATGAGAACTTTTGTAGAACATTACTAATGTTTTTGTTTTGTTCTTGATGGCGGAAAAGACCATGCTTACCAAAAAACAGCACCAGTTGCTCATATATATCCATGATTGCCTCGAAAATCGTGGGGTCTCCCCCTCTTTTGACGAGATGAAGGAAGCCCTTGATTTAAAATCCAAATCGGGTATTCATCGGCTGATTACCGGCCTCACGGAGAGAGGGTTCATCCGTCGCCTTCCTCATCGCGCCCGGGCGCTTGAAGTTCTGAAACTTCCGGAGGATATCCGTCCACGGGAAATCCCGACGGAAACACCAGCAAAGGCACCTGTTTCTCTCAATCTCATTCAAGGAGATTTCAAAGGCAAAGGAAAAGCGGTCAAGGAGCCTTTGATTGATAATGGCGACGAGAATTCTGATTCCGTGTCACTGCCCCTTTATGGGCGGATTGCGGCAGGTACCCCCATAGAAGCCCTCAGCGACCCGACCAATTTCGTCAATGTGCCAAATGCCATGGTTGGCTCAGGATCCCACTATTGCCTTGAAGTGGCCGGCGACTCGATGATTGATGCCGGTATCCATGATGGCGATACCGTCATTATCCAGGAGAGAAAAACCGCGGAAAACGGCAAGATTGTTGTCGCTCTCATTGATGATGGCGAGGTCACCCTCAAGCGCCTGCGTCGCAAAGGGGGTTCCATTGCGCTTGAAGCAGCGAATCCGGACTATGAAACCCGTATTTTCGGACCGGATCAGGTTAAGGTGCAGGGTCAATTGGTGGGATTGTTCCGGCAGTATTAAGCTGATTTAGGGCATCATGCGCATTAGTTTCCCGGTCGCTGCGGTACCCAGGGACGCCGTCCCCTCACTCCGTTGACCGTCTCAATCCGAAGAGTTTTATCCGACTTGATATAGAGGCTGTGACTCCCCTGACGCCAAAGATCGAATTTATCGATTTTCAGCATCGGTTGCGGACAGTCCGCATAGATCGGGATTCGGCTCATGACTATTGTCGCCCTTTGACAATCCAATTCAACACCCTGCTGGTTTTCCGGAAAAGCAATGGTGAGGGTCTTATTTCTGTACAAACAGCCATAAAGATCACATCTAACACTGTCCATTCGCCGCTCCGGGTCTGGTGCCCCCAGGATGAGCGGCCATCTTCCGGCAGAAAATTTGTCAATGCTCTTAGACGAAAAATACGCCCCGTCCTCCGCGTCCCAAACGGCAAACAGGTTCCCAGAGTTGGATATGAGGGCGACCGGTTTCTGTCGATCAGAGAAAATAAACAGGGCGGCCAATAAAAACGGCAGAGCCAACCACCTGATCGGTTGACGCCAAATCATCCACCAAAGCCCTGCCAATACCATTCCGATCAGCAGTCCGGGAGAAAAAGTCCCGAAAAACTGGACAGCCTGCGGCCAGCTGGCCGTCTCATGGGCCGTCAGAAGTATCGCTTCAATCCCATAACCCATCATTTGCAATGGGAAAGACCAGGGTACATAGAGTGTCAGAAAGGTGGCGATGGCCCAGGGCATTACCCAAAGACCCATAATCGGCACGGCAATCAAGTTGGCGGCGAGGCTGAAGGTCGCCATCTGCCCAAAATGATAGACCGCGAAGGGCGCCGTCGCCAGACCTGCAATCAGAGAGGTCAAAGCAATTCCCGAAATATAGAGGAGGACCTGCCTGAAAGGTCCCCCAGTCTGGGAGAGCTGGCTGAGGGTCGGCCCGAGCTTTTCATAAAGAGAAATAAGGGCAAAAACAGCGGCAAAAGACATCTGAAAGCTGGCCGATAACAGGCTCTCAGGGAATACCAGCATAATAATCAGAGCCGCCAGAACCACCATCCGAAAAGACAGCGCAGTCCGATCAAAACAAACGGCAATAAAGAAGGCCGATATCATAATAAAAGCCCGAACGGCTGATACGCTCATGCCACTCACAAACAAATAGCAGAGCAAACCCACAAGCGCCGTTACGGCAGCGATTTTCTTGATTGGATAATTCAGAGCAACTGGTGGCCAGCAGGCGAGTAAAAACCGAGAGAGAAAGAAGATCAACCCACCGATCATACCCATGTGAAGGCCGGATATGGCCAGCAGATGGGCCAAGCCGGAATGGCGCATATCCTCCAGCTGCGGAGCCGGGATTGCTCCCTTGTCCCCGGTTAAAATGGCAATTGTGAACCCGGCTGTATCTCCAGGGCCCCACCTTTTCACATAATTCGCGATACCACTTCGGGCTTTTGCAGACTGTCTTTTTAGCAAGGACCAAAATGATGTGTCTTCATTGAGAACCTCATAGGGCCCAATTGAATACCCTGTTGCTCCAATGGATTGAAAATAGGCATGGCGCTGAAAATCAAATCCTCCGGCATAGGCTGGCGGTGGCGGGGGCAACAAGACGGCCCGGGTCCTTATCCTCATTCCCGGGTGCAAGCCTTCTAAATTTGTTCGAATGGAAAGCCGAGCTGCTTCAAGCTTAAATTTAACTGACGCTTCCGGAAAGCTGAGCTCTTCCAGTTTTATCCGGGCAACATTTACGCCGGAAGATTTTTGCGTAATCGTCCCTTCAATGTCGACAGTCACCCGTTTTTGAAGCACCGGAGCCGCTACGATCCCCTCTCGGAGGACAGACGCCGAGAACCCAAGGCTAAACAGAAGGGCTGCTGTCATGCCTAACTGAATGACCTGGCGCTCCGTCCGTCGAACCAGGAGATGGAGGATCAGAATCCCGAATGGAAGCAGCAGCCAAAGCTTACCGGGATGCCAGGTCAGGCTAAAATAAGTCACGATCCCTGCCCCGACAAATACAGGCGAAAACAGAAACCACCTAGCACGATCAAGCAACAGCTGGGTCGCAACAGATCCAATACCCAAACCCATCGGCATCGTCATGGTCTCCAGTCCCAACGGTTTGCTTGCCCTCAGGGCGGACAAAGAGTACAAAAAGCCAGATTTTCCCTTAGCGCCTGATCTGTAAATCAGGGCTCGAAATATAGGTGACCTTAATTCCCATGACTGTTGTAACGCGATTTGCTCCCTCTCCTACAGGATTTTTACATATCGGTGGAGCCCGGACGGCTTTGTTCAATTGGCTATATGCCCGTCATAACAACGGAAAATTTCTTCTGCGCATTGAGGACACGGACCGCGAGAGGTCAACGGATGACGCCATCGAAGCTATCTTTGACGGGTTGCAGTGGCTCGGTTTGGATTGGGATGAGGAGCCGGTGTTTCAGTTTTCCAGGCGGGACCGCCATACGGAAGTTGCCCGCCAGCTGCTTGCCGAAGGGAAAGCCTATCATTGCTACGCCTCCCGTGAAGAACTCGCTGAGATGCGGGAAACGGCGCGCGCGGAAGGGCGGCCTCCTATCTATGATGGCCGATGGCGGGACCGGGATCCATCTGAGGCTCCGGCTGACAGAGACCCGGTTGTCCGTTTTAAATCTCCTAACGAAGGATCCACCACGGTCCGGGATGCTGTGCAAGGTGATGTCACAATTAAGAATGAGCAGCTCGACGACATGATTTTGCTGCGGGCGGACGGGACCCCGACCTATATGCTTTCCGTGGTTGTTGATGATCATGATATGGGAATCACCGATATCATTCGCGGGGATGATCATCTCACCAATGCCGCCCGTCAACAGCAAATAATTGAGGCTATTGGGTGGTCGGTGCCCAAGGTCGCCCATATCCCGCTGATTCACGGACCCGATGGCGCAAAGCTCTCCAAGCGACACGGCGCCCTTGGAGTAGAAGCCTATCGAGACATGGGATATCTACCTGAAGCCATGCGAAATTATCTTCTTCGCCTCGGCTGGTCCCACGGAGATGACGAAATCATCTCTACGAAGCAAGCTATTGACTGGTTCGATCTTGATAACGTAGGCAAATCACCGTCTCGGTTCGATTTCACCAAGCTGGAAAATCTGAACGGTATCTATATCCGGGAGGCAGACAATGGCTATCTCACCCAACTAATTGCCCCGATTATTGAGCAAAAAACCGGTAAATCACTCACTTCTAATGAGCTTAATTTATTGGAAAAAGCCATGAACGGCTTGAAAGAACGGGCAAAATCAGTAATATCCCTCGCAGACAGTTCACTGTTCCTAATAGCAAGCCGTCCGCTTGAGTTGGACGAAAAAGCCAAAAAGTTGTTAGACACAACGGCCTGCGGTGTTTTATCGCGACTGGCAGACCGGCTGGAAGAATTAGACAAGTGGACAGTGGAGACGGTAGAGGCCGCCATACTAGATGCCGCTGAAG
The DNA here is from genome assembly GCA_965228285.1 of Sneathiella sp. Lineage (GTDB taxonomy): Bacteria > Pseudomonadota > Alphaproteobacteria > Sneathiellales > Sneathiellaceae > Sneathiella. Next base: position 982,084 of record OZ245808.1, read on the forward strand.
CCGAAGAACTAAAGCTGGGCAAGATTGCTCAGCCCTTAAGGGCGTCGCTGACAGGTACGACGGTATCGCCCAGTATTTTTGACATTCTTGACGTGCTTGGTCGGGATCAGTCAATTGGACGTATCCGAGATGCGGTCGGGTCTTAACGTAACGCATCAAGCCGGACAACTTCATGTCATGGATGGATAGGTCTTTTAAGTAAATTGAGAAATGGAATTCCAACGGGAGTTTCCTAAAACCTTAACGCAGGTATCGTAATATCTGTTTTTTGAAGGGAATAAAGATTTATGAGTAGCTCTACTATCACCGGGAATGTCGATCTTACAGAAAATGACAATGTAACAAATTTGCCTTTGATGTCAGGTAGTGTTGGACCGGCAGTTGTAGATGTCCGTAAACTTTACGCACAGACTGGGCATTTCACCTATGATCCCGGCTTTACCTCCACAGCCTCCTGTGAATCAGCCATTACCTATATTGATGGCGATCAGGGAATCCTCATGCATCGCGGCTATAAGATCGAGGATCTGGCGGAAAAGAGCGATTTCATGGAGGTCTGCTATCTCCTGCTGAAAGGGGAATTGCCGAATACGGCGGAAAAAAACAAATTCACCCACGATATTACATACCACACAATGCTGCATGAGCAGCTCATCCAGTTCTTCAAGGGGTTCCGTCGGGATGCTCATCCAATGGCCATCATGGTCGGTGTGGTTGGCGCCCTATCTGCCTTCTATCACGACAGCACCGATATTCATGATCCCAAGCAGAGGATGATTGCCAGCTATCGGCTTATCGCAAAAATGCCGACAATTGCCGCCATGGCCTATAAATATTCCGTCGGTCAGCCTTTTATTTATCCAAGCAATGATTTGTCCTATGCGGAAAATTTCCTGCATATGACTTTCAGTGTACCTGCGGAAAATTACAAACTATCTCCCACAATTTCGCGGGCCATGGACCGTATTTTCATTCTCCACGCGGATCATGAACAGAATGCTTCAACTTCGACTGTGCGCCTGGCCGGCTCCTCTGGAGCAAATCCTTTCGCCTGCATCGCGGCTGGTATCGCCTGTTTGTGGGGCCCCGCCCATGGCGGCGCCAATGAAGCCGTTCTCAATATGCTGCATGAAATCGGATCTGTAGACCGGGTTCAGGAATTTATTGCCAAGGCGAAGGATAAGGATGACCCCTTCCGTCTGATGGGCTTTGGTCACAGGGTCTACAAAAACTATGATCCTCGTGCAAAAGTCATGCAGCAGGCCTGCCATGAAGTCTTGGACGAATTGGGCATTAAAGACGAACCCATGCTGAAATTAGCCATGGAGCTAGAAAAAATTGCCCTCGAAGATCCGTATTTCAAGGAAAAGAAACTGTTCCCGAACGTGGATTTCTATTCCGGCATCATTTTACAGGCCCTTGGTTTCCCGACCAGCATGTTCACTGTGCTGTTTGCGCTTGCGAGAACGGTCGGCTGGGTGGCACAATGGAACGAAATGATGGAAGACCCTTCCCAGAAGATTGGGCGTCCTCGTCAGCTTTATACGGGATATGATCATCGGGAATATGTCGATCTCGACAAACGGTAAGGAAATTCGTGAGCTCTCGATTTAACATAGATGTCAAAAAAGCCCCTTCGAAACAGTTCGAAGGGGGTGTTGTCTCACGCAAACTTATCCTGCGGGCGGTTAATGACAACCGCCCACCGCTATTTTACAGCGTGAAGAAGGCCCTGTTTTACGGCCTTCCTCCTCTTCTTTTGCTGTTTTTTGCCGCTGTCTGGTATTTCGGCGCAAGTTAGTCAGCTATTTTTTCTCGACAAGCTCAATCTTGTATCCGTCCGGGTCATCAATAAAGGCGATGACTGACGTGCCGTGCTTCATGGGGCCGGGCGGCCGGGGAATATTGACACCTTGGGCCTCCAGCTTCTCACAAATGCTGTAGATGTCTTTCACGCCGAGCGCAAGATGGCCAAATCCGTTTCCAAGGTCATAAGGCTCTTCCTGATCCCAGTTATGGGTTAGTTCAATGACGGTCGTATCCTTCTCATCGCCGTATCCCACAAAAGCTAGGGTGAATTTTCCGGTCGGGAAATCAGTCCGGCGAAGGAGCTTCATCTCCAGATTGTTTACGTAGAAATCGATTGATTTGTCCAGATCTTTCACCCGGATCATGGTATGCAGCATCCTGAAATTACTGGCAGTTCCGTCGGTCATGTTTCGTCCTTTTGAGGAATGAGATTAAGTATGACATCCGCCGCCCGCGCCCCAGGTGCCACGTCGTCCTTACCCAACATTACCATGGCCTCATGAAACTGTTCAATCTGTTGATGACGCTTTTCCTCGGAGCGGAATAATTCCATGAGAGCGTTGCATATATTCTCCGCTGTACAGTCTTCCAGCATGATTTCAGGAACGACTTCCCGCTTCATCATGATATTCACCAGGTTGGCAAATTCCAGCTTCACCAGGCGCTTGCCAATAAATGTGGTAATCGGGTTCATCTTATAGGCAATGATATGGGGAAGACGGGCCAGGGCCAGTTCCAATCCCACAGTGCCCGAGGCGGCGAGTGCGACGTTTGAAGCCGCCATAGCATTATATTTTTCCTCAACCCCTTCAACAAGTACAACCTTTGCGGACCAATCAATCAGGTTATCCTTTACAAAGTCAGCCGATTTTCCAACGACCGGTACTGCAATCTTGAACTCTCCAAGCTCTGCCTCCAGCAAAGTGACAGCCTCCTTGAAGATGGGGAGAAGGCGGGTTACTTCACTTCGACGGCTTCCCGGCAACATCATTAGCAAAATCTCATCAGGTGCGATATTCTGAGAGGCTCGAAAACTGGCCCCGTCGCCTTTATCCGCGCCTGATTCAACGACCGAATGACCGATAAAGGTTGCCGCAAGACCTTCCTTTTCAAAATATTGTGGCTCAAAGGGCAGTAAAGTCAGCAGATGGTCATACAACTGGGCAATCTTCGCAGCCCTTCCTGGACGCCAGGCCCAGACAGACGGTGCCACATAATGAACTTTCGGAAACGGGGCATCTTTTATCTTTTTGGCCACCCTGAAGCTGAAGTCTGGGGCATCCACCGAAATAAAAACATCCGGTATCTCTGCCAATGCCGCCTCGGCTGTCTCTGAGATCCGTCTGAGTAGATTTGGCAGTTTTGGCAGGACTTCAAATACCCCCATAACGGTCAGTTCATCCATGGGAAACAGGCTTTTGAGACCCTGTTTCTCCATCAGCGGACCCCCGACCCCACAAAAGCTGACGGGAATATCGGATTTCGCTTGTACGGCCGCCATGAGTTTGGAGGCGAGAGCATCTCCAGACGGCTCTCCCGCCACCAAAAATATTTTCAATGAAGTAAGCGTGCCTGTCATTGGCCTTGTATTTCGTTGGTTTTGAGGCCAACAATGAATAAACCGGCAGAATCAGCCCGGCGGATCATTTCCGGCTTTTCCAGGGCGAGGGTCAACCCCGCCTCCACGGCTATGCCGCTTAAATTAGCCGCTGCTGCGAGAGCGACTGTTTCAGCGCCAATGGTTGGAAGGTCGACACGAAGATCTTGTCCGGGCTTTGTCAGTTTGACAAGGATGCCGGCAGGCTTCTCTCGCGCAAATTCCGCAACCCTTTTGAGCAACCGGTCCGTTCCTTCCGCAGCCTCTACTGCCAGGACATACCCCTCCCGAATAACGGCAGCCTGTCCGATATCAAGTGCGCCAATGGCTTTGACAATTCGGACCCCTTCCTCAATATCCGTCAGATCCTGATCACCCGGTGCCACGGCCCCTAGCTGCCCGGACTGAACAAGTAGATCATCGGCCAGTTGATGGGTTCCGAGTACTTCAAACCCCTTCTCGGACAAATAAGTGGTAATCGCATTTAACAGACCGTCATCGCCTTTGCTCAACGCTCCCGTAATGCGCGCAAGCAGCTTTACCCCTTCGAAATCAGGAACAATCGATTTTAAATCCGGGCGATTTACCGGGCCAGCCAATGTAATTTGGGAACAGTCTTCACGCTCGAGAATTTTCAGAAACTTCCCGATCTTGGTTATTCCAACTGTCTCAAACGGAAATTCCGTATATCTTTTTGGATCCGCCTCTCCTTCGACAAGGATCACGAATGGATCCTGGCCGTTTGCCCGCAAAGACGAGGCTAAGGCAAGGGGAAGGTCTCCCCGTCCAGCAATTATCCCAATCCGAGCTGTGCCGCTGTTATTTCGGATGACAGAAACCACGCTTTGTTTCTTCATTTATAAAATTATAAACAGTCTCGACCGAGGAGGCATTTGGAAATTCGTCCATCAGTGTTTTAGACCGATCAGCAAATGTGCCATCCTTTGAAAACAGATACTTGTAGGCATTCCGCATGGCGTGGATATCATCTCGCTCAAATCCGCGGCGTTTCATACCCGTCAGGTTCAAGCCGTTCAGTTCGGCTCTATTCCCTAAAGCCGACCCGAATGGGATGACGTCTGTTTCCACTCCCGATGCCCCACCGATCATCGCATGCGCCCCAATGCGGACAAATTGATGTATGGCTGACAATCCACCGACAATAACAAAATCACCAATTTCAACATGCCCTCCCAAGGTTGCATTATTGACGAGGATCACTTCATTACCGATCAGGCAGTCATGGGCCACATGAGCGCCGACCATAATCAGGCATTTATTCCCAATTCTGGTCACCATCCCCCCACCTTCCGTGCCGGGATTAATTGTGACATGTTCCCGAATGGTGCAGTTTTCACCGATCTCCAGGGAAGAGTTTTCTCCGTGATATTTCAAATCCTGAGGAGGAAGACCGACTGATGCGAAAGGAAAAATTGTCGTTCCTTTGCCAATTTTCGTGTTTCCGTCCAACGCGACATGAGATTTGAGGACGACATTTTCAGCCAGCGAAACCCCTTTTCCGACGACGCAATAGGGTCCGATTTCGGCTTTCGGATCAACGGAAGCTTCCGCATCGATTATTGCTGTGTGATGGATGTTGCCCATTCGATACCTTGATCTTGAAAAATGTTATTAGTCGCGGCTAATAGCTAACAAGGAACGCAGATGCACTCAAATCAAGCTATGTTACAACGGGTTACCTGTGCTTCTAATCGACGATCATGGCGGAAAAGTCTGCTTCCGACACTTTTTTCCCGTCCACTTCAACTATACCTGAAAACCGCCAAACGGCGCCTCTATGCTGCTTGACGGCAACTTTAATATGCATTGTATCACCTGGGACGACAGGCTTCCGGAACCGGGCGTTATCAATGGACATAAACAGGACATGCTTGCCTTGAGATTCCTCCCCCAATGATCTGATGACCAAAACACCGGCAGTCTGAGCCATCGCTTCGACAATCATGACACCCGGCATAATGGGTCTGTCTGGAAAATGCCCTTGAAATTGCGGCTCATTCATCGTGACATTCTTTATGCCTGTTGCAGAGACGCCAAGAACAATATCCTGCAGCTTGTCAACGAGCAGCATCGGATATCGATGCGGAATCATTTTCATGATTTCAAGGATATCGAGTGTATCCATTGTGCTGGCTTCGTTTTCATCTGTCATGATATTTTACCCTTACTTTTCACCAGTTTTCGTAAAATCGCCGTCTCCTGGAAGAATTGACGCCTCGGCTGCGCCGGATAACCGGCATATATTTCACCGGCCGGGATGTCTGTCATTACGCCGGACTTCGCGGTTACTTGAGAACCCGTCCCCAGTTTCAGATGGCCTGCCAACCCGACCTGTCCACCAATGACAACATAGTCTTCCAGCTCCGTGCTTCCAGAAATTCCGGTCTGAGAAACGATGATACATCCCTTGCCAATGACAACGTTATGGCCAATTTGCACCAGATTGTCGATCCAGGTGTTATCTCCAATCATTGTATCGGGGCCGGCCCCCCTATCGATCGTGGTATTGGCGCCAATCTCCACATTTGAGCCGATGATGACCCGTCCTAATTGAGGGATTTTGATATTTCCTGCCGCATCCGGGGCAAAGCCAAATCCATCCTGGCCAATCCTGGCGCCATTATAGATGGATACATTGTCCCCGATATAGCAGTAACTCAAGGTAACACTCTCTCCCAATCGGCATCCGGAACCTAATTTGATACCCTTTTTAAGGACACAATGAGAGCCAATTATAGAATTGTCGCCTATCTCCACATCTTCTTCAATAACGGAAAAAGGGCCAACAGAGACATTCTTTCCCAATCGGGCCGACTCCGCGATGGCTGAGTTCTTTTCGATGATCCCATTACCGAAGGCCGGCGGATAGAAAAGGTTCGCAACCCTTGCAAAAGCTTTATACGGATCTTTTGCAAGCAGCAAAGCCATTCCCTCGGGCTTTAGATCCAATGCCTTTTTAGTAGCAATACATGCCGTCGCTTTGGTTTGCAGGAAGGCATCTGCATATTTTGGGTTACTCAGAAATGTAAGATCACCTTCCCCTGCCAGATCCAGTGGTTTGACATCGAGAATTTGCAAATCCGGATCCGCATCCTGTGCGAGTTCGATGTCAGGTAATTCAGCCAATTCATGCAAGGAGAACGGGCCTTTTAAGTCGAAGAAACGGGAATCAGGCATCAGCTTTTCTTTAAAGGTACTACTTTCACATCTACTTTGGTAAAAGTTCTGTTCAATTCCTCGAGGATCTCCTCAGTAAGGTCAAGAGACTTATCGGCAAACAGGAGGTCTGCGGTTTCTAAAACAAGATTGGCGCCCTTCCTACTGGATACGTCTCTAACAATTGGTATTAGCGCTTTTCTGACCTCATCAAGGGCAACCAGTTTACTTCTCTGTAGCTGTCTCGCTTGATCCCTTGCTTCCTGCCTGAATTTTCCAACTTTCTTTGCCAACTGTTCTTGTTTCTGCGCAAAAACATTGGGAGCGAGAATGACCTTTTGCTTGCCCAATTGGATACGCTCGTTTCTCAGCTCCTCTTCCCTTTTCTTGATATCTTTTTCAAAATTCTCTTCAAGGGTCTTTAACTGAGTATCTATATTCTCAATCACACTCGCTTCACTCATAATCCTTGGAATATCTAGAACGGCAATGACATTTGCATCCTTTGATTGCGCCTGAACGGACGACGAAAATACGCTCCCCAACAGCAAAGTGCTCGCGATAATTCCGAATTTTATAGAGTTGAATGACAGCATTTTCAAAAGTCCTTAGAAACGCGTTCCAAAATCAAACTGGAATACTTGATCTTTATCATAGGATTCTTTGAGGAACGGATAGGAAAGATTAATGGAAATCGGACCAAATGGGGAAATCCAGTTCAGTCCAACCCCCGCAGCAGCCCGCAGGCTTCCGCTATCAACAATTGTGGGGTCACTATCATCGATACCGGTAAGAGTTCCAATATCTACAAATGTCCTGCCGAGGATTCCATACTCATCCGGCAGTCCTAATGGAAATCTCAGTTCGGCGGTACCAATAGCGAACATGTTTCCGCCGAGAGCATCTCCGGTAGCAATGTCTCGAGGTCCAATACCACGATTATCAAAACCTCTGAAATTTCGACCTCCCACATTAAAACGCTGAGAAATAAATACGTCTTCACCGAGGCCGATAATATAGCCTCCGTTCGTTCCCAGGTTGAGCACGACATCTTCTGAGAATAATGGCATAAAATAGTTATAGCTCGCTGTCGTTGATAGAGATCGAAGATCTCCGCCAAGACCCGAAATCGTCTGGCCAAAGGTGTATCTGTCGCCCTTGGTTGGGAAAAGGTTATCATCAAGGTTATTGACAGAGATGTTATAGCCAACAGAAGAGACCAGCACCGAGCCCGCCGATTTCTGAATAACAGTCGATGCATCGGATTGTACGTTGTCGATTTCAGTATTCACGAGGCTGTAATTGACAGAAGCACGAATGTTATCCTTGATTGGGAATCCGGCTCGCAGGATAAAACCGAGTCGATCCAGATCGTATCCACTTTCATCCTGTAAATCTTGCTGAGATTTGAAAACATCAAATCCGGCACTAAGATCCCTGCCTAGGAAATATGGCTCCGTAAATCCAATATCGACATTCTGTGCTTGTGAACCTAATGAAATCGAAAACCTAAGATCCTGACCCCGACCCAATAGGTTACGTTCCCGTATCGTTAAATCTGCTGAGACTGAATCTGTTGTAGAGAATCCGGCGCCAATGCTGAGTTCACCAGTCGATTTTTCCTGAACATCTACGTTGACGACAGTTTTATCCGGTGCCGTTCCTTCTTCCTGGGTAATTTCAACTTTTTGAAAGAAGTCCAATCCTCGAACTTTCGATCTAGAGAGCCTCAACAAGGCGGTATTAAAAGCATCTCCTTCAGCCAGCTGAATTTCGCGACGGATCACATAGTCCAGGGTTCTGACATTTCCTGTTATATTAATTCTCTCAACATAGACACGCGGACTTTTGTTAATTTGATAGATCAGTGAAATCGTCAGGTTTTCACGATCTCTTACGACCTGCGGGCGGACATTGACAAACGCATATCCCAATTTTCCGAGCTCGAAAGTCAGCGCCTGAATGCTTTCTTCTATTTCATCCGCATTATAGGTCTCACCCTCAACAGTTTTCAAAAATCCTTTGAGCTCTTCAGGATTAATGTCAGTGATTTCGCTTTCAATACCAACGGTTCCGAAATTGTACTTTTTCCCCTCCTCTACGGCGAAGGTGATAAAAAAGCCGTCTCTATCTGGTGTCAACTCAGCAATGGCGGAAACGACCCGGAAATCTGCATAGCCCTTGGAGAGATAAAATTTACGTAACAGTTCGCGATCAAATGTCAGTCTATCGGGATCATATGTGTCGGAATCTGACAGAAAATTGTACCAGCGGGTTTCATCTGTCGAAATCTGGCTCAGCAGTTGGCTGTCGCTAAAGGTTTTGTTTCCATAAAACCTGATTTTCTTGATCCCGGTCTGCTCTCCTTCATTGATCTCAAACACCAAATCCACCCGGTTTTCCGGCAGCAAAATAACCTTCGGTTCCACAGTGGCAGCAAATCGGCCGCTGCGGCGATAGACAGTAATGATACGCTGAACATCGTTTTGCACCCGTGCCCGGGTATAGACAATGCGAGGTCGCAGTTGGATTTCAGCTGCCAGTGTTTCGTCTTCAATGCGTCGATTACCCTCAAAAGCAAGGCGATTGATAATCGGGTTTTCCACCACCTCGACAATCAGGACATCTCCTTCCTGCCGAATGGAAACATCAGCAAAAAGACCCGTATTGAAAAGAGCTTTCAGGGACCGGTCTACCCTTCCCCGGTCATAAGGCGCCCCTTCAGTGACAAGCATGTATGATTTGACGGTTGCATCTTCAATTCGTTGGTTTCCATCCACCCGAATTTCAGAGATGATGAGAGAAGACTGCGCGTTTGTGACGCGTCCATTCGTCACCATAACTGCAAGCGACATCAACGCAAACAGAACGAAAATTTTCAAAACACGCAAATGTCCACCCCTTAAGAGGATACCCTTGGAACAATTTCGCTGAAAATTTTATCAGACCTTACTGCTCAGGAAAACAGGCCGGTGAAAAAATCTTTAATCCAAGGTTTGTTAATGTCATTCCAAGTAGCGAATACCATTAACATCAGAACGAGCGATAGTCCAATTCTGAAACTGTATTCCATCGCTTTTGCGTTAAGGGGTTTTCCACGGATGGCCTCATAGGCATAAAAGACAAGATGCCCACCATCCAGCATGGGAACAGGAAACAGGTTTATAAGGCCCAGGCTTATGGAGACGAATATCATGAAATTAAAGAGCGACAGGGCACGATCCGTCATATCCTCGCCCCGTTTTGCGGCATCTCCAGACATTTTCAGGATACCCAGCGGACCGGTCAGTTCCTTCGTATCCCTGGCTCCGGAAATCATCTGCCCGACACCTTTCAACGTCGCGGTGGTAATAAACCAGGTCTGATCAATCGCGCTGGTTACGGCGCTGATGGGGCCATGCTTCACGAACTCGCGCCCTTGCGATTTAATTCCGAGCTGACCGATTTTGTGGGTATTGCCGTCGCGATCCGTCTGTTCAATGATTTTTGGGGTGACCGGAAGATCAATAATACTGCCATTGCGGTCTATTTTCATCTGCAAAGGCTCATCCAGCCCTACCAGTACCGTCCGACGCAGTTGCTCAAAACTGGATATCTCTTTGCCGTCTATGGATAGAATCCTGTCTCCAGCCTCAATTCCGGCAGCTTCTGCTGCGCTGTTGGCGACAACTTCACCGGCGACCGGTGGTGTCTGTGCCTGACCCAAAGACATAAACAGGATCGCAAGAGCCACGATAGCGAAGATGAAATTGGCGGCCGGGCCAGCTATAACGACTGCCGCCCGTTGATAAAGTGGCTTATAGTGAAAACTGACTTTTTTCTCCTCCTCTGACATTCCCTCTATTTCAGGGGAGGCATCACTGGCAACACCGGCATCACCATGGAATTTTACATACCCACCAAAGGGAACAGCGCAGACTTTCCAGCGACAGCCGTTTTTATCATATCGACCCCATAATTCAGGTCCAAACCCAATGGAAAAAGCATCCACTCTGACACCGCAAATTCGGGCAATTTTGTAATGGCCATATTCATGCACAAAGACGAGAACAGTTATAACCACGACAAAGGCAGGAATATAGATCCAGTTATTAATCAAAAAATCCATTGAATTTTACCGTCTTGGGTTAGTTTGAAAACTTTGTAGACATAATGGTCTTTGCAATCCCGCGCCCCTGACGATCATTTTCAAATATGTCCTCAACCGACGAAAATTTAACAAGTGGCGCATTCGATAGTGTTTCTTCCACAACTGAGGCAATATCCAGGAACTTGATCTGACCCTGCAGAAACCCCTGAACAGCAACCTCATTAGCGGCATTTAATGTTGCCGGCGCCGAATTTCCAGTTTTTAAAGCCTCCCGCGCCAAGCGTAATGCCGGAAATTTTACCGGATCAGGATTAAGAAAGGTTAAAGACCCTATGGTCGCCAGATCAAGCCGCTCTGCCTCAAATCCATGGCGATCCGGCCAGCCCAATGCATAAGATATAGGGGTTCTCATATCCGGCGAGCCCATCTGCGCCAGCATCGACCCATCCCGATACTCCACCATACTATGTATAATCGATTGCGGATGGACCAGAATATCTATTCTTTCTTCGGAAACAGGGAAAAGATGTTCAGCTTCAATAAGTTCCAGTCCCTTGTTCATCATGGTCGCGCTATCAATGGAGATCTTTGCCCCCATGTCCCAGTTGGGATGCGCAAGGGCCTGATTTATAGACACATCTTTCATCTGTCCATATGTGAGATCCAGGAAAGGTCCTCCGGATGCGGTTAACACCAGCCTCTCCAGATTATCTACTTGGTTAAAGTCAAGCACCTGAAATATGGCGTTATGCTCACTGTCAACCGGCAGCAGGCTTGCCCCGTATTTTCGGACATCTTCGAGAACAAGATCTCCCCCGCAAACAAGGGATTCCTTATTTGCAAGCGCAATGAGGGCACCGGTTCGAATGGCGGCGAGAGTTGGCGCCAGACCGGCTGCCCCGACGATGGCTGCCATTACCCAGTCCACTTCAAGGGACGCCGCGTCTATCAGTGCCTGACGACCTGCGAGGACCTCTATCTCAGTATCGGCAAGTGCTTCTTTAAGATCCGAATAGCAGGCATCATTTCCGATAACTACTCTGCGCGCCTCGAACTGACGTGCCTGTTTCGCCAGCAAGCTGAAATTTTCATTGGCCGTCAAAACTTCTACATCAAATTTATCCGGGGTCTGATCTATCAACTGTAACGTACTAACGCCAACGGAACCGGTTGAGCCAAATATACTCACCTTGCGCGGTGACGACAGCGGGCTTGGGGCAATTTTTTTGACTTCCGCACCGATAACCATATCAACTTCCAAAATAGAAAAATGTCAGGATCAAAACGGCGGGAGCAACAAATAGCACGCCATCCAACCGATCAAGAACACCGCCATGACCGGGTATGAGATTACTTGCGTCCTTGATATCAAATCTCCGCTTCCAGGCAGATTCCATAAAATCACCTGCCTGTGCTAGAATAGCACATGCACCGGCTAATATCATTATCCCAAATGGCGCAATTGTTTCGGGTATCAAGAGAGCAGATGCCAAATAAGCAACAATCATGGCTGAAATAATTCCACCGATCAAACCGGCCCAAGTCTTATTTGGGCTGATAACAGGAGCGATTTTTGGCCCCCCAATGGTTTTTCCGGAAAAATAGGCGCCGATATCCGTAGCCCATATGACCAGAAACAACGTGATGGTGACAGCAAATCCAATATCGGGAAGAGATCTCAACGCAACAAGAGAGACAAGAGGGACACCTGCCCAAAACGGGCCAATGAAGACCCAGAAAAACTGAGTTTTCTGTTCAATCAGCGACGCCAAAATGACCATAACAACCGCTCCGCATAAAATTGCGGCAAAGGACTGTACCAACAGGTCATTATGGGAAAGTACAAGTGCCACAAGGATCGTAAGAGCCATCACAGTCATAAATAGAGGGGTCCGACTGGGAACAGAGGTCTTGCACCATTCATAACACATGGCGATACCGGCCAAACCGAGGAAAATTGTAAAATAGATCCCGCCCAACACCAGGGCACCGATGGCAATGGGAGCCAGAACACAGGCAGAAATCACTCTCAGTTGGAGGGAAGAGCGTTTACTTTCACTCACTAGAGAGCTCCAAACCGACGCACTCGACTGCCATATTCCTCCACAGCTTCGGCCAAGTCAGACTGCTTGAAATCGGGCCATAGAACATCCAGAAAGACCAGTTCAGTATAGGCGGATTGCCATAAGAGGAAGTTGCTTAAGCGTTTTTCCCCACTTGTCCGGATCAAAAGATCCGGATCCGGCAGCTCAACTGTATCCAAATGTTGGGTTATCAGAGTTTCATTGATGTCCTCGGGAGAGATTTCGCCACAATGGATTTTTTTGGCAATTCGTTTAACGGCATGGGTGATTTCAGAATGGCTGCCGTAGCTTAGAGCGATGGTCAGGACAAGTTTGGTATTTGCTTTGGTTTTCTCTCTTGCTTCTTCAGCTAACTCCTGAATATCATCAGGCAACTTATTTAAATCACCAATAAAATTAACTTTTACACCAGCCTCATTTAAGGATGAGAGTTCTTTTCGGAAAAAATACCGAAACAGGCCCATCAGGTGATTAACTTCCTCAACAGGCCGGCTCCAATTCTCAGATGAGAAGGCAAATAAAGTTAAGTAGGATATCCCCAGTTCACCGCAGCCACGCACCGCTTCGCGAACAGCTTCCGCTCCCTGCTCATGTCCTTTGAGGCGTTGTAGAGACCGCTTCGCTGCCCATCTACCGTTACCATCCATGATAATGGCGACATGTTGGGGCAGACTTACATCCGTCGAGTTATGGGAAGGCGCGACATCCATGCCTCAAACCTGCATGATTTCCTGCTGTTTTTCTGACAGCATTTCGTCAACTTTCTCCACATAATTGTCTGTCAGCTTTTGAATTTCATCTTCTGACCGTTTGAGTTCGTCTTTCGACAGCTCGCCGTCTTTTTCTGCCCCCTTGGCATCGTCCATACCATGGCGACGAACGTTGCGGATGGCAATTTTTGCATTCTCGGAATAAGTTCCGGCAACCTTTGCAAGTTCTGATCGCCGCTCTTCTGTCAGTTCTGGTATCGGAACCCGTACAACATTGCCATCAACAACCGGGTTGAGCCCGAGACTGGCCTCCCGAATGGCTTTTTCTACGGCTTTAACATTGGATTTATCCCAGACTTGAACATTTAGTGACCGCGGCTCCGGGGCGCTGACAGTCCCGACCTGATTAAGGGGCATCGTCGCGCCATAGCTCTCAACAGTGACTGTATCAAGCAGACTGGTATGGGCGCGCCCCGTTCTTAATCCACCAAACTCGTGCTGCAGCGCATCCAGGGCACCCTGCATTCGTTTTTCAAGATCTTTCATGTTTGGTGCTGGCATCGTTATCTCCCTCCGCTATGAAAGGCCAACCTTTCACATATTTCCTTTTGTCACTTACGATCTTTACGCTGTCAGACCACTTCCGTAAAGCGACCTTCCTTTTTCAATACCCGGGCGAAAGCCCCCTCTTCCTGAATCGAAAACACAAGAATGGGAATATTGTTCTCCCGGGCAAGCGATATTGCCGCGGCATCCATGACTTTCAAGTCATTCGCCAGGACTTCAAGATGCGACAGTGTCTCATAGCGCTTGGCGTCCTGATGCTTTTGCGGGTCCATATCATATACCCCGTCCACATTTGTCCCTTTGAGCAGGGCATCACATTTCATTTCCGCTGCCCGCAAAGCCGCTGCCGTATCTGTCGTAAAAAATGGATTGCCGGTACCCGCGGCAAAGATAACAATCCGCCCCTTTTCCAGATGCCGTTCCGCCCGGCGGCGAATATATGGCTCACATACCGCGGACATAGGAATAGCGGAAAGCACCCGGCTGTCCATCCCCCGTGCCTCAATGGCATTCTGCAAGGCAAGCGCGTTCATGACGGTAGCCATCATGCCCATATAATCTGCACTGGAGCGATCCATACCCTGCGCCGTCCCCGACACACCCCTGAATATATTTCCGCCCCCGACCACAACGCAGACTTCGACACCCATGGCATGGGCTGCACCAATATCAGCGGCAATTCGAGAGACTGTCTCAACATCAATACCGTATTGCTGATCACCCAACAGGGCTTCGCCAGAGCATTTGAGTAATACCCTGCGGTACTGAGGTTCTTTCGACATTTTAATCCCCAAAAAAGTTACGACTGTTACTCATACGTCGGAATGACAGCATACAGAAAAAGTTCGGTTTGAAAAGCCGGGCTGCGATTTCAGTATCCTACATAGAAATATGGCGGCCTCATGTCTGAGACCGCCATATGGTTTTAGCAATTCATCCGCTTAGCTGACTGCCGCAGCAACCTCTGCAGCAAAGTCAGTTTCTTCTTTCTCGATGCCTTCACCAACGGCATACCGGGCCATACCGACAACTTCGATCGGGCTTCCGATTTCCTTGGAGACAAGGTCAATGGCCTTCTTGACGGAGTTTTCGCCATCAACAACGAATGTCTGTTCCAGCAGAACCACTTCCTTGTAGAATTTACTCAAACGGCCCTCGACCATTTTTTCAATGATCTCTTCCGGCTTACCTGATTCCCGAGCCTGTTGTGACAATACGGCACGCTCACGATCAACAGCAGCCGGATCCAAATCCGCAACGCTAATGGATTGCGGGCTGGTTGCCGCTACATGCATGGCAATCTGCTTACCGAGTGTCGCCAGGGCAGCCGCATCACCGTCACTCTTCAATGAGACGAGAATACCAATTTTTCCGAGACCATCTTTAACAGCGTTGTGCATATAAGAGGCAACAACCCCCTGATCAACGGAGAGCTTTTCTGCACGGCGCAGGTTCATGTTTTCACCAATTGTGGCAATGGCTTTCGTCAATGTCTCTTCAACATTTTCGGATCCGCCCGGAAAAGGCGCAGCCTTGATTGTATCCAGATCACCGCCCTTCTCCATGGCTACAGCAGCGATACCACTGACAAGATTCTGGAAATCCTCATTGCGGCCGACAAAATCGGTTTCCGCATTGACTTCGACGACAGCGCCGCTGTTGCCGTCAGCAACCACTGCGACAAGACCTTCCGCTGCAACACGGCCGGATTTTTTGGCGGCTGTCGCCAGACCTTTCGTACGAAGCCAGTCAATGGCGGCATCAATGTCGCCATCTGTTTCTGTCAGGGCTTTTTTACAATCCATCATGCCCGCACCGGATTTGATACGGAGTTCTTTAACAAGTGCAGCTGTAATAGCGGCCATAACTCAACCTCATAATTTAAGGGTGAAAAGTAAAGTACCACGCGCCCTGTGAAAGGCGCGTGACATCAATCTCAGATTAAGATGCTTTTGCGTCAGCTTCTTCTACAGGAGCTTCCTCGGCAACAGCTTCTTCAGCAGGCACTTCTGCCTCAGCTTCCGGTGCCGCTTCTTCCGCTGCGGGAGCTTCCTCAGCGGCAGGAGCCTCTTCGACAGCAGCGGCTTCCTCAGCTGGTGCTTCTTCGGCAGGAAGCTCTTCTTCCATAATCGGCGTTGCCGCTTCACCAAGATCTTCACCACTATCAGCCATTTCAACGGAAATTCCGTCAATGACGGCCTGCTTGAACAGGTCGCAGTAAAGATTAATGGCCCGAAGCGCATCATCATTGCCTGGAATCGGATAGGTAATGCCGTCCGGATTGGAATTACTGTCGACGATACCGACAATCGGAATGCCGAGTTTATTGGCTTCCTGAACGGCAAGTTCTTCTTTATTGGTGTCAATGACAACAATAATGTTCGGCAGGCCGCCCATCTCCTTAATTCCACCAAGGGCGCGTTCCAGTTTATCGCGCTCCCGGGTCAGTTTCAGGATTTCCTTCTTGGTCAGGCCGCTGCTTTCTCCTGAAAGCTGCTCATCGACCTTGTGAAGGCGTTTGATGGATTCGGAAACCGTTTTCCAGTTCGTGAGCATGCCACCGAGCCAGCGGTGATTGACATAGAACTGGGCGCATTGCTTGGCACTTTCCGCCACCACATCAGACGCCTGACGTTTCGTGCCGACAAACAGTACACGGCCGCCGCCTGCAACCGTGTCGCGGACAACTTTAAGGGCCTGATACAGCATGGGAACAGTTTGCTGCAGATCCAGGATATGAATTTTGTTACGAGAGCCGAAAATATAGGGACCCATTTTCGGGTTCCAACGGCGGGACTGATGTCCAAAATGTACACCAGCTTCCAAGAGCTGACGCATAGTAAAAGTAGGCAGAGCCATTCTGCAATCTCCTTTTCCGGTTGAGCCTCCGCAGGTTGTGGTCCTCTGGTTTTCACCTTGGACACCGGATGGTCCCTATCAACACAATAGACACCGAAACCCGCGTGCGAATTTAACAGGACGCTGATTACGCCCATATAAGAGGGAATGCAAGCCAAAAAGCTGAAAATTGGCGATTTTAGCGGGTTTTTCTAAATATCATGGACATCTATGACACCAGGAACAAATTTCAGGGCCTGCCTGACTTCCGGCGAAATATTGCAACTGGAGGAGAGATCGATTTCAACCTCCTTGGACTCCTGTTCAAGGTTCAGAACGAGAGCAACGCGTCCCCGGCCTCTTCCGCCCTCTTTTAAAATCGACGCGACCTGACCAATGGGGCTGTCATCATCCACAAAAATCCTGACACCATCGGTAATATTCGCCGCCAAGGTTTCCAGCCGCTGAGCGCTCTGGACTGTCAGGCGAGGTTGCTCATTATCCAAGTTACCAGTGACTTTAAGAACAAGGGACTGCCCGACCAACAGAAAGTCCCGATACTTATCGAGAGATTCTGCGAACATAGTCACCTCAAAGGCCCCGCTCGCATCAGACAGTTGAACGAAGGCCAGAGGTTTTCCCTTGCGGGTCCGCAACTCCCGCTTTCCCATGACGGTCCCGGCAAGGGTGGCAGCGCTTTCGCTGGATCCCAAGCTTAAGATGAAGGATGCAGAACTTCTGACCCCCGCCTTATCGAGGGTCTTCGCCCAGGCATCCAGGGGATGACCGGAGAGATAAAAGCCGACGGCATCAAATTCCTGTTTCAATTGCTCCATTGCCGTCCAGCGGGCAACAATGGGCAAGGCCGGCCGGGAAACCGCGACCGCCGCACTGCCACCGAATAAATTCTCCTGCCCGGACCCCCGCTCCTCTTCCGACTGTTGGGCCTGACGGAGCAGCATCTCGATGGAAGCGAAGACCTGGGCCCGGTCATTGAGCAAGGCATCGAACGCCCCTGCCCGGCACAGATTTTCCGCCTGTCGCTTATTCATATGCCGAGGATTCAGACGGTCAGCAAAATCAAAGACGTCTTTATAAGGGCCATTTTCTTCCCTTTCAGCAATGATTCCAGCCATCGCCTCCCGGCCCACATTCTTGACAGCGGCAAGCGCATAGCGAACAGCGCCTTCGTTCCCGTCAAATTCGACAGAAAATTCAACCTCGGAAGAATTGAGGCAGGGCGGGCGCACAGGAATCTTCATTCGCTCCAGATCCTGACGGAAGATATTAAGCTTATCGGTATTATTCAGATCAAGACTCATGGAGGCCGCCATGAACTCCACCGGATAATTGGCTTTAAGATAGGCCGTGTGATAGGAGACAAGTGCATAGGCAGCCGCATGGGATTTATTGAAGCCGTAATTGGCAAATTTCGCCACCAGATCAAAGATATGGCTGGCATCCTTGGTCGTTATTCCCTTTTCCTTGGCGCCTTTTGCGAAAATCGCCCGCTGCTGATCCATTTCCGATTGGATCTTCTTACCCATGGCCCGGCGTAGAAGGTCAGCATCCCCAAGACTGTATCCGGCAAGAGTCTTGGCGATTTCCATCACCTGTTCCTGATAAATGATAACCCCGTAGGTTTCTTCCAGAACGGATTGCAATTTCGGATGCAGATAGTCCGGCTCTTCCTCACCATGCTTACGGCGAATATAGGTCGGAATATTTTCCATTGGGCCAGGACGGTACAGGGCAACAATCGCAATAATATCCTCAAACGCATCCGGACGCATTTTGCGTAGCATGTCGCGCATGCCGGAACTTTCAAGTTGAAACACGCCGATGGTATGGCCCGTCGCCAGCAGGTCGAAAACCGCTTTGTCATCCAAAGGGACTTTGGCATAGTCAATGTCGATACCCCGCCTGGCCAAAAGCTCCTTAGCCCGGTCAAGAACCGTCAAAGTTTTGAGCCCGAGAAAATCAAACTTCACCAGACCGGCCGCTTCCGCATATTTCATGGAAAATTGAGTAACCGGCATATCAGACCGCGGATCACGATAGAGCGGGACCAGCTCATCCAGCTCCCGGTCGCCAATCACCACACCGGCTGCATGGGTGGAGGCATGGCGGTACAACCCCTCTAACTGCAATGCAATCTCAATCAGCCGGGCGACATCGGGATCATTGGCGCGTTCCTCCCGCAGTCTCGGCTCCGTATCCAAGGCTTCCTGCAGGGTGACAGGATTGGCAGGATTTGCCGGGATCATCTTGCTGATGCGATCCACCTGTCCGTAAGGCATCTGCAGAACCCGGCCGACATCCCGGACAGCCGCCTTGGCCTGGAGCTTTCCAAAGGTGATGATCTGGGCAACCTGGTCATGCCCATATTTGGATTGAACATAGCGGATGACCTTTTCCCGCTTATCCTGACAAAAATCGATATCAAAGTCCGGCATGGACACCCGTTCGGGATTGAGAAAACGCTCAAACAGCAGGCCGAATCTCAAAGGATCCAGATCGGTGATGGTCAGCGCCCAGGCAACGACAGATCCCGCTCCCGACCCACGGCCCGGCCCGACCGGCACATCATTTTCCTTTGACCATTGGATAAAATCGGAAACGATAAGGAAATATCCCGGGAATCCCATCTCATTAATGACACTGATCTCATAATTCAGGCGGTCAAAATACTCCTTGGCGACCTCCTGGCGTTTTTCCTCATCCATCTCGTCCGTAAAAACTTCATTCTCAAGTCGGACATGCAAGCCCTTGGTTGCCATATCTTCAAGTTCTGCCGCTTCGTCACGTCCCGCGGCGGAGGAAAAAGCCGGCAGGATCGGATCATGACGCCGCGCCGCAACGGCGCATCTTTTGGCGATGACAAGAGTATTGGAAATCGCTTCGGGCAAATCTGAGAACAGCTCGGCCATTTCCTCAGCGGATTTGAAATAATGATCCGGGGTGCGCTTTTTACGCTCCGAATCCCCGACATATTGTCCGGCGGCAATGCAAAGAAGAGCATCATGAGCGTCATACATCGACTTTTCAGGAAAGAAGACCTCATTTGTCGCCACGAGAGGAATATCGAATTTATAGGCGAGACTCAGAAAGCCGGGCTCGGTCTTCATCTCCAGGGGCACATTGTGACGCTGCAATTCCACATACAACCGGCCGGAGAAAATTTCCTGAAGCTGCGCCAAATAGGTCTCAGCCATGTCCATCTGATCATTGGCAAGCAACCGGCCAATCGGACCTTCAGCCCCGCCGGTCAGGCAAATAATGCCATTGCCGAATTGCCTAAGTACCTCCATGGATACTTGTGCCGTCTCTCCCGCATCGGTTTTCAAAAAAGCGTGAGAGGTCAGTTTCAAGAGATTACGATATCCCCCCTCATTCTGCGCCAGCAGTACGATAGGGTCAGGCTCCGGACGACGACCGGAGCGATCAATTCCATCAGTTCGAGTGACGGCGATCTGGCAACCAAGAATAGGTTGAACACCGCCACCCTGAAGAGCAAGAGAGAATTCCAATGCCCCGAACATATTGCTGGTATCCGTAATCGCCGCCGCCGGCATTCCATGACGCCGACAAAGCGACAGAATGTCTTTTACGGGAACTGCCCCTTCGGACAAAGAGTAAGCAGAGTGAAGCCGAAGATGGACAAAGTCAGCGTGGGACAAGGAGGTTTCCTCCAATCGAGATTTAAGCCGTCCCACTATTGCATACCCTTCATCAAAGGTCAGGAGCTGACATGCTCCTCTCATCAAAATCTTGTGGATAAGTCTCCCTGGAAAACGCTCACACTCACATCCCGGTATCCCGTCTCAGCCCTAGCCCGTAAAGCTCGTCACTATCTCCGCCCAGAAAACCATCGTCCCGAGGGCGCCCATAAACGCGGCACATTCAAAGCTGCTTTTAGCAAATTTAGAGAATCCCATAACCTGTTCCTTTCTGTGTTTGAAAGGATAATGTTCTTGTTTTGTTCTTTTGTCAAATATTATTTTATTCCGGCCTTTTTGCCTTTCACAGATCAAAAAAGTCGAGGTTATTTGGGCTTACTCTTCTTGTAACTTATGATCATGCACCCGAACTACCCGGTCCATGCGTTTGGCGAGGTCCGTATTGTGGGTGGCGACAAGGGCGGCGACATTTCGGTCCCGGACCAGATCCAGGAACTGTTTGAAAACAAGCTCAGCAGTTTGCTCATCCAGATTTCCTGTGGGCTCATCCGCTAGCAGCAGAACCGGGTCATTGGCGAGAGCCCGCGCAATAGCGACCCGTTGCTGCTCTCCACCCGATAACTTGGCAGGGCGATGGGACAGGCGATCCTTAAGGCCCATCCGCTCCAATAATTCTGTCGCTTTTTCCCTGGCAGTTGACTTTGCCACACCTGAAATCAGGTTTGGCATCATAACGTTTTCAAGGGCCGAAAATTCCGGCAGAAGGTGATGAAACTGATAGACGAAACCGATTTTGTCCCGTCTTACTTCTGTCCGTTTGCGGTCATTTGACGAACTGCAATCCACATCCGTTACATATATGGTCCCGCTTGTGGGTGGCTCCAGCAGGCCGGCGATCTGTAACAACGTGGATTTGCCAGATCCGGACTGACCCAGCAAAGCGACAATCTCCCCGGATCTCACTTCGAGATTAACAGAATCCAGGACCAGTAGATCTTCCTGCCCTTGAGAAAATATCCGGCCGACCTTGTCGAGGCGGAGTACCGCGTTACTCATATCTCAACGCCTCCACCGGATCGAGACGTGCCGCCCGCCAGGACGGATAGATAGTTGCCAACAGCGACAAAACCAGAGCCATGACAACCACCGTTGTCACCTCCAGCGGGTCGACCTTGGCCGGTAGATTTGAAAGAAAATAGATTTCAGCAGAAAACAGTTCTGTTCCGGTAATCCCTTCCAGAACGGTCTTAATTCCATCGATATTGGCACAAAAACCAAGCCCGAGAACAAATCCGAAGGCTGTCCCGACAACACCGATACTGGCGCCGGCAATAAAGAACACCCGCATGATCATGCCTCGGGTCGCGCCCATGGTGCGCAATATGGCGACATCCCGCCCCTTGTCCTTCACCAGCATGATCAGGCTGGAGATAATGTTAAAGGCGGCGACCAGGATAATCAGGGTAAGGATCAGGAACATGACATTCCTCTCCACCTGCAGGGCATTGAAAAAACTCGCCCGCGACTGCTGCCAATCATAAATAAAGGCCCGAATGCTGACCGCATTGATAATGTCCCTGCGTATGGCAAGAGCGGTGTCCGGATCTGAGGCAAAGACCTCCAATGCTGTCACCCCATCCCCCAACCGGAAATAAGTCTGGGCAGCCTTTAAGGACATATAGATATAACCGCTGTCATACTCATACATCCCGGTATCAAACAGTCCGGCAACAGTAAACGTCTTTACCCTCGGCATGGTGCCAAAGGCGGTGGCAGTTCCTTGCGACGATATGAGTTTGAGCTTATCTCCGGCCATGACACCAAGGGTTCGGGCCAGCCGGTAGCCCAGAATAAGGGAGTTATCCTCGTCAATACCCTTAAGCGACCCTTCCACGATATTATCAGAGAGAACGGTAAGGGCTTCCAGTTCATCCGGCGCCAGACCCCGAACAAGAGCGCCACTTGCCGCCTTACCGGAAGCCATCACCTGACCTTCTACAAGTGGCGTTACCCGGACAACATCACGGACATTTTCAAGATCAACAACAACTCCATCAAAGTCCCTCAAGGGCTCATTGGCAGGTGCCCGAATTTCATAATGGCCATTTAAACCGAGGATTCTGTCCAGTAACTCCGCCCGAAAGCCATTCATAACCGACATGACAATGATCAGGGTGGCAACCCCCAGACCAATCCCCAGAAAGGAGAATAATGCGATAACGGAGATGAACCCTTCCTGGCGGCGCGCGCGCAGATAGCGAAGGGCCATTGTCCATTCAAATCTGGAAAACACCGGGCTCAGCCCACCAGCAGCTTGAGAGCTGCATCCATATCAAGTTCCTGTTTTTCACCGCTGCGCCGGTTCTTGACTTCGACCATGCCGCTTTTTACCCCCCGAGGGCCTATGGTTGCCTGCCAGGGAAGCCCGATCAGATCCATCTTGGCGAATTTCTCGCCGGCGCGGCCACTGGTATCATCGTATAAAACATCCGCCCCGGCAGCGGTCAGCTTGCTGTAAAAACTGTCACAAGCAGCATCACAGGCCTCATCTCCCGATTTCAGGTTAATCAGCCCGATATCGAAAGGCGCAACGGAGTCGGGCCAGATGATGCCCTCTTCATCATGGCTGGCTTCAATGATGCCGCCAACCAGCCGCGACACACCAATACCATAGGAACCCATCGAGACGATCGCATCTTTGCCGTCAGGACCGGCAACTGACGCTCCGAAAGGTTTTGAATATTTATCGCTGAAATGGAAAATATGCCCGACCTCGATGCCCCGTCTGCTGACCAGATCATCTTCTGTTACGGGGCAGTTTTCCGCATCATGCATATCATCCGCTGCCGCGTAATAGGCCGTCCATTCATCGACGATGTCTTGCAATTCGTCCGATGAATAGCTGTTCTTTTCCGGAGTTGCCAGAGACAAAAGATCCTTGTGATAGAAGACTTCACTCTCACCGGTATCGGCTAAAACAACAAATTCGTGGGAGAGGTCACCTCCGATGGGCCCGGTATCAGCGCGGAGCGGAATGGCTTTTAGTCCCAGTCGCTCGAAAGTCTTCAGATAGGCCACAAACATGTTGTTATAGGCCGTTTTCGCCCCTTCATAATCCAGGTCAAAGGAGTAGGCATCCTTCATCAGGAACTCCCGTCCCCGCATGATCCCGAAACGGGGCCGGACTTCATCGCGGAACTTCCACTGAATATGATAGAGATTGAGGGGTAGATCCTTATAGCTTTTGACATGGGAGCGGAAAATATCCGTGACTTGCTCCTCGTTTGTCGGGCCATAGAGCATATCTCGATCATGGCGGTCAGTGATGCGGAGCATCTCCTTACCATAATCATCATATCGCCCGGATTCCCGCCAAAGATCTGCCGGTTGGATAGTTGGCATTAGGATCTCGAGTGCCCCGGCCTTATTCTGTTCCTCCCGCACTATCTGTTCAATTTTCTTGAGGACCCGAAACCCAAGAGGCAACCAGCTATAAATTCCGGCAGAGGACTGCTGGATCATCCCGGCCCGAAGCATCAGGCGATGGGAGACTATTTGAGCCTCTTTGGGGTCTTCTTTCAAAGTTGGCAGGAAGAAACGGGACAGACGCATTACAGCCTCAAACAGGTTATGGCAAATGACAGGCTCTGATAGGCGACGTAATCACGAAACAGAGGATTTCCAGACTTTTTAACGGGATTCCACAAGATTGCAAGTCAATGCGCCTCACCCATATTTTTTCTCACATTCTCTCGCAATCGCATTGAGCGCCGGATCGGACAGTTCCTGACCGTTAAACAGCAACCTGCCCGAATTGATATCATACTCAACCAGACCCACATAAACTTCCGCATTCTTGAGCTTGGGGTTATAGTTTTTTAGCAAGTCTTTGAAAGGCAAAGATAAATCGATGTATATTCTATTTGGTATGGCAACCTGATTTTGCTCGAGATCTGCCGGAGCCACAGCCCGGCCATGAACATCGACTCCAGGTGTATAGGTTACATCTTGTTCGGCCACATATTTGACTATCCGCTGGCAATTGTCTTTGGTCACTTCCAGGGTCACATCTTCCGCCCCTGCCATTGTCGGAAGGAGAAAAAGTAACATTGCACAAACAAACCGAGTCAAGATCATATAACTCTCTAACTCTGGAAAAATGCCCTAAAATCAATTAGTTCCAGATCGATTATGGTCCAGATGATGATAAAAATCAGGGTTGTTAAAACGGTGGTAACAGCAAATTTGGTCCAGATACGAGGATTGACCGGGGCGCTTTCCACTGTCCCCGGCTCTACCTCATCATCGGATTCCTGCTGGGTTCTCACCCCCCAGGGCAGCACCGTAAACAAAACCAGCATCCAGGTTATGGTATATATGACGATGCCACCGATAATCGACATAAATGGATCCTTTTATACTTGTTCTAATTCAACAAGAGTTCCGTTGAAGTCCTTGGGATGCAAGAATAAAACCGGCTTTTTATGAGCGCCGATCTTCGGCTCTCCATCACCAAGTATACGAGCGCCTTTTTCCACAAGATGATCCCGTGCGGCCAGAATATCTTCCACTTCGTAGCAAACGTGATGCATGCCGCCCGACTTGTTCTTCTCGAGAAAACCTGCAATCGGTGAATTTTCACCCAAAGGATAGAGAAGCTCAATTTTGGTATTGTCCAGCTCAACAAAGACCACCGTCACCCCGTTGTCCGGTTCATCCTGTGGTGCACTTACTTTTGCTCCCAACACATCCCTGTAATTTGCCGCGGCGGCCTCAAGATCGGGAACAGCAATCGCTACATGGTTTAATCGACCAATCATAATCCAAACTTTCCTTATTCGTCTTCAATTCTAATTACATATATATCCGTAATCGGCCGACGGCTAGCTAAACGACGAAAAACCCGTCGGATTGCTTGCGCTGCCGCTTCCTCGACATCAGCGTCTGATTGTTTCTGGGCACGGGTCAAGCCATTATGCTGCGCAATGACCTCCTTGGTCAGATGCGCCTGCAAATCGGGGAACATATCCTCATCGACGACACCTCTCAGCCGTATCATGGGATCTTCCGTAATCTGACCTTTCTCATTGACGATCACAACCCCGCTCACGGCGCCATTATAAACAAGACGACGTCGGGCTTTCAGAAAATCACCGTCTAGAGGCGTCAAAACACCGGCGTCGACGGCCAGTCTTCCGGACGGAACATTGCCGATGATTTCAGCTTTTCCGGGGGCCAGTTTCAAAACATTCCCGTTAGTGATCTCGATAGCTTCTTTCACCCCTAAGGAAAGCGCCAGTTCACAATGAGAACGGATATGGCGCGCCTCCCCATGTACGGGAACCGCGATGTCCGGTTTCACGATGCCGTACATATCGGTCAGCTCCGCCCGGGCCGGGTGGCCGGAAACATGAACAAATTCATCGGCTTCCGTAACGACATTCACGCCGGATTCGGTCAACTGGTTATGCAATGCGTAAAGGGTTTTTTCATTCCCGGGGATGACCTTAGAGGAAAAAATGACCGTGTCACCCGGAGTCAGCTCAATATGGGCATGCTCATTCCGGGAAATACGGGCCATGGCGCCGCGCGGTTCACCCTGGCTGCCGGTGCAAAGAAGCAGTAGTTTGTCGCGCGGAATATGACCCGCATCCTTTTCATCAAGAAAGGGTGGCAAATCATTTAAATACCCGGATTTTTTGGCCGCCTGTGTCATTCTGTGCAGGGATCGTCCCACCAGAACCACATGCCGGTCATTTCGTTCTGCTACCTGAGCAATCGTCATCAGCCGAGCGATATTCGAGGCAAAGGTCGTTACGGCAACCCTGCCTTCAGGAATGCCCTTCAGCAAAGCGTCCAGGCTATCCTGAACATCCAGCTCTGAACCGGACACCCCTTCCTTAAAGACATTGGTAGAATCGCAGATCATCGCCAGAACACCGTCCTGCGAAACGGCCTTCATCTTTTCGAGGTTGCTGGCTGGACCAACGACGGGATCCGGATCCAGCTTCCAGTCGCCACTATGCAGCACTTTGCCATGGGGCGTTGTGATCATCAGGGCCTGCATTTCAGGGATGGAGTGGGTCAGGTCAACAAAATCTATCTGGAATTCTCCGATGGCAAGAGAGCCCCCCGGGGCGACCACATTGACATCCACTTCTCCGTCCAATCCTTCTTCCGCCAGCTTTAAGGTGAGGATCTCAGCTGTAAAAGGGCTGGTATAGACGGGACATTGGAAATTTGGCCAAAGCCGTGCGACAGCGCCGACATGATCCTCATGGGCATGGGTGACAATGATCGCCAGCAAATCGTCTTTACGCTCAGCGATCCAGCCCGCATCCGGCACGATAATATCAACCCCAGGAGCCCGATCATCGGCAAAGGAAATCCCGCAATCAATCATCAGCCATTTGCCGTTGCAACAATAAAGGTTGAGATTCATTCCAATCTCGCCGCTTCCCCCTAAAGGCAGAAAGGCAAGCGCATTGCTTAGCTCGGCTTTAAAATCGGTCATACATACTTTCAGTTATTTTTATAAAAAATTTCCACGAGGCCAGTCAGGGTCAGATCTTCATCCACATGGTCTATAATATCCGTGCCCTTATGATAAAGAGCTGCCAGCCCCCCAGTCGCGACTGTCTTGATATTTTCGCCATATTCCTCACGGATACGACTGACCAGGCCTTCTATCATCGCGAGATAACCGCAATAAATTCCTGCCTGCATACATTCCAACGTGTTTTTACCAATAACCCTTGCCGGCCGGCTAATGGCAATCCGAGGTAGCTTCGCAGCAGCCTTTTGGAGGGCATCCAGACTTAGATTGACACCCGGTGCGATGACTCCGCCAATATAATTGCCGTCCCCATCGACAACATCAAAATTAGTTGCGGTCCCGAAATCGATAACAACCAATGGTCCGCCATAGATAGTATGGGCGCCAACGGCATTGACCAACCGATCGGCACCTGCCTCCTTTGGATTATCAATCAGCGGCTTCATCCCGAGATTGACTCCCTCTTCCCCGATGACCATGGGGCTCACTCCGAAATATCGGCGGCAAAAACCTTTAATGTTGAAGGTTGCTTCCGGGACCACTGTCGCCAAAATAACGCTTTTTATCTGGTCAAGTTTGAGACCGTCCAGTGACATGGCCTGGCTGAGCCACACACCATATTCCTCGGCCGTGCGGGAGCTGGATGTGGCGATGCGCCACTCATTGACAAGATCCCGCCCCTCAAATGCCGCACAGGTTATATTCGTGTTCCCAACGTCAACCGCCAATAACATTGTGGTTGCCTCCTTTAGCTTTATTTACGGGACTATAAACACTTCTCCGGCTGTTATCAGCCTTGTTTCACCATTATCGAGTTCCAGGATCAGAGCACCCGATTCATTTAGGCCGGAAAACCGGCCTTCAAATGACGTGTCGGGCAAATTAACCGTAATGCGTTTTCCAAGGGCCGCTGCCCGGTCCAGCCAATCCTTGCGGATGGGAGCAAACCCCTCCGTCTTCCAGACCGTGTATCTATCGAGAAAACTATACGCATAGGCGGATAACAGCTTTTCCACGGTGACTTTCGCTCCTGCCTCCTTGAGAGATATGGCGGGTAATCCCTCTTTAAGCTCCGGATAGGTTGCGATGTTAATGCCGGTACCAACCACAATATAGTCGAGGTCACCATTCGTCCCTGTCTTGCTTTCCAACAGGATCCCGACACATTTTCGGCCATTAATCAAAATATCGTTCGGCCATTTAACCTGAACATCTGTGCCTGGAGGCAGAAAGGTCTCGATGGCTCTGTGAAGGGAGACGGCAATCAGGAAAGATAAGCTGGCGCCTGTCAGAGGATCGCAGTCCGGCCGCAACATCAATGAGCAATAAAGATTTCCTTGAGGACTTGACCAGGACCGTCCCCGGCGGCCAATCCCGGATTCCTGTCGTTGAGCCCAGACCAGCTGACCTTCCACTGCGCCAGCATCGGCAAGCTCTTTGGCAATAATGTTGGTGCTGCCAACCGTGTCATAGGCATGCAGGGTGAAGAAGGGCGGCAGATCCAGGCCGCCGTCCGGCCCGGAGATCACGAGAACAGCGCGGCCGCGGCGGCTTGAGCGCTATCAAGAAGAGGCGACGGGAACACAACAAAGAAGGCAACAAAAATACCGGACAGTGTCATGATAACGGACAACGTTCTGTTGGCAGGTTCAAAACCTTCGGCCTCATCGTCAAAATACATGATTTTGACGATACGCAGATAATAGAACGCTCCAACAACCGATGTCACAAGACCGATCACTGCCAGAGGAATCAATCCGGCATTTATCGCTGCGACGAAAATATAAAATTTTCCGAAGAACCCGGCGAGGGGCGGAATTCCCGCTAAACTGAACATAAAGACCAGTAGAAGGAAAGCCATCCAGGGACGGGATTTGCTGAGCCCCGCAAGCTCTGAAATTTCTTCAACCGCGCCGTCCCGTTGCCGCATGGAAAGGATGCAGGCAAAAGTCCCGATATTCATCACCACATAGATCGTCATATAGATCAGAACGCCCCGAACCCCCTCTTCCGTTCCAGCGGCAAGGCCAACCAAGGCATATCCGATATGTCCGATGGAGGAATAGGCCATCAGTCTCTTGATATTCTTTTGATTGATTGCTGCAAAGGCACCCAGGATCATGGAAGCTATGGAGATAAAGACAATTATCTGCTGCCATTGATCGACCAGAGTTCCGAAAGGCTCTATAAAGGTTCGGACGAACAAAGCAATGGCAGCCACCTTCGGCGCAGCGGCAAAGAAGGCTGTAACCGGCGTTGGCACACCTTCATAGACATCTGGCACCCACATATGGAACGGAACAGCAGATACCTTGAAAGCAAGGCCGGCAATCAGGAACACCAGTCCGATAATCAGGCCCAGGCCGACTTCTTCTTCACCCGTGGTATAAACCTGGGCAAGAACGTCGAAGTTGGTGGTACCGGTAAAGCCGTATATGAGGGACACACCATAGAGAAGCAAGCCCGAAGATAAGGCTCCCAGCACGAAATACTTAAGGCCTGCTTCCGTTGACCGGATACTGTCGCGACGAAACGCGGCAGTGACATAAAGAGATAGGCTCATCAGTTCGATGCCAAGATACAACGACATCAAATCATTTGCTGAAATCATCATCATCATGCCGAGGGTTGCAAGAACGATGAGAATCGGAAACTCAAAACGAGCCAGGTTTTCCTGCTTGTTGAAATCGAGGGACATGATTATAGCAAGTGCCGACGCCCCCAGACACAAGATCTTCATGAAGACGCCAAAAGCGTCATCCTTGTAGAGGCCACTGAAAGTCACGAATGTTTCGCGAAACTCATACTGGGTGAGAAACGCGGCAATAATCAGAGACAGCACGGACAGCCAGGATATGAGACTTGTGGAGCTGTTTCCACGGAAGGCTCCAACCATCAGCAATGCCATTGCAGCACACGCCAGGAAAATTTCCGGAAGGGCAATTGAAAAATCAGGCAATTCCATCTTCTTTTACCTACCTACTTAGCTGCGTGTAGTACTGATTTGGAGGCGTTTAGAGCCAATTCATGCTGCGCCATCAGATTATCCACAGATGCATGCATCACATTAAGAAACGGTTCCGGATAGATGCCCATCCAAAGGGCCACGGCTATCAGCGGCGCAAAGATAGCAATCTCCCGCTTGCCGACATCCATGATGTTTTTAAGGTCATCCTTCACCAATTCGCCGAACACGACCCGCCGATATAGCCAAAGGCTGTAGGCCGCACCAAGAATAACGCCAATGGTCGCGAAAAACGCGACAAAGGTGCTGACCTGATAAGCGCCAACCAGGATCAGAAACTCACCGACAAAGCCACTCGTACCGGGTAAACCAATTGCCGCCATGGTAAAGACCATGAATATGACGGCATAACGGGGCATCCGATGCACAAGACCTCCATATCGGGCGATTTCCCGGGTATGTATACGATCATAGACCACACCAACACACAGGAACAACGCGCCGGAAACGATTCCGTGGCTCAACATCTGCAGAATACCGCCCTCCAGACCCTGCGAGGTGAATGTAAAAATCCCGATGGTGATAAAGCCCATATGCGCCACAGAGGAATAGGCGATCAGCTTTTTCATATCTTTCTGCACCAGGGCAACAAGAGACGTATAAATAATTGCGACGACGCTTAAGCCAAATACCAGTGGTGTAAAGAAGTCTGACCCTTCCGGGAACATGGGGATGGAAAATCTCAGGAACCCGTATCCCCCCATCTTCAGCAACACCCCGGCCAAAATCACCGAGCCCGCCGTTGGCGCTTGCACATGGGCATCCGGCAGCCAGGTATGGACCGGCCACATGGGGACCTTCACGGCAAAAGAGGCAAAGAACGCCAGCCATAGCCAGTATTGCAGATGGGTATCAAAGTCGAAGGCAATCAAGGTCGGGATATCTGTGGTTCCAGCCACGAAATACATGACGATCATGGCCGCCAGCATCAACACCGAGCCAATCAGAGTATAAAGAAAGAACTTGAAGCTGGCGTAGACCCTCTCAGGTCCGCCCCAAACGCCGATGATCAGGAACATCGGAATAAGCCCTGCCTCAAAAAACAGATAGAACAGCACCATATCCAGGGAGCAGAAAACACCGATCATCAGGGTTTCCATGATCAGGAAAGCGATCATATATTCCCGCACACGGGTCTGAATGGCCTCCCAGCTTGCCAAAATACAGAGCGGCATCAAGAAGGTCGTCAGGATGATGAACAACACGGAAATACCGTCAACACCCATGTGATAGTTGATGTTACCGCCGAGCCACGGCTCCTTTTCAACGAATTGAAAGGCCGCAGTGCTGGTATCAAAATTCAGCCAGATGAAAAGAGAGACGATAAATGTAAATAACGTCGTCCACATGGCGACCCAGCGGGCATTGCGCGCCGCAGATTCTTCCTTGCCGCTGGTCAGCAGGATCAGAAGCACCCCGACCAGGGGCAGGAAGGTCACTGTTGATAAAATCGGCCAATCAAGCATGACTTACTGCCCACCCGCGAAGAAGAAATAAGAAACAAAAGCTGCAACACCCAGCATCATGGCAAAAGCATAGTGATAGACATACCCGCTCTGTAGCTGAGACGCCCGGCGGGCAAGGGCCAGCACCCGGCCTGATACGCCGTCCGGGCCAAGACCATCGATAACTTTACCGTCTCCAAAGGTCCAGAGGAACGTCCCGATCCGTTTGGCGGGCCGCACGAACAGGAAATCATATAACTCGTCAAAATACCATTTGTTGAGAAGGAACTGGTAAAGAGCCGAATGTGTCTTTGCCAGGGCAACAGGAATATCGGTTCGGCGAATATACATCTGATAGGTCAAGGCAAAGCCACCAATACCCACGATCAAAGGCAGGGCAATCACCCAACCCGGCACATGGTGGGCATCAAACATGGCGGTGCTGTTTTCCAGCAGAAGTAAGGAATCTCCCCAGAAATCCTTATAGTTCTCGCTGGTCATCGGCCCAACAAACGCCATTCCGGCAAAAGTCGCCCCTAATGCCAAAACGCCTAAAGGAATGAGCATAACCATCGGGCTCTCATGGACATGATCCATGACTTCCTTGCTCGCCCTGGGTTTGCCGTGGAAGGTCATGAAAATCAAACGTCCGGAATAGAAGGCCGTCAGAAGGGCTGCCGCGACACCGGCCCAGAATGCATACTCTCCAGCTCCGGTATGGGCCGCAAAAGCACTCTCGATGATCAAGTCCTTGGAATAATATCCGGCAAAAAATGGAATTCCCGCGAGTGCCAGAGACCCGATCCACATCATGGCATAGGTGACTTTGATATGTTTCCAAAGGCCGCCCATTTTCCGCATATCCTGCTCGTCCGAGACGGCGTGGATTACGGATCCCGCACTTAAGAACAACAAAGCCTTGAAGAACGCATGGGTAAATAAATGGAAAATCGCTACTGGATAGGCGCCAATTCCGAGGGCAAAGAACATGTACCCCAACTGGGAACAGGTGGAATAGGCAATCACCCGCTTAATATCATTCTGAACTATACCGATGGTGGCTGCAAAGAAACAGGTCGTCGCCCCGACAATGGTCACGACAACAAGGGCGTCTGGTGAATATTCGAAAATCGGGGAACATCTGGCAACCATGAACACGCCAGCGGTAACCATGGTTGCCGCATGGATCAGGGCCGAAACCGGTGTCGGGCCTTCCATGGCGTCCGGAAGCCAGGTATGCAGGCCAATCTGCGCCGACTTGCCCATGGCGCCCACAAACAGGAGCAGGCAAAGAGTTGTCAGGATATCCACCTGATAACCAAGGAATTCGAAAGTTTTGCCAGCCTGATCCGGTGCCGCTGCAAAGACGTCATCGAAGCTGACAGATCCGAACACGAGGTAAATACCCATAATACCGAGGGCAAAACCGAAGTCACCAACGCGATTGACGACAAAGGCCTTGATCGCCGCAGCGTTGGCGGTTGGCTTTTTGAACCAGAAACCAATCAGCAGGTAACTCGCAAGACCCACGCCTTCCCATCCAAAATACAGCTGGACGAAATTATCTGACGTCACCAGCATCAACATGGCGAAGGTGAAAAGAGACAGATAGGACATGAACCGGGATTTATGGGGATCATGCGCCATATAGCCGATGGAATAGACATGCACAACAGCAGAGACCGTGTTGACCACCACCAGCATGACAGCCGTCAAACTATCGATACGAAGGGCCCAGCTGACATCAAAGTCCCCGGAATCGATCCAGGTAAACAGATCCACAAGCTCCGGTGACTGGTTAAAGGCCACCTGATACAAGGATACCCAGGACAGCAAGGCCCCAATAATGACTGCCGCGCAGGTAATGATCTGACTGCCGCGATCTCCGACATAGCGGCCAAACAATCCGGCAATCAGGGCTGCAAGCAACGGTAAAAAGACAATGAGGACGTACATCATGATGTCTGCTTCAACCCTTCATGTGATGAATGTCCTCAACCGCGATGGAACCGCGATTTCGGAAGTAAACAACGAGAATAGCGAGCCCGATCGCAGCCTCTCCGGCCGCAACCGTGAGGATAAACAAGGCAAAAACCTGACCAACCAGATCTCCCAGGAAGGACGAAAAGGCAACCAGGTTGATATTGACGGCAAGCAGCATCAGCTCAATTGACATCAGGATAACGATGACATTCTTCCGGTTCAGGAAAATACCAAAGATACCGAGAGTCAGCAGAATGGCCGAGACCGTCAGGTAATGTGCGAGACCAATTTCCATTTCTTCCCCCTACACACCCTGTCCCGGCTCGACCTTGCGGACAGCCATGGCCTCTTCGGGTTTGCGATATACCTGATCTGCAATCACCTGTTTCTTGACCCCCGGGCGCTGACGATGGGTAAGCACAATCGCGCCGATCATGGCAACGAGGAGAATCATGCCCGCCGCCTGGAACAGATAGGCATATTGGGTGTAGATAATCTGACCCAGTTGTTCCGTATTCGTTTTATCGGAGACAGCCGGAGCGGTTTGTGCTGCCACCTGAATGGCCTCTGGCGACAAGGCCCATCCGCTCACAACCAGGATAAGCTCGATCAACAGAATGATCCCGATCAGGCCGCCAATCGGCAGATACTGCAAAAATCCCTGCCGAAGCTCGGCGAAATTGATGTCCAGCATCATCACCACGAACAGGAACAGTACTGCTACAGCCCCGACATAGACAACAACCATGATCATCGCCAGGAATTCGGCGCCCAACAGGACAAACAATGCTGCCGAATTGAAAAAGGCAAGAATGAGATACAGGACTGAATGTACCGGGTTCTTGGCACTAATCACCATAAACGCAGAGGCAACCGTTATTGCCGCGAAGAGATAAAAAGCCAGGGTCGAGACAATCATTACTGTGCCCCCCTCTTCCCGGTCATGTCGTTTTTCCTAACGGGTTTCAAAACACTGGTTCCCATCTATCTGTATGCCGCATCGGCGACGAGGTTCTGGGCGATTTCCTGTTCCCATCTGTCCCCATTGTCGAGCAGCTTTTCCTTGTCGTAAAAAAGCTCTTCACGTGTTTCCGTTGCAAATTCAAAATTCGGGCCCTGAACAATGGCGTCCACTGGACAGGCTTCCTGGCAAAATCCGCAATAAATACATTTCGTCATGTCGATATCATAGCGGGTGGTGCGCCGGCTGCCATCGTCGCTCCGTGGTTCCGCCTCAATGGTGATGGCCAGGGCCGGACAAGCCGCCTCGCAAAGCTTACAGGCGATACAACGCTCTTCGCCATTGGGATAGCGCCGCAACACATGCTCTCCCCGAAACCTCGGGCTCAATGGACCTTTTTCGTAAGGGTAATTGATTGTCGCCTTGGTTTTGAACATATAGCGAAACGTTGTCGCCAAACCGGTGACAATTTCCGCTAAGAGAAGGCTTCGCGCCTGTTTGTCAATAAAGCTCATAGGATCAGCCTTTTATCAATGCACTCTTCCGTCATGCCGGAACCATATCGAAAAACACTAAAAACCCTGCCGTCAATACGACCCACAACAGTGAAAATGGCAGGAACACCTTCCAGCCCAGTCGCATGAGTTGGTCATAACGATACCGCGGCAATGTCGCCCGCACCCAGATAAACACAAACAGAAGCAACGCCACCTTGATGCCAAACCAGATGACGCCCGGGATCCAGGTGAAGGGTGCAATTTCAACCGGCGGCAGCCAGCCTCCCAGGAACAGAATTGTGCAGATCCCGCTCATCAGAATCATATTGGCATATTCACCCAGGAAGAAGAGCGCAAAAGCCATGGACGAATACTCAGTCTGATAACCGGCCACAAGCTCTGCTTCAGCTTCTGGAAGGTCAAACGGGTGCCTGTTTGTCTCCGCCAGGATGGAAATGAAAAAGATTATGAACATCGGGAAAAGTGGCACGAACCACCAGTTCAACATTCCCAGATCGCCTTTTTGGGATAAGACAACCCCGGAAAGATTCAAGGTGCCGGCGCAGAGCAGCACCGTGACGATGACGAAACCGATGGAGACTTCATAGGACACCATCTGCGCTGCAGAGCGCAACGCGCCCAAAAACGGGTAGCGGGAGTTGGATGCCCAACCCGCAATGATAATGCCATAAACCCCGAGAGAGGAGATTGCGAAGAGATATAATCCGCCCACATTGATATCCGCAAGCACCATGCCCTCGTCAAAGGGAATAACGGCCCAGGCAATGAGGCTGAGGATAAAAGTGACCATCGGCGCGAGCAGGAACAGAATCTTGTTGGCACCGGTTGGCACCACCGTTTCCTTGAAGAACAGCTTGGCACCATCAGCCAGCGGCTGCAGCAAGCCGAAAGGCCCGACAACATTTGGTCCTTTCCTCAACTGCATCACCGCCATCACCTTGCGCTCATACAAAGTAAGATAGGCGACAGCCACCAGAAGCGGTATTACGATCAGCAGGATCTGGCCGACAATAATCACTGTCGGGAGCGCATATATGTCCCAAAACTCAGCCATTTGTGCCTGTTTCCTCAAAGTTTACCTTAGAAAAACTACTGCTGCATTCCGCCATAATCTTGCTTGCCCTGGAAATGGAATTTGTCAGATAGTAATCGGAAATCTGGTTGGCGAAAGGATCGGCACTCACTGATCCCCCCTGGCCAAAATTTCCCCACTCTGCTGGCGTGACCACATCAACATCCGCAAGATGCGGGGCCACCTCAATCATCTTCTCCCGTAATTCGTGAATTGTGTCATACGGCAAGGTTTTTCCAAGGGTTTCAGACAGGGCCCGTAGGATTGTCCAATCCTCCCGCGCATCACCGGGAGGGAAAATGGCGCGACGTCCAAGTTGTGGCCGTCCTTCCGTATTGACCCAGACAGCATCTTTTTCCGTATAGGCTGACCCAGGGAGAATGACGTCTGCCGCTTGAGCTCCGACATCACCATGGCTTCCCTGGTAAATCACAAAGCTACTTGAAAGTCTGGAAGTATCAATTTCATCCGCCCCCAACAGGAAAACAACGTCAAGATCACCGCTTAGGATCTCCTGCGTTCGCTTACCGCCCTCACCCGGAACAAATCCGAGATCAAGACCTGCGACCCGGCTGGCGGCCATATGCAGGATGTTAAACCCGTTCCACCCTTCCGAGATCATGCCGGAATTCTCTGCCACCGTCTTGGCAAGAGACAGCACGGCTGCTCCGTCCGGACGAGACAATGCTCCCTGCCCGATAATAATCATCGGACGCTCGGCTTTTTTCAGAACTTCCGCGAAGGAATGAATGCCATCGGCAACTTCCTGCAATGTGCTGGGACCAGCCCCCAAA
Source organism: Sneathiella sp. (assembly GCA_965228285.1). Classification (GTDB taxonomy): domain Bacteria; phylum Pseudomonadota; class Alphaproteobacteria; order Sneathiellales; family Sneathiellaceae; genus Sneathiella. The sequence goes on from OZ245808.1 coordinate 1,018,990, forward strand.
TACTCATGGGCATAGCCAAGATCCGCCTCTTCACCAATCAAGGCAACGGGGAAATTTCCCATTTTCCAGCGTTTGCGAATGCGGGCATTGATCAATGCCGCCTCGGTTTTTGGATTGCTGCCAACGATCAGCAGAGCATCTGCCTCTTCAATTCCGGCGATCGTTGTATTGAATAAATAAGCTGCCCGTGTCTCATTGGAAAGGGCGGCGCCGTCCTGACGGCAATCCAGATTGGGGGACCCCAACTGCTCCATCAGATCTTTCAGGGCCTTCATGCTCTCTGCACAAACCAAATCTCCAGCAATGGCTCCAATGCGGCTGCCGTCAACTCCCTCCAGCTTGGCTTTGATAGCTTCGAAAGCTTCTGTCCAGCCCACCGGCTGAAGTTTCCCGTCTTTTCGGACATAGGGCGTATCCAGCCGCTGAGCCTTTAATCCGTCGTAGGAAAAGCGTGACCGGTCTGACAACCATTCCTCATTCACATCCTCATGCAACCGCGGCAATATGCGCATGACTTCATCACCGCGACTGTCGACTCGGATATTGGCGCCGACAGCGTCAAGCGCGTCAATACTTTCCGTCTTGCTCAATTCCCAAGGGCGGGCGGTAAAAGCGTAAGGTTTAGATGTCAGAGCACCAACGGGACATAAGTCTATGATATTACCGGAAAGTTCGCTATCGAGAGCCTGCTCCAGATAGGTCGCGATCTCCATATTTTCACCACGATTGATAGCACCTAGATCATCGACACCGGCAACTTCAGTCGCAAATCGGACGCAGCGTGTACAGTGAATGCAGCGGGTCATGGTCGTCTTGATCAACGGCCCCATATTCTTTTCAGCAACAGCGCGCTTGAGCTCGTCATAGCGGCTATCGCCGGATCCATAAGCCATGGACTGATCCTGCAGGTCGCACTCACCGCCCTGATCACAGATGGGGCAATCGAGAGGATGATTGATCAGAAGGAACTCCATGGCGCCTTCCCGGCCCTGCTTAACGATCTCGGAATTTGTATGGATCACCATGCCGTCCCCAGCAGGCATGGCGCAGGACGCAATCAGCTTTGGCGCCTTCTCCATTTCCACAAGGCACATGCGGCAGTTACCGGCAATCGAAAGGCGCTCATGGTAGCAAAAGCGCGGGATCTCGGCGCCGGCCTCTTCACATGCCTGCAAAACCGTTGTTCCCGGATCTACCGTAACTTCTACACCATCTACTGTAAGTGTCGGCATTCTTCGCTCCCCGTGCGAGACGACCTCAGGCCGCTCGGTCGGCCTTCCGTGATTTAATTCGTTCCTCAATAACCGGCCGGAAATGCCGAACCAGTCCCTGAATAGGCCATGCCGCCGCATCCCCAAGGGCGCAGATGGTGTGACCTTCAATGCGTTTTGAGATATTGATCAGCATATCGATCTCTTCGACCTCAGCCTCACCGGTGACAAGGCGCTGCATCACCCGCCACATCCAGCCGGTTCCTTCCCGGCAAGGTGTGCATTGTCCGCAGCTCTCATGCTTATAGAAATGCGATAAACGTTCGATCGCACGAATAACATCCGTCGATTTATCCATGACGATCACCGCCGCTGTGCCAAGACCGCTTTGTACATCACGCAAGCTGTCAAAATCCATCAACACCGTATCGCAGATATCCTTTGGCAGAAGCGGAACGGACGAGCCACCCGGAATAACGGCGAGAAGATTGTCCCATCCGCCGCGCACTCCGCCGGCATGTTTCTCAATGAGCTCCTTCAGTGGAATACCCATTTCCTCTTCGACATTGCATGGCTTATTCACATGCCCTGAAATACAGAACAGTTTCGTCCCCGTATTGTTGGGCCGTCCCAATCCGGAGAACCAGCCTTCCCCGCGCCGTAGAATTTCAGGCGCGACAGCAATACTCTCAACATTGTTGACAGTCGACGGACATCCCCAGACACCCACATTGGCCGGGAACGGCGGTTTCAGCCGTGGCTGCCCTTTGTTACCTTCGAGGCTCTCGATCAGGGCTGTTTCCTCACCGCAGATGTAAGCGCCCGCCCCGCGATGCAAATAGATATCAAAATCATATCCGGATCCGGCTGCGTTCTTCCCGATCAGGCCATCGTCATAGGCTTCCTGGATGGCGATTTCCAGATTGATGGCTTCCTGCACAAACTCCCCTCGGATATAGATGTAGGCAGCGATTGCTCGCATGGCAAATCCGGCAACAAGACATCCTTCAAGAAGCCGATGCGGATCAAACCGCATGATTTCGCGGTCTTTGCAGGTACCAGGCTCTGATTCATCCGCATTGACCACCAGATAACTGGGACGGCCATCTGATTCCTTGGGCATGAAGGACCATTTCAGCCCGGTCGGGAAACCGGCGCCACCGCGCCCCCTCAGGCCGCTTTCCTTTACGGCATCGACAATGTTGTCCTGCCCCATTTCGATCAGCGCTTTTGTATTATCCCAAACGCCCCGGCTTTTAGCGCCTGCCAGACGCCAGTCGTGAACACCGTAAAGATTGGTAAAAATTCTATCCTGATCTTTAAGCATCAGGCGCCCCCTGTCTTTTCAAGCAGTGTTGTCGCGCCACCTTCCGGGGCTGAGTTTACCCGATCAATCTGAGGGCCCTTTGGCGGTGTTTCACCTTTTGCCAATTTATCCAGAACTGCTTCAAAGCTCTCAGCATTCAGATCTTCATAGAAATCATCATTGATCTGAACCACCGGCGCATTCACACAGGCACCGAGACATTCCACTTCCAGAAGACTGAACTGACCATCTTCCGACGTTTCGCCATTACTAATCCCGAGTTTATTACGACACACCGCCTCCAGATCATCACTGCCTCGAAGCCAGCAAGGTGTGGTACGGCATAGCTGCAGGAAATGTTTTCCAACCGGCTTAAGATTATACATCGTATAGAAGGTCGCGACTTCCAGCACCCGCATAAACGGAACTTCGAGATAGTTTCCGACATATTCAAGGGCTTCCTTGGACAGCCAGTTCTCATGCTGGCGCTGGGCCAGATCGAGAAGCGGCATAACTGCGCTTTGCTGGCGGCCTTCCGGATATCTGGCAATGAAGGCATTGGCCTTCTCGACATTTTCCGGCGTAAATTCAAACGCCTTGCCTGTTTCAATGACCTGACTCACCGATCCACCTCACCAAACACAATATCCAAACTTCCGAGAATTGCCGACGCGTCAGCCAGCATATGGCCTTTTGTCAGGAAATCCATGCCCTGAAGATGGGCAAATCCCGGTGCCCTGATCTTGCAGCGATAAGGCTTACTGGATCCATCCGAGACCAGATACACCCCAAACTCACCCTTAGGAGCTTCCACCGCGGTGTAGGTCTCTCCCTCGGGTACCCGCACACCTTCGGTGTAATGCTTAAAATGATTAATCAATGCTTCCATGGATGTTTTCATGGCGGCCCTGCGGGGCGGGGCTATTTTCGGGTCCGTAGATAGCACCGGTCCTTTCGGCATCTGATCAAGACACTGAGTCATGATCTTCAGAGACTGCCGCATTTCCTCCATCCGCATCAGATAGCGGTCAAAGCAATCACCGTTAAGGCCGACAGGAATATCAAAATCCATTTTCCCGTAGACATCATAAGGCTCAGCTTTACGGAGGTCCCATGGCAGTCCGGTTGACCGCAGCATGACCCCTGAGAATCCCCAGGCCATCGCCTCTTCCTGGCTGACAACCCCGATATCAACATTCCGCTGCTTGAAAATGCGATTTTCCGTAAGAAGCGCCTCGACATCCTTTAACACTGAAGGAAAATGCTCAATGAAGGCGCGAATATCAGTCTCAAGCGCTTCGGGAATGTCCTGATGGACACCGCCGACCCTGAAATAGGCCGCATGCATTCTCGCCCCGCTGGCCCTCTCGTAAAACTCCATCAGAGTTTCCCGCTCGACAAAGGCCCAAAGCATCGGCGTTGTGGCACCCACATCCATGGCTTGCGCGCAAACATTCATGATGTGATTCAAGATTCGGGAGATTTCAGAAAACAAAACCCGGATATATTGAGCCCGTTCCGGAACCTCACAGCCGAGAAGCTTCTCTGCTGCCAGGACAAAGGCATGCTCCTGACTCATCGCCGCCACATAATCGAGCCGGTCAAAATACGGCATCGCCTGCATGTAGGTCTTATGTTCGATCAGCTTTTCGGTTCCCCGATGCAATAGACCAATATGCGGATCAATACGCTCGACAATCTCTCCGTCTAGCTCCATCACCATACGAAGGACACCGTGGGCCGCCGGATGCTGCGGACCGAAATTCAAGGTATAGTTCTTGATCTGGACTTCAGCCATTAGCCTTGCCCCTCCGCTTTTTCATCGCCCGGCAAGACATAATCTGTGCCTTCCCATGGGCTCTCAAAATCGAACTTCCTGAATTCCTGCGTGAGTTTTACCGGCTCATACATGACCCGTTTCTCATCTTCGCTGTAACGGACTTCAACATAACCGGTGAGCGGAAAGTCTTTGCGAAGCGGATGGCCTTCAAATCCATAATCCGTCAGCATGCGGCGGAGATCGGGATGACCGGCAAACATAATTCCATACATATCCCAGGTCTCCCGCTCAAACCAGTTCGCAGCCGGGAAAAGGCTGACAACGGAGGGAACAGGTGTCCGGGCATCCGTCTGGGCTTTGACAATGATCCGCTGGTTATGCTTCAGGCTGAGAAGATTATAGACAACATCAAACCGCTTCGCCCGTGATGGATAATCAACCCCGCAGACGTCGCAAAGAACCTGAAACTTACAATTGGAGTCATTTTTTAAAAACGTGAGCACTTCATCAACGACTTCCGCACGCACGTCGACAATTAACTCCCCGCGCGCCACTTCCGTATTAACTACGGCCGTAGACAGTTCTGCTGCGATATGTTCGCCAAGCTCTTTAAGCGCTTCATCCATACTTACGACTTCCCTCTCCCTAGCGCAAAAAGGTCCCGGTTCGGTGAATTTTTTTCTGTAGCTGGAAGATCCCGTAGATCAGGGCTTCCGCTGTCGGAGGGCATCCAGGAACATAAACATCAACAGGCACAATCCGGTCACACCCGCGCACAACCGAATAGGAGTAATGATAGTAGCCCCCGCCATTGGCGCAGGACCCCATTGATATCACGTATCTTGGCTCTGCCATCTGGTCATAGACCTTGCGAAGTGCCGGCGCCATTTTATTGGTCAACGTTCCGGCGACGATCATCACATCCGACTGACGGGGGGAGCCACGCGGCACAATTCCCATGCGCTCCATATCGTAACGGGGCTGCCAGGCATGCATCATCTCAACAGCGCAGCAGGCCAGGCCAAATGTCATTGGCCACAAAGAGCCCGTCCGGGCCCAGTTGACGAGTTTGTCTACCTGAGTAACGACATAACCCTTGTCATCAAGGTCCTGACTTAGGTCACGGAAAAAATCGTCCTGATCGCGTGCGGCAGGCATCATATCCTTACCAGCCAGGTCAGAGTCTACTCCCATTCAAGAGCTCCCTTTTTCCATTCGTAGATAAAGCCAATGGTCAGAATTCCCAGAAACACCATCATGGACCAAAATCCATACATCCCGACAGTCCCAAGTGAAATTGACCAGGGAAAGAGGAACGCGACTTCCAGATCGAATATAATAAACAAGATGGCGACCAGATAGAACCGGACATCGAACTGATTGCGGGCGTCATCAAATGGCTCAAAGCCACATTCATAAGGAGAGAGTTTTTCAGCATCCGGATGCTGGGCTGCAACAATCATGGAGGCGATGACGATAACAGCGGATAATCCAACTGCCAGCCCAAGAAAAATCAAGATGGGTAAATATTCTATAAGCACGGCTTCCATGACACTCACATTCCCCGCGGCTGCCCCACATCGTTGAGGCCCGTTTCGCGGTACTCCCTCATTCATCCTATCGCGGCCATTATAGGGACGGGTTATAAGGAAGAAAACCGAATTAGCAACAAAATTCCGCCTTAATCCGGTTTGACATAGATTCATATCAAAACGAAAGATGCAAGCTATTGAAAGCTTACTAAAATGGTCTGATATTAGCAGGGAAATGGCGGGAGTGACGGGACTCGAACCCGCGGCCTCCGGCGTGACAGGCCGGCGCTCTAACCAACTGAGCTACACCCCCGCTGTGAGGCCGTTTTCTATTGGACCTAACAGGCCCTGTCAAGCAACATAAATGCAAATCAGCAATAAAAATTTCATCAGAGAATCAATATATGCCAAAGCCAGGCTCCATAACGCGGACAAGAGCATGATTTTGCACAGCGATAGCGCATCCCAGAGGCGAAAACCCGGCTTAACCTGCTTATGAAATAAATCCTCGAACAAGGGTGTCTGCGTCACCTCTTGCGATCCGTCATGGGGTCGCAATGATCTTGCTTCAAAATTGCCGATTCATGCATCAAGACAAGAGACTATTTACAAAGAAGGTCTTGGCCGGCGGAATCGCCCAAACAGATCACAACCGTCGGCGCGGTTTAGGCCCGGGCATTACAAAGTACTTAAGATGTAAGAAAAGATGAGATGGAAGAAAACGCCAAAGGAATGTTCGGCTTTTAAATGGTGGGTGATGAGAGATTCGAACTCCCGACCCTCTCGGTGTAAACGAGATGCTCTAACCAGCTGAGCTAATCACCCAAATTTAAATCGAGCCCGTGTATATCAATCTAGATAGGGAATTGAAAGACAAAAAAACGAAGCCAGATTCATTTTTTTGAATCTGGCTCACGAATAACTCGAAAAACGTTAGATATTAACTGTTTACAGAGTCTTTCAATGCTTTACCAGCCTTGAACTTGGGCTGTTTGGAAGCAGGAATCTGGATCGTTTCACCCGTGCGTGGGTTACGCCCCTCAGACGCTTTGCGATCTGCAACGCTGAACGTTCCAAATCCAACAAGGCGCACTTCATCGCCACCACTCAATGCGTTGGAAACAGCTTCCAGAACAGCATCCACACTTTTACCTGCTTCTGCTTTACCTAGACCCGAAATATCAGCCACTGCGGCAACGAGATCGTTCTTATTCACTATAAGCCCCCTTCAATTTAGACTTGCACATATCTTGTCAGAGAATTCGTTAAAGACGGGGGAATACTAGATTGTCAGGGACGGCTGGTCAAAGGGAAAAGTGAAGATATCCCCAACTTTTCTGCGGGATACAGACACTTTTCCATAAATTCTAATGGGTTGTCACGCCATCTTCAATTTTTTGAGCAGAAGAAGCGCCAGCCAATTCTTTTGCGAGCTGTTCTTCACTCCATTCGAGCGGCACAAGCGGCTTTGTCAGAGCCTCTTTTAACACTTCAGTCACCTCGGAAACCGGAATAATTTCCAAGCCTTCCTTAACGTTATCAGGTATTTCCGCCAAGTCCTTCTCATTGTCCTTTGGAATGAGAACGGTCTTGATTCCCCCTCTTAATGCCGCCAGCAATTTCTCTTTGAGGCCACCGATTGGGAGCACCCGGCCCCGCAAGGTCACCTCGCCGGTCATCGCCACATCTTTACGGACAGGAATGTCCGTGAGAACAGAAATAATGGATGTTACCATTGCCACACCGGCTGACGGTCCGTCTTTTGGTGTCGCCCCTTCCGGCACATGAACATGAATATCATGTTTATCGAAGTCAGTTGGCTTGACGCCCATATCCAGGCAACGGGATTGCACGAAGCTTTTGGCTGCCTGAACAGACTCCTGCATCACATCACCAAGCTTACCTGTGATCTGCATGCGACCCTTACCATAGAGTTTAACGGCTTCAATCGTCAGCAATTCACCACCGACTTCCGTCCAGGCCAAACCGGTTGTCAAACCAACCTGGTCCTTTTCCTCAACTTCGCCAAAGCGATGACGGCGAACACCTGCATAGTCTTTGAGGTTGTCTGGCGTAATTGCGATAGACGTTTTACCTTCAGTGATAATTTCCTTCACCGATTTACGGGCCAGTTTGGCGATTTCCCGCTCCAGATTACGAACACCTGCTTCACGGCAGTAATAACGGATCAGGTCTCGAATGGCATCATCGGTAATGGACCACTCGTCTTCCTTCAAACCATGAGCTTTCATCTGCTTACTGACAAGATGGCGTTTGGCAATTTCAACCTTCTCATCTTCCGTATATCCGGACAGATGAATGATCTCCATCCGATCCCGCAAAGGACCTTGTATATTCAAGGAATTAGCTGTGCAGATAAACATGACTTCAGAAAGGTCATACTCAACTTCAAGATAATGATCGGCAAAAGTCGTGTTTTGTTCCGGATCCAGGACTTCCAGCAGGGCGGAAGACGGATCGCCGCGGAAATCATTGCCCAGCTTGTCAATCTCATCAAACAGGAACAGCGGATTGATCGATTTCGCCTTTTTCATGGACTGGATAACCTTGCCAGGCATCGAGCCAATATAGGTTCTGCGGTGGCCACGGATCTCAGCTTCGTCCCGAACGCCTCCAAGGGCGACGCGGACAAAATTACGATTGGTTGCCCGGGCAACGGATTGTCCAAGAGACGTTTTACCCACACCTGGAGGTCCGACAAGGCAGAGAATGGACCCGCGAATTTTCTTCATCCGCTGTTGAACAGCAAGATATTCGAGAATACGTTCCTTGACCTTTTCGAGGCCGTAATGGTCATCATTCAGGATTTTTTCCGCGTTCTTCAGATCTTTCTTGATCCGGGTACGCTTGCCCCAAGGCAGGCTCAGGATCCAGTCAAGATAATTACGGACAACGGTCGCTTCGGCAGACATGGGGCTCATGTTGCGAAGCTTTTTCATTTCCTGATTACATTTTTCACGGGCTTCTTTGGTCAGCTTGGTTTCCGTGATCTTTTCCTCAAGCTCACTGAGTTCATCGCGACCGTCTTCACCCTCGCCCAATTCCTTCTGAATGGCCTTCATCTGCTCATTCAGATAATATTCACGCTGGGTTTTCTCCATCTGCCGCTTGACCCGACTGCGGATTTTCTTCTCAACCTGCAAGACGCCGATTTCGTCTTCCATCAGGGCATACACCCGCTCCAACCGGTCGGCCGCCGTTTCAATTTCCAGAAGCTCCTGCTTTTCGGAAATTTTAAGGGCCATGTGAGAAGCCATTGTATCAGCAAGCTTTGACGGCTCATCAATCTGATTGAGCGACACGAGAACTTCCGGCGGCACCTTCCGGTTCAGTTTGACATATTGCTCAAACTGCGAAATCACGGAGCGGGCCAAAGCTTCGAGCTCAGGTGTATCCTCGTCTTTTTCCTCCAGCACAACGGCATGGGCCTGGAAGAAATCGGGGTTATCAATGAACCGATCAATCCGCGCACGCTCGCCGCCCTCCACAAGCACCTTAACCGTACCATCCGGAAGCTTTAAGAGCTGCAAGACAGAGGCAATGGTACCAACTGTGTGAATGTCTTTTTCTGTCGGATCATCCTGTCCGGCATTTTTCTGAGCGACCAGAAGGATCTGCTTGTCATCCTTCATGACATCTTCAAGCGCCCGGACTGATTTGTCACGCCCAACGAAGAGCGGAACAATCATATGCGGGAAAACAACGATGTCGCGAAGAGGAAGAACAGGAAAAATCTGTGTCTCAGGTGTATCAATCATTTTTGTGCCTTTTCGGACCGGGGCTGCCGCCATTTCTGGCAAATCGCAACGCCGGGCCTAACATGGAAAACTGACGGGAAACGAGGATTTCCCGAGGTAATCTGGTTTACGCGCTGCTCGTCACGTCCTGACGATCTGCATAGATATGGAGTGGCTGGGCACCGCCGTCAACCACCTCTCCATTAATTACGATTTCCTCTACCCCTTCAAGGGCCGGCAAATCATACATGGAATCCAAGAGAATTCCTTCCATAATGGATCTCAAACCACGGGCACCTGTCTTGCGCTCAATCGCTTTTTTCGCAATCGCCGCAAGGGCATCTTCCGTAAAGGTCAGGTTGACATCTTCCATGTCGAACAAGCGTTGATACTGTTTGACCAGAGCATTCTTCGGAGACGTCAAAATTTCAATCAGAGCATCCGCATCCAGATCTTCCAGAGTTGCGACGACTGGAAGCCGGCCGACAAATTCAGGAATAAGACCAAATTTCAGAAGATCTTCCGGCTCTACATCTTTCAGAAGCTCACCGATTTTCATGTCCTCTTCGGCCCGGACATCCGCCCCAAACCCGATGGAAGTATCCTTGCCACGGGACCCGATGATCTTATCGAGACCGGCAAAGGCGCCACCGCAAATAAACAGAATATTGGTTGTGTCCACCTGCAGGAATTCCTGCTGAGGATGCTTGCGCCCCCCTTGTGGCGGAACGGAAGCCACAGTGCCTTCCATAATTTTTAGAAGCGCCTGCTGCACACCTTCGCCGGAGACATCGCGCGTAATGGATGGATTGTCAGATTTACGGCTGATCTTATCAACCTCATCGATATAGACAATTCCCCGCTGCGCCCGCTCTACATTGTAATCCGCGGACTGAAGAAGCTTCAGAATAATATTCTCTACGTCTTCACCGACATACCCGGCTTCGGTCAGGGTTGTCGCGTCGGCCATTGTGAACGGAACATCCAGAATCCGGGCCAGGGTCTGAGCCAGAAGGGTCTTACCGCAACCGGTTGGGCCAACAAGAAGAATGTTGGATTTTGCGAGCTCAACATCATCAGATTTCGCACTGTGATGGAGACGCTTGTAATGGTTATGGACTGCAACCGAAAGAACACGTTTTGCATGGAACTGGCCGATGACATAGTCATCCAGGACATTGCAAATCTCAACCGGTGTCGGAACACCGTCGTTGGTTTTGACAAGGGTGCTTTTATGTTCTTCGCGAATAATATCCATGCAGAGTTCAACGCATTCATCGCAGATGAAAACGGTTGGCCCTGCGATCAGTTTCCTCACTTCATGCTGGCTCTTGCCACAGAAGGAGCAATACAGGGTATTTTTTGAATCTCCGCCACTCAATTTGGTCATAGATACTCCAATAATCCGTTCGGCTTCACATACTAGCCGCCGCTTTCACGGGCGACAACAAGAATGTGTGTCAGGTGCGCTAAAAAGCACATAAGACTGATTTAAGCGCCCGAGGAAGGTATAATAGCAAAAATGGACTCAACTTTTCGTTAACAGGACGAATAACGCACTCCATATAGGAAAAATTCGCCAAATTACCGCAAAAGTGTGATTATTCGGAATCCAGCTCTTCCGGATCCAGTTCATGAGGTCTTTTTTCAACCACATGGTCAACCAGTCCAAAGTCCTTGGCTTCCTCAGCCGTCATGAAGTTATCCCGTTCCATTGAACTTTCAATTGTTTTAAGGGTTTGCCCGGTGTGGTGGACATAGAGTTTATTTAAACGGGCCCTCACATTGAGGATCTCACGGGCCTGAATTTCAATATCCGTTGCCTGTCCCTGTGCGCCGCCGGAAGGTTGGTGGATCATAATCCGGGAATTCGGCAAAGCGTAGCGATGTCCTTTGGAACCGGCCGCCAACAGGAAGGATCCCATGGAAGCCGCCTGACCAATGCAAACGGTCGCGATTTCCGGTTTCACATATTGCATGGTGTCATAAATCGCCAGGCCGGAGGTGACAACACCTCCCGGAGAATTGATATACATGGAAATCGGCTTTTTCGGGTTGTCGGCCTCCAAAAACAGAAGCTGCGCCGTAATAAGGCCCGCCATTCCGTCCTGAATCTGACCGGTTACGAAGATGATGCGCTCTTTCAGAAGCCGTGAGAAAATATCATAAGATCTCTCGCCCCTCGCCGTCTGTTCAACGACCATTGGGACCAGATTGTTCATATAAGTGTCGATTACATCAACCATTCTCGGTTTTCCTTAAACTTAAGCGCCCGGCTTTTTGCATATATGTTCGATCAAGGTAACTTCAAAGAGGGAAATCAGCTATCAGATTTTTTCTTTGGAGCCGCTTTTTTTGCAGGTGCCTTTTTCGCCGCTGCTTTCTTTGGCGCCGCTTTCTTCGCGGCCGCCTTTTTCTTCGGCTTTTCAGCCGGTTCTGCGTCCGGATCCTTCATCAACTCGTCAACCGTCACCTTGTTTTCCGTGACGGTCGCCAGTTCGGCGATGAAATCGACAACCTTGTCCTCAAAAATCGGGGCCCGCAGTTGTGCCTGCATTTCCGGACGCTCCTGGAACATCTGGAAAATCTGCTGCTCCTGTCCCGGATAGGAACGAGCCTGAGTAAGGATCGCCTGATTGACCTCATCCTGGGTCACTTCAATATTGTTGATCCGTCCGACTTCCGCAAGCAGCAGTCCCAAACGCACCCGGCGCTCAGCGATCTGCAAATATTCTTCTTTCAACTCTTCTTCGGACTGGTCCTGGTCTTCAATCTTCTGACCGTTCTGTTCCAGCTCTTTTTCGAATTGTCCCCAGATGCCTTCAAACTCGCCCTGTTTCATTCCGGGCGGCACTTCAAAGCTGTGCTCCTCAGCAAGGGCATCGAGCATGCTGCGCTTCATGGTCTGACGGGAAAGCTGGCTATATTCTTCCGAAATTCTCTCTCGTACCGCATCTTTCAATGCGTCAAGATTTTCGAGGCCAAGCTTTGTGGCGAAGTCATCATTGATTTCGACCGGCGCTGCTTCCAGCACCTCGTGAACCTTGACTTCGAACACCGCGTCTTTTCCAGCGAGTTCGGCGGAACCGTAATTTTCCGGGAAAGTCACTTTGACGTCCAGCTCATCGCCGCCTTTGGTTCCGATCAGCTGATCTTCAAATCCGGGAATAAAGCTGTTGGAGCCGAGCTCAAGCTGGTGACCTTCCGCTGCGCCACCATCAAAGGCGACACCATCCACTTTGCCCAAGAAATCAATCAGCAGGGCATCGCCTGATTTTGATTTCCGATTTTTGCTGACTTTTTCAAAATTCTTCTGCTGACCGGCAATCTGTTCAAGGGCTTCATCGACCTTGTCATCCGTTACGTCAGCCACTTTTTTCTCAAGCTTCAGTTTGCTGAAATCCATCGGCTCAAATTCCGGCATCACCTCAACTTCCAAAGTGAATTCAAGATCATCGCCTTCATCGAATTTCGTAATTTCAATTTTCGGCTGCTGAGCGGGTCTCAGATCATTTTCGTCGAGCGCCTGCTGACTGGTCTCATTGACCGTCTGCTCAAGAATTTCGCCCATTACGGATTTGCCGAAGCGCTGACGCAGAATAGCCATCGGGACTTTTCCGGGCCGGAAGCCTGGCAGTTTGATTTCCGCACCGACTTCAGTCAGCTTGTTCGTCACTCTCGTTTCAATTTCAGCCGCTTCCACCAGTACTGTGAAATCCCGCTTCAGTCCGTCAGAGTTCGTTTGAGTAATTTGCATGAACGTTCGTCCGTAAGTTTATATTCAGCTGCCCCTTTACGACCGAATTCCGATCGAAAAGATCCGGCCAGTTGGCCATAATTAAAATTGGTGCGGGTGGAGGGAATCGAACCCCCACTTCATAAGAAACTGGTACCTAAAACCAGCGCGTCTACCAATTCCGCCACACCCGCATCCACCATATCAATGTCGAAAACCGGCCTTTTTCAAGGCCCGACAGATACAGCGCGGCTGTCTATAGCATATGAGTTCTTCAAATGCCTAGGGGAATCACCAATAAAAAGTAAGAAAAATACGACGGAGATCGATTGGGGAATTAAAACTTAATCGACGGGGATTTAGTTTCGAAAAAAGTCATGTTTCATGTCAGGACGAGCAACCACTTCCCAACGGCTATTCAGGGATTACTAAAGGTCCGATTAGAGAGAGTGCTGAAACTCACGCTCGAAGATAGCCAGGGCCAACACATGAGGACCGGCATGCTCCTGATATCCTGTCCGAAGCACAGTCTTCTCATAATGGACGTGGGGGATACCCTGATCGTCATTCTCGACCCGGAGGACCTTAGCCTGCTCCTGCAAGCTCAACATCATATGACGGTAGAACACGTCACCTGTCGCGATCGTATCCCGTAAACTTTCTTTTTTAAAGAACATCATTCACTCTCGCAATAAATTGAGACTATTCGTTATCTCCATTGGTAAAGCGAATTCGTAAAAAAACAGTTGAAATTTCCATCGCATTTTATGCAATGGCCCATTAACCATGCAAACTCTTCAAAATATCGGGAATTTTTCCTTCTATATCCTCTGCGATAAGGCCTGGGCCCAGCGTTTGTGCCGCTTCTCCATGTATCCACGCCGCGGCGGCAGCAGCAAAAAATGGGGACATATTTGCTGAAATCAGGCCGGAAATTATCCCGGCAAGGACATCTCCTGAGCCTGCGGTAGCTAAAAAAGGTGGCGCATTATGGTTAACAGCCGCTTGCCCATCGGGTGATGCAATGACCGTATCCGCTCCCTTTAGCAGGACCACAGCGCCAGATTGTTTGGCTGCAGCTATCGCTCTCTCCAACTTAGATCCGTCAAAATCAAACAGCCGCGCAAACTCGGCCTCATGGGGGGTCAGGATACAGTCGCCCTGATTTTTGGCCGTAATGGCCTTGAACAATGCTTTCGGCTCTTCCTGAAACACAGTAAGAGCATCCGCATCCAGAATGACATTGGCGTCACTCTGCAGGGCGGCTATCACAAAGCTTCGGGTTCTGTCAGTGACACCGTTTCCCGGACCTATCAGCACAGTCCCGATCCGTCGGCTTTCTATCCAGTTGGAAAATACCTCATCAGTCTCGATGGAGGTGACCATCACCGCCTCAAGGGCCCCTGCATATGTTGTCAGTGCTGACAGGGGTGAGACAACGGTCACGGCCCCTGCCCCCGCCCGCAGACTTGCCCGGGCTGCCAGACGCGCCGCGCCGGTAGAAGAAATCCCGCCACCGACGACACCGGCATGCCCCCGGCTGTATTTATGAAATTGTGGTTGTAGACGTGGAAACTCGGCTTGCCACAACTTTTGGGAATTCAGATGCACCTGCGGTAAAATAGAGTTCAGGCAGTCAGGATCGATGCCAATATCGATGACATGCAGATCACCGCAATAAGCCCGTCCCGGATACAAATAGTGACCTGTCTTGGCCCTAAAAAAAGTAACGGTATGCGCGGCAGGAATTGCGCCCTCATCGACCTCGCCGGTCGCTCCGTTAACACCGCTTGGAACATCGATAGCAATTGACGGAATATCAAATTCCCGAATTTCCGTGAAATAGGCTCTTACCTCATCCGGCAGGCGCCGTGAAAACCCGGCGCCAAAAATACCATCGACAACCAGGTCATGACCCATGGGCGACATATCCTCCATGCCATGGATGTCTCCACTCCACTGATCTTTCATAACCGCGGCATCTCCCGTCAGGGCAGCCGGATCGCCCACGGCGACGAGATCTATAGCCCATCCCTGTTCCTGCAGCAGCCGGGCGACGACATACCCATCACCGCCGTTATTACCCGGACCACAAAGGATCAGGGCACTTCCTGTACTCCAGTTTTCAAGAATAAAATCGGCAATTCCCCTGCCGGCCGCCTCCATGAGGGTTACGCCTGGAATTCCTCCCTCAATTGTCAGGCGATCCGCCTGATACATCTGCGAAACTGAAAGAAGCTCTGATCCTGTTGTCATTTGGAGGGACTATCTTTCCTAAGTCGAAGTCAGACAGCCAGGTTGGGGCGCGCGCCGGCAACCGGGGAAACGCCTTCATAAGCATTCGCCGCAACAAGAACCGAAACATCGTCATGATGCGGTCCAACGATTTGCAGGCCGATTGGTAATCCATCTTCCGTCAGTCCGCAAGGGATGGAGCAGGCTGGCTGCTGCGTCAGATTGAAGGGATAGGAGAACGGCGTCCAGTCTACCCAGGCGCCCGTCTCTTGCGTTTTCTCCGGCGTGAGCTTGCCCACTTCAAACGCCGGAATAGACAAGGAAGGTGTCAACAGGAGGTCATAGGTCTGGTGAAACTGTTTCATGAGGATTCCCAATTCACCACGGGCCTGGACAGCTTCCAGGTAATCCGTCAGGGTAATCTTCTCTGCAGCATCAAACACCTGACGCAGGCCCGGATCCAGTCCATCCAATTGTTTGTCCGTAAAGTTCCGAAGTGCGAACCGGGCACCGGAAAACCATAGGATGTTAAAAATTTCCAGAGGCTTATCAAACCCGGGATCGACCTCCTCTATATGAGCTCCTAGCTGTTCAAACTGTTCTACCGCTTTTTTAACGGCTGCCTCCACTTCGGGATGCACATCGGCATAGCCAAGGCGCGGACTGTAAGCGATTTTTTTTCCCTTCACAGTCTCTGAGAGACGGGCGACATAATCCGTATCCTCCACCGGTAAGGATGCCCAGTCGCGCGCATCATCCCCAGCCAGAACCCTCAACATCAATGCGCTTTCTCCAACCGTGCGGGCCATTGGTCCAATATGGGCGACAGTTCCAAAAGGAGATAACGGCCAGGCGGGCACCCGTCCATAGCTTGGTTTATGGCCAAAGATGCCGGTAAAGGCACAGGGAATGCGGATGGACCCTCCCCCATCCGTACCAATATGCAGGGCCCCCATCCCTGAGGCACAGGCCGCAGCGCCGCCGCCACTTGATCCGCCAGGTGTCATATCGGTATTCCAGGGATTTCTGGTGATGCCGGTGCGCGGGCTGTCAGTAATCCCTTTCCAACCGAGCTCAGGCGTCGTCGTCTTCCCAATGATCACTGCGCCATGCTCTTTTAACCGCGCGACAGCGGGTGCATCGTCATTCCATGGACCCGCGGAATCCACGCTCAATGATCCTCTCAGGGTTGGCCATCCCTTTGTCAGCAAAATATCTTTTACTGTCGTTGGTACCCCGTCAACAAGTCCCATAGGCTCGCCTTTCTGCCAACGTGCTTCGGATTCGCGCGCCTTTTCAAGAGCATATTCCTCATCCACCAGAACAAAAGCGTTTAGGGCGTGGTTGTGTTTTTCGATTTGTGACAGAACGGCTTTTGTTACTTCCACCGGCGAAATAGATTTCTCCCGATACCATTTCAACAGATCAAGAGCGGAAGCAAAAATCAGATCATCACTCATTTTCGGTATCTCCTTAAGACAGGGGAAGACTTAAGATTCAGATTAGGCGGTCTTCTCAGCCCGGGCAATACTCTTTACCCGATTGAGGGACAAACATCGCTAGCTTTGAGTGAACCGGGTTCCTTTCGCGGGTGGTGTCCGTGGCGGACCAGCAAAGCATTGTGCGACCGCCATCCAGCGAGTTGCAATCTCGCCGGACACATCAAGGCTGGTGTCTTCAATATTCCGGGTTTGGGTCACTACCTGACAAAACTCACTGGCCAGGCCTTCAATGGATTCCCCCGTGCCCGGCTCATTGAATTCCCAATTGTCACCAGAAGGCGCCGTCAATTTCAGGAAGGGGCGAGGTTCCGGGATTTCTTCACCTCGGTTCTTAAAGGTCCAACCGAAGGTATTGTTGCCCATAACAACAATATTTTTGATGTGATCCTTTTCTTCCCGCACGACGCCGAGGAGATCATAAATTTCCTGTGCATGGGACCAGGTTTCCATCAGGCGGGCCGTGATACTCGACAACACGCTCATATCCGGCCCTGCCCATTTGAGGCGTTTTTTGGGGTCCACATTGTGAAAATTCTCGACCATTCCCGTATAATAGTCATGCCAGAGTTTGAGCAGCGCCTGACCTTTTATACCGTTGAGCTGATCGTTCGTGTAGGAAACCATGGTTTCCCCCCGCCCGTAGGCCTCCTGCAGATCCGCGATGAGGTTTAAAATCCCCTGTTCATCCCGAAGGGAGAGATCCGCGGCATAATTGAAGTAATGAAGGTGCTGCAGAACATCATTGACCGTCCAGTCCTTGAACAAGGTCTTTCGCTCAAAATCCGCATCTTTTAAGGGTTTCAACAGATCGTAAAGGGCATCGCTCTCCGCCTGAAAATCCAGCGCCTGTTGTAGCATTGTCTCATCTCCTGCTTGGGCCGCCTTATTATGCGGCTTCTATTTCTACCAGCAGCTCATCCGCCGCAACCTGCGTCCCGGCAACGGCGGTTACTTCCTGAACCGTCCCGTCGATCTCCGCCAGAATATCATGCTGCATTTTCATGGCTTCCAGCACTGCCAGCCTGGTTCCGACTTCAACCTCATCCCCCGGCTTTACGAAAACCTCCAGCAGCGAACCATGCATGGGCGCCACAACCCTGCCTCCCCCTGCTGCCTCTTCCGCCGAGGCTGCGAAGGCAATAGAATTCCGGAAATGATGGCTTCTACCCGCTATCTCCAAATCGATGATGCCCGCTTTCGGGATCGAATACAATACTGAAATACGGCGGCCGTCCAATGTAAGGCGTGCTGAATTCTGGCCAATGGACAAGATGTCGACGACCTGCCCAGTCTCCGCCGTATTGATCTGGTACTGACCAGACCGATCCGGTGAGACCGTGACATCGATTTCATTGCCTTCAAACTCATAGACAAACCGGGTGGTGAGACGTCCTCCACTCGACCAGTTCAGCAATTCGTCACTGACATTGAGACTGCTCGCGAAAGACTGCTCGCATTCGTGCCGGTACTGCAGAACAGCGGCCAAAGCGGCTATCCGCTCGTCGGGTACTTCCGGGGATAGATCCGCATCACTGAATTCGCTTTCAATAAAGGCGGTTGTTGCCTTGCCTTCGGCAAAGACATCCCTCTCCAGAATATCGACAAGAAAGCTTTTATTTGTTCGCGTTCCAAACAGTGCTGTATGTTTTAAGGCCTGAACCAAACGACGGCGTGCAGTTTCCCGATCTTCCCCATAGGCAATAACCTTGGCGACCATCGGATCATAAAAAGGGGAAATCTCTATCCCGGTTCGAACGCCGGAATCAATTCGAACCCCGGGGCCTTCGGCCGGGTTCCAATAATCGATCTTACCGGTGACCGGAAGAAAGTCCTGTGAAGGGTCTTCCGCATAAAGCCTCACCTCAATCGCATGGCCCGTCAGATTGATCTCCTCCTGGGTCAATCCAAGCGGACGACCTTCCGCCACTTGTATCTGAAGGGCGACCAGATCCAGTCCCGTGATCAATTCCGTGACCGGATGCTCCACCTGCAGCCGCGTATTCATTTCCAGGAAATAGAAGTCCCCGTTCTTATCCAACAGAAATTCAACGGTTCCGGCCCCGAGATAATCAATACTGCGCGCCGCTTCAACTGCCGCTTTGCCCATTTTCGCGCGCAGATCGTCCGTCATTACCGGGCATGGGGCTTCTTCGACGACCTTTTGATGGCGGCGTTGCACGGAACAGTCCCGCTCTCCAAGATGTATCACAGTTCCATGGCTATCTGCGAAAACCTGCAGTTCCACGTGTCGGGGTTCGATAATTGCTTTTTCAAGGATCAGCTCTTCTGAACCAAAGGCATTCAGGGCTTCAGATCGTGCGGCGGCCAATGCTGCGGTCAGATCCTTGGATGTCTCCACAAGGCGCATACCCCGCCCGCCGCCACCTGCCGCCGCTTTGACCATTAAGGGAAAGCCAATGTCTTTGGCAGCCTCGGTCATTGCACCAACGGACTGGTCCTCTCCTTCATATCCGGGGACACAAGGGACACCGCTGCCGATCATGCGCCGTTTGGCTTCCGCCTTATTTCCCATCAGATGGATGGCATCCGGCTTGGGCCCGATAAAGACCAGTCCGGCCTTTTCACAGGCCCTGGCAAATTCGGCGTTTTCCGCCAGAAAGCCATAGCCCGGATGAATGGCATTCGCTCCCGATGATTTCGCTGCATCCAGTATTTTAGCCATATCAAGATAGGACTCGCTCACCGGTGCCGGGCCGATCAGCACCGCATCGTCTGCCATCTCAACATGTGGCGCTTCTGCATCCGCCTCGGAATAGACGGCAATGGTTCTGTATCCGAGGGACTGGGCGGTGCGCATAACCCTGACGGCGATCTCCCCCCGGTTTGCAACCAATATCGATTTAAACTTTCTCATAGACAGCAGTTCCCTGTTTCTTATTTCTTTATGAGGTGTCGGTCATAGGCGTGCTTTTACCTACATACGGGCAACACCAAAGCTGTTTGGATGAACGGTCCTGTTGCGGGCCTCCCAACATGTTTCCAAGGCAAATCCGAGAACCCGGCGGGTATCTCTCGGGTCGATCACACCCTGATCAAGCATGCGTCCGGATGTGTAAAAAGCATCGGACTGACTATCAAAGTGAGTGATCAATCGCTTTTTCTGTTTTGCAAGCGCGTCCTCATCAATATCCTGCCCGCGCCGGATTGCCGCGCCGCGCGCCACCTGGTCCATGGTCAGGGCCGCCTGTTCGCCGCCCATAACACCCGTCAGGGCATTGGGCCAGGTGAAGAGGAAATCGGGATCATAGCCAAAACCACCCATGCCGTAGTTCCCGGCCCCAAAACTGGCCCCGATATAAAGAGTGATCTTCGGAACCCGGACATTGGAGACGGCCTGGATCATCTTCGAGCCGTGTTTGATCATGCCGCCATGCTCATATTCCTTGCCGACCATATAACCGGTCGTATTGTTCAGGAAGATAATGGGAATATCGGCCTGATCGCAAAGCTGGAAAAACTGTCCGCCCTTGGTCGCCCCGGCCGGGTCGATGGGACCATTATTGCCAATGATCCCGCAGGCATTACCGAGGATACTGGCCTGAATGCATACAGTCGAGACTCCATATCTTGGCTTGAAATCCTCAAATTCCGATCCGTCAACAAGGCGGGAAATCAGTTCCCGGACATCATAGGGCTTGCGATAGTCAACCGGCACAAGCCCGGCGATTTCTTCCGGATCAAATCTCGGTTTTTCATAAGATTTCGGCTTTGGCGCGGGACAGGCTTTGTTCCAGTCCAGCTTTCGAACAAGGCTGCGGGCGATGAGAAGGCCATGGGCATCATCTTCCGCCGTGTACTCCACGAGGCCGGAGATCGTCGCATGCATATCTGTACCGGCAAGTTCTTCCTCATCGGAAACCTCTCCTGTCGCAGCGCGCACCAACGCCGCACCGCCGAGAGACGCCCGCCCTCTTCCCTTGATGCTGATGACATAATCACTCATCCCCGGCATGTAGGCCCCGCCCGCCGTCGCCGGGCCATGCAGGACGGTTATGGTCGGGATGCCGGCAGCGCTCAAAAGGGCAAGCCGGTAGAAAATTCCGCCGCCATTGGCCCAGGATTCAACCTGATACTGCATCAGATTGGCGCCGGCGCTTTCCACCAGATGGACAAAGGGCAGCTTGTGACGGAGAGCGACATCCAGACAGGCGCGAATTTTCTGACCGGATTTCTGCGTGGACGCGCCGGCATTGATCCCGCTGTCATCTACATAGACAAGGCATCTGATACCACTGACAAACCCGATCCCCGCCAAGGAACTGGCGCCGGGAATGGATTTTTCCCGGTCATTCATATCGACCATATAATTGGCGAGGCCATATAGCTCCAAAAACGGCATTCCCGGATCAAGAAGACGCAGGAGCCGCTCTCGCGGGGTCAACTGCCCTCTTTCCTCAAATCTCGGGCGGCGTTTTTCGGACAGGTCCGCGGCCCGCTGTTTCAGGTCATAATACTCATCCATAAGACTGAGCATTTCCTGCCGGTTGGTCGAGAAACTTTCTGAATTTATGTTCAGCTTGGAAGTAAAAACGCTCATCAATGGTTCTCCGCCATATTTATCCGGATCGTTTGGCCTCGTTTCGGGCAAGACAGATCCAATTATTAGCATCGCGCAATTTTCTTGTAAATGAAACATGTTCAAATATACTGAGTCAAGTTCAATATGGAGTATGTGATGCCGGAAACCAGGTCCCAGACCCGCCGCCAGAAAGTCGAAGCAAAGGAACAGGCGATCATTGCGGCCGCCCGTGCCATCTTTCATGAAAACGGTTTTGAGAAAGCTAAAATAGCCGACATTGCCAAGAGCGCCGGGGTCGCCGAAGGAACGGTCTATACCTATTTCGAGAACAAGAATGCCCTGTTGTTTGCAGTCGCGGTTGAATTCTATGATCGACTGACAAGAGATGCAGCAGCAGGCATCAAAGACATCTTCGACACATATGAACGGCTGCAATTTCTGGCGCGCCACCATCTGGAAAGAGTATCGAAGGAGTGGCAGATGCTGGCTCTTGCCATGCTTCCTGACAAGGTCTCTAACGAATATCGGAAAACCGAGGGCTATCAGTTGAACCGCACCTATGTGGAAGTGTTCGATACGGTTATCCGCGAAGGAATCAATCGCAGGGAAATTCGCAGCGATATCCCGTTAAGTGTCATCCGGGATATTTTTTACGGCGGCCTGGAATACGGCGCCCGAACCATGCGTATCCATTCCTCAACCACCGATATGGATCAGACAATTACCCAGTTCATGGAGGTCTTGAAGGGCGGTATCTTTGAACAAATCAACCGGGAAAAACCCCAGAACGAAAATATGGAAAAGATGATATCACGGCTCGAAAGCGCGACGGCCAGGCTGGAAGCCATTAGCCGCTGATACCAGCTGCTTGACGATCCGGTGATTTATCGCCATATGTTTTAGGCCTTTCCCGAAGCAGAGTACATCCATGGCCAAGAAGTTTTTCCGCTCGCCAAACAGTAAGTTGGGACGCTTTATCCTTGGCTGGGCCCTGGTGATCGGTGGCATCTTCGGATTTCTCCCCGTCCTCGGCTTCTGGATGATCCCACTGGGAGTGGTTATCCTCTCCGCCGACAGCCCCTATATGCGCCGCCTCAGACGCAGGGTCGAAGTCTGGCTTGGCCGCAAACGCAATGGCGGCAGGAAGGAAAACGTGAAGACCTCCCAGCCGCAAGACAATGCCGGCACCGAAATCCAGAAAGAGAAATAAAAAACCCTGAGATGCTGGATCTCAGGGTTTTAGAATTTGGGGCGAACGAGGGGTCTTGAACCCCCGACCTCCTGAGTCACAGTCAGGCGCTCTAACCAACTGAGCTACGTTCGCCATGAGGAGGCGCCCTGTTTAGCGATCCTCCGGATTGTGGTCAAGAGAACTTTAGCCTAACTCAGGAAAAAAATCCCGCGAGTTTTTCAACCGCTTCTTCAAGCACTTCGTCTTTTTTACAAAAGCAAAAGCGGGCAAAATTCTGTTTGGCATTTTCAGACTGATAAAACGCACTGAACGGGACAGCAGCCACACCAGCCTCTGTCGTAATCAGACGGCAGAATTCTTCGTCAGTTCCGTCAAATCCAATGCTGGAAATATCCGCATTGAGAAAATAAGTGCCGCCACATTCCGCCGTGTCAAAACCGATCCGCTCCAGCCCGCTTCGAAACAGATCCCGTTTCGACTGCATGGACTGCTTGAGATCCTCATAAAAGGGATCGTCCTTCCCCAGACCAAAGGCAACCGCCTTTTGCAGATTTGGCGGCGTGGTGAAAACCAGAAACTGATGCGCCTTGGCAACGCGGGCAATCAGGTCGCCGTGGCCCGTTGCATAGCCCACTTTCCAGCCAGTCAGCGAAAAGGTTTTACCGGCAGAGGCAATCCGGATCGTTCGTTGCCCCATTCCCGGCAAGGTTATCAACGGAATATGCCGTCTGTCCCCGAAGATAATATGTTCGTAGACTTCATCGCAGATTGCATAGGCGTCGTGCTCAATCACCAGATCAGCAATTTGCTGAAGCTCTTCGACGGAAAACACCTTACCCGTCGGGTTCATCGGACTGTTCGTAAGGACAAGCTTTGTCTTATCGCTGAACGCTGCCTTCAGTTTGTCCTCATCAATGGTCCAATGCGGCGGATCAAGGCGGACGAATTTGGGAATACCCCCGGCCAGCTTGACCATGGGCAGATAGCAGTCATAGAGAGGTTCAAACAGGACGACCTCATCCCCTGGATTAATCAGACCGAGCAGGCAGGCCGCGAGGGCCTCCGTCGCCCCTGAGGTGACGAGGGTATCTGTCTGCCAATTGACGCTGAGGCCGTAGAACCGAAAGTCATGGGTCGCAACGGCCTGTCGCAATTCAGGCAGGCCCATCATCGGCGGATACTGGTTCGGACCCTCCGCCGCCGCATTTGCTGCAAGTACTCTTATGTCTTCGGGTCCGTCTTCATCCGGGAAGCCTTGCCCCAGATTAATGGCGCCCTGCTCAATGGCCAGTTTGGACATTACTTCAAAGATGGTTGTGCCAAAAGAACTTAATACGGCATTCGACGGTTTCATAAGGACCTCAACTCGAAAAAATCACAGGATTTGTGCACGCCAGTGCGCTGAATAGCAACAGAAATCTCATCTGAACGGTTCAATTTAAAGATCGGATATTTTAAAGAAAACCCGGGAGGTAACTTTTGATTTTAATAATATACTCGTTTATTCTATCCCCATCGGCTGGGAGGTAGATAAAGAGTATGTGGCCAAATTTAATTGCCGGCGTTGCTTTAGGGGCCCTCACCGGTCTGCTCATCGGCTTGTCATCGTCGGCCGTTGTTGGAAGTGTGATTGGTGCTCTTACCGCCCTTCTTGCTGGTTTCTTCGGACTTCGCGAACTGAAGTCGGAAGATCGGGAACAGCGGCCTGGCTACCTTTTTAGGATTATGTCATTTGCCTTTGCCTGCCTTTTACTTGTGGCCGGTGGCTTGTATCTCAGAACCCATGATACCTTGAGCCCGTCGCCGAAGGAACAGGTCCAGGAACTCAAAGATGCAGGGTTTTCAGAGGATCAGGCATTGCAGATTACCGCCTGGCAACGCTATGGCGTAACCTTCTCAAAATCCACTGGGGATATCGCGGCAACTTCCAAAGACGGCCCCTCACCTCTCTCAACGATCCTGTTTTCCATAGATTCCACTATTCTCAGCAAATGCGCTGATCTTGAAGCGGACAATCATGCGGATGAGACGAACAGGCGGCGGGCGTTTGAGGCGGCGGGTGGGATATGGCGGGATGTCGCTATTTGGACGACAGAAGCAGAATTCGACAGTGCCAAGACAGCCTCGAAACTCAATCAAACCTGGGCGCTCTTATGTTCCGGCTGAAGCGGTATATATTCCTCGCAGCTTTGACCACGCCGTTCCTGGCGATAGGAACAGGTTATGCGGAGCCGTCAGCGGAAACCATCAAGGCGGCGTCCAGATCCCTTGTGAAAATCACGGCCTCGGACTGCAATGGATCGTCCAAGCAGGGCAGCGGGTTTGTCTGGAAAGACTCAAGCCGGGTGGTGACAGCCCTCCATGTCGTCGCCGGATGTGCAACGATTTCAGGTTGGAACCAGGAGACAAAGAAAACCACGGAGCTCAGGGTCACCAATCAACTGACGAAAGCCGACCTGGCGCTTTTGTCCGTCAATGATGACCATGGATGGCCCGCTCTGCAGACCGAGAATAACGAGGTCGCAGTCAATGAGGTTATTAAAGCCATCGGATATGGCTATGGGGTCACCAGCTGGCATGATGTGGATCTCAAGAAATCGGCAGGGGATTCAACGTTGCGTAAAGCCATCCCGGCGGAAGCCTGGCAGCAGTTGCAACAGGCCGGGTTGATGGAAAATGAAACTCAGGTTATTCGGGCGCAAGGACATCTTGTCTCCGGCATGTCCGGGGCGCCGGTGATCAACAAGCACGGCCGGCTGGTCGGTATTGGCGATGGGGGCCTTGAGAAAGGCGCGGCTTCCATCAGCTGGGTCATGCCTGTGAGTTACCTTGCGGAACTCGAAACTGCCGGAAATACGGCCAATGTCAATACGCAGAACCTGACGGTGGCCTTTGCCGCGGATGTCGACGCCGTCGACGGTAAGACCATACAATGCGGGGGGATCAGTTTTCGAAAATCCCGGACCCGGCCGTTTTCGGCGCTCGCTCCCTCCACGGACAATCCGGACGTTGTAAACGTTATTTTGAATGTGACGGGAGTAAACCCTCAGGGCTTCGAGTATGACATTTATGAAAGTCCAAAGAACGGCGGAGTTGTTGCCATTCCTGCCGGTGTCGCACTTGAGGAATTTGGGTATTTCTGTATTGGTGAAATGGAAGACTATGGCATCGCAGTTGCCGTCAATGGCGACGAGGCCGGGACTTTCGAGCAAATAAATGCCTTATCCGTGAATTTTGAAAATCAGCTGATCAATGCGTCCGGTTATTTCGCGCAGATTGATCCGCAAGCGACCTACTTTTCCCCCTTTCAAAGAGTTGATGGCTTTATTGCGAACAGAAAGGGGGCTTACGCTATCAATCCATCTTCGGGATTGTGGGAAGGGTATTTCTACGAAACTCTCATGACAAAGGGCACGGAATTTATTGGTGTCGCCGCTCTGCTGGATGAAATTCCGCCGGATGTCTTCAGATATTGCCAGTTCAATCAGAATGATCCCAATTGCGGTCAGGAATTTCAGAATATTCTTTACCTTTGGACACAAACCATGCTCGGACTCTACCTCTCCACTTTCCCCTTCCAGCAGAACTGATTCACCGTTAATGTGCGGGACCTTATGATTGACTGGTAAAGGGATTTCCATGGCTGTATCGGAAAAGATGTCCCGTCTTGGGACGGAAACGGCGTTTGATGTTCTGGCGCGGGCCAATGCGTTGGCGGCGACGGGTAAAGACGTCATCAATCTCGGTATTGGTCAGCCGGATTTTCCGACACCTGACAATATCGTTGAGGCCGGGATCAAGGCCTTGCGCGACGGTCATCACGGATACACTGCGGCCAATGGCATTCCGGAGCTGCGGGAGACCGTCGCGGCGGATATTGAAAAATACCGAAATGTCGCGGTCTCTCCGGATAATATCATCGTGGTTCCCGGGGGCAAGGTGACCATGGCTTTTGCCATAGAGATGTTTGGAGAAGACGGGGCCGAGATCATGTATCCCAATCCCGGCTTTCCCATTTATGAAAGCATGATCCGCTTCACCGGCGCGACCCCGGTTCCCATCCGGCTGAATGAGGACAGCGGATTCTCCTTTGATGCGGCAACGGTCCTCTCGCAGATCACCGGGAGAACACGGCTGATTATCCTCAACACCCCCGCCAACCCGACCGGCGGTGTCGTCGGGGCCGCTGAACTCGAAAAGCTGGCGGAGGGGCTAAAGAAATATCCGGATGTCTATGTGCTCTCCGATGAGATCTATAGCCGCATGACCTACGATGGCGAAGGCCATACCAGCATGCTGGCGTTTGAAGGCATTCGGGACCAATTGATCATTCTCGACGGCTGGTCAAAAACCTACGCCATGACCGGTTGGCGTATGGGATGGGGCCTGTGGCCGGACAGTCTGGTTCCGCATGCCCAACGTCTCTGTGTCAATTATCACTCCTGCGTCAATGCCAGTGCCCAATATGCCGGGATCGAAGCCCTTGTCGGGGATCAGAGCCCGGTGGATGAGATGATGGCCGCCTTTGATGAAAGGCGTAAGATCATTCACGAACGGCTCAATGCCCTGCCCGGCGTCAGTTGCGTCCTTCCGAAAGGCGCTTTTTATGCCTTCCCGAATATCACCGGCACGGGATTGTCCGCTAAAGAGGTCCAGGATCAGCTTTTGAACGAAAAAGGTGTTGCTGCCATCGCCGGCACCAGCTTTGGGGCAGAGGGAGAAGGCTATGTCCGTTTCTCCTACGCCAACTCCACCGAGAATATTGAACGGGCCATGGATCGGTTCCATGAATTCCTGACGGAAAAGGGGTAATCTCATGATCGAGGAGCGGCTCAACAATCTCGAAATCAGATTTATGGAACAGGACCAGAAGCTGTCGGAACTCAGCGATATGGTCAGCCGCCAATGGGACGAAATCGAGGCCCTGAAGCGGCAGTTGCTCAGCGCCAAGGACCGCATTGTCAGCCTCGAGGATGCCCTCCCCGATCCAAACTCAGTCGAGAAACCGCCTCA
Source organism: Sneathiella sp. (assembly GCA_965228285.1). Classification (GTDB taxonomy): domain Bacteria; phylum Pseudomonadota; class Alphaproteobacteria; order Sneathiellales; family Sneathiellaceae; genus Sneathiella. The sequence continues at coordinate 1,046,795 of OZ245808.1, forward strand.
TTACTGACGATAAAGCTCCCGGCCCTTTAGCTTGCTTGCTTTCTTGTGCTTATAATCATACATAGATCGGGACCGTTCCGGATATTCCGGAAGGGGAAGAATAGGAATAGTTATGGCAGCCGACGAGATAGAAACAGACGCACCTGCGAAGGAGTCTCAACCCGAAGATCCCGTGGTCGGATATATCCTCCGGGCCGTTGAGGGTGGCAAGGATGTCTCCCCGCAGGAAATCGCCCGGACCCTGGCGGCAGATCGGGCGAAAGAAACGGCGCCGAAGGATATCTGGCGGAAATATATGACGGCGGTCCGCCAGCAGGCAATCTACCTTGCCAGAAATAATCGTTTGCTGATCATCCGTAAAGGAGAGGTCGCGGATCCAAATGACTTTAAAGGATTGTATAAATTACGGAAAGTGGATAAGGCCTGAAATTTAGGCAATTGCCTATTTTTTAAGCGCCCAAATTTTCACCACATTTCGACACCAGATAGCGAAACGAGAGGATTCCGCAGTTTTTTGAGCCCTAAGTAACGGAGTATTTACTCACTTTTTCTGGCACGGCTCGTGCTATAGAGAAACAAAGGCTTTTAGGAAAGAGGAATTCCTGGAACCGTCACCCTATGTAACCGAGATTGCCTAATGAAAAAAATTGAAGCGATTATCAAACCATTCAAGCTCGATGAAGTGAAAGAAGCTCTTCATGAAGTTGGATTGCAGGGAATTACCGTGACCGAGGCCAAAGGCTTCGGCCGACAGAAGGGCCATACAGAACTGTATCGAGGGGCTGAATATGTCGTGGACTTCCTGCCAAAAGTCAAAATCGAGATTGTTCTGGAAGATACTCTGGTCGAGCGGGCCCTCGAAGCCATTCAACAGGCCGCCAGAACAGGACGAATTGGTGACGGAAAAATTTTCGTCTCCACCGTTGAAGAAGTCATCCGTATCCGGACCGGAGAAAAAGGGCCGGATGCGATCTGATTTGTTACCGGCATCCGCTGGTCGCTGCCCCTAACCAAATTTTGAAATACTAAACAGAGAGACGTTCTTATGGTTGCAAATGTTCTTGAAATGATCAAAGAAAATGAAGTGGAATATGTGGACCTCCGCTTCACGGACCCGAAAGGTAAGTGGCAGCATCTGGCCATGCATGTTGACGTGGTCAACGAAGACATGTTCGAAGATGGTGTTATGTTCGATGGTTCTTCCATCACCGGCTGGAAAGCAATTAATGAATCAGATATGACCCTGATGCCCGATCCGACCACGGCGGTCATGGATCCGTTTGCGGCCCGCTCTACGCTGATTATCTTCTGTGATATTCTTGATCCGTTGAGCGGCGAAAGCTATGAGCGGGACCCCCGGTCTGTCGCCAAAAAAGCAGAAGCCTATCTTGCCAGCACTGGTATCGGTGACACCACCTATTTCGGCCCGGAAGCCGAGTTCTTCATGTTTGATGATGTGCAGTTCTCCACCGACAGCCATAACACCTTCTATAAGATGAGCGATAGCGAAGCGCCTTTCATGGCAGGTGAAGATATGGAAGGCGGCAACACCGGCCATCGTCCCCGTGTCAAAGGCGGATATTTCCCGGTGCAGCCAGTAGATAGTGGCGCTGATATCCGGAGCGAAATGGTTTCTGTATGCAAGGAAATGGGTCTCTCCGTTGAAAAGCATCACCATGAGGTTGCTCCAAGCCAGCATGAGCTTGGCATGAAATTCAACACCCTGGTTGTTGCCGCGGACGAAATCCAGAAGCAGAAATATGTGGTTCACAATGTTGCCCATGCCTATGGCAAGACCGCGACCTTTATGCCCAAGCCAGTGGCCGGAGACAACGGTTCCGGCATGCATACCCATCAGTCCATCTGGAAAGACGGCAAGCCTGTCTTTGCCGGATCCGGCTATGCGGACCTGTCCGAAACCGCTCTCTTCTATATCGGCGGTATTATCAAGCATGCGAAAGCCATCAACGCCTTCACCAATGCAGGTACAAACTCCTACAAGCGCCTGATCCCGGGTTTCGAGGCTCCGGTCCTGCTGGCTTACTCAGCCCGTAACCGCTCTGCTTCCTGCCGGATCCCCTACTCTCCAAGCCCGAACGGCAAGCGGGTTGAAATCCGCTTCCCCGATTGTACAGCCAACCCGTATCTCGCCTTTGCTGCGATGATGATGGCCGGGCTTGACGGCATTCAGAACAAGATCCATCCGGGCGACGCCATGGACAAGGATCTCTACGATCTGCCACCGGAGGAGCTGAAAGACATCCCAACAGTTTGTGGTTCTTTGCGCGAAGCCCTGGAATCTCTGGATGCAGACCGTGAGTTCCTGAAAAAAGGCGGCGTCTTTACCGATGACATGATTGACGGTTATCTCACCATGAAATGGGAAGACGTCTACGCCTTCGAACACACACCGCATCCGATTGAGTTCGACATGTATTTCAGCGTTTAACCCCATCCCGCTGAAAGTAAAAAGGCTGCTGAGAAATCAGCAGCCTTTTTTGTGGATCCAGAAGTTCATCAACCGTCTACCGGTCTTGGCCGTCCCTCGTCATCAATGGCGACAAAGATATAGGTCCCTTCAGTCACTTTAATCTCCTCGGAGTCAAGTTTCCGGGCGACAATGGTGGTCAGCTTGACAGCGATAGAGGTCCGGCCGACCCGCTCAACATTCCCATAGATGCTGACGACGTCTCCAACCTTGATAGGTTGATGAAAAGTCATGGCCTCAACCGCCACGGTTACAACCCGGCCCCTCGCCCGACGAGCCGCCGTGACACCGCCGGCAATATCCATCTGGGACAGAACCCATCCGCCAAAAATATCGCCATTGTTGTTGCAGTCTCGTGGCTGAGGGGCTGTCCGGATGATCGGGTCGGTGAATTGTTCAGGCATAATCTTTTGACTTCCTATCTCCAAAGGTTTGAGAGTATAACTTATACACTTTCGGGCCGATGAGAGAATAGAAATCGGTGCCTTAAAATTGTACTCTTTTTGTTACAGAATTGCGTGAATGTCAGACCTATTTCAACATCCCAAATCCGACTCTCAGGAATATTCCGCGAAAGACATTGAAGTTCTGGAGGGTCTTGAGCCTGTCAGAATGCGCCCCGGTATGTATATCGGCGGCACCGATGAACGGGCGCGCCATCATCTGGCGGCTGAGGTTCTCGATAACTCCATGGATGAGGCTGTGGCCGGCCACGCCACTCGGATCGATGTGGAGCTTAAAGCGGACGGATCTCTGTCCATCCGCGATAATGGTCGCGGTATTCCCATTGATCGGCATCCAAAGTTCAAGGACAAATCCGCCCTTGAGGTTATTCTGACAACATTGCATTCGGGCGGTAAGTTCTCCAACAAGGTTTATCATACGGCCGGCGGCCTGCATGGCGTGGGTGTTTCCGTGGTCAATGCCTTGTCTGACCGCATGGTTGTTGAAGTTGCCCGGGATAAGGAGCTCTGGCGACAGGAATTCTCAAAGGGGGCGCCCCTCACCAAGCTGGAAAAAGTTGGCGCCGCCCCGAACCGGCGTGGAACCCATATTGAGTTCCACCCCGATCCCGAGATTTTTGAGGCTGGCAGCGCTCTTCGTCCGGCCAGGCTGTATAAGATGGTGCGGTCGAAGGCCTATCTGTTTCGGGGGGTGGAAATCCGCTGGAAAGCCGCAGCAGAACTAATCAAGGACGATACGCCGGAAGAAGCAGTCCTGCATTTCCCCGGCGGTCTTCGGGATTTTCTGGATGCAACTTTGGAAGGACGGCAAACCGTCACGCGCGAGCCCTTTGCCGGGCGAGCGGAGATCGAAGGGGATAGAGGCCGGGTGGAATGGGCCATCAGTTGGCCGACAGATAATATTTCTTTCCTGAATTCCTATTGCAATACAGTGCCGACACCGGAAGGCGGAACCCATGAGTTAGGCTTCCGGGGAGTCATGCTTCGCGGTCTCAAGGCGTATGGGGAACTGATCAATAACAAGAAGGCATCACAGATCACTGCGGAAGATATTCTGGCCGGTGCTTCTGCTGTTTTGTCCGTATTTATTCCGGAACCACAGTTCCAGGGTCAGACCAAGGAAAAGCTGACCACAACCGAGGCCACCCGTATCGTCGATTTGGCGGTCAAAGATCATTTCGATAACTGGCTGGCCGGCGCGCCGGATCAGGCCAACAACCTGCTCAGTTGGGTAATTGAAAAATCCGAAGAGCGTCTGCGCCGTCGCCAGGAAAAGGAAACCAGCCGAAAAACAGCCACAAGCCGATTGCGTCTTCCCGGAAAACTTGCCGATTGCAGTCAGAACGGCAAAGAAGGCACAGAGATTTTCATTGTTGAGGGCGACTCGGCCGGTGGGTCGGCCAAGCAGGGACGCAATCGAAAAACCCAGGCCATTCTTCCTTTGCGGGGAAAAATCCTCAATGTCGCCTCTGCCGGCAATGACAAAATAAAAGCGAACCAAGAGTTGAAGGATCTTATTCAAGCGCTTGGATGCGGTCTTGGCGATAAATATCGCTCAGAAGATCTGCGCTATGAGAAGGTCATTATCATGACCGATGCAGATGTGGACGGGGCTCATATCGCGTCTCTGCTGATGACCTTCTTTTACCGGGAAATGCGGCAGCTGATTACAGACGGGCATCTGTACCTCGCGCAACCGCCGCTCTATCGCATATCTCAGGGTGGAAAAACATTTTACGCTATGGATGACGCCGATAAGGATCGGCTCATGGAGACGGAATTCAACGGGCGCGGCAAAATCGATATCAGCCGCTTTAAGGGCCTTGGAGAAATGCCGCCGGCGCAGTTGAAGGAAACCACCATGAACCCGGAGAAGCGGGTTTTGCTGAAAGTCGATGTGCCGATCGAGGAATTAGGGGAAACGGCAGACCGGGTTGAAAGCCTGATGGGCAAAAAACCGGAACTCCGCTTTTCCTTCATTCAGGAAAACGCCCGCTTTGTCGAAGATATCGACGTCTGAGGTTTTCAGCGAGCCAGCCAGTTTTTCATAATGTCTATGACAGCATCCGGGTTTTCCATGGTCGGAAGATGACCGCATCCTGGGATCTCGACATAGTCCGCAGTGGGTATTTTTGAGGCCATCTCTTTTTGGATTCGGGTGTCAATCAGGATATCCTCCGCTCCGGCCAGGACCAGGGTCGGGCATTGGATATCCGGGAGGATATGGGTCAGGGTTTGACGGGCAAGTAAGGCTTTTTCCTGGCGGATAAAGGCTTCTTTTCCAACATCTTCTGCCATTTGGTAAATCCGATTTGTAAGCTCTTCGTCCTGCAATCTGGACGGATGGATCAGCATTGGCATCAGATTGCCTGTCACTCCTTTGAAGACGGACCCCTGCTCCACCAGCTTGATGAAATCGATACGCCGCTGCCGCTCTTCCTCCGTATCGCTGACATCGCGTGAATCCATCACCGCCAGATGGGTTACCCGCTCCGGGGCCTGACGCATGATTTCGAGAGCGATATAGCCGCCCATGGACAGGCCGGCGAGAGCAAATTTATCCGGCGCGTTATCAAGCAAACGGCGGCCTATGGCCGTCATGTCATCATCGGAAGTATGATCAGCAACAAGGATGGTGTAGTCATTTTCAAAGGCGGCAATCTGATCCCGCCAGAGATCCTTGCTGCAGAGCAGTCCGGGAACCAGCACTAGGGAAGGTTTTTCTGTCATTTCTATCCAAAATGGTCTATTATATGGGCCGAATCCATGTTTCTCATGCGATTGTTTTAGATGCTTCGCACGCATTTGAGAACCAATTTGGCGAAATTAGCTTAAGAAAAGCCTTTTTCCCGTTGTTTTATTAGAAAAATAGCAGGAATAGTTTGACAGCAGGCGTGATATCACTAGATTGCGCTGTGTTTTACAGACATTTTATTATTATTAATGGTAGTTCCTTCTACATGAAATTTGCAGATCTCGGGCTGAGCCCTGAAGTTTTGAAAGCGGTTGGGGATTCCGGATACGACACCCCTACTCCCATCCAGGAAAAAGCAATCCCGTATGTTCTTATGGGACGCGACGTTTTAGGGACGGCGCAAACCGGTACCGGAAAGACCGCCAGTTTCACCTTGCCGATGATAGATATCCTGGCCTCAGGTCAGGCCAAGGCGAGAATGCCCCGCTCCCTCATCCTGGAGCCAACCCGCGAACTGGCAGCCCAGGTTGCCGATAATTTTGAGAATTACGGCAAATACAGCTCCCTCTCAATGGCCTTGCTCATCGGCGGTGTTTCTTTTGCCGATCAGGAAGCCAAACTGGATAAAGGGGTCGATGTTCTGATTGCCACTCCGGGACGCCTGCTGGATCATTTCGAACGGGGCAAAGTTCTTCTGAATGGCGTCAAGACACTGGTGATCGACGAAGCCGATCGGATGATGGATATGGGCTTTATCCCGGATGTTGAACGGATTGTGTCCCTGATGCCGCCTTTGCGTCAGACATTGTTCTTCTCCGCCACGATGTCCAAAGAAATGCGGAAACTGGCTGACAAATTCCTGCTCAATCCCAAGGAAGTGGCCGTGTCCCTGCCAACTTCTACAGCAGCGACGGTCACGCAAGGACTATTAACTGTTCAAAAAGCCGAGAAAAGACCTGCCTTGCGCAAGCTTCTCAACCATGAAGACGTCAAGACGGCCTTTATCTTCTGCAACCGAAAAAAAGACGTCGATATTCTTTATGGATCTTTGGCTAAGCACGGATTTAATGCCGGTGCCTTACATGGGGATATGAGCCAAAGTCATCGCATGGAAACCCTCGAGAAATTTAAAAGCGGGGAAATCAGTCTGCTGGTTTGCTCTGATGTCGCCGCCCGCGGTATTGATGTGAACTCTGTCAGTCATGTTTTCAACTTTGATGTTCCTTCCCATGCGGAAGACTATATTCACCGCATCGGTCGGACAGGTCGGGCCGGTCAGGAAGGCCATGCCTATACCATTGCCACCAAGAGCGACGGCAAGTATCTCGACGCCATTTTTAAGCTCGTCGGCAAGGAAATCCCCGCCATACAGGTAGATGGCATGAAAGAGATCAGCGAGGAAGCGGCCGAGATATCTGCCCGGGAGAAAAAGCCCTCCCGTCAGTCCCGGCAGAAAAAGTCCCGGCCTGTTTCATCGGAAGGCAAAAACGACAACAAGAGCAAGGACGCGGCAGCTTCCAGGCCCTCCCGGTCCAAAAAGCCCCGTTATCAGAAAGAGGACAATGACACACCGGTTATCGGCCTGGGTGACAATGTTCCGGCTTTCTTCAATATTCCGTTTCGGAAAACCGCAACGAAATAATCAATAGCTATCGCGTTGGCTTCCGTTCTTTTTAGTTTTCAAGGGCCCAAGAAGCTCGTAGAATTCTATTCGCACATAGTCTGCGCCAAACGGCTGATCAGATTGAGGGATATTCGGTGAAGACAATTTTTGTCATGGTAAAATGTGATCTCGGCAAAGCCTATGACGTGGCGTCAGAAGCCGTCGAGAAAGTCGAGCAGGTCTCCGAGGTATATTCCATTTCGGGTAAATATGACCTGATGATGAAATGCTATCTGGCGGATGACCAGGATACGGGACATTTCGTCAATGAGCAGATACAGATGCTCAAGAATATCAAAGATACCTTCACCATGATCACCTTTAAGGCCTTTAATTAGCAGATTTTTCTGCCCCCAATAGCCCGAATCCATCCTTCCGTCATGCGAAAAAACCGCTCAATCACAATGATTTGCGGCTCAATAGTCTTGATTCACTTAAACAAACCCTTTCCACAGGCCTGAAAAATACCTAATCTATTGGCTGCTTAATTGAACGGAGGATGTAAAATTCTCCGCACAGCAAAGGGAGAGTTAAAAGTGAACAGGAAAATTATCAGCCTGGTTTCGGCTATGGCATTGCTGGGAGCGCCTGCTTTCGCGGCGGCGGCAGATAGCGTCAAAATCGGCTTTGTCACAACCTTATCGACAGGTGCTGGCGCCATCGGAAAAGACATGCGGGATGCAGTGGATCTTGCCGTTGAGCATCTTGGCGGCAAGATGGCCGGCAAGGACATCGAAATCATCTATGAAGATGACGGCTTCAAGCCGGAAATCGGCAAGCAAAAGACCGACAAGCTCGTCAAGAAAGACAATGTGGATTTCGTTGCCGGCTATATCTGGAGTCACGTTCTTATGGCTTCTTACAAAAGCGTCGTCGATAACGACAAGTTTTTGATCAGCTCAAACGCCGGCCCAAGCCCGGTCGCCGGCAAGCTTTGCCATGAAAACTTTTTCTCCACATCCTGGCAGAATGATCAGACCCCCATGGCCATGGGGGAAGTTCTGAACCAGCGGGGAATCAAGAACCTCTATATCATGGCGCCAAACTATGCGGCCGGCAAAAATATGGTCACCGGTGTCGAGCGTACGTTCAAAGGAAAAGTTGTTGGCAAAGATATGACTAAGTTCCCGGCCCAGCTGGACTTTTCCGCTGAACTGGCAAAAGTCCGTGCCGCCAAGCCGGATGCTCTGTTTGTCTTTTATCCGGGAAAGCACGGTGCACAGTTCATGAAGCAGTACTCGCAGGCTGAACTGGCAAAGACTGTTCCGCTCTATACCGTCTTCACCGTCGACAGCATCAGCCTGCCGCGGATCGGGGATCTGGCTGATGGCAGCCTGATGACCATGTTCTGGTCACCGGATCTGGACAATCCTGCCAACAAGAAGTTCGTAGGCGATTTCAAGGCTAAATACGGCCACTATCCAAGTCATTATGCTGCCCAGTCATACGACTCCATCATGCTCATCAACAGCGCTGTGAACAAAGTAGGCGGTGATCTGAGCAACCGGGATGCGGTTCGGACAGCCATGCGCGCCGCGGAATTTGACAGTATTCGGGGCAAATTCAAATATGGTCAGAACCATATGCCAATCCAGGACTTCTACCTGCGTCAGGTCGGAAAGGATCCAGAGGGTGTCTATACGACGAAAATCGTCGATGTCGTCTACAGAGATCATCAGGATTCCTATGTCCAAGACTGTAAAATGAGCTGGTAAACCAAACACAGGCTCTACCGGGTCTCAAATCTGGACGCGTAGCTAACTTTGAAGCTACGCGTCTTTTTCCACCTAATTGTTGATTTCCTAAGGCGAAAGAATGAACTGGCTGCTCCTGCTGGAACAGATGCTCAACGGTTTCCAGCTTGGTATTCTTCTCTTTTTGCTGGCTGCCGGATTGACCCTGGTTTTCGGGATTATGGATCTGGTTAATCTCGCCCATGGCTCCCTTTACATGATGGGGGCCTATTTCTGTGCAACCTTCACCGGATGGACAGACTCTTTTCTTATCGGAGCATTATTGGCCATTCCGGCAACTCTGATCCTGGGAATACTGGTTGAAGTCATCGCCCTCCGAAATCTCTATGCCCGGGACCATTTGGACCAGGTTCTGGCAACCTTCGGGCTTATCCTGTTCTTCAACGAGTTTGTCCGCTTGATCTGGGGCCCAATTGGCCTTGATATCCCCCTGCCCGCTTTCCTCAATGCTACGGTTGAGATCATTCCGGGAGCCCCATATCCGACCTATCGGATCGCTATCATTATTCTGGGTTTCCTTGTTGCCGGACTTCTGTACCTGCTTGTATCGAAGACCAGGATGGGCATGCTGATCCGGGCAGGCGCCAGTAACCGGGAAACCATTGGCGCCCTCGGTGTTAATATCAAACTCCTGTTCACCATGGTATTTGGCCTGGGCGCGGCACTTGCCGGCCTTGCCGGACTGATGGCCGGCCCCATTCTCTCTGTGGAAATCGGCATGGGTGATGGCATTCTGATCTTGACCCTCGTTGTCATCGTCATTGGCGGGATAGGATCGATCAAGGGCGCTTTCATCGCGGCGATCATTGTTGGCTTGATCGATACGGTTGGCCGTTCGTTCCTGCCTGAATTTCTGGATTTGTTCCTGGCTGAGGATAGCGCTGCCACGGCCGCACCGGCGATCTCTTCGATGCTCATCTATATCCTCATGGCCCTGATCCTGGCCATCCGGCCGCAAGGACTGTTTCCGCCGAAAGGAGTTGGGAGATGAGCATTCTAACCCCGCGCGGTATCATCAACAGTCTGCTCCTTATTGGTCTGGCCCTCGTCCCCTTTATCACGGAGGCCATGGGCGATAGCTTCTATACAGGCCTCATTTCCCGCATTCTCATTCTCGCCATCGCAGCGGTAAGCCTCAATCTCCTCATCGGGTTTGGCGGAATGGTGAGTTTCGGGCATGCCGCCTATATCGGAGTTGGGGCCTATATGGTCGGGATCGGTGCCTTTCATGCTTTTGAAGATGGCATCGACTGGATGCTCAACGGCTATGTTCAACTTCTAGGAGCCCTGTTCGGGTCAGCCATAATTGCCCTGATCATCGGCGCCATCAGTCTGAGGACACGCGGTGTCTATTTCATCATGATTACCATGGCTTTTTCTCAGATGCTGTATTTCACAGCTGTCGGTGTAGAGCTTTATGGAGCCGATGACGGTCTCAGCATCTATTCACGCAGCGATATGCTTGGCTTGATCGATATGAGCGATGAGAAAAGTCTCTATTATCTCGTCTTTTTTTCACTCCTCCTTATTCTTTACGTCATGCATCGACTCAATGAATCTCATTTTGGCAACATCATCCGGGGGACTAAATCGAATGAAGCCAGAATAAGATCCATTGGCATTTCGCCCTATCGCTACCGCCTCACAGCGTTTGTCATTGCCGGAACCATTGCAGGCTATGCCGGTTTCCTGATGGCCAATCTCAATGATTTTGTCAGCCCGGACATGATGCATTGGACCCGGTCAGGTGATCTGATCATCATGATCGTGCTGGGCGGCATGGGAAATCTCTTTGGCCCCCTCTATGGCGCTATCGCCTTTTTGATGCTTGAAGAGATCCTCTCCTCTATTCCGCTGACAATCGGCGGATTGCGGGTTGGGGAATACTGGCAGCTGATCTTCGGACCGCTTCTTATTTTGATCGTTCTCTATGCTCGAAACGGGATCGACAGTTTCCTGCCTGGGAAAGCGAGAGCATCATGAGTGAACACATCTTGAGAGTAGAAAAACTCGTCAAACGATATGGCGGTCTGCTGGCGACGGATGATCTTAGCATTGATGTCAGGAATGGCGAGCTTCATGCGGTTATCGGACCGAACGGCGCCGGCAAAACGACCCTGATTAAACAGCTGACCGGAGAAACCTCTTCGGATGGCGGGACAGTCATTTTTGATGGCAGAGATATTCGACGATTGCCAGAACCAAAACGCTCCCATGTGGGAATTGCGCGCTCATTCCAGATTACGACACTGTTTCAGAATTTCACCGTCCTTGAAAATGTCGTTCTCGCGGTTCAGGCCCATTCCGGGCATTCTTTCCGGTTCTGGAAAAAGGCAAATTCGGACCTGACCCTGGTCGAGCCTGCCCTTGACGCACTCCGACAAATGGGTATGGAAAACCGCAAAGATGTCATTGTTTCCGAGCTCAGCCACGGAGAGCAACGTCAGTTGGAGATTTCCGTTGCCCTCGCCACCACCCCAAAGATGTTACTGCTCGATGAACCGATGGCCGGGATGTCTGTGGAAGACAGTACGAAACTGATCGCCACATTGAAGCAACTTAAAGGACACCTTTCGATTCTCCTGATCGAACATGATATGGATGCGGTTTTCACCTTGGCAGACCGGATCACCGTTCTGGTTTACGGACGCGCGATTGCCACGGGCACACCAGAAGAAATCCGCAGCAATGATGAGGTCCGGCAAGCCTATCTGGGTGAGGAGGACTGAATTTGCTCGAAGTTCATGATATCAGGACATTCTATGGACAAAGTCAGGTTCTGTTTGATATGGCGCTTTCCGTTAACACCGGTGAAGTCGTCACCCTGATGGGCCGAAACGGTATGGGTAAAACCACCACGATCCGCTCGATTATGGGGCTGACGCCGGCAAAGTCTGGTGACATCCTATTTAACGGTCAGAATATTGCGTCTTTGCCTCCCTATAAAATAGCCCGGATGGGAATCGGGTTGGTGCCGGAAGGGCGGATGATTTCTCCAAATCTGAGTGTGGAAGAAAATCTTATTGCGACCTCCCATCCCAGTCCCTCCGGCAGTGAAAAATGGACGTTGGCCAGAACCCTTGATTTATTTCCCCGCTTGCATGAGCGCCGCAGCAGCATGGGCAACCAACTCTCCGGAGGCGAGCAACAAATGCTTGCGATTGCACGCGCCCTTATGACCAATCCGGATCTGCTGATTCTGGATGAGGCAACAGAAGGATTAGCCCCGCTCATACGTCAGGAAATATGGGGTTGCCTGGCCGGGCTTAAAGATGACGGACAATCCATTTTGGTCATCGACAAGAATATCCGCGCGCTATGCGATATTGCTGATCGGCATTATATCATTGAGAAGGGTACCATTGTCTGGGAGGGAGATTCCCCGGCCCTCATTGAGAATGATGAGGTAAAGCACCAGTATTTGGGGATTTAAGGAAAATTTTAACCTTTCTTTCCTATAGTCCGCCTCACATATTTGTTGGGCGAGCCTAATGTTTCTGTCCGATAACTATCGCGCATGTCATTTTTGAATCAGAATACTTGATAAAATTCAGACGAGTAGTGTTTGAGGAGTTACCCTGTGGCGCACAAGGAAACATTGGATCAGGCCCAGATGAATGCCCGGAAGACTCTGGCATTGCTGAAGGATCAGCATATCCGTCAAGTCCCCCGGAATTTTACGATCTGGTATGAATATTTGACTGAGTCAAATCCCGACCTGGTACGAGCCTTGAACGAACAACTGGCCGGATCTGGAAAATTCACTGAAAAAATAGCGCAGGAAATCTATAGTCGCTTTTTCACATTTGAAAAAGAAGGCCAGGCCATTCGGGAATCCAACCGGCTTGTTCAGGAATCCATGGATAACGTGGTTGTCAGCCTTAACAACACCAATGAAGAATTCTCAGACTATGGGGAGCAACTCTCAGAATTCGCGACCAAAGCAGATGGGATGAGCGTCGCGGAGCTTCAGGATGTTATAGGTGAAATCGTCAGCCAGACGAACACGATGACCGAAAACGCAAAGAACCTCAATGACAGTCTGGATAAAGCCTCCAAGGAAATTACCAGCCTCAGAAAGCTTCTCAAAGAAGTTCAGGAAGAGGCCCTGACCGATACATTAACGGGCATCGCCAACCGCAAGAGTTTTGACGAGGAATTGCAGCGCCTGACCGAACTGGCGTCAGAAAATGGTAAGAGCCTGTGTCTGATGATGGCCGATATCGACCATTTCAAAAAATTTAACGATACCCATGGCCATCCCTTTGGTGATCAGGTCATCCGCCTTGTTGCAAATACCCTTCGTGACGGCGCCGGCATGTCGGCCGTCGCAGCTCGATATGGGGGTGAGGAATTTGCTGTTATTCTGCCAAATACAGAGCTGGACGAGGCCGTTGATCTTGCCAATGACCTGCGTCAGTCCGTCTCCGCCAAGAAGATTGTCAAACGCTCTACTGGTGAAGACGTCGGCAAAGTGACCATGTCCTTTGGCGTTGCACTCTATTCGCCCCGCGAAGATACAGCAACTTTGCTCAACCGGGCTGACGAAGCCCTGTACGAAGCAAAAAATGCCGGGAGAAATCAGGTAAAACATCTGCAAGGCAGCCTCGCCAAGACCGCCTAAAATCCGAGTTAGAAATATCCGAATGTGATCAGCCGCTTTTCAGCGGCTGTTTTTTTGTGCATTCTTTTGAACGCATCCCCCATTACTAATTGATCAATCAGGGTCAATTATGTATTTATGATACAAAAAAGAAAGGTTCTGGTAAAATGGTGTATCAAACTATACTCCTCGACATCTCTGAGGGTGTCGCAACTCTCACCCTCAACCGTCCCGATAAACTGAATTCCTTCAGCAATGAAATGCATGGGGAACTGCAGTCAATCATGCCGATCCTGGAGAGTGATGAGGTGAGATCGGTTTTGATTACGGGAGCCGGGCGCGCCTTTGGCGCCGGGGCGGACCTTTCCGATGACAGTCCCGATCCTGACGGCTCCTCTTCCGACACGGGGAGCAAGCTGGAGAAACAGTACAATCCGTTGATCCTGTTTATGAGAAATCTTGAGAAGCCGGTTATCTGCGCCGTCAATGGTTTGGCCGCCGGTGCCAGTATGAGCCTGGCCTTGGCTGGCGATATTGTCCTGGCTGCGAAATCTGCCTATTTTCTCCAGGCCTTTTGCCATATCGGCCTGGTTCCCGATGCCGGCAGCACCTATTTTCTACCCCGCCTTGTCGGCCCCGGAAAAGCCATGGGAATGGCCATGCTTGGAGACAAAATTCCGGCGGAAGACGCAGAAGCCATGGGCTTAATCTGGAAAACATATCCGGATAATGAGTTAATGCCGGAGGCTATTGCCCTGGCTCAGAAAATGGCGGCTGGACCCACAACAGGCTATGCCCTGATTAAAAAAGCCATGAATGCCAGCCTCGGCAATGATCTGCCGACACAATTGGCTGTCGAAAGGGATTATCAGCAACTGGCCGGGCAAACGGACGACTTCAGGGAAGGTGTGGCCGCGTTCATGGAAAAACGTGCCGCCAATTTCACGGGTAAATAGCGTGTCTGAGAACGAGTCTCTAACCCCGGAATATATTGCCAAGACCGTTGCCGAAACCATGTATCGCAAAGATACAGCGTCGCAGCATCTTGGCATTGTACTTAAATCCATTGGTCCTGGAACGGCCGTGATGACCATGCGTGTGGGTGATTTCATGTTAAATGGCCATAACATTTGCCATGGCGGATATGTTTTTACTCTTGCGGATACAGCCTTTGCTTATGCCTGCAATGCGTATAACCAGAATACAGTGGCACAAGCCGCCCAGATCAGCTTTTTGAAAGCGGTCAAACCGAATACTCTGCTCACGGCGACGGCGGAAGAGAAATCCAGAACAGGTCGGACTGGGCTCTATGATATTACCGTCAAGGACGAGGGTGGACAGACTGTCGCCTTGTTTCGAGGCAGTTCACATACTATTAAAGGGCAGATGATCCCCGGACTAACAACGAAAGAAGAAAAATGAAAAACGCTTATATCTGTGATGCTGTTCGAACCCCAATTGGCCGTTATGGCGGCTCTCTCTCTGCCGTTCGGGCAGACGACCTGGGGGCCATCCCCCTCAAAGCCCTGATGGATCGCAATCCGTCAGTCGATTGGAGCAAAGTTGATGATGTTATCTTCGGCAATGCCAACCAGGCTGGTGAAGACAATCGCAATGTCGCGCGCATGAGCTCTCTTCTGGCGGGCCTGCCGGAAACGGTTTCCGGCTCCACCATAAACCGCCTGTGCGGCTCAGGCATGGATGCGACGGCAACGGCAGCCCGGCAGATTATGACCGGTGAAGCAGATCTGACGATTTCAGGCGGCGTCGAAAGCATGAGCCGCGCCCCCTTTGTCATGGGTAAAGCCACCGCTGCCTTTTCCCGCAATGCCGAAATTTATGACACAACCATTGGCTGGCGCTTTGTGAACAAAAAGATGAAAGCGGAGTATGGCACGGATTCTATGCCGGAAACCGCGGAAAATGTAGCTGAAGATTATCAGATCAGACGCGAAGATCAGGATCTGTTTGCACTTCGCAGCCAGGAAAAAGCCGCCGCGGCTCAAGAAAATGGAACTCTTGCAGAAGAAATTATTTCTGTCTCCATCCCCCAACGAAAAGGCGATCCGATCATTGTCGAAAGGGACGAGCATCCGCGGGCGACCAGCCTTGAAAAACTGGCAGCCCTGAAAGCACCATTTCGCGAAGGCGGCTCCGTGACTGCAGGAAACGCTTCCGGCGTCAATGACGGCGCCTGTGCCCTCCTCCTCGCCTCCGAAGAAGCCATGGAGCAGTATGGCCTGGCAGCCAAGGCCCGGTTTGTCGGCGGCGCAACTGCCGGTGTCCCACCTCGGATTATGGGGATGGGTCCCGCTCCGGCCAGTCAGAAAGCTCTGGCCAAGGCCGGTCTTACTTTGGACGACATGGATGTCATCGAACTGAACGAAGCCTTTGCTGCACAGGGTCTTGCTGTGATGCGGGAATTGGGATTGCAAGATGACGATCCACGGGTCAACCCCCTCGGCGGTGCCATCGCTCTCGGTCATCCTCTCGGCATGTCCGGTGCCCGCCTCGTGACAACGGCCATGTATCAGCTGCAAAGAACCGGTGGCCGTTATGCCCTCTGCACCATGTGCATCGGTGTTGGTCAGGGTATCGCGACCATTATTGAACGGGTTTAGGTCACGGACCCGCAATTAATATAATTATGAGGGAAATATGCGCCTAACGCCGCCAAGCAAGGAAGAACTGGATCCAATCGAGATTGCAAGCCGGGATGAAATCTCTGCCTTGCAGGTTGATCGGCTCAAATGGAGTCTGAATCATGCCTATGAAAATGTTCCTCTGTTTAAGGAGCGTTTCGATGCGGCGGGAGTTCAGCCCGGAGACTTCCATTCTTTAGAAGATCTGGCGAAATTTCCCTTTTGTAAAAAACAGGACCTTCGCGATAACTATCCGTTCGGCATGTTTGCCGTTCCCCAGTCGGAAGTTGTCAGACTGCATGCCTCCTCCGGTACGACGGGCCGGGCAACAGTTGTCGGCTATACGAAAAACGATATCGATAACTGGGCAGATCTGGGCGCGCGCTCCATCCGGGCGTCCGGCGGTAAAAAAGAGCATGTTGTCCATGTCACCTATGGCTATGGCCTGTTTACGGGGGGCCTTGGCGCCCATTATGGCGCCGAGCGGCTGGGTTGCACGGTTGTGCCCATGTCCGGTGGGCAAACAGAACGCCAGGTTCAGATCATCAATGATTTCGGCGCGGACATCATCATGGTCACCCCGTCCTATATGATGGCCATCGCCGAGGAGTTTGAGCGGCAGGGCCTTGATCCCCGGAAGTCTCCGCTAAAAGCCGGCATATTTGGGGCCGAGCCCTGGACCAATGCCATGCGGGAACAAATCGAAGAGCGCTTCGATATCGACGCTCTCGATATTTACGGCCTCTCAGAGGTTATGGGGCCGGGTGTTGCCAACGAATGTCTGGAAACCAAGGACGGACCGGTGATTTGGGAGGATCATTTCTATCCGGAGATTATCGATCCCGATACCGGCGACGTCTTACCCGACGGTGAAGAGGGCGAACTGGTCTTTTCCTCTCTTACCAAAGAAGCCTTTCCTGTGATCCGTTACCGGACCGGCGATCTGTCCAGATTGCTACCCGGAACGGCGAGATCCATGCGGAGAATGCAGAAAATCACCGGCCGGACCGATGACATGCTGATCATCCGCGGCGTTAATCTATTCCCGTCTCAGATCGAAGAGCTTGTGGTGCAAACAGATGGTCTTTCCGCCCATTATGTACTGGAAGTGCATCGTGACGGGGCTCTTGATAGCCTCACGGTAAGAGTTGAGCGGGATCTATCCGCCAGTCCCGGAAGCGAGACAGCGAAAGAGCTTCAGCATCGGATCAAAGGGGTACTGGGTGTGAGCACGAAAATAGATATTTGTGAGCCGGAGGCCTTGGATCGATCGCTCGGCAAGGCAAAAAGAGTGATCGATCACCGGAAACTCTAACGAACCGTCAGGAAGCAAGCATGTCAGATAGTTTTCCGGGATTCCCCAAAGAGCTCATCAGCTTTTATGAAGATCTGATCGCCAATAACAATCGCGACTGGTTCAATGCCAATAAACAGCGCTACAAGGATGTTGTTGTCTATCCCATGTGCGATTTTATCGAGGCCATGGCGCCGCGGCTGGAGGCAATTGCCCCCATGTATATTGCCGACCCTAGGCCCAATGGCGGCTCCATGTTTCGGATTTATCGGGACGTTCGTTTTTCCAGGGATCCCAAGCCTTACAAAGAGCATGCCGCTTGTCAGTTTCGCCATCAGGCGGGCAAAGACGCCCATGCGCCCGGTTTCTATGTCCATATTGCCCTGGATGGGATACGCTTTGGCGGCGGGGTTTGGCTGCCACCCTCTCCTATTCTTGCCAAGATTCGGGCTGCTATTGATCAGCAGGGTAAAAAATGGAACGCCCTCAAGCAGGAGGAAACATTTGCCGCGACTTTCCCTGAAATCAATGGCGACGGGCTGAAAACCGCGCCGAAGGGATTTCCTAAAGATCATCCGAATATTGTTGATCTGCGTCGAAAGACCTTTTTTGTCATGAAACCGGTCGATGATGTGAAGCGGATCATCCGCCCTGACTTTATTGACGAGGTGGAGGAAACCTTCCAGACAGCCACACCTTTCATGCGCTTTCTAACAAATGCCGTTGATTTGCCCTTTTGACGCCAAATCCATCCCTATTCTTTAACCAACTGTTAAGAGTGTTTTCCTAAAATTGCACTCATTGTTGCTTTTTGGCAGTTGCCACAAGGATTAGGACCATGATGAATATCATTGAACTTCACCCGGAAACCACTGTGGATCTATACAGCACGGCCCATAGCCTGATTATGCAGCAGGGCGAATATGCGGCCGAACTCCTCAGCACGGAAGTCCAGGTGCTGCGTGAAAACAATCATGCAGAAGAAGATGTCTATGCTTGCGAGGAGCTCTTGCGAGTCGTCAATGAGCTGATCGACATGGAAACTGCCGGTCCCATCCACTAAACCCATTAAAAAAGGCGGTGAAAGACCGCCTTTTCAATTTTTTTATCACCATCCCCTCAGCTTTGAAGGACGACACGTCCGACGATTTTGCCGGCCCTGAGATCTTCCAAGGTGTTATAGGCTTCAGCCATGGGGCGCGGGGTAATGGCAAGTTCGCTGAGTTTTCCGGCTTTTGCCAGTTCCATCAACTCCCGCATTTCCTGAAGGCTGCCCACATAGCTTCCCTCAACCGACATGGCCTTAATCGGGAACATCGGCAGCGGCATGGAGAAGCTGCCGCCAAAAAGCCCGACAATGACCAGCTTACCGCCTTTCGCTAGGACCTTCGATCCGAAGGCCGCGCTGCTTTCCGCTCCGACAAAATCAATGGCCGCATTGACGCCCCCGCCGGTCATTCCCATAAAGCTCTTGAAGGTCGACGGATCTGAGGGGTCGATGGCCTCAATTGCCCCGGCATCCAATCCCGCCTGGCGTTTTTCGGGATCAATATCGGCCACATAGATATCCGCATCGGTGACGGACTTAGCAATGGCCATGGCCGCCAGACCAACCCCGCCGGCCCCAATAATCAGGAGCTTGCCGCCATCGGCCCGGGATTTGATCTTCTTAAGCGCCCCGTAAGCAGTCAGTCCCGAACAGGTATAGGTGCAGGCGAGATCTTTCGAAAGACTTCCATAATCGAGGAGATATTTGGAATTCGGCACCAGCAACATGTCCGTATAGCCCCCGTTGACATTAATGCCGAGAGCGCGCGGGCGGTTGCAAAGATGCTCATTACCAGACGCACAAATATTGCACTTGTCACAACCGATCCACGGAAACACGACCCGCTTATCGCCTACAGACACATCGGTGACATTTTCCCCGACGGCAACCACTTCGCCAACAATTTCATGACCCAAGGTAAAGGGCAGTTCCCGTCCGGCCTTGATGTCCAGCTGCTTCCCGTGACCCAGGTCGAAATGACCCTCCCACATGTGAATATCGCTATGACAGACACCGCACGCCGTGACATTCATGAGAACCTCATCCCCACTGGGGGTCGGGTCTCCATCAATATTTTCGACGAGCGGGGCACCATATTCCTCGAACTGATAGCTTTTCATTCTTTTCCCTTATTTTTGTTTCCGGCAATTCGGTATGGATGAGTTCTTACCAGCATAGCCAATGCTGTTGTTTCGAGAAAGAAATAGTTTGACCCTCCCTCTAAAACTGGACTGTCTCTCCTTCCTTCCGAACGGCCGTACAAGAAACCGATGACAATCCGAACAGGCGATGATATAATTTTTTATTTCTAAGATATCCATTTATTGATAGGAAATTTTTATCGTGTCCGCCAATCTCAATCTCACCCAGTTACAGACATTTCTCTGGGTGACGTCCTTAAGAAGCTTCAGAAAAACCGCTGAAAAGCTGAACACGACTCAGCCCGCCATCTCCTCCCGTATCGCCAAACTTGAGGAATCCCTGGGGGTAAGGTTATTTGAACGGGACACCGGCTTCATCCGATTGACGGCGAAGGGCCTCGAACTCCTTCCCTATGCCGAAAAGCTATTGCGAACATCCGAAGATATCAAGGGTCGGATCAGCAATACGGACACCTTGTCCGGCATCCTACGTCTTGGGGTGTCAGAAACCATCGTTCATACCTGGCTGCCGCAATTCGTTTCCGGCCTACATAATAAATTTCCGGATTTGGAAGTTGAGATCGTCGTCGACGCCACCATCAATTTGCGCAAAGAATTGACAGAGCGATCTCTCGATTTCGCTTTTTTAATGGGCCCGGTTTCAGAGTTTCATATCGAAAATTACGACCTGATGGATTTCGAGATCATCTGGGCCGCCTCCCCGGCACTTGGAATTTCGGTTGAAAAATCCGTCAGTCTGGCGGAATTGGCTAAACATCCAATTCTTACCTATGCCCGCAATACCCGCCCCTATGCGGAGCTGTCCCGGCAAATCCGTAAAGAGACTGACCAACCGGCCCGAATGTTCCCATCAAGCTCCCTTGCCGCCATCCTGCGCATGACCCTGGATGGGATTGGAATCGCCACACTTCCAAAACATATGATACAAGAGGAACTCAATTCCGGAAAACTTCGGGAAATACAGTGTGACTGGTCGCCGCCCGCCCTGAAATTCACCGCTTCATTTCCAACCGAGCCCTACAACCCGATCACGGAAAAAATCGTAAGTCATGCTCTGGAGGTCACGCGGGCGTATCAGGAATCCCATAAATCCTAAATTTTTTTAACCGGTTTAGACGAAACGTCGGATCTCATATCGCTGTTAGAAACATTGTCTAAGCTCTTTAAAAAAAAGAGATCTTATGTAACTACTTGAGTTTAGGAAAATGAAGATAAATTATTTTTATTACTCCCTCTAAAAATTAAGAATTAGATTTTATCGAATCCTTATGTCCATACTTTGCTCACAGGCAGAAAAATTTCCTGACAAATGGAGCAGGGCAATGGAAGCAACAGGCAGTAGCACTCGGCAAGACGACCTTATCAGGTTCAGGCAGTTGAAATCACTGGCCCCTGCTGCTGTACGACAGGAAATTCGCCAGGGAAATTATCAGGGCCAGACAGCCGGCCTCGGATTTGGTCATCTTCAAGGCAATGTTGCCATTGTCCCGTCCAGCTATGCTCTCGATTTTTTCAGGTTCTGCCAAAGAAACCCAAAACCTTGTCCACTCATCGGTGTAACGGATGCCGGGAGCGCCAAGTTGCCCGGCCTGGGGCCGGATGTCGACATCCGCACCGATGTTCCTGCCTATAACATTTACCGGGACGGACAACTTGCAGATCGGGTGACGGACATAGAGGATATATGGAGTGACGACCTGGTCGCCTTTGTTCTCGGCTGCTCCTTCTCTTTTGAGGAAGCCCTGATTTCGGACGGAATCACCCTTCGTCATATCAATGAGGATAAAACTGTTCCCATGTATCGGACAAATGTTGAGACCATTTCGGCCGGGCCCTTTACCGGCCCCCTTGTAGTTTCCATGCGGCCGATGTCCCATTCGAATGCGATCCGCGCCGTCAAGATCACGGAACGCTTCCCCCATGCGCACGGGTCTCCCGTCCATATGGGAGATCCGTCAAAAATTGGAATCCTGGATATCTCCAGCCCGGACTGGGGAGAACCAACCGTCATTAAGGAGGATGAAGTCCCCGTTTTCTGGGCCTGTGGTGTTACACCCCAGGCCGCGATTGAACAAGCAAAACTGCCATTGTTCATTTCGCATGCCCCCGGCCACATGCTGCTGACCGATGTCAAAAGCAGTGATACGGGACAACTGAAAGTCTAACGCGTTTTAAAATTTTTACTTTACCATACAGGGAGAGAATAGATGAATTCACTATCTAAGGTAGCAATAGCAGGGGCCCTTCTGGCAACTGCAAGCTTTGCCGGGCCGATGGCCCATGCCGATGATCCGACCGTTGTCAAAGCCGTTGGAACCTGGGGCAGCCTCACCAACTATCAAAAACATGAAGGTCCGTTCTGGAACGAGAAGATCGCCGCCGCGACGGATGGCCTGATCCTCGGAGACATCAAGCCACAGACGGAACTGGGTCTGAAAGGTTTTGAGATCATGCGCCTCCTCAAGCTTGGCGTCTATGATTATGCATATGGTCTGCCGGGCTATGTGGCCGCAGAAAATCCGATCTTTGAAGGCGGCGATCTGTCGTCCGTAACCCAGGATATTGAGACGCAGCGAAAAGTCGCCGATGCTTATTTCCCCATTTTGGAAAAAGCCGTTGCTGAAATCTACAACGCCAAGCTCCTGCAGCTTTACCCGTTCCCCAGCCAGATGCTCTGGTGCAAGGGAGAGGTCAAAGACATCAGCGACCTGAAGGGCAAGAAAATCAGGGTCTATGCGACCACTTTGGGAGATTTCGTTGAAGGTGTCGGCGGCACAAGTGTCACCGTTCCGTTTGCTGAAGTGATCCCGGCCCTTGAAAAAGGCGTTGTCGATTGCGGTATCACCGGCACCATGTCCGCCTATAAGGCCAAATGGTATCAGGTGGCCGATCATGCCTACACCATGCGGGTCGGTTGGGGCCTTGCCTTCGGTGCCATGAACATGAACAAATGGGAATCGTTGGGTCCGGAAAAACAGGCCAAGCTGAAAGCTGAGTTGGACAAACTGACCGACGCCATGTGGGAAGAAACCGCCAAGGAAGATGCCATCGCTCTTGATTGCCTGTCCGGCAAGAAATGCGACATCGGTGAGAAAGCCAACATGACCCTGGTCACGCCGAGCGATGCTGACCTGCAGACCCGCGACAAGATCGCCAATGACGTCATTCTTGCCCGCTGGGCAGAGAGATGCGGCGAAGATTGTGCGACAACCTGGAACAATTCCGTTGGCAAAATCATCGGAATGAGCGCTACTAAAAACTAAACAGATCAACCTGGGGAGAGGGCTGGATACAGAGATGTATCCGGCCCTCAACCGCAGGAATAACAGGAGGGGTATCATGTTAAACACATTATTGAAGGGCTGCGAAAACATCTCCATGCGGCTTGTCTGGTTGGGGGGAATCATGCTGATCGGCTCCGCCATCCTTGTCACCGTAGATGTCTTTGCAAGAAAATTTCTGAATATAAGCCTCGCTGGCTCCGATGAACTTTCGGGCTATGCCTTTGGCATGTCGACCTCCCTCGCCTTTGCCTATGCGCTGATATCCCGCTCCAACATTCGGGTCGACGCCTTCTACCATCTGTTCCCGAGATGGCTGCGCGCCTTTTCCGATATCTTCGGTCTTGCTCTCCTGCTTGGATTTATGGGGCTGATTACCTATCTTGGTTTCAATCTCTTAGCCGATAGTTTTGCTTACGGCTCCCGATCCATTACACCCTTGCGAACTCCCTTGGCCATTCCCCAAACGGTTTGGTGGCTGGGTCTTGCTTTCGCAATGGCAACAGGGCTGCTTATTCTGATTGCCTCTCTCGTTGCCGTCCTACGCAAGGACTGGAACAAGTTGCAGAATCTGGTCGGTGTCAAATCGGTGGATGAACAAATCACCGAAGAAACCGCATAGGGAGAGAGCAAATGCTTATTCATGCCGTTCTCGTCCTGATGGGCCTCGTTGCCCTTGGTATTCCCATTGCCGCCGCCCTTGGTTGGTTGGCCTTGTCCCTTAATTTCAGTTTCAGTTCCAGCCCGCTATATCTGGCCCTTGGTGATATAGCCTGGCAGAACAGCACGGAATTTCTGTTGGTCGCCATTCCCATGTTTGTGCTGCTGGGCGAGATTCTGCTCCGCTCCGGCATTGCCTCCAAAATGTATGAGGGCATGGTGCAATGGTTGGGCTGGCTGCCGGGCGGGCTGATGCACTCCAATATCGGCGCCTGTTCTCTGTTTGCTGCAACCTCCGGCTCCAGTGTCGCTACGGCGGCCACCATCGGCACGGTTGCCTTGCCGGAAGTCAACAAGCGCAAGTATAATGAGCGGCTGTTTCTCGGCACCCTGGCGGCGGGCGGCACCCTCGGAATATTGATCCCGCCCTCCATCAACCTCATTCTGTACGGCCTGCTCACCGATACCTCCGTACCGGAGCTGTATCTTGCCGGTTTTCTGCCGGGGTTGTTGCTGGCTGGTCTGTTTATGCTGACCGTCATCATCGCCTGTATTTTCAAGAAGAGCTGGGGCGGGACAAAAGTGGATGTCACCTGGTCCTCCCGGATCGCCAGCCTTCCGGGACTATTGCCGCCGCTAGGCATCTTTGTGGTGGTAGTCGGCTCTATCTATGCAGGGTTAGCGACGCCGACGGAAGCGGCCTCCCTTGGCGTGGTGGCTGCCATGATCCTGGCAGCGGCCAACAAGACCCTCAGTATCGAAATGCTGAAGGCAGCCATAGAGGGCACCATGCGAACGACGGCCATGATCATGCTGATTATCCTGGCCGCCATTTTCCTCAACTTTATTCTGGCGACCATTGGCCTGACCCAGGCGCTGACACAGTTCATCATCAATCTCGGCCTGTCACCGTTCGAGACCATGCTGCTGATCATCGGTTTCCTGATCCTGCTCGGCTGTTTCATGGAGACCCTCTCGATGCTGCTGACCACGGCACCGTTGCTGGCGCCGATCATTATCCAGCTTGGCTATGATCCGGTCTGGTTCGGCATTCTATTGATGGTCCTTTTGGAAACCGCGCTGATCACGCCCCCTATCGGGATTAATCTCTATGTGGTTCAGGGTATTCGTAAGAGCGGGCGGCTCAACGATGTGATGATCGGCGCCCTGCCCTTCGTTTTGACCATGTTCGTCATGATCGCCATGCTGCTGGCCTTTCCGCAAATTGCCCTGTGGCTACCCGAACTCGTCTATTCACGCTAACACAAGAAACTAGGACCTAAGAAAATGTGGCAAATCTGGATTGATCGCGGAGGAACCTTTACCGACATCGTGGCCAAGCGCCCGGATGGGGAACTGGTATCCCATAAGCTACTCTCTGAAAATCCGGAGCGCTACAGGGACGCCGCCGTACAGGGAATCCGGGATCTGCTGACCGAGGCAGGGGAAACGGAAAAACTGGTCGATCTTGTGGAAACCGTGAAGATGGGCACCACCGTCGCCACCAATGCTCTGCTGGAGCGTAAAGGCGATCGCACCCTGTTTGTCACCACGCAAGGGTTCGGTGATGCATTGCGTATCGGTTATCAATCCCGCCCCCGGATTTTTGATCTCGATATCAAATTGCCCGAGCTTTTATACGAGAAATCTGTCGAGGCTGAAGAGCGTATGGGGGCCGATGGATCTATATTGATACCTCTCAATATAGACGATCTTCTATATAGATTGCAGGAGGCCTTTGATGCCGGAATCCGGTCCGTCGCCATCGCCTTCATGCATGGCTATAAATACCCCGCCCATGAGATAAAAGCAGCGGAGATTGCGCGGGAGATCGGATTTACTCAGATTTCCGTCAGCTATCTGTCCAGCCCCCTGATCAAGCTGGTCGCGCGTGGCGACACCACACTCGTCGATGCCTATCTCTCCCCCATCCTGAGGCGGTATGTGGATCAGGTGAAGAGTGAGATTGGGATGTCGGAAAATTCTGATACGGGGCCGAAGCTGATGTTTATGCAGTCCAATGGCGGCCTGACCGATGCGGAACTGTTCCAAGGGAAAGACGCCATCCTCTCCGGACCTGCCGGCGGCGTGGTTGGCATGACCCGAACCGCCGGGATGGTCGGTCTCAACAAGCTGATTGGCTTTGATATGGGTGGCACCTCGACGGACGTCACTCATTTCGATGGCGATTATGAGCGCAGCTTCGAGACCGAAGTGGCCGGTGTCCGGATGCGGGCACCAATGATGCATATCCATACCGTCGCCGCGGGCGGTGGCTCGATCCTGCAATTTGACGGTGCCCGCTATCGGGTCGGACCGGAATCCGCCGGAGCCAATCCAGGACCGGCCTGCTATCGTCGCGGCGGGCCGCTGGCGGTGACCGACTGCAATGTCATGCTCGGAAAAATCCAGCCTGGCTATTTTCCGAAAGTCTTTGGGCCCGAGGCCAATGAGGCCCTGGATGTGGAGACCGTCAAGGCAAAATTCGCGCAAATGGCGGCCGATATCGGCAGTTCCACCGGCAGTCCACCTTCCTCGCCCGAAGAAGTAGCGGAAGGTTTCTTGCGGATTGCCGTTGAGAATATGGCCAATGCGGTCAAGCAGATCTCGGTGCAGCGGGGCTATGACATCACCGAATATACCCTCAACTGTTTTGGCGGCGCCGGTGGCCAGCACGCCTGCCTGGTGGCCGACGCCCTTGATATGACCCGCATTTTCGTGCATCCCTTCGCCGGTGTGCTCTCGGCCTATGGTATGGGCCTTGCTGATGTGCGGGCAATGCGCGAAGCCCAAATGGATATCCCGCTGGATGACCAGGTGGAAACCCATCTGACCGCCATCGCCGGACCCTTGACCGACTCGGCCCGGAAGGAAGTCCTCGGCCAGGGCATTGATCCGGATAACCTAAGCTATCAGCATAAGGCCCATATTCGCTATGAAGGCACCGATAGCAGTCTGCTGGTGGATATGGGACCGCCCGCGCGCATGAAAGAAGAGTTCGAGCTGGCCCATTATCAACGGTTCGGATTTACCGCGAGTGATCGGGGACTGATGATCGAGGCTCTGTCCATTGAGGTGATCGGCGTGACGGAAACGGATATCGATCCCGTCTCCTCCCTACCCTCATCGGACACAGATGCCGTGCCAACGGATAATGTTTCCATGTATGTGGGGGGCGCCTGGCAGCCCGTACCGCTCTATCAGAGAGACGACATGCAGCCGGGCCAGAAAATCCTCGGCCCCGCGATTATTGTTGAGAAGACCGGAACCATCGTGGTCGAGGACGGCTGGCGGGCGGCCTTGAATAATCGGCTGCATCTCCTCCTTGATCGTCATGTGGCGAAAGCAAAACAGGCCGCCATCGGCACCGACGCGGATCCGGTGATGCTGGAAGTGTTTAACAACCTTTTCATGTCCATCGCCGAGCAGATGGGAGCGACCCTCTCCAACACAGCCTATTCAGTCAATATCAAGGAGCGGCTGGATTTCTCCTGCGCCATCTTCGATGCGGCTGGGAACCTCGTCGCCAACGCGCCCCATGTGCCGGTGCATCTGGGATCTATGGGCGAATCGATCAAGACCGTTATTGAGGAAAATGCGGGGAAGATGCAGCCGGGCGATGTCTATGCCCTGAATGCCCCCTATAATGGCGGCACCCACCTGCCGGACGTCACTGTCATTACGCCAGTCTTTGACGATGCCGGGGACAATATTCTCTTTTACGTGGGCGCCCGCGGGCATCATGCGGATATCGGTGGCCGCACGCCGGGATCCGCCCCGCCCGACAGTAAGGTGATTGAGGACGAAGGGGTCCTGATCGATAACTTCCTGCTGGTGGAAAAAGGCCGGTTCCGGGAAAAGGAAACCCGGGAACTGCTGGCGTCGGGCAAATATCCCTGCCGCAACCCGGATCAGAACATCGCTGACCTGGCCGCCCAGATCGCCGCGAATGAAACAGGCGTCCGCGAAGTCCGCAAGATGATTCAGCAATTCGGCTTTGATGTGGTCGAGGCCTATATGGGCCATGTTCAGGACAATGCGGAAGAATCGGTAAGACGTGTTCTCGATGTCCTCAAAGACGGC
Source organism: Sneathiella sp. (assembly GCA_965228285.1). Taxonomy (GTDB): domain Bacteria; phylum Pseudomonadota; class Alphaproteobacteria; order Sneathiellales; family Sneathiellaceae; genus Sneathiella. The sequence continues at coordinate 1,074,633 of OZ245808.1, forward strand.
GCGTTCACCTATCCCATGGATGATGGATCAGTGATCAAGGTCGCCATTTCCGTCGATAGCCAGTCCCGCGAAGCGACCATCGATTTCACCGGTACATCGGGCCAGAATGGAGGCAACTACAATGCGCCAATTGCCATCTGCAAAGCGGCCGTGCTCTATGTGTTCCGTACCCTTCTCGGGGATGACATCCCCCTCAATGAAGGCTGCATGAAACCCTTGAAGCTCATCGTTCCTGTGAAGAGCATGATCAATCCCGAATATCCGGCCGCAGTGATCGCCGGCAATACGGAAGTCTCGCAAGGGATTACCGATGCGCTCTATGGAGCGCTGGGGATTCTCGCCTCTTCCCAGGGTACCATGAATAATTTCGTCTATGGCAATGACGTCCATCAGAACTATGAAACCATTTGCGGCGGCACCGGCGCTGGCGTGGATCATAACGGGACCGATGCCGTCCATAGCCATATGACCAATACAAGAATGACTGACCCTGAAGTCCTGGAACAGCGATTCCCCGTTATCATCGAGGAATTCTCCATTCGCCAGAATTCCGGCGGATCCGGCAAATATCAGGGCGGAAATGGCGCCATCCGCAAAATGCGATTTCTACAGCCCATGACCGTTACCTTGTTGACATCCCACCGAAAAACAGAGCCCTATGGGTTGGCCGGGGGCGGGCCCGGTAAAAAAGGTTGTAATTATGCTATTCTTAACCAACATGGCGTAATATCATTGGAAGGCAATTCTGAGATTGACCTTGATGCCGGCGATGTGATCGTGATTGAAACACCCGGCGGAGGCGGTTTTGGAAAGGTAACTGAAGAATCGAGCTTGACATGAGTGCTTTTGTTTTCTCTGTGTATAACACCGCTGTTCGAGAAGCCGTGAAGAATAATCAGGAACATGCCCATTATTCTGAACGCTGGGCCACCCCCTGTATGTTCGAGATAGAAGCGGATTGTGCACAGTCAGCCGAGGACTGCATCAAGAAGAAGTACCCGGCTGAAGAAGGTTTTGTCATCAAACGAATGGATTAGGAATTTTACAGTCCAAGGAATGTAAAATTCCATGAATAAGTTTCTCAGGTCTTTTCGGCAACTCTGGGCATTTTGTTCCAGGCATCCAGAGCAGCAACTTTGTATGCTTCGGCCAATGTCGGATAGTTGAAGGTATTCTCCACAAAATAGTCGAGGGTTCCTTTCAGGTTAAGAACGGCCTGCCCAATATGGATAAGCTCCGTCGCCCCTTCTCCCAATATATGAGCGCCCAGAAGACGGCGTGTCTTCATGGAGAAAATCAGTTTCATCATGCCATGGTCGAGGCCCATGATCTGACCGCGGGAGGTTTCCCGAAAACGACAGATACCGCATTCAAAGGGAATGCCCCGCTCCACTACCTCTTCTTCGGTCATGCCGACGGTTGACAGTTCGGGTACGGAATAAATCCCATAGGGAAAATATTCCGGAGCCTGATAGGCAAAGGCATCATTGTCAAAGGCGTGAAAAACAGCCAGACGTCCCTGCTCCAAGGAGGTGGAGGCCAGGCTGGGGAAACCGATGACATCTCCCGCCGCATAGATATGCGGAACATGGGTCTGGAAGCTGTTGCTGTCAGCCAGAGTCAACCGGCCCCGGGCATCCGCTTGCAGGCCGCAATTTTCGAGTTTCAGACTTCCGGTATTCCCGGTCCGTCCGGCCGCATACATAACGATCTCTGAAAAGATCAAACGGCCGTTCTCCAATTCAACCACGGTGCCGTTCTCTTCCAGCCGGACCTCCTTGACCTGCTGCCCCAGCCTTAAGCTGACGCCACAGTCCCGCATCTGATGGGTCAGATCCTCGACCATTTCTCGATCGATGAAATCAAGGATGGTCTCTCTCGGCTCAATCAGAGTGACCTTGACATCCAGGGCGGCGAAAATCGTTGCATATTCCACCCCAATCACCCCGGCCCCGATGATCGACATGGATTTGGGAACTTTTGTCAGTTTGAGAACGTCATCACTATCGATAATCCGTTCGTCATCAAAGGGGATATAATCCGGCCGAAAAGGATCGGTTCCGGTGGCGATGAGGATTCGCATCGCCTGAAAATCCTGAACCTCTCCTTCCACCAGCTTCACTTCAACCGTGTGCGGATCCGTAAAACAGGCATCGCCATAGACAATATTGACATTATTGCGGGCAAATTGATGTTCCAGGGTGTCGACTTCGTGGTTGAGCGTGATATCCAGGCGCTGCTTCAGATCCTTCGCGGTGATATCCCGCTTGACCCGGTAGGACCGGCCATAAAAGGCACGCTCCCGCCAGCCGGACAAATTCAGCACTGTCTCCCGCAAGGTTTTGCTCGGGATCGTTCCCGTATGGACAGTGACACCGCCGACCTCGGGATGCCGTTCGACCACATAGACAGTCTTGCCCCATTTGGCGGCCTGAATGGCCGCCCGCTTTCCGGCGGGTCCACTGCCAATAACCAGCAAATCACATGAAATCATTACCCGTTCCCCCTCAACTTCCATTACCATACGGGATAATGGGATATCTCCAAATTCGAAACTTTGGAGCCCAGTGGTAACACGAAGGAATTAACAAAATGAGCCAACCAAAAATAAAAATAACAAAAGATGGTCCCGTCACCACAATCACTCTTAACCGGCCCGAGGTGCGCAATGCCCTTGACCAGGAAGGTTCCGACCTTCTGGCAGCGGCCTTTCACACATTTGATCAGGATGATACTCAACGGGTTGCCGTTGTCACGGGGGCGGACGGCGCTTTCTGTTCCGGCGCCGACCTGAAGGAAGCCGCGGGCCGGGTAGATTACAAAGCCTGGGCAGGACATCCCGAAGGCCCGCTTCATGCGCCACTTTCCAAGCCCGTGATCGCCGCGATCTCGGGCCATGCCTGTGCCGGGGGTCTTGGTATCGCCCTATATTGCGATATCCGCATTGCCGATACGACCGCCAATTTCGGAATTTTCTCCCGGCGCTGGGGCGTGCCGATGAGTGACGGCACGACCGTTCGTTTGCCGCGGGTGATTGGCATGGGCCCGGCTCTCGATATGCTGCTGACCGGTAAATCCGTCAGCCCCGAAGAGGCGCTTGCCATAGGACTGGTTACCCGTCTTGTTCCAGCAGGAACAGCCTTGGCGGCGGCGCAGGAACTGGCTCTTAAGATGTCCGACTTTCCACAAATCGCCATGTGCTCTGATCGCCGCAGCATGTATGGTCAGGAAGGCCGCCTTGAGAGCGAAGCCGTCGCCTTCGAGACGGAATGTGCAGAAGAAGCCAAGCAGAATGAAGCTCAGTCCGGTGCCGCTCGCTTTGCCGCCGGTGAAGGCCGTCATGGATCCTTTCAGTAATCCATCAGGCGGTTTTCTTTGTTCCCTTGCCAAGGGGGTATCCCCGCCAGGGTTTGATCGCCCGTAAGGCAAAGGTGGACCGCATGCTCGCTACATGGGGGAGTTTGGCGAGGCTATGACGATGAATAAGGTCATAGTCCGCCACATCTTCGGCCACCACCCGCATGATGTAGTCGGCATTTCCGGTGGTCAGATGACATTCCAGGATTTCATCATAGGCGGTGACCGCTTCTTCGAAGGCCTGCAGGGCTTCCTGGCTTTGAGAGATCAGGGATATCTCGACGAAGACATCGACCTGCAGCCCCAGGGACTGCTGATTGAGCCGGGCTGCATAACCATCGATGATCCCGTTTTCTTCCAGATTCTTGATCCGCCGATGACAGGCCGAGAGGGACAGATTGACCACCTCCGCCACCTCAGCAATCGACCGGCTCGAATCCGATTGCAGTTCAGATAAAATATGCCTGTCAAAGCTATCCATAACAGTATTTCCTGATCCTAGTTTAATTAATAGGAAATATTACCGAAAATGGCGAAAATTAGAAGAAATTTCGGAAAACTTTTTGCCCTCAATATTCTATAATCCCTTTTTCTGATCGCTATCTGACAGGGAGCTATAGTGATGATTATTGGGACACCGAAAGAAATCAAGAACCATGAATACCGGGTTGGACTGACTCCGGAAAGCGCCTCAGAGCTTGTTGCCCATGGTCATCAGGTTCTCGTCGAAAAGGATGCCGGTCGCGGGATTGGCGCCCTCGATGACGCGTATGTTGCCGCTGGCGCGGCCATTGTCGTCACGGCAGAAGAAATCTTCGAAAAATGTGAAATGGTGGTGAAGGTCAAAGAACCGCAAGCGGTTGAGCGGGCCATGCTGCGCGAAGGCCAGATCCTCTATACCTATCTTCACCTCGCGCCCGATCCCGAGCAAACCAAGGACCTGATGAAATCGGGTGCCGTCTGTATTGCCTATGAAACCGTCACCGATAATTACGGCGGCCTCCCCCTTTTGAAACCGATGAGCCAGGTTGCAGGCAGAATGTCCGTGCAGGCCGGTGCGGCAGCCCTTGAGAAGGCCCATGGCGGCCGCGGTGTGCTTCTCGGCGGTGTCCCGGGTGTCGCGCCGGGCAAGGTTGTTGTCCTCGGCGGCGGTGTTGTCGGGTTTAACGCGGCGCAAATGGCCATCGGGCTGCATGCGGATGTCACCATTCTGGACCGCAACCCGATTACCCTGGAAAAGCTGGAAAATCACTTCGAATCCTCCGCCAAGGTCATCTATTCGACCAAGGCGGCCCTTGAAAACCTGGTAAAGGAAGCGGATCTTGTGATCGGCGCTGTTCTGATCCCCGGTGCCGCCGCGCCGAAACTGGTCACCCGCGAAATGCTCGCCACCATGCAGGATGGTGCGGTCATTGTCGATGTCGCAATTGACCAGGGCGGCTGTTTCGAAACCTCCAAGGCGACCACCCATGCCGATCCGACCTATGTCGTCGACGGGGTGGTTCATTACTGCGTCGCCAATATGCCCGGTGGTGTTGCCCGTACCTCTACCTATGCCCTCAACAATGTGACCCTGCCGCTGGCTGTGGAAATCGCCAATAAAGGCTGGAAAGAGGCGCTGAAAGCTGATCCGCATCTCGCCAATGGCCTCAATGTCTGGAACGGCAAGATCACCTGCGAGCCTGTCGCCCGCGATCTCGGTCTTGACTATGTCCCCGTAAAAGACGCCCTCAATAGCTGACAAGCAGGTTTCAAGCTCTACTGAGATAATTTGAAATAGGTTGATATGACAATACCTATAATGGTATTTATACAACCGATTTCGAATGTCTTAGTATGAGTTTAAGGGCGGGACTATTTCTTCTAGCACAACTTTAGACCGATTAGCATTTCTTACCTTGATGGCTGCGATTTTTTTTGCGGGGATTTTGTATGGGGTGTGGGCATTTTACAAAGACTGGTTTCCTGTTCCGCAGATAAAAAACGGCAGAAATGCTGTGCAATCCCTGCTATCAGCCGGAGAACCGCCCTGGTATCTCACATTACCGGGAGGCCGGCCTCAGATTAATCGCCACGATCCATCTCAAACCGCAGCTGGACTGGTATTGGTCGCAGGGCTTAAGGACGGGCCTCGCAACTTTATCCGTGTCGTGGATCGAGAAGGAAATATCATCCACGAATGGGTCCCTGACTGGTTTGAAATCTGGGGGGATAAAGGCGATTTTCCGGACTTTGTGCGCCCTAAATCACAACCTGGCGCAATTATTCATGGCGTTGCCATGGCGAGTAACGGTGACGTCGTCCTGAATTTTGAATATCTCTCTACAATACGGCTGACACCTTGTGGAGATGTGCGTTGGAAACTCGATAATCGAGCTCATCACTCTCTCTTCATTGATGGGAAAGAAAACATTTGGGTCAGCGCAGAACATACGAACCCCTCAGACGGGTTTGTCCCGCAGAACCACGAAGAGCCCTTCAATTCCTGGACAATTCAGAAGATTTCTGCGGACGGCCAAATTCTTGAGACGGTCGATATACTTAAAGTTTTGGTCGAGAATGATCTGCTGGGTTTGTTGAATTTGCACTCACAAATTAACGAGGAAACTGCCGTCTCGGGAGACACCCTTCATCTCAATGATGTGGAAGTTATCCCGGAGGCATTGGCTTCCTCTCTGTTTTCTCCCGGCGACATTATGGTTTCCCTCCGTAACATCAATACTATTTTCGTAATGGACCCGAAGACACACCGCATTAAATTCAGGACTACAGGAGAATTTCTGCGTCAGCATGATCCTGATTTTATTGGAAATGACCGCATCATACTTTTTGATAATCGAAACCTGGATCCCTCTTCCAAACCGGAAAATCTAAAGAGCAGAATCATGGAAATCGATGCCGTGACAAGGCAGGTTTCGTTTCCATTTTCAGGAACGGGTGAGTCAGAGTTTTACACCAACATCATGGGCAAGCAACAGATGCTGGACAACGGCAACGTCCTCATAACATCCTCCAAAGAGGGACGAGTAATGGAGCTCACACCGGATGGAAAGCTTGTCTGGGAGTATAACAATATCACCGAAAACGGTCATAATGGACTTATCTCAAGTGCAGATGTCTTGCCGGAAAATATGAATACAGGTTTCTTTCGTGACCTGGCTGAAGACTGCCCGAAGAACTAGCCTGTCGCCAAGCCGGTATTATTTCCCTTGCGTTCAGCAATACGATCCTCTCTAAAGCGGGAGCCTTTTTTGTGCTATTCTGAAAATCCTGTTTGCCGTTGCCGTTATCACGAACATCAGAATAGCAAACCCTATTGGCCAGTATAGATTGGAGGTCATGTCATAGAGCCATCCTGCAATCGCCGGCGCCGGGGCCTGCGCGACGAAATAAAAAGTGAAAAACAATCCCATCCCCATGGCCCGGTTCTCCGGCCGCATGGCCTGACCGGAAAGGGCCATGATCACCCCGGCAGGGGCGATGCCCAGAATGCCGAATAACAGGCTCGACGGGATGGCCATCGGCGAGATGAACAGCAACATCAATGCAATTATTGCTGCCGCCATACAGATATACAGCACCAGATCGGGCCGTCCGCTGCGATCGGCGACATAGCCGCAGGCAATGCCGGAAAAAATCATCAGCCAGCTGGCCAGGCTTATGATGCTTAAGGCTGACACCTTGTCATACCCGACTTCCACCAGAACGTTCGGGGCAAAGCTGAGATAAACCACGTAGCCGGCATTGAAAAAACCCCAGACCAGGGATGAAATCAGGATCAGTGCAATTTCATTGCGATTCAGGGTAAATCGCAATCCGCCGCTTTGTTTGGTCGCTCCCGGAACATCCCGGCAGAAAATCATCACCAGGAGAGCTGCGATCACACAGTAGAGGGAGGCGACAATAAAAGCCATTTGCCAGCCAAAATTGGTTGCCAACCATCCCCCGCCGACCTGTCCAATGGCAATTCCCCCGGGCCAGGACATGACCAGAGCCCCCATAGCCGTTGCCAATTCCTTGCCGACAAACATATCGGCGACGATTTTCGTGAAAAACACGGTTGAGAGAACAAATCCCGCTCCGCAGATAATCCGGGCCGCAGCGAGAAGTTCAAAACTCTCGGCAAGTGAGGCCAATCCACCGCCCGCACCGAGGGTCAACAGCCCCAATCCGACAATAAAGCGGTCCGATAAAATCCGTCCGGCCAATCCGGCGGGAATGGCCAGGAACATTCCCGGCACCATGAACAGCCCGATCAGACTGCCGATCTGGGTATAATTGAGCCCGAGTTCCTTAACCAGGTCCCCCGAAACTGTTCCCATTGTCTGAAACTGAAATCCCAGACCGATACGCGCTAAAAACAGGAGGGCGAGAATTCCCCATCTCGATTGCATATGGCATTCCTTTAAAATGTGAGTGATTAATCACTCACTTTTGTTAGTCGCGCTTATTAATCACATTTTATGAATTTGTGAGTGATTAATCACTCACTTTTGCGGGCCGCTCCCGACCCGTGGGTTGACACGCCCGCCATCTGCAACAGCCATAATCATGATAATTTCATCCGGCAAAGGGGCGTCGGGCACTGAAACGGTCATCGTGTCAAAGTGATCAAAGGACCAGGCATCGTCTTTATGTCCTAACGGGACATCGATGCCCATGCCACAGGGACCGATTTTCACATTTGAGGGAATGAGGGCCTCTCCGCCTCCAACAGCCGCCCGCATGGGCTTGCCGAGCTTCGGATGGATCAGGGCGCCCCCATGCTCCATATCTCCCGCCACACCGATAATGGCGGCCTTGCCATAACTGATCGGCGATCCGGGAAGCGCCGACACCCCGTCCTCCATCAGTTGCGCTCCCAACGCGCCGCCCATCTGAAATAACTCTGAGAGATCCTCTACATACCCGCCAGCACAAGGATTACGAACCACCGCTGCAATGGCTATCCGCGTGATCGGGTTGCAGGCCTGCCCATAGGCATCGCAAAAAACAACATCTTTGACCGTGACCAATCTGCGAATGTGCATTTGCCCCCCAAAATCCGTAGTCACCCTCCCAAACGCTACCATGACCCTCAGTCCATAGCCATGTAAATATTTAGTATTCGAGGGCGCAGATCATTCGAATACACCAGGCATTCTTCCTGTTTTACTGGTCAGACAAAAGATATTCTTGATAGCACTTCGCAATCGGGTCACATGCTGATATGGTCCGGATCACAGGACGGAGATGTGCCTGATTGGGTCATTATCACAAGAGACAAATGTTACATGTAATGAAGGCTGCCGTTTTATTCGAAACCGGAAAACCCCTGCGTGTCCTGGACAATATTGAACTCCCCTCATTGCTACCCGGCCAGGTTGAGGTAGCAATTGCCTATAGCGGTGTCTGCCATAGCCAGCTTATGGAAGTCCGCGGCAAACGGGGGGAAGATAGATTTCTTCCCCATCTTCTGGGTCACGAGGCCTCCGGTGTCGTCAAATCGGTCGGCGACGGTGTCACCAAGGTTTCTCCGGGCGATAAAGTCATTCTGGGATGGATTCGCGGAACAGGAATGGAGGCCCCGGGCGCACTGTACCAATGGCAGGGAACGCAGCTTAATTCTGGCGGTATCACGACGTTCAGTGAACGCAGCATCGTTTCAGAAAATCGGCTCACCCGGCTTCCCGACGGGCTGCCCATGGATCTCGGGGTCCTTTTCGGCTGCGCCATCCCCACAGGTGCCGGACTGGCGCTGAATGAAGTCAGTATTGAGCCACACCATACAGTCGCCATTCTCGGCATCGGCGGAATCGGCGCCATTGCCCTTATGTACGCCAAATGCAGCACACCAAAGAGACTTATCGCCATAGATATCAATCCGGAAAAGCGAAAGACCGCCCTTCAATTGGGTGCGTCTCATGCCCTCGACGGCTCTGAGGACGATATTCTCGATCAGATTCACAAACTGACCGACGGCAAAGGCGTGGATTTCTGTCTTGACGCCGCAGGCAAGACCTCAACCATTGAGCTTGCCTTCAAGGCAACGCGGCGGCAAGGAGGCCAATGTGTTTTCGCTTCCCATCCTGAAGCTGGCCAGATGATCTCTCTGGATCCGTTTGAACTGGTGAATGGAAAGCAGATCAAGGGAAGCTGGGGCGGCAGTACCGCGCCCGATCGTGATCTTCCCAGATTCTATAAAATCTCGGTGGATAATGATCTTCCCCTTGAAACCATGATCACAAAGCGCTACGGCCTCGACCGCATAAATGATGCACTGGATGATCTGGAGTCCGGCGCTGTTATGCGACCCCTGCTCGAAATCGACCCGACAATAGGCGGATAAATACAATGACATTAAACCAGCATGTCGAACATATTGCGGCGCTGCGCCAAAAAAACGGGTCCGACAAGAAAGTCGGGATGGTCAGCGGCAACTTTAATGTCGTTCATCCAGGACATTTGCGGCTATTGAAATTTGCTTCCGATTGCTGTGACATTCTGATTGTCGCCGTCAATACGGATCAGCAGCCGGGTGTTCTTGTCCCGGCGCATCTGCGACTCGAAAATATTGCCGCCATCAGCTATGTGAATTACGCCTTCATTATGGACACTCAGTTGGATACGGCGATTAATGCCATCCGCCCAGATCTGATTGTCAAAGGCAAGGAACATCAGGAATTACACAATCCGGAAGAAGAGCAGCTTGCGAAATACGGAGGCAAACTGCTTTTCAGCGCGGGCGATGCGGTCTTTTCTTCAATTGACCTGATCCAGGCCGAGAGCGAGAGAAATTCCTCACTTTTTAATTTAAAATCTTCTACTAACTATTTAAATAGGCATCAGATAAAGGCGGCAGACTTTGCGGCTATTTTGGACAGATTTGAGAATTTAAATGTCCTTGTCATCGGAGATCTGATCATCGATGAATATATCACCTGCGATGTTCTTGGCCTGTCCCGTGAGGACCCGACAGTTGTCGTGACCCCGGTGATGGAACAGAAATTCGTTGGAGGCGCGGGTATTGTTGCAAGCCATGCGGCCGGTCTTGGGGCAAATACCCGGTACCTGACCGTTTGTGGAGATGATCAGGAGGCGACAGACAGCCTGCAGAGATTCAAGGAATATGGCGTTGATGCGTCCATCGAGCGGGATCCCAGCCGGTCTACTACTCTAAAGCAACGGTTTAGGTCGGCCGGCAAAACTCTTTTAAGAGTCTCGAAACTGAAACAGCACGCCATTGACCAAAGCCTTCAGGATGGAATTTTTAACCGCTTCGAGGCCCAGTTGCAGGGCCTGGATCTCGTTATTTTTTCAGACTTTAATTACGGTGTTTTGCCCCAGTCCCTCGTCAATCGTATCGCGGCGCGGTGCCATGAACACAACATTCCGATGGTGGCGGACAGCCAGTCCTCTTCCCAGGTTGGAAATATTTCCCGCTTTCAGGATATGCTGCTGCTCAAGCCGACTGAAATTGAAGCCCGCCTTGCCATCCAGGATCATGATATCGGCCTTGTCGGTGTGGCAGAAGCCCTGGCGCATAAGTGCAATCCAAACCATATTCTGCTGACATTGGGGGCGGAAGGGACACTTATTCAGACCACCCACCCTGACAAGAGCGAATGGATGACGGATCGCCTGCCTGCCCTCTGTATTTCTCCAAAAGACCCTGCCGGGGCTGGAGATGCGATGCTTGTTTCCTCTTCCCTTGCTCTGGCAAGCGGCGCGTCCATCTGGGAGGCCGCCTATATCGGCTCGGTCGCTTCGGGGTGTCAGGTTGCCACCGTTGGCAATCGCCCGCTCAGTATTGAAGAGATCAGGCACGAACTGGGTATCTGGTAAGAGGGAGGACTTCAGATGGATGCACTCCTGTTAGCGGCCGGCCTCGGTACCCGATTACAGCCCCTCACCTCCGTGCTGCCGAAATGCCTGATGCCGATCCAAGGTCGACCCCTGTTGGGCCTTTGGCTGGAAATGCTGAAAAAGGGGAATGTCGACAGAATATTTATTAACCTCCACTATCTCGCGCCTCTCGTTCGAGACTATGTCACCACCAGTCCATATTCGGATTTGGTCACGTTTTTGGACGAGCCTGAATTACTGGGCACGGCCGGAACACTTGGACATTTTCGCGAATTTTACGGCAGTGACACCCTTTTAATGGCCCATGCCGACAACTTAACCCTGTTTGATGTCCAAGCCTTCCACAAAGCCTTTGAAATGCGACCCTCTGGCTGTTCCTTGACCATGATGACATTCGATACGGATGATCCAAAAAGCTGCGGCATTGTCACGACAGATGAGCATGACCGGATTATCGAATTTACCGAGAAACCCGAAGCGGACATCGGCCGCCTGGCCAATGGCGCCGTCTACATCATGGATATAGCTGATATTTTTGAGTTTATGGATCGCGGACACTGCATATCAGATTTCAGTACGGAAATTCTGCCGCATTTTATCAGTCGCATGAACAGCTTTCATAATTCTGTCTATCATCGCGACATCGGAAATGTCAGGGCGCTCGTCGAAGCTCAAAAAGACATGTCGCAAGTTCCGGAAGCGATCGAACTGAATTCCGCTGTCGAGAGCTATTGGCAGCCGAATGAGAGACGACAAACCCTTCTGGCTGAATTTCAAAACTGTCTTGAAACCGCGGATCTGGATCGTGACGCAATCCGGTCGTTGCTGAAAATCTGAGGGGGAAAATGATGGACGGTGAACGCTCAAACATGTATGTGAAGACCATTATTTTTGATGGGGCTTCACCGGAACAAGACTGGTAGTATTGAATGAACCAAAAATTCCTTGTGCTTGGTAGTAACTCCTTCTCCGGGGCGAGTTTTTCCGCTCATTTACTGAATGCCGGTCATACTGTCCACGGTGCCAGCCGATCCCCGGAACCCCATGACGCTTTCCTTCCCTATAAATGGCAAAAATCCAAGGAAAACTTCCAGTTTCACCAGTTTGACCTGAATAAAGACCTGGATAAGATTCTGGACCTTATACAGGCGGAGCAGATATCGCATTTCGTGAATTTTGCCTCCCAAAGCATGGTTGGAGAAAGCTGGGAAAATCCGGGGGACTGGTTCCGGACCAACGCACTGTCCACCGTACTCCTCCATGATGCACTCAGGAAAATTCCGTTTATAGAAAAGTATGTGCATATCTCAACGCCGGAAGTTTATGGCAGCACGTCGGGCTTTGTAAAAGAAGATCATGTGCTTAATCCCAGCACACCCTATGCCGTGTCCCGGGCCGCCGCGGACATGAGCCTGAACAGCTTCTTTAAGACCTATGACTTCCCAGTCGTCTACACCCGTGCCGCTAATGTGTATGGGCCGGGGCAGCAACTTTACCGGATTATCCCGCGGACAATTCTGTATGCCTTGACTGGCCGTACCCTGCAACTGCACGGCGGCGGGTATTCCGAACGGTCCTTCATCCATATTGAAGATGTTTCCAGTGCCACGGTCAAGATCGCACTCAAGGGCAAACTGGGCGACTGCTATCATATCTCAACGCCTCAGTTGATCAGCATCCGCGACCTTGTGGAAAAAATCTGCGAAAAACTGTCTGTCGATCCGGCTGAGCTGATTGAAGTGGTTGGCGAGCGCCAGGGAAAAGACCAATCCTACAGTCTGGATGATGGAAAGCTGAGGTCAACATTGGATTGGTCGGACCAAATCTCACTGGATCAGGGCATCGATCAGACAATCGACTGGATGAAAGGCAATCTGGAAGAACTGACAAAGCAACCGCAATCCTATATTCACAAGCCCTGATGGCCCTCCTCATGTTGTTGAACATTTACAAGGTTATGAGATGAAACAGGAAATCGACCTGCTGGTAAATTACCCGAAAACCAAGCGGGATTTGACACAGCGTGGGAACGAAAAAACGGAAGAAGATCGTGCTGTTGCCAGGGAATTTGGCGAAGCCTTTTTCGATGGAGACCGGCGCCATGGATATGGCGGTTTTACGTATAACCCAAGATTCTGGCAGCCTGTTGTGCCGACATTTCAGAAGCATTTCGGTTTGACCGCTGATTCCAGCCTGCTTGATGTGGGTAGTGCAAAAGGATTTATGCTGCATGACATTCAGGAGCTGATCCCCGGCATTACGGTGAAGGGGGTCGATATTTCGGAATATGCTATTGCCAATAGCCTGGAAACCGTTCGGGATCATGTATCGGTTGCCAATGCCAATGACCTGCCTTTTGATACGGACAGTTTTGATGTTGTCATCTCCATCAACACCATACACAATCTGGAACAGGGGGAATGTGGCAAGGCATTGCAGGAGATTGAGCGTGTGTCGCGGCAGCACTCCTTTATCACTGTCGATGCCTATAGGACCGACGAAGAATATGAACGAATGCAGGCCTGGAACCTGACGGCAAAAACGATCATGCATGTGGATGAATGGAAAGCCTTTTTCGATGATGTCGGATATACCGGCGATTATTTCTGGTTCATTCCATGACCCCGGATCTTGCCAAAACCCTGTCCCATGGCATGCGGAGAATACGCACTGTCGAAGAGACCATTGCTGAACGCTATGCCGAGCAGGAAATGCGTTGTCCGACACATCTGTCCTCTGGTCAGGAAGCCGTTTCGGCCGCTGTTGGTGCCGTCCTGCGCCCCTCTGACCTGGCGGTAAGCGGTCATCGCGCCCATGCTCATTATTTAGCCAAGGGGGGTGACCTCAAGGCAATGATAGCGGAGATCTATGGCAAGGTTACCGGATGCGCCCGGGGGAAAGGCGGTTCCATGCATCTTATTGATGAGGCCGCCGGCTTCATGGGATCCACAGCCATTGTCGGCGGCACGGTGCCGGTTGGCGTTGGTCTTGCCTATAGTTTGATGATGAAGGATACGGACGATATTGCCTGTATCTTTCTCGGCGACGCGGTGGTGGAAACGGGCGTATTTCATGAATCACTGAATTTTGCGATCCTGAAAAACCTACCGGTGCTATTTCTGTGCGAGAATAATTTTTATTCGGTCTATTCTCCCCTGTCCGTCCGGCAGTCCCATGTCCGGCAGATCCATGAAAAAGTTGCCGGTTTTGGGATTGCGACAGAAGTCGGGGACGGCAATGATGTGGCCTCGGTCCATGAAATCGTTACTAAAACCGTAAACGGTATTCGGGCAGGCAACGGTCCGGCCTTTCTTGAGTTTTCCACTTTCCGCTGGCGGGAGCATTGCGGCCCCAATTATGATGACGATCTGGGCTATCGTCCCGACCAGTTCATTGAGGACTGGAATGCCCGCGAGCCGATCGGCCAGTTTGAAAGCCGTGCTCTCGCCGATGGCAGACTGACACAGAGTCAGATTGATACTATGCAAAGAGACATAGAGGAAGAAGTTCAGGCGGCATTTGAGTTTGCAAAGACCTCCGACTTTCCGCCCGCCGCGGAATCCTCCGATCATGTCTTTGCCGAAGCAATGATTGAGGGCTTAAGATAACCATGCGCAGTTTTGCCAATGAAATACGGGACGGCCTCGATCAAGCACTCGCGGAAGACCCCTCTGTCCTAGTTTTCGGGCTCGGAGTTCCTGATCCGAAAGGTGTTTTCGGCACAACCTTGAACCTGCAGGAAAAATACGGTGAGAAGCGGGTCTTTGACATGCCGACGTCTGAAAACGCCATGACCGGTATCGCCATCGGCGCGGCATTGGGCGGATTTAAGCCTGTCCTCACTCATCAGCGCCTTGACTTTGCCCTGCTCTCCATGGATCAACTTGTCAATAACGCCGCCAAATGGCATTTCATGTTCGGAGGTCAGCGAAATGTTCCGATTACTATTCGCATGATCCTGGGGCGTGGCTGGGGTCAGGGGCCGACACATTCACAAAATCTGCAATCCTGGTTCGCCCATATTCCCGGACTAAAAGTGGTTATGCCTGCCTTGGCTTCCGATGCCAAAGGCTTGTTATTGTCCAGCATATATGACCCGAATCCAGTTATCTTCCTTGAACATCGCTGGCTCCATAATGCACAGACAGAAGAATCAGCTGTGGACCCAATCCCGCTTGGCAAAGCAACCCTTTTACGCAAAGGCGATGCCGTCACGATTGTTTCCGTATCCTATATGACAATCGAGGCTCTTCATGCAGTGGATGTCCTCCGGCAACAGGGAATTGATTGTGACCTCATCGACCTTCGCACAGTGACCCCGATGGATTGGCCGGCAATCGAGCAATCGGTGAAAAAGACAGGACGGGTCCTGGTTCTGGATACCGGTTTCAAAAGCTTTGGTATCGCCGGAGAAATAATAGCCCATTTAACAGAGACCTGCTGGTCAAGTCTCCGACAACCGCCTGCGCGCTTGACGGCTCCCGACTATTCGGAGTCAACCAGCTCGGCGCTGACAAAAGACTATCATATCAGGGCAGAGCATATCGCTCTGAAAATTGGAGACATGACGGAAACCTCCGTTTCCGTTGAGCCGATCCTGAGCCAGAGAGGTCCGGCCCACGATGTCCCGGGGAACTGGTTCACGGGACCTTTCTGAGACATCTCTCGGCACTAGAAAGTTTGGGGTAAACGCATCTTGTTATTTACAATTTTAAAAATTGCGGTGGGGATTGGATGCATCATTGCCCTCTTCTATTTCAACTTCATCGATTTTCACCTTCTCGGCAAGGCTTTGACCTCACCCGGCATCGTCTTTTTCGCGTTTTTCTGTTTGCTCTTTACCGTTTTTATTGGCGCACTCAGATGGCAAATCCTTATGAGATCCCTTCAGGTGAATATCACCTTTATACAATCTCTGAATTACACTTTTATCGGACAGTTCTTCAATGTCTTCCTGCCAGGCGCCTATGGTGGTGATTTCGTGCGGGGTGGTCTCGCCTATCGGCAGCACCGGGGCAAGCTCGGTGAAATAATGATGAGCAGTCTGGTCGACAGATTATCAGGCCTGATTGGATTACTGATAATTGCCCTTGCTGTCCTTGCCCTAATCCCCTCCCAATATCAGTTCTGGATTGGCGTCATTGTTGTCTCAGGCCTTGTTCTCGCCTTCATCGGGCTGTTTGTAGCAGTACAATTTCAAGGACTGTTCCGGGCAGTAATTAGAATTTTACCGGGTCCTGTTGAACGTATCCTGATGAAGATTTTTGACACCATCGTTGGTGCCCTGGAAACATACTGGAACCGAAAGGGTGATTTAGCGGCAGCTATCGGCCTTTCAGTCTTTCAATATATATTGGTTCTAGAATCCCTGCACTTACTGGGGGGAGCCATGGAGATCACCGGTCTTTCCTGGACGGGTTATATTGTTTCCGGCGTGGCGGGTCTGTTTGCGAACGCGATCCCCCTTTCTCCGGGTGGACTTGGAATTGGAGAAGCGGCATTTGGTCAGATTGCTCATCTCCTCGAAAACCAACCCACAGACACAGCATATAGCTCTGTCTTCCTCGCCATGAGGACACTGACATTGCTGACGGCAGCGGTGGGAATCGTTCCTTTCCTACTCTATCGTGATGCCGTTAATGCTGTGACACAAGACAAAGACAATTTGCAGAAAAACGAGGCGTAAAAATGTTTGAGAGCCTCTTCTATCTGCTGGTTATTTCCCTGTTAGCCGGGCTCGCCCTGCATATAGGGTTGATGCGAAAAACCCACGGAAAGCGCATTTATCTGGCTGCCTTCTTTTGTCTCAATATCACGCTGATATTCACGATAGTGATTTTCAATTTGCTTGGAGTGGACATCCCGGCAGAAGGCTTAATTATTGCCGCAGTTTTTTTGGAAAGCTTTGTGCTGGTCTATTGTTTCATTCTGGTCGGAGTGGTGCATGATTCCCCTACGCTGGCAATCGTAAAGACATTGATGGCAAAGGAACCGGACGGCCTGACTGAAGAAGGGTTGGACCGTTTTATTTCCGCTCACCCGTTTGTGTCATCGCGAATTGATGCCTTACTCCTGACTGGAGATGTCAGGGAGAAAGGCGGTCGTTTGCATTTGACTGCAAGATCACGCGCCATTCTGTCGATGATCGATCTCTATGAAAAAATCATTCGAACCGATCGGGAAACCGGTTAGACCATGCTGGAGCTTTTTACCTCAATTATCCCTGTTCTTGTGATTGGCATACTCCTTGACCTGATGGTTGCACGCAGCTCAGATAAGAGGATTTTAGGATATGCGACAAGTTTCCTGATCACATTATTCTTCGTTCCGTTGGTGTTGTTGATTACCGGATCCGACACAAATGTCTATGAAATCCTCATCGGTCTCGGGATCGCTTTGATGTGGTGGTTTATCTACCTTAACTTTGTCCAGGCTGTTGAATCGTCAATCAGGGTTAGGATGCTGATGGAAATTCAAGCCAAAGGTGGCTCGCTTACCATAGACGAATTGCGACAGGCCTATAACGATGAAAAGCTGATCAGAATCCGCCTTGAGCGTTTGGAAAATGCAGGGGCTGTGACAAACATTAACAGTCAGCGTTACTTGAAATCTACAAAGCTCAGAAAAGCGGCCCTGTTTTTTACAGCGCTAAAACGGCTGGTTCTTAACAAAGCCAGCCAATTTGACTGAAGGGTTCTTTTCGAGCCGGAACCTATCCCCAATACATCTCGGACCGGGCTGAAATAAACAGGCTGCCTTCCTTATAGGAAACCGGAATATCTGATACGGAAGAAGCCCTTTGCCATCCTATTTTTTGCGCAAACATCCCGACATTCAGCTCAGTAAAATAATCATATATCTCCTGAGCATTTTCTGCTGTACCGACTTCGACAATGGCCTCCAGTTTTTGCCAATATGCAGGGGGCACGGCTTTTAAGATGACGGTTTCATGGCCTTCCGCATCAATTTTTGCGAAATCTACATTTCGGAACACTTCTTCCGCCGCCCGAACCTCAACCATATATTTCGTTAGTTCCCCATAGGGATCGCTTTTAGCGCCAGCAAGATGGCTCCCCGTGGTATTTCCCTCAACTCGGATAAATTCACTCATGCCATTTTCGTTGGAAACTGCTGCTTTTATGGGTGTCACATTCTCCATGACATTGTTTAGTTCCAAGCGGTTCTTCAACCAGTCAAAATGCCGGTCATCGGGTTCATAGCTGGTGACGGTGAACCCCAATTTAGCCATCAAGATAGAGTGCAGTCCGAGATTGGCTCCTATATCAATGGTATTTTTGTATCGATCCTTATTAGCCAGATAGAAGCTAAACAAAATCAATTCATCCAGACCAAAAAGGTCAAGAGAATCAATCGCTCCCATCTTCTGATAGGGCATGTTCAGTTTCCCAAAGGGACCGAACGGAACATCGATCGACTCTGAGGACTTAAAATCTGAACTCCTAATGAAGTCCATGCAGCAGGCCTCCATCAGTTTATAAAATGAGCTGTCACGCGCATGCAGAACATGTGTCGATTTCAATGCCTCAAAGAGATTAGTTTCCGCGATGTTCATTCGGCGCCTTCCTAAATTGGAATTTAACAAGCAATTGGTTTGCTTCGTATTTATACGGAATATGTCGGAATGACCATCTCTTCTTCAACCACCCCTTCACCAAGTGCCGGCAACTGGTCTTCTAATGGGGCTCCGAATTTCAGGACCGGATACAAACGCTGATCCGGGTTGATCTCAACATTGACAAAAACCGGACCGTCTTCAGAAAAAATCTCAGCAAGTTGCTTGGGCATTTGCGCTGCATCGTCAATCGTTACCGTTTTCAAACCCATTGACCGGGCAACCGAGGAGAAGTCGGTAAATGCAAGGCCGGAGGGTTCATGGACACCGACATAATTGGCCTGCAGCCAAGTCTCCAGTGTTTGCTTCTGAATGCCATGGCCGTGATTATTAAACAGGAAGATCCGGAGCTTCATGCCATGCTTAACCACAGTCGCGAGCTCCGGCAGACAGATCATGAGGCCGCCATCACCAATCAGGCAGGTAAAACTGTTGTCGGGTTCTGCCGCCGAAGCACCGATAGCAGCCGGCAAGGAATATCCCATTGGTGTGTTGTTCCAGGCAGAATGAAGGCGCTGACCCTCCTTGAAACGAAACGCATTGCAGGTCCAGGTCAGATTACCACCGGTATCGGCAAAAATCGTCTCACCTGCGGGTACAAAATCCGACAGGGTCTCAATGAAATTATAAGCGCTCACACAACCTGCTTTTGGCTCCGGGTCAAAGCTTTCTCGCGAGAAACTGCGTTTCCATCGGTCTATTCGGTCAAGCCACTGCGAAACAGATTCTCTCTCATCTGTGCTCGCGTATTTTTCAATCATCGGCAAAGCCATGTCCAGGCGCGCCTCAATACGATGGGAGATCTCAATGCCATAGCCGTCAAACTTATCCATTTCTCCGGCACTCGCATCGATCATGGCGATTTCAGCCTCCCTGGCGAAGGCAGGAAGTATCCCACCAGTCAGATTTTGTGACAGCCTGCTTCCCAAACAGAGAATGAAATCCGCATTTTGAATGACATAGTTTCCGGTTCTTGGTGCATAGACTCCAAAACTTCCCATATTGAGCGGGTGCCGGTACGGCAACAGGTCCACGGCCGCCCAACTTGTCAGGACAGGGGCGCCAAGCAAGGTCACAAAAGAAGAAAGGTCATATTTAAGATCGGGCGTCTTTAAACCACCCCCCAATACAACTACCGGGCGTTTAGCCGAAAAGAATCTCCGTAAAACATCTGCAATTGGAGTTTCAAGAGAGTCATTTTCCGTCTCTGGAATATCAAAACCTGAAAGGTTCTCCGGATCTATCTCCGCTCTCTGGAAATCGTCAGGGATATCCAATAACACGGTTCCTGGCCTACCCTCGAAAGCCATGTAATATGCCTTTTCCAAGCAGTATCGAACATCTTCCGGCCGTTTGAGCTGCTCCGCATATTTGGTCACCGTCCCGAATATCGAGACAACATCGGTTTCCTGGAATCCCCGTTGCCGGATATCATGATCGCCCTTAAGGCGATGAGACGCAACCTGTCCCGTTAGCATCAAAGTTGGAACACTGTCATAAAATGAACAGCAGGTCCCCGTCAGCAAATTTGTTGCGCCCGGTCCACTGGTTGTGACAGCGACACCAAGCTTACCAGTGCGCCGCGCATACCCGTCTGCAGAAATAGCAGCGCTTTGTTCATGCTGGGAGCAAATAAAGCCAATGCCTTTCTGCCTGGAGACAGAATCCAGCAAATGCACTGCGGCGCCACCAGACATCCCGAATACCTGGGTGACGCCCTTCTCGGCAAGGAATTTGATTACATAGGAAGATAGCTTCATCGATACCCTACTGTCTGTCGTTCAGCTGCTTTTATGCTGGTTGCCCGATCGGCGCAACCGGAACATATCCTCATCCAACTGCAGAGACGCGGAAAGCAATGTACCACCATCACGCCAGTCGTCATGCACAACCGAAAAATTCCTTCCGGCTGTCTCCGGCCGGCTGAAGCACCAATTAATAAGTGCGAAAATATCCTCAATTGGCGTTCCTGTTTCCCCCGCGTCAACAAAGGACCGGGTAGAAGACAAATTGTCACCAGCCTCCTCCCCGGCTGCTAAAGTTTGATCATGTATCTTGCTGGCAACCCAACCCGTGCCGATGGCAACACAATGCAAATCCGGAGTTTCGTCGCTGATGAGTTCACAGAATTTAACGAGCATCACCTTTCCCAGAGAGTAAGCCGAATAATTTGCGAATGCCCTGTTGATCGCGCCACCAACCAGAAATGCCACTTTGGCGGTATCACCCGATCTCCTGTATCGGTAGAGATGATGCAGCAAATCGAGCTGCTGCAGGGAGTTTACAATGACAGAGCTTTTCCATTCCTGCGATGAAAGTTTGACAAACTTCCCAATCGGGCTGAGCAGTCCTACTGCGGAAATGAAATGGTCCCAGTAAAGGTTCTTGTCGGAAAAATGGCGAGAAATTTTTTCCAGGTCGCAATCATTGCTGATATCGCACTGAATGAGCTCGATTTCTTTCCGATTTTCGAGATGCCTGACATGCTGCTGTTGACGGAAAGTTCCTATAACCCGGT
Organism: Sneathiella sp.; assembly: GCA_965228285.1. Lineage (GTDB taxonomy): Bacteria > Pseudomonadota > Alphaproteobacteria > Sneathiellales > Sneathiellaceae > Sneathiella. The sequence continues at coordinate 1,095,986 of OZ245808.1, forward strand.
AGCCGGCCCCAATATAGTGTTCTGCCAATTGGCCGCCGATATCACTGGAAATTGCGGCGATAAACACTGTTTTTGGATACGTCACACCAATTGCCTTATCTCATCCACAACATCGGCACGACGCACCGCTTAAACTAATGTGCAGCCAGCCCGGCAGATGATTGGGATTCACATTCTGATTTGCAATAATTTGAACCTGTGTTACATAGTTTTCGACTTTTGACAAGTGGGGGATGACGTCACCGCCGGACTATTGCCGGCATTCTGTCAACGCCCGACAGGCAGGGATTTCTGATGCGATTATTGGTGACTGGGGCGTGTGGATACAAGGGGTCGGTTCTCGTTCCCAAACTCTTGAAACTTGGTCACGAAGTTGTTGCATATGATATCCAATGGTTTGGTCAGTTTTTACCCGAACATGACGGCCTGACAGTTGTTCAAGGCGATGTACGCTTTTTCGACACCGCTCTGCTTGACGGAATAGACGCCATTATCCATCTGGCCTCTGTTGCCAACGATCCCTGCGGAGATCTTGATCCTAAGTTGACATGGGAAATAAGTGCTTTGGCTACGATGCAGCTGGCAGACAATGCGGCGCGCGCTGGTATCAAACGCTTTATTTATGCGTCCTCCGGCAGTGTCTATGGCGTCAAGGAAGAGGAACAAGTAACGGAAGATCTCGAGCTTCTGCCTATATCCGAGTACAATAAAACGAAAATGGTGGCAGAGCGCGTTATGCTTAGCTACGCCGACCAAATGTGCGTCCAAATTGTCCGTCCCGCCACTGTCTGCGGCGTGTCGCCAAGAATGCGTCTTGATGTATCAGTGAATATGCTGACCATGCAGGCGCTTGTAAATGGCAAGATCACCGTCTTTGGCGGCGAACAGGTTCGGCCTAATATTCATATTGATGATATTGCTCGTCTCTATATTTTCCTTCTCGATAACCCGCAGGTAACAGGCGTATACAATGCCGGATTTGAGAATTTGAAAATTATCGAGATCGCAGAACGCATCGCTGCCAAAATTCCGTGCGAGATTGAAGTTACGCCATCAAATGATCCGAGATCTTACCGCGTCAATTCCGACCGGATTTTGGCTGCCGGGTTCGAACCGGAAAAAACGGTCAACGACGCCATTACGGAAGTGATCGCATCATATCAACGTCGCGATCTTCTGGACGAAGACCGTTGGTATAACCTGCGGTGGATGGAAAACATGGCGAAAAGCGCATGAGCCTCTCCGATGCAGATGTGAAGTCCGTGACCTCGTCATTTTCCGATTACAGCAAACGTTTAAACGACGCACTATTGGTCGCTGATGAAAAGAAAATTGCGCGCCTTTGTGAGAGCTTGCTTGCTGCATGGAAGTCCGGAAACCAGCTGTTTATCTGTGGCAATGGCGGAAGCGCAGGGAATGCAGTTCACATTGCAAATGACATGATATATGGCATCGATCGAAAGACCGGAAAAGGACTTCGCACCCATGCTTTACCCGCAAATACAGCGATCCTGACATGCTTGGCAAATGACGAGGGATACGAGGAAGTTTTCGCTAAACAGCTTGCAGTTTATGCAAGGCCGGGCGATGTCTTGCTTGTCCTTTCTGGAAGCGGAAACTCTGCCAATATTGTCCGCGCGTTGGAATACGCCGCTGACAGCGGTATCGAAACCTTTGCCATTCTGGGATATAGCGGAGGAAAAGCACTTCAACTCGCTCAATATCCGATCCATTTTAATCTGGACGATATGCAGATTTCGGAAGATACCCAGTTGATTGTCATGCATTATGTGATGCAGTGGCTTGCCGATAAAGCCGCAGACGTAAATTCGTAATTGGTGCAGGCATGATCAGCTTCATCGTTCCTGCATTCAACGAAAGTCGCGCGATTATCGGTACTATGGAGACGATAAGGGATGTTACCCGGATCCATGAAATTGAAGACTATGAAATTATCATCATTGATGATGGCAGTACCGATGATTCTAAGGATATCGTAACCGACCTGGCATTAGAAGATTCTAAAATCCTGCCGATTTATCATTCGGAAAATATGGGATTGGGCCGGTCTATTGTTGATGGTGTTCATAAAGCTTCAATGCCCCAGTTTATCATAGTACCTGGTGACAATGACATCAGCCTTTCATCTCTTAGCTTGATGCTGCATTTTAGGGATGCTGCAGATTTGATCTTAACTGTTCCGATCAATAAGGAAGTGCGTCCCATTGGACGTCAAATCATTTCGGCAACATACCAGATCCTGCACAACATCTTCTTCGGTACATCTGTCGGATATTTAAACGGACCCGGTATTTGGCCGACGGAGCAAGTCAAGCTTCTGAAGCTTACGTCAAACCGTTTCTCCATCATATCGGAACTGAATGTAAAACTGCTGACAAAGGGTATCGAGTTTGCAGAAGTCCCGATTTATCTTCAGGCAGAAGAACCAACGCGGAGTACGGTCAACATCAAAAATATGATTGAAGTGGTCAAAGTTTTTCTGATGTTAGTGGTTGAACTAAATCTGAAACCGGACAGGCAGGAAAAGCGGCCACTTAATCGTGTAAAAATCAACTTCGGGCGATAGTAATTTGTGCCGGGACATAGAATGGAAAAAGTAACTCATTTTTTTAGGAATTACAGCTCGTCTTCCATTTTTTTGATTATCGTACAGCCGGTATTCTTTGGTTGCACCAGGTTCGCCGAAAACTTCGACAAGTACCGCATCTACTTTATGTTTTATGGGCTCTTTGCAGCTGCTGCGGTGGCCTATTTTCTCACTTTTTTTTCTGGGCAGCCTTCTCAATATACAGCTGAACACGCTAACCTTTACGACTTCGACAATACGGCGTTTCAACGATTAACTTACTCCCTATTTGCCCTACTTCTGTTTTCCACTGCGCTTTTCCTGGCACTATCGCAAAAACGCCTGGGATTTCCGTATTTTCGAGACTTCAAAAAGAAGTACAGTTTACAACTCCAAACCATAGTTTCGTTGCTTATCCTGATAATCGCCCTACCTCTGTTTTTCAGCTATATCGATACGATTTTTGACAAAAGAACCTTCCTGACTGTAGTCGGATGCCTTGTCATTTTTGGCGTCTTAACAGGACTTAGCGGTTCTAATAAAGGGCTTTTCATTCTCTCGGCAATAACCGTAGCGGCTTTTTTCTTCTTTTACGTGTTACCGCTGAAAGCAACTTTCGTTATCGCAGATGGTGGACTATGGGGACTTGATCATCACTGGACTGGTGTCATAGGGCATGGGCTCATGTCCAAAATCTTTACAAATGAAACCCTAAAAACCATCCCGGAATATGGTGTTTACCTGAACAAGCTAATTACTTTGACCGGATCGTCATCGACATTCACGGGTTTAGGGGGCGCAATTAAATTTCTTCAGGTCATTCATATTCTGTTTGCAGGAATGATCTTTACCATACTGCTGCAAAGATTTGGAAACAGAAACATTGGTCATGCGCTGATTTCCTTCTTGTTGATCATTCTCATTCTAGCCCCGATCATTTCTGCGGTGGCGCCATCAATGCATGTGCCCAATCAATCACCGGTTCGTTTTATCTTCATTCCAATAGTCCTTATCTTCGCATCGTTGATAGCCAGACCGGGGGTCCTTTTATGGTGGACTTTGTCAGGTCCATTATGCGCGTTAGCAGCGGTTTATAATTTGGAAACAGGACTGGTCTGCACCATCGGTCTCGGTTTTGCTCTTTTTATTCGGTCAATGAAAAAAGGCTACTTACCCGTTTTGGCCGGCGGTGTTTTATTCTTGGTGAGTTTTATTTTATCAGGCTATCTCCTTCTGACATTCAGCGGTTATGGTTCTGATAACCTCTCCAACTTGCCTGCATTATTGGGCCTTTTCGCGGCGGGATATGGAGGTAAATCCTTTTTTTGGTATCTGCCCTTCTTTGTCATTATGTCCCATGTTTTCTATCTGTTTTTTGGCTGGATAAAGAACTGCCGGGATAAAGAGCCAATGTCGGGGTCAGATGTTCAAGCGGTCGCAATCATCGGGATGATTGTTGCCTTTATGCCCTATATGACCAACCGGTTTTATGAGATGAATATGTGGATACCAGTCTTGCTGTATCTGCTGCTTATTCTTCCCAAATTAGCAGGAAAGGATTTCTGGCAAAGAGTAATGATACTCCTTTTCGTTATCGGATTGGTTACTCCGTGGCATCTCGAAAAGTCATCACTGTTCGTAAAAAATCTCAAAAAGAATTGGACTCTGACCGCTTCCGATAAATGTTTGATCGGCTTAGCTGCATCGGAGCGTCTTTGCAATTATGTAGCCGCCCAAGCAGACGAATTACGGGATGTGATGGATACGACAGATGCAATCTGGATCAGTGCACTACCGCTGACCGTTTCCAGTTTGTCCAAGATCCCCCCTTCGCTGACACGAGCCGATCCGTTTGCTTACGCTCGTACCCCTGACCATCACAGTAACCTGGTAAACGAAATTGTTGAAAAATCCCCCCGACAGATCCTTATAGACCGTGTCGATATTCTAAATCCTGCCGGGATAGCCCCATCGGTGGCGGACTGGCAGAAACGCCTGATAGCGGACGCTGGCTATCGTATTGTTCGCCAATCAGATCATTGGATCTATGCAACAAAGTCCGATTGACAGTTACTAGAATCTCAGGATTTTTCTATTGCATCCAGGGCTGCTCCGAAGACCTCACGCACTCCCATGCCCCCGTCGACTGTAAGTGTCTGACCTGTCAGATAAGAAGCTTCTTCAGAGCACAAAAAGGAAACGACATTTCCAATTTCTCGTGCGGTCGCGGCTCTTTTCAGAGGGACAATGGCCTCGATAGCCTGCCGGTTTTTCGGGTTATCGCTGATCTTCATTCCTGTTTCGCGATCCACCAGGCCGGGGGCGACAGCATTGACGCGAATATTATCCGTGGCAAGCTTACAGGCTAAATAGCGGGTTAATTGCTCCAGTCCGGCTTTGGAAACATGATAAGGCCAGCTGCACTGCGCAGGAGCGATGGAACTCGCATTAACCGAAGAAATATTGGTGATTGCCGGTGCGGCAGAGCGCTTAAGGTGAGGATGAGCAAACTCAGAAAGCCAGGCTGCTGCCTGTAGGACAACGGAGGAATGATCGCTCCAATCCGTTCCTTCCAGCTGACCGATCAGCGCCTTGTCACGGCCTGGCGCCGCATTATTCACCAGAATGTCAAGGGATCCCATTTTGTCCAGGACGGTTTCCATTGCCCTCTTGCAGCCATCTCGTGTCGATATATCACCGGAAACGGAAATCACTTTTCTATTGGTGCTTGCCAGATTTTTTGCAATCTCGGCGGCCTTTTCTTCTTGCCGATCAACGATCGCGACATTCGCTCCCTGTTCATGAAGCACCGTGACAATTCCTAAACCGATACCCTGCGCGCCACCGGTAACGAGAGCCACTTTATCTGTATGGCGTGCCACACTCATTTGATTTCCTATTTTCACTGTCGCAGGCCAGGCCGAATTTCCACCCAGTTGACGTTAGCCCGTTTGTTATTCCTTAGTAAGTCTGTGATGACTTTTGCGATATCCTCAGGCAACAAATGCCATGCCTCATCTTTTACACCGGCAAAGCCGGTTGCTACAGCTCCCGGCGCAACCAAACTCACGCCGATGCCATATTTGTTCAGATCAAGGAAAAGTGCTTCGGAAAACCCCTGCAACCCGAATTTAGTTGCATTGTAGCCTGTTCCCCCGGCAAAAGCATATCTACCGGCCCGGCTTCCCAGATTAATGATATTGGCTTTTGCAGATTTCTTCAATGCGGGCAAAGCAGCTTTACAGCAGTTAAAAACACCTGTGAGATTAATGTCGATCATGGCTTGCCAGTCTTCAGGTGAGAGGGTTTCGATACTCTCTACACTGCCGACCCCTGCATTATTGACAAGAGCATCCAATCCCCCCATCACCTTTGTAGCCTCATCGATCATATCGGTAACGTCGTCATAATTTCGGACGTCACAGACCGTTCCGGATACACTATGTTCAGACGACACGCCTTCTAAGGTACTGATTGCCGCTTGTATCTTTCCTTCATCCCGGCCACAAATAAAGACGTCATGACCATCTTCAAGCAACGCCCGAGTGGTCGCCAAACCAATTCCAGCGGTTCCCCCTGTGATTAAGACCTTGCTATCCAACTGCTTTTCCCGGGTAGACATCGAGGGGTTTAATCAAACAGCTACAGGTTTTCGAAACAGCCGATGAATATGCGGATACCGCATCAGCATTTTTCCTAGCCCGTCAAAAGTATCCCCAAACTCACTGGCATAACTGCCGATAAGTTCTCGCTGATGCGGTAGATGTGAAATGACATACCGGCTCGTTTTATCGACATGAACCTGCTCGGGAAGAACTTGAAAGGACTGGTCTTCAGCTGCCACGAGATCGAAGGAAAAAAGGTCTACTTCATCGTCCTCAGATGACAACAGGCGATGCTTTCGTAATAGACTGAACCGCTCTAAATCATCAATGTAAGATGCCATTAGATCATCTAAACGGCCAAGTTCCTTGAGCCAGTCTCTCATCAGCCTAAACAGAACCTTGTTCATTTCATCGAGAAGCAAAAAGAAGGAAGTTGCTTTGCCAGTGGACATTTCATTCGTGCCCCGTTCATCCTTCAGCAACTCATCAATATTGCCGCGGACATAATTGGAAAGACTGTCAACGTCATCCCAGAGCCTTTCAGATGTTCCGGTTTTGAAATCATCATACATCGACGTGATTTCATCAGAATAGCCACGTCGGCCTTCATAGAATCTGATGATAAAATCAAACCATGACAGCCCCAACGCTTTACATAGGCCCTGAATTTCCGCAAAAACCTTACCGTTATGCAAAATCTCAATTGTCAGGTCCAATTCACGGCATGCGATATAGTCTTCAAAGGGTAATGTAGAGTTAGAGACGAGTATCTCTTCAGACTCCACTGAGGAAAACACTTCTCCGGCAACTTCATACCGACCAAAAGATCTAGGCATAATCCTGTGCTTGGTTTTCATATCGTATAATTTACGATTGTCTGGAGTATTTAGGGCAGTTTGTGGCAGCATGATCAATTGATACATGCGGATATTGTCAAACCCCATTTCCACAGTATCGCGCAAAGATTGCTTATGCGCAGCAACGGAATCACCAGGTAAACCCAGTATCAGCTCAGAATAGGTTCCAGTATTAGATGTATTTGCCATCTTTCCGGCTTCGGACAGCTTTTCGACCGAAATATTTGACCGGGATACATTCTCAAGCACTGTTGGATCGGTGGACTGAAGAGAAGCCGCCATACTAACAGCACCATTCAACGTCTTTACAATATCGACAACTCGTTCTTTCTGGTTCTTACCCGTCGAGACATGGACATATTTGGGATAGGCATATTTCTCCTGACAGTCCGCAATAATCCTGGCCTTTTCATAATCCTGCTTGAACATGCCAAAGTTAGCGTCAGAGATATATAAATCACGTGGCCCTTTGACCCTCTCAGATATGTAGTGAAGTTCCTTCTCGAGCTGATCCTGACGTTGACTGACGACATTGTAATATTTGCTGCCTTCCGTACAGAAAGCACATTTAAACGGACACCCGCGTGTTGTGTGAATCATCGGGCCCAGATTTTCATCGAAAAATTTGTCCATCAACCCCATGAGATAAGGCGACGGGACCTCTTCAAGATTCAGTCGCGGCAACATGGACCCCTTTACAACCTCATCGCCGACTTTGTAGTGGACGTTGCCGATATCGCGTTTTTCGGCTTTAATGATGTTTAAATCAAACTCCACATCAATCAGGTTTTCGAGAAGTCCCACAAAAGCTTCTTCCCCCTCCCGCGCGACGTAAAAATCCAATTCCGTAGTGGTCTTCCAAAACTGGTCTATTTCCTCATCAGACAAACCATAATTGGGGCCGCCAAATACAATTACGGTGTTCGGCCAAAATTTCTTGATCGCTCTGGCATACTGGCGAGAAATATCAAAATTCCAGGAATAATTGGCAAACCCGACAATATCAGGAACATTCTTTTCAAGTGCAGCACTTAAATCTTCGGGGTATTTGAAAAGTTCTATTTCAACTTCTGAAGGCTTTTTCTCAATCAGATAGGCCGCGACCAAGCCAATAGAGAGCGGGAACACATTGGAAGACAGTACCAGGCCATTATGTGTAAGATCAGCGAGGTAGATACGGGTTTTTTTCATATGACTTTGCAGAAACCTCGCAATATTGACCTACTTCTATCTTTAGCTTTTATATACATCATTGCTCTATTCTTGTCAGGGAAATATGAGGCCAGAAAAGCAAATAAAAACTCATTACTCAAAAACCACCGAAAATACGCTTTCGGCGGCTAAAATGGCGACCCCGGCACGACTCGAACGTGCGACCTATTGATTAGAAGTCAATTGCTCTATCCAGCTGAGCTACGGGGCCACTCGGGAACTATGCGGAAGATTATCCTCTCACCCGCAAGTAAGAAAAATTATCCGCATAGGCCTTAAGATGAAGTCGGCGCTGCTTTGGCTCGAATACCGTGTAATCGATATTGTTGGCCTCGCAAAATGCAATGGCACTTTCCTTATCGTCAAAATCAATCTCGACCTGCTCGCTGGTATCGGTTGAACCGGTCCATCCCATGAGCGGCTCAACGAATTTATGGGCTGCCGGGGCATATTCAAGACGCCAGTGTTTGGTTCCCTTGCGCCCGGATTGCATGGCATTTTTAGCTGGCCGGAAAATTCTCGCTTTTAAGCTCATGACGACAGTTACTTTCCAATATGCGCAAATGCGCTTGCCGGGACGTAATCCATTTCTGGCCCACCCGGTGCTTCCCAATAAAGTTCCAAGGTCGAGGTGTTCTTTTTCTCGAAATATTTGATGTGGATCGGATACCAGCCCGGCTCGGAAATCTCAAGCACTAATTCATCGGAGAAACGATCAGCATGAACAGTGGGATCCTCATAGATCAGCTTATCTCCGATCGAGACATAAACTCCGTCATTTGAATGAACAAGAAAGGTGTAACGTCCTGGTTTATCCATCTTGATAAAGCCCTGGATATTGGCGCCGACAAAATCACTGCTGTCAGATGTGAGTACATTACCGCTTCCGACCTGATAATTGAGCATTGGTAACGGCTTGCCTTCCTTACCGTCCTTGTATCCCATCCAGTCATCAAGCTCCCGCAGATTGTTCATTTCCGCGCTGTAATACTGGACCGCAAGACCTGGCTTCAATTCAGCTGCATTCGGTTGCGGTGACGCTGCTTTCAGCCCGGTGATAGCCTCGGCAAAGGCAGTACTTGTCCAGGCCAGAACACCAACGCTCAAAACGACCGCTGCGACCCCCTTAATCAAACCAGATTTCAATAAAAATTGCGACATTCCTGTTATATCCCTGTTAGAACTTCATTGCGGATATATTAGCGAATTTCTCAATCACGGCAATTGAAAGCAGATGACATTTTTCTGTTTGGCTTTTCTCAGCGACAAATTCCTCAAATTGAACATAAAAAAACGCCGCAAATCTTTGATCTGCAACGTCTAATTATTTGGTCGGGGCGGCAAGATTCGAACTTGCGACCTCTCGCTCCCAAAGCGAGCGCACTACCAGGCTGTGCTACGCCCCGAACGGTGAGGTGATGATCTATACTATTGCGAAGGCCGCTGCAATAGCCTCCGCAAAAAAAATGCCACCTGCGGCGGGTTTATCGCGCCACACGGCCAAAAACCCTAGTTTCGGCGATGGATATAGTGAAAGATCGCGTCGGCCTTAAAAATGGTTCTGGCACCTACTTTCAAGTCTCCCCGTACGAAGACGACAGATTTAGTGCTCCTGACAATATTAACATAAGCCTCGATCCAGTCCCCCTGCCGCGCCGGCGCCATGAATTCGGAATTCATTTTGATGGTCACGCAAGGCCGCCCCACCTGATGATTGACAGTTCGGGCAAGGGCGGAATCCGCAAAGGTCATCAGCATACCGCCATGGATAAGCTTGAGGCTGTTGAGATGAATCTCCTCTACACGAAGGGCCCGAATAACTGTCTTCTCATCGACTATTTTCTCGTAAATCGGTCCATTGCGGGTGGAAAACAGAGCGGAACTGGTGACTTCCTTAAACCCTTCCGGAATTGGTTTGCCCATTTTTATTGTACTCATTTTTTTGGCAACATTCTGCTAAGACTAGTTTTTAAACAGGGGATGACGTACCACGTTCCCCACAGTGACACCATGTTTTTGCGTGAACCCGCCAATGAGCTCAAGCACTGCCCGCACTGGCTGTGACGGGGAAATATTCTCCAGCGATCCCGGCTGGGCATTCTCTTTGATATAAACGATTTCCCCTAACTCATTGAGAAACAACATATCCAGAGCGATCCTGGTGTTTTTCATCCACATCAGGACCGGGGCGGTTCGCTGAAAATCAAATAGCATGCCCTGCATCTCCGGTAACTCGGTGCGGAACATAAGTCCCCGGCTTCGTTCATCCGGCGTATCGGCGATCTCAACAGCAATTCTGAATTTCTTGTCGTCAGTTTCAAGGGTGACATAGGGCTGCGGCTCCGCTGCGCGCACGACAGAGAGTCCTATGAGCAGAACCACCATAGGCAAAAGACCGAAATGCAAGATATATTTTTTATAATTCATACTCTTAATGTCCATTGCCGAACGTTCCCGAATGGCTATAATGACCGTTCCTCGGGGGGAGCAGTCTGCTGAGAGGTTCTAGTCCAGAACGACCCCTGTACCTGATCAGGTTAGTACCTGCGTAGGAACGAGTTTATGACGTCTAGCGATCTTTCACATCTGCCCGGTTCGAATCCTAGCCCGGAAAAATACATCGATCAAGCGGCGGCCCCGCTAGGTGTCGAGCTGATCTTGGACAAGCTTTCCTTTGGCAAGACCCTTATTCTGGAAAATCTCAAGCTGACCCTGCCTGCCGGACAGATAACCTGCCTTCTGGGGCCAAGCGGAGTTGGCAAAACCAGCATTCTGAAAATACTTGCCGGATTTATCCCGCTAACAGGCGACAGCCGTATCTCCTGTTCTGACGGGCACCCTCTTCACTCCCGCGTCTCCTATATGGATCAGAGCGATTTGTTATTGCCCTGGGCGTCCGCAGTTGAAAATGTCGCCATTGGTGCCCGTTTGCGCGGAGAGCGGCCTGATCTGATGAGAGCCATCGAATTATTGAGCGATGTCGGACTGAAGGACTGGTTGTCAGCCCGACCCGACATCCTATCCGGTGGTATGCGGCAGCGGGTAGCCCTGGCGCGAACCCTGATGGATGACTGCCCTGTGGTTTTGATGGATGAGCCGTTCTCGGCCCTTGATGCCCTCACCAAGCTTCGGCTTCAGGATATGGCGGCGAAATTACTTCATGGAAAAACCGTTCTGCTTATCACCCATGACCCCATAGAGGCGCTTCGGCTTGGACATGTTATTCATGTGCTTTCCGGTAGCCCGACGCGGATTTCACACCCGATCCAACCCGAGGATACCATCCCCAGGGACCCGGCCAGTGACAGCCTCAAATCCCATTATTCGGACATTATGGCGAAACTGTCTCAAACGGAGGCAGATATCTCATGAGATTTTTTCGCCCCGGGATCACAATTATCGGCCTGTTTTTAATCTGGGCGCTGATCGCCGCCATTGCCGGACTTCCCAAATTCATCCTTCCATCACCCCAGCTCGTGCTCGTGACCCTGTTTCAAAAGGCGGAGTTGATCGCCGGGCATGCGGTGACGACTTTGACCGAAATTCTTCTCGGTCTCGCCTTCGGCGTCGCCTTTGGCATGCTATCGGCCCTGTTGATTTCTGCCTATCGACCGGTTCGGCAATGGGTTTTGCCGCTCGTCATCGCCAGCCAGGCCATTCCCGTCTTCGCCATTGCCCCGCTTCTCGTGTTGTGGCTCGGCTATGGTATCGGCCCGAAAGTAATTGTTGGTGCTTTGATTATCTATTTTCCGGTAACCATCGGTTTTCTGGATGGTCTGAACCGGACCGGGCCGGCCTGGATCGATCTGGCCTCCCTGTTGCAGCAACGCAGTTCCCGTGGCCGGCTTTTGAACAGCTATTATCTTTACCGTCACATCAAGATCCCCTTCGCCCTGCCGGCGCTTGCTTCCGGTGTAAGAATCGCTGCCGCTGTGGCGCCAATCGGCGCGATTGTCGGTGAGTGGGTCGGATCCTCCTCGGGCCTTGGCTTTCTGATGCTGCATGCCAATGCCAGGGTCCAGACAGACCTGCTGTTTGCCAGCCTTCTGGTACTGATTTTTATGGCCGTCTCTCTCTATTACATCGTTGACTATGGGCTACGGCTTGCCCTGCCCTGGCAACCGGATCAAAAAAACCTTCTGAGTTAAAATGGAGTAGCCTTTATGAAATTGAAATTTATCGCCATTCTGATGCTGAGTTTCGGTCTGTCGTCGACAACCGCAGCCGCGGAGAAACTGACGGTCCTGCTGGACTGGTTTGTGAATCCGGACCATGCGACCCTGATCGTTGCGAAAGAGCGAGGGCTGTTTAAAAAGCATGGCCTTGTCGTGGAACTCATCGCACCCGCCGATCCAAGTGATCCGCCTAAACTGGTCGCTGCCGGAAAGGCGGATATTGCCGTCTCCTATCAGCCTCAACTCCATCTTCAGGTGGCGCAGGAACTACCGCTGACCCGGATTGGAACTCTGGTGGCAACCCCACTTAATACCCTTCTTGTACTGAAAGACGGCCCGATCAAGAAACTGGCGGATTTGAAAGGTAAGAAGGTCGGCTATTCCGTCAGTGGCGTGGAGAGCGCCCTTCTTAAAGCAATGCTTGAACCAGTGGGCGTTAGTATCTCTGATCTAACACTTATTAATGTTAATTTTTCTCTTTCTCCCAGCCTACTGTCCGGTCAGGTCGATGCCGTTATCGGCGCTTATCGGAACTTTGAGCTGAACCAGATGGATATTGAAGGTTATCCCGGGCGGGCGTTCTATCCCGAGGAGCATGGGGTTCCGGCCTATGACGAGCTTATTCTGGTTGCCAATTCGAAAAAGCTGGGGGATCCGCGGCTTAAGTCCTTCATCCTGGCGCTTGAGGAAGCCGTTCAATATCTGGTCAATCATCCGCAAGATAGCTGGACCTTGTTCCTTAAAAATCATCCGGAGCTTGATAATGAGCTTAACCGCCGGGCCTGGAAGGACACCATTCCCCGCTTTGCCCTGCGTCCCGGCGCCCTGGACCGAGGCCGGTATGACCGCTTTGCCGCCTTCATGCTGGAACAGGGGTTGATAAAACAGACTCCTCCCTTGAGCGACTATGCCATCGCCCTGGATTAGTCTTCTTTCGGAAATGCGCCCGGCTGCTTATTGCGCCGGGCGTTCAATCTCTGCGACCTGAGGCCCTTTGGCGCTATCGCCAATCCGCACCCGCAGCATTTGTCCCGCCTGAATAGGTAAGGCACCTTCCCGACGCAGGGTTTCCATATGGACGAAAATGTCTTGTGTGCCCTCGCCCTGGGTCAGGAAACCATAGCCTTTCACGGGGTCAAACCACTTGACCTCGACATCGACAAAATCTCCCTGCGGCTGAATGGCCGGATGATTTGTCACATTGTCCTTTTCGACCGGACGCGGTTCAAACGGCACCGCTGTTGACGTGTCGATGTCAAGAATCTTAATCGCCTGCAGCCCTTTCGAGCGGCGCACCACCTCACAGCTGATACTTACACCTTCGGCGACATATTCATGTCCTGCTTCGCGCAGGCAGGACAAATGTAGGAAAATATCTCCTGGCTCGTCATTCGGTGTTAAAAACCCAAAGCCTTTTGCCGTGTTGAACCACTTGACCCTTCCTGTCAGTTCAAATGATTCTTCACGTTGCTCAGTTGATGTAGATACTTCCTGTTTACTCCGTAATTGTTCAATTTTGGCCGTCATTTGTTACTCCCACTACTACGGGATGCCATTTCTGCATTCCCGCCAGAGAATCAGTTTAACATAATATTAATCATAAGTTCAATATTCCCGTGACTTTGTCGACATGAAGAAACAAGTTATTCCTTCAAGTCACATATTTTATTGGTATTTTTGGTTTTCTGCCGACCAATACTTATGCCAATTCAACATTTCAACTATATGACATTGTCTCTTTGCGCAGATATTTTTGCCAAAGGAAAAACCTGCCCTATCTGTAAAATATCAAAGTCGGGAAAAAATCCCTTTTAACGGTATTTGGCGTCCGATCTCACTTGCAGCACCGGGCTTCCCGTGGCATATAACAAAGAAAAAACTGCCGTCTTCATCCGAGATTTTGGAACAGGAGTACAAGGGATTTGCTAAGGACAATCAGTTTATTTCTTGTGCTTATGGCTGTTTGGCTTCTCCTTTCCGGTCACTACACTCCGCTGATAACAAGTTTTGGAATTTTTTCCTGCCTCCTCTCCGCCCTCATCGCCCGGCGCATGGAGGTTGTGGATAATGAAGGCCATCCGCTTCATCTTGGACCGAAAATTGTTTTTTACTGGGCCTGGCTGTTGAAAGAAATCTTCAAGGCCAATATTGATGTGGCCAAATGCGTTTTATTCCCGAAAACCTACCTTCGGCCGAACATGTTTACGGCCAAAGTGACCCAGACCTCGGATCTCGGCAAAGTGATTTATGCTAATTCAATCACCCTGACACCCGGAACGGTCACCGTTGATCTGGATAACGATACGGTGATGGTTCATGCCATGACCGAGAACTCCGCGGAGGGGGTCAAGAGCGGGGAGATGGATCGCCGGGTCACGGCCGTGATGGGGGAATCATGATTATTTATGCGGTGACGGCCATTGCCATATTGGTCAGTATTGCCATGGCGCTCGGACGGGCCATTCTCGGGCCGACGTCCTATGATCGTATTCTTGCCGCCAATGCCATCGGGACAAAAACGGTGCTAATGATCGGGGTTCTGGGATTTCTGACCGGGCGGCCGGATTTTCTGGATCTGGCTCTCGTCTACTCCCTGGTCAATTTCATCGGAACCATCGCTGTCCTGAAATATTTCAAGTTCGGAACCCTGCGCGGTGGCCTGACAAGCACCCAGGGGAAAAACTGATGGATCTAATTCTGGATACCCTCACCTGGATCCTGATGCTGACCGGCTGTGTCCTGCTGATTATTACCGGCTTCGGCCTGCTACGGCTTCCCG
Source organism: Sneathiella sp. (assembly GCA_965228285.1). Classification (GTDB taxonomy): domain Bacteria; phylum Pseudomonadota; class Alphaproteobacteria; order Sneathiellales; family Sneathiellaceae; genus Sneathiella. Next base: position 1,111,201 of record OZ245808.1, read on the forward strand.
ATCTGTATACCCGGATCCATGCGGGCGGCATGGCCGATACCCTGGCGACATTCCTGATTTTTATCGGCCTGGCCCTGCAGAGTGATGATATTCTGGTGACAGCAAAACTGCTGATGGTCATCGTCTTTGTCTTTTTCACCAGCCCGACGGCCTCCTACGCCCTCGCCCATGCCAGTTTTGTTGCCGGGCTGAAGCCCATGCTGGATAGTACGGGAACAGCTGACAGTGACCGCCCTGACACCGACGAGGGGAAAACCTAAACCGTGGAAGCCGCCTCTCTCGCCCTGTTTGTTGATCTCTTCCTGATGGTTCTACTGGTGGCCGGCGCCTTGACGGTGCTGACCGTGCGCAACCTGTTTGTCGCCACCATGCTGCTCGGGATTGTCAGCTTCACCATGGCCCTGATTTTCGTCAGCCTCGATGCCGTTGATGTTGCTTTTACGGAAGCCGCAGTGGGGGCCGGGATCAGCACGGTCCTCTATATCGGGACTCTCTCGCTGGTCGGTGCCCAGGAAAAAACGGGGATGAAATTTTCCGTCTGGCCTGTCGCCATCTGCCTGGCAGTCGGGGCGATCCTTGTCTATGCCACCTATGAAATGCCGCCCTATGGCAGTCCTGACAATCCGGCGCAAACCCATGTGGCGCCGCGCTATGTCGAGATCAGCCCGACGGAAATCGGTGTGCCGAACATGGTCACGTCCGTTCTGGCAAGCTACCGGGGTTTCGATACTTTTGGTGAGGTCACCGTGATCTTCACCGCCGGCATCGGCGTGCTGCTGATCCTCAGCCAGCGCCGGCGCAAGCGAGATGAGGAAGCGGCGGAGGAGGCACAGAAAAAGGGAACCCAGTCGAAATTACGGGTTAGCCTGACAGGCCTTGGCAGCCAGCATGACCTGGTCCCCCATATCGTCGCCAAACTGTTGATCCCGTTTATCTTTGTCTTCGGCCTTTATGTTCAGTTTCATGGCGATTTTGGCCCTGGCGGCGGCTTTCAGGCCGGGGTGATTTTTGCTGCCGGATTTATCCTCCATGCGCTGATTTACGGCCTGCAATATACCCAGCGGGTGCTCAGCCCCTTTGTGGCTCTTGTCCTGATCGTCGCGGGCGTGTTGATATATGGCGGTGTCGGTGTTGTCAGTATGCTGATGGGCGGAAATTTCCTCGATTATAACGTGCTGATGCCCGATCCGGTCGCCGGACAGCATATCGGTATCATCATCATTGAGATCGGGGTGGGTGTCACCGTGGCCGCCGCCATGCTGGTCATCTATTACGCCTTTGTGGGCCGCGCCGCGCCCGTCAACAAATTGCCGGAGTAGAGATCAGATATGGCCTTCTTCGATCAATTTAATTACTGGATCTTTATTGCCCTGTTGATGATCGGTCTCTATACCATGATGAGCCGGTCCAACCTGGTCAAGAAGATGATCGGTCTGTCCCTGTTCCAGGTTTCCGTTTTCCTGTTTTATATCACGGTTGGCAAGATCACCGGCGGCACGGCGCCCATTGTGCTGGAAACCCTGCCCGGGGAGCCGGCCCCCATCTATTCCAACCCCCTACCCCATGTCCTAATTCTGACCGCCATTGTTGTCGGGATCGCGACCACTGCGCTTGGGCTTTCCCTGGTCGTGCGGATCAAGGAATCTTTCGGCACCATAAACGAAGAAGAAATCCTCGAAATGGAGGATAAAGCGTAATATGTCGGGTATGAGTTCCCAATTTGCGGCACTGGTTGTCGTGCTGCCCCTCATGTTTGCCCCCGTCTGCGCGCTGCTGCGGGGCAAAACCCTGCCCTGGGCCGTCACCACCATCGTCAGCGCTCTCTCCTTCTATATCAGCATTGAGCTGGTGATCGCCGTCAATTCCAGCGGTCCGATCTCCTATCATATGGGAGGCTGGGAGCCTCCCTGGGGGATCGAGTATCTTGTTGATCCCTTAAGCGCTTATATGCTCCTGATCATCAGCGGTATCAGCACCGGCGTGCTGATCTACACCCGGGACAGTATCGCTCAAGAAGTGGCGGACAAGCATCTTGGCCTGTTTTTCACAGCCTATCTGCTGGGCCTGACCGGCATGCTCGGGATCTGTATCACCGGCGACGCTTTCAATATCTTCGTGTTTCTCGAAGTCATGTCCCTCGCCTCCTATGTGCTCATCGCCATGGGAGAAAAATATGACCGGCGCGCCCTGACGGCTGCTTTTCAATATCTGATCATCGGCTCGGTCGGGGCCACCTTCTTCCTGATCGGCGTCGGCCTGCTCTATATGATGACGGGAACCCTGAATATTGCCGATATCGCGTCCCGCTTCTCGGAGATAGAGGATACCCGTCCGGCCCGCGCCGCCGTCGCCTTCCTGGTAATCGGAATCGGCATCAAGCTGGCTCTGTTTCCGTTCCATGTCTGGCTGCCCAACGCCTATTCCTATGCGCCGACCATTGTCACGGCCTTCTTTGCCGGTACGGCGACAAAGGTCTCGGTCTATCTGCTGATCCGCTTTATCTACACGGTGTTCGATCCTGAATTCGCCTTTGGGGTTATCCGGCTGACCGATATTCTGATGCCCCTTGCGGTGCTTGGGTTCCTCTCCATGTCGGCGGTCGCCATCTTTCAGACCAATATCAAGCGGCTTCTCGCCTATTCCAGTGTCGCGCAGCTTGGTTATATGGCCCTCGGGATTGCCCTGGCCAGCGAAGCGGGCCTAACGGCGGCCATTGTTCATATGTTCAACCATGCGGTCGTCAAGACCGGTCTCTTCCTGTCAGTCGGTGCCATGTTCTTTATGGTGGGGTCGGTTTACTTGAAAGACCTGGCCGGGATCGGCAAACGGATGCCGATTACCACCTTCGGCTTTGTCCTTGGCGGCCTTGGCCTGATCGGTGTCCCCCTCACCCCCGGATTTATCAGTAAATGGTATCTGGTGGTCGCCGCTCTGGAGACCAACAGCAATCTCGGATATGCTTTGGTTGTCGCGATTATGATGTCGAGCCTGCTGGCGGTTATTTACATCTGGCGGGTCGTCGAAGTGGCTTATTTCAGAAGCCCGCCGGAAGGCGCGGAACAGAAAGAAGCCCCCTTATCCCTGCTCGTTCCCTGCTGGATTTTTATTCTGGGAAGTTTTTATTTCGGTATTGATACGACCATCAATGTGGGTCTTGCGGAAACGGCGGCCGCCTTCCTGATGGGAGGGGCGCCATGATGTTTTCCCTGGAAACCCATGTGCTGCTCTCCCTTGTTATCCCGCTCGTCGGCGCCGTTGGCATCGCCCTTGCGAATTCCGCCCCGAATATTCGGGAGTCGGTGACCCTGGCGACATCGGTGCTACTCTGTCTGAATGTCTTCAATATCCTGCCCGCCGTTATGGACGGAATGGAACCGGCAGTCACCCTCATCCAGATCATGCCGGAGGTGGCACTGACCTTCCGGGTGGAACCGCTCGGGATGACGTTTGCCTGCGTTGCGTCTTCCCTGTGGATCATTAACTCGGTCTATTCCATCGGCTATATGCGCGGCAATAAGGAAGCCAAACAGACCAGCTTCTATGTCTGCTTCGCCATCGCCATTGCCGCGACGATGGGCATTGCTTTCTCCGGAAACCTGCTGACCCTGTTTATTTTCTATGAGGCCCTGACCCTGTCTACCTATCCCCTGGTCACTCATAAGGGCAATGCGGATGCCCTGAAAGGCGGCCGGATCTATCTCGGTATTCTGATCAGCACCTCTATCGGATTGCTGCTCCCGGCCATTATCTGGGTCTGGACCCTGACCGGTACCGTTGATTTTGTGAAAGGCGGTATTCTGGACGGACATGCCAGCGCCCTGGTGACCGGCATCCTGTTGTTCCTGTTTATGTACGGGATCGGCAAGGCAGCCCTGATGCCCATCCATCGCTGGCTACCGGCGGCCATGGTGGCTCCGACCCCGGTCAGTGCCTTGCTGCATGCGGTTGCGGTTGTGAAAGCGGGCGTCTTTTCGGTGCTCAAGGTCGTTATCTATATCTTCGGGATTGATTTTCTGGCGGAGACCGGGGCTGCCGAGTGGCTGACCTGGGTTGCCGCCTATACACTTATCGCGGCCTCCGTCGTTGCTCTGACCAAAGATAATCTCAAAGCCCGGCTCGCCTATTCCACGGTCAGTCAGTTGGCCTATGTGGTTCTGGCGGCGTCCATGGCGACATCCATGGCGGTCGCCGGGGGTGCCCTTCAGATTGTCATGCATGCCTTTGGCAAGATCACCCTCTTTTTCTGTGCGGGTGCCATATATACCGCTGTCCATAAAACGGAGATCAGTGATATGAGAGGGTTGGGCCGCAAGATGCCGATCACTTTCATCGCTTTCTTTATCGGGGCCCTCAGCATTATCGGCCTGCCGCCCCTCGGCGGCAGTTGGAGCAAGTTTTACATCATGGTTGCCGCCGCCGAAACCGGGGAGCTCTATGTCATGGCGGTGCTGCTGATCAGTTCCCTGCTGAATATCGCCTATCTGCTGCCCATCGTGGCCCGGGGTTTCTTCTATCCTCCGCTTGGCCAGGTGGAGGAAAGAGCGCCGGTTGGCCAGGAGACGTCGGATTTTTCCTGGTCAGAGATCAAGGAAGCGCCGATCCTATGCGTTGTTCCTCCGGCACTGACGGCGACATGCTGTATTATTCTATTCTTTCTCGCCGATCCGATCTTTAAAATGATCGAACCCATATTGACGCCTTAGGGATTGATGTGATGACTGAACCGGAAAGGGATAAAAATTACTGGCTTGAGGATCCGAAAACCCCGAACAGGGTTTTTTACGGTGTCCTCGTCATCTGCATTCTTCTGGCCATTCCGGATGTCTTCAATTTGTTCAAGATCCTCTTCCAGACAGAGGGGGAGTTTGAGCTGAAAAGCCTGCTTAAATTTTATTCAATCTATGGGGCTCTCTGCTATGTGGCTCTGATTTATATTGCCAAATGGTTGCGGCCAGTCCTCATGCGCAAAGAGGACTATTATGATTGAAGGCTTAAATCCCGGCTTTATTCTGATCCTTGGTGCCCTTGTGGTGCCGCTGACCAGTGGAATCATCCGCTCGATCCTGTTACTGGCCTTGCCGATCCTGGCATTGGCGCAACTTTACGCCCTTGGCCTTGGGGTCTGGGGTCAATATGAATTTTTGGGTCTGTCCATCGAGGTGACCCGGATCGATAAACTATCGCGGATTTTCGGGACAATTTTCTGTATCGCCTCCCTGATCGGGTTGATCTATTCCCTGCATGTGAAGGACACCATTCAGCATTTTGCGGCCCTTATCTATATGGGCTCCGCCCTTGGGGCGGTGTTTGCCGGTGATCTGATCACCCTGTTCGTGTTCTGGGAACTGACGGCGGTGACTTCCGTCTTCCTGATCTGGGCCAGCCGGACGGAACGGGCCTTTAAAGCCGGAATGCGCTATCTGATCATTCAGGTCACTTCCGGGGTGACCTTGTTGGCCGGTATCATTCTCTATTACCAGGACACCGGATCGATTGCGTTTGAATATATAGGCCTTGGCAGCCTGGCGGCGGGTCTGGTACTTGTCGCCTTCGGCATCAAGGCCTGTTTCCCCTTTCTGCATAACTGGATGCAAGATTCCTATCCGGAAGCCACGGTGACCGGCACGGTTATTCTCTCCGCCTTTACCACAAAGCTGGCGATCTATGCCCTGGCCAGGGCGTTTCCCGGCACGGACATTCTCATCCCCATCGGGGTGGTGATGGCGATTTTCCCGCTGATATATGTGGTGCTGGAGAATGATTTGCGCCGGGTTCTCGCCTATTCCCTGAACAGTCAGCTTGGCTTCATGGTGATCGGGGTTGGCATCGGTACGGAGCTCGCCCTCAACGGCACGGCGGCCCATGCCTTTATCCACATTCTCTATAAGAGCCTCTTGTTCATGTGCATGGGTGCGGTTTTGTACCGGACCGGCACCATGAAAACATCGGAACTCGGCGGCTTGTTCAAATCGATGCCGGTGACCATGGTCTTCTGTCTGATCGGCGCCATGTCCATTGCCGGACTGCCGCTGACCGGCGGTTTTGTGTCCAAAGCGATGATCATGTCGGCGGCCAAGGATTACGGCATCGTCGCCATCTGGCTGGTTTTGCTGTTTGCCCGCGCCGGGGTGATGGACCATGCCGGGATCAAGGTGCCCTTCTTCACTTTCTTCGGACAGGACAAGGGGATCCGGGTCAAGGAAGCGCCGTTTAACATGCTCCTCGCCATGGGGATCGCGGCTTTCCTCTGTATCTTTACCGGCGCTTATCCGGCATTTCTGTATTCCCTGCTGCCTTTTGAGCCCACATATGATGCCTATACGGCAGGGCATATGCTGACCTCTGTGCAGATCCTGCTGTTTGCGGTTCTCGGCTTTATTTTGCTGATGCGCTACAAGATCTATCCGCTGGAGCAGCCTGCAGTCCTGCTGGACTTTGACTGGGTCTATCGCAGACCCCTGAAATCACTGACCCTGGCCATTGGCCGCGGGATCATGCTGGTTTGGGGCTGGGGTCTTGGGGCGGCCAATGGCGCGGTGAGGACGGTCATTGAGACGACGGCCCGCACCCATGGCGATGGCAAACTGATGGCCCGTACCGCCTCTTCCGGCCGGTCCATCGCGCTGATCGTCGCGATTCTCGGGGTTGTTGTCGTCTTTCTCTATCAGTAAATTCGGCTTAAGGGTCGGGATGGTCACGGTTTGACGGGATCCGTTTGGACGGCATCCATTTTGTCACTGACCGCCCGTCGGCGGTAAATCGGACTTCCTGTCTGGCGGGCGGGGCCGCGTCCAAGGTGGATTTATTGGCGGCGAATTTGGTGCCGTCGGGGAAGCTGTTAAAGGCCTCCACATTGCCGAGCGCCGGCCAGCTTTTGCCATAGGCCCCGGCCATCTCCTTGAGATCGATTTCCGAATTGCGTCCCCGTGATTTCGCGGCCCGCATGGCCGGATCCTGGGACAGGATCAGGTCGAGCTCGGAGGCGGTTTTTTCCGCGCAGATTTTCCACACAAAAGTGAGAACCTCCTGCACTTCCTGAGACGGTGGCACCGCGGAGGAAAGTGTGAGACCCTGATCGAGGGCCGTGAACACATCCGGTTCGATCGGTCCGACATCGGTGGCCAGAAATGTCGCCGGCATCAGTTTCCGCTCGTTTTGCAAAAATGCAAAAACCGCCTGCGAAAAATACAGTTGCTTTTGCAAAAATGCAAAATCCTCCGCGCGGCCGGATTGCCGGGCCTGTTCCTGAAACCAGAAAAGAATGTCGAATGTCGATCGTGCAGCAGGACGCATGAATTTCCCCGGAATTGATTATGGGGATCTACAGTATTCAGCAATGGTTAAATGACCATTAACCAACTTGCCGAAGACGACAGGTATGGAGTAAGCTTCTCGTCCGACAACAATATCGCGGGAGAGCATCACCATGGAAATGAGCGGCGAAGAATTGATCAATGCCTCACGGCAGGAAGTTTGGGACGCGCTCAATGATCCCGAAATATTGCAGAAATCCATTCCGGGCTGCGAGAGCGTCGAAAAAGAGAGCGACACGGCTTTCGCCGCCAAGGTCAAAGTCAAAATCGGTCCCGTCAAAGCGACCTTTAACGGCCATGTCACCCTCAGCAATATCGATGCGCCAAACGGCTATACCATCACCGGAGAAGGCAAAGGCGGCGCGGCCGGCTTCGGCAAAGGCGGCGCGGATATCACCCTTAAAGATGCGGATAACGGCACTATCCTTGCCTATGATGTCCATGCCTCAGTCGGCGGGAAAATGGCGCAGATCGGATCGCGCCTGATCGACGGCACGGCCAAAAAACTGGCGGCGGAATTCTTCGCCAATTTCAACGAATTGGTGAGCGCCGGCAGCGTCCATGTAAAAGATGTCCCGGCGGAAGCGGAAGAAGGGGCACCGGACCAAACGGCGGATCCGATCATTGCCGATGAACCGAAATCCCCGCCCCCGCAGGAAGAGGAAAAACCCGAAGCGCAAGGCTGGATGCGGCCCTCCATTCTCATTCCGGCCGGAGTCATCGCGGCGGTTATTCTGTATTATCTTGCGGCCCGGTAGTATCCAATAAAAATAAGACTATATCACCTTGACGCAGACCCGGATCAAAGGGAAACTGAATTGGGAGTAAATGTCTCGAAATTCTGGAAATGAGACGAAGATCAATTGCGGGCGCAGTTGGTTTGATTTTTTTAGGGAGGAAACACCATGACAACCGTTACCATGACGGTGAACGGGAAAAACGTTTCGGCGGATGTCGCCCCGAACACCCTTCTCGTTGATTTTATCCGTAATAACCTGAGACTGACCGGCACCCATGTGGGGTGCGATACAAGCCAATGCGGTGCCTGTACGGTCCATGTCAACGGCGACAGCATCAAATCCTGTACCATGCTGGCGGTTCAGGCCGAAGGCGCCGATGTCACCACCATCGAAGGCCTTGCCGCAAACGGCGACCTGCATCCGATGCAGGCTTCCTTCAAGGAAAATCACGGCCTGCAATGCGGCTTCTGTACGCCGGGCATGATCATGAGTGCGGTGGATCTGGTGAAACGCCATCCCAACCCCTCTGAAGAGACAATCCGGTCCGAGCTGGAAGGCAATATATGCCGCTGCACCGGCTACCACAATATTGTTAAATCAGTCAAAGCGGCGTCGGAGAAAATGGGAGGGTGAGACATGTCTGTAGAAAATGGAATTGGCGCCTCAGTCCGGCGTAAGGAAGACCAGAGATTTATTACCGGCAACGGTAACTATCTTGATGATATGAATAAGGTCGGTCAGGCCTATGGGTATTTTTTGCGGTCCCCGCATGCCCATGCAAAAATCAATGGTATTAATCTTGACGCAGCCAAAGCCGCACCAGGTGTCGTCGACATCTTTACCGGCGCCGACATGGCTGCTGATGGCATTGGCGGCCTTATTTGCGGTTGGGGAATCACCAGCAAAGATGGAAGCCCCCATAATGCCCCTCCCCATAACTCGATGGCCATAGATGCCGTACGCCATGTGGGAGACCAGGTGGCCTTCGTCATCGCTGACAGCCTTGAGCAAGCGAAGAATGCCGCCGAGCTGATCGAAGTGGATTATGAAGAACTACCCCCGGTGACCGACATTTCCCGGGCGCTGGATACGGGCGCACCACAGATCCATGAAGAAGCGCCGGGCAATGTCTGCTATGACTGGGAACTTGGTGACAAGGATGCCGTGGACGCGGCTTTTGCCTCTGCTGCCAAGGTCTCGAAAATAGACCTGGTAAACAATCGCCTGTCCCCGAACCCCATGGAACCACGGGCGGCTTTGGGTGAGTATGACCCGGGCTCGGAAGAGCTGACCTTATACACAACCAGCCAGAACCCGCATGTGGCCCGGCTGATCATGTCGGCGTTTCTGGCCATCGCCCCGGAAAACAAGCTCAGGGTTGTCGCCCCGGATGTCGGCGGCGGATTTGGCAGCAAGATTTTTGTCTATGCGGAAGAAACCGTTACGGTCTGGGCCGCCCGGAAAATCAACCGTCCGGTCAAATGGACGGCGGATCGCTCCGAGGCCTTCATGACAGATGCCCATGGACGTGACCATGTCACCCATGCGGAACTTGCCATGGATGAGGAAGGTCATATTCTGGGCTTCAGGGTCTCAACCAAAGCAAATCTGGGGGCGTATCTGTCCACCTTCGCGTCAGCCGTTCCGACCTATCTGTATGGCACCCTGCTGAACGGCCAGTACAAGATTCCGAGTATCTATGTGGAAGTCCTGGCCGGGTTCACGAACACCACACCCGTTGATGCCTATCGGGGCGCCGGACGTCCTGAGGCCACTTATGTGGTTGAAAGGATGATGGAAACCGCCGCGCGGGACCTGAATATGGATCCGACGGAATTCCGGATGAAGAATTTCATTCAACCGGACGCCTATCCGTACGAGACCCCGGTCATCATGACCTATGACAGCGGTGACTATCCTGCCAATATGAATGCTGCGAAAGGTCTGATTGACTATGCGGGATTTGCCGCCCGCAAAGCCCAGTCCGAGGCCAATGGCAAAATGCGCGGGATAGGCTGTGCGGCCTATATCGAAGCTTGCGGCATTGCGCCCTCGGCTGCTGTTGGATCTCTCGGGGCCGGTGTTGGCCTTTGGGAATCGGCTGAGGTCCGTTTTAACCCGACTGGCTGCGTGACTGTCTTTACCGGAAGCCACAGCCATGGACAGGGCCATGAAACAACTTTTGCCCAGATCATCTCTGACAAACTTGGTATTCCGATTGAAAGTGTCGAGGTTGTCCATGGGGATACGGATAAGGTGCCGTTCGGAATGGGAACCTATGGCTCCCGTTCTCTCGCCGTTGGCGGTTCCGCCATCGTCAAAGCAGTGGACAAGATTGTCGAGAAATCCAAGAAAATTGCAGCCCATCTGATGGAAGCTGCCGTTGAGGATATCGAACATGAGCATGGGGTCTTTTCCGTCGCCGGGACAGACAAACAGATGACTATGGGGGAGATCGCGTTCGCCGCTTATGTCCCTCATAACTATCCGGAAGATCTGGAACCGGGCATGGCAGAGAACGCCTTTTATGATCCACTCAACTTTACCTTCCCTGCGGGGACGCATATTGCGGAGGTCGAAATTGATCCGAATACAGGCGTGGTAGACATAGTTGACTGGGCCGCATCGGATGATTTCGGAAACATTGTCAATCCCATGATAGTGGAAGGCCAGGTTCATGGCGGTGTCGCCCAAGGTATTGGCCAGGCACTGCTGGAAGGGGTTGTCTATGACGACGAAAGCGGACAACTGCTGACCGGGTCGTATATGGATTATTGCATGCCCCGGGCCGACGATCTTCCAAACTTCAAGATCGATACGACCGGCACGGTCTGTCCAAGCAATCCTCTGGGTGTGAAAGGTTGCGGAGAAGCAGGCGCCATTGCGGCACCAGCGGCTCTCATGAACGCTATCACCAACGCCCTCGGCAAAGATATTGATATGCCGGCAACGCCAGAAAAAGTATGGCGTGCGGCCAACGGATAAGAAGGGAAACTTAAATGTACTCATTCGACTATGAACGCCCTTCCGGGGTAAATGATGCCGCAGCAAGTCTCGGCGAAGACGATAAGATCCTGGCTGGCGGCCAAACCTTGCTGCCAACCTTGAAGCTGCGACTGGCCCAGGCCGGCAAGCTGGTGGACCTGTCCGGTATTGATGAGCTGAAAGGCATTTCCTCCAGCGGCAGCGAGCTGTCCATCGGCGCCATGACACGGCATGTGGATGTAGCGGATTCAGCTGAGGTGAAATCATCGATCCCGGCCCTGGCGGCGCTTGCGTCCAATATCGGGGATGCACAGGTTCGCAATATGGGAACCATTGGCGGCTCTGTAGCCAATAACGATCCGGCAGCAGACTATCCATCTGCTCTGGTCGCCCTCGGCGCCACCGTGCATACCAACAAGCGCAGCATTTCCGCAGAGGATTTCTTTGTGGATCTGTTTGAAACCGCCCTTGAAGACGATGAAATCATCACCAAGGTTTCCTTCCCGGTGCCGGAAAAAGCGGCCTATGCCAAATTCCCCAATCCGGCATCACGCTATGCTCTGGTGGGCGTCTTTGTCGCCAAAACGGCAAACGGTGTCAAAGTGGCGGTGACCGGCGCAGGACCGTGTGTCTTCCGTCAGTCCGATATGGAAGCGGCCTTGTCGTCGGACTTCTCCTCTTCCGCAATTTCCGGCATCTCGACAGACGCCTCAGGTCTTAACTCCGATATTCACGCGTCAGCCGAATATCGCGCCAACCTGATTTCTGTGATGGCGGGCCGGGCGGTCGACGCCGCGTCTTAGGCCCGGGCAACATTACGATAAAGACAAAGGGGAAGCTTTGGCTTCCCCTTACATATTTGTGACGAACGTAACATCCGATCCGGATGTTCAGAGTGATATTTGCTGATGATCCAGATTGGGGATATTCTTAGCCCTGAAAGGGTCTGCTCTTCATTGGAACCAAAATTATGACATCCAGCCTCCCAGAGACCATCGACGACGTCCAGGACATGTTGCGCAGCGCCAACTATGTGGCGGATCGAAGTCTGGCGACCGTTTTATACCTCTCCTTGAAGATGGGCCGCCCCCTGTTTCTGGAGGGGGAAGCCGGTGTCGGCAAGACGGAAATTGCCAAGGTCCTGGCGGAGAAGCTGGATCGCCCGCTTATCCGGCTGCAATGCTATGAAGGGCTAGATGTCAGTTCCGCCGTCTATGAATGGAATTATGCCCGGCAGATGATCGAGATCCGCCTGGCGGAGGCGACGGATACGGCGGATCGGGAAAATCTCGGCCATGATATCTTTTCCGAAAAATTCCTGATCAAGCGGCCGCTTCTGAAAGCTTTGGAAGACACGGGTCAGGGAGCCCCCATTCTGCTGATAGATGAGCTGGACAGGACGGACGAGCCGTTCGAGGCCTATTTGCTGGAAATCCTCTCTGATTTTCAGGTCACCATTCCCGAAATGGGGACGGTCACGGCCAAAGAGAAACCCATCGTCCTTATTACCTCCAACCGGACCCGGGAAATCCATGACGCCCTCAAACGCCGCTGTCTCTATCATTGGGTCGATTACCCGGACGCGGCGCGGGAGAAGGAAATCATTTCGCTCAAACTGCCGGGTGCCGACAAGCGGTTGTCGGAACAGATCGTGCTGTTTGTTCAGGCTTTGCGAAAAGATCCAAACCTGTTCAAGCTGCCGGGCATTGCGGAGAGCCTGGACTGGACCAGCGCCCTGACAGAGCTCGATGTCATCTCCCTCGATCCCGATGTCATCAACGACACGTTGGGTGTCCTGCTCAAATATCAGGACGATATCACCAAGATCCAGGGCAGCGAGGCAGCGGAGATCATCCATCAGATCAACGAGGAAATCGGTAGTGATGGCGGGCAGTCGTAAACGAAATCTGGCCATATTCGATATTGATGGCACCTTGATGCATTCGGCCGGGCATGATGTCAGCCTGTTCCGGGATGCCCATTCCCATCACGTTGGTGAGGACGCCATCACGACCCATTGGGGAAATTTCTCCGAGATGACCGACCATGCCATCAATACGGAGTTTTTTGATCGTGTTCATGGCCGGGCTGCGTCGGAGGCTGAGCTGTCCCAGATAAAAAGCACCTTTATTCAGTTTGTCAGAGAGACCCATCAGCAGGATCCTAGCAAATTTTCTCCGGTGCTTGGGGCGATTGAGACGGTCCGGCATCTGGCCTCTCATCCGGACTGGGCGATCTGCTTTGCCTCCGGTGGCTGGGAAATCTCTGCCAGTTTTAAATTGAGCACTCTTGGGATATCTGCGGAGGAACATCCCGGGGCCTATGGCGATTCCCATACGACCCGTCTCAGCCTGGTGACAAGTGCCATTGACGACGCCAAATCCACCCATCAGCAGGACGGCTTTGATCATATTGTCTCCATTGGTGATGGGGAGTGGGATGTGATCGCCGCACGGGAGCTTGGGTTGCCCTTTGTCGGGGTCGCCTCCTGGGTCGATCCTGAACGGCTCCGCACGGCGGGTGCTCTCGATGTTATTCGCAATTTCGAAGAATGCGTGCCGGTGGATCGCTATCTGCTGGGGGCCAGGGTGCCGGTATGACCGAAATCAGTGACATCAAGGGCGGTACCTTCCTGGAGAATATCATCCATTTCGCCCGCACTTTGCGGCGCGCCGGCATTCCTGTCGGTCCGGGCCGGGTGATCGATGCCATCAAGGCCGTCGAGACCGCGGGCATTGAACGGCGGGATGACTTTTACTGGACCCTGCATGCCGTCTTTGTCAACCGCCGCGATCAGTGGGATATTTTTGATCAGGCCTTTCATATTTTCTGGCGCAATCCGGACCTCCTCAAGAAGATGATGGATATGATGCTGCCGACCAGTTTCCTCGACAGCGTCAAATCCGAAGATCAAGAGCAGATTAACCGGCGGCTTTCCGAAGCCCTGGCTCCCTCCCCGGCACCTGAAACCGATGAGGAGGAAGAGGAAGGCGAAGAGGTTGAGATCAACGCCACCCTGACCGCCTCCGATACCGAGCTGCTGCAGCAAAAAGACTTTGAGAATATGAGCACGGCGGAGATGGAAGAAGCCAAGAAGGCCATGGCCAATCTCCGCCTGCCGATCATGGATGTCAAAACCCGGCGGCTGCAGCCCGATCACGCCGGAGACCGGGTCGATATGCGCCGGACCTTGCGAGCAAGCCTGCGCTCCGGCGGGGCAACCATTCCTTTACGCTTCAAATCCCCGGTCACCCGCCATCCTCCACTGGTCATCCTGTGCGACATTTCCGGCTCCATGACCCAATATAGCCGCATGCTGCTGCATTTCATGCACGCCCTGACCAACGACCGGGATCGGGTCCATACATTTGTATTTGGCACCCGCCTCACCAATATTACCCGATATATGAGATATCGGGACGTGGATGCCGCCCTTGATGCCGTCAGCGAAACCGTCGAGGACTGGTCCGGCGGGACCCGCATCGGTGCAACGGTGAAGGAGTTCAATAAATTCTGGTCCCGCCGGGTTCTGGGTCAGGGCGCCGTCGTCCTGTTGATTTCCGACGGCCTCGACCGGGATGCCGGCGAAGGATTGGGGGTTGAAATGGAACGCTTGCACAAATCCTGCCGTCAGCTGATCTGGCTCAATCCCCTTCTGCGCTATCAGCGGTTTGAGCCGCGATCGCGCGGGGTCAAAGCGATCCTGCCCCATGTGGATCAGTTCCGGACCGTCCACAACCTTGAAAGTCTCAAGGATCTTGCTGATATCTTGTCTAAACCACATATGCAAAAATCGGAAGCGAGGAGTTTTGCCGCATGACTGAAAATCCAACTGCCCTTCCCGAGGAAGATGTTCTGGAGCAGGCTCTGCACTGGAAACAGGACGGAAAAGATGTTGCTATTGCCACCGTTGTCAGCACCTGGGGCTCCGCTCCTCGTCCCGCCGGCAGCCAACTCGCCATCGATGAAACCGGAAAAATGTCCGGATCGGTCAGTGGCGGCTGCGTTGAAAGTGCGGTCATTCAAGAAGCCCTCGACATCATGCAGAGTGGTCAGTCCAAGCTGCTTGAATTCGGCGTCAGCAATGACGAGGCCTGGGAAGTCGGACTCGCATGCGGCGGGAAGATAAGCGTTTATGTTGAAAAGCTGAACTAGGATCCCCCATGCAAACGGAGCTGCTCAAGGAACTGCAGGAAGCCCGGCGGGAAAAACGCCAGGTCGTTGTCGCTACCTACCTCAATTCAGGTGAGCAGTCCCTGCTCTTTCCCTTTGAAACAGAAGAGAAATCCGAGCTGCTGGAAGCGGCGAGAGCCGCGCTCATCAGTGATAAGTCAAGCCAGGCCGAAATTGACGCAGAGCCCGTGTTTTTCAACATCTTCAATCCGGAACTCCGCCTGTTTATCGTCGGTGCCGTTCATATCGCCCAGAACCTCGTCCCCATGGCCGTCGCCGCCGGATATGAGGTCACTGTAATAGACCCCAGACGCAGCTTCGGCTCCGAGTTCCGGTTTCCTGGTGTTACCTTGGATAATCGCTGGCCAGATGAATTCCTGAGCGAGGCTGACGCAGATCGGCGAACAGCGATCGTCACCCTCACCCATGATGCGAAATTGGATGACCCTGCCTTGCAACATGCCTTGCGCTCGGAGGCCTTCTATATTGGCGCACTTGGCAGCACACGGACCCGCGAGAAACGGCATCAACGATTGGCTCGCGAGGGGTTTACCAAGGATGATTTTAAACGGATCCACGGGCCCATCGGGTTGGATATTGGCGCCAAATCACCTGCTGAAATCGCCATTTCCATCATGGCAGAAATAACCGCCGTCCTACGGCAGAAAATTTCCTGATGATTTTTGGACGGCTGCCAATTGACGACGCGGAAGGGGCCATTCTTGCCCATGCGGTTGACGCTGGGTCAGGCGCAAAGCTGCGAAAAGGACATGTCCTGACTACCCGCGATATCAGCAGACTGAAATCCAGTTCAGTCGAGACCGTGCTCGCAGCCCGACTGGAAGAAACCGATATAGATGAAAACAACGCCGCTGCGGCCATTGCGTCTCCCCTTGTCGGTCAGAATGTCAAAGCAAATGCGGCCTTCACGGGGCGGGCAAATCTTGTCTCTGAAAGTCAAGGCGTTGTTCGGATAAATACAGACTTTATAAACAGGATCAATCATTTACACGAATCTATTACCGTCGCGACCGTGAATGATTATGATGTGGTTCAAACGGATACCTTGTTAGCGACTATCAAAATTATCCCCTTTGCGGTGGACATAAAAACTCTCGAAGACACCCTTCAAATCATTGCTGACGCGCCCGAGCCTCTTGTCAAAGTCACACCCTTTAAAAAGAAGAAAGTCGGTGTGGTCTCCACTCTCTTGGCCGGTACGAAAGCGAGTATTGTCAAAAAGTCGGAGCAAATCCTGCAAGATCGTCTGATGCAGTATGACAATGACATCGATATCCGCCTGGAGACCGATCATCATGAGACCCCTTTAAGCGAAGCTTTTGCTGAGCTGATGGCAGATGGATGTGAGCTGATCCTCATTTTTGGTGCGTCGGCGATTACAGATCGCAATGATGTCGTCCCGCTGGCGATCCGCATGGCCGGAGGTGACGTAGATCATTTCGGTATGCCGGTCGATCCCGGCAATTTGCTCCTGCTTGGTCATAAGGACAATGTGCAGATCGTCGGTCTGCCCGGATGTACAAGATCACCAAAGCTAAACGGCTTTGACTGGGTCTTACAAAGGCTTCTCGCTGATTTGTCGGTCACACCCTCTGACATCATGGATATGGGGACTGGTGGTCTGCTGAAGGAGATCAGCAGTCGGCCACAACCAAGAACCAAGACTCCCGACGCAAAAATGGGAAAATCCGGAAAATCCATTGCTGTCCTGATTCTGGCCGCCGGACAATCCCGCCGAATGGGCTCTGAAAATAAGCTGCTTGCCCGGATTGAGAATAAACCCATGTTCAATCTAGTCGCTGAACAGGCATTAAAATCGAAAGCAACGGCAGTTTATGCGGTTACAGGGCATGAACAGGCTATGGTCGAGGAAATTGCCTCGGATCTCGGGATAAAAACATTTCATAATCCAGATTATAAAACCGGACTAAGCAGCAGTTTAAAAACAGGTTTTCGTGAGCTTTCTGACAGCTTTGAAGGCATTCTTATATGTCTTGCGGACATGCCCTTTGTCACCGCTTCCCTGTTTGATGAAATGATCGACGCATTTGATACGGAAGAAGGGCGGGCAATCATTGTTCCGGCTTTCAAGGGCAAACGCGGTAACCCTGTTTTGATCGGGAGCCAGTTCAAGGCAGATATTTTAAACGTAACGGGCGATATTGGCGCGAAATCTGTGATCGCCGACAATGAACATGTTGTTTTTACCATTGACGTGGACAATGACAGTATATTTAAGGACATTGATACGCCTGAAGCTCTGTCCCTAATTCAGGCTGCGAAGGATGTTTGAGAGTGATACAGGATTTATACCAGAAAGATCTGCTGAGATATGCGGCAGACGCTGTTGGCGAAGGCAAGATGCCAGATGCGGACGGGGAAGCAACCGTCGATAATCCGACCTGCGGGGACCGGATCACCATGCAGGTGAAGGTGACAGACGGCAGGATCTCCGCGATTGGTCATGACAGCCGATCCTGCGTCTTATGTCAGGCCGCGGCTTCAGTTATCGGAGAAAATGCGGCAGGATCTACTCTTTCAGATATGAGCAATTTGCGGGCCCAGGTTGAGCAGTTTCTGGAAACCGGAGATGGTAAATTTGACGAAGCATGGCAGAAATTGAAGTCTTTTCAACCTGTTGCTGCACATAAAAGCCGTCATACCTGTGTTCTCCTTCCCTTTGATGCTGTGATCGAGGCATTGACAAAGTCGACGGTGGATGCCTGATATGCGCCGGACGAACCCTCAAATAAAAAATATCCCGGACCTTCCCTCCCCCTGCACCGGTATCTGCACGATGGATATGCAAAACCAATATTGCAAAGGATGCTTTCGGACGCGTTTGGAGATTGGCGGCTGGGCGACCTTGTCCAACGAACAGAAGCTTGAAGTGGTCAAGCAGCTCCGTATCCGGCGGCGGGACGCAAAGCTATAGCCGTCATGCCTTATTTTTGCCCAACTCACCCCGCTTAATGTGACAGTCGTCTGATATAGATTTGCATTTTCTATCGTGGGGCAAAGCAAATGTATTTGAAAACATTGAGCATTGTGACAGTAGCTTTCTTGTCCTTGCTGTTTTTGATCATGGCGCAGTTTATGCCGGCTGCGACAACCATGACGGCACAGGCTGCCGTGGATGATCCGGAAATCAGATGCATTGCCCAGGCGGTCTATTTTGAAGCCAGAGGCGAACCCTTTAGTGGTCAGGTCGCCGTGGCACAGGTGATCCATAACCGTACGGCAAAACGCTCAAAATCCTACTGTGATGTTGTATTCGAGGGTAGTACAAGAACGACAGGGTGCCAGTTCTCCTTTGCCTGTGACGGCAAATCTGATTCAGCAAATGAAAAGCACGCCTGGGTTCGGGCAGTCAGTGTGGCCAGCCTCGTAAAAGGGGGTAATCTTCGGGACCTGTCCGGTGAAGCAACGCATTATCATGCGAATTATGTGTCTCCGGAATGGTCCAAGAAACTGGAGCGAACGACAATCATCGGGAACCATATTTTCTATCGCTAATCCCGACTCCAGCGAAAATCCGGTTTAAAGAATCTGTCAAACCACCACTAAAATTTAGCGCGATTCTTATCTAATCGCTCAATACCAATGCTTGCCTGATCCCCTGTTCGCCCTCGTTTCCAGCTTCTTGTGAAGATTTCGTGACCCTCGTCACATACAACTTGATCTTCATGCCTCACTATTTTTTGACTATACTATATCGATTTGATATATAACGGTTTGAAATATACGGGTGCACTTCTATGTTTCACCGCGGGTCGCAGTTTTAGTCATATTCATAAGTAGAGTTTGCTGAATGGACATCAGAACACTATGCCTTGGCGTTCTCACCATGGGGGATGCTACGGGCTATGAAATCAAGAAAACGTTTGAAGACAGGCTTGATCTTATTTTTCACGCCAGCTTCGGGTCGATCTACCCGGCCCTCAACAAGCTGACGGATGAGGGCCTGGTTTCGTGCCGTGAAATGAGCCAGGAAAAGCGCCCAGACAAAAAAGTCTATTCCATCACGGCGGCAGGTCGGTACCGATTTCTCGAGGAGATCATGAAAAAGCCGGCCGATGACCGATTTCGCTCCGAATATCTGGCGACTATGATGTTTTCCCATCTCCTGCCCGCCAGTACGATTTCCCAATTGATCGACGAACGCATAGCCGATCGGACGGAAAAAATCGCGAGCATGATGGAAGACTGCCCGGAAAAATCGCCGAACTCTGAACAGTTTATGTGTGGATACGGCGTCGCCGTCTACCAGGCTGAGATAGATTATCTGAATGAAAACAGGCACTTGTTGGAAGCTGAAGCATTAATCGGTCAACGGGCTGCTGAATAGAAGATCTTTGGACACTAACCCATAGTAAAGAGGTACCGCTGTGAACCGCTCAATAATTATCGCAATTATTATCGCCGTTGGTGTTGCGGTCTGGATCGCATCCGGACAAATGGAAGGGGATTCCGATGCCTCCGGCAATCACGCAGCAGCTGCTACCCAGGCTGATCCAAATGCATCCGGGTCTGAAACGGCTAGCGGAAAGCCCGCTAATGAGCCTCATATCATGGGTGTCCGTATCCAGACCCTGACAGCAAAGCCACGCCAACAGGAAGTTATCGTTCGCGGCCGGACCGAAGCTCACCGCATCGTTGAGTTAAAAGCGGAAATCTCCGGTCGTGTCGAAAAAGTTTTTGTCAATGACGGGGATCGGGTGAAAAAGGGAGATCCGATTGTCAGCTTTGATGTTAAGGATAACCAGGCAAGGCTCCTTGAAGCTGAAGCGTTGGTCCGACAGCGGGAAATCGAGCATAACGCAGCCAAGAAACTGAACAAAAAGGGGTTCAGTTCTAACACCACCCTGGCCAGTGCAAAGGCGCTCCTGGACAGTGCTACGGCTCAGGTAACTGCCATGAAGATCCGTCTCAATGATCTTCAGATAACGGCACCGTTTGACGGATATATCGAAGACCGCACCGCGGAAGTCGGGGATTTCGTTAAAGACGGAAATCCGATTGCAACCATCGTGGAAAGCGATCCCCTGCTGGTCTCAGGTCAGATTTCCGAGCTTCAGGTCAACAATATCGAAGTTGGTGGTGAAGGCACGGCAGAGCTTGTGACCGGTGAAAAAGTATCCGGAAATATCAAATTCATAGGAAATGTTGCCGATCCGGCAACCCGGACCTTCAAGGTGGAACTGGAAGTTCCCAATGAGGGATACAAGCTCAGAAATGGGGTGACGGCGGAAATTACGTTCCAGACGAAATCGATTATGGCCCATTTGATGTCACCCGCATTTCTGACCTTGAACGACGAAGGAATTCTGGGTCTGCGGGCGGTTACTGATCAAGATATTGTAAAATTCCATCCGGTCAAAATTCTTGCTGACTCCCCAGAGGGTATTTGGGTGGACGGTCTGCCGGAAACAGTAAATCTCATCGTCGTCGGCCAGGACTTTGTTCGGGATGGTGATAAGGTGAAACCTGATCTTTATACCGCTGAGGCTGCCCAATGAACGCGATCATCGACGCCGCGATTGAACGTTCCAGAACAGTTATTTCCGCTCTCCTCCTGATTCTGGTGGCCGGGGCCTACGCCTATGTGGATATCGCCAAAGAAGCAGATCCGGATATCAATATCCCCATCATCTATGTCTCCATGACCCATGAGGGGATCTCCCCGGAGGATGGCGAGCGGTTGTTGATCCGCCCCATGGAACTTGAGCTTCGCTCCATTGAAGGCATCAAGGAGATGACCTCCATGGCGACGGAAGGTCATGCCTCGGTCACCCTTGAATTCGACGCCGGATTCGACGTGGACAAGGCGCTTGATGACGTCCGCGAAAAAGTTGATCTCGCCAAAACAGAGCTCCCTGAAGAAACCGATGAACCGGTTGTAAATGAAGTCAATTTTGCTCTGTTTCCGGTGATTGTCGTTACCCTCTCCGGCGACGTACCATTACGGACCCTGATTGAACTGACCAAGGATCTCCAGGATGAGGTTGAAGGCCTGCCGGGAGTTCTGGAAGCGGATATTGGTGGTGACAGGGAGGAAGTCCTGGAGGTCATCGTTGATCCGGTAAAACTGGAAAGCTATCAGATTTCCAATACCGAGCTGGCCAATGCGATTGAGCTGAACAACAAGCTGGTCGCCGCCGGATCCATGGATACCGGCAAAGGTCGCTTCTCTATCAAGGTCCCCGGCCTGTTCAAAACCGCCAATGATGTCCTCGATATCCCGATCAAGGTCAGTGATGACGGCGTTGTCACTTTACGGGATGTCACTGAGGCGCGCCGGACGTTCAAGGACGCGGAAAGCTACGCACGGCTGAACGGCCAACCGGCAGTGGCTCTCGAAATCAAAAAGCGTCTCGGCGAGAACATTATCGAAACAATCGAGGATGTTCAGAGGGTCGTGGAGCAGGAAAAGGCCTACTGGCCTGAAAGTGTTGTTGTGACTTTCAGTCAGGATAAATCCGAAGACATTCGGATCATGTTGAAAGACCTGCAGAACAATATCATTAGCGCCATCATTCTTGTGATGATCGTCGTCATCAGCGCTCTTGGAATTCGGACAGCCGGTCTAGTGGGTCTCTCCATTCCGGGCTCATTCCTGATCGGAATTCTGTACATGTATCTGTTCGGATTGACCATTAACATCGTTGTGCTGTTCGGATTGATCCTTGCCGTTGGAATGCTGGTGGACGGTGCCATTGTCGTAACGGAGTTTGCTGACAGGAAAATGTCTGAAGGCATTGATAAAAAGGAGGCATATGCCCTCGCCGCCAAAAGAATGGCCTGGCCGATCATTGCCTCCACAGCGACCACCCTCGCCGTGTTCATGCCGCTCCTATTCTGGCCAGGGGTTGTCGGGGAATTTATGAAATTCCTGCCGATCACCCTTATAACGACCCTCGCGGGCTCGTTGTTAATGGCGCTGATTTTTGTACCCACCTTGGGATCCGTTTTCGGCAAAGCAGGTTCCTCAAATTCCAAGACCCTTGCCGCACTGGCAGCAGCTGAGTCTGGCGATATAACCCAGATCGGCGGCTTTACCGGCAGATATGTCAGGTTTCTTTCCTTCTGTATCCGCCATCCAGCCAAGATCGTCGTTGTTGCCGTCCTGACCCTTGTCGGTGTTCAGTATTACTATGCGACTCATGGGAATGGCGTTGAGTTTTTCCCGCAGGTAGAGCCTGAGATGGCCCTGGTCTATGTTCATGCCCGCGGAAACATGTCGACCGATGAAAAAGATACTCTGGTTCGGGAAGTGGAGCGGGAAGTCCTGAAATTGGATGACTTTTCTTCCCTTTACACCCGTACAGGCGGCCCTGGTGAAGGCCAGGACGTTGCAGAGGATGTCATCGGCTCCATTCAAATGGAATTCAAGGACTGGCAGGATCGGCGTCCTGCGCAAGAAGTTTTTGAAGATATCCGACAGCGTACGGCTTACTTGACCGGAATAACGGTTGAAACACGGGAACCGGATACAGGCCCTCCGACAGGAAAAGATGTCCAGATTCAACTTTCATCCCGAAATCCGGATCTGCTGCCGATCGAAACCGCCAAAATTCGTAATCATCTGGAAAA
Source organism: Sneathiella sp. (assembly GCA_965228285.1). Taxonomy (GTDB): domain Bacteria; phylum Pseudomonadota; class Alphaproteobacteria; order Sneathiellales; family Sneathiellaceae; genus Sneathiella. Next base: position 1,134,026 of record OZ245808.1, read on the forward strand.
CAATGTTTCCGATCTGGTTGATATTGAAGATAGTCGCGCCATTCCCGGTATCGAATGGCAGGTAATAGTGGATCGCGCCCAGGCCGGACGTTTTGGCGCCGACGTTTTCTCAGTTGGTAAGGCCATTCAATTGGTGACCAACGGCATTAAGGTTGGTGAGTACCGCCCAGATGATGCCGATGAGGAGCTGGATATACGGGTTCGCTATCCGGACGATCAACGCAGTATCGATCAACTTGACAGTCTTCGCATCATGACGTCAAACGGTATGGTGCCGATTTCTAACTTTGTTACGCGCGAGGCAAAGCAGAAGGTCGGTACGGTTAATCGTGCGGATTCCCGCAGGATTATGACCATAAAGGCCAATGTTGCGGGTGGTATTCTAGTCGATGACAAAGTGCAGGAAATCAGAGCCTGGCTTGATAACGGCGCCAACTTAAATCCAGGCGTCTCTTACGTTTTCAAGGGTGAAGACGAAGAGCAAAAGAAAGCAGAAGCTTTCCTTGGAAAGGCCTTTGGAGTTGCCCTGTTTATCATGGCGATTATCCTTGTTACCCAGTTTAACAGCTTTTATCGTGCCTTCCTCATTCTGACGGCAGTGATCATGTCAACCATCGGCGTATTTGTCGGTTTGATCATTACCGGACAACCTTTCGGTATTGTCATGACTGGCGTCGGTGTAATTGCCCTCGCCGGTATCGTCGTGAATAACAACATCGTTCTTATTGATACCTATGCCCATCTCAGAAAACAGGGCATGGAAGCCATGGAAGCGGTGTTGCGGACAGGAGCTCAGCGCTTACGCCCAGTGCTTTTGACAACCGTCACGACAATTTTCGGTCTGCTGCCCATGACTCTGCAAATCAATATCGATTTTGTTACTCGAGAGATTGTGACAGGTGCGCCGTCTTCACAATGGTGGGTGCAGTTGTCTACGGCAGTAGCATTCGGGTTGACCTTTGCGACCCTTCTCACCCTGATCATGACACCGTCATTGCTTATGCTAGGGGCAAATGTCAGTAATGCCCTGAACCGCCGAAAAGAACGCAAGGCGGCCAAAAAAGCCCCACCGCCGGCTCATCCTGAACCAGCGGAATGATTAAATGATCAATGAACAAGACCCGGAACAGGCCAACGGCTTTTCCGGGTCTTTTTTTGCTTGCCGGAGTTTATTTTTTGTCCGGCTCTTCCTGCGAATCCACAGATGTCTTGCTCGCACTCTCAGCCATATCTTTTTTCTGAGCATCCTGGGCAACAAGCCTGCGATGGCTCATGACTGCAAAGGGGATGGTCGCCATATAGGCCAATGCGATGACTGAAAGAAGCTCCCAGGGATAGCTCGCCAGAACCGCCGCCAGTCCGCCCACAAGGATCAGCATCGGCATGATGAACCGACGGGACACCCTGAGACGTTTGATGGAGAAGGTGGGAATTCGGCTGGCCATCAGGAAAGCCATGATCAGCAACCAGGCCGCGTTAAGGTAAGGGGACCGGAAGAAATCACTATCCGTATAAAAATGCATGACCATGAACAGCAGGGAAATGGATGCTCCCGCCGGTGCCGCGATGCCGGTAAAATATTTTGATGCCCAGACCGGTTGCTCCTCGTCCAGCATGGAATTAAAGCGCGCCAGCCTCAATCCGCAGGAAACCGTAAAGATCAGTGCAATGATCCAACCAATGCCACCCATTCCCGCATCCAAGGTCCATAAAAACAGGACGAGCGCCGGTGCGACACCAAAGCTGACAAAGTCGGACAGGCTATCCAATTCGGCCCCAAATCGGGATGTCCCCTTAAGCAGCCGGGCCATACGGCCATCAAGGCCATCCAAAACCCCTGCTGCCAAAATGGCAATCACAGCCATTTCCCATTTTTCATTAAGGGCAAATCTTACGGAAGTCAAACCGGCGCAAAGGGCCAATGTCGTCAACATATTCGGAATCAAAGAGTTGAGCGGGAGTACTTTCAGCCCGCGACGCCGGTTAAAGGGCATTTATCTAACCTCCACAGAGGCGGGCTCGCTATTGTCCCCCTTCAGATCGGCAATCACCGTTTCACCGCCGACCATGTTCTGACCAACCCCGACCAATGGTTCCACACCTTCCGGCAGATAAATATCCGTGCGGCTGCCAAAACGAATGAGACCAAATCTCTCCCCCGTGCGCACCTGTTGGCCGTCAGTTAGATAACAGACAATCCGTCTGGCGACCAAACCGGCGATCTGGACAAAGACAATATCCTTGCCGTCTTCGCTCTGCAGATGGACAGCATGTCGCTCATTATCCTCCGAGGCTTTGTCGAGGGCCGCGTTGAGGAATTTTCCGGGCCGATAGACCTGGCGCACTACGGTGCCACCAAGTGGAACCCGGTTGACATGAACATTGAACACATTGAGAAAAACGCTGACCCGAAGCATAGCATCGGTGCCCATGCCAAGCTCTTCTGGCGGAACAGCCCGTTCTATCAGTTGAACAACGCCATCTGCCGGACTGACGATCAACCCTTCCCGAGTTGGCACATGGCGTTCTGGATCGCGGAAAAAATAGACGCACCAGAGAGTCAGAACGACACCGATCCATCCGAGAAAAGGCCAGGTAAACAGGAACAAGGCAAGGGTGACCGCCGCAAAGATGGCGATAAACCGATGTCCTTCCGGATTTATCGGCACAAGAACAGACTTCAAGGTATCCATATTGGTCTTCCTTCCGGCACGCGGCCTTTATCAATTATAGCCCTATAGCCCAGGTTGGGATCAAAAAGAACAAAAAGATGTTGTTGGGAGTGTAACGTTTAATCCAGTACCTGCTCAAGCTTCTCTTGATAGCTGGCAGCTTCCTGTTGGCGTGCCCACATGGCGGCATATTGGCCGTCCTGCTCCAGAAGTTCGTGATGACGGCCCCTCTCCTGGATACGCCCCGCATCTAGCACAATAATTTCATCCGCATCCACCACCGTCGACAGGCGGTGGGCGATGACAAGAGTTGTCCTGTCTTTAGAGACTTCCGCCAGGCTGGCCTGGATTTCCTTTTCCGTATGGGAATCAAGCGCCGAAGTGGCTTCGTCAAACAGAAGTATTCGAGGTTGCTTCAAAATGGTCCGGGCTATGGCAACTCTCTGTTTTTCCCCGCCGGACAGCTTCAGGCCGCGTTCGCCAACCATGGTGTCGTAGCCATCCGGGAGTTTTTCAATGAAGCTGTCGATGCTGGCAAGACGCGCCGCCTCCTCTACTTCTTCCGGGGTCGCTTCAGGTCGTCCATACTGGATGTTATAGCGAATCGTATCATTAAACAGCACGGTATCCTGCGGAACAATACCAATGGCAGCGCGTAAGGATTCCTGGGTCGTTTCATCTACTCTGTTACCATCAATCGTAACATAGCCTGTATCGACATCATAAAACCTGAAGAGAATCCGGGAAATGGTTGATTTGCCGGCTCCTGACGGACCCACAATGGCAATCTTTTTTCCAGGCGCCACTTTGAAGGACACATCGTGTAAGATCTGCCGATTGGCTTCATAGCCAAAATCGACATTATGAAATTCTACCTCGCCGCCACCCTCCGCAAGAGGCCGGGCATCCGGTTTGTCATCTATTTCACGTGAGACAAACAGAAGCTCAAACATCTTTTCCATATCGACAAGGCTTTGCTTAATCTCCCGATAGACAAAGCCCAGAAAATTCAAGGGCTGAATAAGGAGCATGAGAAAGGCCTGTATGGCAACAAAATCCCCGACCGTATAACTTCCGTCCACGACACCTTTGGCAGAGAGCAGCAAAACCGCAACCATTCCAATACTGATGATGACGCCCTGCCCGATATTAAGGTAGGCAAGGGTTGTATTGCTTCTTACCGCCGCCTTTTCATATCCGGCAAGCGCCCGATCAAAGCGCCGGGCCTCATGCTTTTCGTTTCCAAAATATTTGACGGTTTCGAAGTTCAGCAGACTATCGATAGCTTTGGTATTTGCTTCACTGTCCTTCTCATTCATGGTCCGCCGAAATTTCAAACGCCATTCCGTCACGACCAGGGTAAAAAAGATATAGCCGATAAGGGTCGTGAACGTGATCAGGGATATGAGCCATCCATACTCGACCAGCATGATCCCGCAAATAAAAACAATCTTGAGGAATGTCGGAACAATGTTGAACAGCATAAAGCGGAGCAGGAAATCTATCCCTTTGGTTCCCCGCTCAATAACCCGGCTCAAGCCTCCGGTCTGCCGGTCCATATGAAAGCGTAACGACAGCTGATGGAGATGCTGAAAGGTGGATAAGGCGACCTGACGGATAGCATTCTGCCCGACCTTGGCAAATACAGCGTCCCTTAACTCGGCAAAGGCCTGGGTCAGAACACGGGCGACCCCAAAGGCGATGATAAGACCGGCCGGCATGACAATGACCGGGTTCACATCTCCCGTCATATCATCGACAATGAATTTTAGCAGATAAGGTGTATAGACTGAGGCAACCTCCGCCATCACCAACAGGACAACGGCGATCATCACCCGGATTTTCAGGTCATTTCGATCACTGATCCAAAGGTAGCTGCCGAGTGTACGGATAGTCGACAGATGACTTCGCTGATTGTCATGGGAATGGCTGTCAAATTTGGTGGCGCTCATAGGGTTCCTGCAAGGTAAAGGGTACGGTAAGATATAGGAAAGGCGGCTTTTCGCGTATTAAAAAATTTGCCGTTTCCCCAAATTGTAACAACCGCCACAATTTACAGGTCAAGGGGTTTGTCCGGTACTTAGGCCAGTACTCTAATTCTGATCCGGAAGTTTGAAAATCTGCCCCGGAAAAATCATATCCGGATCCCGGATCTGGTCCTGATTTGCCTGATAGATAACCGTATACTGGATGCCCTGCCCATAAACCCGCCGAGCAATCCGCCAGAGACTGTTTCCGGGCTGAACGATCGCACTGACATTCCCATTTTTCCGAGCCAGCAGAACATCACTTGCCGCTTCCCGCTGAAACGGCAATTCGACCCGTGAAATAACCTTGCCGTCTGTTTCAGTCTGATCAATGCGAAGGTTATGGGTACCTGGTGCAACGGTCGCTTCCGGCCGCAATGACCAGGTGCCATCCTCGCCCACAATTGTCGATCCGACAGGGCGATTGTTGACATAGACGCGGATGTTCTTACCCGGAATACCTTTGCCTGAAAATTCGAGCTGGCCATTGTCGTTATAATTCACCGCCCCGAGGCTCAGATCCTTGGCAGCTGAGACATCCCCTTTGGCATCCGGCACCTGGAGCAGGCGAATGATCCGCTCCGACCTATCGCCGTTCTCTTCTTCCCCGGCCGGTGCCAGCATGGCAATTGCGGGCTCCCGCTGGTCGAGTGGTTTGGCACAGTCAGGCACATTCATGACAACAAGGCGATCAGACTCAAGTTCCACCCCGTCCGGGTTCGTAGCCATGAGATTGATGACCTTTGATCCTGCTTCCAACGGAACATCAGAGGTATACAACCATTCTCCGCGCGCTGAAGTCGTAACCTCACCGGTCCCTTCCCCATCCACCAGTATCTTAATGATCGAGGACGGGACAGCCCTCCCGGCAACAAGTAATTCACAATTGCGATCGACCCGAACCACATCAAAGCTCGGCCGGGCATCAAATGTTTTCTTACCGGCTTCACTGGTGACATCATCCAGTTTCTTTTCGATAATTTTTGGTTGTGTCGTATCCGTGGCAGCGGAAGTCGTTGCCTCTTCTTCAGATGAAGTAGGACTTATAGCACTATCAGAGGCCGTTTCCGTCCCGGTATCGCCATTCTCGGCCTCTGTTTTTGAGTCATCAACAGAGCCTGCGACAGTCTTATCCGGGTCGTCAGAACCAAAAAAATTGTCACCACGAAGAAAAAGGAACAGACCTGCCACGATAAGCAGAAGAATTGCCAGGATACCAAATACGCGCACCAGAGCCTCACTATAAATGCTGTTTGTGAGGCTATTATGAACTGCATGGACAAATGACGCAATGTCTTGTCCGGTATTCTAAGGTCTCGCTCTGGTAACCTTGTTGTTTATTGGCGGGATCGATTTCAAATAGTCGGCAATAGCCCCAAGGTCTTCATCCGTTAGTTTGGATAGGCCGTGGTCAATGACTTCCATCATACTGCCCTGCACATCATCGAAATCCGGTTTGATCCCGTCTTTCATGAAGCTCACCAAGTCGCCCCGTGACCAGTCGCCGATCCCGGTTTCCATGTCCGGAGTAATATTTGGAACCAGCTCTCCTTCTCCCCCATCGGGCGTACCTGCAAGATAAAGGCTGCTGTCAACAGCCCCAACGATATTTCTCGGAGTATGGCATTCCCCGCAATGAGTCATGGCATCCACCAGATACCCACCACGTGCGATTTCCGGAGACGCGCCCTGGGGTGGCACATAAGGACCATCCTCAAAGAACAAGAGGCGCCAGCCCCATTGAAGCCATCGCCAGGAAAGCGGGGCCCCGATTTCATGATCTTTGTTTGATTCCGATGAGGGCGGCAGGGAAAACAGGTAGGACTTGATGGCCAAGGCATCCTCATCCGTCATTTTCGTATAGCTCGTATAAGGAAAGACCGGAAAATATGGATGCCCGCCTGGCCCAACCCCCGCTTTTAGCGCCTCTAAAAACTGCGCATCTGTCCACCCCCCGATGCCATTTTCAACATCCGGAGTAATATTTGGGCTGTAGAAGCTTCCGAAGGGCGTTTTTAACTCCCGTCCTCCAGCGAAGGGGATGCTGCCAGGGGCCGTATTTGTATGACATCCATAACATCCACCGGCAGCAGTCGCATATGCTCCCGCTCCCTCCGATGCGTCGGCCGATTGCAATGACATCGGCAAGATCAAAATCATACCGACAGCAAGGATAGAGACATGCACCAGCTTTCCGTACGAGCGTGGCGCATATCCCAATTTATGCCCTGAACGTCCGGGCGCCATGACGGAGCCTATTGCTTGGGCTTACGGAACTGTTTGTGACAGGCACCGCACGTGCCGCCGGTCTCTTTCAAGGCCGCACCGATCTTCGCCTGATCCCCGGATTGAACGGCGATCACAAGGCCAAGGCTCGCTTCCTGAAGATTGACGATATCCTGCGCAAACTTGTCCTTATTGGCAGGATCCCAAATGTCCGGCTTGGACCGGGACGCTTCAACACCGGAGCCTTCTGGAAACCATTTGCCCATATTGCTGGCCAGTTCGGCGATCGCTTTGGCATTTTCGTTGAGAGCTTCCGTATAAGGCGCCTCCCCTTTAGCAACCTTGCCAATGGCTCCCATATTCTTGCCAATCTCCTTCATCTGGCTAATGCGGTAGTCTGCTTCAGCATTCCCGGTAGATTCCGAATGGGCAGATGCCATGGTAACCATAACCCCCGCTCCAACAACTACCCCTACAATCGTATTCATCAGACGCTTTTTCATTCTAACTCTCCTAGATTGCTTTTTATTTTACCTGCACTCACTTGATCGAAATATATCCTGACTCTAACCTTAGGTTCATTGCGGAAGGCTGACAACAATTTCTGCACCCCCGTCTCCATGAACCTTGTCATGAGCCCGTATGACAACTTCTTTCACATGCATCGGGATGGACAACGTCATCGACCTGGTGAAAGGTTGCTCGTTGACATGGGGATGCATCAACACCCGAGTGCCAAGGCTGTTGCCCTGCAAATCAAAAACTTCCCAACGATCGGCATAATGATCCCACCCCTCATCCTCATGTTTGACCGTCACGCTGAAGCGGTACACATCCGCCTCTACCTTGCTCACTTTGACGTCGATGACATCCGCCTTACCCGCCAAAACAGGGCTTGACGTAATAGCAAGCACGCAGCAAATAAGGAGAGCTGAAAAGCGGAACCAAACATTTCTCCGAACGATAGGCAATCTCATGACGAAGATCTCTTCTCTATGTGTTTACTGCGGCTCAAGAATGCCTAACGACCCTGATCACAAGGATGCGGCGGTTACTCTTGGAACCCAAATGGGACAACATGGGATCCAACTGATATACGGCGGCGGGCATGTCGGACTGATGGGCCTGATTGCCGACGCGACCCTTGCCGCTGATGGACAGGTTATCGGCATTATACCGGCTCATCTACATGATATCGAAGTTAGTCACGAGAAATTGACAGAGCTTCATGTTGTCGACAGCATGCATGTTCGAAAAGAAAAGATGTTTCAAATAGCGGATGCCTTTGCTGTCCTGCCCGGCGGCCTTGGAACCCTTGATGAAACCTTTGAAATGGTGACCTGGCGGCAGTTACGACTTCATGACAAGCCGATTGTCCTGGTCAATTACAAAAACTACTGGCAGCCCTTGCTTGATCTGATTGCCCATATGATCGACGCCGGATTCGTTCAGGAAGAGGCTTGGCACTATTTTCAGGTCGTCGACAATCTGGAAGACATTATTCCAACCCTTCTAAAGGCCCCTGAAACGACCATTTCGCCGGATATCACAAAATTTTAGCAACAAAATGAAGATTTTCGCGGGATCGGCTTGCGTGTCTGACCGTCAATGCTATTTTGCTGCCGAATACATCAAACAATACAGGCAAGAAGGATCTCGATATGCCAAAGATTCAAGTCAAAAATCCGGTCGTTGAACTGGATGGAGACGAAATGACCCGGATTATCTGGGCGTTTATCAAAGACAAACTTATCCTCCCCTATTTGGATATCGACCTTAAATATTACGACCTCGGCATGGAAGCCCGGGACGAGACCGACGATCAGATCACCATCGATGCGGCAAATGCCATTCGGGAGTTTGGCGTTGGCGTCAAATGCGCGACCATCACGCCGGATGAGCAGCGTGTGGAAGAATTTGGCCTCAAGAAAATGTACCGCTCTCCCAACGGAACAATCCGCAACATTCTGGGTGGCACTGTGTTCCGCGAACCCATTATCTGTTCTAACGTCCCTCGTCTTGTTCCTGGCTGGACGGATCCCATTGTCATTGGCCGTCATGCCTTTGGTGATCAGTATCGGGCAACCGATCTTGTCATTCCCGGCCCAGGTAAACTCACCATGAAATACGAGCCTGCCGATGGCGGAGAGGTTCAGGAGTTTGAAATCTTTGATTTTCCGGCCGGTGGTGTTGCCATGGGGATGTATAACCTGGATGAATCGATTCGAGGTTTCGCCCGCGCCTGCATGAATTACGGACTGAACCGTAACTGGCCGGTCTATCTCTCTACCAAGAACACCATTATGAAAGCCTATGACGGCCGCTTCAAGGATCTGTTTGAAGAAATTTTCCAGAACGAATTCAAGGCAGAGTTCGACAAGCGCGGTTTGACCTACGAGCATCGCTTGATCGACGATATGGTCGCCTGTGCTATGAAATGGTCCGGAAAATATGTCTGGGCCTGTAAAAACTATGACGGTGACGTTCAGTCTGACACCGTCGCCCAAGGCTTCGGCTCATTGGGCCTGATGACTTCCGTGCTGATGACGCCGGATGGAGAAACCGTTGAGGCGGAAGCCGCCCATGGAACGGTGACCCGCCATTACCGCATGCATCAGCGGGGCGAAGAAACCTCAACCAATCCGATCGCCTCCATCTTTGCCTGGACCCGTGGTCTTCTGCATCGGGCCAAGCTCGATAACAATGAAGCCCTTCGAGATTTTGCCAATGCGGTTGAAAAAGTCTGCGTTGCCACCGTTGAAGGCGGGGAAATGACCAAAGATCTGGCCCTGCTTGTCGGACCGGACCAGCCCTGGCTGACAACCAACCAGTTCCTGGACGCTCTGGACGCGAACCTTCAGAAGGAAATGAACTGAGCAGGTTCTGATTACGGTAAGAAGACAAAAAGGCCGGCTTCAATAGCCGGCCTTTTCATTTCCCCTCAAACGCTGGTTCCGTCAGTGACGGATCAATTACTCCACAGCGTCGGCTTCTTCATGGGGCTCTTCTCCAGGTGTTCCCTGGATTGCATCTGATATCACACCGGCATTGGCGAGGATCTTTGTTTCAATCTCTGCGGCCATCTCCGGGTTTTCCTTCAGGAAAATCTTCGCCTGCTCCCGACCCTGACCAATTCTCTGACTGTCATAGGAATACCAGGATCCGGATTTTTCGACAATTTCAGCCTTGACGCCAAGGTCCAGAATTTCACCGGTTTTGGAAATACCTTCCCCATACATGATGTCAAATTCGATCACCTTGAAAGGCGGAGCCACCTTGTTCTTGACAACCTTGACCCGGGTCTGATTGCCGACGATATCGTCCTTGATCTTGATCGATCCGATCCGCCGGATATCAAGCCGCACGGACGCATAAAATTTCAGAGCATTCCCACCAGATGTCGTCTCCGGACTGCCGAACATCACACCGATTTTCATGCGGATCTGATTGATGAAAATCACCATGCAGTTGGATCTGGAAATGGATCCGGTCAGTTTCCGCAGAGCCTGACTCATCAGCCGCGCCTGCAGCCCCACATGGGTATCCCCCATTTCCCCTTCCAGTTCAGCCTGCGGCACCAGAGCTGCGACACTGTCGACAACCAGAACGTCAATGGCACCGGAGCGAACAAGAGTATCGGTAATTTCAAGGGATTGCTCTCCCGTATCCGGCTGGGAAATCAGCAGTTCATCCACATCCACACCCAGCTTCTTGGCATAAACGGGATCCAAAGCATGCTCCGCATCAACAAAGGCGCATGTGCCGCCTTTCTTCTGCGCTTCCGCAATCACATGCAGCGCCAGGGTCGTCTTGCCGGAACTCTCCGGCCCGTAAATCTCAATCACCCGTCCTTTCGGAAGGCCGCCAATTCCAAGCCCGATATCCAGACCAACCGAGCCGGTTGGAATTGCTTCTACATCCAGAGCTTCCTGCTGACCCAGCTTCATCACCGATCCCTTACCAAAGGCCCGGTCGATCTGGCTCATGGCCGCTTCCAACGCTTTTTTCTTATCCATGCCACCTGCTTCAACGAGTTTAAGAGCTGCTTGTACCATTACTATCCCCTTATTCCATAGGTCATTCCCGGATGCAACTTCTCCAATGTACATGTTTTGTTCTCTTTGGCAACAGTTTTTTATCTTATTGTTTTATATAGGATATATTTTCATGTTTTTGATTTGTTCTCACAAAATCTAAAAACATAAAATTTACGGTTAATTTGATTCGACAGAATCATTGGTGTTCTTGTTTTATGTATTCATCCGCGGATGTATATGAACTTCCGGAATCTCGCGTGATATAGTGGGATGAGAAAATTACCTTTCTAAACCTATTGGCAGTTTACAGCTACAATCATGAGCTGACAGTGGATGGCAGGAAAAATATAAGAAGAAGACAGAGCAAAAAAGAATTATGAAAATAAGAGCGGGATAGTGTCCGGCAAATGGTTACTCAGACTAAAAGGTTAGAGATCTAGTGAGGGGGCGGATGCGAGAAGAGAATTTAAATGACGGTCGCGTAAATGTGTGAAACAAAAACATTTTGGTCCGTAGTTATAATCATTGTGACACTATTTGGCTCCTTGATAAGTTCCGCAGGCCAAGCAGCTACTGAAGAAACCAATTCTCGCTCTAAACAACATGCGGAAATTGTAGAAGATATACTAGATGGCAACGTTAGCGCGGCAAATTCAATAATAAAGGAACGCTTGCTTGAAACTCCCGATGATGATGTGCTTTTTTACCTGCAGGCAACCCTAAAGAGTTTACCTTTCTATCCTCTGTATGATCAGGTTGCAGCGTTTGATATTCTAAAAAAATCGGCTGCGAATGACGAAGCCACTTTGTCAAAATATGCTTTGTTGCAATTGTCGTATCCTGCCGACTTAGAGGTCTTTGATATAACAGCCATAAGTAAAGAGGAGTTAGTCGGGTTGATTGAAAAGCTCAACTCTACTCAGAACCTCGATAATCTGGCGAACTATCAAAAAGACATCCTCACTAAGGCAAACGTATTTTTTCACGTAAATCCAAATATAGTTTTAAAAATGTATGACTTTGACAATTTGTTGGAGGAGCAGCATTTCAACGGATTTGGGTATGTCTCAATGCCTCAGATATTGGAATACAACGCAGCAAATTCCGATTTGACTAATCGTGCCAAAAAAATGACGGACTTGCTTACCCGGGAGAGCCGAAACGGGTTTCCTGGTGCAAGTTATATATTGGGAAAGATAGTTTTGAAAAAAGGTGGCGAATATCAAAATTTTGGCTGGTTTAAGGTCTTTTCTGATGCCTTTATCGGGAATAAATATGCAATTGACTACATTGACCAAAACTATGCTGAATATGGCGACGCTGCTTTGAGGAAAAAGTACCTGTCGATATATGTTGAAACGATAATAGAACAAGATCAGCCATCCTTGAAATTTTGCGCAGATATTGACGGTGACTTGCAGGAGAAATGTATCGTTTATTCCAGAGTTCATGATTTGGAATGCTTTGATTTACAGCTGTCTGAAGCATTCAATATTCCGGAATTCAGGGCGAGTATACTTTATGAAGATTGTCGAAAACACCATCTGAAGAAGCTGGATTCCAAGTAGAGTACGGAACTGTCAGTTTTGACGTTTTATGCTGGTAATCCGAATTTTCTATTTTTCCGAATAACTCGGTTGTGAATAGGACTGGAGAAGCCACGACATCATGTCATCCAGGAGACCTGAAGATCCACAGACTATTTGAAGGGCGGGATGCCGCGGGAAAAGGTGGCGTTATAAAACGTATCATCCAGCATATGAGTCCTCGGGAAAAACCGGTTTTCGCTCTTGGCAAGCCAACAGAGTGCGAAAACCGCTCCTGATACATTCAGCGATATACACCCGTTCTTCCATTCGAAAAATTCTGGTTGAGGGTGGCATACGGATCCTCAAACACTATCTCGGCATCCGCAAACGATACCTCCAAAGAAGTGCAGGCCCACTTAAACATCATTTGCCCCAACTCTTCCAACATGACTACCCGGACAAGGATGGCTTCCAAGAGCGCTCCAATCCGGACATCCTATCGGACTGCGGCCAGAAACACATTCCTACGGATGGATGAAAATAGCCGCACGTATCAGATTTCAAAGCTTCATATCGCCAACCCTTCATGGGAAGCTTTGCGTTAAAAATCCAGGGCAAATTTAAGCTGTCCACCAACGCTCCGAGTATTTTCTGAAAAGCTGCTGGTCACTTCCGCGCGGATCGTCCAATCAGTATTGGCAAAGACGTCCACACCGGCGGCAATCTCAAAATGGGTCCTATCGACGGTCGACACTGAGGTAAAATCAGAAACGTCAGAAGGAGCAGAAACGAAGCGGCTTGTCACTTCCGAGGAAGTATCTCCCAGAAAATGCGTGATCCCCAGGGAGAGTTTCGGGCGGACAAGCACGCCGTCGTCGGATTTAAACTCCGCACCAATATCAATGGCAGGCTGCAGGCTATAGTATATGTCTCCTGTCGCATCACTATCAAGCGCATAGCTACTGCTGCCGGATTCTGTATATTTATCCAAATAGACATAATCCACTGCCGCACCGGCCTGCGGAGAAATATACCAGCTTCCCATATTAAATAGATGTGAGGCACGAAGTTGACTGGAGGCCTGTTTTATTTTCTGCGTCCCCGTTACAGTGTCTCCAATTACAGGAGCACGAGTCACGTCGAATGTGCCATATCCAATAGCTGCCGCTCCGGCGAGTTCCAACGCCCCTATCAGTTTCTTTACAGTGATGCCGCCCTGGAATTGCTGGCCATCACTTGTGGCATTTGCACTACTGATATTAAGGTTGCTCGTTTCATATGACAGCCCACCCCCGAGGAACCAGTCGTTTTGCAGCTCCTGTTGACCCCCGCCAGCGAGCTGCCAGCTGTATCTGTCATATCCGACGCTTTGGCTTGTCGCGTCGCTGCTGAGCTTCTGACCCCCGATGAACATCCAGGTACATTGACCCTGATCGAAATACCGATAACTTCCAAACTGCTCAGGACAACTTAAAAGGGAATCCTTGAAGCCAACGGCAGACATCAGGTTCGACGTCTGATTTTTCCCCAGGAATTCCGACCCCAATGTGTCAAGTGTCGCGACATAGTCATCCGACTCTTCTATTTCAATTAGCTCGCTGAATGCCGGATCGTGAAAGTCTTCTGAAACGTAAAGCTGATGCAGGACTTTTGTAACAGCCGCCTGATTGGCATTCGCAGCCGACATAATCGTGTCATTTTCGAAATTAATATGACTGGTAAGATGAAGCCCTCCTGTGTCATCTTCCTCCAGCTTGTATTGACCGACCGCGGATTCAGCTAAATAGGCATCACTGGCTGAATAGCTGTTACTTGTCTGAACAAACTGGACAGTTTGCTGGTCATATGCCGGTGTCCAGTCGTCGGCTAACGTAACGACAATCTGCCCGTTGAGATCTGAATCTCCGTTTACGATGAGCTGATCAATCTTTTTGCTGGCATCTGTATGTCCTGGATCGTGGGTTACAACGACGCTACCGGTACTCGAATGTGTGAGATCACCTGTTATCTCCGTCGTGCTGACCGTACCAGTGTCGCCAACGGATAGGGTGCCTTCGTTATTGAAGAGAGCCACATCAACAATGTCACCCGCAAAAATAATACCGGCTGCGGCATTTGTGACACTGATGGAATTCCCGTACCAACTACCGGTGATCGTTCCGGAGTTGTTTACAGTCGTCGTCTCTTCCGATGCGTTAATGGCGACACCGTCAGAACCAAGCACGGATGTAATGGTACCGTAGTTGTTTATGGTGTTCCCCGAGCCGTTTTTGATAAAGATACCAGCACCGTCTTCACCTTCCGTAAAATCAGTTACATCCCCTCCTTGGACAGTAGCCCCATCCTCTATTTCGATCACGATAGCCCCCATGCCATCACCGGTGCTTTGAGCAAAGATCCCATGAGCCCCTCCCCCAGAGGCAGATACATTTCCAGCAACTTTTACATACACTTGCGTATCGTCCGTCGTCGAGCTGGAGGTCCCGCCTGCACTCTGGGCGAAGATGCCATGGGCCCCTGCCCCGGAGGTTGTTATCGAGCCGCTTTCATACACTACCTCGACATATCCCCCTACGCCGTCGCCACCGCCATTGCCGACATATACCAAAGGATCCAAGGTTTCAGCGGCATCAGATTGGCCGCCAATTCCGCCGCCACCACCGACGCTTTGGGCAAATATACCAATTGAGGCTCCTCCCCGGGTTGTGATATCGCCACTCGCTGTCACATATACGGCGCCACCATCACCGGACGTCTCCGTGCTTGAAAACATGGATGTAAGATCGCTGCCATATTTGTCCGACGATCCGAATTCAACGGAGCCGGCGTAACCGCCTCCACCGCCGACGCTTTGGGCGAAAATCCCAAAAGACGCTGTATTGTAGGTAGACGTCACCCCTTCAGCTGTGCTGATTGAGCCGGTATGATTGACCGTAACATTCCCGCCATCGCCGTAACTGCCTCCAGAACCGCCCACGGTCGCTGTGCCGCTGGCGCCGTCTACACCGCCTAAAATGGTTCCGCCACCGCCGCCGATACTCTGTGCAAAAATACCGGCAGAGTTGGAACCGCTTGTGGAGATTGAGGTGTTCGTATTTTCAATATCAACAGATCCACCATCTCCGTTTGAGCCATTCTGCCCACCAATGACAAACGCAAAATACACCTCGTTGGCGGCATCTTCAGCCGTAAAGTCGAACCCGGAACTACCACCACCGCCGCCAACTGACTGAGCGAAAATACCGATTGATCCGTTCCCGCCCGTCGTTATGGCAGACCCGCTATAATTGCTTACTCCAACATAACCGCCGTCCCCAGCTGCGCCGCCATCGCCTCCGATAGTCAGGCTGTGAGAATCCTCACCCGCGGCTGAGCCGGCTGTACCACCCCCGCCACCGACACTCTGAGCGTATATTCCGTAGCTTCCGTTCGCGGCTGTTGCAATGCTTCCATAGTTAGAGATCTCCACCGATTCCCCTGCGCCGCCAGCACCACCGCTCCCGCCAATGGAAAGGGTGAAATCCGACCAGTTCGTAAATTTTTCGTAAGGATCGTCTTCAGTTGCGTCACCATAGGCGTCATCAATGTCCCCCAGGGTCTCACTTGACGTAAATGTATCAAATCCTGGCGCTGCGGCGCCGCCGTATCCGCCGCCGCCGCCGACGCTCTGTGCGAAGATACCGTGACTGGCGACACCGGCGGTCGTTACTGTCCCGTCATTTTCAACTGTGACAGTATTGCCGTCTCCTCCGGTCCCCCCGCTTCCCCCAAAAGTACCGGAAAACGAAAGTTCCGCGCTCGACTCTTCCTCTTCTTCACTTGAATCGTCCTCATCACAATCAGTATTGGTCGCCGCAACAACGTTGAAATCACAGATGCCAGAGATACTCAGGGAATAATTGGATGCCGATCCGCCGTCACCGCCACCGCCGCCAACCGATTGGGCGAAAATACCGGCTGCATTCGATCCAAACGTCGCAATCGTGGCCCCTTCCGAGTTTTGAACATCAACAGATCCTGCAACGGCTCCGTCGCCACCCGAGCCGCCGACGGCTGTGGTCACTGAAACATTTACCGTGCTTCCCTCCTCCTCGTCACTGCTCTCTTCATCATCACCGCTGAGACTATCAAGGGAGGCATCCATCGAAACATTACCGCCGCTACCGCCCGCGCCACCGTTACCGCCGATACTTTGAGCGTAGATTCCGGTTGAACTGATACCAACTGTTGTAATGGCATCCATATTATTGACGGTAACCGTCCCTCCAATGGCGCCGTCCCCACCGGCACCCCCGATGGTCGTATCGAATGTCAGGTTATTGTCACTGTTGTCCTGCAGTTTCAACAAGATGTTATAAGAGTTGCCTCCATAACCACCGTTACCGCCGATAGACTGAGCAAAGATGCCTGAGCTTCCAACGCCGAGAGTCCCGATGCTGCCGTTTGATATCGCGGTCACTGTGCCGCCGCTGCCGCCATCTCCGCCCTTTCCACCAAGGGACACACCAATGTCAATGGTCGTTCCCGATGTAAGTACGTTTGCAGTCCCGGAATAAACCGATCCGCCGCTGCCCCCATTACCTCCAATGCTCTGTGCGAACATACCAGCGGAGCTAAAGTCTTCAGTTAATATACTTCCGTAGTTTTCGGCCGCGACAGTTCCTGCTGATCCACCAGCCCCACCGGAACCGCCGATGGTTATGGTGACATTTCCGGCAGGAATATCGTCAGGAGGACTTACAGTTATTCCCCCCTGGGCTGCATATCCACCTGCACCACCATTTCCACCGATACTTTGAACAAGCATTCCATTTGACGCAATTCCGCCGGTCTCAATGGTTCCTATATTCAGAGCAGTCGCAGTGCCTCCCGCGCCACCATCGCCCCCATCTCCTCCGACTGTTACGGTAGCTTTTCCCTGGGAAATAACTGTGGATGACATTGATCCGCCGCCCAGTCCCCCGCTACCTCCCGTACTAATCGCAGTCATCCCACTGGCAAGGTCACCAATTGTCTCGATAGTTCCTGAACCGGAAATAGATACCGCTCCTGCGGCCCCGCCGGCCCCACCGGAGCCACCGACAGCGACATCAACTGATGCGGCTGATGCGGCTGAACCGCTAAAGTCGAACCCGCCAACACCTCCAGACCCGCCAGTGCTAAGAGCCGCTAGTCCGCCGCTCAAGTCTTCTCCGGTGGTAATATACGATCCCGTCCAGATAATTCCTACATCTCCTGCCGACCCTCCTTCGCCGCCATCACCCCCTAGAGAAATACTTACCGAGGCAGCGGAAACCGTGTCAGCGGCGAGAGCAACCCCACCTTCACCGCCACTTCCGGCAACGCTCACGGCTTTAATGGCCGTTGATGAAGATCCAACCGTGCTAATGCTATCAGTTGACACCACCAATACATCCCCGGAGTCACCCGCGTCGCCACCGATACCTCCAACAGCCATATTGATACTCGAGGACGCGCTGATGGCACTACCGGTAGCTGCCAGATATGCCGCCCCGCCATTGCCTCCAATGCTCTTGGCTAAAATACCATTCGAATTGCTGCCGGTAGTCGTGATCCCGCCAGTTGAGGAAACAAATACACTGTCACCCGCGCCACCCGTGCCGCCGTCCCCACCCAAAGACAAGTTTATGGAACTGATTGAAATCGCCGCTCCGGAGAGAGTCATGCCTGAATGGCCGCCACCACCGCCTACACTCGAGGCGAATATACCGTGAGAAATCTCTCCTTCAGTCGTCAATACCCCTGCGGTTGCGTCGGCTGTCGATGAGCCTGAAAAACATCCGGTCGTTGAAGATATTAAACTCCCGCGGCAAACAGTCACAACTCCGCCGTCCCCGCCGCCGCCACCCGTCCCGCCGACGCTCAAATCAATCGCGCCTACACCCGCGGAATTTGCAACAGAGATCGTCGTGCCGGCTGATCCGCCGGTTCCGCCCGTGCTGTCCGCCAGGATACCGATTGAATGGTCTCCTGATGTCGTAATCGCCCCCTGAAAACCGACCGTCACATCACCGCCATACCCTGCCGCACCACCGGATCCCCCAAGGGCGACAGAAACATCATATGCAGAGATGCCAGCCGAGAAAGAAAGGGCGTTTCCACCATGGCCGCCGCCGCCGCCAATACTCTGCGCCACCAACGCATTGGAGAAATCATCAGCGGTAGACAGGGTATATGTCTGATCGGTAGCCTCATCTATAACGGTTGAGTCATCATAAGTGACGTCACCTCCATCACCCCCAGACCCGCCGGTCCCACCTATAGCGAGCGAAAACTGGGCTCCGATTGCGAGGGAATTGGACCCTTTTCCACCTCCACCTCCGATACTTTGTAAGAGTATGGCGTCGGAATGCGCTCCCGTTGTTGTGACATTTCCCGCATTAAGCATGATCACGGTACCTGCTGTCGCACCGCTGCCGCCGTCACCACCGATGGCTGCAATTCCGCTGGTGGAGGCGGCCGACCCGCCGCCGCCGCCAATGCTCTGCGCGACTATTCCTTCCGCAAAGACACCTGCTGTTAATAGCTCAGAAGTGTTTGTAACCGATACGGCGCCGCCGGAACCGCCCACAGACCCTGAGCCACCTATAGAATAGAGCCCCCGGGCCGTTCCCCCATCTCCGCCGCCACCGCCAACGCTTTGGGCATATATGGCGCGAGATCCTTCACCTTGGGTTTGAATCGTTGAGTCACCGATACCAAGATCGACTGTCCCGCCATTTCCACCGGCTGACCCGGACCCACTTAAGGAAACAATACCCGAGCTGCTGGAAGCACTGCCGCCCCCGCCACCGATGCTTTGGGCAAATACACCATTAGATGAATCTCCTGTTGTGGACAAGGAGGTGTTGGAGAAAATAATTTCAACCTCGCCACCGGTTCCGGCGCTTTCTGAACTGGCACCATAGGCGATAATTCCGGAAGACGAACCACCGTCTCCGGCAAAACCGCCAACGCTTTGCGCTTTAATGGCGTCAGAATTTTCTCCACTGGTCGTGATCGTGCCAAAGGAACCAGTCAGAAAAACCCCGCGTCCGTTTCCGGAACTGGCACCATCTCCCCCGCCCCCGGAACCGATAAAGGAACTGGCGCTTCCGCCGTCTCCACCGGCCCCACCGTAACTGCGCGCCAGAATACCGGTTGCATTGTCACCTGACGTTGTTATGGAGATATCGGCGTTCTCTGTGGTGAATAAATCAATTGTTCCACCGCTTCCTCCCGAGCCGCCATCGCCGCCAGCTGAATCTCCAATGAAATCCGAGCCATCGCCGCCATCGCCGCCATCACCGGCAATCGACTGAAGAATGACCGCTGGGGCAGACGTTATGGTTATTTCCAGATCCAAAGCCTTTGAGTCATTTGAGAGCGACACGTAACCGCCATCGCCTCCAGTCCCGCCCTTGCCGCCATCCGCGGGTGCACCATCCGTTGAATCTCCGCCGAGCCCTCCATTTCCGCCCAAAGAGGAAAGATAAAACCCAATTCTCTCATTGTTGTCGGTTTCAATCGTCACATCTCCGGTTAATGTCACGACTACCCGACCGCCAACACCCCCTTCACCTCCTTCACCGCCACGGGCAAGATAGGAGGAGGCCTTTGCAAGCCCTCCCGTCCCTCCGGTACCGCCAGTGCTTGTCACCTCCACGTGAGGAAAAAAGTTTCCATAAACATCATAATCATCGGATGAATTTATCAGGATATCAGAGAGACTAACAGTTGTGTCTCCCCCTGCCCCTCCCGCGCCGCCTGTCCCGCCATGGCCATCTCCAAATTCAGTTGAATATGCTTCGGCGCCGTTTCCACCATTGCCGCCGCTGCTCCCTAAGTTCAGATCACTTCCATCAGACGGCAGGATCACGGCACTATTGATTGAAACATCTACCGTGCCGCCCGCACCACCGGCGCCACCTGTATCACCCGTTCTGTCACCGCCTCCTTTATTTTCCGAAGCCGTTGCCCCATCCGTCCCTTGCGAGAAAGTCAAAATCGTACCGTCGGAAACAGGAGTTATATTGGTTATGGTGAAGTCGGAAACCGCCGCATCTAAATTGAAATCAAGGACCAGATTTGGCGCTCCAATCGCATCAACGCCTGAACCACGGGACCCTTCTCCATATAGATTGATGGCCCCCGTTTCATAGGCAAAGAGTGAGCCTGATGTCAGGCCTTCAATGATCAGTTCATTTGTCTCGACAGAGCTCTGACCGCTGATGAATTTTTCTACGGTTGAGCTGATATCCCCCGAACAGGTCGTAATCAGGCCGTCATCAGAGGCCACACAGCCAGCCTGGGCCGGGATGGCTTGGGCAACAAGGAACAATGCAGGGAGAGCTGCCCGTATCAATAACTGCGAGCAGAAACGGGAATTGACAGCGTTAAAAGTCCCGGCACATTTTGACCAGGATTGACTGAAACGGAAATTATAATATGTCACGACGCCACGCCCTATCAACAGACAACAACCATGAATAATGCAGGTGATATCGGCAGGCCTATTTCGGGATATCTAATCTTAGCTTGTGAGAAAATAGTTTCGTCTAATTATCGACTCATGACAATTTTACATGTCAGAAAGAAAGAACGATTTCTATTCCTTTTACAGAACGAATGTATTTGCAATTTTTGAATATAGTAATACTATCTAAGATTATCCGCGTCGGCCCTTTCACTACATTAGTCATAACAGTGTATTGGCGGCATAGAGGAGATCAAGAAGTACAATGTAAGCCATTTTTGCTATTTTGGCGGCATAAGAAGATATGCGCTGCTCTCCGATCATAGTGCCGGGCGAACCTACACCGGATTCTTATTTGAATATTTTAAATACTCGTAAATGTTATGTAGAGTTCCTATCCAAAAAACTTACCTTTCGATATAGTTGGCGTAATATTACTCGGGTAATGAAGTCTCGATATATTTATTATTCCTATTATAAAATCACCCCGACCTGAACAATGGCAGGTATAGCCCCGCCCCTGACAGTCACAATCTTGGATAACTATTGAGATGTCGACGCGAGTGGCCTTACGGCCCCACGGCAACTGCAGTGCGGCCGACTGTAACGGACAAATAGAAAAGGCCGGACTACCGGACGCAAGCGATCAGGGCCAGCCAGATGATTATCTTGCGCATCGCCGGACAGATGGTCGGCATGGTGGATCTACAAATTCTCAGCACTTCCGGGATGCCTGCCTTGGGGGATGTGCTTCCGGCACCTATTTACCGATAATATTCTTTTGCGACATCTCTTTGTCACTTCGAAAGAAGTCTGGTCGAAATCTTACAGAAAATTGCCAGTAAGGTCGACTTCTCCTCCTTTCAGGTGCTTCTAGAACCCCCTTTTCACCCGCAATCCTTACGAATTCTTAACCAAATTCACCGTAGAATTGGGGCTTCATTTGGTAACAAATACAATTTCTTAGGGCGGAAACAGGTTATGAAATTAAAAAGATCCATGTATTTTTTCAGCACATTAGCTGGCCTTTTGGCGTTTTCCAGTCCTGCCTATGCCTATCTTGATCCGGGCACCGGCAGCATGCTCCTGCAGTTGCTGCTGGGCGGCGTTGCCGGTTTGCTGGTTGTTGGCAAGCTCTATTTTCAAAAAATAACGGGCATTTTCCGGCGGGAATCAGTTGCTGAAAATGGCGGCATCGACATACCGGAAGAAGACACCGAAAAATGAATAAGCTGGTCGTTGAGCCGGGCTCGTTTCGGGATCCGAAAGGCCGCATCTTCTATGAGCGCGAGAATGTCTTTCGATTGGTGACAGCAGCCGGCAAGGCTGATTTCGAATTTGTCAAGAATACCGGATTGTTCGAAGAGTTGTATGAAAACGGATATCTCATCAAAACCGACATGGTGAGCAAATCCGAATGGTTTCCCGATGCCCCGGAAGACAGCATCCTCCTCCAGCATGAAAAAATTCCGTTTGTCTCCTATCCCTATGAGTGGTCGTTTTCCTTTCTGAAAGCCGCCGCCCTTCTCCATCTCGATGTGCACCTGATGGCCCTGGAGCACGGGGTAACCCTGTCTGATGCATCCGCCTACAATGTCCAGTTTCGCGGCTGCCAGCCGGTCTTTATCGATATTCTCTCCTTTCGAAAACTGAAAAAGGGAGAAGCCTGGGAAGGCCATCGTCAGTTCTGCGAGCAATTTCTGAACCCGCTCCTCCTCACGTCAAAACTCGGCGTTAAACCAAATGCCTGGTATCGGGGAACCCAGGAAGGAATTTCGACACCTGATCTGAACATGATGATCCCCTGGTACAAAAAAATGAGCTGGAACATGCTCACCCAGGTGGTGGCACAAAGCATGTTGCAGAACGCCAGCTCAAAAAATGCGGCGGATGCGTTGAACCAGATTGACTATCCGGTTTCTGCTTTCAGGAAATCTTTGCAACAAATGCGTTCCTGGGTCTCTTCCCTTGTTCCGGCAGGAGTCAAACAGTCGGAGTGGCAGAATTATTCAGATGACCACAGCTACAGCGATGACGAACAAAGGGCCAAATCCATGTTCATCGCCCGCTTTTCGTCAAAGGTGACGCCCGCGATACTATGGGATATCGGCTGTAACAGTGGCGATTATTCCCGGATCGCTCTTCAGAATGGAGCGCACTACTCCGTTGGATTTGACTTTGACCATGGCGCCCTGGAAAAGGGATATCGCCGGGCGGTTCATGAAGAACTCGCCTTTCAGCCGCTGTTTTTCGATGGAGCCAATCCTTCTCCCAGTCAGGGATGGGGAGAGACCGAACGTCGGGGCATGTCAGGGCGGAAAAATGCGGAGGCAATCATTGCCCTCGCCTTTATTCATCATATGGTCATTGGCCGCAACATTCCTTTGGAGGAGGTCATTCGCTGGCTCACCAGCCTGGCTCCAAGAGGTGTCATCGAGTTTATCCCGAAATCCGACCCGATGGTGCGCGAACTTCTCCAGCTGCGCGAAGATATCTTTGACGATTATTCGGAGGAGAATTTCAAGGCCATTCTTCTGGAAAATTCGAGCATCCATGCGACGGAAACCGTCACCGAAACCGGCAGATGCCTGTATTGGTTTGAAAAGAAACCAGATTAGTAGGGGTTCAACATCTCGCCATGGAGAATGAGCGCAGTAAAAATAATCGCTTTATGGCCATTCTGCTGCCATCTTTGGTCGGGGTCTATATAGGCCTCAATTACCTTGAAACCAATATACGGTCGCTTGAATACACGGATACCCTCCGGATTCTCGGCGGTATGATCCTCTTTGGAGCCATAATTTTAGTCGCCTACAGGGCCACCGGATTAAGTCTGACCAAATCATCCATATTGGCGGCATTCACGTTGGCTTTTTGCGCCTATGGATTTAATCTGTTTTTGGTGGTTCAGGTCCTTTTCATCCCATCTCTGTCTTTCCTGATTTTCAATTGCATCGCTGCCGCCATTTTTGGCGTAATTTACCTGTTGCTCTATCGCACGGGTGGAAAGTTCACCCTTTCCCTTCACCTGCTTACAACCATTTTCGTCGTAAGCACGATCGTCTCTCTTTCAAAAATCTCGCTTTATGAATATTACCGAATGAATGAAATCGATATTGCCTCGGAGATTTCAAAAACGTCCTTAAAAGACCTGACCGCACCTGCAGAGAAAAGAAACATCTATTACATCGTCATGGATCGGTATGCGGATCAGAGAACTTTAACGGCTGAATATGATTTCGATAATTCGGAATTTACGGATACTCTTCGAGACTACGGTTTCTTCGTCGCAGACAAAAGTGCCGCCAACTACCCGTTTACCTATCAGTCACTGAGTTCCAGCATGAACATGGTGTATCACAACAATGTCGCGGATCGGATGGGAGAAAACACGGATGATCTTGTTCCCTATATCCGACTGATCAAGAAAAATGCTGTGACGGAGTTTTTAAAAGATCAGGGGTACAAATATGTACATATGGGATCCTGGTGGGCTCCGACTGAAGCGAGCCCACTTGCCGATGAAAACTTCCAAACCACTCATTTAGGTCGGGTTGAACTCAGGTTTCTGCGCAGGACCATATTCCAACCCCTGCTGTTTTCCTTTCATGACGATACGGCAAAACAATCAATCGATCCAAATCAATGTGATCGCGTGCCCCGGAAACTTGCGCGGTTAAAAGAGCTGGGTTCTACTCAGCAGCCGACCTTTGTCTTCGCTCATTTTCTGGTGCCTCATGATCCCTTCGTATTCGACGAAAACGGAAACTGCAAGGGCGCGGAAGAAGCCTCTTCCATCAGTCTGAGACAGAACTATCTGGGGCAGCTTCAATATGCAAACTCCCTTCTGACAGAGCTGTTGGAAAGTCTGCTTTCCCAGCCGGGACCCAAACCGATCATCATTATCCAGGCGGATGAAGGCCCCTATCCTGCGCGTTTTCGAAAAGACGAGGACGGTTTTCAGTGGGCGTCGGCTTCGGCTGCGGAAATGAGACAAAAAATGCGGATCCTGAACGCTTACTATTTTCCGGACACGGACAATCGAATGTTCTACGACAGCATAACGCCGGTAAACACGTTCCGGCTAATGCTCAACACGTACTTCAACGCAAATCTGCAATTGCTGCCGGATCTGAACTTCGCCATTCCAAACAATGACGACAGATATGGTTTCTTTGACGTGACGGATACGGTTCAGTAGTTCTGAAAAACTTACTGGGTTCGCTCTGCCGGAAACAGTACTTCCACCGTTGTCCCTTTGCCAAGTTCACTCATCAGAGTGATCTGACCGCCGTGAGCTTCGGCCAAAAGCCGGACCAGGCTGAGGCCGAGACCGGTCCCCTGGTGATTACGGCTATAGGAAGATTGTGCCTGACCGAAGGGCTGCTGCACCATTTCGATATCTTTTTGAGAGATGCCGATTCCAGTATCGCTGACGGCCAGGCGGACAGCTCCTGAGTCCAGCAGCGACGCCGACACCGTTACCGATCCGCCTTTGTCGGTGAACTTCAGAGCGTTTGACAGCAGATTGATAATGATCTGCTTGATGCGGGTCGGGTCTCCCAGAAATGCGGGAAAATCATCAGCGATCTCCACGGTTGGCGCAATTTCTCTTTCATCGGCGGCGCCTTGCAGCATTTCAAGGCTGGCGTTGATAATCCGGGACATTTCCATGGGCTCTTCGACCAGATCGAACTGGTTTGCCTCGATCTTGGCGACATCCAGGATATCATTGATCACCTGTAGGAGATGAACACCGGAGTCATTGATGCCGGTGATGAATTCCATCTTCTTTTCCGGCGGGAAATCCGCGCTGTCGCCCATCATCAGTAGTTCTGAAAAACCGATAATCGCATTCAGCGGTGTCCGCAGCTCATGGCTCATATTCGCCAGGAACAGGGATTTGGCCTGACTTGCCTGCTCGGCCAGTTCCTTCGCCATGCGCAAGTCAGAGGTGCGGGCTTCGACCTTTTCTTCCAAAATCTCATTGTTGCGCTTCAGGAAGTCCTCCGCCTGCTTGCGGTCCGTCATGTCCGAATAGGTGACGAGAAAGCCGTCTTCAGTCGGATAGGTGACGAGTTCGATATAGCGCCCGTTCCGACGCTTGCGGATTTCGCTGTAATGTTTTTCCGTTTTCAGGATATCGAGGAACTTTTTTACGACTTCTTCGACCGGTCTGTCTCCGTAATCGCCCATTTCAGCATTATGGTGAATGATTTGCTGCACCGTTGTCCCGGGAGAGCCAAAGTCTTCCGGATATTCGAGAATATCGATAAATCGGCGGTTGCAGGCCACAAGGCTGAAGTCGTCACTGAACAGGGCCAGGCCCGTGTTCACGCTTTCCATAATGGTTTCCAGGGCCGCTGCCTTACTGCGAAGCTGCTCCTCCCGCGCCGCCAGTTCGAGGGTGCGGGACTTGACCCGGTTATCCAGTTCCTCGTTGGCCTCAAGAAGCTCCTGCTTGGAATTATGGAGTTCGGTGATATCGGAATAAGTGGTGATAAACCCCCCGTCCGGCAGGGGATTCCCCTCGATTTTGATCACGATCCCGTCCGGGCGCACCCGTTCGAAGGAATGGGGTTCCCGCTTATAGGCCAGCTCAAGCCGTTCCTGGACGAGCTGATCAATATCTCCTTCGCCATATTCCCCCCGCTCCGCATTGTAACGGAACACATCTTCCAGGCTGTCGCCGATTTTGTGGGGAAGCTGCAGAAGCTCCGAAAACCGCTCATTGATAAAAACGATATTGAAATCGCGATCCATGACGCTGATACCCTGATCCAGGTATCCAAGATAGGTCTCGGACGGAGTGCTCTCAATCGTTTCTTGTACAGTCATAATCCCGTTTTTCTATACATATAAAAAGTGAGTGATTAATCACTCATTTTTTTACCGCAGTCTTTCTTGCCATTAGAATAGAGCGACGTACTTAATTTTTCCCTAATTTAGAGGCTATCCTCCTCGGTTTGATCAACAGGAGGAAAAAAACAATCTATTTCCCTATCCCGGCCCTTTCCCGTACATTTTGTTCGGAAATAGAAACGTCCAATTACAGGAGGGCGAAGGCGATTGAGCGAGACCGAAAAAAAACAACCGACCGGCAATAGCTACAAGGAAACTCTTCTCAAACTGCAAATCGAGCTCGTAAAACTGCAGCGCCATGTCATTGAGAAGGATCTGAAACTGCTGGTCCTGTTTGAAGGCCGGGATGCCGCGGGAAAAGACGGGGTTATTAAACGCATTACCCAACATATGAGTCCGCGGGAAACCCGTGTTGTCGCCCTCGGAAAACCGACGGCGCGGGAAAACCGGTCCTGGTACCTGCAGCGCTATGTCCAGCATCTTCCGGCTTCCCAGGAAATGGTTCTGTTTAACCGCAGTTGGTATAATCGGGCCGGTGTGGAAAGAGTGATGGGCTTTTGCACGGCGGAGGAATGCGACGCCTTCTTTCATGCCGTGGTCCCTTTCGAGAAAATTCTCGTGGACGGCGGCATTCTGATCCACAAATACTATCTGGATATCACCAAAGAAGAGCAGGCGAAACGACTTGAGGATCGCCGCATAAACCCTTTAAAACAATGGAAAATAAGCCCCATAGATGCGGTCGCCCTCGACCATTGGGACGATTACAGCACTGCCCGCGATGACATGCTGGCCCGCACCCATAATGAAGTCACCCCCTGGCATGTGATCAAGACGGACAGCAAAAAGAAAGCCCGCCTTAATGTCATTCGGGATCTGTTGTCAAATGTCGATTACCCGAAGAAAAATCCGGAAATATTACTCCCGGATCAATCCGTTGTTCTTAAATACCATGACGGCTTAGATCTCGCCTAGGCCCATTGGCTGTTCTTTACAGATCAGGTTTTTTCGAGTGATTGCTCACGTACTGTCTCAATAAAGGCTGTTTCCGCCGCAAGGCTCGGATCACTTCCCTCATCCTTGTTTTGAATAGCAAGGCTACCCATAACGGGACGCTGCAGATACTCCACGATCCGAGATACGGCCAGGGATGGCTTGGATTGACCGCCATAGGTGAGGAATACCCCGACTTTCTCAGGGAATACCGGGTTCGTTGACAGGAAGCTTCGAATGGGAACCGCAGGATAGCTGGTCCAGATCGGAAACCCCAAAAGAACCAGATCATAGTCCACCGGTTTTTTTTCCAATGGCTCAATAGGCGCCAGACGGCCTTTCAGACTGTCATACCCCGCCAGTAAGTAACGCCAGAAACTTCCCTCATAGCGATCGCATCGAATGCGTTGCAAATCCGCATTGAGGCTGTCCGCGAGACGGCGCGCCAGTTTTTCTGTCCGGCCGGACCGGGAATAGTACAAAACCAGTATTTTCATCACATGGCCTTTCCTTGTTTTAGCCGATAACATCGACAACCGGGCGCCTGAGGGATCTAGGCATCGCTTCCGCATATCCATAGCGGACGATCAGGTCCGGGCGCTGATTTTCAAGACCCAGCCAGCCTGCAAAAAGAGGCCGCTGAGATTCAACCTCAAGCGGCTGATTGATAAAGGCATGGCGGATCCCCAGTCCTGTCGCCGCCAAGGCAAACCGCTGATAGCTGCGCCCCGCCTGCACCCAATGGGCCGCATCGTCCCTGTCGGACACAAAAACGGCAAGACCGGAGGAAGAGGATATCTGCCGGCCATAGCGCTCATTCTCCGCATCTGCCGTAAAAGCAAATCCGAAGATCATATTGCCAAACCAGGTCGGGAGATTTGGATTGCCGGAACAGGCGCTATATAGCCCGTCCCGTTTCTCAGCCGCCGCTGATCCATTAAATCGCAACCAGTGCTTAAGCTCTTCGACGAATGCAGGGTTTTCCACCTGCATTTTATTGGCCGCCAGCACCAGGTCCCGGGCTTCTTCACGCTTTTTCCTGTCCGGGATCAGAATGACCCGGCATCCCTCAATATTAGCGGCGGCTTCAAGTTTTTTGAGATCAGCAAGCGGCACCTCGCGGTCTTCATAGTCGGATCGGGTGCATTGCCGATCTAATATGGCGTCAAACAACGGATCCGGATCCTGGTTTCCGCGACCCAAATCTATCTGAATATGCCCGTTGCCAGTCTCCTCGAAAGCCGTTGCTACCGGTATTCCCGCCGCCTTAGCGGCCAGCACCAGGTTCTCCGTCGCACAGCCCAGGCTGGCATAAAGATGGTGATTGTCGGCGTCTGCAATCGGCGTTGCCCGGGAAAGGTCCGGTCTGATGGCAAGTCCATTGGCGAGAGACTCGAACAACCAGGGCTGGGTATTGTGGCTGTTGGCCGCCAGGGTCGCATAATGAACCAGATAGCCAACGGGGACATCCCCAACAGGATCTTGCGCAGTCCAAACGGATTGGACAACATCCTCATAGGACGGTGCCGATCCACAGGCTGACAATCCGCCGCCTGCAAAAATAGCAGCTCCAGCGCTCGCCAGGGCTCGTCTGCGCGTAATCATCCGACTGCCTATTCTTGTTGAAGAGAACTGACAGTATGGCCCCGCTTATCTATTCTGCATTGACCTCAGTCAATCAACTGGACGGATAGGACCTTTTAGGCGTCAATGGCCGGAAGCCGTTTGCGCAGCACGTTCTTGGCGATTTTCTCCAATGTCGACCGGGGCAGTTCGTCAACGACGATGACATCCCGGACCACCTTGAAATCCGCCAGATTTTCCTTGCAGGCGGCGATGATCTTGGCCGGCAGGTCGGCGGGCGCGTCATCGAAAGGCAGGACAAAGGCGACTGGGACCTCATCCAACATATGATGTTTCTGTCCTACAACCGCACATTCATTCACAAATCCGGTTTCGAGAATAACTGCTTCAATTTCCGACGCAGCGACATTTTCCGCCCCAACCTTCAGCATGTCTTTTTCCCTGTCGCCGAAAAACAGGTTCCCCTCTTCATCCATAATGATCACATCGCCGGTCTCGAACCATCCATCGTCATCAAAGGCCGCGGCATTGGCCTGCGGGTTACCATAATACTCCTTGAACATGCTGACTCCGCGAACGCCCCGGATATACAGGAGGCCGCGCTCACCCGGTTTGATATGGTTGCCATCGGGATCGCGAATTTCGATGTCATATCCAGCCGCCACCCGGCCAATGGACATGTCCGGTCCGGGATGGTCGGGATCTCCGACAATCCCCTGGGTGATGGTTTCCGTCATCCCCCACCAGCCCAGGGTTTTGATCCCAAGCAGGTTTTCCACATCGACAAGGCGGACGGCGGGACCCCAGAAGCGGTAGCTATGATCCTTCGGTGTTTCCAGACCGGCAAGGGCCTTGACACAAAACGGAATGAGCGACGTCCAGGTGCAGCGATGGCGACGGGACACCTCCCAAAAGCGGGAGGCGGAAAATTTCGGCTGGACCACCATGGAGCCCCCCGCCCAAAGAGAGCTCAACATGGAGTAGGACTGGGCATTAGTATGAAAGAGCGGCAGGAAAACCAGAGTCACATCCTGTGCGGTAAGCCGCATATTGGCGACATTCATTTGTGATCCCCAAATCACATTGGCATGGGTCCAGAGGACGGCCTTCGGCCGGCTGGTGGTGCCGGAGGTAAACTGAACCCCCAGATCCGCAAACGGTTCCGCCGGTCGGTCCGGACATGGTGCCGTTTCCGCCAGCAATTCCGCGAACGGGGTATGGGGAATGTCTGCCGGGACTGTCGCCGGGGCGCCGCTGTCATTATCTGTGAGGCACAAAAAGCGGATATTCGGCGCCGTCTCATGGACCAGTTTCGCGAAACAAGGCTGAGTGATTGCCGCGACAACCCCGGCATGATCGGCGAAATAGGTCATGTCCCGGGCGACGGAACGGGTGTTGGTGGAGACGGCAACCGCCCCGATATGGGCACAGGCAAACCAGGAAATGACGAATTCCGGACTGTTATCCATATGCAGGAGTACCTTCTCACCGAAAGCAACCCCCCTTTTATGAAGGGCGGCGGCCACAGCCCGAACGGCGACATCGAATTCCTTGTAGCTGTAGGTTGCCCCCTCGCCTTCGAACGGCTCCCAGATCATAAACGGATTGTCTGGTGTTTTCTCCACCCATTGCCGGAGCATCCACGGGACATCCCGCCCCTCGACCATGGATTTATGGGATTGTTCAATGGAAGTCAGCAAACTCATTGCGGGGCCCTCTTCTTAATTGTTATTGGAGCCGAGTTTATCATTTTTGAAAAATGGAACTAGCTTTTTTCAGGCGAAATGCCGGGCAACCCCTTTAAGACGCGACGTCACGATCAGAATATGGAAGGGTAGGATCATTCGAAGATAGAGTCTGCCGAGAAGATTATGGGGGTGCACCCAGGTGGAGAGGTATAGTTTCTCCGACTCCCGGTGATCTCGTCGAATGGCGATCCTGAAATCCAGATGACTGTCGTCCTCACCGACAATCACCTCATCCTCTTCGATGCTCTCAATTTTAAAAAAATTGACATGCTCACCAACTTTGAGAGAAGGACGATAGCTCATATCCGTCGGCAGGCCCGCAGTTGTCTTCAGCCCGAAAAACCGCACAACCCCGTCCCGGATATTGAGCAAAAACTGTACCCATGAAGGGAAGTCCAGGAACAGCCTCTGCACCACCTCTTCAATCGATACGTCTTTGCTCGGGAATTCGACAGAGTAACAATCCAGAAAATCCCGCTCCCCGACATAGTCATAAAGCCGGCTTTGTCTCGATAGCTCCCCTTTCCACACCTTCATCACTGCATCCCCGTAAAAGCTATTAAAAATAACTGGTTAATGGATTTTACTTCAGAACAGGTGAAATGGACATATTGATCTTGAAAATTTAACTTCTCATGCAATGGTCCGAACCGGAGATAGTTCGTATAAGGCTTTGTGTGATTAACGGTGCGTCTTTGCGGGATTGTGGTGGATGGCTAGAGCTGAATGCGTTTTGATGTGGTTCCGGCAGGATTTGCGGCTTCGGGATAATCCGGCATTGGCGGCGGCCGCCGAGCAGGGTCCGGTCCTTCCCATCTATATTCTGGAAGATGATGATGCCGGGGATTGGAAGATGGGGGCGGCAAAGCGGGTCTGGGTTCATTATTCTCTCCGTTCACTCTCTGCCTCCCTGCAAGACCGGCTGTCGATCTATCGCGGCAAAGCGGAAGACGTTCTATCCGATCTGAGGGAGCGATTTGACATCAAGGCCGTCTATTGGAATCGCTGCTATGAACCCTGGCGTGTTTCCCGCGATGCCGAGATCAAGAAGTCACTCCAGCAACAGGGATGCGAGGTATTCAGCCATAACGGTTCCCTGCTTTGGGAGCCCTGGCAGGTTCTGAAAGCCGATAAAAGTCCCTATCGGGTTTTCACGCCTTTCTATCGCAAAGGATGCCTGAACGCCGTGGCGCCGCGGTTACCAGTCAAACCGCCTTCATCAATTGAAGCTGTTGATGATCCGGCCTCCCTGTCCGTTGATGACCTCACCCTCCTGCCCGATATTCCCTGGCATACGGGCATTGAGCAAAAATGGGATATCGGTGAAGATGGCGCCCGCAAGGCTCTCGACATATTTCTGGATGAGGGCCTTTCAGGGTATCGCAACGGACGGAACGTTCCCTCTCGCTCCAATGTCTCCCGTCTGTCCCCCTATTTGCAATCCGGGGAGATTTCACCCCATATGATCTGGCACAGGGTTCAGATGCAGGAGCCGGGAGAAGATCTCGATCATTTCTGCACAGAGCTGGGATGGCGGGAATTTGCCTATTCCCTGCTGTTTCATTTCCCGCATTTCCCGGAAGAGAACTATCAGGAAAATTTCAATGGCTTTCCCTGGGAAGACAATTCAGAGGCACTGAAGGCCTGGCAACAGGGGCAGACGGGAATACCCATCGTCGACGCTGGAATGCGGGAGCTCTGGCAGACCGGATATATGCATAACCGGGTTCGAATGATCGTCGCGTCATTCCTGACCAAGAACTTGCGCATTGACTGGCGGCACGGCGCGGCCTGGTTCTGGGACACCCTGGTTGACGCGGACCTGGCCAACAATAGCTCTGGCTGGCAGTGGGTGGCGGGCTCCGGCGTCGATGCGGCGCCCTATTTCCGGATTTTCAATCCCGTCACCCAATCCGAGCGCTTTGATAGTGATGGTGACTATATCCGCCGATTTGTTCCAGAAATAAGCAAACTTTCCAGCAAGCATCTCTTCGCCCCGTGGGAAGCGCCTGCGGATGTGCTGGCTGCTGCCGGTCTTAGACTTGGCATCGACTACCCCGACCCCCTGGTCGATCTCAAGGCAACACGGCAACAGGCACTTGATGCCTATCAGTCGATTAAAGCCAGCTGAAAGAAATTTCCGGCGCCCGCTTTTCACTGTTGGCGGAACCTGATAGCCTCACTTTCTGATCAAACAAGAAAGTATAATACATGGCTGGTAAAACGGCATTGGTTACCGGTGCGGCGCGCGGCATCGGGCTCGCGACAACCCTCAAGTTTCTGACTGAAGGCCGCCGGGTGGCGATGGTGGATATTGACGGTGAGGAACTTACAAAAGTCGCCTCCGGCCTGAAAAATGTTCTGGCCATCGAAGCGGATGTCTCGGATCCGGACCAGGTGGAGAACATGGCCGCTGAGGTCCGTTCCGAATTTGAAACTCTGGATGCCTTAATCAACAATGCCGGTGTCGCCGATTTCGGCCCTATCGAGGAAACCACCTTTGCCCGCTGGCGCCGCGTAATGGAAACCAATTTGGACGGGCCGTTTCTTGTTTCTCAAGCCTGCGTTCCCTTTATGGCGCAGCCGGGAGGCGCCATCGTCAATATCGCGTCCATCTCGGGTCTTCGGGCCAGCACTCTTCGCGTTGCCTATGGCACATCAAAAGCCGCTCTTGTTCATCTGACCCAGCAGCAGGCTGTGGAATATGGGGAGATTGGCATCCGCGCCAATACCGTATCTCCCGGGCCTGTCGACACAAAACTGGCCCTTGCCGTCCACACACCGGCCATTCGCAAAGCCTATCACGATGCCATTCCCCTCAACCGCTATGGAATAGAACAGGAAATTGCCAATGCCATCTGTTTTCTCTGTTCTGATGACGCGAGCTTTATCACCGGTCAAATGATCTCCGTGGATGGCGGGTTCCAGGCTGCCGGTGTCGGCCTCCCTGCTCTCAGAACCTGAAAAAAGGCACATCAGCAGAATGACCAGATTATCTATCCTTGATCTCGCCCCGATAACTGAGGGAAGTGACGCCGCCCAATCCTTTAAGAATTCCGTGGAAATCGCCCAGCAAGGCGAAAAACTCGGTTTTCATCGCTATTGGATGGCAGAGCATCACAATATCCCCGGTATCGCCAGCGCAGCGACCGCTGTTCTGCTTTCCCATGTCGGCGCCCATACCTCCAGCATCCGGATAGGTTCCGGTGGCGTGATGCTGCCCAATCATGCCCCTCTGGTAATTGCCGAGCAATTCGGGACCCTGGCCTCCCTCTATCCTGACCGGATTGATCTCGGCCTGGGGCGGGCCCCTGGGACAGATGGCCTGACAGCACGCGCACTGCGCCGAAATCTCGCCAGCGATGTCGACAGTTTTCCTGCTGATGTGGTGGAATTGCAGAAATATTTTGCCGATCCAGAGCCGGGACAGCGCCTGACCGCGGTTCCTGGGGCCGGACTGAACGTCCCTCTCTATATACTGGGGTCCAGCCTTTATGGCGCGGAACTTGCCGCCTATCTCGGACTTCCTTATGCCTTTGCCTCCCATTTCGCACCCACCCATCTGCATGAGGCTCTGCATATTTATAGGCGAAATTTCAAACCCTCCCCGCAACTGGCGGATCCTTATGTCATTGCCGCCATGAACCTGCAGGCCGCGGACAGCCGGGAAGAAGCAGAGGTCATGTCGACTTCTTTGATGCAAGGGGTTCTAAAACTGGCCATGGGAACGCCCGTGAAACTGCCCGCCCCGGTTGCGGGATTTGGCGATAATCTCGGACCACAGGAAAAAGCAGCCATTTCCAGGTTTATGACCTATACCGCCCTTGGCGGACCAGAAGAGGTGAAAACCGCAATTGACGGATTTATTGAGGAAACCAAAGCGGACGAGATTATCCTCACTGCCCAGATATACAATCATACCGCCCGTCTTCGTGCCTTCGAGATTGCAGCAGAAGTTATGGAGATAGGCTAAGGATTGGGAACACAAAAAGAAGACCGGCCAGGATTTTTACGCTATAGTTTCACGACCCATTAAAAATAAAGAATAAGGGGAAAAACATGAGTTTTGAGCATATCGACTATGACATCAGCGAAGGCATCGCGACGGTTACACTGAACCGGCCCGACAAGCTGAATGCCTGGACCCGGCTGATGGAAAAAGAAGTCCGTGAAGCTATGGAAAGCGCCGATAACGACGATGCGGTTCGGGTCATTATTCTGACAGGAGCCGGACGCGGGTTTTGCGCCGGAGCGGATATGGATCTGCTCAGTGGCATTGAGGATGGATCGGAAAAGCGCGAGCCTGGCGCGGTTTACGGAACCCGGCCCTATAACGTGGCAGTCAAGGCTGACTATCAAACCCAATATTCCTATTTCCCGTCCCTCAGCAAACCTGTTATTGCCGCCATCAACGGGCCGGCTGCCGGACTTGGCATGGTCGTCTCTCTTTATTGCGATATGCGCTTCGCAAGCAGGGAGGCCATTTTCATGACCGCCTTCGCCAAAAGGGGGCTAATCGCCGAGCATGGCATCTCCTGGATGTTGCCGCGCCTTGTGGGGCATTCGGCAGCTCTTGATTTGCTGCTGTCCTCTCGGAAAGTGACAGCAGAAGAAGCCTTATCGATGGGACTGGTCAATCAGGTCCATGAAGCCGACACCCTGATGGCCGCAACCCGCGCCTATGCCAGAGATTTGGCTCAGAATGTGTCCCCGCGATCCATGGCGGTGATGAAACGGCAAGTCTATAACGCCCAGTTTGAAAGCCTGAACGAAGCTGTCGCTGTCGGTAATGAGGAGATGCTGGAAAGCTTCAAGAGCGAGGATTTTAAAGAAGGCGTCGCTCATTTCGTCGAAAAACGAGCCGCGAACTTTTCAGGCAAGTAAAGAGGGAGTGGCAGATGATCAGCCAGCAACGCAATGAGGAACTGACCAGGATTGGGCCCGGAGAACCGGCAGGTCAGGTGCTTCGCCAGTACTGGATGCCGGCAGCCTTGAGCGAAGAACTGATCGGCGCCCGGCCGGTTGTTCCGGTGACCTTGTTGGGCGAACGTCTGGTTCTGTTTCGGGATGGCAGTGGAACCCTCGGGCTGATCGAGCGGCATTGCCCCCATCGCGGCGCAGACCTCTGCTTCGGACGACTGGAGGAAGATGGCCTTCGATGCCCCTTCCACGGCTGGCACTTCGACACCACTGGTCAATGCCTGGAGCAACCAGCGGAGCCGGAGGGATCCGAGCTCTATAAGAATATCAAGGCAGTCAGCTACCCGGTGGTTGAACGGCAAGGCGTTATCTGGGCTTTTCTCGGCGACGGTGATCCGCCCCCTTTCCCCGGCCTTGACTGCTTCGCTGCTCCCGATAGCCATGTCTTCGCCTTCAAGGGGCTATGGGAATGCAATTGGCTGCAGGCGCTTGAGGTTGGTATCGATCCCGCCCATGCCTCGTTCCTGCACCGGTTCTTACAGGATGAGGATCCGGATCAGTCCTATGGCAAGCAGTTTCGCGACCGGGCCGCAAGTCTCGATATGCCGATGACCCAGTTGCTGCGGGAGTTTCCGCGCCCGGAGCTGGTGATTGAGGATACGGATTACGGGTTGAGATTGATCGCCCTACGGGATCTCAAAAATGGCAGCACCCATGTGCGAGTAACCAATCACATTTTCCCATGTGCCATTACCATCCCCATGTCCAATGAAATGACCATCACCCAATGGCATGTGCCCATAGATGACAAGAACTGCTACTGGTATTCCCTCTTCACCAGCTTCGGCGAGCCCGTCGATAAAAGCACCATGCGGGAGCAACGTCTGAAAGAGCATCAGTTGCCCGACTACCGCCCTCTTAAAAACCGTCTGAACAATTACGGTTATGATCCGGAGGAACAGGCGAGCCAGACCTGGACGGGCATGGGCATGGATATCAATGTTCATGATCAATGGGCCTGCGAAGGCATGGGCGCCATCCAGGACCGAACCCGGGAGCACTTGGGGCAGTCGGATATCGGCATTATGAAATATCGGCGCAAACTGCAATCCGCCATCCGGGCGCTATCAAAAGACAATCCACAAGCCCTTCCCATGGCCCCCGGTAACGGCAATATCGAAGCGATTACGGGACCTTTGTCAATCGACGCTATTGCCCCGACGGAGAGTTGGCAGGAAAGCTGGAAGGAAAGCGAGGCGACCCGGCGAAAAGCTTGTAGCTGGGCAGCAGAATTATGAACACCTTCTCCCTGACTTCCAGTAGCTTTGCCGCCCGTCACGACTTGATCGACGAGGAGAAAAGTCGATTGATTACGGAAGTCCTGGCCCGCCTGGAGTCGGAGAATATTGAAACCGTCCGGGTGAGCTTTGTCGATCAACACGGCATCATGCGGGGAAAAACACTAACGTCCAAGGGCTTGGCAACTGCTTTTGAAGCGGGTGTTAGCATGACGTCAACCTTGCTCTTAAAAGATACTTCCCACACCACCGTCTTTCCGATCTGGCAGGAAAGCGAAGAGTTTGCCGATCATATGAAAGGGGCCGCAGATTTCCTGATGCTGCCGGACCCGGCCACCTTCAAGGTTCTGCCCTGGGCGCCGCATTCAGCCTGGATCCTGTCCGATCTGTTTTTTTCAGATGGCGTCCCAATCCCCTATGACACCCGCCGGATTGCCAAAACCGCCATCGCCGACCTGGAGACGAAAGGATACAGTTTTACAACTGGACTTGAGATTGAATTCTATGTCCTTGAAATAATTGACGATAAATTAAATCACGACTCTAGCGGACGACCGGAAGATCCGCCTGAAACCCGCTTGCTCAGCCATGGCTATCAATATCTGACAGAACAGAGATATGACCAGTTGGAACCGGTCATGGATCTGATCCGCCGCAATGCCGAAGCTCTTAGCCTGCCCGTCCGCAGCATGGAAACAGAGTTTGGTCCCAGCCAGTTCGAATTTACTTTTGAAGCAGGTACAGGGATCAGCAACGCCGATGCCATGATCCTGTTCCGGACCATGGTCAAGGAGGTTTGCGCGCGGGAGGGATTGCACGCCACCTTCATGTGCCGTCCGAAATTCAAAAATGCCATGGCCAGCGGTTGGCATTTACATCAATCTCTCAGCCATTTGACCACAGGCAAGAACGCTTTCACACCGGACGGAGAGCATGCACTGTCTAAAACTGGTCAACAATGGCTAGCAGGGCTGCTCACCCATGGCCGGGAAAGCTGCCTCCTCTCCACCCCGACACTCAATGGCTACAAGCGCTATCAGCCGTTTTCTTTGGCACCGGATCGGATCCAATGGGGTTTGGATAATCGTGGCGCCATGCTGAGGGTTATCAGCTCCGGTTTTGATGGGGCCAGTCGCATTGAGAACCGGGCGGGAGAACCGGCGGCCAATCCCTACCTCTATTTTGCCAGCCAGATCTATAGTGGTCTCGACGGTTTGGAACGCGAACTCGCTGCTCCGCCCCCCTCCCAAACGCCGTATGATAACGACGCGGAAAAGTTGCCATCTAATCTGGGCGATGCCATTGCCGCCTTCGCGACGAGTGATTTCTATCGGCGCACTTTAGGGGATGCCTTCGTTGACTATTATTGCCATATCAAGAAGGCGGAATGGAACAGATATCTGGGATCCGTGTCGGACTGGGAGCAGCGGGAGTATTTTTCTCTCTTCTAAAACAACAAGAAAAACAAATAGATATGCAGGAGAATTAGTATGACAGGTGAAACCGTTTCCTATGAAAGCCGGGAGGGGGTAGCAATCATCACTCTCAACCGCCCGGAAAAAATGAATGTTCTGACCCATGAGCTGGTGGATGATTTGCGAGCGGCCTGGCATCAGTTTAACGCCTCGGACGACCGGGTGGCCATCCTCACCGGAGCCGGTGAAAAAGCCTTTTCAGCCGGGGCGGATTTAAGCGATCCGCCGGATCTTTGGAAATTCACACCGGGTATCGGGGTTGACGTCGACAAGCCGATCATTGCAGCCGTAAATGGGGTATGTGTGGGCGGAGCAGCAGTCCTCGTTCAATTCTGTGATCTGTGCATCATGGCGGAGAATGCCAAATTCACTTATCCAGAAGCCAAGGTAGGCTTATCCGGCGGGCTGATCACGTCCCTCGCTGCTCGTATTCCCCATAAAATTGCCATGGAATTTATCTTTGGCCTACGGGATCTGGATGCGCAGCGGGCCTATGAGGTGGGCCTGGTCAACAAGGTGGTGCCGCAAGAGGAACTGATGTCCGCTGCCATGGATTATGCGATCGAACTGCGCGAGTCTGCTCCCATGGTTCTGTCCATGGTTAAACGCTTTGTCGGCGATGTCCTTGCCAAAGGTCCGTCAGAAAAGGCCGGTATATCCTTAAGGGATACCCGGGCAGTTCTGGAAAGTGCCGACTTCAAGGAAGGGGCTGCCAGCTTCAAAGAGAAACGCAAGCCGACTTTCACCGGCGAATAAGTCAGCCCCTATTCTGCGGCTTCCTGCATTGGTGCCGGTTGGCTACCCCGAACCAGGCGTCCCGGTCGGGCGCCGGTCGGCTCCCCGTCCCGGCTGATGATTTCCCCGGAGACAATGGTCGCCACATAACCAGACGCCGTTTGCACCAAACGCCGCCCACCGGCGGGTAAATCATATGCAATTCCGGGCTTGTAGAGGGTGAGGTTGTCATAGTCGATGACATTGATATCGGCCCGATAGCCAACTTTCAGCAGGCCGCGATCATAAAGACCCACAGCCTCCGCCGTATCCTTCGACTGACGCTTGACAATCCACTCCAAAGGAAATTTCGGGCCGCGGGTGCGATCCCGGGTCCAATGGGTGATCATGGTGGTCGGGAAAGACCCATCGCAGATCATGCCCACATGAGCCCCGCCATCGCCGAGGCCCGGCAAGGTTCCCGGGTGCTTCAGCATTTCGTACGACGGATCGAGATTGAGATCCGCATAGTTCAGGAAAGGCAGATACAGCATCCGCCGCCCGTTATCCTCCAGCATGATATCGAGTGCAAGCTCATAGGGACTGATCCCCCGCTCCTCCGCCATAACGGCAAGGGTTTTGTCGGCGGTCGGCTCATAGTCCGGAACATCTTCCAGAACAAACATCTTACCGAAATTCCGAAGCATATTGGTAACAAAGGGATTTTTGGATTCTGGAACGGTCGCCAAAAGACGCTCCCGAAATGCCGGATCGCGTAACTTTTGTACCCGATCCTCGAACGGTTCTTCGGCAATTTCCTTATAGACAGAATGGCCCGAGAAAGGGTTGAGGGTGAGTTCGAGACCCAGCAGCACACCAACGGGCCGTCCACAGACCTGGGCCCGCATCGCCAGTCCCTGCTCAGTCGCCGTATCAATCGCCTTCAGCATGGCCCGCCAGCCATTGGGGGCCACATCGGACTGGGCTAGGGACACTGACAGCGGCCGACCGGATTCCTCGACAATCCTTCGCAGCATGACAGTTTCTTTTTTTGGATCATCAAAATCTGAGACGAATTGCAACACCCCCTGTCCCGCGTCCTTCAAGGCAGCGGCAATGCCGGACAATTCCGCCTCGCTGGCTGTCAGGGTTGGGGTCGGTTGTCCGTCGGATGTCCGGTGATTGAGGGTGCGGGATGTCGAAAAGCCGAGCGCGCCCGCCTCGATCGCTTCCTTGGCGAGAGCCGCCATCTTGGCAATATCCTCTTCAGTCGCGTCTTCCCGGTTGGCGCCCCGCTCCCCCATCACATAAACCCGAAGAGCCGCATGCGGTAACTGAGCGGCAAAGTCAATATCATAGTGGCGGTTTTCCAGGCTATCGAGATAATCCGGAAAACTCTCCCAATTCCAGGGCAGGCCTTTGGCCAACACGGGGAATGGAATATCCTCAACCCCTTCCATAAGACGAATGAGGCGGTCGTGATCTTCCGGCCGGCAGGGCGCAAAGCCAACCCCGCAATTCCCCATGACCACCGTTGTTACCCCATGCTGAGAGGATGGGGTCAGACGGTTATCCCAGGTCACCTGGCCATCATAATGAGTATGGATATCGACAAATCCCGGGGTCACCACCAGTCCGGTGGCATCAAGTTCCTCGCGCCCGGATGTTGAAATTTCTCCGATCTCGCTGATCAGGCCGTTATCGATGGCGATATCGGCAAAGAACGGTTCCTCTCCCGACCCATCGACAATTTTCCCTCCGCGAATGATCAGATCATGCATGCTCCCGGCTCCTTTTTTGTTTTTTAGAAAACTAGCATCTACAACCCTTCAAGTCGAGATAGTCCCCTAGCCCTTGAAGGCAAGCTTGATATCTTTATTGGCAATTTAGAAGGCGCCTCAATCAAGGTCTGTGGTCAAAATCTTGATACCGGCTGCCCCGAACACCAGGGCGAAGACTGCTTCAAACCAGCGGCGCAATCGGGCATAGCCGGCCATCATCGGCGGGCTGGAAAACAGGAGCGCATAGCCATGAAAGACCAGAAAACTCTGAATCCCCACGGCCCCGATAACGAGGGCCAGATCCTGAACGGAGGCATTTGCGGGCATGCCGATGGCAAACAGGGAGCCGAAAAAGAAAATGGCTTTTGGGTTGGTAATATGCAATGCCAATCCCTTGCCATAGGCGGCAGGCAGGCTTGTCGCAATGGATCCCTGCAGAGGCAAGCCGCCAGGCCTTAGGGCCGATCTGGCGGATTTAAAGGCCAGATACAGCAGATAACCAGCACCTAAATAGCGGGCAATTTCAAAGGCCCAGGCATTGGCCAGCATCAAGGTTCCCAAGCCAAGAGCAGCGGAGACAGACCAGATCAAAGATCCCGTGGTTACTCCGGAGGCGATGGCCAGACCCGACAGGCGCCCGGAATTCATTGAGGTTCCGGCAATGGCCAGGGTTGCCGGACCAGGACTGGCCGTGGTGATAAAGGCGGCAGCAAGGATCAGAAATAAATTAACCTCGGTAATCATGATGACATCCGCAATTTTGGCGTTAAACTGACAGAAATAGATCTCTACGCGCACCCCGTCGCGCAGCCTATTCCCCTATTCCAGCCTTACACCCGTAACCGAAAGGCGTCAAATGACATATGAAGCGGTAAATCTGAAACAAAAACTCAGCCTGTTCAACGAGACCTGGACCCCGAAAGTGATCGCTGAAATGAACGATTATCAGTTCAAGATCGTCAAGATTAAAGGGGATTTTGTCTGGCATGACCATCCGGAAACCGACGAGACATTCTTCGTCATCGAAGGTCAGGTCCGAATTGATTTCAGGGATGGCTATGTGGAGCTTAATGAGGGAGACATCTATGTGGTACCAAAAGGGGTGGAACATAAACCCTTTGCCCGGAACATGGCCAAGCTGATGCTGATCGAACCCCGCAATGTCCTTAACACTGGCCATGAGGGAGGCGATCGTACCGCCGAGAACGATGTCTGGATATAGCTCATCTAAAAGACTAGAAAAATGAAGCAAGCTATTGGATTAACGTCACTTGTGGTTCGAGATTATGACGAGGCCATCGACTTTTATACCAAAAAGCTCGATTTCAAGTTGGCGCAGGATATCTACATCCCTGAACAGGACAAGCGATGGGTGACCGTCGCCCCACCCGGCCCTTCCAGAGCGCACCTTCTGCTGGCCCGCCCGGTTGGTGAAGAACAGGAATCCCGTATCGGCAATCAAACTGGTGGCCGGGTCTTTTTATTTCTCTACACCGATGATTTCTGGCGGGACTTTCGCACCTATACCAATCGGGGTATCAATTTCATCCGCGAGCCCAAGGAAGAAAGCTACGGCACCGTCGCTGTATTCGAGGATCTCTACGGCAATCTCTGGGATCTGGTGGAAGCGACTGAGGCTTGATCACGGTCAAAGAGCCATGAGCGCAAGTTTTCTATCCTTAAGGTCACATTCCTTTAACGAAAAAGGAAGTTGCAGATCGAAAAGGAGAAAGGTATGGGTGAACTCGCCTCACTCGGGATGTTTTTTGCTGGATTAGGAATTTTCTTTGGAGGGGCCGCTGCCATTTGGTGGGTGTCCTTGCAGCACCGTTAGAATTTGTCTTATAAGTATGTACATCCCTATTCCACCCAATATTCCGCTTTACTGAGGGTATCGGCGCAGGTGATCACACCTTGGACAGACCCGAGGATTCCGGTTTTCAATTCCTGAACCATCCAGGCCTCCGCATGTTCCGGCGGAATTGGATACGGCGCCTGCAGACCTTGCTCGCCGGCAGGGTGGAAGCCAAAGCGAGGATAATAGCCCGGATGTCCCAAGACAAATACCAGATCGGTATTCCGATCTTTTAGATGCCACAAGCCATACCGGATCAACTCCCCGCCAACACCCCTACCCTGGGCATCGGGAACAACCGCCATTGGCGCGAGGATAGATGCCGTGATACTTTCGTTGCCCTTGATGCCAACCCGGGTAAACAGGATATGTCCTAAGGGCCTTTCTTCAATGAGTGCGAGAAGAGAGAGTAGAGGTGCCGCGCTCGGATCAGCCAATAAAAATAATGTCAGGCTAGCTTCATCTTTCTGCCCAAAGGCACTCTCCTGAACCAACTGCACCGCTTCATTGTCCGCATCAGTTGTTTGCCGAATGACAATGCCTTCCTGACCTTTTCTGTCGCGCCACATCTGACTAGGAAGAAAAAACTGTCGGGAACCAATCCTCACGCAGCCTGTCTCCCGGCTTCATCCCATGACCCGGGAATGGAGGAGAGGTCGGTCCGTCGCGTTCCACATATCTGGCATCATCGCCGACAAATCGTAAGGAAAACGCTCTGCGGCGGGATTGGGAGTTATTACCCCGAGCCCCATGCAAGGTTCCAAAATTAAACGCTACGGCGTCACCCGGCTCCATTACCCATTCAACCACGGGCATTTTTTCGGCATCCGGATCAGGAACCGGCATATACATCTCTTCATTTTGGTAAAAGTTGGAATTGGATAACCAACGAACAGGCAGGACAGATTTTTCCCATTTATGAGAACCACTTACGCAGCGTAGTGTTGCCTCAGACACCGGATCCATGGGCGACCAGAAACTAACGGTTTGCTCTCCATCGACAAAGTAATAAGGCCGATCCTGATGCCATGGCGTCGGTTTTGATGTACCGGGTTCCTTTACTAAAACATGATCATGGAATATCTGCGATGTTCGAGACTCCATCAATTGAGCAGCAACTTCACCCGCAATCGAATTCCGGACCACATACTCAAACTCAGGAATTCTGTCCCAGTTGCAGTAGTCATCAAAGAAACGCCCGCTTTCTCCGTTTACCAGATTCTCGGAAGCAAAACGGCCGGGCTCCTTCATATTTGTCTCGATACCACGGCGTATGTCATCCACATGATCCGCAAACATACCTTTGATCAACACCACGCCGTCACGCTGAAAGATATCGATTTGATCCTGAGAAATTTTGCTATTCATTGCACGTTCCTCACATTCTCTGACGCTGATCATGTCAATGTTCAGAACTGGATTCAATGAGTATCTGCCAGAACTCCAATCGGGCTCATTCCACCTTAGAAAGGTTCTAGCATTCTTGATCTGTGGCGGTGGCACTTAAGGGGACTTCAGCGTGGGCACCAAGGAATAAAGCCCAACTGGTTCCCTCAGCCCCCGAACCTCTGTTTCTCCAATCTTCTCCAGCAGGCCATCATCAACCTGTTCCGCTGTTGACTGAGAGACCAGCAAGGACGTACCAAAGTCCTTGTTCATGCTCTCCAGCCGGGCCGCGAGGTTGAC
Organism: Sneathiella sp.; assembly: GCA_965228285.1. GTDB lineage: Bacteria > Pseudomonadota > Alphaproteobacteria > Sneathiellales > Sneathiellaceae > Sneathiella. The sequence continues at coordinate 1,178,909 of OZ245808.1, forward strand.
GGAATCTCCGTAGACCGTATAGCTCTGCCGACCGCCCCCACCGACATTTCCGGCCACCACCGGTCCGGAACTGAGGCCAACTCGGATGTCGAGATGTTCACCGGCGAAAGTTTCGGTCCTGGCCAGTTCTATCAGGTCCCGTGCGGCCTCCAGTGCCTTTTGTGCATGCCGCTCATCCTCGATAGGGACATTGAAGGTGGCGAGGATAGCGTCCCCCAGAAATTGGGTCACCACCCCGTTATGCTTACCGATGATTTCCGATGACGCATCAAAATAGGCGTTGAAAGTATCGACGACGGCCCGCGGTCCCTTGGTTTCCGTCATACTGGTAAAACCGGCGACATCTGTGAACAGGACAGTGGCTTCCCGCTCCACCGGATCAAGAGTCCCTTCATCCTCGATCATGGATTCGGCGACTTCTGCCGGGACAAAGCGACCAAACATCTGGGATATCAGGGTAGTTTCCCTCTCTGCCGCCAGTTGCTTGCGTACTGTCTGTCTGGCCCGGCGCATAACGATTGCGATCAGAATGGCCACCACCAGAAAAACCGTCGCCTCCTGCATGCGGCTGCCCATGCCGGCAAATTGAGGGTCCAGAACAATCTCGAGAAACTGTGGTGACGTAGGCGATTCAGGGACATCCGCCCAGTCGAGGGCCCGATCCATTCCCGACCATATCCAGAAAAACGCGCTCATCCAACCCGCTGCACCAACCACACCGGTCCAGAGAAGCAGACCCGGCGAAAAACTGAAAGCGGCGACTCCCAGCAGTAGAAAATAGAATGGAAAGACACTGAACCGGAAGATCATGATTTGCGGGATCTCGGTGGATGGCTCGGCCGGAATAAAAGCCACCGCCGCCGACAGAAGAAGGACGTCTATGGTGATAAAGGCGTATTTCACCCATGGGCGATCATAGCGAGATCCGACTATCAGATAATGGACCACCCCCAGCCCGCCAAACAGAAGGCCTGCCAGAATATAGTCGAGCGCCCTTTCTTCGCCGCGGGTCAGGGCCATCAGCGCCGTGACCAACACCACCGTCACGAGCCGGCCCTTGATGGCAAGCCTCAAGCCCGCCAGCTCGGCAGCGTAAAACATATCCTCGGTCTGTTTGGCCGGTGTCTGGTCTGACATGGGGAAAGCATGGCACTGCTTAGGTGACAAGTAAACTGTGGTTATGGACAATCCCCAAGAGCGTGACGGTGAACACGGGCGGGCTGGGCCCGTTGGAAGTGGGCTCGGCTGACTTTGTGCTTAGATTTTGAAGCTGCTTGACATGACCGCCAATAGTTTAAGGCCAAGTTCGTCCGATTGTATGAGGGAGCCATGGCATGGAATGATCAGTGTCGGATGATCAATGTTTATTTGTTTTTGAACCCACTCCTGATAGACCTGTGCGTCGGAAACTCCAAATTTCGGAAATGTACCAAGAACCTCCGGAATGTCTGTAACCGGCTCTTTCGCGTTTTTCTTCTGAGTGCAGAAGGCGTCGACAACAATCCAAACCGACCGATCTTCAGTCTTCCTTCGGATCCATATCTCACCTGTTTTAAGGCCATCGGGCACAAGTATTGAAGCATCCCGTGGAAGAACAGGGGTTAAGCTGTCCAGATTGGAAAAACTGATCCCCGTCACCCGCGTTAATCGCTCAATAGCACTTTCCGGCGCGATGGTCCTGGCATTTGGAAACGCCCTGGTATATTCACCGATGGCTTTATTATGATAATGATTTGGCGCCAGCAGGAACCGCACATCTCCGATATCAGACAGCTGATCAACACCTGCCTGCGTAAGCCCTTGAACCGGGCTGAACAGGCACAGACTGCTATCGCTCAATTTCATGGCTGTACAGCGAAGGGTTCCCCCGCGGGCGCACCAAATGTCGTCCCAGCCGTCCAATTTCTCGAATTTCGTGAGCTTTTTCGCCATGGGTCATCCTTTTCTTGAGTAATCACTCAAAAATAAAGTATCATGAGCTATGCCCATTGAAAAGGGACCGTCATGCCGCGCACACTGGAATTCAACAAAGACGAGGCGATCGACGCAGCCATGCGCGTTTTTTGGACCAACGGGTATCTTGCGACCACATTGGTCGATCTTGAACAGGCAACGACGCTCAGGCCAGGCAGCCTATACAATACATTCTCCAGTAAAAAGGGCCTGTTTCTGGCAGCAATCGATTATTACCGGCTCAGCGTCGTCCAAAACCGAATCTCGACGATATTGGATAAAGGCGGGCCGCTAGAGGGCATTGAAGCGTTTTTCAGGACAGCATACGAGGACCTGGAGCCCGATCAGCTCATTGGTTGCCTGCTGACAAACAGTGCAATCGAATGCGGCAGTGACGACACCGACATCCAAAAACGGATTGCGGCGGGCATTGCGGATATTGAGGCGGGTTTTTGCCGCCGTTTGACAGAGGCCCAAGCGGCAGGTCTGTTCGAAAAAGAGGTCGATGCCCCAAAAATGGCGCTTCACCTCACCTCCTGCTATCAGGGCTTCGGGGTTATTGGCCGTCTGACCCGCGACAAGGCTCGGTTACAAATAATCACAGACCAGGCACTTGCCAGCCTCGCCGGAAAAACCGACGAAGTGACTTCAAAGGACAGAAGGATATAGGCTCCCTGTTCCCTCAGCTTCTGCCGTATCTCTCCAGATGCCGCTCAAACACGCCGGCCAGGGTCTCGCTGGTATTGGGACCGCTGAGCACGCCTCGTCGGCGCCCGTCCGCATCAAACAACAGCAAGGTCACATGCCCGACATCGTGGCTTGAGGCGAATTGCCGGCCCTTGGTGGTTCGGATATCGGCCACCAGAAACTGCAACTGACCGCTCCCCGCCATCTCGCAGAGCGCCTCTCGTGATTCCCGTTGCAAGGCGGCGCATTGAGAGCATTGGGGATCATGGATCTGGACAACCGCCGGAATGCCATTGCCGATCTGCGTAAGGTCACTCTCGCGCATGGTCGCCCGGACCTCCTCGACAAAAAACCAGCTCCCCCCGCCAACAATGGCCACCCCAAGCGCGCCATACCCAACATTCGACATAAAATCCCGCCGCGAGAGCTTCTTCTTCGGCGCAGTTTTCCGGGCGACAGCGGAATTCCTGCCCTGCCCGCCTTTCGTTTTGCGCTTTTTCTTAGCCATTGCTTTGCTCCCCTAACCGGATTCAATTCCTCGTCAGAATAGGATATGGGAGGTTTCAACGTCCCGTCACGACATCTCACGTTGATGTGAATGGATCGTTGCATTGCCTATTGACGGAAAAAAGAACAAATTTATATCGTCTACGTAAGCATTACTTTTTGCGCAAGGACGAGTCTCTTTTATACAGTGCCTCAGTTGAAGGAACCCCCAATATAGTTAGAAGTTTGTCAGGAGGGCATCCGTTAGTAGTCCTATGTACAAACCGATCATAGGCAATAATTATATCTTGGAGAACAGTATCCATCTGTTTGAAAGCTTGCGCATCGGTACAAAAAGAATACGCTTTTTCCCATCCAAAAACCCGCTTTCCAATCATATGAAGAACTGAGCTCCGCGATAACTTTGGATCAAAGGATTTTCCACTATTAATGTAATTTTTTATGGCCATTTTAGAATCAGATATATCCTTTCTAATGGCCTCTTGTGTCTTCTTTATAGCTATATTGCTGGGAACACATCTATTGATCTGGATAGTACACCCAAGAAAGTTAAATCCATTTCTACATTTTCCCTTATCTGCCTTTTCAGAACCAGGTGCTGCTTTGTAAAGAGAAAGATTCAAAGACCCAAGATAATCTGCGCAATACTTTATTGCACTTTCTAGCTCCTTTTCTGATTTTGATACTATAAGTAAATCGTCAATATAACGAACCGCCGTAACCCCCATAGAATTTAGATGATGATCAAAGTCGTATAGAAGGGTATTTCCTGCGAAAGTTGATAGTGAAGATCCCTGAGCGACGCCTATTCCGTCTGATGGAAATAAGTCTGCATGTTCTTTTAGGATGTCTTTGTTAGCTAGGTTTACTTTGAGCCCCTCAGAAAATAGATCTGCTAGAAATTCATCATTCGTTTCTTCAAGCACTATATCCACCACCTTTTGGGTTGGTATATGATCGTAAAAACCTTTGATATCGGATTTATAAAAGTATAAAGCACCATCAGAAATAGCTTCCATAATGAGTGTTATTGCGGGTTCTATTCCTCCATAAGGACGCATGAGTCCTCCCACCCCAAAAGGCGAGCGATCAATAAGATTGAGTTTACCTATCCGGTAATCATCACGTGGATGGAACTTAGCAGATCTTTGTTTCGGGTCGATGATTGAACGAGGTTGTAATATCTGCAGAATAGCTCTTTGTACTACCCTGTCTGTAATCGTCGCTATTGCAATAGGCCTAGGGGACTTTCCAGCTCTTTGTCTGGATTTTTTGTCCTTTAAAACTCCTTCAGCTTCGGAGAATTTAAATCTATTTTCTCTTAACTGCGCCGCAATCTTTCTCAAATACTTCTGGTGTTGATGCTCAAATTCAGAAGCGTTCCCACTAATGGTCTTGTTTTTTGAGTTTTGTGCACTTCGTTTCACATGCCGCCAAGCAGAGAACAAATTCTGTTCTCTACGTATGTCAAAATAAAGAGACTTCATTTTCTTCGCTCGGGCCCCTTCGCTCATATACAATTCCCGACCGTTGAGGGTGATGACCATCTACTGCGCACGGACATACCGTGACGACAGACACCTCGGCAGAAACTACCACCTTGGCGTGATCCCCTCCGGCTTCTATCTTTACTGATATTTCTATCAGGTCGATCCACGCCGAAACGATCATAGATGCTGCGGCAAAGGCTAAACATGCAATGCCGGTAAACTGCCTTACAAAGGCTGGTTTTTCGGGGCAAACTCGAACATTTCCTCATTCTCCATCATAATTGGTTTTTGGCAATGTCAAGCTCTTTAAACCCCGGCCGAGGCCGCCCGGCAAAATGCCTATCTGCTGCCGAAGGGCTTCCTGCAGGAAGTATACTCACAGCTCGTAGTGCAACGGTCGGATTTCGGCCATCTACTGCGCACGGACATACCGTGACGACAGACACCTCGGCAGAAACTACCACCTTGGCGTGATCCCCTCCGGCTTCTATCTGTACTGATATTTCTATCAGGTCGATCCACGCCGAAACGATCAAGACACTATATATTGTATGTACTGAGGCCATTAGTTTCAAGAGGTGGTGAAAATACTTTCCCCTCACCCATACCGCAATGTCCCATCTTCCAGATCCTGTGCCGGGATCAGATCCTTCTCGCTGTAATAGTCCTGGCTGAAGATCCAGGGTTCGCGGTTTCCTTGTTTGGGCATTTTATGCATGCTGCGGGTCAGGTAGCCGGCGTTGAAATTTTCCGGGTCGATAAAGGGGCGTTCGGGCATGTTTTTGTCTTCGTCGCGGAGTTCCGGGGTGACGACGGAGACGCCTTTTTCCTTCATATGATTGAGGAGGCGGCAGACGAATTCGGCGATCAGGTCCGAGCGCATGGTCCAGCTGGTGCGCAAATAGCCGAAGACCCAGGCCATGTTGGGGATGCCCGAAAAGAGGATGCCGCGATGGGCCCAGCAATCGGCGAAATTCAGCGGCTTGCCGTCGATGGTGAATTCGATATCCCCAAGAACCGAGAGGTTGAATCCGGTGGCGGAGATGATGATATCCGCCTCCAGCTCCTCCCCGGATTTGAGCAGGATGCCTTGTTCCGTGAAATGATCGATCTGGTCGGTGACCACCGACGCCTTGCCGCTCTTGATGCTGTGGAACAGGTCGCCGTCAGGGATAAAGGCGAGGCGCTGCCGCCAGGGCCGGTAACTCGGGGTGAAATGCTTTTCGATATCGAAGTCTTTTCCGAGATACTGCCGGGCGCCCAGGATCAGCTCTTTCTTCAGGGTCTCGGAATCGGTGAACGAGCGTTCGGTGATGGTTTTCTGGTCATGAAGGGTCTTGCGGCGGGCAATCTCATGGATCCATTCATTGGGCACATCAAGGGCGCGCAGGGTGTCGGCCATCTCGTTGCGGTTTGGGGCCGCCGTGAAATAGGTGGGGGAGCGTTGCAGCATGGTGATATGCGCGCAATCCTCGGCCATGGCCGGGATCAGGGTCGCCGCCGTGGCGCCGGAGCCGATGACGATCACCTTTTTGTCTTTGTAGTTAAGATCCTCGCGCCAGGTTTGCGGATGGATGATCTCGCCCTTGAAATTATCCATGCCCGGAAACTCCGGCATATAGCCTTCCGAATGGCGATAATATCCCTGGCACATCCAGAGGAAATTACATTTGAATTCAAGGGTTTCCTCGGTATCCTTGCGGCGGACCATGAGGCTCCATTGTTTGTCCTCTCCGGACCAGCTGGCGCTGAGCACTTCATGCTGGAAGCGGATATGACGGCGCAGGTCGTTCTCGTCCAGACTCTCATCGAGATATTTGAGGATTTCCTCGGCCGTGGCGATGGGCGGGCCGATCCAGGGCTTCCATTTATAGCCGAAGGTAAAGAGATCACTGTCCGAGCGGATACCCGGATATTTATGGGTCAGCCAGGTGCCGCCGAAGCTTTCCTGATTTTCAAGCAGGGTAAAGCTTTTGTCCGGGCAGTTATTCTGCAGATGATAGGCGGCATCGATGCCGGAAATACCGGCGCCGACGATCAGCACATCCACATGGACAGTGTCCTGGCTGCTCGTGGGGCTGGTCTCGACGGAAGCGTCCATAACGGGGTCCTTTTTCACGCGTTTGCGCGCTTGTTGTTGTTCTTCGCCTCTAGCATAGTCATCGGGCGGCGAGTTGCAATAGGTCAAGCCGATATAGGACCGGCCTTCTTTATCCTTCGCCAAGAAGCCTGTTGCCACCTTGATCAGAATCAGGGAAACTTGCAAAAAATCCCAAAAACAGGCAGGTCCGTATCATGTATGACTTCCAGCTCACCCAGTCCTATATCCCCGCTCAGCAGGACGATGTTATTCTTGAAAGCACCGTCGGCGGGTGCCTGCGGAACACTGTGAGCAAAACCCCGGATGCCCCGGCCCTGGTCGAGGTGACCATGGCGGGGGAAACGGCCCGCCGCTGGAGTTATGCGGAGCTTTTGAGGGACAGTGAGGAGCTGGCCCACGCCCTCGCCGCCCGGTTTGAGCCGGGGGATCATGTCACCGTCTGGTCGCCGAATATTCCCGAATGGGTGCTGATGGAATATGCCTGCGCCCTCGCCGGTCTTGTGCTCGTCACCGCCAATCCGGCCTATCAGGCGCCGGAGCTTCGATATGTGCTTGAGCAATCCAACTCCGTCGCCCTGTTCGCGGTGAAAAGCTATCGCGGCAATCCCATGTGGGAAATCGCGGCGGAGGCGATGGCGGGTCTGGGCGCGGTGCAGGAGATTTTCGATCTGGAGGATATGGACAGCGTTTTTGCAAATTTGCAAAAGAACAGCCCAAAAACAGGTGAGAGTTTTGCAAATTTGCAAAAGAACAGCCCCGATGATGCCGCCCAGATCCAATATACCTCCGGCACCACGGGATTTCCGAAAGGCGCCATGCTCACCCATCGCGGTCTCACCAACAATGCCCGCTATTTCACCCGCCGCACCCAATCGGATAAGACATCGGTCTGGGCCAATTTCATGCCGATGTTCCATACCAGCGGCTGCGGCATGATCACCCTCGGGTCGATGCAGATCGGATGCGTGATGTATATCTGCAAATTTTTCGATCCCGCCACCATCCTGAGATTAATCGAGACGGAAAAAGTCACGGCCCTGCTCGGCGTGCCGACCATGCTGGTGGCGATGCTGGAAGCGATGGAGCAGGAGCCGCGGGATATGTCCTCGGTCACCATCGCCGTGTCCGGCGGCTCCATGGTAGCGCCGGACCTGGTGCGCTCCGTCTGTAACGGCTTTGGCTGCGATTTCGAGGTGGTCTACGGCCAGACGGAAACCTCGCCGCTGGTCACCCAGCATCATACCACCGACAGCGTCGAAACCATCTGCAGCACCATCGGCCAGCCCATGCCGCAGACGGAGGTCTCGATCCGCTCCGTTGATACCAATGAGGTCGTCCCCATCGATGAGGTGGGCGAGATCTGCGTGCGCGGCTATTGCAACATGATCGGCTATCACGCCAATGAGGAGGCCACAAAAGAGACCATCGATCCGGAGGGCTGGCTGCATACGGGTGATCTGGGCGCCATGGATGTCACCGGCTACTTACGCATCACCGGCCGGGTCAAGGAGATGATCATCCGCGGCGGCGAAAACCTGTTCCCGGCGGAGATCGAGAATATCCTGCTGGAGCATCCCGCCGTCGCGGAAGTGGCGGTGGTTGGTATCCCCGATCGGAAATGGGGCGAGATCGTTGCCTGCTTCCTGCGGCCCGAGCCGGGTCAGGATGTCACCCAGACGGAACTGCGCCGCCACTGCCGGGAGTTCCTCTCACCCCAGAAAACCCCGGTGATCTGGTGCGCGGTCAGCAGCTTTCCCCTCACCGGCTCCGGTAAGATCCAGAAGTTTGCGCTTCGCGACGCCTATGTGGCCGGGGACTATGACGGCCTCGAGCTCGAGGGATAAGGACCGGCCCCATGAAGATCAGCAACCGGGATGCCCGCCGCCTCTGGCTCGCCTCGCAAGGCCTCGCCACCGTGCCGACGGGCCCGCTGGATGTCCTCGGCATTATCCGTGATCTCGGCTTCGTGCAGCTGGATACCATCCGCAATGTCACCCGCGCCCATCATCATATCCTCTGGAGCCGCAACCAGAATTACCGCGAGCCCATGCTCGGCAAGCTGCTGGCGAAGGACCGTGCCCTGTTCGAGCATTTCACCCATGACGCATCGATCCTGCCCATGGAGTTCTATCCCATGTGGCAGCGCCAGTTCCGCCGCCTCGGCGACAAGGTCATGAAATCGGGCTATTACAAACAAGGCCTCGATGAAGCAGGCCGGCAGGCGGTCAAGGCGCGGATCGAGGCGGAAGGCCCGCTTTCCACCCATGCCTTCGATACCAAGGTTGAGGGCAAGCGCAAAATGTGGTCGCGCCCGCCCCATAAGCTGGCCCTCGACCAGATGTGGTATGCAGGGGAGCTGAGCACATCGCATCGGGAGAATTTTACGAAGTTCTACGACCTGACGGAACGGGTGATCCCGGAAGAACATCGCGAGACAGAGCATCCGGACGCGCATCAGATTGACTGGCTCTGCCGTAACGCTCTTGACCGTATCGCCTTCGGCACACCGGGTCAGATCCAGCGTTTCTGGGATGCGGTTCAATCAACAGAAGTCCGGGACTGGATCGCAGCCACAGAGCAGGACCTGCAACCGGTCGAGATTCAGGCGGTGGATGGCAGCTGGATCAGCGCTCTGGCGCTTCCTCAAATCGAGACCCGGCTGGAAACCGCCACACAACCGACCTCCCGCCTCCGGATCCTCAACCCGTTTGATCCGGCCATCCGTGACCGGGACCGCCTGTCAAAACTCTTCGGCTTCGACTACCGGATCGAGATTTTCGTCCCCGCCGCCAAACGAAAATGGGGCTATTATGTCTATCCGATTTTGGAAGGAGACCGTTTCGTCGGGCGCATTGAACTGAAAGCTGACCGGGCCAAGGGAATTATCGAGGTCATCGACCTCTGGCACGAACCGAAAGTGAAGTGGACCGCCAAACGACAGGAAAAACTGGAAGCCGAACTGGACCGCCTGGCCCGCTTTATCAAGGCAACAACCATCAACTGGCACTGCGACCGGCCAAATTAAAGGCTTAAGGCTTTTCCCGGCTCATCACTTCCTTGACCTTGCCGGCGATCTCTTTCAGGGAGAAGGGTTTGGGCAGGAAGTCGATTTTGCTGACATCGAAATCCAGGTCTTTGCGGAACGCATCCTCGGCGTAGCCGGAAATAAAGATCACTTTCATGTCCGGTTTGTCGGCCAGAACATTTTTGACTAGGGTCGGCCCGTCCATGATCGGCATGACCACATCGGTGATCAGCAGGTCAATCTCTCCCTCATGCTCGGACGCAACTTCCAAAGCGGATTCGCCACTATCCGCCTGAAGGACCGTATAGCCCTTGTTCTGCAGAGCCCGGGCTGCAAACAGGCGCACGGGATCCTCATCCTCCACCAGCAGGACAGTTCCCTTGCCGGTCAGGTCCCGATGATCCTGCTGCGGTGAGGTTTCCGCCGCATCGCCGGTTTCGGCGGCCTCCATATATCGGGGCAGGAAGATACTGAAAGTTGTTCCGGAATCCTTGTTATTCTCAACAAAAATGAAGCCGCCGGTCTGCTTGATGATGCCGTAGACGGTACTGAGGCCGAGGCCGGTCCCCTCACCCACTTTTTTGGTTGTGAAAAACGGATCGAAAATCTTCTCAATCACATCATCGGGGATCCCGGTTCCGGTATCAGAGACCTTGACCAGCACGTAATCCCCAATGGGAATAAGCTCGCTATACTCTTTGCCCCGCTCGGCGATAGTCAGGTTCTTGGTCTCAAAGGTCAGAATGCCATCGCCGGACATGGCATCGCGGGCATTGACGGCGAGATTGATGATCACCTGCTCAAACTGTCCCCGGTCAACGGTGACCAGCCAGAGATCCCGGGCATGGGTGATCTTGAGCTGAATGGCCTCTCCGATCAGCCGACGGAGAAGATTGGAGAGCTCAGCCAGCACATCGGTGAGGTCGGTGACCTCGGGTCGCAAGGTCTGCTGGCGGGAAAAGGCGAGAAGCTGGCGCACCAGACCGGCCGCCCGGTTGGCATTCTGTTTGATCTGGGTGATATCGGAATAGGACGTATCACCTACCTGATGGCGCAGCAGCAACAGATCGCAAAATCCGATCATGGCGGTCAGCAGATTGTTGAAATCATGGGCGATGCCGCCTGCCAGCTGGCCAACGGCCTGCATTTTCTGGCTTTGGGCAAACTGGACCTCAAGGTTTCGCTGAATAGAGGTATCGAGGACATGCACCAAAAAGCGGCCTGAATTCTCCTCGCTGCCGGAAATGGCGCTGATATAGAAATTCGCGGCCCGCTCTGCCCCGCCGCTCAGACGGACTTCCACGGGGGTCGATGTGGCGTTACTGGCAGACGCCTCTTCCAGTTTCTGGGTCAGAAATGGGCGATCTTCGGGCTGGATCAGATCGGTGACATGACGCCCGGCTGTATTGTTGATCACCGTTTCCGTCAAGACCCGGAACGCCGGGTTGCCTTCAAGAACCAAGCCTTGCGAATCCAATAAGACAATGCCAATCGGCGCGGCCTCAAAGAACCGGCGGAAATGCAGCTCGGCGCTGGCCACCCGCTCCCGCCATTCCTGCTCCTGCAGCAATTCGCGGACAACGGAGCGGGAGCCGAGGATGTCACCGGCGTCATCGCGGATTATGGTCTGGGTGATATGCACCGGCAGGACGGTGCCGTCGCGCCGCTTAAGATCCATTTCTCCCTGAAACAAGGGGCCGGAGGCTGCCATGCTCTCCATGAAGTCCAGCTGTCCGTCATTTTTCTTGATGGTCAGATCGGAAAAGGCCATATGGCTGCTGTTAAGCTCATCCTGATGGTAGCCGAGCCAGTCGGAAAAGATCCGATTGACGAACTGGATCTTTCCTTCTCCGTCCAGGGAGTAAAATCCGACCGGCGCATTATTGAAATACTCGGAGAGTTTCTCGCGCTCGATCCGCTCATCTTCTTCCTGACGATGCTGACGGGTGGTCTCGGTCACATACCAGATAATACTGTCCGGCAAGGCCTCAATGGAATGGGCGAGGATGGATAGCCAGCGCCCGGTATCTGTCTTGATCTCCAGTCTGGGGCCGGAGTAGCCTTCATAAACGGAGGCCTTGAGCAGGTGTCTGATCTTTTTCTGGGTTTCGGGATCATCGGTAAAGACCTGCTCCAGGGTTTTTGACGGACCCCGCAAGGGCAGATCAAGCAGTTGCTGGTAAGGCCGGTTGGACGTGACGTATTTTCCGTCCTTGGTGGTGATCAGCCGCCCCTCCGGACTGGCGGAAATCACATCGGACAGAAGATCGAGATTACCGCTGGCGGCCCGGCGCAGGCCATGGAAAATAAGATACCAGAGGCCGAGACCCATGGCACCGATGACCATGGCACTTAAAATCACCAGATTAAACGGGCCAATCTCCCGCCCCAGCAGCGCGGAAATCACGATCAGGGCGGCGACCAGGAAAAAGGCGGCCGCCAACTGACGGGCATCAAGGCCGACAGAAAATTTTCGATTTTGCGGACGTCTTGTTTTGTGCTTCACCTTGGCCTGCTTAATTCTTCCGTTTGTTCTTGTTAAGACGCATAACATAGCCGATTACCTCGGCAACGGCCTTGAAATGCTCATAGGGGATTTCGTCGTCCAGCTCACAGGCCTTGTGCAGAGCCCGGGCAAGCGGTGGATTTTCGACGATCGGGACCTCGTTTTCATTGGCGATTTCCCGCATTTTCAGGGCGACATTGTCCTGACCCTTGGCGACCACCACCGGCGCCCGCTCCTCTTCCGGGCTGTATTTCAGGGCAACGGCAAAATGGGTCGGGTTGGTGATGACCACATCGGCCTCCGGCACTGCCTGCATCATCCGGCGGCGGGACCGTTCCATGCGGATGGCCCTGAGCCGCGCCTTGATCATCGGATCGCCTTCGGTCTGCTTGTTCTCGTCCTTGACCTCCTGCTTGGTCATGCGCTGTTCCTTGTGATGGTTGTAGCGCTGATACATGAAGTCCAGACCGGCAATGACGCTCATCACCGCGATCACACCGGCGAGCAGCAACAGGGATTGCTCCTGTATCAGCTCCAGTACCTGCAGCACGTCAAAGGCGACCACATTGGGAAGCTGCCACATACTCGGCAGGACGAACAGGAAGGCCACCGCAGCCACCAGGGTCAGTTTGAATATGCCTTTTAGAAATTCGACAAATGATTTCAGGGAAAACAGCCGCTTGGTGCCCTTAAGCAGGGAGATCTTCTCCCATTTCGGCTTGATCCGTTCAGCAGAGAGAACAGGCTTATGCTGGATCAGGTTCCCTACAATGCCGGCAATCATCAGGGTCCCCAGGGCCGGCGCCACCACATAGATCACTTCCCACCCCAGCTCACCAAACAGATTGGCGAGATTGGACTGGTCAAAGGGGATGGCATGGGGCCGCTCGACGAATTTCAGGAGGTCAAAGGTAAGGGTATTACCAAGGCCGGCAATAAAAATCATCACCACCAGAGTAATACCAATGGTCATGAACCAGTGACCGACTTCCTGGGATTTGGGAACCTGGCCTTTCTTGAAGGCATCCTCAAGCTTTTTGGCTGTCGGTTCCTCGGTTTTTTGGGCTTCGTCCTTATCGTCCGCCATCTGCCTCTATTCCCCCAGAAAGCGCATCAGCGCCTCCTCATAATAGCCGATAAACCACATCATTCCCGCCCCGATCGTCAGTGCCAGAATGGCGAAAGACAGGACAATCTGCAGGGGCATGGCAACGAAGAAGATCTGTACCTGTGGCATAAGCCGGTTTATCAAACCAACCCCGATATAGAAAGTCAAACCGAAAACGAGAAACGGTGCGCCGATCTGAAACCCTAACGTGAAGGATGCCTGCACATAGTCCGAGACCAGCATGCTGAGATCGCCAAGTGGTGGCATCATCCCGACGGGGAACAGGTCATAGCTTGCGAAAGTGCCCTGCAGAAACAGAAAATGCATGTCGGTGACGAAGATCATGGTGATCCCCATCAAGGTCAGGAAGGTACTGGTGATGGCACCCTGGGTGCCCTGCCCCGGATCAAAAAACATGGCGGCGGCCAGGCCCGACTGCTGGGCGATGATGGTACCCGCCACATGCAGGCTGCTCAACATCAGTCTCAATACGCCGCCCAAGACCAGGCCGATCAGGATTTCCGTGACCAGCAACATGGCCAGCTCTATGGGGGTGGCGGGCTCCGGCGGCAGGCGATCGATCACGAACTGGGTGACCAGAAAACTGACGGCAAGGGCGATGGAAAGGCGCACCCGGGGGCTGACGAAATTCTCGCCAATACCCGGTACCACCATGAAGGCGGCGCCAAGACGCGTAAAGACCAGCAGGAAAGCGAAAATATTGACTGTGAGGAACTCATCAAGCATTTACGTCCGCTCCGTCACAGGGACGTAATACGCTGGGAAATCTGCTCCATAAGACCGATCATCTGGGACAGCATGAAGGGCAGGAAGATAATCAGGGAGACAAAAATCGCCAGGATTTTCGGAACGAATGCCAGGGTCATTTCCTGGACCTGGGTCAAAGCCTGGATCAGGGCGACAACCAGCCCGACCAACAAGGCGACCAACATGACCGGAGAAGCCACCGCAAGCAATACCCAGATTGCTTCCCGTGCCACGTCGACGACGTCTGTTGGTGTCATGATTGCGTTCCTGTGCTGTAAATACTGACTACAGCCTAGATTGGCATTTTTATGATGTCTTGATAAGCCTGAATTACCCGATCGCGGACAGCAACCACGGTTTCCAGTGTCGCCTCGGCATTACTGACCGCCGTGACGATATCGGCAAGGCCGGCATTTCCCATGACCGCGTCAAGGCTGACCTGCTCGGCAGAGACACCGCTTTCAATGGCGTCCCCGCCGGCTTCCGCCAGCATCTCGGAAAAACTGGGGCCGGTTGTGACGTCATCGACACCGACCGCTGTACCGGTGCCTTTCCCCTCGGCCCCGTTTGTCAGGGCTTTTGTATAGGCCTGTGCTGCCGTCAAGGCGCTTGTATCAACCATTTATCTCTACCTTTTCTAGGAGCGGAGGATGTCCAAGGTCCGCATGATCATCTTTTTAGACGCGTCAATCACCCCAAGGTTCGCCTGATAGGACCGCTGGGTTTCCTTCATATCCATGATTTCCACCAGGGAATTGACATTCGGAACTTTGATATAACCGTCTTCATTGGCCGCCGGATGGCTTGGATTGTATTTGAGGTCAAACTCGCCCTTATCCTCGGAGATATTGCCGACCGCCACTTTGGTAATGCCTTGCTCCCGGTCCAGCACATTCTTGAAAGACAGGGTCTTGCGGCGATAGGGATCTTCTTCCGCTGTCCGCCCGACAGAATCCTTGTTGGCAAGGTTCTCAGAGATGACCCTCATCCGCTGTCCCTGCGCATTCATACCGGAGGCAGATACCTCCATTGTTTTGAGTAAATCCATTTTCGTCTTTACCTCACTTGTCTGTGCCTATCGGCGTCCCAGGGCTGTTTTCAACATCCCCAGATTTTTCTTGTACAAAGACGTCGTCAGTTCATATTGAATTTGCGTCTCTGCCACTTTCATCATTTCCTGTTCCAGGTTCACGGCATTTCCAGTCGGCGTGACCTCCGTAACGTCCCGGCTCACCAGGGTCTCATATTTCTCGATCTCATCCACATGAATATGCTTGGTGTCCGTGCGGTTGATGCGGACGCTTTTGTCCTCCGGTTCCTCAATCATCTTCCGGAATTCCAAGGGCTTGAGGTCCCTGGCGCGGTAATTGGGCGTATCGGAATTGGCGACATTCTGCGACAGCACTTTCTGCCGGGCAGTCAGCCATTTCATACGCTCTGTCAAGGCGGCGAAAAGAGGAATTTTTTCCAAATTCATAGGTCAATCGCTTCCGGTTACGGTTTTTCCTAACCCCAGCCTAGAGATTGATCGTTAATTTTTTGTAAAGACTTGGATTAAAGACAAAAAAACGCCCCCGAATTCGGAGGCGTTAAAAAATTCAGTCTGCTGACGGTGAAATCAGGCCGCTTCCCAGGCTTCCGGTTCATATTTCAGAACACATTCGACAAAGCGTTCAATCATCGGCTCAATAGCCTCTTTTGTCGTCACCAGCATGTCGTCCACATGCAGGTCGGCCTCAACCAGGCTGGCGCCCTTGGCGCTGACATCTTCTGCGACATCCTCAGCAACGGTCACTGCACGATCTTCAAGCAGGGAGGCTTCGGCCAGAATTTTGGGGGCATCCTCAATCAGAGCCACCGGTTTGTTATCTTCCATGAAGCCGCGCATGAAGCGGGCCGTCTGCGGATCTGAAATCAGGCGACTGACATGGCGGGACCCACCCGGAATGACAACGGCATCGAAATGGTGAGACATTGAAGTTGAAAGATGTGCATTTGCCGGAAAGAAATGACCCCAGCCGTTGCCGTGCCAGCTGTTGACGACACCTTTTTCAGGAGAAACGATTTTCACTTCCGCTCCTGTCGTAACTAGCTTTTTGTGGAGGCTGGTCATGTGGGATTCTTCAAATCCATTGGCAACAAGAATGGCGACTTTCTTGCCGTTCAGCGCATTTTCCAATTCACTCATATATTTATTCCTTTCCTGCCTACTCAAACGATTAACGCGAGTAAGGGTTTTTTTGAATGACACGCATTCAAACTGACGACGGCGCTCTTTTTCATCTTGAGCGCCTGATCTGCCGCAAGGGCGTACATAAAATTCAATTTGTGCAAATGGGGCGGAAAACCCCGGCAGTTTTAATTGCTGTTCGCTGGCGTCACTCACTGGGGTGAGTCATTGCCTGCCAGCGATCGGGAACATAATCCTTCACCAAAGGAGTTGCAAGGATGTTTTTAAAAACTTTTGGGAGGGTGTGACGAAAGTCCGATACCCGGCAAATTTTTCCTATGGTAAACAAATATTAACCATACGAGGTCACACTCCCGAAACAGGAAAACATTGGAATGGGCGCTCGGTTTGGCCAATAGTGACGAAGAATACGCAAGTAAAAACAGGGAGGCGATCGCTGTCGCCCTGACTCATGACAAAAACATCACTAATGCTCCAGTAATAAAAGCGACTGGAAAAGGTGAATTTGCCGAGCAAATCTTGCAATTGGCCTTTGATCATGGTGTAAAGGTTCGCGAAGACGCGGACCTTGCCCAGATCTTGTCAGAAATCGATGTCGACTGCCCCATTCCACTCGAAGCGTTTGCGGCTGTCTCAGAAATTCTGTCCTATCTGTACAAGAGCCAGAATGAGTTGCAGCCTGAGTTGAGTTTTGGTGATGAACAATAGTCCCACAGTGAAAACCGATATTTCCGCCTTGAGCGCCGACATCTCAAGATATCTTGCACAAACCCGCAGCGGCGCCATGATCGACATCAGCGGCCTGCCGGATCGGTTGGTCGAGATTCATCAGCGGGTTCAAAATGCCAGCCATAGCCAGCGGCCGGAACTCTCAAGCCTTCTAACGGAAGTGATCAGCTCCCTCGATGAGTTATCGAGGGAAATACAGATCCGCCATGACAAAGTCTCCCGGGACATTGACAGTCTGGATGGCGTGTAAATGGATTCTGTCCAGTATCTTAAATATATTGTCGGTCTGCTGATCGTTCTGGGCCTCATTGCCCTGGTGACTTTGATTGCCCGGAAGTTCGGCATGGTTCCAAAGGTACAGCGCAAGCCGGGCAGCCCAAGTCGGCTGTCGATCTCAGATATGGCCCCGATCGATGCGAAACGCCGCCTGGTACTTGTGCGCCGGGATGATACGGAACATCTGGTGCTTTTAGGACCGGAGCGAGATCTTGTTATCGAGCGGAATATCGCCCCTCCCGTCGACCCCGTCCATAGTAGTGAGACCGATAAATGAATAAGTATTTCAGGACGGCGAATCTTTGGAGGCGGCTTTCTGCCATCCTGCTGACGACATTACTTTTGCTGACAATAGCAGCGCCTGACGCCCTGGCGCAAAGCCTGTCCCTTGATCTGGGAGATGATGCCGGGCCGCTGACCGGACGTATCGTCCAGCTTGTCGTTCTGATGACGGTTCTAAGCCTGGCCCCGGCCATCCTGATCGTCACAACATCCTTTACCCGCCTGATCGTGGTGTTATCCCTGTTGCGTAGTGCTATGGGAGTTCAATCCACGCCTCCGAATGTGGTGCTCATTTCGCTGGCTCTGTTTCTGACGGCCTTCATTATGGCGCCAACCTTCGAAAGCGCCTATGAGAATGGCGTTCTGCCATTGATCAATGAAGAGATTGACGAGACTGAAGCCTTTGATAGGGCCTCGGAGCCGTTCAAGATTTTCATGCTCAAGCATACCCGGGAAAAAGACATTCTATTGTTCATGGACCTGAGTGCCACGGAGGACGCGGCAGCCCCCGAAGAAGTGCCCCTAAAAGTGCTGGTGCCGGCGTTTGTGATCAGTGAATTGAAACGCGCCTTCGAAATCGGATTTTTGCTCTTCGTGCCGTTTGTGGTTATTGATATGGTGGTTGCGTCCATCCTGATGTCCATGGGCATGATGATGCTGCCGCCGGTCATGATATCCTTGCCGTTCAAACTGATATTTTTCGTGCTGGTCGATGGGTGGAATCTCGTTGCCAAGAGTCTGGTCGAGAGTTTTGTCAGCGGCTCCAGTTAGCAAAAGAATTTGAGTGCTGTGCCTAACCTGCTGAATTGCAAACTTTTCTTCGTAATCCTAACGGCTCTCGGGCTTGTCATCGCCACCGCGAACAGCCTCGCCTTCAGTCCCTGGTCAGACACGGATCCGTCCCTAAATCTCGTTCACATTTTTGACGGTGAAATTAACCAGCGCGGCAAGCCGGTCGGTTTTCACCAGTTGCCAAAACAATCTGGCGCCTTTAGCTCACGAATTAAGAAAATTCTGTCAAAGCCCAATAAGGCAGGTGTCTACACGGCAATTGTTGAGATTTATGATCAGCGAGAGCGGAAATGGAAAGACAAATTTTCCAGCATGTTTCCGGATCGCCTGACAAAACATCAGGTTATTCAGGCAATTTTGCGCGCCATCTCACAGAACAGGCTTGGATCAGGCGCCAAATGGCGTGGTCCTTCCGGATACGGCTTTATGATCGAAGGGTATCGCCTCAATGATGGACGGGTCAATACAGCCTATCCCCTTTATAGTGCGGATTGAGGGGTCAATGACATGCCGATTATGACCCTTCTCAAGGATCCTGAAACAGGGTTACTCAAGGCCGAATTATCCCCGGAAAACGGAGTTTTGTGCGACTTTTTTGAATCAGAGATTCAGCAGGATCGGGCATTCATTGCATTTCTCAAGGCCCAGGCAGAGGATAGAGAATCCCTTCCCTTTGAAATAAACGGCAATGCCCATACCCTGACCTTGACGGGGCCTCAATATGAAATTACCTCATTGCAGAGCGGCGAGACCACCTCAGGTCCCCTGTCCGACTTGCTGGACCTTCTTCGGCAATGGGATGGTTTTCTCCGAGGCGAGTGATCCGGTTGTTAACGATTTGTTAATAAAATTCCGTCAAAAACTCTATATTAGTAAATATTTATATATATAAATTTTGTCTAAAATTATTCGGGTTGGATAATACCATGAATACAATTCAAGGGTCGGCTCTCGCCGGTCTCGCTGCAGCCACCAAGAGATTAGAAATCTCGGCTCAGAATGTTGTGAATCAGGGAACGGTTGGAACGCCAGGCGCGGAAGGTGCCGGAGCGGCCTATGAGGCTGTTCAGGCTATTCAGACCAGTGGCCCGGATGGCTCACCGCGCGTGTCGGTGCAGGAACGGGACCCATCCACATTCCAGGCCTATTCTCCGAATAACCCCCTTGCCAATGAAGACGGGCTGGTCGAAGTTCCAAATGTGGATCTGGCGACCGAGATGGTCTCCCAACAGCTTGCCTCTCATAGCTATAAGGCAAATCTCAAGATGTTTGAAATCTGGGATGACATGCAGCAGGCTGTTCTGGATATTAAAACCTGAGACTAGCTTCGGATATCTTTCAACTCTCTGACTTCCACTGATAACACGGAGTGCCCGGCAACACTGCAGGCACCGTTCAAGCCTGGCACATCCACCACCGCCAGGGTCGCTGGCGGTGTGCTCGGCGCCCGATAACCGCTCGGGACGCCTTTCTCAATGGCGACATCAATATTCCGCGGATCAAGCGCCAACCCCTCACCCGTCAGTTTCATACGCGCTTCCTTCGCCGTCCAAAGCCAGAAAAACATTTCCCGTCTGGCAGCAGGACCCAGGTCTGCCAGCACCGCTTGCTCAGAAGACGTATAATAATGGCCGCTCAAATCATCTATTTCCACCCGCCGGTCAAACAGCTCCACATCAATGCCAACATGGCCTGTCGTAGTGACCGCATAGACAGCACTGTCTTTTGAATGGGACATATTAAACTGCAGGCTGGTGTCGGGAATAAAAGGTTTCCCGCCCTTCTGCAATTCAATCCGCACCTGGTCATGGGGAATATCGAGGTAGTTAGCTAATATCTGCCGTAGCCGTCCATGGGCTTTAACATAACGGTCCCGATGCAAGTCGTACCGAAAGCGTTCTGCCCGGCTCCGTTCTGTATCGCCGATGATCTGCCAGCAAAGGTCAAAATCGACCGGACCGTCCTGGCCGATATCTGCATGGAACACATGGACCGTGTTTTCTGGTAATTTGCTGCTCATGCCGGGAGACTAGTTCAAGTCTGTGCGATCCGCAAAGCTAATCCGAATTCGACGCCTCACCGGGCACGCCAGGCCTGGGTTCGCCGCAATATACCTTTGGAGGCGAATAAATGCAGAATGCGAGCCGCCGCATTTGTATAGAAGATCATCATGCCCATGGCCGCCGCCGGAGCTATGTCCCCTGCATCATCCATATTCAGGACGGCGATGGAGGCCAAAGCCGTATCCGTTGAATAGAGAAAGACCACCGCGGAGACTGTCGTCATGGCATTCACAAACAGGTAGATAGCGATATCCAGAATTGAGGGCAGACAGACCGGCACCGTGACCCGGGAGAAGAGCTTATAAAAGGGCTGCTTCAGAGACGCTGCGACGGATTCAAACTCCCCATCCATCTGCTTGAGAGCGGTGACCGCCGTCAGATGCGAAACCGTGTAAAAATGAGTGACGGTGACGATCACCAGGATGGCCATGGTCCCGTATATTCCGTTTAAGGGATTTTCCGGGTCATTGAAGAAGAAAATATAGGCGAGTCCCAGAACCATGCCAGGTATGGCCATCGGCAGCATGGCCAGGAACTGGAATAAACCCCGGCCAAAGCGGAAACCACGGGTCTTGTCGACCATATAGGCCCCGGTAAAGACGATGATCGTCCCAAAAAAGGCCGTGTACAAACCGAGCTGGATGGAATTGCCATAAGCCGCCCACCCGCCGCCGTCCGTCAGATCGAAGTTATAGTTATTGAGACTGAGACTGAGGTCATAGGGCCAGAATTTTATCAGGGCCGCAAACTGGCAAACCCCAAGAATCCCCAGAATAAATATGGCCACAAGAGAACAATAGAGAAAGCAGAGACGGTCAAATTTCTTATCGGGTTTCGGCTCATAGACGACCGAGCGGGCCGAAAGCAGCGCCACCTGCTTCTTCTGCACAAGCCGATCTACGAAAAAGGCCAGAAAGGCCGGCATCAGCAGGACGACAGAGACCACAGCGCCCATTTCAAAATTCTGCTGACCGATCACCTGCTTATAAATGTCAACCGCCAGCATGTTATATTGACCACCAATTACCTTCGGCAATCCGAAATCGGTGATCACCAGATTGAAAACCACGAACGCGGCGGAAATCAATCCATATCTGGCCCCGGGTATGGTGACCGTCCAAAAGGTTTTCCAGGCACTTGCCCGAAGGGAGACCGCGGCCTCATACAAACGCGCATCGGAAATAGCGAGGGCGGTGGTGATGATGATCATGGCATGGGGAAAAGTGAAGAACACAGATCCCATGACAATCCCATAGGGGCCATAGATGGATTCCCCCATCATCACCGATTTCAACATCCCCTGATTGCCGAACAGATAGACGAGCGCAATTCCTGGCAACAGGGACGGCACCAGAATGGGCGCCATGGCAATCAGGCGAAAGACACCTTTAAACCTCATGCAACTGCGATTGAGCGAATAGGAAAAGGCAAAGGCCAGGGTGACCGTGATGACCGTGCTGATGATTGAAATTATCAACGAATTCTGGATGGACTGGAACAGGGAAGGTGTCGAAAAATAGGTGATGAAGTTAGACAGACCCGTGGATTGAACCGGCCTTAGGACAACCTTTCGAAAGGTATTTGAATCAACTTCATACCAGTCAGGACCCGTCTTTCTTTCAGAACCAATCAGAAAAATAGCACTGGAATCGACCCCTCTGACTTTGTACATCACCGGGCTTCTGAAGCTGAAATCCGGAAACAGCGGGACAAGGGACAAACGACCATCAGAACTCGTTGCCATTTCTTCCGGGGGGATTGCGCCAAGCTTCTGATTCAAAGCCTCGGCGGAAAGGATTTTGCCACTGAAATTTCCGTTTTCATCACTCACCTGCAACTCTATCTGGGAGAGATTGAAACTGAATGTGGAGAAAGCCTTGGACAGCATGGCGTAAAGGGGAAATGCCAGAGTGATGATCAGGTATAAAGCAATCACCAGGATGAACGCCCGCATCAGCAGATCATCACGGCCCAGCTTCGCCGAAAGCGGCCGACCAGGCGGAAGGCTGTCTGTCGTGGCGACAGTCATGCTGCATCTTCCTGTTGAAAAGCAAATATTTTCAATCGGTTACTCGGCATTTCTATGGTCATATTCACGCCGTCGGATATTTCCATTCGACGCACGGCGTTGATGGAGAAATCCGCAATAAGCTCGACATCCCCAAGCTGTGCATTTGTCAGCCGGGCCCGCCAAAACGACCCGAGAAACTCCATTTCACTCACAGTTACCTGGAGCACGTTATCAGGTTCGGCGACGATATCCGGCGCCCCTTCAGAAGGTGCACCGGGACCGTGCGGAATGATGTCCTCCGGGCGAATGGCGGCAATCACTTTCTCTCCCACCAAAAAACCATGGGGAGAGCTGGTGAGTTCCCATGTTCCGATGCGCACCTTCGAACCATCCTCGGCAATAGTAGCGGAAATCTGGTTCATTTCACCGATGAAATCGGCAACAAACAGGGTTTCAGGCTCCCGGTAGATTTCCGTCGGTGTCCCGACCTGCTCAATAATCCCATGATTCATGACCACGATCCGATCGGCCATGGACAGAGCTTCTTCCTGATCATGGGTGACCATGACCGTTGTCACGCCGAGTTTTCGCTGCAACTCCTTAACTTCATGGCGCAAATGCACTCGGACCTTGGCATCGAGGGCAGAGAGCGGCTCATCCAGAAGCAGCAGTCCAGGCGACATGGCAATGGCGCGGGCAAGGGCAATACGCTGCTGCTGACCACCGGAAAGCTGAGCTGGATATTTCGGTCCCTGGTCGGGAAGGCCGACAAGCTCCAGCAGCTCGGTCACACGCGCAATAATCTCGTTCTTCGCAAGGCCGGAATTTTCCAGCCCAAAGGCGATATTCTTCTCAATCGTCAGATTAGGAAACAAGGCGTAGGATTGGAAAACAATACCAAAATCCCGCTCAGCCGGCGGCAGGTTCGAAATGTCCTTTCCGCCCTGGGCCACCGTTCCCGAAGTTTGCAGGTCGAGGCCCGCGATGGCCCGCAGCAAGGTGGTTTTTCCACATCCAGACGGACCAAGGAAACAGACGAATTCTCCATTGCGAATGTCCAAAGAGATGTCTTTGAGGGCAATAAAATCCCCGAAGGCTTTCCACAACCCGTCAATCTGAAGGTAGCTGTCATGTGACTGATCACCAGCGCTTTGCATCAGTGGTCCCCCGAACGCAATTGTTCTGACTATCCTATTGAGTTTTGTCCCAAAATAAAAGGCACCGCCGAAGCGATGCCTTTCATGGATCAGGGATTTACGATTTTGGTTCGGACTTGGAGTCGTACCGTTTCTGCCACTCGGCAAGGATGGCCTTGCGGTTATTTGCTGCAAACTCAAAATCGTTGTCGATCATTTTTTCCGTCAGGTTTTTTGGGAAAAATTTGACCGGTTTGGCGACACCAGGATAGGCAACAACCGCGTAGCCGGTGTTGTACATTTCATTGGCGTCTTTGGTTACACTCCAGTCAACCAAAGTTTTGGCGGCATCAAGATTATCTGTACCGGCAACGATGGCGGTTGCTTCCATGTCCCATCCGACTCCTTCTTCCGGAACGATGATATCAATTGGAGCGCCTGCGGCCTTGGACTTGGCGCCGCGGAAAGCGAAGGAAATGCCAATGGGGATTTCACCAGCGGCGGCCAATTTACAGGGTTTAGAGCCTGAATGGGTATAACGGGCAATGTTTTCATGCAGGGCATCCATATAAGCCCAACCCCCTTCTTCTCCAAACATCTGCAGCCAGCTGGACACGTCCAGGAAGCCGGTTCCGGAGGAGTTTGGATTTGGCATGATCACATGACCTTTATATTCAGGCTTCGTCAGGTCCTTCCAGGATTTTGGCGCTGTCAGGCCGAGTTTCTCGCCTTCAACCGTGTTAAAGCAAACAGACGCAACCCAGGCATCCATTCCGGTCCAGGTTGGCGGCGTGCTTTTGTCGACAAATTTGGGGTCAAGCTTGTCCACACCTTTTGGTGCGTATGGCTCCAGCATGCCTTCTGATTTCATCAATAACAGAGAGGTTGCCGCCAGGCCCCAGATTACATCCGCCTGAGGATTGTTTTTCTCTGCCAGCAGCTTAGCAGTGATGATGCCGGTGGAGTCCCGGACCCAGTTGATCTTGATATCAGGATGGGCCTTATTGAATTCCTCCGCGTAGCGCTTCAGGTCTTCCGCTTCCACGGCGGTGTAGACGGTCAACTCTGCGGCCATCGCGGTTGTTGTCATCAACAACCCGGCGGTGGCGGCGACGACCATTTTTTTCAAACTAAACATCTGGTGCTTCTCCCTGTTTTGAGTTCCTGTCTTTCGGTGGACCACATATGGCCCTGACCGATCCTTAATCCTTACGAATCATTACCCGGAATTTATAGTGCCGCAATATGACAAATAGACGAAATCTATTATACTTATAAATATATCAGATAAATCTATGATGCAAATGCCAGGATGCTGACACCGGATGCTACAATAACCGCTGAGATCAGACGGATTTCCCAGGGACGCTCCTGAAACCAGATCACGCCGATAAGCGCCGCAATGACGACACTGGATTCGCGAATGGCTGAAACGGTGCCGAGTGGCGCCAGGGTTTTGGCGTAAATGGCGAGCCCATATGCGGCGGCCGACGCCGCCCCGCCAAACAGGCCGGTCAGCCAAACCCGCACCGGCGTTCGGCGAAGGTGATGCCGGCGCCGGTGAAAGATAAACAGGATGACGAATATCTCGCAGACGAACAGCCAGCCGATATAGCCGAGCGGGCTGCCGGAAACGCGAACCCCCATACCGTCAACGACAGAATAGCTGGCAATGAAAACACCGGTCGTGAGCGCTGCCAGAATGGCCTTTCTGTTACCGAACCCGGCCCGGGAGAAGAGGGCGGGCAAAGAAACCCCGCAGGAAACAAGGAGAACACCAACCCATCCCCAAAAAGGCAGAATTTCACCGGTGAATATCTGGGCACCCAACGCGACGAGGACCGGCGCAATTCCGCGAGAGATCGGATAGACCTGGGACAGATCGCCGATCCGGTAGGAGCGAAGAAGAAAGGCGTAATAGAAAAAATGGATTCCTGTCGAGGCTGCAATAAAAGGCCAGCTCTCTTCCAGTGGCGGTAAGAACAATACCGCCAAGGCCCCGCCGATGACCACATGGGGAAGCGCCACCAGACCAAGGGCGAGGGTCTGATCGCCCGATCCTTTAATGATGGCATTCCAAATCGCATGCAGAAAGGCTGCGCATAAAACCAGAAGCACAGCCAGATCCGCAGTGTCATCCATTTGGTCCGCCTAACTGTTCGCCCGTCACCCGACGGGGATCCCTCCCCCTATCTGACCGGCCAGGGCAGTGAGTAGGTTTTGACGTTGGTAAAGAATTTCATGGCCTCCAGCACCCCTTCCTTGACCCCGTTGCCGGAATCCTTGATACCGCCGAAGGGGGACATCTCGATCCGATAGCCGGGCTGCTCCCAGATATTGACCGTGCCGACATCCAGCCCGTCAATATATTTAGTGATGCGGTCGAGATTGTTGGTGCAGACACCGGCGGACAGGCCAAAAGGCGTGGAGTTGGAAATCTTCATCAGTTCCACATCGTCATTGGGTACCCGGACGATGGGAATAACCGGCCCGAAGGTCTCTTCATAGACAAGCTCACTGTCATGGGGCACATGATCGACCACAATCGGCGGCAACAACGCCCCCTTCCGTCCCGGATGATACAGGATCTTCGCGCCCTGTTTCTCGGCCTCAAACACCCGATTCTCAAAGGTCTCAGCCGCTTTCTCATGAATGACACAGCCGAGCTGGGTCTGGGGATCCTGGGGATCGCCAAATCTGATTTTCTTGGCCCGTTCAACGATCAAAGGGACAAGCTTGTCAGCAACCGCTTCTTGCACAAGTATCCGTTTGATGGCCGTGCAGCGCTGACCGGAATTGCCAGTAGCCCCGGCGACCGCAATATCCGCGGCCTTTTCAAGGTCCGCATCAGAGAGGTCATCCAGGACAATGAACGGATCATTGCCGCCAAGCTCAAGGGCCGTGCGCTTATATCCGGCCTTCTCGGCAATCATCTTGCCGACCGGCACACCGCCGGTAAAGGTGACGATATCGATATGCTCATTGACGATCATTTCTTCGCCAATGTCCTGAGGCCAGCCGGTGACGATCTGGAACATTTCCGGTGGCAGGCCCGCCTCATAGAGGATATCGGCCAGGGTAATGGCGGTCAGCGGAGTCAGTTCCGTCGGTTTACAGACCACACAGTTATTGGTGGCAATGGCCGGGGCGATCTTGTGGGCAACCATGTTGAGAGGATGGTTGAAGGGCGTAATGGCCGAGATCACATTGACCGGTTCCCGCTTCGTATAGATCTTGCGCTCTTTGCCATGAGGCGTGAGATCACAGGAGAAGATCTGGCCATCATCGAGTATGGCCAGCTGACCGGCTAGGGTAAACACATCATAGGACCGACCCGCTTCATAGAGCGCGTGCTGATTACAAATGCCAAGCTCCAGGGTCAGAGTTGCAGCGATCTCTTCCCGTCGCTCCCGGATCAGTTCAGCCGCACGGAACAAAATCTGCTGGCGCTCATATCTTGAGAGTTTCGGCTTGTAAGCCGCAGCGATCTCGAAGGCCCGCTTTGCATGTTCGGCAGTTCCAGCGGGGACCGTTCCAATCACCTCGTTGGTATAGGGATAGAGCACCTCCACCACATCAGGCGTCGACACCTTTTCGCCGCCAATCCGCATGGCTTCGCGGCGTATCTCAACTCGTTCTTTCAATCCGGTCATCTCGTTAAGTCCTGAAACAGAGGTTAGAGGGCTGCCGCTTGCGCAACATAATAATAGGCATCGAAGTTCCGTAACTCCGGCGCCTCTGGCAGATTTTCAACGCGCCTGTTCATAATGAACGGGACCACTTGCTCTGACAATCCACCGTGGGAGCGTAAGGGAACTTCCAGAGCCGTCAAATCATGACGATCCCGACTGGTTCCGAGCACGGTATTCTCCGTCGAAATGATCACAAGATCACCGATCCGATCTTCGGGAAGCTCATAAGTTTCAGCCGCTTGTGCTTTTGTCAGAACCACATCCACGCCCTGAATGTCTTTCAATTGGGCAATGACTGTGTCTGCGTCCACGCCCTCCGACAGGTAGGCTGTGGCAAAGGAACCCAAAGCCCCATGATGGACCACATAGGGATCCGTGATCGGCAGGATAACCCGGGCCTTACCGGTGCCATAGGCCTCGTCCAGCACATCCTGAAGATACGTGACATCCGGTGTGCCATCGGATTTGTGTTTTGGTTTCATGCCATGATCAGCAGTGATGATGATAGCTGCACCAAGGGCATCCAGCTCCGTCAGGTAGCGGTCAAACATTTCATAGAAGGCATTGGCCTGCGGCGCCCCCGGGGCAGATTTATGCTGAACATAATCTGTTGTCGTCAGATACATGATGTCCGGCTTGAAGCTTTTCATCAGTTGGACGCCGGCGTTAAACACAAACTCGGACAGCTCCGCGGAATAAACATCAGGAACCTCAAGATTGAGGGTCTCAGAAGCATTATCAATGCCATGCTCGGCCATTGTCGTGGTGTCGGACTTTTCCGCCGAGAAACACATGGCCCGTCCCTCATCAAATTTCAGTCCCTCCCCGAGCAAGGCCCTGAGTTTGTCTTTGGCTGTGACGATGGCAATCTTGGAACCGGCATCGTAATAGGTCTTGAAAATGGTCGGCACCCGGAGGAAACGAGGGTCATTCATCATGACCTCTTCCCCGGTTTCAGGGTCTAGCAGAAAATTACCGCAGATCCCGTGAACGGACGGTGGCCGACCCGTGGCAATCGACAGGTTATTCGGATTGGTGAAGCTGGGAATAACGCAATGAGCCAGATGCATGGTGCCGGTTTCACGAATGCGTTTCATGGTGGGCATCAAGCCGGCATCAATGGCCGCGTCAATGTAGGCCGGCTCGCATCCATCAATACAGATGGCCACCGCCGTGACTTTCGGCATCGGATAGGATCGGCCATTTACAGAAATCCCGTTCTGGGAATCATTACTCATCAGATGTGTCTCCAACTCAAATTCAGGCGGCCAGCTTGGCCCGTTCAATAAGGGCAGATTCAGGCGGGGAGCCCGTATCCACATTCATTTCCTTCAAAGACTGTGCTGCCGCCTCGACAACCTCGGTCATCACATATTCATCCATACGGCCGATACAGCCAATTCTGAAACTATCCACAATCGTCAATTTGCCGGGATAGATAATAAAGCCGCGCTTCTTCATCGCCTCGTAAAAGCTATCAAAGCTGAAATTAGGATGCGCCGGATTGAAAAAAGTGACAATGATCGGTGATAGCCAGCGATCTTTGAGCAAGGTCTCAAAGCCGAGCTTCCGCATCCCCGAAACCATGACATCGCGGTTTCGCACATAGCGCGCCAAACGCCCCGGGGCGCCGCCTTCGGCTTCATGCATTTTCAAGGCTTCCATAAAAGCCGCAACCACATGGGTGGGTGGCGTAAATCTCCACTGGCCGGACTTTTGAAAATTGATCCATTGGCTGTGGACATCCAAACTTAAGGAATGGCTTCGACCCTTGGTCGCCTCCAATTCCGTTTTTCTGGCAATGACAAAACCGAAACCCGGAACCCCCTCAATACATTTGTTGGCGGAGGAGACCATGGCTTCAAACCGGGTCTGTTTTACATCAAGCGGCAGGGCGCCAAAGGCGCTCATTGAATCCACCAGCAACTTGCGACCGGCGGCGTAAACAGCGTCGGAGATTTCCTGAACCGGGTTGAGAATGCCGGAACTTGTCTCGCAATGCACGACAATCACATGGCTGATAGCGGAATCCTCGGCCAGCAGCCGGGACACCTCGTCTCCACGCGGCGGCATGTAATCGCCTTTGTCCAGAACAACAAAATCCCGCTGCAGATAAGACAAGGTTTCCGCAGTCCGCTTCCCATACGCGCCGTTCATCAAAACAAGGGTTTTACTGTCTTTCGGCAGAAATGATCCGAGCATGGCCTCAACGGAAAATGTGCCGCTTCCCTGAATGGGGACACAGACAAACTCGCCTTGATCATCTCCGGCAATGGCGAGCAGGCGATTACACATCTCCGCTGTCATTTGGCGAAAGTCTCCGTCCCAGGATCCCCAGTCCTTCAACATCGCATGCTTGACTTCCGACGCGGTGGTCAGTGGGCCGGGTGTCAGCAGGTATGGCTCTCCCATTTCCGGAGGTGCCATTCGTGAGGTCGATATCTCTCCCAGATCGTTCGACATTCTGTTTCCCCTATCCTTCCACATGGATATGTGTTGACTGTGACGTTAGGGGGGAACAAATCATTTGTGAAATCGTTATTTTAGATTATTTTATCGATTAAGGTTATATGTGGAAATCCACGCCTGCAGTCGGTGCCACTAGATATCGGACGCAAGACTGTCATGACAGTTGTCTAGGTTCGGGAAATCACATGGGGAGAGGTGGAGAAAATGCGCTATGTTCAGTTACGGGCTTTTCATAATGTCGCCATTTATGGTGGGTTTTCGAGGGCGGCCGACGCCCTCTGCCTGACCCAGCCCGCCATATCCGATCAGGTCCGAAAGCTGGAAGAAGAATATGATGTTCTGCTCTTTGACCGCAAAAAGAAGCAGGTGACGGTCACTGCCTTTGGCAAAAAGCTGCTGGAGATCACCCATCGCATGTTCGATATCGAGCATCAGGCGCACGAGTTATTGTCCGAATCCCGGGCCCTAGGTGCCGGCACCCTTCGGATCATGGCGGATTCAGCCCATCACCTGCGTCCGATCCTTGGGCCGTTCCGGCAAAAATATCCGGGGGTTTTTATTTCCGTTGGTACGGGAAATACGGAAGAAATCATCAACAAGCTGTTCAGTTATGAGGCCGATGTCGGCGTTCTGGGAGAAATTCCCAAAAACCGGGACTTCGAGATCGTCAAATTGAACTCGACCCCTATTGTCGCCTTCGTTTCGGCAGAAAACAAACTAAGCTCCCTGAAAACAGTCTCCCTGCAGCAACTCAGCACCATGCCGCTCGTGCTTCGGGAGCAAGGCTCCAAGACCCGTCAAAAGCTTGAGGAAATTGCGGCGGCAGCCGGAGTCAGTTTTAATGCGAAAATTCAGGCGGAAGGACGGGAGGCCGTGCGGGAGATCGTCGCCAGCGGTGCCGGTGTTGGCATTGTTTCCGAAGCGGAGTTTGGCCATGATGACCGCTTAAAAATGATCCCGATCAGCGGCAGCAAGCCCCTGATGGATGAGGCTCTTATCTGCCTGAAAGAGCGCAGCAAGGGGAAACTGGTCAGTGCTTTCATGTCCATGGCGGACGAGCTGACCACGGGAAACAGCAAGGTCAGAAAGACGGGCACTTAGGGGCGGCGTTATTGGGTGGTATGGCGGTCGACAACCCTCTGAATTATCGGCGCGAAATACTCAAAGCTCTCGGTTTTCAGGCCGGGGATTTTGCCTTCATCATCCCATTTGCGCACCTGGACAATGGCATCGATATCGGAGTTCTGGCCAAACTTCGCCGCTGCCTGCTCTGACATGGGGCCGCCCTGCAGTTCCAGACTATGGACCGAGGCGGGGGACAAGCTGTCAAAATATTCCGGGGTGGTGGCGCAGAGATAGCGCTTGGCGGAGACATGGTGCCGAACACAATCTGTCACCAGCTTTGGAAAAAACGGGGCCAGCACGCGGGCCCCTGCCCGATCATGATGGGCATCGATCCCGAGATCCGCGGCATTGTCAGGAAATTCGTTGGTGAAATGGCCGATATCATGCAGCAGGGCCGCTACAATCAGCTCGTCCGACGCGCCGGCTTTTTCCGCAAGATGGGCGGTCTGGTACATATGTTCGGAAATTGTCACTGCCTCGCCGAGATACTCTTCTGACCCCCGACGGCTGAAAATCCCGCCCAGAAATTCGACGATGTTATCTGGATTGAGTTTTGAGATATCCGGTTCCGGCATGTATTCAGCTCCCTTGTTTCGACGAGGTCACTCTATTCATAGCGATGAAATATGTCACCTGGATTTCAATCTGCCTCATTTCGATCGAGATATTCAAGTTTTGCCAACAGCGCGTCTTTGTCCGGATAACAGCCCTGCAGCCATCTTGTTCCCTCCCCTGAAAACGCCGTTCGCGAATGCAGGACCCGGGTATTGTCGACAATGAAACATTCCCCCGCCTCCAGTTTGAAGGTCACCTGCATCTCAGGATCATCGATGAGTGATTCCAGATGACGATAGGCTTCATAGAAAGCTTCCATCTTCTCAAACGGCACCCGGGTGATGGGAGCCGCCGCGCGATTATTGAACCGGATCCCAACCAGCTCCCCATCGGCGGAAATGTCGATCATGGGCTTTCGGGTTTTGAGAATCTGTCCCTCGTCTCCGCGATACTCAAAGTTCATACTGTAGTTTTTCAAATATGAAAAAGAGTCAGGGTTTTCTGCCTGTAGTTTTTTCAAAATTGAAAACCCGTCCACCACCATTGACTCCCCACCCTCCGCCGTATTTTCCAGACAATAGAGGATCTGCATTGTCGGAACAGGATCCCGGTACGGATTATCCGTATGCGCCTGCAGACCGAGGGAGGTATAGGCGAGATTGCTCGGATTGACCTCACTTCTCACGTCAAACCATTTACCGTAATTGGTCTCGCGGACATATCCGAACAGGTCCGCAACTTTGATCAAGGCCCCGCTTTCCAGCGGACATCCGGTCATCTTTGCAACCCCATAGCTGCGGATGGCGCGGAGCCAGTCATGGCGGCTGTTTTCGTCCTCGCAGGCGGTGTTGAAATCCACGAAGGGAACGGCATTTCCAAGAGAGCGATCCCAAAGGATGAGGGTCGGGTCCAGCCACCCCTCTTCATCCGTGGCTGGACGGTCATAGGCATGGGCCTTGAGCCAGCTTATTGGAAATACCGAGGTTTTTTTCTCAGGGGAGAATTCGACAGCCAGCTCGGCATTGTCGGTAATCTCCGCGTGGCGGATTCGCGTTCCTTCGGGGATATCGGCCATCGTGATCAGGCGCTGTCCGTTGGCAGAGGACCGGGTATCGTCTTCCAGGGCATTATCGCGAAGCCAGAAAGCATGAAACCTCAGCGACTCACCATCGGCGGTGAGGAGCCGTAACTGGCGGCCTTCGTCGGATAGTTCCACTATATTCCGTATCATCCCGCCTCTCCTTCCGATAACGTTTCAGCCCCCGTCAGGCGGCAAAGAAATCCGCTATGGCCGCGTTGTAGACCTTCATATGCTCTGTCGTATAGCTCTGATAGTCATAATCCAGATCGGAATGGCTCTCTGACACCATGCTCCACATCACTTCCCGGAGCAGGGCGGCGCATTTAAGGGCCCGGTATCGACGCCAAATTTCCGGGGATGGCGCGTTTCCAAAATAGAGTTCCAACACGGTTTTCTCCTGCTCCACGGAGAATTCGTTGTTGGACGCCATACCGCCGAGATCGAACAAAGGCGTATTGAAACCGGCAAATTCCCAGTCGATGAGCCAGAGCCGCGCGCCATCATCAATGAAGTTGGCGGCCAGCAGATCATTATGGCCAAAGACGATTTCAAATGGGCCCGCCGCGCTTTCTAGCTCCGGAACCGGTTTCATCATCTCCCCCAGTACCGGCATATAGGGACTATTGCTCACTTGAAGAATACGCTCATAGTGGCGGACGACCTGAAACACCCAGAAAATCATCGCCGGCCCCTGAAACAAAGACGGTATTCTCACATGGCTTTCCCGGATCAGCCGAACAGCTTTCTCCAGAAGGTCCGGTTTCGAGAAATCTTCCGGCTCGAGGGTTTTGCCCTCTATATAGTCAAGTATCAATATGCCCGGCGCGTGATACAGAACCTCCGGCGAAACACCGGCGGCATGGGCGGCGAGACTGGCGGCGAGGTCATTGGACCGGACAACCTGATGCTCGGGAATATCCTCGCCAAGACGGACAACAGCCCGGCGCTTTTCGTCGGTTACCAGATAGTTCCGGTTGGTCATCCCGCCGGAAAGGGTCTCCATCCTGATCCGGCCCTGCCATAGGGGCAGTTCTTTCACTACGTCTTCCATCATTTAACTACCCCGCACGGTCCCTCAGGAACAACAGCTATCCTCATTTCATGGTTTAAAAAGAATATGGGGGTTTGGCAAACGGTAACCTGTCTCAGTTGCATAAATACTCATATTGGTCTTTAATATCCGATATCGGTCTCTCGTCAAAAAGACCGTATCGCGTGCCGAAAAAGATCGGGAGAAATCTATGAGCATCGCAACTGAGACAGAGTTTGAAGTCATTGTCATCGGCGCCGGTGTGGCCGGTATCTATCAGATCAAACGGCTGACGGATCTCGGGGTCAAGGCCACGGTTCTGGAGGGATATGGCGACCTCGGTGGCACCTGGTATAACAACCGCTATCCAGGCGCCCGGTTTGATTCCGAAAGCTATACTTACGGATATTCCTTCTCGAAAGAAGTGCTGGAGGAATGGCACTGGAAGGAAACCTTTTCGCCACAATCGGAAAATCTCCGCTACCTCAATTTCGTTGCCGATAAATTCGATCTCAGAAAATATATGCAATTCAATTGCCGGGTCGAGGCAGCGCATTTTGATGAAAACAGCAATCAGTGGCGGGTCAAGGTCAATGACGGACGGGAGCTCACCTGCCGCTTTCTGATCCTCGCCATCGGTCTGCTGTCCACACCCACCCTGCCCCGATATAAGGGCATGGATAGTTTCAAGGGACAGTCCTTTCACACCTTCCACTGGCCCCATGAGGGGGTTGATCTGAAGGGAAAGAAAGTCGGCGTCATCGGAACCGGCGCCACGGCGATCCAGTTGATTGCGGAAATCGCTGACAAGGTTGGGGAACTGCATGTGTTCCAACGCCGTCCCAATTGGAGCGCCCCGCTCAACAACAGCCCGATCTCAGAGGAGCAGATGGCGGATATCCGTCGTCGATATGACGAGATCTTTGAAATTTGCGATCGCACACCGGGCAGCTTTGTTCATGAACCGGACAGGAGACCGTTTTTCGAATTGTCCCGCGAAGAAAGAGTGGCCCTTTGGGACAAGCTTTACGATGAGCCCGGATTCGGCATCTGGCTGGCCAATTTCCGGGAAATCTTCACGGATGAAAAAGCCAATGCCGAGATTTCCGAGTATATCGCCGATCGCATTCGTCAGCGGGTCAAAGATCCGGTCACGGCGGAAAAGCTGATCCCGAAAGATCATGGCTTCGGTATCCAGCGACTGCCGCTGGAGACCAATTATTTTGAAGCTTATAACCGGGACAATGTCCATCTCGTGGATATCAGCAAGACACCGATTGAAAGGGTCACGGAAACCGGCCTTGAAACCACCGAAGGCAGCTATGATTTTGATATCATTGTCTATTCTACCGGCTTCGATGCCATCACCGGCGCCTATGACCATATCGATATTCAGGGTGTCGGCGGCGAAAAGCTGAGGGATAAATGGGAAGATGGTCCGTCCACCTTCCTTGGTATCCTGGTGCATGGATTCCCCAATCTCCTCATGCCGACAGGTCCGCAAAGCGGCTCCGCCTCCACTAATTACCCCCGCGGCATTGAGAATGGGGTTAACTGGTGCATGGATTTGCTCGAATATATCTGGGAGCATGGCTATGACCGAGCAGAGGCAACCCTGGAAGCGGAGGAGAAATGGACAGCTGAAGTGACCAAAATGTATTCCATCATGCTGCTGCGCAAAGCCAAATCCTGGTTCACCGGATATAATTCAAATGTTGAAGGTCACGAGGAAGGGAAAGTCCGCTATTTCGTCTATAACGGCGGCACACCAAAATATGTCGCCTCCATCAAGGCGGTCGCTGGCAACGACTATGAGGGGATTGAGTTTGAGGGAAACCTCCCTCAAAGCGCCACCTCCACCAAGGCAGGTAACGCAATAGCGGATGGTGCCGCCGATTAATTCAGTGTAATACGGATTACCAGTAGTTCAATCACCCGCCTTCTCGTGACGGAAGGAACAAATTATCCGCTTGTGCGTTGGCGTAAGGATATTTTCGACATAACCGACTCTGCGTTTCGCTTGTGAAACAGGAGGTATGTCGAATTTCAATTCTGTGGACTCACCACGATGATCCAAACCTGCTGATTGATATTCAGGAATTTTCTCTATCAGTCGCGCAAGGTTTTGAGAAAGGAACGAAGTGACATCTGAAAATCTGACAGCCCTTTATCTGAACTGCACCTTAAAGCGCAGTCCCGAGAGATCACATACAGATGCCTTAGTGGAAAAATCTCGAGATATTTTGGAAGCACAAGGCGTAAAAACAACTGTCATAAGACCCGTCGATCATGACATCGCCTTTGGTGTCCAACCCGACATGACAAAAGAGGGCTGGGAGACTGATGAATGGCCGGAGATTTTCAAAGAAGTTGAGAAGGCTGACATCATGGTTCTCACGTCACCTATCTGGATTGGCAACATGAGTTCCGTGGCAGTCCAGACCCTTGAACGGCTATATGCTCATTCCGGCCAAACCAACGAAAGCGGGCAGTATATCTATTACAATAAGGTCGGTGGCGTATTGGTGACCGGAAATGAAGACGGAGGAAAACATGTGTCGCGGGACGTACTCTATTGTCTGCAACATATTGGATATACTGTTCCGCCGCAGGCTGATGCCTATTGGGTTGGTGAAGCCGGACCTGGCCCATCATACAGCGATGAGGGGTCAGGGGGTCCGGAAAATGAGTTCACAAACCGCAATGTCAGGATTATGAGCTGGAACCTCCTGCATTTTGCCAGAATGATCAAGGATCAGGGCGGTATTCCAACTCAGGGAAATGCGATCAAGGAGTCATAAGCCATCCCGGTTTCAATCCCGCCTATTGTAAAAAAGACTGCCATGGGTAAACTGCGGCTCTAACATTTTCAAGCCTATTGACCACAATAATAAAAAGAGAAAAAACAATGGACTTTGACACAATTGTGCACGGACGGCGCTCCATCCGTGGCTATAAACCTGATCCGATCCCGAAAGACGTTCTGAAAGAAATCATTGAGATCGCCACCCGCGCCCCCTCCTCCATGAATACCCAGCCCTGGCATTTGCATGTGATCAGCGGCGAGCCGCTGGACCGCATTCGTGCCGGCAATACCGAGCGCAATCTGGCCGGGGTGCCGCCGTCCCGGGAGTTCCGTGTCGAGGGGAAATATGAAGGCAAGCATCGCGACCGCCAGGTCAAGGTGGCCATCCAGCTGTTTGAAGCCATGGGCATTGAGCGGCACGACAAGGAACGGCGTCAGGATTGGGTGCTGCGCGGGTTCCGCCAGTTTGATGCGCCGGTTTCGGTGATCATTGCCTATGACAAGGAACTGCAAGGCGATATCCGTCATTTCGACCTCGGCGCCGTCACCTACGGCCTCGCCCTCGCCGCCTGGAGCCGCGGCATCGGTTCCGTCATCAACAGCCAGGGCATTATGCAGTCCCCCGTTGTCCGCGAACATGCCAATATCCCCGAGAACCACGTCATCCAGACTTCGGTTGCCATGGGCTATCCCGACTACGACTTCCCCGCCAATGAAGTCGTCTCCACTCGCAGACCTGTTGAGGAAGTTGCGACTTTTGTCGGGTTTGGGGAGGAGAGCTGACTTTGTAGAAGTCGGCTGGCCACGCACAAAAATTCGAGACCTGTTTCTTCAAAGTATCCCTATAATACCCTATCCACTCCCTGCACATTCCTGACCGGTCTATGAAGGGATGTGTATGCCATACCGGTATGTAGGCTAGTTAGATCGAAGGGGAAGATCATGGATATGAAAAAGATGCTTGAGGAATTTCACACGGCGTATAACGAAGCCTTCAACCGGGGAGATGCGGCTGGATGTGCCGCCTTCTTTTCCGAAGATATCGCCCTATTGCCCCCCTAACGAACCAATGATCCGGGGGAAAGAGGCGTTTTTACAATCCTATCGGTCCCGGATGGAAAAGGACAGCGGCGGGACGCATAGTAATTCTCTCGTGGAATACGGTGTTGAAGGAGATATGGCCTATGAGATCGGAACTTTCGCTGTCTCAGACACAAATCCGCCTGAGCAGGGCAAGTTCGTCAATATTTTAAAGCGTCAGGAGGACGGCACCTGGAAGGTTACTGTGTCCATTTTCAACAGTGACGGGCCGTAAGGTGCAGAGCCTCATGGGCAGATGTTAGTTACGCACAGCGCCCTCTTGACTTCAGTTGCTTGACGACAACCTGAAGTGATCTTTGATGGTGGAGGAACGCAAAAGATAGGTCGCAAGCCCAACATAGAGGGCGAATTCCATACACATTATGAGGATGCCTCTTGTCCCGCCGCCAAATGCACCGAAGTCTATTGTCTCTATGAAACAGAGAGTCGCCAGTACAGCGTACATGGTGATTGTGGCGTAGGGCGTATGAGGCCAGCGTGTAAAATACCCAAATACAAAAATCGCACCCGTGAGCAAAATCGACAGGAAGTGTAAGAATTGGAGTCCATGAGGAAAATTACTATTCTGCAAGCCAATTTCCACAGCTGGGAATCCATATTCAAAAAGCCCCAGAATCCCCCAGCAAAGCAAACCAGCAGAGACGAGCAAAAGCGCGGGTTGCAGAAGTTTTCCCATATTCACCAAATATAAACTCCGCAAAAGCAGTCAGAGAGCAGATCACACGACCAGACCAATAAGCAAAAACATTCCAACGGTCCAGATCTATTGCTTCTTAGTATCACCCAATTTAGAGACAGGTTTAGGTAAAATGCAAATGGTGTTTCCCCTGACCACTTTTTTCGCAGTGAAGACGGTCGCATGCAACGGACAGCAACTCCCAACATATGCCTGCTGGGTCGGTTGGAATCTGTACGTAAAACTGGCGGTGAGGGTGGGATTCGAACCCACGATAGAGTTGCCCCTATTCATCCTTAGCAGGGATGCGCCTTAAGCCACTCGGCCACCTCACCAGAGGCGGCAATATGGCAGATTTTGTGGG
Source organism: Sneathiella sp. (assembly GCA_965228285.1). Classification (GTDB taxonomy): domain Bacteria; phylum Pseudomonadota; class Alphaproteobacteria; order Sneathiellales; family Sneathiellaceae; genus Sneathiella. Next base: position 1,217,433 of record OZ245808.1, read on the forward strand.
ACTGTCAAAGAGTTTTCTAGGTAGCCTCAAGAAATTTAGCCGCCTCGGCTACCGCCGACATTTGTCAGCTAAACTGCTATAGAAAACTGTCTCGGAAATGGTTTGGTTTCTAGCGTCCCATCATCCATTCTCTGGCCATTTTCTGGGCCTTGGCGATTTCCTGAGAGGACATATCCATGGAAATCTCGGCGCGGTTTTCGCGGGCTTCTTCAACCCCGTTCATTGCCGCAAGGTTAAACCATTTATGGGCGGATACGAGATCCTGTGGCACCCCGTCTCCCGTTGAAAACAGAAGACCGGCACGGAACTGATCATCCGCCTTGCCGGCATCGGCGCTCTTAAGATATTTCTCGACATGTTTACCACTTACGCTAGCCATTGTTCTTCCCCACTAGACTTCACTAAAAAAGCTCTTTTTCATCTGTCTCAGAGCCCAATTTCGTTCATGACAAAGACATGATGTAAGGGGATTAGTTAATTTTTTGTTTCGTTATTCGCTAAATTAGGATTGAAGGCAGAAAATTCCGTAAAATTGTATATATTTTCGGCAGATTCCGGCCAATGGGAGACTGACCCTGCGTCAAATGAGGATGGATTATTCAGCAAATTTGGCAATTTTTTGGGTGCCGGTCAGGAATCTTTGGGGAAATCCAGCCCCATTTCCTGATAGCGCTCCGGATCATCGAGCCATTTTTCCCGAACTTTGACAAACAGAAACAGATGCACCCGGCGGCCCAGCATCTCCTCCAGTTCCTCCCGGGCCATGGCCCCGATTTTCTTGATGGTTTGTCCGCCCTTGCCCAGAACAATGGGTTTGTGATTGGCGCGGGAGACAAAAATAATCTGCTGGATCTTAACCGATCCGTCCTTACGCTCTTCCCAGCTCTCCGTCTCCACAGTTAGCGAATAGGGAAGCTCCTGATTCATGCGCAGGAACAGCTTTTCCCGGGTAATCTCCGCCGCCAGATGCCGCATGGGGGCTAAGGCCAGCTGGTCCTCCGGATAGAGCCACGGTCCTATTGGCATTTCCTTGGCGAGTGCCGCCCGGAGGTCGTCAACGCCGTCTCCCTTCAGGGCCGAGATCATAAAGATGTCATCAAAAATCTCCTGCCGGGAAAACGCCTCGGCCAGGCCGAGCAACCGATCTCTTTTCAATGCATCGATTTTGTTGAGAATGACATGGGCGCGGCGTCCGGATTTTTGCAGGCCGTCGATGATACGCTCGACATCCGCCGTCATCCCTTTGACGGCATCAACAATCAGAACGACCCGGTCGGCATCCTGCGCCCCGCCCCAGGCAGCGTCCACCATAGCCTTTTCAAGACGCCGGGACGGTTTGAAGATGCCGGGCGTATCGACAAAAATAAGCTGGCTGCTTCCCTCCAGAGCAATGGCCGTCACCCGGGCCCGGGTCGTTTGAACCTTGGGCGACACAATGGCAATCTTGGCGCCGACAAGCTGGTTAAGCAGTGTGGATTTTCCGGCATTGGGCGCGCCGACCAATGCTACATAGCCGCAGCGTTCCGTCTCATTCCCCTGATCCTGCTCACTCACTCTGAAGACCTTCCAGTAATTTCTCCGCTGCCGCCTGCTCTGCCACGCGCTTTGACGATCCCTCCCCTTTGCAGCTCTGCACTCCGCTGACACTTACCTCAATGACAAATCGCGGATCGTGATCGGGGCCTGTTTCCTCAACAACATGATAGACGGGCAGATCCTTTCCCTGCTTCGCCGTCCATTCCTGAAGCGCCGATTTGGCATCTTTCTTTGCCGCATCCACCCGGTCAAAGCGGGACCACCAACGGGACTTGATGAAATTTCGAGCTGCTTTATATCCACCATCCAGATAGAGGGCTGCAATGATAGCCTCAATAACATCCTCAAGAATGGCCGGATTTTTTGTTCCCCCTGCCGCCGCCAGATCATCGGACATTTTGATATACCGGGCCAGGTCCATTTCCTCGGCGATCTCTGACAAGGATTCCTTCCGGACCTGGGCGTTGTATCGACGGGACAACTGCCCGGCCTCCGCTGTATCAAAGCGCCGGTACAACTCTTCACTAATGACCAGTCCCAACACCCGGTCCCCCAGAAATTCCAGTCTTTCATAGTCGTGATCTGCCTTGGCCCGACGACGCCCTTTTGTCAGCGACGAATGAGTAAGCGCGGCCTTTAAAAGAGTAATGTCCTTGAAATCATGTTTCAGAAGGGTCGCCAGGGTCTTTATGTCGTGTTTGTCGCTCATCCGGACAGGGAATCAAAAAGCCGGTTCCACCTGATGGCAAAAGGATATTTCCAGATTTCATACCATTCGGCAGAACCGTTAAGAGACATGAAGATTATCTCTGCCCTGCCGACCAGATTTTCCATGGGAATATATCCGACCTGGGATAAAAACCGGCTATCCGTCGAATTATCCCGATTATCGCCCATGGCAAAAACATGACCCTCCGGGACCGTGTAAATATCTGTATTATCCGCCAGCCCCTTGATGCTTTCGTCCAGGGTCAGATAGGTGCGCCCATCACTCAGTGTTTCCTGATATTGAGCAATTCGGCGCGCATTTCCGAAGCGATCCCGATCAACATAATCCTCCACCCGTTTTCGTTTGACGGGGGATCCATTGATGATGAGCTGACCGTCAATCATCTGCAGACGATCCCCGGGCAAGCCCATAATACGTTTGATGTAATCAATTTCTTCGCCAATGGGTTTCTTGAAGACAGCCACATCTCCACGATCCGGAACATCACCAAAAATCCGGCCGGAAAAAGGGGCGATACTGAAAGGAAAGGAATGACGGCTATACCCATAGGAAAATTTGGAAACAAACAGATAGTCGCCGATCATCAGAGTCGGCAGCATTGACTCCGACGGAATCTTGAAGGGTTCATAGGCGAAAGTCCGAATGACAACGGCAATAAGGACCGCATAGATAATTGTCCGGATGGTCTCACCAACGCCGCCTTTGGCCTTTACTGCTTCTTCCTTCATCAACTCTTCCAAACTGTTACAAATTATGCCCTTCAATTGCACGAACCGGGCGCACAGGCAACCGAATTCAAGGCCAGGATTGCGATCAGATACGCTTTATGTCTCCGGTGAGGCGAATATGAGCACAAAAGCCTGCGCCTGTGGCGGTTCATCGGTAATCGTCAGATGAATTTCTGCAACCATGCCGTCCGGCGTTATTTTATCCAGCTGCGCTTTGGCGCCACCTGTCAGTTTCAGGGTTGGCTTACCGGATGGCAGATTGATGACCCCCATATCCTTCCAGAAAACCCCGCGACGAAAGCCGGTACCCAGGGCTTTTGAGCAAGCCTCCTTGGCCGCATAACGTTTCGCGTAGGATTCAACCCGGTTTAGACGCCTTTCTGACTTCGCGACCTCGGTTTCCGTATAGATGCGGTCGATAAATCTCTGACCAAACCGGTCGAGAGTTTTCTCGATACGGCGGATATCAATGATGTCGTTTCCAATGCCGAGTATCAAAGCACTTCCTTACACATGACAATAACCGGCTCAGGCAACGGCCTGGTTTCTGGCATCATCCATTAACTGGCGCATTTCAAGAATAGTCGTCTCCAGACCTACAAAAATGGCCTCACCGATCAGAAAGTGACCGATATTAAGCTCAGCAATTGTCGGAATTGCGGCAATGGGTCCCACTGTCCCATATGTCAGTCCGTGGCCGGCATGACATTCGAGACCAAGTTCTTCAGCAATGGCCGCGGCCTGGATAATCCGCTCCAGCTCGTTTTGACGTTTCATGCTGTCGGTCGTATCGCAATAAGCCCCGACATGAATTTCAACAATATCGGCTGATAACCGGGCGGCAGCTTCCAGCTGTGCCGGATCAGGCTCAATAAACAGCGACACCCGGATGTTCTCCTCTTGCAGGTTGTGAACATAGGACTGCAGCATATTGTGACCTTTGGCCACATCCAGCCCGCCTTCCGTTGTTCTTTCCTCGCGCTTTTCCGGCACCAGGCAACTGGCATGCGGCTTATGGGACAGGGCAATGTCCAGCATTTCCTCTGTTGCGGCCATTTCGAAATTCAAGGGGATGGTCAGTTCTTCGGCCAGCCTTTTTATATCATGGTCGCTGATATGACGACGGTCTTCCCGTAGATGGGCCGTAATGCCATCCGCCCCTGCTGATTCAGCGATACGGGCGGCGCGCAGAGGGTCCGGATGCGCGCCTCCACGGGCATTTCGAATTGTCGCGACGTGATCAATATTTACCCCGAGGCGTAATTTATTCATTTCCGCTCACCTCACATTATTTCCATTATCTGATTGTAAAGAATTACCATTTTGCTTGGCAAATCCAATCAATTTTGCGCGTTTAGCGTGGAATCTACGAATAAGTGCCCGTAAAGGATAGAAAAAAATGATCCAGACAATGATGGAAATCGGAATACAGGCCAACAGCATCGGATGGATAACTTCCAGGAAAATATGGGACACACGATCCCATTCTCCGTCCCAGAGGCCGTCAAAGAAAATTCTCATAGTGGTTTCGTTAAATGCTCCCTGATCATCATCATGCCCCAGCATCCAATGCCCTACATTATAAAGAAGGGTCCAGATAAACGGGAAAGTCCAGGGATTACCAACAGCGGTTCCAAGCGCGGAAGCCAGGACATTTGCCCTGAAAATCCAGGCAAGAATAGCGCTGATAATAAAATGCAAACCAATGAAGGGGGTGAAGGAAACGGCCGCCCCAAATGCAAATCCGGCCGCCAGGGAATAGGGTGTTCCCGGCAACCGGGCCAGCCGATAGCCGACATATTTCGACGATCTTTTAAACCCGATTGTCGGCCAGAAAAAGTTACCGAATTGCTTGACCCGTGAGGTCTTATGGCGGCGTCGAAACATTCCTACCCTACTTATTTACAACTATGCAATATTGCGACTTCCGGGCTTGATGGCCGGAACGGATGCCAGCTCCGGTGGCAGATCATCCGGATTATACGTCTTTACATCCATCTGCATAAGAGAGATTAGAGGAACACCTACGTCTGCTGTGCCATTGGACCGGTCGATCAAACATGTTGCAGCAACCACCTCTCCACCGGCAGACTTTATCGCAGCGATACATTCTTTGCTCGACTTGCCGGTGGTTACGATATCCTCCGACATGACGACCCTGGCGCCAGCCGGTAATTCGAACCCACGGCGCAGGGTAAATTCACCATTTTCACGCTCCGTGAACATGCCGGGAACCCCCAACTGGCGCGCCATTTCATATCCAACCACAACGCCACCCATGGCCGGAGAGACAACATAATCAATTCTACCTTCACCGATCGTATCAATGACTTTCCGGGCAAGCGCTTTACAGAGGGCGGCGGCACGGTCCGGATACATCAGGACTTTGGCACATTGCAGATAGCGATCTGAATGCAGCCCGGAACTCAGCAGAAAATGCCCTTCCAGTAATGCGTTGGTTTCCCGGAAATGTGTCAGTACATCTTCTTGCTTCATTTATTAAGTCCTTATCCTGTAGTTCGTTCAACCGAGCTGATGACCGGATCCGCGCGCAGGGCGGCTATAATATTAGTCAGATGCCGGACATCCTGCACCTGAATATCGATCAGCATTTCAAAGAAATCCTGACTGCGATTGGAAATACGTAGATTATTAATATTGCCGTTATTTGACGCAATGGTTGAGGTGATGCTGGAAAGCGCCCCAGGCTCATTTGCCATGATTACCGAGATACGGCCCACGGGTTTTGCCGCCTCCTGGTTTTCCTCATCCCAGGACACATCAAGCCATCTCTCCGGAACTTCGGCAAACTGCTCTAATGTATCGCAATCAATTGTATGGATCGTTACCCCGCGACCGGTGCTGACGATCCCGACGATCCGATCCCCCGGCAGTGGATGACAGCATCCCGCAAGATGCATCGCCATGCCTGGAATAAGACCGCGAATTGGAATTGCCGGATCGGATTTCTTTCCCTGTTTTGAGCGGCTCTTTTCTGACGGTACCGGAGCATCCGCCTGGGGCGTATGTTTTTCTCCGGGAAAGATAACATCAATCAGCTGACGCCCTGTGCGGGTGCCATCGCCGAGCATGCAATAGACATCCTCGGCATTCTCCAGATCCCAGATCTTGACGGCTGACTGAAGGGCTTTCTCGGCAAATTTTTTACCGGCCATGCGAAACGCTTTTTCCGCGATCGCCTTGCCAAGCTCAATATATTGATCCCGCTGCTTCATTCGGGTGAAGCGACGGATGGCGGAACGGGCCTTGCCGCTGACTACAAAACTATCCCAGGTCGGCGACGGAGTCTGGTTCTTGGATCTCAGGATTTCAACCTGATCGCCATTGCGCAACACCGTCCGCAGCGGAACCAACCGACCGTTAATCTTGGATCCCACGCAGGTATTGCCGACATCCGTATGAACAGCATAGGCAAAATCAACCGGACTGCTCCCGGCCGGCAGCGATATCAGATCACCTTTGGGAGAGAAACAAAAGACCTGATCCTGAAACATGCTGAGCTTCGTATTCTCAAGAAACTCGTCCGGATCAACGGCATTTTCCAAAATTTCGAGCAATTCCCGAAGCCAGCGATATTGCTTGCCTTCCGTGGCGGCACCTTCAGGATTTTGCTTGTATTGCCAATGGGCTGCAACACCATATTCATTGATTTCATGCATTTCGTTGGTGCGGATCTGCACTTCAATACGTTGCCGCTCGGGCCCGATGATGGTGGTGTGAAGAGACTGGTAGTTGTTCCGTTTAGGAATAGAGATATAGTCTTTGAAACGGCCCGGCACCATGGAATATTTGGCATGAAGAATACCAAGCACATGATAGCAGTCCTCTATTGAATCAACGACAATCCTAAAGGCGATGATATCGGAAAGCTGCTCGAACGAAACGTTATTCTTCTCCATCTTGCGCCAGATAGAATAGAACCGTTTTTCACGGCCATAGACTTCCGCATCAATACCGGACTGAGACACATCTTCCTTCAGGGCAAAAACGATGCGATCTACCAGATCCTCCCCCTCCTCTCGAAGGAATTCCAGGCGCCGCTTGATGGAATTGCGGGCTTCATTATTAAGCTCTACAAAGGCAAGATCTTCCAGGTCGTCGCGGAAACTCTGCATACCGATACGTTCCGCCAGCGGGGCATAGATCTCCATGGTTTCGGTGGCGATCCGCTTGCGTTTTTCCTCAGACTTGATGAAATGCAAAGTCCGCATGTTGTGAAGGCGGTCCGCCAGCTTCACCAACAACACCCGAATATCATTGGACATGGCCAGCAGCAGCTTACGGAAGTTTTCCGCCTGCTTTGTGCGGTCAGACTGCAGTTCAAGTTGGGACAGCTTGGTGACCCCGTCAACGAGAACCGCAATCTCGTTGCCAAAAGCCTTTTCAATTTCCTCCATGGTGGCGACGGTATCTTCGATTGTGTCATGGAGAAGGGCTGTAATAATTGTCGCCGTATCCAGCTTCAGTTCGGTAAGAATGCCGGCGACTTCGATGGGATGAGAGAAGTAAGGATCGCCCGATGCCCGCACCTGGCTTCCATGAGTTTTGACGGTAAAGATATAGGCGCGGTTCAGAAGATCCTCATCCGCATCAGGATCATAGCTTAAAACCCGCTCCACCAGTTCGACTTGCCGCAACATCAGTTTTTCTGGGCCCGGGGCGACCCATCCAAAAACGTTAGTTCGTCCGACTTGAAGATAGATAAGACAGAGGAAACAGGCATCCGAGGCGGATGCCCGTCAACAATTGTCAGGCTCAACAGGAAATGACCCTGAGTTCGGTATTTGCGATATTCAGGTTTCTTCGGTTGGGTCATCAGCATCTGCTTCTGCCGGTGCTGACGCCTCCTCTGTTTCCGTATCCGTTCCGGCTACGGCACCGACTTCATCGGCTGCAAAAGTCTCAGACACAGTATTTTCCTGAATGACACCTGACCATTCATTACTAGAAATCATCAGAGCAGCCATATTGTCTTCTTCCGGCTCATCAACTTCAACACGGCGTTGCAGTGAATGAACAAGGCTTGATTTTAATTCATCAATATCAATCGTCCCATCGCCAATTTCCCGAAGGGAAACAACTGGGTTCTTGTCATTATCTCTGTCCACCGTCAGCATTGATCCAGCGGCAATAGACCGTGCCCGGCGGGCCGCCAACAGAACAATGTCAAAACGGTTAGGAATTCTTTCAACGCAATCTTCAACAGTGACGCGTGCCATAAACGATTTCTCCAAATGTATGAGATTTAGCTTATTACATATTCTTTTGTCCCAAAGATAGCAAGCCAAACCAACAAAAATCCATGCCAAAAACGGGACTTTTTTGGCGAATGCCGTTCAATTTCGGATTTTTTGCGAATGTTGGAGGAAATTACCTTTTCATCTGTCCCTTCTCAACCTCTGGCAAGGATACGAAATTCCTGATCATTCGGCAGTCTTTCCAGTAGGTTACGCGCCGTCTGCCGGGTCTCGGGATGGCACCAATCCGGCAAAATCTCCGCAAGGGGTGCAACAACAAAGGCCCGCTCCGTCAATCGAGGATGGGGAACGACGGGGCCGCGCTCCTGGGATTTGTTTTCGGTCACCAGATCATGAAAGGCGAGAAGATCCAGATCCAGCACCCGCGCTTCCCATTTCTGCTTGCGCACCCGCCCAAAACCCGCTTCGACTTCATGCAATTTCATTAGGAACTCCTCCAGGGTCAAATCCGACGAAACTGAGATAACAGCGTTCACAAACCAGGGCTGATCTGAAATCGGCACAGGGGCGGACTGATACCAGCTTGAGTGCTTCTCCACCTGACAAAAGGTCCCGATTTCGGCGACAGCGGCCGCCAATGTCTTAACAGGTTCTCCATATATTGGATGAAGAAGGTTTGCCCCAAGACCAATCAGTATCACTTTACATTCCTTAATTACTGTTTTCTTTCAGTAACTTTGAAGAGTTTGCAAACAAATTCCCTAAAATTATTCGAAATCTTTTCTAGAGAAATGATTCTATTTTTGCTATTGGTATATGCGGGGGGATGAATTTAATCCCGATATACAATTATTTTAAATAATATAGTCGGAAAACAACAATGTCTTTTTATTCTGAAGAACGTGTCGCTCTGTTTATTGACGGATCAAATTTGTATGCTTCTGCCCGTGCTCTTGGGTTCGACATAGATTATAAAAGACTGCTCGGGGAATTCTCTTCTCAAGGACGGCTTGTCCGCGCCTTTTATTATACGGCCCTGATTGAAGATCAGGAATATTCACCAATTCGCCCGCTTGTCGACTGGCTTGATTATAACGGTTACACGATGGTCACCAAGCCGACGAAAGAATTTACGGATTCGACCGGACGCCGGAAATACAAGGGAAATATGGATATTGAGCTGGCCATCGACATGATGGAGCTTGCCAGCCATATTGATCATGCCGTCCTGTTTTCTGGTGATGGAGATTTCCGCCGCCTGGTTGAAGCCATTCAGCGCCGGGGTGTTCGCGTTACTGTTGTCAGCACGGTCAAATCGCAGCCACCAATGATCGCCGATGAGCTCCGCCGGCAGGCTGACTTTTTCCTGGAACTGAAAGACCTGGAGAAAAAAGTCGGCCGGGCCGTTACTCCGCGGGAAAATCAGGATTACGAAGACTTTCCGGGGGAATTTGAACCCTATGACGACGCTGAACAGCTGGCGTAGTCATACCTGAAGGCTCCGGTGGCCGGGAAATGTTAATTTCTCCGGCTTTCATGCCTGCCAAAGCCAGAAACTGGACTGTCCAAGGCTATTTCAATTTTTCTTAGATTTTATATTCTATTTCAGCAACCATTAATATTATTATGCGAATATCCCGTGCCGCAGCGAAGGGCATCCTTGTTCATTGAGCGTGGTGTAAAATATATTTCATTGCCGCCAAATATAGATAGTCAGCATAGTCTTGTTTGGTATAATTAATCATAGAGACGGGGGTTATATGGCACGGAAGCTTGTCATCTTTAGCGATTGTTGCTGGGTTCGTCCGCAACTTAGGAGTAAAAACCGGCGCGTGCCGGGAAATGTGTCTATTGCCCATCAATGCCTGCTGCCGACAGATGTCCATGGCAACGATCAGATCTCCTATTTTCGCGATTCTGACAGACCTTTCCCCAGAAGCCGCAGATTGATCAGGCGATATACCGGTATAGGCTTGAAATCAGAGATTTTCGACAACTACAGGTTCCTTGTCGAAAATTATCAGGTTGGAGACGATATTTATCTGCTCGGGGCTGGCTTAGGGGCATTTAATCTGAGACGTCTTGCCGATCTAATTGACCGCGTCGGATTGTTAGAGCCAGAAGACATACATTTGTTGCCGACGGTCTTTGAGTATAGCCAGATACCTTTTGACGCCCTCGACACTCCAGCCGCCAAGATATTCGAACGTCAACTTAACGGACGGCATGTTCGCATCCGTTTTCTGGGATGTTGGGATACGGTGGGGAGTTTCGGCCTTCCCATTATCGGCCTCAACCGAATTTCACAAAGCTGGATGATGCTTCACGACCATAAGGTCAACGGAAATGTGGATAACGCCTTTCAGGCCCTCGCCCTGGATGAGGGCCGCCGACTTTACAAACCCGGCTTGTGGGTTGGTGCACATTCGCCCAGCCTCGGACAGATCGAACAGGTTTGGTTCGCTGGGTCTCACGAAAATGTCGTCGGTGGCAGACGGGACAGCGGCCTTTCGGACATTGCGCTGGCCTGGCTTCTTGATCGCGCCCAATCACAGGGCTTGAATCTGGATACAGAAAGGCTTCAAGAATTGTCCGCACCGGACGTTAATGGCCAGCTTGCCCGGAAACGACGCAAATTTCTCGGCCTGCCCTTATCCCTGACCCGCTATTATGTGCGGCCGATTGATCAGACCAGTGCCGGATTTTCAGGCTTTTCTAGAATGATACCGGAAAAAATCCACGAATCCGTTCTGACCAAGCAGCAGCAAGATCTCAGCTACAGGCCCTATCAACTCACCAGTCTGCAACCGGGTGATATCCCTATATTTCGAGATCATGCCGAAAATTTTGAGAATAAGCGTCGACATTTCCGTCGCAAGGTAGATTGGCCCGCTTTCATTCTCGATGGGGATGAAAAACTGAATGCAAGCCTAGTGGATTTCAGCAAGAGCGGCGCCTGCGTCTGGCTTCGGGGCAAGGTACCGGTCGGAACGACTATCGTTCTGCAGTCCTCCCGCGCCTTCGTCGATGGCCTGAAGAGCAGGGTCGTCTGGGCCAAGGATAACTTTCTGGGTTTGGAATTTGTCAGGCCCATGCGGATTGATCAATCCGTCTAAACAACCTATTGATGGTTTTTCAATATACGCTGCTTGTCCCGATTCCAGTCGCGGTCGCGCTCCGTGGCCCGTTTGTCATGCTGTTTCTTACCCGACGCCAAGCCGAGTTTTACTTTGGCAATTCCCCGATCATTGAAATACATCTGTAGAGGAACCAGCGTCTTGCCTGCCCGCTGGATCTGGCCAGCAATCTTGTTGATTTCCTTCTTGTGCATCAACAGCTTACGCGGACGCAGGGGTTCATGATTATGGCGATTTCCATGACCATATTCGGAAATATGGGCGTTGACGAGATACAACCCGTCATTTTCAAAAGTCGCATAGGACTCCTGAATGTTTGCGCGACCGGCACGGAGGCTTTTGACTTCCGTGCCGAGCAACATCATGCCTGCTTCAAATTCTTCATCAATAAAGTAATTGTAGCGGGCCTTGCGGTTATCGGCGATGAGTTTACCGGCCATGTAATGTCGGAGTTAAAACCGCTCCCTAATTCAAAATACCGGCATGACGCATTGCGGATTCAACTTCCCGCTTCGTCCCCTCTTGAATACCAACAAGCGGTAGTCTTACATCGGCCTTGCATTTGTCGAGCAAGGACAGAGCGTATTTGGCGGGTGACGGGTTCGCTTCGAGAAACAACGCGCGATGAAGCGGCATCAACCGATCCTGCAACTCAATCGCTTTATCTCTGTCGCCGGCCAGACTTGCTTCCTGCATCTCGGAAACCAGATCCGGTGCCACATTTGCCGTCACGGAAATACAGCCGTTGCCGCCATGAGCATTGAAGCCAATCGCCGTCGCATCTTCTCCCGACAACTGATTGAAATCCTTGCCACAATGCAACCGCTGCAAGCTGGCTCGCTCGACCTGGGCGGTCGCATCTTTGACACCGACAATATTTTCCAGCTTGGCGAGTTTCCCCATGGTTTCCGGTGTCATGTCCACCACAGACCGACCCGGTATATTATAAATATAGATCGGGATTTCCACGGCGTCATGAATGGCCTTGTAATGGGCATACATGCCGTCCTGGGTTGGCTTGTTATAATAAGGCATGGCAATCAGGACGGCATCGGCGCCGGACTCTTTCGCCGCCCGGGTCAGGCGAATGGCTTCCTGCGTGTTATTGGACCCCGTCCCGGCCATAACCGGAACCCGGCCCGCCGCAACCTCAACACAGAGCTCGACTACTTTGTCATGCTCGGAATGACTGAGGGTTGGCGACTCACCGGTTGTGCCTGTAGGAACAAGCGCTTTGGTTCCGGATTTTATTTGCCAGTCACAGAAGGATTGAAACGATTTTTCATCCACGTGCGCTCCATCGAAGGGAGTGACTAGCGCAGTGATCGATCCTCTAAACATGACATTTACCTCAGTTATTGATTATTCCGTTCTTTTCGGCAGTCCGAGACTGACTCTAAGTTTCTAGATTAGACAGTATCAGGGACGCCGAACGCCTGATTTATAGGCAAGGCGGCACGAATGGCAAGTGGTAACTGTATTTTTGACCCGCAATATATACGAATAAGGTGACGAAACTGCACGAAGTTGTGACTCCCAACAACGCAATACTCTTGATCGAACTGGCAATCGCGTTATCCTAACTTGAGTTCCTTTTTGAAAAGTTGGATTTCATGCCTGATACAGCACCGCACCCAGAAACAATTTACCTGAAGGACTACACCCCACCGGAATATCTTATCAAAACAGTCGATTTGACAGTTGAATTAGGGGAAGAGGTGACAAGAGTATCTTCTCATTTAACACTTGAAAAAAATTCACCAACCTCTTCTGATTTATCACTAAATGGAGAGAAACTAACCCTTGTGTCCGTAGCAATGGATGGCCGGGTTCTCAGCGAGGGAGACTTTCAATGCGCAGAGGATATGCTTCACATATCAATTCCCGACGAAAAAAGCTCCTTTTCCCTTGATATAGTCACCGAAATCAAGCCTCAGGAAAATACAGAGCTTGAGGGCCTTTATAAATCCAGCGGAAACTTCTGTACCCAATGTGAAGCGGAAGGGTTTCGCAAGATCACCTATTTCCTGGACCGACCGGATGTGATGGCTGTCTTTTCGACAACCATAATTGGGGATGGACATCTCTATCCCGTGATGCTGTCCAACGGCAATCTCGTCGGGCAGGAAACTCTGGAGAATGGGCAGCAAAAGGTTGTCTGGCAGGACCCCCATCCCAAACCGGCCTATCTGTTCGCGTTAGTGGCCGGAGATCTGGCCTGTGTCGAGGATCACTTTGTCACCCGATCCGGGCGTGAGATTCTTCTCAGGATATATGTCGAAAAGGGAAACGAAGATCGCTGCGGTCATGCCATGGAGTCGTTGAAAAAATCCATGAAATGGGACGAAGAACAATACGGCCGGGAATATGATCTGGACATCTTCATGATCGTTGCCGTCAGTGACTTCAATATGGGCGCCATGGAAAATAAAGGGTTGAACGTGTTTAACTCGAAATATGTGCTTGCGTCTCCAGAAACAGCTACCGACGCGGATTTCGATGGCATCGAAAGTGTGATTGCCCATGAATATTTCCATAACTGGACGGGTAACCGTATTACCTGCCGGGACTGGTTTCAGCTCACCTTGAAGGAGGGCCTGACGGTTTTTCGGGATCAGCAATTTTCCGCGGACATGAACTCCGCCGCCGTTCACCGCATTTCGGATGTGCAGCGCCTACGGGCGGCTCAGTTTCCGGAAGATGCAGGCCCCCTCGCCCATCCGATTCAGCCGCAGAGCTATGTCGAGATCAATAATTTCTATACGGCAACGGTCTATGAAAAAGGGGCCGAAGTCATCCGGATGATCCATACTTTGCTCGGCAAGGAAAAATTCCGCAAGGGGATGGATATCTATTTTGACCGCCATGATGGCCAGGCGGTGACAACCGAGGAATTTGTATCGGCTCTGGAAGCGGGTTCTGGGGTAGATCTTGGCCAGTTCAGGCAATGGTATACCCAACCCGGAACCCCCGAAATCAGGATTGAAGAAACCTTTGACGGAGCAAAGCAGCAATATAGCCTGACCCTGGAACAGTCCAATCCCAAGGCAGATGAGAACTCGCCCCCTCTTCACATCCCAGTCTTGGTCAGCCTGCTTGATGGCGATGGCAAGGCTTTATCCCTTTCGGGTGGAAATAACGAGACTGTGCTTGAGTTGAAAGAGAAGAAGCAAACCTTTACCTTTGATAATATTGAGGAAAAGCCAACTGCATCCCTGTTCCGGAATTTTTCTGCTCCGGTTAAATTCAAGCAAAAAAGCGATCAGAAAAAACTGAGTTTTCTGTTTGCGGAAGATACGGACCTGTTTAATCGCTGGGAGGCTGGACAGCGCCTGGCGACAGAAATCCTGTTGGCTGAAATCAAGGCCTTTGAAGGCCCGGTGACTGATCCCTTGCCGGACCTCTTTTTGGGTGCCTTCGAACGGCTGCTCGGTGATGCGTCTATTGACAAATCATTTCAGGCACTAGCTATGAGTCTGCCGGGGGAGCAAAGCCTCGCCCAGGCCATGGAAACCGTTGATGTGGACGCCATCCACAAGGTTCGCAATGCAGCGATCAAACAGCTCGGGAACCGGTTTGAAGAGAAGCTCCAGTCCCTGTATACCGAGTGCCGTTCAGGCTTTGCCTCTCCCGGCAATCAGCCGGAAAGCAGTTTGAGGAAACTAAAAAATACAGCCTTGAGATATCTGACTGCTACGGAGAAATCCAAGTATCGCGAGTTCACCCTCGATCAGTATCATAGGGCCACCAATATGACCGATACGGTCGCCTCTCTTTCGATCCTCGGCGATCTGCCAAATGTCGATCGAGATGCCGTCTTTTCAGATTTTTATGAGAAATGGGAAAAGGATGCCCTTGTCATTGATAAATGGTTCAGCATGCAAGCCATGGCCGCCCATCCTGGCGCTCTGGAAGACGTTATCGCGTTGAAGTCCCATCCGGCCTTTACCCTCTATAATCCCAACCGGGTCAGATCCCTGATCGGCGCCTTTGCAGCCGGCAATGCGATTCATTTCCATGAAAAGTCAGGAAAAGGATACCGGTTTCTCTCCAGCTGTATTCAGGAGTTGAACGGGATCAATCCGCAAATTGCAGCCCGCCTCGTTGTTCCGCTAGGTCAATGGCGGCGGTATGACACAGGTCGACAGGAAAAAATGAAGGCAGAACTCAAAAAAATATTGGATTATCCTGATTTATCCAATGATGTTTACGAAATGGCAAACAAAAGCCTGCATAATTGACATAAATTTTCCATATATACGGTTTTGGACGATTTTGAGAATATGGAGACAGATTTATAGAGTAATCTTATTTTTTGGATAAAAATAACCATGCGTACCCATTTGGCTTTGTATTTACTCGCGACGACACTGCTGATGCCTTCCGTTTCAAAGGCGTCTGCATCGCAAGCCATGCCGCCTGCCGAAAACGACGGCACAAGAGTTGCTGTGCTGACCTCAGGTACCGCTGCCAAAACGTCTCCCGCTTCAAAACAACATAAGTCACCTGTAGTTCAGGCTCTTGTCAGCCTCTCGCTCCCGCCTCTCCCCAGGAAACGCCCAGACGGTATGTCCCTGCCGCCGCATCCTCTGGCTACAGGTCTCCTCAGCAAAAAAGATCTCCAGATATACAAGCAGGCCTTTGACGCCGCGAGCGATCGAAAATGGAAGCAGGCTATAAGGATCTCAAATCGCGCCGAATATCGCCTTCCCGCCAAGATCATCAAATGGCGGTGGATGACATCTTACCGCAATACGGCAAGCTTTGAGACAATCGCCCGGTTTATGGAAGCCAATCCCACCTGGCCCCGCCAGACAACGTTGCAGCGACGTGCAGAAGAAGCTCTCGTTGAACCCGTCGGCACATCTCGAACGATCGAATGGTTCAGGGATAAAAACCCCATCACCGGCATCGGCATGTTTCGATATGGTGAGGCCCTGATCGAAAACGGCAAACAGATTGAAGGCGAAGGCTGGATCCGCAAATCCTGGAGTGTTGGCAATTTCCCAAAGAAACTGGAACGCCGGATCCTGAAAGGCCATAAAGATCTGCTGACCCTGGAAGACCATGAAGCCCGCCTCGATCATCTGCTCTGGCAGCGACAGACAACCGCCGCAACACGGATGCTGCCCTATGTCAGCAAAGGCAAGAAAAAGCTCGCTATTGCGAGAATTCGCCTGATGAAAATGTCAGGCAATGTGGATGCGGCCATTCGCAGCGTCCCGGACGAGTTGAAAAATGATCCCGGCCTTGTGTTCGAGCGGGCAAAATGGCGGCGGCGTAAAGGCATGCATGACGGCTCTCAGGAGCTCCTGCTGCAAATGGATGATACGGTGCCAAGGGCGGAAAAATGGTGGCTGGAGAGGCATATCCAAACCCGCAAGCTGCTGGCTCGCGGAGAGATAACCGATGCCTATAATCTTGTCAGTCAGCATGGCATGACACAAGGCGGAGATTTTGCCACGGCGGAATGGCTGGCAGGCTGGATCGCCTTGCAATTCCTCAATGACAATGCAGCTGCGACCAAGCACTTCGTGCGCCTGTTCGAAACTGTCAGTTTTCCGATCAGCCGGGCCCGCGGAGCCTATTGGATCGGAAGGGCTAAGGCGGCGGCCAATGATGAAGAGGCTGCGCGCTTCTGGTTTGAAATCGCCGCCCGTCACTATACAACTTTCTATGGACAGATGGCCTTGCATGAGCTTGGAATGCGGCGATTACCATTGATCCCCAAAGTGAGACAACCCGACAGCCAAATCCGGAAAGCCCTCTCTGAGGATGAACGGGTTCTGGTCATCCGTCATCTTGGAGAGCTCGACAAATCCAAATGGGCCAAGACCTTTTTGATGACCCTGGCGGAGGAAGTGCAGCGTCCGGAGGCTTATATCTATATCGCCGCCCTAGCCACTGAAATCGGCCGGCCGGATTATGCCATCTCGGTTGCCAAACGGGCCCATCAGTTGGGAACAGACCTTACGGAAATCAATTGGCCAACAAAAAATGTCGATATCGATAACCCGGCCATTGAGCTGCCCTTGGTCCTTGCCATTACCCGTCAGGAAAGCGCCTTTGCCATCGACGCCATCTCCAGCGCCGGAGCCCGCGGGTTAATGCAGCTGATGCCGGCAACAGCCAAAGCCGTCTCCAGAAAACTCAATGTTGGCTATTCCAAGGGCCTACTGACCGCCGATGGAGACTATAACACGCTACTCGGCAGTTCCTATCTTGGTAGCCTTATCGACTCCTATAATGGCTCCTATGTGCTTGCCATAGCCGCCTATAACGCGGGCCCGGCCAGAGTGCGCTCCTGGCTCAGGGAATGGGGTGATCCGCGAACGGGAGAAATTGATACAATCGACTGGATTGAGCTGATCCCGATTTCGGAGACAAGAAATTATGTCCAGCGGGTCATCGAAAACCTGCAGGTATACCGGCAGCGGCTAAATCGGAATCAATTGAGCCTGTTGCAGATTGACAAGGACATCAACCGGGGAAGTGAAACCCACTAACTTCTTCACCTTCCACTAACGCATTCTTTTCTTGCAAAGATGGTTTATTCGTCCAACATTCACCTCGGGCGTCCCGATAGTGAGGCAAAGAGTAATGACGACAGTGAAACTGGAAAACATCGACGCCTGCGTCTTTGACGCATATGGCACCCTATTTGATGTAAACGCAGCCGCCCGGGAGGAACAGGCGGCCCTCGGTTCCCGGTGGGAGGAAATCGCCAATAACTGGCGCATGAAGCAGCTTCAATATACCTGGCTGAGAAGCCTGCAAAAACGGCATGCGGATTTTTGGCAAGTGACAGGAGACGCTCTTGACTTCGCTCTTAGCACGTCGGGGATCGAAGATGCGGCCCTGCGGGAAAGATTAATGAACCTCTATCTCAAGCTCTCCTCTTATCCGGAAGTTAAAACGATGCTGGAAAGTCTGAAAGCAGCCGGTAAAAAGACCGCAATTCTGTCCAACGGGACACCCAGAATGCTTGCCGCTGCCGTAGATAATGCCGGGATTGGCCATTTACTGGACGGGTGCTACTCGATTGAGGATGTGGGAATTTACAAACCGGATCCCAGGGTCTATCAGATGGCGGTAGACGCGCTTGGGGTCGCCCCGTCCGCCATCTCGTTTCAATCCTCGAATGCCTGGGATGCCTATGCCGCAAAGGCCTTTGGCTTCAATGTCGTCTGGTGTAATCGCTTCGGCCAGGCGGCAGAACGTCTGCCAGGTACCCCGGATGCTGAAATTACGAACCTGTCACAACTTCCTCCCATTGTCGGCGCCGACTGATCTTAATTTGGATCCATAGAATATGGCTTATTCAGAAAATTTCTACAGCTCCGTAGACGGTTTAAACCTTTACTATCGTGAATATGGCGACGGACAGGAAAAATGTCCGCTGATTTGCCTGTCTGGCCTCACCCGCAATTCCGGCGATTTCGATAGTTTTGCTGAGAGATATAGCGTCGACCGCAAAGTCTATGCCCTGGATTACCGGGGCCGTGGTAAATCCGATTATGATCCGGATTATACCAACTACAATCCCCAGATCTATGTGGGAGATATCTATGCATTCCTGACAAAATTAGGGATTTCCCGGGCTATTTTTATCGGGACCTCTCTCGGGGGACTGCTGACCATGGGTCTTGCGGGACTGGCCAAACAGTTCATTGCCGGTGTTGTCCTCAATGATGTCGGCCCTGAAGTCAGTCAGGATGGCGGCCAGCGCATCCTTGACTATGTGGGAAAGGACATTCGTTTTGATAGTCTGGAAAAGGCCGCCATGGAGCAGAAATCCCTCTATGGCGCCGCTTATCCGGATCAAGCGGACGGCGACTGGCTGGCACAGAGCAAGGTGACCTTTGTTTATGATGAAGACGCCAAAAACTACAGGTTCAATTATGATATGAAACTTGGACAAGCTCTCGCTGAACAGTTCACCAATCAGGAACCAGTTGATCTCTGGCCCTTCTTTCGGGAACTCAAAGACATCCCGACCCTGGCCATCCGCGGCGCCCTGTCCGATGTGTTAAGTCAGGAGGTTTTTGATCGCATGAAACAGGAAAATCCGTCAATGGAAACCCTGGTTTTGGAAAACCGGGGTCATGTACCGCAGCTTAACGAGCCCGAAGCCATTGAAAAATTGGATAAATTCATTGCTGGAATTCGATAAGACACCTTCCTATCAATCCGTACGGGATGCCGCGGAGGTCCTCTACAGGGTTGTTGTGCGCACTCCACTTTTGGAGTCCCCTGCCCTCAGTGAAAAACTCGGTGGTCGGCTTCTTCTGAAATGCGAGACCCTGCAATATACCGGCTCTTTCAAGTTTCGAGGCGCCTACAACACCATAAGCCGCCTTTCGGATGAGCAGAAGGAAAAAGGTGTCTTCGCCTATTCGAGCGGTAATCATGCTCAAGGGGTTGCCCTCTCGGCGAAACTGTTGGGAATTGAGGCAACCATTCTGATGCCGGAGGATACCCCTACCATCAAACTCGCAAATACGCGCGGCTATGGTGCCCATGTGGTCACCTATAACAGGTATGAAGAAAATCGTGAGGAAATCGGGCGGCAAATTGCTGATGAACATGGCTATACCCTGATCAAACCCTATGACAATTATTTCGTAATTTCCGGCCAGGGTACGGCGGGAATAGAAATCCATGACCAGCTTGCTGGCCGGGAACTCGACGCGGACTTCTGTGTCTGTCCTGCCGGCGGCGGCGGTTTGATTGCCGGGGTGTCCCTCGCCTTGAGGGAGCTCAGTCCCGAGACACAGACCTACTCTGCTGAGCCGGAGTTTTTTGACGATACCCGTCGTTCATTAGAGTTGGGAGAGAGGGTTGAGAATGAGCCGGGCCATCGCAGCATCTGCGATGCGATTGTGACCCCGATGCCCGGGAAAATCACCTTTGGTGTCAATAGGACCACCCTATCCGGCGGTTTTTCGGTGTCTGAGGAGGAGGTACGCGAGGCCATGCGATCCGCGTTTGCTTATTTCAAATGTGTCGTGGAACCTGGCGGCGCCGTCGCTCTTGCGGCTATCCTGAGCGGTAAATTAGATATTACCGGCAAAACGGCTGTTGCCATTGCGTCCGGCGGCAATGTGGATCCGGTTCTTTATGCGGAAATTCTGGCACAACCTTCTTAATAGGTCGCCCAGAATTCCCCATTTTCAAGCTTTTCACGATAACCGGCCATAAAGGACTCCAGCTGTCCTACTTGGGCAATGATGGTCGCCCGCTCCCGGAATTCCGCCGCGGAGGGGTCATTTTGTTCAGTGATCAGATCGAAAGCCGTGAGGTCCGACGTTCCTTCCATCTTCGAGCGATACTGCTTTCGCATCTGGCGAATGCCGCGCTTGTCATTCATCAGGCTGCGAGCCACGGCAAGCTGCATGATGCGCTGCCGGTCCAGTTTGTCCAGGTCCGGTGTTTTATCACTACCGCTATTGCCAATCAGCTTTTCCAGCGCCGGGATGGCATTGGGCCAGTCTTTGGCCTTCCAGTAAATTTCAGCCCGGAGGCTATTGGCTTCTGACGTCCTGTCATTCTCGATCAGGGCGAGCGCCTGCTTGAAATTTTCGAGCCCTGTCTGGGCCCGGGCTTCAATATAGAGACGTTCCCGTTTGACCTCAGGAGACAACTGCCGCCAGCGGGTTTCATAGAGGACGCGCAGGCTATCCTGGGGTTTGCCATTCCATAGATGGACAACGGCAAGTTTGGTCCCGGCATTGGCCCGATCCAGTCCCTTCAGGCGAAAGTTAATCTGGTGCTCCAGCAATTGCGCGGACTGCTCCAGCAGGTCCACGCGGGCCAGACGGTCCGCCAGGATACGGATCATCTTATCGCCCTTTTTCCCGACCGGTGTCAGCTCCCGATACTGATAGTATATGGCCAGGGCCTTGATCGGCGGCAGTTTGTCCGCGGCTCCCTCCAGGAAGAGCTGAGCAAAAATGTCATTCATCTTGCGGCCAAGATCTTTAGAATAGGGCGATTGCGGGAAGTTTCTGACAATGCGCTTATAGGTATCCAAGCCATCACTGATGCGCCCGGTTGCCACATAGAGATCTCCCAGGCGCTTCTGAATATTGACCTCGAGCTCATCTCCACGCCAGGCGAAATCAAGTTTTTCCAGAGCAGAGATGGCCTCTTTCGGAGATATCTTTTTCTCCTCCAGCTCACTGTTGATTTTAACATAACGGGTTTCTTCAACGACAGGCCGATAGCCATGGGCAAT
This sequence comes from Sneathiella sp., assembly GCA_965228285.1. Lineage (GTDB taxonomy): Bacteria > Pseudomonadota > Alphaproteobacteria > Sneathiellales > Sneathiellaceae > Sneathiella. The sequence continues at coordinate 1,239,020 of OZ245808.1, forward strand.
GGCCTCGGCAAATTTCTTGCTCGCCGCCGGCAAATCGCTTAACTGCAAGGACAAAAGACCTTCAAGCAAGGCCTTTTCAGACTTATGGGCCGAGGAGTCTGGCTCCTTCACAAGGGCGAGGGTTTCCTGCGCCAACTCGGTGTCAAAATCCTCCAATGCGGCTCGTGCTCGCAATAGGTTGAACCGGTGTTGCGTTTCCTTATCGAAAACCCCGAACGCTCCCGCGCCATAAGCCAGATCCCGCGCTGCCCGTTCCCAATCCTTCAATGCGGCCGCGACAACGCCGCGCCATGGCGCGACTTCGACGTCACCATCGAAGTCCGGATGATACAGATGATGCTCCGCTGATTTCAGATGATGCAGGCCGAGATCGGATAGACCCCGCAGCAATCTGAATTCCCGGTCCTTTTCCATTTTTGCAAAACGAGAGCGGATTTCATGCAGGACTCCTTTCGAATCTGCAAAAAAGCCATGCCCCACATAAAACCTGGCCAATTCCATGAGGCTGTTGAGTTTTTCTTTCGGACCTGCCGCCGCTACCTGCTTCTGCAACTCCTGTTTTCGCTCCGTGAATTGATAGGGTCGAACCTGACGCCACTCTTCAAGCTTCACAAATTCCGCTTTGTTGAACAGCGGTGTGGAAATGTCCGGCCGCGCGATCTTGCGTTCCGGTTTCTTCTGTTTTTCCGTGCGGATGATGCTCTGCTCGGACACCGCGGTGACGGAAACGCCATTTTGCTCCGCTGCGATGTCAATTTCGGCATCGGTGGCATACAGCGCCACTCCCTGTACTGTTTCAAGGACAACCAACTTTTCGAAATTACGGGTTCTATCCAGTGCCCAACCTGCCTCATTCAAGGGAACAACCGTCAAATCGTAGCCGGAGCTGGCGTCATGAAAGCGAATGTCGCTGCCGTTTTTCACCGCAGGAATAAATACCCGCGTGCCGGAAAGGGAGGCCGGCTGAGTCTGGACATCAATGGGATTCGCAATCTCGCTCTTGGCACTCAATTGGAAATCTATATGCCAGTCATCGTTCACCTTGCTGACCTCAGGTGTGTATCCTTTCCTGAAATTAAATCTCAGCACCGTGCCTTTTTCTGTCAGCAGTTGCGAGGAATGCGACACAAGGAATTTATAGGGGCCGGACAGATTGGAAAAATCCGCTTTGACGGCTTTGTCGAAGACAACCCAATAAACGCCATTGTGATCGAACATAGCCATGGCAGTCGCATCTTCCCATGGAAAGATCAGGCGAAATCCATCTTTCAGATTGGCAATCTCAACCTTCAGGCTTTCGGACGGCGACACGACAACCTTCTGTTTCACCGGCTCGGATTTCTTGACCTTTACGGGTTTCGGAGCCTCTGCCGGCTTTGTCTGAGCTGTGACCGGTGTCTCCGGTTCGTCCTCAGGATCAAGAATAATCGTTGGACCAATGGCCGCAATGGCGGATCCTGATGAGGGAGAGATACGGGCGAGATCATCAACCGTTGTTGCCTCTCTTTTCGGCACAACAGGGGTGGCATCCTGCTTGATAGCAGGGGCTTTCTGTGGCACGGCAACCGCTTTTTCTTCTACGACAGGCGCGATGACTGAGGCTGTTTTTTCCGGCTTTTCAGGGGCAGACTGTGTGGCTGGCTCTGTCTGTTCAGGCAAAGGCCGTTCCTTGACAGAAGTCGGCCTTACAGTCGCAACCCTTGGCTTCTCTTCAACCGGCTCCGTCTTTTTGGCTGCTTGCTGCGATGCGGGCTGTTTACGCATATCAAAAACGATGCTGTTTTCGTTAGTAAAACTGGCCATATTGATATCTGGCTCCAGCAGAATGGTAACCTCTGTTCTGCCGTTCACGGCTTTTGAGGATACCGACCGGACATATTTTGGCGGTTTGCTATTGATCCTGGCGGTATTGACTTCTCCCTCGGCCTGGAAGGTTATATACAGTTTCTCTCCATCCTGTCGGCTGCTATAGGCAACGGCCTTGTTGGGCCAATCAAAGACAACACGGCTGAAATCCGCATGCTCCCCGCTTCTGATTTTGACCGCGGCACCCGAAGATGCCTTCAGTGGTTTTTTCAGATCAAGCCGTATTTCTGTCCCTTCCGTATTGGCTGCCAGCTGGATATTTCCCTTCAAAGGAAATCTTAAGGACTGTTGGCCCTCAAGAAACTCACCCTGACCCACATAGCGGGACAGGACATTCGAGACGACGGCCAGGTCGGCAGTAAAGGGCTTGGTGAAACGAACATACAGATATCCGTCTTCCAGTTCCGCACTAAAAGGTTGAGCGCGTCCCCAGTCGAGGACAAACCGCCCGACCGACCCCTGGTCAATCGCCTTTACTTTCACATTGGTCTTGGCCACTGCCCCGGAAACCCAGAAGGTCGCGAGTAGCAAGACAACCAAAGCTGTCAAAGCCAGACTGGAAATTTTACGAAACGCCATTCTACTGTCCCCGTCCTGCAGCTTCCTGCACGACGATGTCCACCCGTCGTGCAAGGGCATATTTCTGTTTTTTATCCGGTACATCTGCCAGTTCATTGAACCTGGAATCTGCCATTCCAAAGGCCCGAATTGGATAGCTGTAACCGGAATTTTTAAGCTCGTTGGCCACGGTCACCGCGCGCGCGACTGACAGAGACCAGTTGTTTTTGTATTTTGCTGTGGGTGAGGTAATCGGATCCGGATCCGTATGTCCATATACCTCGACCCGATTGCGGATATATCTCAAGGTATTGCCAATCAAATGGACAACCTCAACAATCTTACCGCTTTCCCTGTCGGTACCCGGGTCAAAAAAGTCTTCTCCGGCCAATGAAATCACCAGCTTTTCTTCCGCCCGGAATATTTCCACATTGGCCAACAGAGGGCTCTGGTTCTTCTTGCCGTTGAGGATATGCTCAAGATAGGCGATATCAATGGCTTTGGGCTCACTGATCATCGCCATATTCTTTTCAGCTTCGCCAGTCTTCGTGACCAGATCCGTCGTGTCACTGATCTTGTTGCCTAAGGTTTCCTTCAATGTCTGCCATCTATCGACCTTGATTTCACTCATGGAGAACATGAGCACGAAAAAGGCGAGCAATAACGCCAGCAAATCGGCCAGAGACGTCATCCACATGGTCGAAGGATTGCTGTTCGTCTTGCGAGTTAGAGGCAGCAGGCTCATTGGCTTCCTCCGTTCGGCCTGAACTGATAATTCAGGTTTGGCCGCAAATAGAAACTGAAATGAACAAGTCCGGCATCGCCCTCTTCCATCCCAATGGAAATATTTCGCGACGGCACGCCCTGACCTAGCAGGGTCTCTGCCAGAAGATTGACCCGCCGGCTTGCCAGATCCCCGGCTATAGCATCATCGTCGGGTAGACGGATCCCCGCCCCAATCAGGATTTCAAGATCGGTTGCGACGTTATTGTTTCGCCGAATCAAGGTATCCGCGACATCCGCCAGAAACTCCTGCTTGAGATCTCTGAGATCCAGGCTCCCATAGCTGAACAACCGCTCCAACGGAACGCTGAACTGAAACCGTGTACCGGCGTTCAGTATTCGGGATTCAACAAGCGGGATGGCGGTCTCAAAGACATTGCGGAGCTTGGCGTGAAATTCCTGAGTTCCCTGCTCCTCGCCTGAAAGGGTTTTCTGCTTCTCAGCCGGCGTGTCCTTGGAGAGACCTTTGAAAGCAATGCTGACGCTTCCTAAAACATCCCTTATCCGCTCTTCCTGCGGCACGGAAACGGAATGTAGGAAAATGAAAAAAGCCAGCAGGAGCAGATAAAGCGAAACGAAGATAACAGCGGTGCCACCATTCTGGATCTGGGGATATAGCGTATGACCGTGAAAATCATGATCTTCCCGAATTTCCTCTTGCTGCTCTGTCACCGCATTCACTCTCTTACTCAATTCCATGTCTGGAAAAGACGCCACTGTTGCGAACTAGGCAAATTTTACCTTCGAATGGTTAATCAGCGGTAAATATTTGTAATTCCAGCAGAAAACAGAGTTTTAGCTTTTCTTATCGTCAATACCGGGTAATTGGCGGCGGGTGGCCAGCTCTACTGTCAGCTTGTTGGCCCGCTGGCTGTTCATGGAGGCGAGGATCGACGCCATTTTGGCTTCCTTGATCTTGCTGGCAACATCAATGAGAATATCCATCTCAAGACCGTTGAAGATCCGAGCCGCGTCCTTTGGCTTCATTTTCTCGTAAATCTTGACGAGACTGTCCATCTGGGCCTTTTCCTGCTCATCATGCAGCTGAAGAAGATCATTAAGTGTTTCTTCCATCTTCTTGAGTTCGTTTATTTTTTCGTCGATACGAGCCTCTGTCACTTTGAGCAGATTATCCCGCATGTCAATTTCCTGACTGCGGCGATCGAGCTCATCCCGACGTTCGACAAGCCGTTCCAGGACTTGTAGCTCACTTTCCGAAAATTGCGGAACAGCCTCGGTGACGAGCGTTTTCGGGGCCTGGACCTCCTCAGAAGGGGGCACACTGGCAACCGTATCACCATCTGGTGTTGCCGGCGCTGTCTCGGCTTTGGCTTCCTTTTCCTCTGCCTGCACTTCAGCGATGGACATGCCAAGCAGGAATCCATGGGCGTCAGTCCAGACGGAACTAAGTTTCAGTCCGAAGATCAATGCCAAAGCGACAACGGTCACGGGGAGTATTCGTATATGGTACTTCATGATTTTTATCTCTGCTATGTCGCTTTGGTCAGCATTTCAAACAGTTCTTTTTCGGCATCCGTTCGGAAAGTCTCTGATTTTTCAGTCAGTTGTCCTTCTGTCTTATCGCCATTCACGTAAAGGCCAGCCGGATCATTGTCATAACTTTCCGACTGTTTGGACTTGGAACTGACTTCAACATTTTTCTGAAGCCGGTCGGCTATTCGGGCGCTTGAGGCATTGATTAACTGCAACTCCTCAATCAGCTCATTGGCCTGACCAATTTCCGCTTTCATTTGCTTTCCGGCCTGCTGGGCCACTTTTTTGAGCTCATCCACCCCCAGTTTTGACCGGACAATAGCTTTGTCGAATTCTTCCGAAAGCTGCCGAAGCTCCTGATGGGCATTTCTCAAAGTTGAGAGCTTCCGGTTCAACATCGCACAATACCCGATTGTCGCCAGCAGCAGACAGACGAGAAACACATCCAAAAGGAAATCCATTGAAATATTTTGCAGCATCCGTTGTTATCCCATTGCCCTAAGAGATTTATCTACTTTAACGGCGATATTTTGCCCTGAACGTCCCATTTTCCCGGACCCCATTGAAATACCGCCACAACTCAGTACTGTTGGACTGTCAGGAGTGGCGTTGAACATAATGGTGTCCCCTACCTCCATTGACAGAATTTCGTTCAGGGACATTTCCTTGTCATCGAGTACGGCTTGAATGTCGACTTCCGTTGACCATAGCTCCGTCGCCAGATGGTTTTCCCAGATGCTGTCACGGCCGAATTTCTCTCCCATAAACATCTGCAGCAGCAATTCACGAACCGGCTCCAGGGTTGCATATGGTAACAACAGCTCTACCCGGCCGCCCCGATCTTCCATATCAATGCGCAACTTGATCAGGATCGCAGCGTTCGCCGGACGGGCAATGGTTGCGAAGCGTGGATTGGTTTCGATGCGCTCATGCAGGAAGTTGACAGGGCTCAATGGCTCGAAGGCTGCAGACATGTCCGATAGCACGACGGAGACCATGCGCTCCACCAAATTGCGCTCAATCGTCGTATAGGGGCGCCCTTCAATCCGCATGGCAGCGGTGCCGCGGCGTCCCCCCAGTAACACATCCACGATTGAGTAGATCAGGGAGCTTTCCACCATGATCAGGCCATAGTTATCCCATTCATCCGCCCGAAAAACGCTGAGAATGGCTGGGAGTGGGATGGAATTCAGATAGTCACCAAAACGAATGGAGGTAATGTTATCAAGACTGACCTCCACATTGTCAGACGTAAAATTCCGAAGGGATGTTGTCATCATCCGCACCAGACGGTCAAAGACAACCTCCAGCATCGGGAGGCGTTCATAATTGACCAGGGCTGAATTGATAATGGCCTTGATGCCGGAATTTTCGCCGGATCCGTCCCCATCCATATCGAAACCGAGCAGGCTGTCGATTTCATCCTGATTAAGAACCCGGGTTGCGTGACCACTTGACGCTTCGGCAATACTGGCGCCGCCGGTATCGCCGCCCGCATCACCCATGGCAGCCGCCATATCGTCGTCACCATCGGCTGCCATCGCGGCAGCCATATCATCGTCCCCTTCAGCGGCCATCGCAGCCGCCATATCGTCCTCCCCCTCGGCCGCCATTGCGGCAGCCATATCGTCATCCCCTTCGGCAGCCATCGCGGCTGCCATGTCCATTTCTTCTTCGTTATCGATTTGATCAGCCATCAGTTTTCCTACTGCACCAGCATTTCTTTAAAAAGGACGTCATTGACCTTGATGGGCGTGGTCGACGCGTTGATACGCATGAGCAGTTCTTCCTTCAGCCGAAACACACCGGCTGACCCATTGAGGTCCTCTTTGCGCAGTTCCCGCAGGTAAACCTGAAAATTATCCATGATCCGCGGGATGAGAAGCTCAAGATCGGCAACCGTGGATTCATCCTCAAGCTCAAGGGAAACACCAAGTTTCAAGAAACTGCTTGAAGAACTCCCGGAATTGAGATTGACGAGCATTTCAGGCAAGTCGTAGAAGACCACCTTCTTGTTTTTTTCCGCCGCCACTTCGGCCAGCTCTTCCTCCGTCGGGCCTTCACTGTCGAACAAACCTGCAAAATAGGCTCCACCGACACCCCCTGCGACGACCAGAATGGGAAGCAAAATGAAAAGCACCAGGACCTTTCCGCTCAGGCCCTTTTTCTTTTTCTTCACACCTTCTTCATCTTCAAGATCGGACTCAAGCGGTTCTTCGTCTAACTCATCAACCATTGAACGCAACACCCTTTCGACGATTTCATCGCCAATAAACTGTGATCACAGACTAGGAGAAGTTGGTTAACAAGAAGTTGAGAAAGAGAAGATCTTTCTTAAATAATCCACTTTTTTTATGGGCTGCTCCAAGGTCAAATTTCTAATCCCTCAAGGACTAGGAAAAAATTTCCCCTCTGGTCAGATTCTACCGCCACAAACGCAGCTAACAAACCAACCTTCAAATTTTAACGTGTTGTTTTTAAACGATTTATTTATTGGCATGGCATTTGCGTATAAGTCGGCATGTAACTTTGTGCCAGAAGGGCAGAAAAATGGAAAACGCAGTTTTTATTGGTTTATCGCAACAAATGGCTTTGAAAAGGCAATTGGATATTACCGCCAACAACCTTGCCAACGTCAATACAACGGCTTTCAAGTCCGAACATCCTTTGTTTGAGGAGTTCCTGGTCGAGAATTTCAGCGACCGCTCCATGTCGTACGTTCAGGACTACGGCAGTTACCGTGATCTCAGGGAAGGTGAGTTCTCTCACACTGGCCGCCCCCTTGACGCCGCTATCAATGGGGAGGGCTACTTCACGATTGAGACGGATCAGGGCATTCGCTTTACGCGAAACGGCAGTTTCCGTCTGGACCCCGAAGGCAATATCGTCACCATCAACAATAACTTTCTTCTCGATGAAACCGGCCGAAAGATCACAGTCGATCAACAATTTCAGGAGGTCTCATTTGCCCCTGACGGGACTGTGACGACGGCGCCGGGCCAGACTCAGAAAATCGAACTTGTCCGATTTGATAATCCGCAAATTCTGAAACAAGTCGGAGATGGCCTGTATGACTCCGAAGGTTTTGAGCCTGTCCCCGCTGTTGAAGCGAAGATCATGCAGCGGACCCTCGAAAAATCGAACGTCCAGCCCATTCTGGAAATGACCGCGATGATTGACATCATGCGCGCCTATCAATCCGCCCAGAAGCTGCTGGATGCAGAACATGACCTCCAGATGAAGAGCATCGAAGAGATGCCAGCCGTACAATAGAGAAGGACTAAAACGATGCGTGCATTAGGTATAGCTGCCACAGGGATGTTAGCCCAACAACTGAATGTCGACGTTATTTCCAATAACATCGCCAACATGACGACAACGGGGTTTAAACGCCAGCGGGCCGAATTTCAGGACCTGCTCTATCAGGATATGGAGCGGGCGGGTGCCGCCTCTTCAGATGCAGGGACAATCGTCCCGGCCGGTATTCAGGTCGGTGTCGGTGTTAAAACCGCCTCCGTCTATCGGATTACCGATCAGGGCGCGCTTGAAGCAACCGGTAACACCTATGACCTGGCCATTCAGGGTGAAGGATACTTCCGCGTATTGCTGCCAAGCGGCGAAGAAGCCTATAGCAGGGCCGGCTCTTTTCAACTCAGTCCCGATGGAGGGATTGTGACTCAGGATGGCTTCACGGTTATTCCAAATATCACCATTCCGCAAGATGCCATCAGCGTTACCATCAACCCGAGCGGCGAAGTGGAAGTTCAGATTGACGGTCAGATTAACTTGCAAACCGTCGGTCAGCTTGATTTGGCGATTTTCTTTAACGAAGGCGGTCTACAGCCTCTCGGTGACAGTCTGTACAAAGAAAGCACCGCCTCAGGCGCGCCGACAATCGGTGTACCGGGATCAACCGGCTTCGGAACCCTGCGCCAGGGCTATCTTGAAATGTCAAACGTCAATGCCGTTCAGGAAATCACTCAGCTTATCAGCGCCCAGCGTGCTTATGAGATGAACTCAAAAATCATCACCGCCGCGGATGAAATGCTGTCAGTCAGCAACCAGCTCGGTGGATAATTCTTTCTAGAATAGAAGAGATCATTATGAAAAATTTCATGCTCATTCTAACACTGGTAACCCTGCTTATGGCCCCCTTGACGGCCTGGGGCGCATCCGAGGTCACCTTGCGGCCTCACATTACGGTAGAGTCAGATCAGATTACCCTTGGCGATATTTTTGTCGGCGCCGGAGAAGCAGCGGACAAAGTCATCGCCCCGGCTCCCGTACCTGGCAAGTCCATCCTGTTTAAAGCGGTATCCGTTGCCAAGGTGGTGCGCAATTACGGCCTAACGTGGCGGCCCGCCACCCCTGTCCGGCGCATCAAGGTTGAGCGCCTGGGACAGACTGTTCCCTTTGCCAATATCTCAGAGGAAATCCGGGTTGCCCTTGAATATGAAATGAACATGGATCTGTTTGAAATGGAACTGGCTACCCAGCAGCCGAATATCAAGGTTGGTCTGGACCAGGAGCCTTCCGTCTCTGTGGAGAACATCTATATCAACCGGAGAAGCGGCCAGTTTACGGCAGAACTGCTGGCCCCAGCCGCAGATGCCAATGGCCATCGCTTCAAAATCAGTGGGCGTGCCCATAAGCAGACACTCATTCCGGTACTGACGCATTTTATTCCTGCTGGCAGGAAAATAACAGAGAATGATATTGATCATAAGGCTGTCCGGGTCTCCAAGACAAACCGGCATACTATCACCGATGCTAATCTGGTGATTGGCAAAAGCCCCCGCAGGTCCATTCGACCTGGAACGGCGATTGCCATGAATAATCTCGGGGATCCGGTAACCGTCGAAAAAGGCAAGCTGGTATCCGTGGTCTTGCGAAGCGGTGGGTTGTTCCTCTCCGTCTCCGGCAGAACACTGGAACCTGGTGGCACTGGTCAGGTTATTCGGGTCGAGAATATCAATAGCCGAAAAGTCATCCAGGCAACAGTAATCAACAGCCGGGAAGTCCAGATCACACCTACGTCGCAGCAGCTTGCGGCAGTCCGTTAATATGGCAAATTGAGAGACAACGACATGAAACAGAATTTCAAATATATCCTGCGCTTTGGCAGTATCTCATTGCTGGCGCTCTCACTCGCGGGCTGTAATTTCTTCACACGGCTTGCCCATATTGGCGAAGAGCCGCCCCTGTCAGCAATCGAAAACCCGGTCCTGCAGAAAGGGTATCAGCCTGTCACATTGCCAATGCCAAGGCCGGAGCCCGTACTGCAGCAGGCTAATTCCCTGTGGCGCCCGGGATCAAAAGCCTTCTTTAAAGATCAGCGAGCCAGCCAGGTTGGAGACATTGTGACGGTCATGGTTGCCATAGAAGATGAAGCCACCCTGAATAACTCAACTGACACAACTCGCTCGACGAATGAAGAAGCCGGGTTTGCCGGACTGCTGGGGCTTGAGTCCCAAGTGACAAAAGTCCTCCCTGAAGGCACAAGCGCGGAAGGTCTTATCGATTTCGGCAGTGATCACAGCGTCAGCGGATCAGGTGCAGTCAACCGAAATGAGACCATTAATATGGAGATTGCGGCGATCGTCACCCAAATTCTTCCCAACGGGAACATGGTGATTGTGGGCCGTCAGGAAGTCCGGGTTAACTTCGAGAGCCGTGACTTGTCTGTTACCGGGGTTGTCCGTCCAGAGGACATTACCTCGAGAAACACCGTACAGTCCTCCAAAATCGCAGAAGCCCGCATTGCCTACGGCGGTCGCGGTCATCTGACGGATGTCCAGCAAGGGCGCTACGGTCAGCAATTGTTTGATATCATCTTCCCATTCTAAGGGAGCAATAGCCCTTAAAAAAAAGCCGGCCCAAGAGGCCGGCTTTTTGCTTCAGAATTTTTTTGTCTAATCGTCGCGATAGATCTTTTCGCGCCGCTCATGCCTCTCCTGGGCTTCCAGGCTCAATGTTGCAACCGGACGTGCCTCAAGGCGCTTCAAGGAGATTGGCTCCCCCGTTTCATCGCAATATCCATAAAGACCTTCATCGATCCGGCGGAGAGCGGCATCAATCTTACCGATCAGCTTGCGTTGCCGATCCCGGGTTCTAAGCTCTAACGCCCGCTCGGATTCCGTGGACGCCCTATCTGCAATATCCGGCTCCTTGATTGTCTCTTCCTGCAGGTTGGCAATTGTCTGGCTCGCATCTTCCAGAATTTCTGCTCGCCACTGCATAAGTTTGTTACGGAAATATTCCTGCTGACGCGGATTCATAAAAGGCTCATCTTCCGAGGGCCTATATTCTTCAGGAATTTGAACGTTCATTTAAGCAACTCCAGTCCCTATACCAAAAACGCATCTGTAAAAATTTGCGGCCATGTTTATAGGATAGCCAAACTATAAGCAACAACCTAATCCACATTCGATCAGATAATTGTGAAGTTTAAATGTTCAATGAAGGAAACAAGTATTGGCGGACGCGATCAATAGCCGAATTTTGCCAACTCGACAGCCGCTCGTACTTCGATGTCGCGAACAATGTCCGCAAGTTTTGGATCCGCTCCACTTAGATTATAGGACGCCAATGTTTCTTTCAGCTTCAGAAGGCGATCTGCAGAAACTGTTCCGATAAGCAGGCCATCCCGGATTTCCTCAAGCTTTTCAAGGAGATCCTCTCCTTTTTCTACGGCTTTTCGGTTGTCCTCGGTCGACTCATCGACTCCCTGTAAAGCGACAAGGGCATCGATAGAGCCAATGGGTGATGCGGTGGAAACGCCAGCCGAATTGGCCGCTTCAGTCGCATCATCAGCCAGGGAGAATTTCTCGCCCGACTTCGACGAAACATTCTTGCTTTTTCCTCCTGTGGCAGAGGATGTTCTGCCGGGTCCGCCTACTCTCATGGTCTCAGTCCAAAATGCCCCAATTCGAAAAAATATCCGATTGCGTGATCCATATCTATTCTTAGGGGACATTCTTTCCGGGTCAAGTGGAAGATATTGCCGCATATCGGCTGGCGCTCCCAACTTCCCGTATTTTATTATTTAATTTCAATAAGTTAGATCATATAGAAACTGGCATGATTTTCGCTTATTAGACTATAGATATTATAAATATGTACTGCATTAGACGGAAAAACGAATGTATTCGCAAATGGTCCGATATTTTGAAATGACAGGTCTGCCGCTAAAAAAGGCGCTTCTGGCCTGTCTCGTCGTGGTTTTCTCAATGACCTTGCCGGTCACTGCCGCCAATTCAGCGTCACGGGTCAAAGATATTGCCGAATTTGAAGGTATTCGCGACAATATCCTTGTTGGCTATGGCCTGGTCGTTGGTCTCAATGGAACGGGCGACTCGCTCTCGAACTCTCCTTTTACCGAGCAGAGCCTGACATCCATGCTGGAACGTTTGGGCGTGAACACAACGGATGAGACGTTAAAGACAAAAAACGTTGCTGCTGTCATCGTCACCGCGACATTGCCACCGTTTCAGCGGCAGGGAACAAAAATTGATATTGTTGTCAGCTCTTTGGGGGACGCTGAAAATCTGACAGGTGGAACCCTTGTGGTCACCCCCCTCCTGGCGGCGGATGGCGAGGTATATGCCGTTGCGCAAGGGACCTTGACTGTTGCCGGTTTTGCCGTTGGCGGCGAGGCCGAAAGCATCACCAAAGGCGTCCCGACAACAGCCCGCGTTGCCAATGGGGCCATTGTTGAGCGGGAGATGGGTTTTGACCTCGCGACTTTGACTAGCCTTCGTATCTCTTTGCGTAATCCGGATTTGACAACCTCTCGCCGCATTGCCCGGGCAGTCAACAAATATGTCGGTAATCCGATTGCAGAAAGCTCTGATCCCTCCACGGTTATCCTCAATCTTGAAGGAAGCAAGCGGGAGAATATGGTTGAACTGCTCGCCGATATCGAACAGCTGATGGTCGATCCTGACCAGATTGCCCGGGTCGTCATTGATGAGCAATCCGGGATCATTGTGATCGGCAAGGAAGTCAAGGTCGACACGGTTGCCATTGCACAAGGTAATCTGACAGTCAGAATCACGGAAACACCACAGGTTTCCCAGCCGGCTCCCTTCTCGGAAAATGGAGAGACGGTTGTGGTTCCCCGCACCAATATTGAAGTGTCCGAAGACAGTGATCATAAACTTGCCATTCTCAATAAAGGCGTGCGTCTTCAGGAACTTGTCGATGGCTTGAACGCCCTTGGTATCGGCCCAAGAGACATGATTTCCATCCTTCAGGCCATCAAAGCAGCCGGCGCGTTGCAGGCAGAAATCGAGTTGATGTAATGACTGATTTATTGGCGAAAAGTCCAGCTTTCCCGGCAGAAGTATCGGTAACTCATGCCAGAAATGATGCCCGGTCCCTTGAAAAAGCCCGGGAGGCCGCTGAGGAATTTGAGGCCTTTTTCTTGAGCCAGTTTCTGAACACTATGACATCTGGTCTGCAAACCGATGGCATGTTTGGCGGCGGGGAATCCGAGAAGGTTTTCCGCTCCATGCTCAATGAGGAATATGCCAAGACCATCAGCCGCCAGAACGGAATTGGTGTCGCCGACGCGGTCTTTCGCGAAATGCTGGCAATGCAGGAGGTATAAATGATGAATTCGGAGCAACCAGGTCCAGGCACCCTGATGTCACCAAGCGCCCTCTGTCAGGTGATTTTGCGGCTTTGTGAAATCCTGGAGACCGAGAATGATCTGCTTGATCAGAACAAGCCGGAAGCTTTCTCTGAAAGCCTCTCAGAAAAAACCCGCCTGGTGGCCATCTATAACCAACAAATGACCCTGATCAAACAGGCCCCCGAAAAGTACAGGGACTTCCCGAAGGCGGATGTCGATAAACTCAAGCAGGCAAGTGAGGCCTTCTATGAGATTCTCGACAATCATTTTCGGAAGCTATCAACCGTAAAAACGGTGACGGAAGGTATTGTTAAATCTGTGGCCGATGAAGTCGCAAAGAAAAAAGCACCCCCAGCGACCTACACGGCGGCTGCGAATATTGCCGCACCACAGGCGAATGCCAAGATGAAACCGGCAAATGCGGCCATTGCCGTCAATCAGATCGTCTAGAGAAACTGGAAGGGTTTAGACTTCGCTATTTACTGCGAGCCCTTGCAATTCGCGATAGAAAGCGACACGGCGAAGGACATAGTCCCCGGGAAACTGCTTGATGACTTCGTTCGTCTCGAAATCGATCAGCCGATAGACATATCTGCCGCTGCTTTCATCCTGATCGATTGAGAACCGCCCGTTTGGAAATCTGTCGTCTTCGAAGAAACCACCAATGGCCTGCTCTGCCCGTTTGACCGGATCGATTGTCTGGGTGAGCTGCTCGGTTGGATTGGAAACGATTCCAGCAGTTGATTTATTGAATGCGTTATGGGCCGAAGAGCTGTCGCGTTCGGGTTTAGCCATATTCATATTTGTTTTCGAAATCGGGGTCACGTCCATGCCGCAACTCCTTTCTCACACAAAATTAATTCAACAAATGTTGCGCCCGATCAGGGCTTTACAATCGAGAACCGTAGCGGAGAAAAGTTAACGAAACCTTAACGCACACGGTAAGGAGGTGCCGGACCAGCATAGGCCCGGCAAACTCTTTGAAATATTAATGTTTTTTTTGAACAATCCCCAGTTTAGACCGCTTTACTGGGCACCGTACTGAATGTAATCGGTCCAAATTCTCTCAATCTGACGCAGAGATTTGCGGGTCGCTTCAATATCCGGAGACGGATTCGAACGTGTCAAAAGTTCCGATTGCTTCACTTCAGACTGGGCCATTTTCGACACTAGATCCAGGCCCTTTTCAGACAGCCGTATCATTGTCGCCCGGCGATCCCGCTCAGATTTTTCCTGAACAAGATACCCCATTTCAACCAGTTTTTTGAGGTTGTAGGAGGCGTTGGAGCCTTGATAATAGCCGCGCGACATGAGCTCGCGAACATTGATCTCCTCGTCGCCGATATTGGCGAGGAGCAACGCCTGAACAGCATTGATATCCGTGATATCCATGAGGGTGAGCTCGGTTCTCAAAACATCCAGAAACCGGCGATGCAGACGCTCAATCAGTCTGGTGAGTTCATGATAATCTTCTGTCACAGTTTTTCCTTTGTGCAACGATTACGCTACTTTGCCGAAAAAATTAGAAACCTGCCAAGTTTGACGGTTAGAATGCCCGTACAATCTTAACGAATTGTAAAACTTTAAAAAATTCTTCCAAACAAGCACTAAAAATCTCGTTATTTGTCACAAATTCTCAACGATTTTGCCACTTTTTACGTATTTTGAACTTGAAAGGTGCGCTTTGTCTTTCCCTTTCTGCGCATAGTTGTTGATAATAGAAAAGTATAAAAATTTGGCTAAATTGTGTTTAATGCACAGTCAATCATTTTTACAATGTACGGGGACCAATAATTAACGGGAATTTAAGGTCGTTATAGGATGTTGAAGCAATCTATCGACATGCGGTCTCAATGCATCTGATAGCAATTCTGAAGAGTAAACTTAGGCCCTTGTTACGTTTTAGATGTTATCCGGCTGAGAAATAGAGAAATTAAATTTTTACATGCGAGATAAAGCAAACCCAACTTATGTCAAAATCCGAGAGTAGTGAATTAGAGGCGTTGATCGCCCTGTCCAAGGACAGCTCAAAACGCGGGCGACGCCAGCTGTTTAATAATATCAGCGATCTCTTCCTCACCGACGATGAACGGTTGAGCGAGCGCGAGCATGCGCTCATTACCAGTATTTTGTCCAAACTCCTGACGGAAATTGAAACGACTTTGCGCCAGAATCTGGCGGAGGAACTGGCGGAGTTGGACCATGCGCCCCATGACCTGATCAACCTTCTGGCAAATGACGAGATTGAAGTCGCCCGCCCTATTCTGTTTAAAAGCCACATTCTTGCCGAGCCGGACCTCATCGAGATTATTCAAAACCGCAGCAAGGAACATTTGCTGGTAATAGCAGAACGTGACGACATCAGCACGACGGTCAGCGATCTGCTGATTAATTATGGCGATGAGGATGTCGTTTCCCATCTGATCGAGAATGGCGACGCCGAGATCTCCCGGGAAAGCATGGAATATCTTGTGGAAGAGTCAAAAAGAATTGACCGCTTTCAGGAACCCCTCATTGCCCGCCATGATATCCCGAAGGATCTTGCCCATAAGATGTTCTGGTGGGTGTCCGCGGCTCTTCGGCGCAGCATTCTGGAGAATTTCGAGATTGACGAGTTGGATCTGAATGAAAAACTGGTTGCCGCTGCCAAATCAGAATACAAGTATGATGTTGCTGAAAACAGCTCCCACGCGGACAAACTGATTGCGGAGCTGGCAGAAAAAAAGGAGCTTTCAGAGCGATTTCTCGTCCAGACATTACGGGCAAAACAGATCCGCCTGTTTATTACCGGTCTTGCCTTTAAAGCGGAGCTTGATTACCGGAAAATCAGTCGATTTATCTATGATCCCAATGCAGAGGCACTGGCGGTCGTCCTTAAAGCCCTTGATTTTGACAGAAATTCTTTCTCCGCCGTATTTCTCCTGACCCGTAATATTTCGGACACAGATAAGGTAAGAAAGACAACGGAACCCGAAGAAGTTGAGATAATGTTGAGCTTTTATGATAAACTTTCGGAAAATAATGCGAAATCTACGTTGAGGTTCTGGCAACTCGAAACAGATTTTCTGACGATTGTCGAACAACTGGATGAGGATTTGGATGATCGAAGGGTCTATTTATAGGCTCGCTTGTGGGGGACTGAGTTTAGGGGACATGCGAGTTGGCATGTTGATTTGAAAATATGACTGATCTGGGGCAAGGAAGCGTCGTTTCGCTTCACTCTGATGGTAAAAACACCAGCAGCTCAGGAATTCCAGCGATGCAAAGCATCGTGAGTCGTGAGTTTTTTGATGCGGTGTTCGAACAGGCCGAACCCATGTATATGGTTCGCCCTGACGGGACCGTGATTTACGCTAACTCGGGTTACAAAAACAACTTTCATTCCACTGGCAGCATCCCCGGCGAAGAAGAGCTTCCGCTTAGATTGCCTTTGGATCATCTGGACATCGTCAGACGCGTAGCCGAGACCAAGGAAACAGAAACAAAGCTGGTATCCTTACGCTACGGCAAGGCGACGGAGCATTTTCTCTCCCGCCATTTTCCGATTTTTGATGATGGGAAGCATCTTATCGCCATTTGCGGCAGTTTTGTTAATTCAACACGTCAGGTAAATGCAGAAGCCAAGCTGAAAGAAGAAAAACGGCGCTTTCTCGATATCACACGCGCGGCGTCAGATTGGATTTGGGAGACGGATGCTGACGGACGGCTCACCTTTGTTTCCGACCGGGTTGTCCAAGCCGTCGGTTTACCCCCTCTCCTGCTGAAGGGCAAGAAATTTGCTGAACTTGGTATTTTCAAACCTGAAGATGACGGCAGCAACAAGGCCGAAACCGCCATTGAGCGCCATGTGCCTTTCCGTTCGGTTCCCCTGGAAATTCAGGACGCTAGCGGGGACATCAAGATCTTCAACATCAGTGGTGTTCCGGTCTTTAACGAAAAGGGTCGGTATATTGGCTATCGGGGAACCAGTGACGACATAACCGCCCGTCTGTTGGCCGAAGACGATGCTTTATCTTCAAAAGCAGATCTGGAACGTGCCATCAACGAAATCACCAATAAAAATATCCAGCTTGAAGTAACGGCGAAGAAAGCCGTTGAATCAGCGCGAGCCAAAAATACCTTTCTGGCCAACATGAGTCATGAGTTACGCACACCCCTGAACGCAATTATCGGATTTGCCGAGGTCATCGGTCTTGAAACCTTTGGACCGATTAATGACAAATACCGAGAATATGTTGGCGATATTCTGAACTCCGGCAAACATCTTTTGAGCCTGATTGAAGACATTCTCGATATAGCGCGCATCGAAAGCGAAAAAATTCCAATCGAAATCGCGGACACGCCGCTTCAAGGCATGATTGCCGATGCCTTCGTCCTGGTCCAGACCCATGCGGAAGAAAAGCATCTGGACATGTCAGACGTCACGTATAAGGGGGACATAAACCTGTCGGTAGATCCCACCCGCTGTCTTCAGATACTGGTCAATATCCTTGGCAATGCCGTCAAATTCACCCCGGAAAACGGCAAAATCGGTATCGATATCGACCTAGTTGACAATACTTTTGCCGATATCACCATCTGGGACACTGGCCCTGGAATTCCAGAGGAAGACCAGGAGAAGATTTTTGAAGCCTTCAAGCAGGCACATGAAGGTGTTTACAGCAGGGGAACAGACGGTGTGGGTCTTGGATTGACCCTGTCCCTGAAATTGGCCCGATTGATGGGGGGTAACATCACTGTCGAAAGCAGTCTATCGAGTGGCAGCCGATTTACAGTCCGCCTTCCTCTCTCTACCTAGGCTGACGAACCCAGGACCGCTTCAGCGATTTTAGACGAAATTAGGTAAAATTCAGTATTTGTTAATCTTGAATCTGCAAAATCATACAGGATTGAAATACCACGGGATTGCAGATTTTGGCCACCCAACAAAATGAAGAGTTTAATGGAATTAGCGACTTGCTGCAGATGGCAGAGAACAAGTCCGCTGAACATCGTCAGTTCCTATACCAGAGGATAGGGAATTTCCTCGTCTCTGACAGCCATAATTTCAGTGACGCCGAGAAAGAACTCATGGTCGATATCATCTGTAAAATTACAGGAGATGTCGAAAAATCAATCCGTGCACATTTTGCCAAACGGCTCTCTACACAGCCTGATGCGCCCAATGACCTCCTTGTTTTCCTCGCCAATGACGACGCAGATGTCGCTCTGCCTATCTTGCGCGATTGCGGCCTCCTGTCTGAGCCCGATCTTCTTGAGATCGTCAAAAATCGATCTTTGCAACATAAGTTTGCCATAGCAGCACGGGAAAATATCGGCGAGAAAATTTGTCTGGCGATCAATGAGATTGGAGATCGGGATCTTACAGTTGTCATGCTGGAAAATCACAGCGCTCAAATCCCCGAATTTGTACTTGAGCAGCTCGGAGACATGTCTGAATATATCAAGGAGTTTCAAAAACCTCTTTTGCGGCGGCCCTTTCTTCCAAAACCCGTTGCAGAGAAAATGTATCGTTGGGTATCCGTTGCCCTCCGGGAATACATAACCGAGAAATTCGAAATAGATCCCCGCAGTCTTGATGTTGACATTGAATGCCGGGAAAAGACAATCAATGCGATTTCAGCAGATAGTGACCCTTCCTCACAACTGGTCGAGAAGCTTCACTCAGCAGGTGAATTGACAACCGGGTTTATGATCAAGTCCCTCCGACAGGGTGAAATTGACCTGTTTGAACACGCATTTGCAAAACTGCTGGGGCGGAGCGTCAATCAGATCAGATCGATATTATACGCGGACAACCCGGAAATTTTAGCCATTGCCTGCCGTGTGATCAACTTGGATCGGGCGATTTTCAAGCTTATTCATGAATTGTCACAGTCTGTTCAGGATAAGGAAGATACAATTCTATCCCCCGCCATTTCAGCGCCGATGGAACTTTATGATCTTTTGAGTACGGAAGCCGCCGAAAAAGCCCTTGGGAACGAAGACTTTATGAGCGGCAGCATTAAATATGCGGACACCGCATAATCCCTTACCTTCCCGGCTTGCAAATCGTCTCCAACACTATATTCTCTTTATTCTGACCTTTTAATTTGGATTGGAAAAACCAGGTGATCGACCCATTTGGCAGAGAAGTGAATTATCTTCGCGTGTCCGTCACGGACCGGTGCGATTTTCGGTGCAAATACTGTATGTCGGAGAATATGACCTTTTTACCCAAGAAGGACGTTCTCAGCCTGGAAGAGCTGGAGCTTGTCAGTGCCGCCTTCATTCGAAAAGGTGTGCGCAAATTGCGAATTACTGGCGGCGAGCCGCTTGTCCGAAAAGGGATCATGGAGCTGTTCCGGAATCTCGGACTGTATATCAAGAGCGGGGAACTGGACGAACTGACCCTGACAACCAATGGCAGCCAGCTCAGTAGATATGCCGGTGAGCTGTATGAGGCCGGGGTGAGACGGCTCAACGTGTCATTGGACACGTTGGACCCCTATCGGTTTCAGGACATTACCCGATGGGGAAATTTTGAGAAGGTCATGGCTGGCATTAAGGCCGCGCAGGAAGCTGGCCTCAAAATCAAAATCAATACGGTTGCTGTTCGCGGCTTCAACGATACAGAAGTTGACGATCTCATTGCCTGGGTTAGTCGCGAGGGGATGGACATTACTTTTATTGAAACCATGCCCATGGGAACGATTGACGGCCAAAGATCCGACCAGTTTCTTCCTTTGTCAGAACTGAAAGAGCAGATTTCGAAAAACTGGACAATCACACCGTCAGAGTATCGCACAGGCGGACCTTCCGATTATTTTGAGGTGGCAGAAACCGGTGGCAGAGTAGGCTTTATCACCCCCCTCACCCATAACTTCTGTGAAAGCTGCAATCGGGTGAGGCTGACCTGTACCGGGATGTTGTATATGTGCCTTGGTCAGCAGGATAACGCAGATCTTAAATCGGTCATCCGCGGCGAAAACGGACTGCAGAGACTTGATGCCGCCATTGACGAAGCAATTGGCCGCAAGCCGAAAGGCCATGATTTCGTGATTGATCGGGATACAGATGGTCAACCGGCTGTACCGCGTCATATGAGCGTAACCGGCGGCTGACAATCCATGAATATTTATTTTACGGCCGGCGAAACAGAAGATGCGCAGCAGGCCAAGAGGAAACTCATCCATCAATATGGACATACCCCTCTGGCCCAGGCGGAGATAATCGTCGCCCTAGGCGGGGATGGCTTTATGCTGCAGACCATGCATGACTATTTGCCGTCAAACCTGCCCATTTATGGCATGAACAAGGGGACCGTCGGATTTCTCCTCAATAACTATGAGGAAGATGGCCTTATTGAACGGCTAAATGCCGGAGAAATCACCAAGCTTCACCCACTCAAAATGACAGCCATAAATATGAAAGGCGAGAGTTTTGAGGCTTTGGCCATTAATGAAGTGTCTTTGCTCAGGGAAAGCCGGCAGACAGCCAAAATCCAGATTGATATTGACGGACATATGAAAGTGGCTGAACTCACTTGCGATGGTGTTTTGGTGGCAACCCCTGCCGGAAGTACGGCCTACAACTACTCCGCTCACGGTCCGATATTGCCGGTAAATGCCGGTGTCCTGGCACTCACACCAATTAGCGCGTTCCGCCCAAGGCGTTGGCGGGGCGCTATCTTACCGCGGGAAGCCAGAATTGAGCTTACGGTTCTGGAAGCCGCCAAAAGGCCGGTCAGTGCGGTGGCCGACGCTGTCGAAATTCGCGATGTCGCCAAGGTAATTGTCCAGGAAGATCGCGAAACCACCATCCGTCTGTTATTCGATCCGGAACATAATCTGGAGAAACGCATTCTGGATGAACAATTCATGCTGTAAGTTAAAAATAAAAAAGGAAAGAACCTATAAAATGGCTGAAACAGTAATAGTCACCGTTGAGAATGGCATTCAGACTCTGCAAATCAATCGGGCTGATAAGAAAAACGCCCTTACTCAGGAAATGTACGGGATCCTCGCTGATTCCCTGCGGGCAGCGGAGGATGATCCGTCGATCCGCGTTTCCCTGATCACCGGGACAGATGACAGCTTTACCAGCGGCAATGACATCATGGATTTCATCCAGAATCCGGCGTCGGGCGAGGATAGCCCTGTGATACAGTTTCTGCAGGCCCTCGCTGAAATCCGCAAGCCCTTGATCGCTGCAGTGAACGGTCTGGCAGTTGGGGTGGGAACGACAATGCTTCTACATTGCGATCTTGTATATGCCTCCAAAAACGCTGTATTTTCCCTCCCTTTTGTCAATCTGGCCTTGGTTCCTGAGGCAGCATCAAGTTTGTTGCTACCTCGGATGCTAGGCCATCAGCGGGCCGCCGAACTGTTATTGCTCGGAGATAATTTTTCTGCAGAAGCCGCGCATCGGGCGGGTATCGTCAATTCCGTTGTCTCTGAGCAGGATTTACAGAAAACGGCACTGGAGGCAGCGACGAAATTGGCGGCTAAAGCCCCCGAAGCTGTTCGATTGACCAAATCCCTGATGAAAGGCAACTTGGACGATGTGAAACAGGCCATGCGGGCGGAAGGGAAGATTTTTCGGGATCGCCTGGTTTCTCCCGAGGCGCAGGAAGCCATGCAGGCCTTCATGGAAAGACGGGCGCCTGATTTTTCCAAATTCTCTTGATCTGCTACTGAGGAGAGGCAGTCTGCTTGCCCTCCTCAGTTTAGCCGCAATTATGGGATATGTTCTGATACTCTCTAGGAAAACTGCCAATTTAACTCTCCGCAATTCCTTAAAATTTTCCTAATTTTTTGCGCAGTTTGGCGTTAATTCGTAATCCTCTTTTAAGTTTTAGTCGGTAATTTCGTCTTAGATTGACGACAACTGGGACTATTGGCTGACAAAGATCATTAGGATCGCCTGCCCCAGTTTAAAAGGGACCGTTCAGGAGAGTTCTAATGAAAGTAATCGCAGTTGCATCGCAAAAGGGCGGCTCAGGTAAAACGACACTTGCCGGCCACCTTGCTGTACAGGCCGAGATGGCTGGACAGGGTCCGGTGGCACTGGTCGATACAGATCCACAAGGCAGCTTGTCGGAATGGTGGAATGAGCGTGAAGCCGAGACACCGTTATTTGCGAGAACAACTGTTGAGCGGCTGAGCGCCGATATTGGACGGATGGAGCAGATGGGAATCAGCCTGCTCATCGTCGATACACCACCAGCTATTACTTCCACAATAGCCAATGTTATTGGCCTGGCCGACCTTCTGATCATCCCGACACGACCCAGCCCCCATGACCTTCGGGCCGTTGGGGCAACAGTGGAACTGGCTGAAGGCCTTAACACACCGCTGATCTTTGTCGTAAATGGCGCGACACCGCGGGCCCGCATCACCAGCGAGGCCGCAATCGCTCTCTCTCAGCACGGAACTCTTGCACCATCTGTGATCCATCAAAGGGTCGATTTTGCGTCCAGTATGATCGACGGACGTACGGCCATGGAATTGAACCCGGCGTCCAAGTCCAGCGAAGAAATTAGTAAGCTTTGGGCTTATATTCAGGAGCGGGTAGCGCGTCTCTCGCCAACCTACTCAACAAATCCTCAGCACGGTATGCCGAATTCCGCCAGCAGCAACGGCGCGATCTATAACTGAGCTTTGTCCGCAATTAGAATAAAGAAGAATTACTATGAAAGCAGCATTCTTAACAAGTTCACTTATTGCGCCGAAGGGCAAAGCCTCTCCTGCGTCTCCGGCGACGACTCCCACCAAACTGCTTGGGGATCAGTCGACAAAGGACGAGAGCGGTGTGTCCCGTATCTACCAGCGTGTCCGGGAATATGCGGATCCCCATCATGTTGATGCACATCATGCCGACTCTCACCCTGATAAGTCGGAGGCGGTGACAGAGCGCGAAGACAATACTCTGTTCAAAACGGCGGATGATCACAACCAGGACAAGGCTGCTACTCCTGTTTTCGACACCGAGCCGACTAAAGAGGATGATGACGTTGTAGACATTGATGTGGTTGAGCTCAAAGAAGTTGATTCACCAGACAAGATAGAAAAAGTCATTGAAAATCATACACCTGCGCGCGAAACACGCTCAATTACAGATGCCCTTCCGCAAGCTGGAAAAGGCGACTATTCCGTAAGTGAAGCTGTTTCGCGGGCAATGACCAAACCCAAGGAATCTGAGAATCTCCCCGAAGCACGGGTGGAAGAGATCGCGACTGAAGTCTCAAAGCTCAAAAAAGACAAACTTGGCCGTATCCGGATTTCGGTAAGAATGGCCCCTAAGGATCATCTTCAATTGAAGTTGATTGCAGCACATACTCAAATGTCTGCCCAGGCGATTTTTGAGACTGCGCTGGAAGAATATGTGGCGAACCACGGCACGGAATTGCTGCCTGAATCCTGCAGCTGTGTTCTGGATAAGTCCACACTCTGAGCGGAAGTACCCGATTATGCGTGATAATTTAGCAAAAGATGAATTAGAAGCAGGTGTTGACGCGGCGTCCTTGTCCAAAATCAAGGTAACGCGCCCGAAGGACAAAAAACAGTCTGCTCCAAAGAAGATCAAGTCCGGTGATATCACCGAACGGTTGCAGGCGCTTGCGGATGAGCTTGAGGCAACCAAACCGGATCTGCCGCCAGTGAAGCCGGCATTTGAGGCCGACGATTCCGGTCTGTTTGAAAGCTCAAAGAAGAAGTCCAAATCATCTGATGCCGACGCGGCAGAAATTCTCGGCACATCCTCTGCTGGCACGTCCTCCCAATCTGAACCAATTATCGAGGAAGTCGCAGAAGAGGTCACAGAAGCTTCCCTCGCCGACGACGCCCAAGAGGTTACGGAGGTAACCCCTGAAGTTGCTGAAGAAATTGTTCCTGAAGTAATTGAGGAGATTACTGACGAGCAACCCACAACATCCCAGTCCGTTGAAGCGGAAGATCTGGCTGAGGAAGACGTGCCGGAGCCTGTCACAAAGAAAAAACCGATTATAAATGATGATATGGATGACAAGGCGGAGGATGAGGTCAAGGCTGCGCCGGAACCCGACCCGGAGCCTGTTGAAGAACCTGTCGCCAAAAAGGAAAAGGACGTCAAACCGACTACGACTGCATCCGCCGTTCCCCCGCGCCGGGCCAACTGGGCGCGCCCTGCCGCAGCGCAAGGATGGCAGAAAAAAACGCAGGCACCGGACATCCTGTCTTACTGGATGGAACTGCGCAACGGTAATCGGTATCCTACCTGGCAAAGTCTCGACACCATGAAAATCGGCAAATTCTGGCCCAATTGCGTCCTGGTGCATTGCGACCGTTCAGTAGGTCGCCTGCAGCTTGAGCCAGCCTTTTCCAACGAGCTCCGCCAGGCGGCGCGGCGCGCCAATCCATTGCGGGATTTTTCATCCGATATAGACTTTACACCAATGGTGGTTGATTGGGTTTTGAGCCTTGCACGCGATGTCGCAAACACAGCGAAGCCGGCCCACGGGACAGAGTATTTTCCTTCCGTTTTCGATGAGATTCCATTGCGGGTCATAGCCCTGCCCTTGAGCGAGGACCAGATTGAAATAGATCATGTCCTGTGCTATGTGCAGAAGCTCTGACAGATTGAAGCTATTATTTCAATAGTTCTGCCACAGCCACCTTTTCAGCATCCTTGAAGCCAACGACAAACTGATCGCCGATCTTGAAAATCGGCCTTTTGAGCAAAGTTGGCTGGGCCAGTAATAATGACCCTGGACGTTGCCCTTCAAGTTCCTCTTTTTCCGAAGGCTCAAGCTTTCGAAAGGTTGTTCCCCGCTTATTGATCAGGGTCTCCCGATCAATATTATTCAGCCATGCAGAGACATCTTCCTGTGAAATGCCGTCTTTTCGAAAGTCATGGAATTTGTGGCTAACACCTTCTGATTCTAGCCATTTGAGTGCCTTTCTGCAGGTATCACAATTTTTGATACCGTAAACTGTAAGCATCTTCTCTGCCTCTCCTGATGAGTTACGGAATTGTTCTTCCTGTTTAACCGCTTCACCTCAACAGATGCAATTGACATTTTAGAAACAACTGGCTGCTCTTGATAGAAGATTTCTCACAGCCTCGTCTGGAATTGCGT
This sequence comes from Sneathiella sp., assembly GCA_965228285.1. Taxonomy (GTDB): domain Bacteria; phylum Pseudomonadota; class Alphaproteobacteria; order Sneathiellales; family Sneathiellaceae; genus Sneathiella. The sequence goes on from OZ245808.1 coordinate 1,264,453, forward strand.
CTTTCGGATAGAAGGAGCCGCAATGACCCAGGAAAAACCAAAGGAGAGTCAGGACGAAAGCCTATCCGATTACTCCCAAATTAATGGAGATAGACATATCTTAAGATCAGCCATTACCAATTCACGTCTTCTCGTTATGGCTGCCGCGGAACGAGGTCTGGAAATTGACAAGAGCATCTTAAGTGTAATTGTTGAAACCGGCGATGCTTTCCAAAGAAACACTTTGCCTAGCAAGCAAAAGATCGCTTTTTGGCATGCTTATGAACAACTCTCGAGTATAATGCATCCTATCACCATTGAAAGCGTTCGCGCCACCTACAACCAGCCGCCTGTCCGGGCGGGTATAATTGGGTCATTCCTTGGAAAGCTCAATGTCACATATTCTCAGAAATGCGTCTTTGGCTACAAGCTTCTTTCTACCCTCACCCTTATCGCCCTCATTTTCCTTCAGGTCTATTGGTCTATCGGACATTCCCTTATCAGGGATATCAAAACTCAGACGGATGAAATTTTTTCCCTGGAAAAGCAAATTCGCCAATTGGAAAGCGAAGAAGTAACCAATCAGAAAACCGCATCGACAAATACTGAGAAAAAGGAAAATCTGTCTGAGATAACGACCTCAACAGTACGAAAAGGCTTGCATCGAACAACTGAAGGAATTGCGCTTGGTGGCATTGACAGCAAGTTGGAGCAATTATTCTCTTGGCGGGAAGCAAATTTTGGACAACTCAACGACTGGAATCATATCTGGGGCAGCGTATTATTTATGTTGAAGCAACCCTGGGAGAAATCCTCTTTTCAGCAACTTCCCAAAGAATCTCAGCACCATGTTGAGTATCTCGCAGCACTATATGTTTTGAATGCCATTTCCCAATATTTCTTACCAATCTTATATGGTCTGCTGGGATCAACATTTTACGTTCTTAGACAGCTTCCCCTTGAGATTAGTAACTTGACCTTCTCTGTAAATTCGCAGATTGATTTTAGCCTTCGGATTACTCAGGGCCCCCTGGCAGGAATTATGGCGAGCTTCTTCTTTACAAGCGGTAACCCCAATGTTCGCTCATTCGTATCTGAGAACAGCTTGGCCAGCACATCCAACCTTGAAGATTACGCCTTCTCCCATATAGGTCCATTAGCGACCGCATTTCTGGCGGGTTACAGTGTCGAACTTGTTTTTAAAGCCGTAGACAAGGTTATTTCAATGATCACGAGCAAATCACCAGCCAGCGGATTACCAACCTTTACAACCTCAAGTGTAAAGTCGTCAAAGCCTCGATCCGATGACCAAAAAAAGCAAAATTAACTATATGTTAATACTCTCAATGAAAGATAAGCTTGTCCAAGGTTGATCGAAGCTGTTTTTGCCATTTCCACCCTCCCCTCAAAGGCAAAGATGGCTTCGGTTACCCTCTCCCAGCCGCAGTTTGGTTTATAAAGGCTCGATATCGCCTTGATCCTGGCGGGCGAAGAACTCAAGAGCAAAATCGGACAGACGGCCTTTTTCAATCGCCGCTCGCATGCCAGCCATAAGTTCTTGATAGTAATGCAGGTTATGCCAGGTGAGCAAAACAGATCCCAAAATTTCCTTTGCCTTCAATAGATGATGTAGATATCCCCGACAGTAGTTTCGACAAGCTGGACATTCGCATAGGGTATCCAGAGGTCGGGCATCGTCAGCGTGACGGGCATTGCGCATATTAACGGTACCATATCGGGTAAAGGCCTGAGCATTTCGACCCGACCGAGTCGGGAGGACACAATCAAACATATCGATGCCCCGCATGACGCCTCCAACAAGATCATCAGGTTTTCCAACACCCATCAGGTAGCGGGGCTTCTCCTTCGGCATTGCCGGGACGGTGAATTCGAGGGTCCGAAACATCTCTTCCTGCCCCTCACCAACAGCCAATCCGCCAACGGCATAGCCATCAAAGCCTATACGGGTCAGCGCCTCCACAGATTCCAGCCTTAGATCCTCAAAGGTTGATCCCTGGACAATGCCAAATAATCCATAGCCATCTCTCTCCTTGAACGCCGATCTGGACCGAACCGCCCAGCGCATGGACCGGCGCATGGACGTAGCTGCCACCTCTGGGGTCGCCGGATATGGCGTACATTCATCGAAGGCCATTGTAATGGTTGCATCCAAATGTCCCTGGATCTCCATAGACCGTTCCGGGGTCAGTTCAAACCGCCGTCCATCAATATGGGATTTGAAGACAACACCATTCTCATCAATTTTACGCAATTCATTCAGGGACATGACCTGAAAGCCCCCGGAATCCGTCAGTATCGGCCGCTCCCAGTTCATAAATTTATGCAGGCCTCCTAGTCTGGCAACCCGTTCCGACCCTGGCCGAAGCATCAGGTGATAAGTGTTTCCAAGCAAAATATCGGCACCGGTTTCACGCACTGCTTCAGGGGTCATGCCCTTGACTGTCGCCGCCGTTCCAACCGGCATAAAGGCAGGTGTTCGAATATCGCCATGGGCCGTGCTGAGGGTCCCTCGCCGCGCTGCGCCATCGGTTGCATGAACGTCGAATGAAAATACAGGCTTTGTCATGCGGACCGCTCCAATAATGAGCAGTCTCCGTAGGAATAAAATCTGTACTTACTCGCAATGGCATGTTCATAGGCCGCGCGCATCTTATCAATTCCCACAAAAGCTGATACCAGCATGAAAAGGGTTGACCGCGGTAAATGGAAATTTGTGATCAGGAGATCAACAGCTTTGAACCGATAGCCGGGGGTAATGAAAATATCCGTCTCCCCGGAAAAAGGATGCATGGTTCCGTCATCATCGGCCGCAGACTCTAATAGGCGCAGACTAGTTGTTCCGACAGATACGATCCTGCCCCCGGATTCACGACAGGCATTAATCGCAGTAGCGGCCGTTTCCGAAATAATCCCATACTCTGCATGCATCTTGTGATCATCCGTATCCTCCACCTTCACGGGCAGGAACGTGCCTGCCCCAACATGCAAAGTCGTGGCCACGGTCCGAATACCACGATCATTGAGCTTCTGCAAAAGGTCTTCGGTAAAATGCAGGCCGGCGGTCGGGGCCGCAACCGCCCCTTCTTCCCGCGCGAAAATTGTCTGGTAATCCTCTTTATCCTGATCGTCAACCGCCCGCAGGCTGCTGATATAAGGAGGCAATGGAATTTCCCCATAACGCATCAGCATTTCCATAAGCTCTGGCCCAGCCGACGAGAAAGACAAGGCAACTTCCCCTCCCTCCAACTTATCCGTGACCAGCGCCTTGAAATCGTTCGAAAAGACAATGGTATCTCCAGGCTTCAGCTTTTTGGCTGGTTTGGCAAAGGCATTCCAGCTATCGGCGGAAACATTTTTATGGAGAGTCACCTCTATGTTGGCTGAGCGCCGCAGTCCCCGCAGGCGGGCGGGTATGACCTTGGTATCATTAAAAACCAGCAAATCCCCTTCTTTCAACAAGGAAGGGAGATCGGAGACCAGGCGGTCCCGTAATTGCTCACCAATATGAAGCAGGCGTGCGGCCTCCCGGGGGACTACCGGTCGGTCGGCAATCAACTCCGCCGGGAGAGTAAAATCAAAGGCATCCACTTTCATAAGGCAAAACGCAAACGAACGACCTGATCCCTCAAGCCGTTCGCTCCTAATTCGGGTAAAATCTTATTCGACGTCCGCAGCAACTTTCATGCTGATGATGCTTTCTGGTTCCCGAACGGCGCCGTTATCCATGCTGTCCCCCTTCTTGATGGCATGGACGGCGTCCATCCCTTCGACAACCTGTCCCCAAACTGAATACTGATTGTCCAGATGAGGAGAGCGCCCAAACATGATGAAAAACTGGCTGTCCGCACTGTCTGGATGTCCGGCGCGGGCCATGGAACAGGTCCCCTCCACATGTGGTTCCTCGGAAAACTCCGCTGCTAGATTTTGGCCAGATCCGCCCATGCCGGTACCATCTGGACAGCCGGTCTGGGCCATGAAGCCGTCAATCACCCGGTGAAAGACGATGCCATCATAAAATCCCTGTCGCGCCAGTTCTTTTATGCGGGCGACATGGTTCGGCGCCAGGTCCGGGCGCATTTCAATAACCACACGGCCATCTTTGAGTTCAAGATACAGGGTATTTTCTAAATCTAGGGCCATTTCGCCACTCCAGTTACATTCGGATCATGTCCGAACGGTTAAGGTTGTAATCTATTGATTTTGTTTATGTATCAGCGCCACGCGCTCGACAATATTTCTCGCAGTTGTTGCGGAAACAAATTTTGAAATATCACCATCCAGCAAAGCGATTTCCTTAACAAGGCTGGAGGCAATAAACTGATGCTGGTCCGACGCCATCAAAAATACGGTTTCAATTTCAGAGTTCAAACGACGGTTCATGCCCACCATCTGAAATTCATACTCAAAGTCAGAAACGGCACGTAAGCCCCTGATAATAATACTCGCTCCCACTTGCTCAGCGAAATGCATGAGGAGGTTGTTAAAGGGTTTTACCTCAAAATTCGTCCCCGGAAACTCCTCGGTCATTTTTGCAACCATTTCAACCCGCTCTTCAACAGTAAAGAGAGGGTTTTTACCGGGGTTCATAGCGACACCTATGACAAGGGTATCCACCAGTTTGGACGCCCGACGGATAATGTCGTAATGCCCCAAAGTGATGGGATCAAATGTGCCTGGGTACAATCCAACGCGATTTTTAGACATGGAGTTTCCTTCTATTTACAAGCTAATTCTGGTGTTAGCCTTCTGTTTCATCTGGGGAAGTATCCCCTTCCGTATCATCCGTATCTGAAGTTGTCACTGTGTCTTCATCCGTGATGTCTTCAAGATCATCATCTGTGTCTTCCTCGTCAGAAGACTTGGCTTCTGCCAATGCCGTCACCGAGACAACTTCTTCACCCTCTGCGGTTTTGAACAAGGTGACTCCTTGTGTATTGCGGCCGGCAATCCGGATATCAGTCACCGGTGTCCGGATAAGCTTGCCGCCATTGGTCACCAACATGATCTGCTCATCTTCCGTAATTGGGAATGTGGCAATCACCTCGCCGTTACGGCTGGAGGTCTCGATGTTAATAATTCCCTGGCCACCGCGATTTGTCACCCGGTACTCATAGGCGTTGGTGCGCTTACCATATCCATTGACCGTAATCGCAAGCAGCACTTCCTCTTGCGAGAATAGTTCGTAATAAAGTTCAGGAGAAATATCTCCATATTCAGTCACTGTACCGTTTTCATCGACAGATTTCCGCGCCTTAAGGTAGGCATCACGCTGATCAATATCGAGGTCCACATGATTGAGGATGGACATGCCGATGACGCTATCCCCCTTAGCCAGCTTCATACCCCGGACACCACTGGAATCACGGCCTTTAAACAGCCGGACATCTGTGGCGCGGAAGCGGATACACTTGCCGCCTTTGGCAACCAGAAGTACGTCGGACGCCTCTGTACAAATCTGTACACCGATAAGCTGGTCATCCTCATCCAGTTTCATGGCAATCTTGCCATTTGCCTTGACGTTGGAGAAGTCGCTCAGACGGTTGCGGCGGACATTGCCTTTCGCTGTCGAGAACATCACTTCCAGTTCAGACCAGCTATCTTCTTCCTCAGGAAGCGGCATCAGGGTGTAGATTACCTCCCCTTCTTCCAAAGGCAGAAGGTTGATAATGGCTTTCCCCAAACTCTGAGGTGACCCCAGTGGAAGCCGATAGACTTTCAATTTGTAAACCCGGCCAAAGGACGAGAAAAAGAGAACCGGCGTATGGGTATTGACCACAAAGACCTGGGTCACGAAATCTTCGTCCCGTGTCTGCATACCCGCCCGGCCCTTGCCGCCCCGCCGTTGTGGCTTATAGGTGGAGAGAGGAACCCTCTTGATATAGCCCTTGTGGCTAACGGTAAGCACCATGTCTTCCCGTTGGATCAGGTCCTCCACATCATGTTCGAATTCGTTTTCTTCAATGACCGTGCGCCTCGGAACCGCATATTTCTCGCGCATTTCCAAAAGCTCATCCTGAATGATGCTGATCAGACGTGGACGGCTCGAGAGGATATCAAGATAATCGAGAATCTTCTCTCCCAGTTCCCTGAGCTCATCCCCGATTTCATTTTGGCCCAGAGCTGTCAGGCGCTGTAGACGCAAATCAAGGATCGCCCGTGCCTGAATCTCCGACAATCGATAGGTCCCGTCTTCATTGATTTTATATTCCGGATCGTCAACCAGACGAATAAGGGCGTCGACAGAGCGGGCATCCCAGTCCCGGCCCATCAACTCGGCGCGAGCGGTGGCCGGATCCGGCGCTGACCGGATCCGCTTGATAATTTCATCGATATTGGCAACAGCAATTGCCAGGCCGATTAAAACGTGCGCCCGCTCCCGGGCTTTTCTGAGCAGGAATTTTGTCCGGCGGCTGATGACTTCCTCGCGGAAATCCAGGAAGGCTTCCAGCAGCTGCTTGACATTCAGCAATTCCGGCTTGCCGCGATTAAGGGCCAGCATATTGACCCCGAACGAGGTCTGCAACGAGGTATAACGATATAGCTGGTTCAGAACCACCTCGGCCATGGCATCGCGCTTGATCTCAATGACAACCCGCACCCCATGGCGATCCGACTCATCCCGCAGGTCCCCAATGCCTTCAACCTTCTTTGCCCGGACCAGTTCGGCAATTTGTTCAACCAGCCGCGCTTTATTAACCTGATAAGGGATTTCGGTGACGATCAGGGCCTGGCGGTCTTTTCGAATATCCTCGATATCCACTTTGGCCCGCATAACAACGGAGCCCCGCCCCGTCGTCAACCCGCTCAGGGAGCCGGTGCGTCCCAGGATCACACCTCCTGTGGGAAAATCCGGTCCGGGGATATATTCCAGAAGTTCTTCAACCGGCATTTCCGGCTTACCAAGCAAGGCAATGCTGCCGTCAATCACTTCCCCAAGGTTATGGGGCGGGATATTGGTTGCCATACCGACGGCAATACCACCGGCACCATTGACCAACAAATTAGGATAGCGGGCCGGCAGGACAGATGGTTCCTGCTCGCTGTCATCGTAGTTATTGATGAAATCGACGGTTTCCTTGTCAATATCATCAATCAGGCTCTCCGCGGCTTTTTGCAGCCGCGCCTCGGTATAGCGCATGGCCGCAGCCTTGTCGCCATCCATGGAGCCAAAATTACCCTGTCCCTCGATCAGCTTCAGGCTCATGGAGAAATCCTGCGCCAAACGCACCATGGCATCATAAATGGCACTGTCGCCATGAGGATGGTATCGGCCCATCACATCCCCGACCACACGGGCGGATTTCCTGAACGCTTTGTCCGACGTATAGCCATTTTCATACATGGCGTAGATAATACGCCGATGCACCGGTTTGAGACCGTCTCGGGCATCGGGAAGCGCCCGCGATACAATCACGCTCATGGCATAGTCCAGATAGGACTTGCGCATTTCCTCTTCGATGGTAATCGGGACGATATCGCTATCGGAAGGGGGTAAATTTACGTCGTTCAAGGCTGGTTTCCAGAATAAACAATTTCAGGTCCGAACCGCTCTCGGACATGATCAAAAACACGAAACTCCCCTTTCCAATTTTCCGCCGGAAAGGGTTACCTTGTTCTACAAGAAATCAGGCGCCCACGCAACCTATTGCAGTTGCGAAATGGCGCCTAAATGTAAGCTAAAATCTTTTACAGAGAAGCGCTTTCCAAAGCCTGCTGGCGAAGACTTTCTCTGGAGCTTTGAGGCTGCATCTGCCGGGGTGGGTTTTTGACCCTGTTGAGGACCATCCGATCATGGAGACGGGTAATAATTTTGCTGCCGGTTTTGACAAACAGGAACGGCAAAACAGCATGTACGAGAGCGCAAAATCCGGCAATTAACAGCCAGAATGAAAAGGATGCGGACATTTCCATATGTTCGAAATAGGTTTCATTGACGGAAGCCGGATGTTCTGTGAATAGAGTGGATAAGGTCATCGTCTTTGTCCGTTTACTTGAATTTCCATACCTGTTATATAAGAAGCATAATACCTGATTTAACCGCAATTTTTACCCTTTATTCACGCGCATATAGATAAAATTGAAACCTATGTTCCGAAAATTGCGATATAACTGGAATTATTTTTCATGGATATCATAGATAGGAAAATCCTCGATCATCTGCAACAGGATAGCTCGATCGCTGTGGCGGATCTGGCCGAAAAGGTCGGTTGCTCTCGAACGGCATGTTGGCGCCGCATCAAATCCCTGGAAGAAACCGGTGTTATCCGCGCTCAGGTCAGCCTGCTGGACCGTGAGAAGCTTAATCTGTCGGTTACAGTGTTCGTCGCCATAAAGACCAGCCGGCACGACGTTGATTGGCTACAGAAATTCGCCAAAACCGTCGACAGCTTTCCGGAAATAATGGAGTTCTACCGAATGAGTGGGGACATTGACTATCTCTTGAAAGTCGTTGTACCGGATGTCGCCGCCTATGACAGTTTCTATCATCGCCTTATCCAGCAGATCGATCTGTCCGATGTCAGCTCAAATTTCGCCATGGAGGAGATCAAATTCACCACTGCCCTGCCGATCAGATAGATTACCTCAGGACAGGGCAATTCTGGGTCGCCCGAAGGCGACGGATTTAACCAGGCTTTCCACAAACAATTCCCGACCCTCAACCATCGCGATGTTGTCCTTTCGTTCGAAACGAAGGGAAATATCGCCGGCGCCGGCATCAGCCGCCTTATCGCGTGCTTCCTTGCCAAGCACTTTATCCGCGGCTTGTGCCGCCTCATCAAGGGTTGCAAAATCCATTGGGCTGCCGCCATGATACAGACGATACAGATCATTTTCCGTTTGCGAGATCGCCCCTTCAACAGTGATCCGGACCTGCCCGACAACGGCGCCAACAGCATTGGCAACACCGGCATGTTCCGGAATGCTGGAGGATGTCCCGAGGCTTTTCGCCACATCCGGATAATAGACATGGGCCGATGCGCCTAATCCAACAACAGGAAGTTTGAACCTTAACGCCACGTCGACAAATGGATTGGATTTTGAAACATCCCTCGCTGTCAATAACTCTGACGCCATATCCGGAGTGAGAAAAGGTGCCTGCTCCAGCGCCGCGGCCAAGAGGGTTTCGCTGGAAATTCTTACAAGCCGGTTAAAGACCCACTGACTTAGTTCTTCGGCGGTTTCCGCAATTCTGAGCCCTTTGGCGTTCTTTTGCCGTGAAAACAGCCGGGCTGCTTTGATCGCGGCCCCTTGGTCCCAGGATTGATGCATGCCGAGCACATGGGCCGCATCCGACGGGGTCAAACCGGACATCAGAACGAGACCGGTAGAGACAAGCCGATCAAGCGCGGCCACATGTCGGCGGCGCGGCAATAGCTTATCCAGGGCAACAGGTCCTTCCTGAATTTGCCTGAACAGAGTCTGCTCGGTTTCACTAAGGCGGGACACGTGAGCAGTTTCCCGTCCGACCGCCAAGGCAAAACGACAGAAATTATCTTCAAATCTTGATTTTAGAAGCTGGGCATCCAGGGTTTTGTGAACCAGCTCGGGGTGATTGACGGCCAGCAGGCTGACAGGCACAAGTCGCTTTGGCCCAAGTGCCAGTTCCGCGTCCAGGCCGGATTTGACAGTCCGCACTTCACTGTCGCCGCCAAGGCCGATGGTATACATATCAACAGCTTCAACCATGGTGCGCCATCCACCGACGGTCGCGCCCTGGGCGTCCAGCCTGGGATTTCCGTCCTGCAGGATGGCGATGTCTGTCGTCGTCCGCCCACATCCGAAATAATTGCATCCGACATATCGCTGAGATAGGCAGCGCCGACAAGGCTGGCAGCCGGTCCGGAAAGGATCGTTTCAATGGGTTTCAGTTTGGCAAGATCAGCTGAGATCAGCGCCCCGTCTCCCTGCACCACCATCAGTGGCGCCTGAATATCAAGGGCTTTCAGTTTTTCTTCTGTGGCCGCGATCAAATGATGGATCAGATTGATCAGGCGGGCATTAAGAACGGAAGTAAGGGCCCGGCGCGGCCCGTCAAGCTTGCTGGAAAGCTCATGACTGCAGGTCACGCTTGTATCAAAACGCGCGAGAATGAGGTCCCGAGCCATCACTTCATGTTCGGGATTTCGGATGGCAAACATACTGGCTACCGCGAAGGCTGAGACAGGCCCGTCCAGATGGGAAAGCGCCTCACTCAAAGCCTCTTCGTCCAAGGGCCGGCTTGGCTCCCCTTGTCCGTTATGTCCGCCCTTGATGAAGATAACGGGATCGCCGTCCAGGGCTTCTTTCAAGCCATTGCGATCCAGTGCAGTCTCATCGAAACCGATCATGACAAGGCAAACCCGGCCGCCCTGCCCTTCGACCAGAGCATTGGTGGCCAGGGTCGTCGACAGGGACACAAGGCCAATTTCGTCAGGACTTGTATTTTTCTCTGAGATGACTTTGGAGATGGAATTGCCGACCCCAATGGCATAATCCTCCCGGGTCGTCAGGGATTTTGCACTGGCGATAACACCGGCTTCTTCCTCAAACAATACCGCATCCGTATAGGTTCCACCGGTATCGATACCCAACAGCACTGCCATCTTAACTTCCCACTCGCCTCCTGACCGTCAAGGTGCAGGAAAAGTTACGACTTCGATTTTGTTCCCGTCCGGATCCTTAACAAACGCTCCAAAATAGTCCGTCATCTCACCTGACCTTGTTCCCGGAGCGCCATCATTTTCTCCGCCCTGTGCGATGGCCACCTCATGAAACTGAGTGACAAGCTCCTCGCTTCTGGCTCGCAGGCAGATATGGATGCCGGTATCCGGATCTAAAGGAGACATCTCAGGGCGGACGTTCAACCAAAATTCAGGATATTTTTTGCCATATCCGATTGTAGTGGCGCGATCGGCAATCCGCCGCATTCCCAGGATGCTAAAAACTGCATCATAGAACTCCCCGCTTTTCTGAAGATCCCGGACCGCCACGGAAATATGATCAATCATCGGACCACCTCCCTTTTACCTGCGTTAGGGCAAAAAGGCTGCCCCGAAGGACAGCCCATTCAATTCAAATACTATGCCGGATGCTTAGAATGGAATATCGTCATCAAAATCCCCGCCCATTCCGCTTCCGGACGGACCGCCATATCCGCCCTGCTGGCCTCCGCCTTTTTGGCCACCGCCCGAGGGAGCTCCGCCGCCATAGTCGCCGCCGGAGCTACCACCCTGTCCGCCCGCGCTATCAAGCATTGTGAGGGCGGAGTTGAAGCCCTGCAGGACGATCTCAGTGGAATATTTTGTGATGCCATCTTGCTCATATTGGCGGGTTTGCAGCTGCCCTTCCAAATAGACTTTTGAGCCTTTCTTCAGATACTGTTCGGCAATCTTACAGAGACCTTCGTTGAAAATAACTACTCTGTGCCACTCCGTCCGCTCCCGCCTTTCGCCGCTTTCCCGGTCGCGCCAGCTTTCCGAAGTCGCGATCCGCAAGTTACAGACGGGCTTTCCGTTCTGCATATAACGGACTTCCGGATCCGCACCGAGATTTCCAACAAGAATGACTTTATTAACGCTGCCTGCCATGATGGTATTGCTTTCCGATTCTCAAAGACCTAAATAATTCTGGCCAGACAATAGCGCGCAAACAATCCTCTGACCAGAGGAATTCGACGTTTCTGTCTGACGTGAACAAAATGAAAACATTTTTAGTATTCATACTGGCAATATTGGCGAATACCCTATAGATTTACCGCCTGTCAAAAGCTCAAATTAGGTTCTATTTCCGAATGCATAAAACACTCAGTATCCGCGGCGCTCGCGAGCATAATCTGCAGAATGTAAATATCGATATTCCCCGCGACAAACTAGTGGTCATTACGGGTCTGTCAGGATCCGGCAAGTCATCCCTGGCCTTTGATACCATTTATGCAGAAGGCCAGCGGCGGTATGTGGAAAGCCTCTCCGCCTATGCGCGGCAGTTTTTGGAAATGATGCAGAAACCGGATGTGGACCATATTGACGGACTGAGCCCAGCCATCTCTATTGAGCAAAAGACGACCTCCAAAAACCCACGCTCCACCGTTGGAACGGTGACGGAGATTTATGACTATCTTCGCCTTCTCTATGCCCGCATCGGCGTCCCCTATTCGCCGGCGACCGGACTTCCCATTACCAGCCAGACTGTAAGTCAGATGGTCGATCAGGTTGTCGCCATGGGAGACGGTAAGCGCCTATATCTGATGGCGCCGATTGTTCGTGGCCGCAAAGGGGAATATCGCAAGGAGTTCCTCGATCTCAGAAAGCGGGGATTCCAGCGGGTGAAGGTCGACGGTGAAATCTACGATATTGAAGATATCCCCGAGCTCGACAAACAGATCAAACATCATATCGATGTTGTTGTCGATCGGGTGGTCATCAATGATGATATCAAGGGTCGCCTGGCAGATTCCATTGAAACCGCTCTTGATCTGGCGGACGGCCTGTTTGCCGTCGAAGATGCCGACAGCAGTGAACGGACGATGTATTCCGCGAAATTCGCCTGCCCGGTCTCCGGTTTCACCATTGAGGAAATCGAGCCCAGGATCTTCTCCTTTAATAATCCCTACGGCGCCTGCACAGCCTGTGGCGGTCTTGGGACCGAAATGTATTTTGATCCCGATCAGATCGTCCCTGACGTGACATTGTCGTTGCGTGACGGCGCCATTGCGCCCTGGTCTCGTTCACAAACGCCTGCGCCTTACTATATGCAAACCTTGGAAGCACTCGCGAAACATTACGGATTTTCAACAACAGAGCCCTGGGAAGAGATTTCCGAGGAGCACCGCAAAGCTGTCCTGTTTGGGACGGGGGACGAAAAAGTACAGATCACTTTTGATGACGGTATGCGGACCTACAAGACAAACAAGCCGTTTGAAGGGGTAATACCGAATATTGAGCGCAGATGGCGGGAGACCGACAGCAGCTGGGTCCGCGAAGACCTGGAAAAATATCAGGACAAGACAAACTGCAGCAAGTGCGAAGGGCATCGCCTCAAGGAAGAGGCTTTAGCAATCAAGATTAATGAACTGCATATCGGTGAAGTGGTCAGTAAATCCATTCTCGAAGCCCGTAAATGGTTTGAAGAGCTTAGCGGTGTTCTGTCGACTAAGGATCGTTCGATCGCAGAGCGGGTGTTGAAGGAGATAAATGAACGTTTGGGCTTTCTGGTCGATGTGGGACTGGAATATCTGACCTTGTCCCGGGGATCAGGAACCTTGTCTGGGGGCGAGAGCCAACGCATCCGCCTGGCGTCCCAGATCGGATCCGGCCTGACCGGCGTGCTTTATGTGCTTGATGAGCCCTCGATCGGTCTGCATCAGCGGGACAATGCGCGCCTTCTCAAGACTTTGGTCAATCTCAGGGATCAGGGAAATTCGGTCATCGTTGTGGAACATGATGAAGAAGCAATCGTGACAGCCGATCACGTGGTTGATATGGGTCCCCGCGCCGGTCGTCATGGCGGTAAGTTAATCGCACAGGGCACGCCAAAGGACATCATGGCAGAGCCTGAAAGCATTACCGGTAAATATCTCTCAGGGGAAATGGAAGTGCCGCTGCCGGCGGTCCGGCGCAAAATACAGGACTCCCGGCAGCTCAGGATTATCGGGGCGCGGCATAACAACCTGAAACGGGTCAATGTCAATATCCCCCTTGGAACCTTCACCTGCGTTACCGGCGTTTCGGGAGGCGGTAAATCCTCTTTGATCATCGAGACCCTGTACAAGGCCATTGCCAAGAAGCTGAACAACAACCGCAATCATCCAGGGCCCCATGACCGGATTGAAGGGATTGAATGGCTCGATAAGATTGTCGATATCGACCAGTCCCCCATCGGGCGGACACCCCGCTCCAACCCGGCCACCTATACCGGGGCCTTTACGCCGATCCGGGAATGGTTTGCCGGTCTTCCCGATGCCAAGGCCCGTGGCTATAAATCCGGGCGGTTTTCGTTCAATGTCAAGGGGGGCCGCTGCGAAGCCTGTAAAGGTGACGGGGTTATCAAGATTGAGATGCATTTCCTGCCGGACGTCTATGTCCAGTGCGATGTCTGTAAAGGGCACCGGTACAACCGGGAGACCCTGGAAATCAAGTTCAAGGACAAATCCATATCCGATGTGCTGGATATGACCGTTGACGAAGCCGCCATATTTTTCAAGGCGGTTCCCAACGTCCGCGAAAAGTTTGAAACCTTGCAACAGGTTGGTCTCGGCTATATCCATGTGGGTCAACAGGCGACAACCCTCTCAGGTGGTGAAGCGCAACGGGTGAAGCTTGCCAAGGAGCTTTCCCGCCGGGCGACAGGCCGCACCCTGTATATTCTCGATGAGCCGACTACCGGCCTGCATTTCGAGGATGTCCGCAAATTGATGGAGGTCCTGCAGGCTCTTGTCAATTCAGGCAATAGCGTCCTGGTGATCGAGCATAACCTGGAAGTTATCAAAACGGCCGACTGGGTCGTTGATATGGGACCCGATGGCGGTGATGCCGGGGGTTATCTGGTTGCGGAAGGCACGCCGGAAGATGTTGCCAAGGTCAAGGGCAGCTATACGGGGCAGTATCTGAAAGATATATTGGCCAAACGCCCTCCGGTAAAGCAAGCGGAGACCAAGGCTAAGAAAGCCCGCAAGACCAAGGCGGCCTGAAGGTAGACAATACGGACATGACAGATAGTATTAAACCAGCCCATATTGTCGGGGGCGGCCTGGCGGGAAGTGAAGCCGCCTGGCAGCTGGCGTCGGCGGGCGTGCCTGTTATTCTACATGAGATGCGTCCGGTAAAGGGCACGGATGCCCATCTGACCGACGGCCTGGCCGAGCTTGTCTGTTCCAATTCCTTCCGCTCCGATGATGCGCAAAATAATGCTGTCGGACTTTTGCATCAGGAAATGCGAAACCTGGGCTCCCTGATCATGGAATCGGCTGATATCAACAAGGTTCCGGCAGGAGGCGCTTTGGCCGTCGACCGGGACGGCTTTTCCAACTACATCCAGGAAAAGATTGAAGCCCATCCTTTCATCACCCTGAAACGAGAGGAAGTCGCGGACTTGCCACCGGAAGATTGGGGACCGACAATCATTGCAACTGGTCCCCTCACCTCATCGGGTCTGGCGGAGGCTGTTCATAAGGCAACCGGGGCGGACGCCCTCGCCTTTTTCGATGCCATCGCCCCGATCGTCTACAAAGAAAGCATTGATTTTGGAACCGCCTGGTTTCAATCACGCTATGACAAGGGTGACGGCTCCGATTACATCAACTGCCCGATGACCGAAATGCAATATGGCGCTTTTATCGACACTCTTCTGGATGCCGATAAAACGGTTTTCAAAGAATGGGAGAAAAATACCCCCTATTTCGACGGCTGCCTTCCGATTGAAGTGATGGCGGAACGGGGACGAGAAACCCTTCGCTATGGTCCAATGAAGCCGGTCGGACTGACCAACCCCAACAGCGATGAAAAACCTTACGCCGTTGTCCAACTGCGTCAGGACAACAAGCTTGGCACCCTCTATAACATGGTCGGCTTTCAGACCAAACTGACCTACGGGGAACAAAAAAGGGTATTTTCCACCATTCCCGGACTTGAAAAAGCGGAATTCGCCAGGCTGGGCGGATTACACAGAAATACCTTTATCAACAGTCCTGAAGTATTGGATGAACAGTTACGGTTAAAAGTCCATCCGTACATTCGTTTTGCCGGTCAGATCACCGGTGTGGAAGGCTATGTTGAAAGCACTGCCATCGGATTGCTCGCGGGTCAGCTGACAGCCGCAGAAATCAAGGGCGAGAGGTATATTATCCCTCCGGTAACAACCGCCCTCGGAGCGATCATGACCCATATAACAGGCGGTGCTGATGCCAAGACCTTCCAGCCTATGAATGTCAATTTCGGTCTGTTTCCACCGCTTGAAGGCCGTATCCGAAAAAAGGAGCGGAAGCAGGCCTATACGGGACGGGCGGCTGTGGATTTCAGTGACTGGCTGAAAAAAGACTGTGCCAAATCTGCTTAGGTCAGGCTTCAAGACCCTGTTAGGGACTTATGGTAAATAATATTATTCAGGCCGCTTAGTAACCTTTTGTATACGATGTGCCGATAGAATGCCTTACTAACTGATGTAAATTGGGTATTTAGGCATTCATTATGAGTACTGCGGAGATACAATCGGCAGAAGCAGAAGACAAGAATTCAGCGCCTGCAGGGGAAAAGCTGGATCCAAGCGTCTATTTCTCGTTTGAGCATAAAATCTTTACGGTAGAGGGTGCCTATTTCCAGTTGGCTCCAGACAATAAAGATCCGTGTTTTTACGTGAATCTCGGTGAAATGACCGGTGCCATTCCGACTAAATCCTTGTGCAAGGAATTTGGTATTGAAGATGGAAGCTCCGATGCCACCCTATTAAAGACCGTCGGCAGCGCCCTTAAATATGTAAAAGAAATCCGTCCGAACGATTCCATTCCCCGGGAATTGCTTGACGGGTCCGCTTCATGGTCCATCGAAGAGGCCCATAAGGATATTGCCCGGGGCCGGATCACTGTTCAGCTAATCTCATGGTTGAGCGGAAACGAGGAAATTGTTCTCAATCATCGGGAACTCGAAGGTATTTCCAGTGATCCGTCGACCAAGGAAAAAGTGCAGGACGCTTTTCGGGAAATCAGTGAGAAACTGGGGATCACCAAAGAAGATGTGGTTTCCAAAATTGACGATATCATCCGCGAACTTGCCTATATCGAAGCCCTTCGGGATTACTATACGGGGATTAAGAAGATAAGCACGAACCTGACCCGACTGGCCTCCATCTATAAGCGGGATCGGGGAACTTCCGAGGATATCAACAGGATGCAGATCCTGATCGACCCGGTGATCAAAAAATTCGACCGTATTTTCACCGAGATTGATGCTCAGACCTGCGAGGTATTGGTCATTCTCAAAAATTTTGACCCGACAATCCAGACCATCCGCGACACCCGGGACGATCTGCATCAGCGCTTTATGATCTGGGGCGACATGGTTGACGGCTGGAAGGGTCTGATTATGGAAGAGGATTCTACCGTCGAACGGCAGTTGAAGGTTACCTACCAGTTCCTGGCTCGAAACTTCATGCAGTCGCAGTCCTGGCGCCTCGGAAATCTTTAGACCTTTTACCCTCGCCACAACGCCCAGATTTTACGAACTTTACCCACCGAAACCTTTGGAGATGCCGGGTCCATACCCGCTGCCTTTAGCCGTCTCAGATAGAGGGCTGTCAAAGAATTAAGTCTCAACGCAGATTTTTCCAGTGCCGGCCTGGATTTTGTTAAACTGGCGGCCTTCTGATGTTCCGTTTCAGCTAAGGACAGCATGGAAGAGACGGCCCTGAAAAAAGCTTCCCGGTTGTCCCGCATAAAGACGGTCTCTTCCGTTAGGCCTTGTTCCGCCAAAACATCCCTGGGAATTAGCAGCAGGTCCTGGCGCAAATGATACGGGATCGCACGAATAACTCCCGTCAGAGCAAAAGCGGTACCCATCTTCTGAACAGCGATCCTCCCATCACCATCAGTGAAGCCGAGCAGAGCATATATTTGAGCACTCAGTAATCCGCCTGTCCCTTCAGCATAGGATACAAGCTCATCAACTGTATCAAATGGCGCGGGATCGAGATCGCTGGCTCTCGCGTCAATCATTTGCTCCAGCAGTTCCAAATCCACTTTATTTCGGGAATTCGCTTTTTGCAGAGCTTTTACAACAGGATGATCAAGATCCTGGCCGGATTTCAACCCCGCGAGCGCGCCCCGCCACCATTGCAGCCGGATATCTCCAAGCAATACTTCTGACACTGTCTCCCGGATACGGGAAATTTCGGAATTGAAGGCCAGAACTGCGAAGATATCCTCACGATATTCTGCCGGCATGAAAAGCGCTGAGAGCCAGCGATCATAGTCATATTTCCGAACTTCCCTGGACAAATAATCTGCTTGATTGCCTTCTGCCACGAACGGTCTCACCATTGATTGGAATAATTCAAAAAAGAACTGGAAGCCTGTAACAATTGCTATATATCTGTAGGGACAAGAAATGGCGAGTTCTTTCCCCTTTCCGGGGAAGGATATTTTCCACAAATTTTTGCAACAATCGTAATGACCTGAAAACTGGCAAGAGGATTACTATGGCGTTTGAACTACCTGCCCTGCCTTATGCAAAAGACGCACTGGCACCGCATATCTCTGAAAACACTCTGGATTTCCATCATGGCAAGCACCACAATTCCTATGTGGTCAACTTGAACAATCTCCTGGGCGACGACAGTCGGTCACTCGAAGAAATTATGAAGGAAACATCGGGGGATGCCTCCAAGGCCGGTGTCTTCAATAACGCCGCACAGATCTGGAACCACACATTTTACTGGCATTCAATGGCGCCAAATGGTGGTGGCGCGCCTACCGGTGCCATTGCAGACAAGATTGACGAGGACTTTGGCTCCTACGACAAATTCGTCGAAGAGTTCAAAGCTGCCGGAGCGACTCAGTTCGGAAGCGGCTGGGCCTGGCTGGTCCTTGACGGCGGTAAGCTGAAGGTGACGAAAACCGGAAATGCCGGTTGCCCCCTCACCGAGGGCGCCACTCCGTTGCTGACCATGGATGTCTGGGAACATGCCTATTACCTGGATTTCCAGAACCGACGTCCCGACTATATCGCAACCTTCCTCGAAAGCCTCGTAAACTGGGACTTTGCCAACGAAAACCTTGCCAACGCCTGACAAAAAAGGCGCTCAGAACAACTGAGCGCCTTTTCCATTCCAACGTTCCTAATATAGATTTTGTGCTGAGACCATTGCGTAAAGCATGGGTATGGACAACATGGTATTCGTGCGGGAGAACAGCATGGCTGTTCTTGCAGATGCTGCTTTGGTTGTCGCGTCCGCATCGACGATACCAAGGGCTTTTTTCTGGTTTGGCCAGATGACGAACCAGACATTGAACCACATGATAATACCAAGCCACATGCCGATACCAATGGCCAGGCTTTTATCCACAGCAAATCCGTCTGCCGCCCCTAAGGTGAGGGCATCCACCAGATAACCGCTCATCCAGGCCAGCAATAGACCTGTTACAATCGTTGCCATGGCCGCCCAACGGAACCACCAGAGTGCCGCCGGCGCAATCACCTTGCCGATAGCCGGCTTCTGCTCATCCGGAATATTCGGCATATTCGGGATCTGGACGAAATTGAAATAATACAGCAGCCCGATCCACATTACCCCGCTTAACACATGCAGCCAGCGCATGATAAAGGCGCCATAAGCATGGCCAAATGCCATACCATCTCCGGATACGGAAACGACAATAACAGCCATGATAATTGTAAGAACAATCCCCGCAATCACGGTATTTCTCAGATTTGAAAGAATACTCGACATGAACTTTCCCCTTCATTCAAATGACAGACATCCGGGCTTTTTCGTGTTTTTGTTGTGCCCATGACGCCTTACGCGCCAGATCATACGATCAGGCGCCTGCATATGTAAAGTCAGTAATATAAATGGAAAACCCTTAAACGGCGATCAAAGCCGCCGCCACATGCCGACCTTCAAGCAGTAAAACATTATAGGTTCGCACCGCTGCGCCTGTATCCATGGCATCAATGACAATGCCCCTTTGTTTTAATTCTGCCCGTAAGTCATCTTCAATGAAGGCCATGCTGGCACCACAGCCGATCAGCAGAATTTCAATGCTTTGCTCGTTGTCTGTCACCGCCCTCAGGCTATCCACGGTCAAATCGTCCATATGATCAACCTGCCATTGAACGGTTTCTTCAGGCAAAATGACGACGGAGCCTTCAAATTTGGTTCCGCTCACCCTAAATCCGCCATCGCCATAGCTGTTAATCAGCTGCTGGCCGGCATCCGGAAGTCCTGAAATATCCTGCATTATGCCTCTCCGTCACAAACCTGGATCAAACCAGATCAGTCGGCTTCAGCCTCTTCCTTCTTTTCGGCGCCCTTAAATCCGTCTTCCTCTTCATTGCGGTGGGTAAGACCGATCTGAAGCAGAACCGGTGCGGCGACAAAAATGGATGAATAGGTTCCGACAATGACACCAAATATCATGGCCATGGCAAACCCGCGTATCACCTCGCCACCAAAGATGTAGAGAGCCAGCAAAGCCAGCAACGTGGTTATGGAGGTCATGGTTGTCCGCGACAATGTCTCATTGATCGAGAAATTGATCAGCTCTGCCACCGGCATTTTCTTGAATCGGCGGAAATTCTCCCGAATCCGGTCATAGACCACCACCGTATCATTGATTGAATAACCGACAATCGTCAAGATCGCCGCAACAGAGGCTAGATTGAACTCAATCCCGGTCACCGCAAACATGCCGATGGTCAGGATCACATCATGGACAAGCGCAATGATGGCGCCAATCGAATAATGCCATTCGAAGCGCAGCCAGATATAGACGAGAATGGCAAACACAGCGACGGTGACCGCTTCAATTGCAGCAATGACCAGCTCCTCGGAGACCGTTGGCCCGACAAATTCAACCCGCCGATAGGAGATCTCCGACCCATAGTCACTTTCCAATTGGCTCTTGACCAGGGTGACAGCCTCTTCCTGCGCCTTCGCAGCACCAGGCTGTCTTTGAACCCTGATCAGGATATCATCATCCGCACCAAAGGTCTGCAGGGCCACGCCGCCTAAGCCCAGTCCACCGAGAGAGTCTCTCATGTCCCCCAGATCCGGTGCTTGCGGAAACTGCACCTCAATCAGGATGCCGCCTTCAAAATCGATCCCTTTATTCAGGCCCGGCCCGAAAAACATGATGGCCGAGCCAATGATCAGCAGGGCCGACAGGGCAAAAGCCATGAAGCGGTATTTAAGAAACGGAATTTTTGTGTTCGCCGGAACAAGTTTGATTTTATACATTTCCCGCGCCCCTACACTTCCATGGTCTTTGGCCGCTTACGCAGCATCCACCAGGTAATCAGCATCCTCGACAGCATGATCGCCGTGAACATGGAGCTGATGATTCCGATGAGCAGGGTTACGGCAAACCCTTTGACGGGCCCCGAACCCATGACGAACAGAATTACCGCGGCGATGCCGGTGGTGACATTGGCGTCAATGATGGTGGTAAAGGCCCGGCTGAAGCCGGACTCTACCGCATTGAAAGGCGTTTTCCCGGTTCGAAGTTCTTCGCGTATTCGCTCAAAAATCAGGACATTGGCGTCAACGGCCATCCCGATGGTGAGAACGATCCCGGCGATACCCGGCAGGGTCAATGTCGCGCCCAGCAGAGACAAGACCGCCATGATCAGGAACATATTCATCGCCAGGGCTATATTGGCTACAATGCCGAACAGACCGTAGCTGGCAATCATGAAGACGGCCACGGCGATGACGCCGATGATCCCGGCCACCTTACCGGCGGCAATGGAATCCGCTCCAAGATCAGGGCCGACCGAGCGCTCTTCGAGGATATCAAGGGGGGCTGGTAACGCCCCGGCCCTCAACAGCAAGGCGAGATCCTGGGCACCCTGGACATTAAACCCGCCACTGATCACAGCGGATCCGCCAAGAATGGGTTCGTTGATACGGGGTGCGCTGACAATTTCATTATCTAAAACAATGGCAAAAGGCCGGCCAACATTATCAGTCGTTACTCGCCCAAACTGCTTCGCCCCCAATCCGTCAAAACGGATAGAGACAACGGGCTGACCTTGCTGGAACGTCGCTTGGGCATCCTCCAGATTTTCACCGGATACCATGACCCTGTTTTTGATAACGTAACTGAGCCCTTCTTCATCTATTGATGGCAACCGTTTGGATCCCGGCGGCACACGGTCGCCCGGTGCACTGCTAGCGGCGATGTCCACAAGATGGAAGGTCATTTGCGCCGTCTCACCGAGGAGACGTTTGATACGATCCGGGTCGTCCACGCCCGGAAGCTGGACCAGGATCCGGTCCGTGCCCTGACGTTGGATAGAAGGTTCGTTGACACCGGTTTCATCAATCCGGCGCCGAACAATCTCAATGGACTGATCAACCGCTGAACTGAGCCGGGCGGCCATCGACTGATCGCTTGGCGTAAGAGTTACTTCCCCATCACTGCCAAAGCTTATCACCGTGTCCCGTTGACCGTTTGGCATGATATTGGACAGGACCGACAGTCGCTCCCGCGCCTGCTCCTCAACACCAGGATCGCGCAAAGTGAAGGAAACAACATTGTCTTCGTGCTTGAGGTCCCGATATCCGATGTTGTCACCCTGTTGACGCAGGCTGTCCCGAACCGCGTCCACCAGACTATCCATCATTTTTTGCGTAACAGCCTCGCTGTCCACCTGCAGCAACAGGTGAGAACCACCCTGCAGGTCCAGACCGAGATTGACCTGCTTTGTCGGCAGCCACTCCGGCAGACCTTCCAGTGAGCTTTTATTGACAAAATTCGGAAGCGTATACAAAACGCCGAATGCACAAACCAGCAAGACGACGACAATCTTCCACGTCGGGAAGCTATTCATGGTCAGAAACCGTTATTTCTTGAATAATTTCGAGATCGGGCTGCCGCCGCCGGAATTACCGTCCTTGTTTTCTGCAGGTGCTGCGGGAGCCGGCTCGGCTTTACTGCGAACTTCCGACAGGGTTGATTTAACCACATCGACCTTCACATCCGGTGCCAGTTCAACCTGCACTACGTTGTCTTCACGGACCTTGACAACTTTACCCATCAAACCACCAGCGGTCACAACTGAATCTCCGCGGCGGACGGCTTCCACCATGGCCTTATGCTCTTTCACCCGTTTCTGTTGCGGGCGGATGAGTAGAAAGTAAAATACGACGCCGATCAAAATCAGCGGCATAATCTGCATAAATCCTTGGTCCATCATTCAGGTCCTTTGGTCGGTCAAAAATGAGAGGCAGCCATCAGAGGCCTCCCTCAGTGAATTCTAGAACGACTTTTATAGTGGTCTTTAGCCGCATTGCAAGCCGCAATCCACTGTATATCATCAAATCAGCTTGACCCATCATCCACGGAAAGCTTGAACAATCCGGCCTCAACTGGCATTTATGGGTCCAGCCCAGTAAATTGGGATTTCCGTCGTCAATTTCAATTGGTTCCCATGAGTAAAGAAAAAATAGTAGAGCAGCTCAGGCGCATCGCCGATAGCCTGGAGCGGATTGCCCCGCCAAAACCGGATCATCCTGATATCACGGTCGGGGAAGCTTTTGTCTGGCAGGCGGAAACCAACGATTTGCGCCTGATCCCGAAAGTCAACCATGTGGACATGTCCATGCTCCATGGCATTGACCGGGTAAAGGATATCCTTCTGGACAATACAATGCGATTTGCCAAGGGATTGCCGGCCAACAATGCGCTGCTATGGGGCGCCCGGGGTATGGGGAAAAGCTCATTGGTCAAGGCAGCGCACGCCCTGGTGAACCGGGAGCTTGAAAATTCTCTTGTGCTTGTCGAAATCCATCGAGAAGATATACCTTCCCTCCCCGTCCTCATGCAGCTATTACAGAAAACCGAGCGCCGCTGCGTTCTCTTTTGTGATGACCTGTCTTTTGATAGTGACGATTCTACTTATAAATCTCTGAAAACCGTTCTTGATGGTGGGCTGGAAGGCAGACCGGCGAATGTCATTTTCTATGCCACATCGAACCGGCGCCATATGATGCGCCGGGATATGATCGAAAATGAACGCTCAACCGCCATTATGCCCTCTGAAGCCATTGAGGAAAAAGTCTCTCTGTCAGACCGTTTCGGGCTGTGGCTTGGCTTTCACAGTTGTTCCCAGGACGAATATCTGGAAATGATTCGGCGCTATCTCGCCCATTACAAAATCCCGATTTCTGAAGAGGAGTTCACAGCAGAAGCTATCGAATGGACGCGCACCCGCGGCTCTCGCTCAGGACGGGTGGCCTGGCAGTATATTCAGGACATTGCCGGTCGAACCGGAACCCAGATCGAATAGTCACAAGCCATGAAATCTTACCTCGAAGGTAATTGTCCGAATTCCTACAGAGGTTAGATTGGCGCAAAAGCAAAAAGGATATCCCCAATGGTCAACCAGAACCTTACCGCCAGCATTCGTGAGAAAATGCCGCTTTGCGCCACTCTTGGTATTGACGTTGAAAAACTGACCCCTCAGGAAACGGTTTTTACCCTGCAATGGGCTCCAGAGCTATGCACCAGCAACGGAATGATCCATGGTGGCACCGTTATGGCATTGGCCGACTCGGCTGGCGGTGCCACGGCCATGGTCAACCTGCCGGAGGGCGCCGTCGGCACCTCAACTATTGAATCAAAGACAAATTTTCTGGGTGCCGTCCGGGAGGGAGAACTCCGGGCAACCTCTCGGCCGTTGCATGCGGGTTCCACCACAATTGTTGTGGAGACTGAAATTCACAATAACGGAAAACTTGTCGGCAAAGTGACCCAGACGCAGACTGTGCTCAGACCCCGCAACTGACGGATTTCCTATTTTAGTAGAGGAACCGGATTAAGGGCCTTGCCCTTTTTACGAATTTCAAAATGCAGCTGGCTTTTATCTACATTTCCGGATGAGCCGGCATAGGCAATGATATCGCCTTTCCTGACAGCATCCCCTTTCGACACTGCCGCCCTGTCCGTATGCCCGTAGGCCGTGACATATCCACCGGAATGAGAAACCAGAAGCAGGTTTCCGAAGGAGCGCATTTCATTTCCCACATAGGAAACCACCCCGTTTTCCGCAGCGCGTATGGGGGTGCCCTTCTTAACCTGGATATTGACTCCGTCATTATGATAGCCGCTGCTTTTCTTGCCATAGCCGGAAATGACTTTGCCCTTTACCGGCCAGCCAAAGGATTTTCCACTGCGAGCGGGCGGTTCCTTAATACTATATCTCCGCTTCGGAACAGGCGGAATATCGAGCTTCGCGACCTGGAACGATTTCTCGCTTTTGGCGGGCGGGATTGCCGTTTTCACAGCTTTAGGAGAGGGAGCCGCTGGCTGAACGGCCTGTTTTGCAATCGTTGCCCGCACTTCCGATTTGGGGACGGCCACCACTTGTGGCAGTGAATTCACGACGATGGTCTTTACCGGCGTTGCCGCAGGTCTGACGACAGCGGGCTGCGCTTGCGGCCACTGCGTGGGCTGCGCCGACGCTACTCTGATTTCTTCCCGGTTTTTCAAAGGAATCTGCAATTTGGTACCGGGCATCAGGGTATAAGGCGACGACATGAAATTGTAATGTGCCACTTCGGCGATCTGAACGTCATACACCCGTGAAATGGCATACAGGGTTTCCCCGGACTTCACCGTATGGGTGTGAAAAGCCGGTATCTTCAGTTGTTGTCCCGGATGGATTGTGTAGGGCGACTGCAACCGGTTCAGGGTCAGGACCGATTTCAGAGGAACATTATTCCTGGCAGCGACCCGGGAAACGGTGTCGCCGGACCTGACCGTCACATACTGAAAGGAAAGATCCTGATATTGCGGTGTAAAGCTGGCTGGAATAACGAGGGATTGCCCCGTTGTTACCCGTTTGGGGGGCGGGACTTCATAATTGCGGGATTGCTTGATGCGCGGCAGGTAGCTGTCATACACACAGCCCGCCAAAAGCGACATCATTACGCTACCGATGGCTACTCGAATTATTTGCTGATTCCACGCCGTCATGCGACCGATATTAAGCATAATTGTAAAGGAATCACAACTAATTTAACGCAATACCAGATATTGTGGTTTGTTAAGACTCTTCCGCAACTCCTTGAACCATTGGCACGAATCGAACAGGTAACAACTGCTCCTCCGTGACAGCCCCGACATCGTCTTTAGTAACCTTAACGATATGTTGGTTAGCAGGATCTGCGCCGACAGGCAGGATCATAATGCCGTCATTAGCCAGTTGTGACACCAGGTTCTCCGGGATTCCCTCAGCCGCAGCCGTGACAATGATACGGTCAAAAGGCGCCTGTTCCTTCCATCCGTTATGGCCGTCTCCGACTTTCGTCGTGATATTGGTTATTTTCAAGGTCTTGAAGACGTCCTCGGCACTCTGGAGCAAGTTGCGATATCGCTCAATGGAATATACGCGACGGCATAATTTTGCCAGGATGGCTGTCTGATAACCGGATCCGGTTCCAATCTCCAGAACCTTGCGCATCTTATCCAGTTCCAGCATCTGGGTCATATAGGCGACCACATAGGGCTGGCTGATAGTCTGGCCGCTGGCGATTGGTAAGGCTATATTTTCATAAGCCCTGTCTCTAAAGGTTGGGGGAACAAAGGCTTCCCGAGGTACCCTCTCAATTGCCGACAGCACCTCAGTATTGCTAATGCCTTGACGGCGCAGCTCCATAATCAGCCGTATCTTGAGCGCCGGATTTTCGTTCACTCGAACACTCCCGAGAGTCGGGATGCCAAGTCCTGGTGCGTAAGATTGAGACTGAGAGGTGTGACAGATACAGACCCATCGACAACAGTGCGCAAATCAGTCCCAATGGCAGGATTACCGAATGACGGCCGATATCCGAGCCAGAAATAGTCCCGTCCCCGCGCATCCACTCTGTCATCAATTGTCAGATTGGAGAGATCCCGTTTTCCCTGAGAAGTAATTTCGACACCAATCACATCTTTGATTTCCACGGCCGGGAAATTGATATTCATCAGAACGTCATCATGCCAGTCAGATTCCAGCAATTTTCTAATAATATCCGGAGCCATGTAAGCCGCCGTATCCCAATGGATCCGGTTCGCATCCAGAATACACTGGCTCAAAGCAACCGACCGTACACCCAGCAGAGTTCCTTCACTGGCCGCTGCAACGGTGCCGGAATACAGAACATCCTCCCCCAGGTTGCCGCCCCGATTAACGCCGGACAGCACCAGATCCGGTCGTTTGTCCTTGAACAGATAGTTCATGGCCATCATAACGCAATCTGTTGGGGTTCCTTCAACGGAATATTCGCGGTCCGAGAATTTATTGAGCCGGATCGGATCATGAAGGGTCAGAGAGCGGGAGGCCCCACTCTGTTCCTTGGCCGGCGCGACCACATAAATATCATCCGTCAGCGCTTCTGCAATCCGTCGGAGAGTTTCCATCCCCGGAGCGTCATACCCGTCATCATTACTCAATAAAATACGCAAAGGTTCATTCCTTGTTTATTGTTTTCCACCGATCCGCTCGACACCCCCCATATAGGGGACAAGCACTTGCGGAACTGTGATTGATCCATCTTCTTGTTGATAGTTTTCCATGACTGCAATCAGGGTCCGCCCGACAGCCAGGCCAGATCCGTTGAGGGTATGGACAAAGTGATTGCCCTTGCCCTCCTCAGGCCGATATCGGGCTTTCATGCGACGAGCCTGGAAATCCCCACAGTTGGAGCAACTGGAAATCTCTCGATACGTCCCCTGCCCTGGCAGCCATACTTCCAAGTCATATGTCTTGCGGGCGCCAAAACCTGTATCACCGCTGCAAAGAACGACAACCCGATAGGCAAGTCCCAGCCGCTGAAGGATGTCCTCGGCACAGGCGGTCATGCGTTCATGCTCTTCCTCAGACTGCTCAGGAGTCGTAACGGACACCATTTCCACCTTCGCAAACTGATGCTGGCGCAGCATTCCAGCGGTGTCCTTCCCGGCCGAGCCGGCTTCAGAGCGAAAACACAAGGTATGGGCAGTAAACCGCTTTGGCAGCTCCGCTTCCTCAAGGATCGTTTCACGCACGAGATTGGTGAGAGGGACTTCCGCCGTCGGGATCATATACTGATCCTCAGCAGTCTTGTACAAATCCTCTTCAAACTTCGGGAGCTGCCCGGTGCCAAACAAGGCTTTTCCCCGAACCATTACCGGCGGAGAGACTTCAAGATAGCCTTTTTCAAGGGTATGAACATCGATCATGAAAGCGGCCAATGCCCGTTCCAGGCGCGCAATTTCACCACGCGTCACCACAAAGCGGGAGCCGGACATCTTGGCGGCAGTTTCAAAATCCATGAGACCGAGGTCGGAGCCGAGCTGGTAATGCTCCCTGGGATCAAAATCAAAATTGGGAATGCTGCCCACTTTACGCAGTTCGGCATTTTGCGTTTCATCTTCCCCATCGGGAACGTCGTTATCGAGGATGTTAGGCAATCCGGCGAGTTGAGATTCAATCTGCTCTGCCAGGTCACGCTCACGCCCTTCCATATCCTGGACGGAGGATTTCAGTTCCGCGACTTCCCGGATCAAGTCATCCGCATTTTCTCCCGAGGATTTGGCCTTGCCGATGGCTTTGGCCGCCTCGTTGCGCCGCGCCTGCATTTCCTGCAGATCCGTCTGGATTTTTCGATGTTCCACGTCCAGGGCAACTAACTCAGCCGCCACCGCAGGCGCCTTTCTGCGGGCCAGTGCGGCATCAAGGGCGTCGGGATTTTCCCTGATCCATTTTAAGTCGAGCATACTGGTGTCATTTCGATTTCTAGAAGATGGAATCCCTGTTGTATAAGCCCCCCTCCGCCTGCCGTCCAGAGGGCTTTCTCACTCAAATTCAATTTATGTTGAAATTGTGGTGGCCATCCCACAATTGAAGGCAGGTCAGTCGTCCTCATCCTCAAGGGCTTCGCGGGCTTCCCGCTTCTTTTCAACCATACGGACACTGACAATCGAAATGCCATAAAGACAAACGATCGGGATCGCGAGGGTGATCTGACTGAGTGGATCAGGTGGGGTCAGAATGGCGGCGGCAATAAAGGCGAAAACGATGGAATATTTAAACTTGGCTTTCAGGCCCGCAGAGGAGACGATCCCAACCCGACCCAACAGAGTCAGCAATACCGGCAACTGAAAACACAGACCGAAGGCAAAAATCAGCTTCATGGATAGGCTGAGATATTCACTGACCCGGGTTTCCGACTGGATAGGTAAGGACATGGGCTCCGCCGGGGTCGGCAGGAAATCCGCCAGTTTCGGAAATTCCTGCACCAGGGCGGTAAAGGCCCGCGAATACAAGGTCGCATCGCCATTACTCTCAAAACTGAGAAGGAACTTCCAGGCAAGCGGCATAACTATCTCATAGGCAAGCGCACCACCCAAAAAAAACAGGATCGGCGTGACTATCAGGAAAGGCAGGAACGCCTTCTTTTCATTCTTGTAAAGGCCCGGCGCCACGAATATCCAGAGCTGGGACGCAATTACCGGGAAGGAAATAAACAACGCACAGAAAAAGGCGATCTTGATATAGGTGAAAAACGCTTCATGCAGACCTGTAAAGATCATCCGCCGGCCTTCGACATTGTCCCCCATCGCCTCAACCAGGGGCTCGACCAGGAAGGCAAACAGATCTTCCGCAACCACGTAACACAGTATAAAGGCGATGATCAGAGCAATGACGGAATAAACGAGCCGGTTCCGAAACTCGATCAGATGCTCCATCAACGGTGCCTTGGAGCTATCTACCTCTGAATCACTCACGAGACTTTGGTTTCAGGTTTGGCGTCCGGGGACGACTTAATATCACCGGCAATGCTGTTTTCTGCGACGTCCGGCTCCGCTTTCTCGCTCTTGGCGATTTCCGTCGGTGCCGTGTCATCCTCGGCTTCAGGCTTAGAATGGTTGTTGGCACTCAGTCTGGGATCCCGGATTTCCGGTTTGACGTCATTGAACATATCTTCAAAGCTACCCGTCGGATCGACCGCATCCTCAACTTGTTTTTTCAGATTGAAATCGGTTGTCTGCTGGAGATCCTTTTTGATTTCGTCAAGTTCCGTCTCTTTCGCCAGATCATCAATGCCGGATTGAAAGTCCCGGGCCATGGCACGGGCCTTGCGGACATATTTGCCAATGGTGGCAATGGCGCGTGGCAGATCCTTCGGGCCGATGACCAGCACCGCCACAATGACCACAAACATCATTTCTGCCCAGCCAATATCAAACATGGCTTACCACTCAATCGCGATTGATAGAATTAATGAACCAAAAGGCACCGGAGCATCAGCCCTGGGCAGCCTTGTCCTTTTCCTCTGTCTTTTCACTGACATTGGCAGCTGGTTCCAGCACTTCCGTCTTGGCATCGGCTTCCTTAGCCTGATCTTCTTCGTTCATTCCCTTTTTGAAGTTCTTGATGCCCTTTGCCAGATCACCGGCAACACGGGGCAATTTTCCTGCTCCAAAAATGATGAGCACGATGACAAGAATTAAAATAATCTGCCACGGACCAATACTCATAACCTCAGCTCCTGTTCTCACTTCCGAGAAAAATAATTTTTCGCAAATTTACCATCTGCCGGAAATACTACCCTTTTTCAGGGTTGATTTTGTCCATTTCCAGCGGCCATTCACGCCATTATATAGCGGTGTATAAGAGTTTATACGACAATTTATTTCAGATTCACACGGGTTTATCGGTTTTTTCGCCGTTTGAGGACACCGGAAAAACAAATACTTGCGTGAGATTAAGTGAAAGTGAGCATTTTACGCCGACATCCGGCTGATGGAGGGTGGCAACCCGCGCAGTTACCCTGAATCCGCTGGGAAGCTGGACATCAACCAGGCAAAAAGCCCCGAGATTTCTTGACAAAACCACCTCTCCCGTTGGCTGGGACGTATCTATGACGGGCAGAAAACGGATCGCCTCCGGCCTCACCAGAATTTCAGACACAATTCTGTCTTCAAGGCCGGACGGGATCGGCGCCGTCCCAAGCTCGGTTTTCAGGCCTTTGTCTGTTTTCTCCGCCGGCACCCGGTTAACATCGCCCAGAAAAGAGGCCACAAACTCATTGACCGGGTTGGTATATAGCTCACCGGCCGTTCCCTGCTGGATGATCCGGCCTTTTTGCATCAACACGATTTCATCGGCCATGCGCATGGCCTCTTCCGGATCATGGGTGACCATCAGCACTGTCGTCCCCATCTCCTTGAGGAGGGCTTGGGTCTCATCGCGCACCTTATTACGCAAAACAATATCAAGCCCCGAAAAAGGCTCATCCATCAAAATCAGTCTCGGGTTCGGGGCTAAGGCCCGGGCCAGCGCCACCCGTTGCTGCTCCCCACCGGATAGCATATGAGGGTACTTATCGGCGGCTTCCTTCATGCCGACTGTATCGAGAATCTGAAGCGCGCGGATTTTTGATTCTGTTCTGGAGAGATGTGTCAGACCAAACGCCACGTTGTTGCGAACCGTCAGATGCGGGAACAGAGCATAATCCTGAAAGACAAGCCCGACCCTGCGGTCTTCCGGGCCGACAAATATATCGTCATCGGCCATAATCTCACCATTGATGAGGATCTCCCCTTCCATGGGGCTTTCCAGCCCGGCGGCCAGGCGCAAGGTCGTGGATTTACCGCAACCGGACGGACCCAGCAGACAAACCAGCTTCCCGGCCCCGACTTCAAGATGCTCAATGTCGACGGAATAAGCCCGGCTGTAGCTATGCCGTACATTCTTGAAGACGAGATTGCTCATAACAGGTCTTTATTTCTCTCGGCAGTCGATCCGGGGCGGGATTTAGCAATGGCCCGGCTCAGGATGATAACCGGCAGGATACCAACAACAACAATGGCCAGCGACGGGGCTGCTGCTGCCGCCAACTGCTCATCGGTGGCCATTTCATAGGCCCGAACCGCCAAGGTGTCAAACCCGAAAGGCCGCAGGACAAGGGTCGCCGGAAGCTCTTTCATGACATCAACGAATACGAGCAGTGCTGCGGTCATCAGGCTGCCGGAGATGATCGGTATATGGACCCGGAAAAGTGACTTCAAGCCAGTGACACCCATGGTCTTTGCCGCCCGATCCATATTCGGGGTAATGGTTTCCACACTGGCCTCGACCGTATTTAAAGCCACTGCCAGAAACCGGACCACATAGGCAAAAAGCAGCGCCGCCAAAGTACCACTCAAAATCAGCCCGGTGGAAATTCCAAAGGTCTCCCGCATCCAATGGTCGATACTGTTATCGATAAAGCCAAAGGGGAGCAGGATCCCAACCGCCAGCACCGGCCCCGGGATGGCATAGCCCATAGAGGCAATCCGCACGGACAACAGCTTGGCCCTCTGCGGTGTGTGGCCGTCCTGTCTGAGACCATAAATAAGCAGAAGTGCCAGGCAAAGGGATAAAATGGCGGCCAGGGCCGCCACCGAGACGCTGCTGAGCACAAGAACCGGAAAATGACGGTCAAAGGCCTGCTCGATATCGGAAAAGCTCTCCTTGATCAGCCATCCCGTCGGCAACAGAAAACCAAAGAGGACCGGAAACAGACAACCGAGAAACGCCAGAATCTTTTGAACCGGTGACAGCGAATACCTGTTGATCCGCTGATAGCGGCCGGTGGTGTGATGGAATTTTTTGGATCCTCTGTTCATGCGCTCCAGTAGGATCAGGATAAATACAAACACCATCAATATCGCGGCGAGCTGGGCCGCTGCCGCCGGTTCGACCAGTCCAAACCAGGTTCTGTATATGCCGGTGGTAAAGGTATCCACAGCAAAATACTGAACAGTTCCGAAATCACTCAGAGTTTCCATTAATGCCAGGGCCAGGCCGGTGACAATTGCCGGGCGGGCCAGCGGCAGCGCCACAGAGAAAAACACGCGCCAGGGCCCACGGCCAAGGGTTCTGCCAACTTCCAGCGCGCAGATGGATTGTTCCAGAAATGCTGTCCGGCTCACCAGATAGACATAGGGATATAACACCAGTCCCAGCATGCTGATGGCGCCACCAAGACTTCGGATGGGCGGAAACCAGTAGTCCTGGCGGGTCCAGTCGAATATTTCACGTATGAACGTCTGTACCGGCCCGGCATATTCAAGCATGCCTGTATAAGTATAGGCGATGATATAGGCTGGCATTGCCAGCGGCAGGAACAACGCCCAGGTAAAAATCCGGCGCCCCGGAAAATTACACATGGTCACCAGCCAGGCACTCCCCACCCCCATCATCAGGACAAGAATGGAGACACCCAGTCCCAACAGCAGGGTATTCGTGAGATAAACCGGCAGGACCGTACTGGCAAGATGGGACCAGATATCCCCGGTGGGAACGAAGATGAAACCGAATATCACCAGGACAGGCAGCGCGATAACCGCGGCCACCGCAAAACTAAGGGCTGTCGACAAGGTGATTTTACCACGCTTATCCGAAGGCCTGTATTTCAGACCGGTCCTGTAGATTTGCACAACTGCCAAAGCAGTATCCCTTCCCGTTTCTCCAACAGCCATCAATAGGCCCGTTGGAACGGCCTGTAAATAATAATCATTCTCATTGGCGTAAGAAAGTCCGTCTCGACCTCTTTAACAGCCATTTACCAAATTGCCTTTGATCCGCATCAACTATGGCACTTGCCCGGACGCGACCTAAAATCCACCAAAATGGCGCGTTATAGAGAGTTTATTAATACATCTGACCTAAATTGCTCTATAACGGGCTCGAAATACAACGGTGAGTAATTTTTTGCAGAAATTTATAATGGGAAAGCGGGTTTTAAGGGTGTTTGCAGCGGCATTTCTGATGCCCTTACTAATCATGCACTCCGCTGCCATGGCGCAGGAAGTATCGCTGTCTCCGGAACAGCGGGCATGGCTCGCTGCCCATCCGGAGATCAAGATCGGGCCTGACCCGACCTTCGCCCCTATAGAATATTTTAACGAAAATGGAGAGTTCAGCGGTATTGCCGCCGATTACCTGCGCCTGCTGGAGAAAAAGCTCGGGGTTGTTTTTAAGGTTGAACGCCTTGCCGATTGGGATACGTCAGTCAAGATGGCGAAAAATCACCAGATCGATGTCTGGACGGCGGCCGTCGAAACACCGTCCAGATCTGAATATATGAGCTTCACGGCACCCTATCTGAAGGTGCCGGCGGTGATCATGATACGCAACGGCAGTAATCTCCCTGAAAACCTGACTCTTGAAACTTTGACGGACTTGAGGATAGGGGTTGTCGGACGCTACGCCGTCCATGAGTATATTGCGGAAACCCATCCGGATTTGCCGCTGATCGTCATGCCGAATGTTGAAACCGGTCTGCAAAAGCTTTCTTTCGGGGAAATCGACGTTTTCATTGGCAACATCGCCACTGCGGTTCGCTATGTCAAATCCGCCGGGATCGGCAATATTTCCGTGGCGGGAGAAACCGGATTTACCTACGAATGGTCTCTGGCCAACCGCAAAGACTGGCCAATCCTATCGGGCATCCTTCAGGCGGGCCTGAATGCGATAACGGAAGATGAAGCGAAGGAAATTACCGACCGCTGGATCAGCCTGCGCAAGGCAGAATCCATCTGGACCCCGGTCCTGATTTTTGAGCTAATCACGGCTGCCTGTATTATTTTTGTCATTGGCCTGCTGATCTGGACCCGCTCGTTAAGACGCTTGGTCAGCCAGCGGACCAAAACTCTCGAACATGAACTGGCTGCGCGCCGGAAATATGAAGAAGAAATCAAAAAGCAGAAAGATCTGCTGGATGAGGTCGGGTCCCTGGGGACCATCGGTGGTTGGGAACTTGAGATCCGCACCAACAAGCTGACCTGGAGCAATGCGACCTACGATATTCATGATCGCCCAAGAGACTTTGTCCCCACAGTTGAATCGGTCGCCAATGCCTATCCTGATGACGCCCGGGAAACACTTCTGGAGGCCGTCAAAAAATGTATCGAGACAGGGACACCCTACGATCTTGAGCTGCCTTTGGTTTCATCAAAAGGTCGCCATAAATGGGTGCGGACCCGTGGCATCTGCCATATGGAAGATGGCATAGCAGTCCGTGTCTATGGGGCGCTGCAGGATGTTACCTATCGGCGGGAAGTCCAGTTGGACCTGCAACGCAGCAAGGAGGAACTGGCGGCGCAGCTCAAAGAGGTCGAGTATTCCCATAGCGAACTGGAAAAGCAGGCAGCTGCCCTGGTGGAACTGGCTGACCAGCAGAAAATCCTGACGGACAAGGCGGAATCCGGAGAGCGCAGCAAAGCGGAGTTCCTGGCCACCATGAGCCATGAAATCAGGACACCCATGACCGGTATTCTCGGCATGGCCGATCTGCTATTGATGGGCGATCTCTCGCAAGACCAGCGCAAGAAAGCCCAGACCATCAAGAATTCCGGAGAGATGCTGCTGACCATCCTCAATGATGTCCTGGATCAGTCAAAACTCGATTCCGGGAAGTTCGAGCTGAGCAACGAGGATGTCTGTCTGCCGGATCTGATTCAAGGCACCCTTGATCTGCTGGGCGACAAGGCGACGGAAAAAGGCCTGACCCTGGATTTCGATCCCCCCGAGGATCTGCCCGTTGGTATCAATATCGATTCTGTGCGGCTGCGCCAGATCCTGACCAACCTCATTTCAAATGCCATCAAATTTACCGACACCGGGAGTGTCAAGCTGAGCGTCACCATCGACAATAGCGAAGAGCAGCAAGGCCTGCATTTTTCCGTCACGGACAACGGCATCGGGATTTCCGATGAACATCAGAAGCGTCTGTTCCAAAGATTTGAACAGGCCGACGCGGCAACGGCCAGAAAATATGGCGGCTCCGGATTGGGTCTTTCCATTTGCAAGCAACTGGTCGAGCTCATGGGCGGCGATATCGGGGTTGAAAGTGTTTTGGGAGAGGGCAGTAAATTCTGGTTCACTGTCCCGCTGGTTCCATCCACCCATGAGATGACATCAGAATACCTGACCACCCCTGTCCCTCTTCCCGCTCAGGGCAGCCCCCTCAGCATTCTTCTGGCCGAGGACAATGCCATCAATCAGGCGCTGATCAGCGCCTTGCTGGAACGGGCCGGACATACGGTTGAGATCGTCGATGATGGTCAGAAAGCCGTGGATGCCGCCCTCGCCGGGGCGTTCGATCTACTGCTGATGGATGTGCGGATGCCGTTGCTGGAAGGCCCGGAGGCAACCCGCCAGATCCGGGCCAGCGGCCACCCCAATGCCGATATCCCGATCATCGCCATCACCGCTGACGCCATGAAAGAGAATATCCAGGGCTTTCTTGATGCCGGCATGAATGCGGTAGAAACCAAACCGGTCAATTTGCCGAAACTGCTCCGGACCATCACGACGGTAATGGCCTCCGTCGCGGGCAATAAGACTGGAGGCGAAAGCAGCCGGACAGAAGAGGCGAAACATCTGGCCTATGGCGATGACGAGAAGATGGCGGAACTGCGGGACCTGCTGGATGAAAAAACCCTTCAGGAACTCCTGGAGCAGGCCCCGGAAACCCTGGCAAAGAGCCTTGGTGAATTAAAGGCCGGACTGGCGCAAGAAAATGAGGCGGAAATCCGATCCGCGGCCCATGCCATCAAAGGAATGAGCCTGTCTCTCTGCGCTCCGCGCCTGGCAGAAGAAGCGTCTGTCATTGAAGAAATGGCGAAAACACCCGCTTTGATCCAGCGCATAATGCCCGTATTTGAGGACACAATTGAGCAGACCGTCACCTGGTGGTTACAAAATGCCAAATCAAATGTCGTGGTTTTGCGAAAGACGTCGCTTTAGGGACGGCCCGACGGGATCAGGCGTCTTCCTCTTCGGGATCAAAATAGTCCTCGCCATCTTCCTCCGCATCCGCCTCGTCATCCGTGTCGCTGCCGGATAAATCGCGAAAGATACCGCTCGGTTCCGTATCCAGAAGGCCCGCGGCTTTCAGCTCATCAAATCCGGGCAGGTCCTTGATATCGTCCAGACCGAAATGAATCAGAAATTCCTCGGTAATGCCATAGGTGACAGGACGTCCCGGTGTCCGCCGCCGTCCGCGCGGCCGGATCCATCCGGCATCGAAGAGGACATCCATGGTGCCGCGACTGAGACCAACCCCGCGGATTTCTTCGATCTCGGCCCGGGTGACCGGCTGATGATAGGCGATGATCGCCAAGGTCTCGAGCGCGGCACGGCTGAGGCGCCGGGTCGTTTCCCGCTCTTCCTCCAGCATCCAGGAAAGGTCCGGGGCGGTCAGGAAGGTCCATTTCCCGGCAAGGCGGGTGAGATTGACTCCTTTATGGCGATATTGCTCTTGCAGGATTTCAAGGATTGCATCGATATCGGCGCCGTCGGGCAAACGCGCCGCCAGTGTTGCCGCATCCAGCGGCTCACTCGCTGCGAATAATAAGGCCTCGGCCATACGGACATGTTCGGGATCGACTGTCATTTCCCGCCTTTCCTTTTCTTGACTTCAATGGGGGCGAAGGTGGCGGACTGGCGCAGTTCCAGTTGTCCTTCCTTGGCCATTTGCAGACTGGCCAGCAAGGTCGAGGCCTGGGCCGAGCGCTGACGGAACGGATCGGTAAGATTCTCCGGCAGGTAGGACATCAGATCCGTCCATTCCGGTAACTGACCGAGCATTTTTTCCAGCCTGTTCAAGGCCGCCTCCACGGAATAAACAGCATCCCGCATCAGGCGCAGGGGATTGGTGGCGCCTTTCCGGGTTTTCTGATCCGCATAGGCCTGCAGCAGATCCCGCAGGCTGCATTCATATTTCGAATGACGGATGATCCGCACGCCTTCAGGTCGTCCCCGCTGCAGCTGATCGCGGCCGATCACCGTGCCGTTCATCAGTTTTTCAGAGGCTTTGCGCATGGCTTCCAGTTTGCGCAGTTGAAAGGCCAGACGGTCGGCGAGCTCTTCCCCGCTGGGTCCATCGTCTTCCTGTGCCGGCAGCAGCAATCGGGATTTGAGAAAGGCGAGCCAGGCCGCCATCACCAGGTAATCGGCGGCGATTTCAAGGCGCAGCTTCTGCATCTCCTCGACAAAACTCAGATATTGCTCCGCCAGGTCAAGTATGGAGATTTTCAGGAGGTCGACCTTCTGGTCCCGGGCGAGCACCAGCAGCACATCCAGCGGTCCCTCATAGCCATCAAGATCAACCACGAGCGAGCTTGTCGGCAACGGAATGACATCCGGATTTTGCCGTCCCGCTTTGTCAAAAGACCCTGTGTCCACTATACCCCACCTGCGTTGAGTTTTACGCTGTCCGCGCTGTCAAAAAGGTTACGTCAAACCGGCCAGATTGGCAATGAGATTGACCACAAAGCTGATGGGCCCGGTCATCAGCCAGCTGATGGGATCCACCTCCGCCCCGAGCTGCCGGCTGATCATGGGCACCAGGAAAATCGCCCCGATCAGGATCAGAAAACCAAAGCGCTCCAGCTTGGCCAGCGGAACCGCCAGACTGTCCGGCAGCAAGCCGACAGCGACCCGGCCTCCGTCCAGCGGCGGCAGGGGCAACAGATTGAAAACCCCGAGAATGACATTGAGCAAAATCCCGTTGCGGAAATTCTGGGCAAACCAGGTCACCGTCTCATCGGGCACAAAGTGAAGGAGGTGAAATCCCAGCGCAAACAGGAAAGCGAGCAGGAAATTCATCGCCGGCCCGGCCAGGGCAACCCAGACCATATCCCGCCGAGGATTATTGAGACGGCCGAAATGAACGGGAACCGGCTTGGCATAACCGAACAGAAAGGGTGCTTTCATCAGTAGGAGCAAGCCTGGAATAAGCACCGTGCCCACGGGATCAACATGCTTGAACGGATTAAGAGTCACCCGCCCCTGGCGATAGGCCGTGTCATCGCCGAGCCTGAGGGCTGCATATCCATGGGCGGCTTCATGCAGGGTAATAGCCAGAAGCGCCGGAATAATCCAGATGGAAACTGTGTAAAGAATACCGGAAATGTCCAAAACAGGCCCCTATTCCGCCGAGGCGAGAAGGTCATTGAGTTGAGCCAGATCCCCGTCCCGGTCCAACAGGGAGGTGGGATTGGCCATGAATTTTTCCCCGCCGCGTATGCGGCCGATGGCAGCGTCACTGAGCGGCGGACAGACAGGCGCCACTTCCACCATTTCCGGCATCTTGCCGGAACAATGAAGCACAATATCCACACCGGCCTGCAGAGCCCGCTCGGCCCGCATCGCCAACCCGCCTTTGAGAGCATTCATATTGAGATCATCGGTCAACAGCAGCCCGTCAAATCCAATCTCACCGCGGATGATCTCCTTAATAACCTTGGGCGACTGGGTGGCCGGCCATTTTGGATCAACTTCCTCAAACACGATATGGCTGGTCATCCCCCAGGGCAGGTGGGAAAGCGCCTGGAACGGCACCAGATCCGTCTGTCGCATCTTCTCGAGGGAAACCGAGACCCTGGGCAGTTCATGATGGCTGTCGACGGTGGCCCGGCCATGGCCCGGCATATGCTTGATCACCGGCAAAACGCCAGCGCCCCGCATTTCCTCGGCCACCAGTTCCCCCAATTCAATGATCACCTCGGGCTCCGCCGCAAAGGCCCGATCGCCGATGGCATCAACCGTTTCCGGCAGACGCAAATCAAGGCAGGGCGTACAATTAACGGAGATGCCGAGATCCACCAGATCTGTCGCTATCAGCCGCGATGTCAGGGCAAGAGCCTCCCGTGCCCGGTCCCGATCTTGTTTATACAGGCGGCCAAAAAAACCGAATGGACGGGCTTCAAACCAATGGGGGCTGCGCAACCGCTGCACCCGCCCGCCTTCCTGATCGATCAGAACCGGCGCATCATCCCGCCCCACAGAGGCGCGAAGATCCTGAACCAGGGTTTTCACCTGATCCGGTGTTTCCATATTGCGGGCAAACAGAATAAATCCGAAAGGCTGCTGCTCGGCAAAGAAATCCCGTTCACGGGCGCTCAGAACCGGGCCTGAACATCCCAGGATTACCGACCGGCAACCGGACAGATCATTTGGAGACAACGAGGCAATCCTGTTTCTTGGCCTTCAGCGCATCACAGAGCTTGTTGGCATTGGTACGGCTGTCATAGGCGCCGGCCTGCAGACGATGGAAAGTCCCCTTCCCCTGCACCGTCACATCCTCCACCCGGTAGCTTACATTACTCAGCAAAGAGCCGAACTTGCTGTTCAATATCTTCCACTGATTCTCCGCCGCATCGCTGGAGCGGAACGAGCCCAGCTGAACGCGATACCGGGCACCGCTGGCCGCGGCCGGTTTAGCCTTGGGTTTTGGCGCGGGTTTGGGAGCGACAACGGCGACTTTCTCTTCGGTCTTGGTCTCCGAGGTCGATGCCGGTGCTGCTTCCGTGACCGTTTTCTCGACGGTCTCGGTGGTTTCCTTGGCTGCCTGCTCAACCTTCTCGATGGTCTTGCCGATCAGGTCTTCTTTGGGAGCCTGCTCAGAGCTTTCAGTCGTCGCGGCACTTTCGGTTGTCGCATCTTCCGTGTTTGCGGCAGGGGCATCATCCGTGGCTTCTTCCGGCGGCTGCATCAGTTTCTCGACCTTGACGGTCTCTCCATCGGATTTAAGCACCCCGAACACCTGCTTGTCCTGATGGGGGATCTCCATCCCGCCCGGATCTTCCGGTTTTTCCTTCACCGGTGTCGTATCGGCGCTGATGATCGGCGGGGCCAGTTGAACACCTTTTTTGACCCCCTGATCATAGGCATACCAGATGCCCGTCCCGAATCCGGCGACAATCAGCACCGCCAGAACGGCAATGATCAGCTTTCCCCGGCTCATGCGCGGTTCGTCATCGCCATCATAAAAATCGTCATCGGGAAAATCATTGCCAGACACTACTCAAACTCCTTCTTTGCGGAGATCCCGAGAATATCAAGGGCCCCGGTCAATACGGTATCCACGGACTTCAGCAAATAAAGACGCGCCGTGCGTTTGCCGTGCTCATGCAAATAGTCCGAGGATATGGGGCGCACGGCCTCAACCAGTTGGAAAAATAGCAAGGATATGTCATGCAGGAAAGACGTGAGATAAAAAACATCCTGCTTTTTAAGGCTCTGTTCAACAGCCAATGGCCAATGACAGAGCAGTTTCGTCAATTTCAGCTCCACTGTCCCCTCCAGGACGGATAAATCGGGAGCCTGTCCCTCACCCTCACCGGCCTCAACTCCAGCAGTCAGCTTCTGCGCCATTTGTCTTGCATAAGGTATGCAGAAAACAGGATTATCATAGGATTTGTCTATGGCCAAATTAAGGCTGAAGGCCTGGGTAAAGGCGGGTGGATTGGCGATCAGGGCAAAGCGGGTATTGCTCTTTCCGCATTTGGCGATCACCGGCTCAACCGCCAGTGTTTCCGCCTCATGGGGCGGCCAGGGCGCCCGTCTGATCCGCCATCCGGCGAGACCCGCGAGCCGTTCCAGAACCTCGCTATTGGCCTGTTGCCGGGCTTCCACCAGATCCTGGACCCTGTCGGGCACTTCAATCAGAATCTCCCGGCTCTTATTCGCCACCTTGTTAAAACCGAAATCCGGCATTTCCTGGCAGAGACGCGGCAGATTTTCCTGCCAGTAGGCCGGTATATAGCTCAGGTTGATATAGCCTGTGCTTGAGACTGTGACCGACTGCACATAATCGAGCTTTCTAAGCGCCGCCAAAACCGGTTCAGCGGCTTCTTCAAAGGATATATTTTTCTCTTTTTTCAATAGGATAGCGGCGTTTGTACAGAGATCACCCCAGCGATGTTCCTTTGGGGGCCGCAAAAACAGGCTTTTCTCGAAATCCGATTCCGCCGCCTCATCCGCAAATTCGAGGTCTTGAACCGCAGAATTCAGGGCTTTTCTGGCATATTCGAGGGAGTTCAGAGGCATGGAGGGGATAACTTTTTTGACGGCCGCAAATTGACAAAGACTGCTAGGGTTAATACATCATTGAGTATATACTGTGTAAAATATTGGCACATGTTCTTTATTTTCAGGAATTAGGGCAAAATGTTTGCAACGGACACCATGGGGCCGCCGGTCAAACTCTCAGAATCGGCAGCGGACAGAATCAATGTGATTGTCGAGGAAATGAAATCCGACAAGAAGATGCTGCGCGTGGCCGTCAATGGCGGCGGCTGTTCCGGGTTCCAGTACAGCTTCGATCTTGAAGACACACAAAATCCCGATGATGTTGCCGTGGTCAACAAGGGCGCCACGTTGCTGGTCGATCAGATCTCCCTGATGTATCTCGCCGGATCGGAAATCGACTATGTGAATGACCTGATCGGAGCCTCTTTTCAGATAAAAAACCCCAATGCGACGGCTTCCTGTTCCTGCGGGTCCTCATTTGCCGTTTAACCCTTCCCGCAAAGATGTTAGAAAATAGCCCGAGTATTTCTCGGGCTTTTTTAGTGGGACATCGACATGAAGATCGCAAGCTGGAACGTCAATTCCGTCAAGGCACGCCTGCCGCGGCTGCTGGATTACCTGAAAGACGCGAGCCCGGATGTCCTGTGCCTGCAGGAATTGAAAGTGGTCGATGACGCCTTTCCCCGCCAGGAGGTGGAGGATATGGGCTATAATGTCGAGACCCATGGCCAGAAAACCTATAACGGCGTCGCCCTTCTTTCGAAATATCCCATTGAGGATGTCATGTGCCGGCTTCCCGGCAATGACGAGGATGAGCAGGCCCGCTATATCGAGGGCACCGTCAATAATGTCCGCATCGCCTCCATTTATCTGCCCAACGGCAATCCGGTCGATACCGAAAAATTTCCCTATAAAATCGGCTGGATGGACCGGCTGATTGAGCGCGCAAAATATCTGCTGACCCTGGAGGAGCCAACGGTGCTGGCCGGGGATTATAACGTCATCCCCCAGGATGAGGATTGCTACGACCCGAAGGCCTGGGAGGGGGATGCCCTCACCCAGCCCGACAGCCGCAACCGCTTCCGCCAAATGCTCAATATGGGCTATGCCGATGCCTATCGCACTTTCACCCCGGAGATCAATTACACCTATTGGGACTATCAGCGCGGGGCGTGGGCCAAGGATCATGGCATCCGCATTGATCATTTGCTGCTCTCCCCGCAAGCCACGGACCGTTTGGAGACTGTCGGCATTGACAAAGGCCCCCGCGGTCAGGAACGCCCCTCCGATCACACCCCGATCTGGGTTCAGCTTCAGGATACATAAGTTTTTTAACCATTTT
Organism: Sneathiella sp.; assembly: GCA_965228285.1. Taxonomy (GTDB): domain Bacteria; phylum Pseudomonadota; class Alphaproteobacteria; order Sneathiellales; family Sneathiellaceae; genus Sneathiella. The sequence goes on from OZ245808.1 coordinate 1,307,314, forward strand.
CTCCTATCCTGATGGTCTCTGATCATGAGACCCCCGGAGGAGGAAACATGGGCCGATATGGCGATATCGCCTTTCTGAAAGCCGCAGACGTTCCGGCGGATGCGGTGCTGCTGCGCTGTAAAATGTCCGGGATCGGCCACGGCATCATCGGCACCCTGCTGCTCGGCTGGAGCATCGGATTTCCCGTTTTCCTGTTGGCCAACGGTGTCATTAACTTCAGCAGTTCCTTGTTTAATATCCTGTTCTCCCTCTTCGTCACTGTTTTCTGCGGCCTCGCCGCCCTGATTGGCTTTGTCGCCGGGCTGATGTTTCTATCCTCCGCCCTCGCCGCCATCCGGTCCAGCAACTGGACCCTGATGGCGACAGAGCAAGGTTTGTATGTCAATTTACGGTCTTACACGGATTGGCGATTACCGGCGGACGATGCCGTCGTCCTGTTCATCCCGAAACGGGAAATCCGCAAGTTCCGATTTGTTCACCGCAAAAATCGCATTATCGGCGACAAGGACAGTCCGACGGATACGGAACTGACCAAAGATGCCTATCTTGAGATCCAGCTCCATGGCACCGATCTCACGGCCATTGCCGATTGCCTCAAGGCGGAAAAACTGAAAATGGTCCCGACCCGGATCACAGGCGTGACAGCCAGGGCAAAAGGTGCGGCGGTTCATATCGGTGAGGAAACCGGTATTCTGCGCCTCGACTGGTCCACCCGCAAGACCCGCCTGACACCGGAATTGAAAGACGTCGAGGCAGCGCTCTTAAATCTCTATCAGATGACCACAGTGCAGGAGCCCGATGAAGCGCCCATCGATACACTCAACCCGGATGACCAAAAAGCCCGTCTCCTCGATATGGTCCGCCGCGGCGACAAAATCGACGCCACCCTCCTCGCCCGCCGCCTCTATGGCTTCAGTCTGACGGAAGCAAATCGATTTTTAGGGGATCTTGAAGCGTAGCCGTCCAAATGCATTACTTGAGCTTTTTATAGTCCTTTTCTAAAGCCGAAGTCATTTCATCGCATTTGTTCAGCCCGGTCCCGCTGATACCATCTGAGGCGCTGTATCCGCTTAACCGATGGTATCCTTTTTCAAATTCCTCACTATTTTTGTACGCATTTAAAACTACTTGCAAGACTTTTGGATCAGGGCCATTTCCAAAAAAAGTGTTACAAAGTTCCGCATAAGCAACGGCGACCCCGACCCAATACTCATCTGGTCGCTCTTCAACCGCCCCCGCCTCAGACTGTCCATTAGTTTCTGAAGTTACACAAGAGGCCAGCAGCCCACAGGAAAAAATCAGCGCAATAAAAAGGACCCGCCGAAGAATCTTCATATCATCCCTCCGTCGGGAACAATCTTTATACACGTTTTACCGATGATACTATACTAGTGTAGTTTTATGTCCCTGTCAAGAAATTTCACTTTTACAATTTCCGGATACTGTCATTTGACGAGTGATTTATGAACTTTTTCTATGGCGGTTTTTACTTCCTCACACTGAGTAAGCCCTGTGACGTATCCCCACCCGGTGTTATCCGCATATTCCTCGTAACCCTTTGAAAATTCTTCATTAGAGCTATAGTAGTTTTTCAGTCCAAGGATCTGTTTATTGCTGGCTCCGGAGCCAAGATATTGGGCGCATAGTTCGCTATAAGCGACAATTTTGCCGATAGCCTTCTCCCGACTATCCTCTGAGGAATCTTTACTGGACTTGTTGATAGTTTTCGATTTCTGCCTTGCTTCTGCCTGGGTAGTCAGTTTCGCCTGCATCCGAAAGGCTTGAAGACCTTGTTTATCTATCAGGACAAAATCCGAACCAGACCTGTGAACGGAATAGCATTGGGGGTTAGGCCCTACTTTATTTTGCAGATTCTGACAGAGCAGGTCCTGTGCTTGCCACCAGGTTCCACGATCCTTTTTGCTGGAAGATCCGTCAATAGGTTCATATGAAGCAAGTAAATCATTTTTATGCCCCCATTTGGAATACTCAAATTCTACCAACTCCTTTTCCCGGGAGACGCCATGAACAGCCTTGCCTGAAAAGTATTTCTCTATTTCCTTGCGGTCTATTGCCTCTCCTCGCGCCTGATCCTTTTCCATAAGCGAAATATAAGAATCAGCGTTATCTCGGCTAACCTTTGACTCACTCTGCCTATCTGGGGAACCGGTTTGACAGGCCGCTAGAAATAGCAACATTAAAACAGCTAAAATACGCAACACCACGAGCACTCCAATTAGTAGAAATTTTATTTTTCCAAGCTCTTTTATATAGAGATTAGAAGATGCCACGCTTTGTAGTCAAGCAATCATTAAGTGTATGTCGGTTCGAAAACAAAAAAGGCCCGCAACCTAAGCTGCGGGCCTTTGTTTAACTGCGGAAAAATTACTTGCTCAACTGATCCACATCCCGCACCGCGCCGCGGGCGGCGCTGGTGGTGAGGGCCGCGTAGGCGCGTAAGGCGGTGGTGATTTTACGGGTGCGGACTTCTGTGGGCTTCCAGGCGGTTTCGCCTTTTGCCTCCATGCGTTTCCGCCGCTCCGCCAGCTCTTCATCGCTGATCCGCAGGTTGATGGTCCGGTTGGGGATGTCGATATCGATCATATCCCCCTCTTCTACCAATCCGATGGCGCCGCCTTCGGCTGCCTCAGGCGACACATGGCCAATGGAGAGGCCGGAGGTGCCACCGGAAAACCGGCCGTCAGTCAGCAATGCGCAGGCTTTACCCAAACCTTTGGATTTGAGGTAGGAGGTGGGATAGAGCATTTCCTGCATGCCCGGCCCGCCCTTGGGACCCTCATACTGGATAACAACAACATCGCCTTCCTTTATCTTATCGCCAAGAATGCCGTCCACAGCCGAATCCTGACTTTCAAAAATCCGCGCCGGACCGGAAAAGACCAGAATGCTCTCATCCACACCGGCGGTTTTAACGATGCAGCCATCCAGGGCAATATTGCCATACAGAACCGCGAGACCGCCATCCTGAGAATAGGCATGCTCCTTTGACCGGATACAGCCGTTCTCCCGATCCAAATCCAGATCAGGATAGCGTTTATCCTGACTGAAGGCCTGGGTGGTGCGAACACCGCCGGGACCGGCCCGATAGAATTCCTGGACTATACTGCTTTGGGTGATGGCGACATCCCACAGCTCAATGGCCTCGGCAACAGATGGCGAATGGACCATCGGCAGATCCGTATGCAGCAGATCGGCGCGGGAGAGTTCCCCGAGCAGGGCCATAATGCCCCCGGCCCGGTGGACGTCTTCCATATGATAGTTCTGAGTGCTCGGCGCCACCTTGGACAGATGCGGAACCTGACGGCTCAGCCGGTCAATGTCTTCCATGGTGAAGCCGACCTCACCCTCACTCGCCGCCGCCAGCAGATGCAGAACCGTATTGGTCGAGCCGCCCATGGCGATATCGAGGGTCATGGCATTTTCAAAGGCCTTGAAGGACGCGATGTCCCTCGGCAGCAAGCCCGGCTCATCCATTTCATAATGGCGCCGGGTGATATCGACGACCGTCCGGGCCGCATCGAGGAAAAGCTGCTTGCGATCCGCATGGGTCGCCAGCAGGCTGCCATTACCCGGCAGGGCCAGGCCCAGGGCCTCCGTCAGGCAGTTCATGGAATTGGCGGTAAACATACCAGAGCAGGATCCACAGGTCGGACAGGCAGAGCGCTCAACTTCCTCCACTTCGGCATCAGATACTGTTGGATCCGCTGCCTGGACCATGGCATCGACCAGATCAAGACCAATCTCTTTGCCGTCAGCCATGCCCTTGCCCGCTTCCATGGGACCACCAGAGACAAACACCGTCGGGATATTGAGCCGCATGGCGGCCATCAACATACCGGGTGTGATCTTGTCACAATTGGAGATGCAAACGAGCGCATCGGCACAATGGCCATTGACCATATATTCAACCGCGTCGGCAATGACCTCTCGCGACGGCAGACTGTAAAGCATACCGTCATGGCCCATGGCGATGCCGTCATCCACGGCAATGGTGTTGAATTCCTTGGCAACGCCGCCGCATTTTTCCACTTCGCGGGCCACCATCTGACCGAGATCTTTCAGATGCACATGTCCGGGCACAAACTGGGTGAAGGAGTTGGAAATCGCGATAATGGGTTTGTTGAAATCATCATCGCCCATTCCTGTCGCCCGCCATAATGCACGGGCTCCCGCCATGTTTCGTCCATGGGTTGTTGTTCTTGATCTATATTCAGGCATTATTGTCCCTTTTCCTCACGCATCTGTTGTCTACCTACCTAGTATCTTCTGACGATGGGGACAAGCAAATGCGGGGGAAGAAATTGTCTTTATGGTTCTTTTTGCTTTGATAAACTACTTTTACTTGTATTGCTGTTAATATTTACTATCTGAAATTTATTCAGGAAGATTTATGACAGAGGCAAAAGTATGCAATGCGAAGGAATTACGAGGTCCGGCCGACGATGCCGCAATAAGGCGCTTGAAGACGGAATCTTCTGTGATATTCATTTGCGGGTTAACCAGACTTACAGTCTAACCCTTCTTGTTCCCTTGCTGACCGTCCTGCTGCTTGGATATTTTTTCCTGTACGGCATCTTTTTTGACACCCTTGTTTATGGCGTGTTCGATCTCAACTACCTCAAGTTCGCCGGGTTGGCTGACTTCTTCACCAGCATGATGCGGGTCGGCGGCATGCTGACGGTCGTTGTGCTCAAGCTCTGGCTGGCTTTTACGTTTGCGGTGGCTCTGTGCTTTGCCATCGCCCTCCTTGTCAAGGTGACGGTCCTGACCTCCCGTCTTCACCTCAAACTTGGTCGGCGAATACGGATCATTGGCCTTAGCCTTGGTATCTATGTCCTCAACTTTCTCCATTTGTTTGTCGTCCTTATGCCCCGCCTGAACCGCAGGCAACCCGCGCAGTTGCTTGTCGGGCGGGAACATCTCGCCCGCAGCTTGAGGGCCGAAAAACAGCGAACCCATCAAAGCTTTCCGCGAAATGCCCGTAGGAGTGTCGCTCTGTTCTTCCGGCGTTTTCTTTTCATATCAACCTTTGGCAATCACCGGTTTTTTGCGACCATTCTGGCTCTGGTGGTGACGTCCGCCGTCACGGTCCTGTATGCGGGACATCAGGCTCGGGAAGTGCGGGGCTGCGTCATTGACGCGGCGGAAAACCAGCCCGTCACAACGGCGAAACCCTCCGGACTACCCGGGCTCAATATTACTACGCTCTGTTCGGACGGCCCGGTTCCGGTACCGCAGAATGTCAGCATCGCCGGAAAGTTCTCCGATAGCCTCAGCAGCTTTTTCTCCTATCCGGCAATTGTCCTGTCTGCGGGAACAGAGCAAATCCCCCTGGCCTATATCGGATCGACGGACCGCTTTGAACTGTTCTTCAGCGGCGTCACGCGGCTTCCCTTTATTCTCCCAAACCGCAATCTAGGAGCGATGTTTGATCGCCCAAGCCCGGAAGTGGTTCAGCTGAGCGCCGATATTCAGGAGGAACTCAGCAGTCTTGCCAGCCAGTCCAGGAGTACGGAGGCCGCCCTTGCCGCTGTCGCTACCCTCACAGGAACCGAGAACCTGCAGAAGCAAAAAATCGACAGCCTCGAAAGGGAAATGCAGGAACTCCTCGCCACAGAGCGGCAGCGGATTATTGCTTCCATTCCGGCAGACTGCTGGGCCATTCCCCCCATCGCCCTGCTTGAATTCAAAAGCGGATCAGCTGACACTTCACAGACAGCCAAGCAGGAGCTGTTCGTCGCTCTTTCCCGAAGATTTCAGGAGATCGGCAGTCGCCGGATTGTCATCTCCGGCTTTACGGATCCGAGCGGCCCTCCGGGTCTCAATATGGAACTCTCCGTCGAGCGCGCTGAGGCCGTTCGGGATATTCTGGTGGTGTTCGGGCTGGATCCAAAATTCGTGACCGCCATTGGCCATGGGGAAGACAGCGATCCCCGCTATCCCCAGCGCCGGGTGGAAATTCGGGATTGCACCGAAATATTCTGAGCCGGTCTAACTGACCTGTTTATCCTTGTCCCCCCAGAACGGTTTGCGAAGCTCGGTCTTCAGGATTTTGCCGGCGCCCGAGAGGGGCAGCGGGTCTGTAACGAAGGAAACACTCCGCGGGCATTTAAAACCGGCGATGAGAGTATGGCTATGGGCGATCAGTTCTTCGTCCGTGGCCGACCGGCCCTCATGCAGGCGGACAACCGCATGAACTTCCTCGCCCCATTTCTCATGCGGAATACCGATCACCGCGCATTCTGCCACGGCCTCATGCTGATAGACGGCGTTCTCAACCTCGGCGGAATAGACATTTTCCCCGCCGGAGATGATCATGTCCTTGACCCGGTCAACGATGTAAACGAAGCCCTGCTCATCCATATAGCCGCCATCTCCCGTATGCATCCAGCCGCCACGCAAGGCTTCCGCGGTCTGTTCCGGCTTATTCCAGTAGCCCTTCATGACATTGGCACCGCGAACACAGACCTCCCCGACCGTACCGTAGGGCACTTCTTCGTCATTCTCATCGAAGATACGCACATCCACAGCATAGGCGGCCCGGCCTGCCGACTTGAAGCGCCCGGCATTGGGACCCTCCAATACATGAAATTCCGGCCCCGTATAGGTCACAAGCGGAGCGCATTCCGTCTGGCCATAGGCGTGGGTAAAGCCGCAATTGGGCAGGACTTCCAAGGCCTTGACAATCACCGCTTCAGGCATCGGTGAGGCGCCATAGACGATGTCCTTGATGCTGGAGAGATCATATTCCCCGATTGACGGATCATTGACCACCATATTAACCATGGTCGGAACCAACAGGGTATTTGTCACCTTGTGGTCCTGGATCGCCTGCATGGTGCCGGCCGGTGTGAATCCGGGAATAAAGACATGGGTGCTCATACCCATGGTCGCGCCGAAGACCGCGCAGCCATCGGCAATGTGAAACATCGGCGCCGCATGCAGCCAGCTTGACTGCTCCGTGAAATTGAAGGCCGGCATGGCATTCAGAGTATTGACGATAAAATTCTCATGGGTGAGCATCACGCCTTTCGAAACCCCGGTCGTCCCGCCCGTATAGAACAACCCGGCCAGATCCTCGTTCCCCCGGCCCACATCAGGAATGGGATCATTGCCTGCCACCAGCTCTTCGTAATTCAGCATCCCGTCCGGCGTATCACCATCGCCGATATAAATCACCTCGCGGATACTGGCGACCCGGTCCCGAAGTTCCGGGACAACCCCCATAAAGGCGTCATCCACCAGCAGAATCTCGGACCCGGAATCATCAAGCCAATACGCAAATTCGGGTACTGCCAGACGGGTATTCACGGGCACAAAGACCCCACCGACCCAGGGCGTGGCATAATAAAATTCGAGATATCGGTCCGAGTTATGGGCCAGGATCGCGACCCGCTCACCATCCCCGATACCGAGACCTTTGAGGGCACCGGCAAATCTTTGGACCCTGTCGGCAAACTCCCCGTAAGTCCGCTCCCTTCCCGCGCAGATTGTTGCTGTCTTATCCCTGTTGGTCTGAACCGCCCGTGTCAGTAATTGTGAAATATACATACTTTGCTCCCAGCTTATTTTGGCAACAGTATCAAAGAAATAGGCGGCAAGGTAAAGAGCAGGATACAGATTGAGGGCATAAAAAAACGGCGCTTCGAAAAGCGCCGTTTCTGTCTTTAGTCATTTCCCTGAAATCAGGCTTCAGCCGCGGCCTGTTTGCGCTTGCGGCGCCAGCCGATGAAGCCTATAGCTGCCAGACCTGCGCCGTAAAGCGGCAGCGCTGCAGGGAGGGGAACCGCTGAGATCTGAACATTGTCCAGATAGCCGCCAAGGGTGTCTTCCGTGCCTTTGGCCCAGAAGTTAATGGCGATATCCGTTTCTTCCTCAAGTGAGAAGATATGGCTGATGATGGTCCAGCCGTCATTGCGGACGCCGGTGACCATGTCGTTGAGAATACCGTTCATCAGGCTATAGCCAATACCGTTTGTATTCGCATCTTTCGTCCGACCGAGATAGGCGAAAGAGAATTCATAGGTACCGGAACCCAGGGTCAGCAGCTGCTGCATGCCGGAGTTACTGTTGTCGTTCTTGGCCCCACTGCCGGAAAGGTTATGGCTGTCCAGCTCAACTTTCTGCAGTCCCTCATAAGGAGACGCACCGCCAATACCGTTGCCCCGCTGAATTTCAATGCCCCGGCCCGATGTCGTTGTCCAGCCAGGAATACCGGCAAAAACGTTCCAGGAATTATTGCCGAGACCAACATCGGCTTCAAAGCCGCCATTCACGACATAATTGGTTGCAGCCATGCCCGGAGAAGCCAGAAATGCTGAAACTGTCAGAGCCACTGCTGCAAATTTAATCTTTTTCAATAACATACTGAACTCCTCAAACTGCGTAACACGCAAATTAAAAACTGTATCCAAAAATGATCTGTACTTAATAAGAAGCGTTTTATCATAAAATTTTATCTATTTGCCAGAAATTCACCGGAAAGGTCAAAAAACTGCAAATTCGGACTAAATATTTGATATTTATGCAACATTAACCATTTCCGTTAAGGCTATTCAGGGGGTAAGGGTTAACAAATTACGCGGTTATACCTTTTTGATTACGGGAGCAAACACAGATTCTATCAGTTAAACACCGCCCGAAATACTTGGTGATTACAGGATGAATGACTAATTTGGCTTGATTTTCAGATACAGATATCCGCAATTTAGGAGCGCGTTTTATCCAACCAGTTAGAAGAAATCCATGCCAGAACTGACACAACAAGAAGCGGAAGAATTCTTTAAGAAGAGCTTCGCTCCCTGGGTCCAGGACCTCAATATCAGTTTCCCCGTCATTGCGAAAGACGGCGTGACTCTCAGTATTCCCTCTTCCCCTCACCTGAACCGCCTCGGCAACAGTATGAGTGGTCAGGCGATTATGGCTCTCGCGGATACCGCCATGGTTTTCGCCGTCGCCGCTTTTTCCGGCAGTTTCGTTCCAATGACCACGATCAATTTACAGACCTCTTTCCTGAGACCGGTCATGGAGGGGACTTTATTTGCCGACGCCCGGATCATTAAGCCGGGCCGCAGCATCATGTATGGAGAGGTCAATCTTCATGTGGGAGATAAAGACAAGCCTATCGGCCATGTCACCAGCAGTTACATGTTGCTATAGGTTGATCGATATGTCGTGATGAAACACTATCGTTTACGGGGTATCGGAGTGTGGTCGTGATCGTCGATCAAATGTTCTGACAATTCCGGGGACGCCAGAGTAATGTTTCGGGACCGTCCCTCCAGTCCCGGAGAGGTATGTAGCGCATCCAGATTGTCATTGAGCCCGCTCTCCAGTCCCGAAACGTTATGGGCGACATTCCCGAACTGATGCCCTGTCGGCAAAAAGCCCTGGCTTAACAGGGAATGGTAGTGCCAGGCGTTGTAAACAAAGGCAAAAACCAGTGCGGAAAGCCCAAGAGTTGCGATATTGACCAGGGTCATGCCGATAAACCCGAAGATATGTTTTCTGTAAAGAGCGGGGAATGGCCCGAAAAACAGACAGGTCCAGGACACGCCAGTGTAACCTATGGCGCGCTTTCGCGTTGTCGGCTGTATCATCGGTATGGCATAGGCCATTGTTACCTCCTGGACAGACTACGAACGGTTTCAGCGGGACCCTGCCCTCAGGTAACGGGGCGGCAGGATTATCTGAAAAACCCTTCCATCTTGGGTAACAGCAAATCGTAAACAAAAACTTTCGTTTAACACGCAGTTTTACAAAATTTTTACCAATTCATGCTTGTAAAAGACAAAAAAACACTTGAATTCTGCGGATTTTTTGTCATGCCGATGAATAGCTATTTATAGTTGGGCGGAGGTGTAAAGCTTAAGAATTGCTCTTCAATCAATTGGCAGAGAGCAAGGGACGTTTTGTCTTCTCCATACGCCGCGACAGCCTGCAACCCCACCGGTAGGCCGGCTTTGGTGAACCCTGTGGGCACGACGGTAGAGGGTAAATCCACCATGTTGGAATATCCGGCCCAAAACATCTGATCCGTACTGGGCTGTTGCGTATCATTGACATCGATCATCCGGTCCTGCCGTTCGCCCTGCTGATTCTGCAAAAAGGCCGGACCTGCCGCCGCCGGACAGATGAGAATATCCCAATCCTCAAAAAACGCCTGCCATTTCCGGGCAATAAGATGTCGGTCGTTGTTTATCCGAAGCCATTCCTTATGGGACAATGTCCCTGCCCGCGCCATCAGGGTCAGGTAGCTTTTGTCATCCGCATCGCTGCTGGCGACAACTTTGCGGAACCGCTCCAACTGTTCGTCGCTGAGGGCGCCCGACGTCGCGGCGCGCAACAACAGGATATATGTTTCAAATGCGTGGGCAGCATCGACCTCGGGCCGGGCGGTCCGGCTGACTGTCGCGCCGGCCGTCTCAAGTTTATCAGCGATGCTGTTGAGACAGGCCTGATACTCATCATCCACATCAAACCCGGGCGCCGATGTCATCACCGCCACTTTGAAATCCGGCAGGCGGCGATGGCGGGCAGGCTTGAAACCAAGATGCCAGACGGCATTCTGCGGCCGCCCCGCCCCGGCCATAATATCGAGGGCAATCTCAAGATCGATCGCCGATCGGGCCAGCGGACCCAACACGGCAATGTCGCTATCGGCAACGATTCCCGGTGGTTTTTGCCCATGACCGGGAATGACTCCATAGGTCGGCTTATGGCCGCAGACCCCGCAATAATGGGCCGGGTTACGAATGGATGCCCCGATGTCTGATCCGATTTCGAGCCCGCTGAGCCCAGCGGCAAGGGCCGCTGCCGATCCGCCCGATGATCCCCCTGGTGTCCGTTTCAGGTCCCAGGGATTGTTTGTGGTGCCGTAGATATCGTTGAAACTCTGCCAGTCCGCCAGCATGAAGGGCACATTGGTTTTGCCAAATATATTTGCGCCGGCATCCAGCAATCTTTGGACACTCAAGGCATTGCGCTCCGGAAAATGATCCTTCCAGGCCGGATTGCCCCAGGTCGACGGACTGCCCATCAGATTGTAGGATTCCTTGATCGTCATCGGCACCCCATGCAAGGGTCCAAGGCTGTCACCGCGTGCCCGCGCCTTGTCCGCCTCTCGTGCCCGACCCCGCGCTCCGTCAACATCCATCCAGATCACCGCGTTCAAAGCCTCATTATATTTGTCGACACGGGCAAGGTAATGATCCAGCAGCTCCTCGGCCCCGATCTCCCCGGATGCAAGAAGTTCTGCCTGTTTATAAGCGGGTAGAAAATGGAGTTCGGTCATCGCTCGGTCCCTTTGTTATTCAGCAGTCTGGCGCCCGCTTTTCTTTTTTGGATGTAAGTGACCGGCAAAGCTTACGGCCAGAATACAGCCCTAGACAACAAAAAAGCGGCCTCGAGGAGCCGCTTTTTCTATTCTGTATAACGGTTAGCCTATAGTTCCGCCAACCTGTCCGCGGCGTCATTGAGTTTGGCAAGCTGAAGCTCCGCCTCGGAGAGTTTGGCTTTCTCGGCATCGACAACATGTGCCGGGGCATTGGCGACAAATTTCTCATTACCGAGTTTCTTGGTCAGTCCGGTCATATAGCCGTTGAGTTTGCTGATTTCCTTGGTCAAACGGGCTTTTTCCGCATCCAGGTCCATGGCTCCCGCCAGCGGAAGCGCAACCGTCGCGCCTTTATGGACGAACTGCAAAGACCCTTTTGGCAGCGGGACATCCACTTCACGGCCTTCAAGGCGGGCCATACGGGCAATAATATCCCAATGCTGTTCAAGCCAGGATTTATCCCGCTCACTGCCGTCATTGAAGACAAGCGGGATCTTTGCGCCCGCCGGAACGTTCATTTCATTACGAACCCCCCGAATACCGGTGATCAGACCCTGCACCCATTCCATTTCTTCTGCAGCGGCCGTATCGATATTGGCGTCGGTATAGTCCGGCCAGTCAGAAACAATCAGATCCGTTTGCCGCTCAGCGCCGAGTGAGCCCCAAAGCTCCTCCGTCACAAAAGGCATGAAGGGATGGAGGATTTTAAGGATCTGGTCGAGAACCCAGGCCGCGGTCGCTTGTGTTTCCGCCTTGTTATTCCCTTGAAACGGTAATTTGGCGAATTCCAGGTACCAGTCACAGAAGATATTCCAGGTAAAGGCATAAATCGCGTTGGAAGCATCGTTGAAGCGGTAGCCATCCCGCTTGCCCTCCAGAGCCTCTCGCACGGCAGCTTCACATTTAACGGTTTCGCCAACGATCCATTTATTGATGACTTCCTCAACAGCAAAGGGGTCAAATCCGTCGGGTACCTTGCATTCGTTCATTTCGCAGAACCGGGCCGCGTTCCAAAGCTTTGTGGTGAAGTTGCGATACCCCTCCACCCGCTGCTCGGACAAGCGAACATCCCTTCCTTGCGCGGCACTGGCCGAGAGGAAAAAGCGCAGCGCATCGGCGCCATAAGTATCCATCAGATCCAGCGGATCGACGACATTGCCTTTGGATTTAGACATTTTGGCGCCCTGTTCATCGCGGACAAGCGCATGGATATAGACCGTATGGAACGGCGCCTCATCCATGAAGTGAAGCCCCATCATCATCATTCGGGCAACCCAGAAAAAGATGATGTCAAATCCCGTGACCAGAACATCGGTCTGGTAATATTTGTCCAGCTCCGGTGTTTTCTCGGGCCAGCCAAGGGTCGAGAAGGGCCATAACGCCGAGGAAAACCAGGTATCCAAGACATCATTATCCTGGTTGAGATCGACTCTCTTACCGTAATGTGCTTCCGCCGCCGCGAAAGCCGCCTCTTCGGTTTCTTCAACGAAGATCATTCCGTCTGGGCCGAACCAGGCCGGAATGCGATGCCCCCACCAAAGCTGGCGTGAAATACACCAGGGCTGGATATTCCGCATCCAGTCATAATAGGTGTTCGTCCATTTTGACGGCACAAACCGGGTGCTGCCATTTTCCACCGCCCGAATAGCCGGCTGCGCCAGGGTCGCCGCATCGGCAAACCACTGATCCGTCAATAACGGCTCGATCACAACACCGGAACGATCTCCATACGGAACTGTATGGGGATGATCCTCAATTTTTTCCAGGAGGCCCAGGCTTTCGATTTCCGCAACGACTTTTTTGCGGGCTTCAAACCGTTCCAGACCTCGATATTCTTCAGGGACCCTATCGTTGAGGCAGGCGCTCTCATCCATGATGTTGATAACCTCAAGATTGGCGCGCTTGCCAACCTCGAAATCGTTGAAATCATGGGCGGGTGTAATTTTGACGGCACCGGAGCCCTGTTCGGGATCCGCATAGTCATCGGCGACAATAGGAATCCGTCGGCCGATAATCGGCAGAAGGGCAAACTTGCCCACCAGATCAGCGTAGCGCTCATCTTCCGGATGGACAGCAATACCTGTATCCCCAAGCATGGTTTCCGGGCGGGTTGTCGCGACGGTGATAAACCGTCCCTCGTCCCCCTCTACCGGATATTTGAAATGCCACATCTGGCCATTGACTTCACGCTGCTCGACCTCCAGATCGGAAATCGCCGTGTGAAATTTGGGATCCCAGTTGACCAGCCGCTTGTCCCGATAAATCAGGCCCTCCTTGTACAGCTGAACGAAGACCTTGCGAACGGCCTTGGACAGCCCTTCATCCATGGTAAAGCGTTCCCGCCCCCAGTCACAGGTCGCGCCCAGGCGTTTGAGCTGTTCGAAGATCAAACCACCGGATTCGCCTTTCCATTCCCAGACCTTGTCGACGAATGCGTCCCGGCCGAGATCGTGACGGGTAACGCCTTGCTCTGCGAGTTGCCGCTCAACCACCATCTGGGTGGCGATGCCCGCATGGTCCATGCCGGGCTGCCACAACACGTCCTTGCCCCGCATTCTTTCAAAACGGACCAGGATATCCTGCAAAGTATTGTTGAGGGCATGGCCCATATGCAGGCTGCCCGTCACGTTGGGCGGCGGAATTACAATGGTAAAAGCATCATCGGAGTCGGCGCGCCCACATTCAAAAGCCCCTTGCTCCATCCATTTAGAATAGAGCTTTCCTTCGACCTCCTGCGGTCGATAAGATTTGTCCAGCATCGCTGAACCTTTCTTTATTTAAAGTCTGGCAAAAATTTCGGGAGTAATATAGTCGGCTCACTGCCCGGGAGGAAAGACTTTATTCGTCTTCGTCTGCCCGATCAGCAAGCTTACTCACCTCGCGCTCGACAATGCGCTGTACGATCTGGGGGAGATTCTGATCCAGCCAGTCCTTCAGGATCGGCCGAAGCATATCTTTAACGAGATCTTCTAAAGTTGAATTGTTACCCATCTGCATTCCTCGCGATGACGCTACTGCACCGGCCAAATTAGCGAAAGCCGATGTTGTTGCTGCAATTGTCGGATCGGCCAGAAGGCTGCTTTTTGCAGGCGCATCTGTCGCTTCCATATCCATTTCGACTTCTGGTTCCGGCTCGGGCTCAGGCTCCGCTTCCGCCTCTGCTTCAGCCACCGCGGCAGCCGCCTTGTCAATTTCCTCTTCAATGATCTCATCCGTCAGTTCAAGAACATCTTCTTCGACGTCGGCTTCAGCTTCCATTGCGGGTTCTTCTTCCATTTCGGGCTCCGGCTCGGGTTCGGGCTCTGGTTCAGGCTCAGGCTCAGGCTCAGGCTCCGCTTCCTCCACGGCTGCCTCAGCGACCTCTTCTACTTCCGGGGCGGCCGCGTCGCCTTCTTCAGCTGGAGCGGCAGCAGCGTCCTGCTCTTCGCCCTCTTCTCCGTCCTCAGAAATAATGCGCCGAATGGAAGCCAGGATCTCTTCCATGGTTGGTTCTTGTTCTGTACTTGGATCGCTCATAGTAATTTCACCACCGAAACAAAGGGTCCTGTTATGTGAAAGCCACTCCAGGTAACCCCAATACTCAGATTACACTCCCAATATGGCCTATCTGATTTAAAGAACCCTTAATTCAGACCGCCATCCGTTCCAAACCACTTGTCACGAACCCTGTCATAATTGCTGGCTGGATCGTAATATTCAACGTCCAGGTTCAGATCACGGGCGTTCAGCTTGCCGATGGCGGCCAGGACATTGTAAATCGCCACATATTGATCACGCCGGGACGTTACGAGATTGACTTTCGACGCCAAAAGCTCCTGCTCCGCATCCAGAACGTCCAAGGTGGTTCTGGATCCGACCTGAGCTTCCTGCTCAACACCCTCAAGGGCGATAACATTGGCCCGGACAGATTCTTCATCTGCCCCTATACGGGATCTCGCGGTTTCAAGCTGTTCCCAGGACTGGACGACAGCTTCGCGAATTTCACGGACGGCTTCTTCGATTTCCTGAAGGCGCTGACTGTTAATCTGACGCGCCTGACGGACCTGACTGTAGACAGCCCCGGACTGATAAAGCGGGACGGACAGAACCGCGCTGATGCTGGCCGTATTCGCCCAGGTTCCATTGCCGGTAACTTCATTCCCATGGGAGAGCGTGCCATCTACTGACAGGCTTGGCAGCAGCTGACCTGATGTCGACCGGATGGTATAGCGTGAGCTTTCCTCGTTAAATTTCGCTGTCTTGATATCCGGGTGATTCTCAAGAGCTATGGCTAATGCGGCTTCTTCAGACTCTGGAAACATTTCCGGAATAGCCGGATCCTCCAGATTTTCAGGCGGCTGTCCGACAATGCGTTCGTAATTGGCCCGGGTAGAACGAAGATTTCCTTCAGCCTGAATCTGGTTGGAAATTGAATCCGCAAGTCGAGCTTCAGCTTGAGCTACATCGGTACGAGTTATTTCACCCACTTCAAAGCGGTCCCTGGCAGCCTCTAACTGGCGCCGTAACACCGTTGTATTATTCCTGTTCAGATCAACAACCGCTGCGTCACGAAGGACATTCATATAAGCGGCAACAGCTGACTGAAAAATTGTTTGCTCTGTTGAGAGTAATCCTGA
The DNA here is from genome assembly GCA_965228285.1 of Sneathiella sp. Lineage (GTDB taxonomy): Bacteria > Pseudomonadota > Alphaproteobacteria > Sneathiellales > Sneathiellaceae > Sneathiella. Next base: position 1,323,286 of record OZ245808.1, read on the forward strand.
CCGTGCTGCTTCCACGGCTGCTTCTGCGGATTTCGTAGAGGCGACCGTCTGGCCACCTGTATAGATCGGCTGAGAAACCGTGAGCGCCGCACTTGTCGGATTGGAATTCTTTCCAACCCCGGAATTGTTGGTAATGTTCGTGTTGCTGTGCTGGGCGCCTGCTTCACCCGTCGCGAAAACCTGAGGCCGCCATCCCGCTAAAGCCTGCGGTACATTTTCGTCAACACCCCGGACACTGGCCCGTTGAGCCAATAGGGAAGGATTATTTTCGTAGGTTGATGACAGAGCATCCTGAAGCGTTTCCGCATTGGCGTCAGACAGAAACATCGTCATTGCAATTACTGATGCAACAGATAAGGCCACTTTCTTCATTTTGTACTCGCCCCTCAAGCCCAATAATAGGCCGCCAAGATATTAACCATAAAAGAATTTAGTCCCGTAAGGCAAAATGATCAACTATTATAAATAGTCGATTTACTCGCTTCGAGGCCATAAACTCTCAATTAACCATTATTCATAGAAATTATGATCGAAATATTAATAACCGCAATCCTATCGGCAATTAACCTGAGCGGAAAGTGACCGACGTCATCATTCGTCAAAATTGAAACGCAACCGGTTCCTTCAGGTCTTTCAGTTCAGGCACCGATGCATCAAAAGCAGCGCGCGGGAAAAAATGCGATCCGGTGCGCCTGTAGATGGTTGCAACACCCGGCCCGTCGCCGATCACACAAATCAGACGTCCCCCCTCCGCAAGCTGATCCAGCAAGGACTGTGGAACCTTGGTAATAGATCCATTGATATGGATGACATCATAGGGCCCCTGCTTTTTGTTTCCTTCAGCCAAAGGGCCTTCAACAACTGCCACATTGTCACATTCAAGGCGGGTCAGCGTCTCCGTTGCTTTGGCCACAAGATCCGGATCCGATTCAATGGCCACCACGGCCTGAGCCATGAAGCCAAGAACTGCGGAGGAATAACCGGTCCCGCAGCCGATATCGAGAACCACCTCGTCACGTTTGATTTCCGCTTCCTGCAACAGCCGGGCAAAAACCCTCGGCTCGACCACAAAGCGGCTCGGCGCGACCTCCAGATCTTCATCCAAATAGGCAACCGCTTTCAATTCCTGGGGAACAAATTCTTCCCGCGGAACCGTGTCCATTGCTTCAGCGACGGAATCGCTGGTGACCTGATTGGGACGCAACTGGCTGAGCACCATGTGGTGACGCGCTTCGGCAAAATTTTCGATATTCATAACGCTCCTGACGGACCTGGTATTTCGGTCCCGCTTTTATACTTAATAAAGCGCCGGGGGCGCAAGGCTTAAGGTGGCCGCTGTCCAGCGATTTATTTCCTTATAGTGAGAGCGAGGAAACAGCAGAAAGAGGCCCGCAACAGACAAAGGAAGTTCACGCATTCTCGTCTTGACAGCCCTTGTCCCAAGCCCTAAAACCCCTAAGCTTTTCAAGCACACACCACAGTTCGAGGCCTGGTGGCGGAGTGGTGACGCAGCGGATTGCAAATCCGTGTACACCGGTTCGATTCCGGTCCAGGCCTCCATTTTCCAGTTTTCGCCCAAAATCTTCCTTGTTTTTTAGGTTCCTGCCAATACTTTAGAGACGTGAATTTGCCAAGCCATATGAGTTTGGTTAATCTTTGCCTGTTGTATTCTCGGGGGATGTCATAAATGATTAGACTAATATTAGCGCTTTTGATTCCGTTCTTTGTTTTCTTTACGATTGGCAAGCCGATCCAGGGTATTATTTGCCTGATCTTGCAGCTGACTCTGATTGGTTGGGTTCCGGCGGCGATTTGGGCTGTTTACGCGCTTAGCCAGTATAATACGGATAAGAAGATTGCCGAAGCACACAGGCCGGACTGAGCAGGCAACGTCGGCAATCGGAACCTTACCCTAATTTTTTCGGGTTTTTGCAAAAACAAGACTTGGCAGCCTAAAGCGCAGTTGCTATAAGCCGCCATCCCGAATAAGTTCGGGAGCCTGATCCCCGATAGCTCAGTTGGTAGAGCAGCTGACTGTTAATCAGCCTGTCGCAGGTTCGAGTCCTGCTCGGGGAGCCAATTCAAAAACCTCTGAAGTCCGCTTCAGAGGTTTTTTTGTATCCACCGAAAAGGACGGGCAAGCGGATTGACCCTTTTCGGATGCCATCCTATGGTTGTTGTCCCCACTCCACCTATCTAGGGAAACTGTCATATGGCATCACTGGCGCAGTTGGATCACGCCGTTATCAATGTCGGGTTTGAAATGGATCAAGCGGCGGATCTGTTCGCAGCCCTAGGATTTCAGCTGACAAAACGGGGATATCATAGCCTCGGCTCCATCAATCACCTGATGATGTTCGGGACCGACTATCTGGAATTGATCGGCCTGCCTGCCGACACGCCTAATGCCCCCCTAGGACGCCCGGATATTGCCAAGGCTCCAGCCGGACTGAACGGATTGGTCTTCAAGACCGAAAATGCGACCGCAACCCATTCTCATCTGGACAACCTGGGCATGACAAAAGCACCGCCCAAATCCTTCACTCGCCCGGTAGAGATTGACAGTGGGGAGGTAGAAGCAAGCTTCACAACGGCCCATCTGACGGAGGGACTGGTTCCCGGCGGCCGGGTTTATTTCTGTGAGCATCACACCCCCGACGTTGTTTGGCGGGAGGAGTGGCAACAGCATGACAACGGCGCCCGGGCAATTACAGAATTTGTCATTGCAACAGAACATCCCAGCCTGGAGGCTGAAACATTGGGGCGGGTTCTTAGCACAGACGTCATTCCGGACGGCAATGGAGCAAACATTCCTTTGCAAGGCGCTAAAATTTCAGTGATGACGGTTGGCGATTATCAGGAAAGGTACGGATCCCTCGCCTGCCCTATGGGAGATCGGCATTCGATTTTCGGCGCTTTGCAAATCCGCACCGAGGGCCTCGACAAGATACGCGGTATTCTCAATTCCCTGTCGGTGCCGGTTCCCCATGACGATCGGGGAGACCGGCTTCTGGTCCGGGAAACTAATTTCAATGCCCTGTTCGATTTCATCGAATAGACATAATTCATCTCCTATATAGTGAGAGAGAAACAGCAAGCGATCAGGAGGTCAAAATGGGAAGTCTGGAGGCCATCAAAAAACCAAGCATGACAGTCGAGGAGTGGCAAACCCGAGTGGATCTCGCGGCCTGCTACAGACTGATCGCCCATTTTGGTATGGACGACCTGATTTATACCCATATCTCGGCAAGGGTCCCGGGTCCGGAAGAGCATTTTCTGCTCAATCCCTTTGGACTGCTGTATGAAGAAATCACCGCGTCCAACCTCGTGAAAGTCGATATCGAGGGCAACATCATCGATCATGTGGAAGATTCGATTAATCCCGCAGGCTATATCATTCATTCCTGCGTGCATGCGGAAAAGCCGGACATCTCCTGCGTCATCCATACCCATACAGTTGCCGGTGTCGGCGTTTCCGCCCAGACCAACGGCCTGCTGCCTGTCAGTCAGACCTCCATGCTTTATACCGGACTGATTGCCTATCATGATTATGAAGGCATTGCCCTTAATCCCGATGAGCAGAAGCGGCTGCTTGCCGATCTGGGTGACAAGCAGATCCTGATCCTGCGCAACCATGGTCTGCTAACCTGTGGCCGCAGTATCGCCGAGGCTTTCATCATGATGTATTACATGGAACAGGCTTGCAAAATTCAGATCGCGGCCCAGGCCAGCGGTAATGTCAATCTGCCACCAAAAGAAGTTCAGGATCTTGTCCACAAACAGGCCATGACCGGCTTCGGTGCCGCCATCGGCTCCCGCGAATTTGCCGCCCTGAAAAGACGGCTCGACCGGATGGGGGCAGATTACGCGCGCTAGTTACGGGCGGTCTCCCGGCTTTCCTTTCGATCGACCCCATAGACATAGAGGGTGGCGATCAGGGAGACGACCGTGCAGGTGAGCATCGACGCCAGCAGACCGTAGGCGCCGTTTTCCTCCGTCACGGCCAGACCCGTGGCAGTCGTTAACAGGGCCCCGCCGCTGATGGTCAGGGCGCCTGCCAGTCCCGCAGCACTGCCTGCCAGATTTGGACGGACCGAGAGGATGCCTGCATTACAGCTCGGCATGGTCAACCCGTTCCCGAGTCCAACCAGCACCAGAGAGCCAAATAGAGCCTCAACATGGTTGACGCCGGAAGCAAACAGGATCAGTGCAAGGATAACCCCCGCATTACCGACAATGCGCCCGGAAATCATCATGGTCGTCAGGGCAAATCGCTTGGCATACCTCCCCGACAGGAAGCTGCCCAGCATGTACCCTGCCGTAATTGTCCCCATGTAAAAACCCAGCTCTGCGGGGCTTAGACCCAAAAGAGTGACAGCGACCAGCGGCGCGCCAGCGAGAAAGACATAGAAAGTTCCCGTTGAGAAGGCCGAACAGATCGCATAGCCCCAATAGCGGCGGGAGCGAAACAATTCGGGATAGGCGCGGAACTGCTTGGAGAAGGTTTCCGAGGGCGACTTGTTGGTTTCCCCCAGATCAATCCAGCATAGGACGAGGGCAAAGAGGCCGAGGGCGGCATAGGCCATGAAATTCGCCCGCCAGCCAAAAAACTCGTCAAGCAATCCGCCAAACATGGGCCCAAGCATCGGCGCTATGGCCATAGCCATGGTCACATATCCGATCTTGCTGGCCGCTTCCTGAGGGGGATATTGATCGCGGATGCTGGCAAGGGAGATCGCCCAGCCGGAGATTATCGCTCCCTGGCAGACGCGAAAGACGAGGAATACCCATATGTCAGTGGTGAAGACGCAAACCAGCGAGGCCAGGGTAAAAATCGTGATGCCGCCAAGCAGAACGGGCCGGCGGCCAAAGCGATCGGACATCGGCCCGGCAATCAGCATCAACAGCCCTGTAATGCCAAGATACCCGGCAATCGCGAGAGTGACGACGGAATACTCGGCCTCAAAATCCACCGCCATGTTGGACAGGGATGGCAGGAACATATTGAGGGACAAGACCGACATGGCGGTCAGCAGTACCAGAGTGCCCAGTCTCGGCGGTGTGGTGGCAGCGTACAGCAAATGTTCCCCTCGGCCGGATCCTTCCGGCACAGTTCAAGACAGGCATAAAAAAGCCCCCGAAAATCGAGGGCGCATGGAGATCCGTTCAGGTGTCCGTTACCGGCCCATGCGCAAATTTCCCACGATCACCACGACAAATGACATTTTATGCCCCATTAAATCCTGACAGGAAGGCTAGCGGCAATACGGCGTGTCGTCAATCGGATACAGCCTTTGGAGCGATTGAGATCGGCTCCGGTTTTCCGATTTGGCGGACGGTCGGAGCACCAGATTCATTCCAGCGCAGGAGGGTGATATGCCACAGTCCGGGCTGCTGCCGCGAGGGATCAATCAACCCTACGTGACCCAAATTCCGGACCATCTCTGCCGCCTCCCAGGACGGCGGTTCTTCCCCGCTGGCAAAGGGCGGGCGCCAGCTTTGACGGGCCAGCGCATAGATATCAGCCGCCTCGGGATGACGTAGATCAAGAAGAGTGCATAGGCCAACCTCATAACTTAGCAGAACCCGCGGCGGATCGCCGTCCCGCACATACTCCCCGATGGCCACCCGGGCACTGGCTTCATCCGGGCTTAGATAAAGCGCATCCTGGCCTGGGCGGTTAAACCGGGCGGCGGGGCGCGTCGGATGACCCCGCAACAACGGTGTCTCAATCGCATCGGCAAAGGCGATCTTGACAAAATTTCCGGAAACTTCCGTCAGCACAAAGCTCTCCTTCGGCCCCTTTTTATCAGGCCCGTTGCTAAATGAACCAATTGCTTACAAACTGGCCAATGAAAATTCTTCGGCAGACATAACCAATCCTATCGATAACAAAAAGGGCTTAAGCCCGGGGAAAGAGACAATGGTATATTATCACGACGGCATGCGCGCGCTACAGGATCGCTACGAAGGACGGACAGTTGCCGACCGCCTGAAAGCCAATCGCATGCGCAAGGCTTTCAACGAGGTGGATCGGGAGTTTATCGAAAACTCCGAGTTCTTTTTCCTGTCCACTGCCTCAGAGGAAAGCGTCGACTGCTCCTTCAAGGGCGGCGCGCCGGGCTTTATAAAAGTGACCGGAGAAAACACCATGGCCTGGCCAGACTATGATGGCAACCGGATGTATCGGAGCCTTGGCAATATCACAAAAAACTCTCGGGTTGGCCTGCTGTTCATCAGTTTTGACGGCAAGCTCTATAACAATGCCGGCCGTCTGAGGATCAGTGGCCATGCAGAGATTGATGAGTCTCCCGAGGCCATCGAAGGTATGCCCGGTGCCAAGCGGCTGATCCGGGTCACAGCGGAATATATCTTCAGCAACTGCCCCCGCTATATTCCCAACATGGCGAAAAACGAACCCTCGGTGCATGTTCCTGAAGAAGGTTATACCCCTCCGGATCCGGCCTGGAAGTCCATGTCTTTCGTCAAGGATGTGTTTGAGGCCGAGAAAAAAGAAAAGGACGGTTCGGAAGACTAGAGTCTGCCACCGTTCCGATAGGGGGCCAGCAAGGCATAGCCCGTATCATGGATCGGTGTGGGCACACCAAGGCGCTTCCCTTCCCGGCACAGCCAGCCAATGGTGGCATCGATTTCCAGCGGCTTGCCCCGCTCCAGGTCTTCCAGCATGGAGGCGCGGGTATCCGGGCTGGCGTCCGTCTTGCAAAATGCCACCTGTTTCTCGGCAATATCAGGTGTAATCGCTACGCCTTTCGCCAAGCTTACCGCCATCACTTCCTTCATGGCGCGAAGAAACAGATCCTCTGTCTCCGGTGAGGGAATCCAACCGCCTAGGGGCATTCGGGTCAGACAACCAATCACATGAAACGGGCTCAATACTACAAACTTCTCCCAGATTTCCGGCATTGGCTCCGCCCGGGCATGGATATCCATCCCGACCTTGGTCAGGGCGTCAGCAAGCTCCTGATGCAGGCTGAAATCCCGTTGGGTATAGGGGCCGAATAAAGAGCGGGTCAAAGGCCCCGTATGGCGGACCAGCCCGGGCCTATCGACGACGGCGGGAATATAGGTGATGCCGGGGGAGACTTTGTCGGCGCCAAATGTCTCCGCCAGATGTTCAATCCCGAAAAGACCGTTCTGAAAACTGATGATTTGCGTGTTCGGACCGATCATTGGCTTCATATCTTCCGCCGCCTGCACCGAATCCTGACTTTTGACGATAAAAATCACCACATCCATGATGCCAATGGCCGCCGGATCTTCCTCAACCGCGGCAAACTTTACCGTCGCGTCGCCGGTGCTGGAGGTCAGGGTCATGCCCTGCTCTGCCAGAATTTCCCGGTTGCGGCCCCGCGCCAGGACGGAAACCTCATACCCCGCCTGGGTCAATCGCACGCCAAAAAATCCGCCAATGGCCCCTGCCCCGACAATTCCGATTTTCATGATGATCGGCTCCTAAGCATTAACCTGCTGCCAGCGCGCGAGGCTCTCCGCGGGCCAATGGTCATTACGGTCATAATAGACGGGAAAGGACAAAGCGTCTTCCGGCACCGACACCCATGGCAGTTTCGAGCGGGTGAAAATATGAACATCCGGCGGCAATCGGCTTGGCTCATCGAGGGTTCCGACCCGTATGAAACGAAGTACGTTGCGGGTACCGTAATCCCCCCAAAGAGCGGTCTGGCATCTCACACAGTGATAAATCGCATGGGGCCCGCCGCTATGGGTGGGCACTTGATAGGGCGCCGTGTCACCGGAAAGAACGTGCAGATTCTCCCGCTCCAGAATGGCATTGATAACGAACGCACTGCCGGTATGACGCTGGCATTCGGTGCAATGGCAGCAATGCACAAACATCGGCGCCTTATTCAGACGATAGCGCACGTCGCCACAGGCGCAGCCCCCTTCAATCTCGTCACTCATATGGGACACCTTCGGATAAAAATGGAACGGTAGGAAATTATCCGGATGCCAGCAAGGGCGAATATCACATTTCAGATTGTTTCAAGCCGTTTGCGGGGCCAGGCCAATCATATCCCGATACAGGAAAGAGATAAATGAGACGGAGACGGCAAGCACCAGCGGCATCACCAGAAAACTGGCCACCACCGAGACCAGAATCTCGGCGAATGTCGTTCCCAGAAGGATGGCCAGAAGGCCGAGGGGCAGGAAGATCAGTAGATAGATCCCGACGGCCGCCACAATCCCGAGCAGGACAGTCCCGAGGAGCGGTAGAAATATGTCGAAGATTCGTCGGGCAAAATACCCGGGACGCACCGGCTGATCCAGGGCAATGGCGGGAAATATCAGGATAATCGGCAAGAAGGCCAGACCCAATATGACTATGAAAATCAGGATCGAAGAGGCTGAGCCTGTGCCCATGGCTGCGAGAAATGCCGTCGCCAATATATAAGTCACCAACACATAGAGCAGCATGACGGCGGCAAATTTAATCTCCCGGATGCCGAAATGCAGGCCGAAATCCGGGCTCAGCCGATCCTCCTCCAACAGGGTGTAGCGATGCCAGTAAACGGCGAAAATGGCATAGAGGATTTCGTTCATGACCAGGGGGAAAAATTCCGTCCGGGCGAGAATATTGGTCTCCAGCCAGGCAATGAATCCGGTCATGATGACAACCGGCACTGCCCGGATCAGGCAGGGCCAGCGATGATTAATCACAAAGCGAAAGGCTTCCAGCAAAACCGCCGTGGGCCGGATATCAGCACGCATTTCCATGCCGTGACCTTAGGTATAAGACACTAAGTAAAGATTAAGGCCCACCCTCTTCCCGTTAAGCATAAAGCATAAAAAAACGGCGACCCGAGAGCCGCCGTTTGATGTTACGTTAGGAAATTATCAGGCTTCCATAGCCGCCTTTTTCTTGCGGCGGCGGGACAGATATCCGATCCCGAGAAGTGCCGCGCCGAACATCGGCAGAGCGGCCGGAAGCGGCACGGCGGATACCGTCTGGTAAATGCGGTAATTGCTGAGGCCTTTACCAAATCCGGATCCTGACCAGAAGAAGGGGCTATCCGCATCATAGAGCCAGGCCATGCTAAACCCGCCGACATGGATATAAAGGAGATTTCCATTCACTGTACCATTGACAGAACTGCCACTGATATTCCCGGATTCTACGAGAGTCAGAGGCTGACCGAACCAGTCTGCCCCCTCAAGAACTGTTTCCACATTGGCCGGGCTTTGGGCACCAAAGGCTTTCTGAGTGGAGAACTGTGACGCCAGGAGATTTGTGGTGGTAAACTGGAAGTTGGTCCAGTTCCCGTCAGAACCGCTGGGCGCACCGCCTGTGTTGGTAAAGCGCGTTTCCCAGCCGCTGTCATTGCGGAAATCACCGGCGGCATTGCCTGCCGTATTGTTTTCGTTCCAGCATTCGCCTTGTCCCGGCATCGGTGCCGCGACGGAACAGACGAAAGAGGCATCGGCTGTATTTGCCGAGCCGAGGAAGGCCATGCCACCTACAAGCGCCGCAACGCCAAGGCCAAGAACCTTCAGTTTTAAAGTAATGGTGTTAGCCGACATCGTCGTCGCCTCCCTTATCAACATAAAAAATAATCGGAACGAATTAAACTACTTTCAACTTCATCAAAAGCGTCCTTCAACCCCTGAAGACGCTTCTTAAGATTTGCCTTATTTTTGCCTAAAATTTTATGATTCTCCAGAATTAATGTTATTTATGGTTAATAAACCAAATCAGAAACCCCTATAAACTGCCATTTTTCTATGTAATTGCGAGTAATTCCGAAATTTCTGAATTAAAATTTGGCGGCCGAGAGATTCAAAAATCCCAACTGATTCTCTTGAATGCGGAAAGCCTGCACCGATGGTTTTCAAATTTTTAGTTGAATACTTTTTCCAGTACTTTCGCGATGGTTTTGCTGCCGGTGGTCACCAGGATCAGATCAAGCCCCACCTGCAGCCATTCATATCCCTCGTAATAGGGCAGTTCCTTGAGGATATTGGCGCCCAGATTCTTTTTGGCAATACCGGGAGGCAAGGGCTTGCCCCGGGCCAGGTTCTTGGCAATTCCTGGCGGGAGAGGTTTCGCTGCCGGCAGCTGAAAGGCGCTGAGAATCTTGCGGGCGTCTGCAGCGGTCAGGCCGGGATTTACAAGGGAAGCTGTCTGCGCAGATCCCGCTACCCCCGCCTTTTGACCACCTTTGGCCTTATCATTCTTGGCCTGAGCCAACGGTCCGGAAACAACCATCGCTGCCATCAAAATAGCAACGTAACCCATCTTCTTTAGCATACCCGTACTCCAAATCCGTTGTGGCCGGACGGTCTTGTCCGGACCTTTGATCAGATCAAGATAGGATATTCGCCGGGAAAGGTCCAAGCGATAGCTGGAAAATGGTAATGACTTATCAGGCTCGTAATTACTCGTCCTGGACTGGCTTTACTTTGCGCCGGCGACCCAGGTACATCATGCCAATCATCGCCCCGCCAAACAGGACAAGTGCCGGTGGCAGGGGAACCATGGATGTTTTGGTTTGTGTCTGGGCCGGTGCGGGTGTTTCACCCGTATATAAAATGCCTTGATCATAGGATTTCTGAAGGATGCTGGCATAACGGACAGCGTCAGACATGGCGGCTGCCGTATCATTCAAGGCCAGACAGTTTTGCCGATCCGTATAATCACCTGTACAGGCGACCGGAGCGGCATTGCCTTCATGTGTGAGACCAAGGAAGGTGACCCCTCCCGCGAGAAGAACGCATACAATCCCGATAACCATCAAATTCAGTTTGACCGCGCCATAGGTCATAGGACATCTCTACCCTAGATTAAAGTTTGTAAAAGTAATGGGACTGGTTCAGCTACAGACGAAACAGATTCTCAAAAATATATATCAATCATACATATAAATGACTCAAAACGCCAGCAAATTGTGATTTATAGTTAATAAAGCCGCATAAATTTGGGGAATTGTCACAATTATTTCACAAAACTCAACAGCTTTTCGAATGCGACTCCCTAACGCGCGAGAATCGGGCGCAGTCTACACAATTGACCGCGATGCGCCATATGCTACTTTGGGTATATGGAACATTTATTACCGCTGGTCATCGTCACCCTCGGTCTGGTGGCCCTTCCCGGCCCCAATGTCGCTCTTATCATCGCCAATTCCGTGCGCTATGGCTTCACCTATGGCCTTTGCACGGTGGCCGGAACGACGATCGGGGTCGGCCTGCAGCTGGTATTGGTGGTGATGGGTATCGGGGCGCTGCTGGAACTGGTCGCGGAGTTTCTGTTCTGGATCAAATGGGCCGGTGTCGCCTATCTGATTTACTTGGGCTACAAGTCCTGGTCAGCGCCGATTGAGGATTTCTCGGCGATTCATGCCATGCGGGCCCCGCGCCTCAAGCTCGTCTATCACGGTATTCTTGTCGCCGTGGTCAATCCTAAGACCCTGATCTTCAATGCTGCACTCCTGCCGCAGTTTGTCAGCCCCAATGGGAGCTATGTGCTGCAGCTTGGGCTGGTAGCGGGGATCTTCCTGATCCTCCTTACCCTCGGCGATGCCGTCTGGGCGGGATTCGCCGGGTCCTTGCGCACTGTCATGCTACGATTTCAGCGCCTGCGCAACCGGATCACCGCCGGCTTTTTTATTGCCGCCGGGATCGGGCTTGCCCTCAGTGATCGCAAATAAAAGAGTATTCCGCCCCTCACTCCTCATCGAGGAAGCCACGCCGCCGGGACCCTGATTGTGAAAAATCCAATTCTCTTGGCAGCTCCGACCGGTGCGACAGAAAATCATACGCCTCGACTTCCGGCTCTCCGCTCCCGGCCTGCGCGCTCTCTGCACCCCGCCAGACGACTCCCTGGACCACCTCGACCAGTCGCGCATTGTCGTTGGCCCCCTCTTCCTCCGGCGGAGAAAAAAGCAGCGGTGCTACGCCCGATGCCAGGTAGAGAGCGTTGGTTTCCTCTTCGTTTACATCTTTTTCCATTGGCTCCAGGTTGCGGTCAGCGGTTGTCGTCATGGTTGTTCCTCTCTGTAGTCGGGTGGGGATTTTCTGATGCTATCTGTCATCGGCATTTTTGTTATGGCCGACATTTCCGGCGATCAGATTCATGAACTGGAATACCCGGTCCATCATCCGGTTATCCCAGCGCGACGGGGTCAGGGCCGTAATGACCGTGGCCACGGTCACCAGAAGGGTCAGGACCTCGAAAGCCAGTAGAATGGCGTCTTCCAGGGAGATGGGCAAAAGATAGGTCTGCATAAATGCTCCTCGTATTTTTAAAGATTGAAGGGTTTGAAGGCCTGCCCGATCCAGGCGGCAAAGGTCAGCAACACGGCGGCAAGGCTGCCGGTAATACCGATTACCTTGAGGGCTCCGCGGCCCATGCTGACCTGCAGGCTGAGATATTTGACGTCATCGCGCAGCTCGACCATATCGAGATGCAGATTTTCCACTCGCGCCCGCATGGCCCCGATTTCCTGTTCCAGTCTGTCCATAGTCATCTCACCCGACGGCCTGGATACAGAACCAGCTGGACACATGGCTTTCAAGGCTGCGGTTGGCGCCGGAATTCTGATAGGCGTAGACCTCGAAATAATCCCCGGCGGTGACCGCCAGGACCGGAGACAGAAATTGCTGCATGGTCAGTCCGGGCTGGGCCTCGATATGGGAAAAGGGCCGGCCGTCAAAGGCGGGCGAGCCATTTTTATAGGCCAGAATTTGCCGCTCCCCTGTCGTGTTGGTATCCCACCGCATCTGACAGCTGAGGATGATCTTGCTCACGCCGCTTGGAATTGTGAAGCGCTCCGTATTACTGCTGCTGTCGTAAAAGCCGTCCGTGTCATAGCTTTCCGAACCCCAGTCAATCTGCACATTGCTGCCGCTGGCAATCGTGCGATTGGCCGACAGCAGGACCAGAGCCCCGGAATGACTGGCGATCCCGCCGCCGCTACTGGTGTCGCTCAAGGCCGTGACATTGACCCCGTCGCTATAAAGAAGACGGGTCTCCGTATCCAGCACCGGGGCCGCGGCACCGCTTGCGATCTTGACCGTCGCCGTCATGCCGCTCTGATTATCGATCAGGAAGGGGCGGCTGACGACCGGCAGGATCAGATCGAAAGGACCCGTGGGGGTCCCGCCAAGACTAAACCGCCAGGCGGTCTGGAACTGTTCAGCGGTGAGAGTGACATTTCCTGATGCCGGTACCGTCACGGTCAGGCTTTCGCACAGGGCTTTTTCGATCCGGGCATCGGCGTCATTTGACGTGACATAGGCGAGAGCCTGGCTCTCGGCGATCTGGGGGAGGTTGAGTTCTGACATTATAGGGTCTCCGTTGCCGGGTTGCCCCGGCCTATGGCCTCTGAAATCTGGTAAAGGGTGAGATCAAGTGTCGGGATTTCCGTCTCTGACGCGTCGAAATCCCCGTTAAAGTCCGCAAGACTGTAATCATAGCCAGCCATGTCATGGACATATTTTGAGACGGACATTCCGTTATAGGTAAAGACCAGCTCATAGGTTTCCCGGGCTTCCGAGAGCGGCAGCAGAGAAGCCAGCCCACCGCTGCCAATGCGGCTGCGCCGGACCCATGAAAGACTGAGCGATCCGCTATTGCGCACCGCCGTCACATGCACCGGGGCATAGGGCATCAGATCCCGGCCCGTCAATTGCACGACCTGCGGCGATACCTCCTCCAGCCCCTTGCCCGGGCTAACCGCCTTCCAGGATCGCGGCACATTAAGCTCCGCCAGCGCCGCAATACCGGCACCAAGCCGGTCCAGCTCCAGTAGCACGGCCTTTTCGCCGGAACTGTGAGAAGCGGTACTGGTTTCAGTCCCGCGGCGCCCGCGTAAAAGGGTGGAGAGCCGGTAGCTGCCATCCCCATTGAGGCTGACATCGGCAAACTGAATGATTTCCGAGCCGAGCAGCAAGGCATTTCCGCCATTGAGCAGGGCCGTTTCCGTGATGCTTTGCAATTGGGGCTCCCCATTGACGACGCGAATATCGACGCTGCTGGTGCGGTCTGTCTGCCAGGGTTTGCTCACATCCGGCAAGGCATTGAGGGCCACACCCCAAGTGACATCCGCCCCGATCTCACCCTCCACCTCGAACGGTCCGTCTTCTGTCGCGGCATAAAGGATACTTCCCGCGCTGCTGCCCAGATATCCATCCAGAGCGAAATAGAAGCGGCTGGCGACACCCGCCGTCACATCCTGATCGCGAAGGAGCGGCAGGTTGAGCAGGAACAGCTCGGATTCCGTGCCCCGCTGGATCAGGACCTGAGAATAGCCGGATCCAGCCTCGCCCGAAATCGTTGCACTATAGCCGTTGGCGGCAATCAACGCTCCATTGGCCTGAAGACGCATATCGGCACCGAAAACAGATCCGGTCAGGCGAACATCCCGGCTCGTCCCAGCCAGGTCTACCGTGATCACATCCGCCGGATCCAAGGCCAGATACCGGATCGGCAGATCCAGTTGAAGGCTCTGCCGCTCTGTCCAGGCTGCCGACAGGGTCTTCTGGCAAGCCTGCCGGGCCTGATCCGCGGTCAGGGCCATGGGCAGGTCCCGGGTGATCTGGGACGTGCCGAACATCGTGGCCACAGGATCCCTCTGACGCCGCTCCGACTGGGTCCCGACCTGATAGCCGTTTTCTGCCGCCAGATAATTCAGGGAAATACTGACCGGCAGCTCGCTTTCCTGCTGACGCCGGATCTGCGGCGAGGCCAGCAGATCTTCATCGGAAATACTGATCGACTGAATATTATTCCTTGGAATATAGTTAATTTTTTCACTGGATTCCACGGCATCAAAGAAGCCGATATGGGTTAGCGGCTGCAGGGCATCGGCGATTGTCATCGGGCGGCTGATCACATAGCCGGGAACCGTATCATCAAGGCGGCTGACATCGATCTGGCTCTCTGACAATCCGGCAGTGCACGAGAGATCAGAGACGATATCAGCAAGGGCCGCCCCCTCACCGGCTTTGCGGCGGAGGTAAAGGCGATGGGGCAGACTGCCGCTCCAAACGGCCATGAAACTGTCAGAGGTCGCGTCATAGCATCCCTGAACCGGTCCCTCGATCTCCGAAAAGGCCTGCAGATCCACCTGTTCCAGCTCCAGCAGGGTTTCGGCACTCAGATAGGTCACATAACGACCCTCTTTTAACATCACCAGCTCGCTGCCGTTATGGGTATTGCTGAGGGAAAGTTTCCCGCCCAGACCGGTGATATCCCGGGATTGGGTCATGGTCTTGCTGTCCAGGGACCATTTGAACAATCGATAGTCATTCTGGAAAACCAACTCCCGGCTTTGCGGCAGATACCCCACCAGATCGGTGATGGTATTTGTCTCGCTCCCCGCCCCGCCGAGGGGTGTGAGAAGGCTGGCTGCCAGGGTCGATATCTCAAAACTGGGCGTGTAGGTGATGCCCGCAGTTCCTTGCACACCAGAGACAGAAACCGCGACAATATCGAGATCACTGATGGCCGGGCCGCTGGCCATGCCGGAGAAGGCGAGCCAGGCCACCTCTGTCTCGTCGGTGACAGCCCCGGTACAGACAGGCGCCGTCGTCAGGCTTGTTCCGAGAACAGTGAGGTCTGACCCAAAGACGACCACCTGCGAGGACTGCTGTGACCCGGCAACCTGAAATCGGGATCCGGTCAGGCTTGAGACAATGTCTGTGGAAAAGGTCACCGCCCCGACCCCGTCCGGCAGGTCTTCCGAAAGGATAGTGGTCAGGCTGTTGCCATCGACCAGATGAATCTGTCGGCCCGGCAGCAGGCCGTTGCCGGTGCCGATCCAGAACCGCCCGGCGCGATCCCGGCAGAACCCGGCAGCCGCCGTCGGCAGACGGGGGAAACCGGCGCCGATCTCTGCGGTCGTCGTCTGCTCCATCGTCAGACTGTTGAATTTTCGAACCCGGTCCGTGCCGCCCGCCACCTCATAGGTAAATAGCTGCCCCCGCACCGGGTCATAGGCAAGGGATCCCGCATCTCCCGTGGTCTCCGTCCCCGCGATCGCGGGATAACTGGCCAGCCCGGCGGTGGAGACAAGCACTTCGATATTGGGCAGACGGTTGCCATAAGATGCGAGCGGGAGGTCATCAAAGACCAGATAACAGAGGCCCCGATAGGCGGGCACCTGCCCCGCCCCTTCCTCCGCTTCCATGATACTGTCGGGCTGCTGGTCGGCAGCGCCGGTGTAAAAACGAAACCGGACATCGGCGGCAAGGGTGTCCCCGCTGCTGCTGCCATCATAGATGACGGTGCCGTCGGCCCAGATCTTGAGCAGAGTACCGAGTTCCCCCTCCGCGATACCAACGGCGAAGCTGGAGGAATAGACCCGGCTTTGATGGCTGCTGGAAGAACCGCCACCCTTGCCACCCCCACCGCTGCTGACGGTTTCTGACCGGAGCGGTCCGACCCAGATGACATTCCCGGCGAGGCGCATGCTGCCATAGACTTTCGGGATCATCGCCCCATAACTGGCGCCGGTGATTTTCAGATCGCTGAGACCCGATCCGACCATCCCGCTTCCCGTCTCGGGGAACAGGACCCGGCCCAATGTCGTGCCGAGCGCCCAACCGGCTCCGGCTCCCACACCGGTTACGGAACCGATACCGGCGCCCACCACGCCTAATGCCAATGTCGCCATCAGACAATCTCCCGAAAGCGGAATGCCGCAATGGGTTGGCCATAGACGGCCAGGGATTCTTCGAGGACCTGACGACGGCGGGCATGGGCGTGAATGACGGTCCTGTTGGATTTCTCCGGGTTGAGGACTCCCACATGGATTGGAAAACTGCTTTCCTTGAACACACCAATATCGCCTTTTTTACAATGATTTACAGGTATTTTATGAAATCGAACATGAAGCGCTTTCATCAGTTTGAGTCCGTCCGACTGGCGCTGATAGCCCTGCACATCCTCCAGCTCAAAATCGAGGCGGCGAGCGACGACAACGATCAGGCCGACGCAGTCCACTCCGCCCTGCCGGCAGCGTCCCTGATGCCGCCAGGGCACCCCGATCCAGTCGCGGGCGGCGGTTATAATGTCCGCTCCATCAGCCATTGCCGCTCTCCAACAGGGCATCGGTGCCCGGAATATGGGGAAAGCCGCGGAAGTTGATCTGGTTGCCAAAAACATCCCGGCAGGTGGCAAAACGCTTGTCGCAGCCGGGATAGAACTGAACGGGATCGCCGACGGCCAGATCGAAGGGCAGATCGAACAAGAGGGTTATGGTACGGGTGAGCTGGATCCAGCTTTGGATCTCAACCGACCGCCCGCTATTGAGGCCGCCGGTGACTGTCAGCCCGCCGCCCGCCAGCACATCATCCGCGCCGTCATAGCTGGTCAGGGTGAACTGACTGCGGCTGGCAACGGCGGCAACCGTATCGGTCTCCTGCAGGGCCCCGAGATCGATCCCACAGGCCGACCCGCCCAGATCCACCCGGCAGGTCGGTGTATAGACCTCCCCGATCTCGGAAACCAGCGCCTGGCCGAGACCGCGCAGCTCAGCGGTAAAGCGGCCATCCTCGAAGCTGATCTCCCCGAGCCAGCCTTTACGCAACGGGATCCGGCCCATGGAAAGATCCTGCCAGTTGACCATGAAGATCGTCACCTCGGCGAAGTCATAGAGCCCGGCCATCAGATCCTGTTCCGTGATCGCGGCACTGTTGAGGCTGCCGATGATATCCAGATTATCAACAGTAAGGCCGCTGGTATTGTCGATGGCACTGCGACTATAGCCGCTCTCAGCCTTATAGAGATTTCCCTCGACCAGCAGGTCCCTGTCGAAGTCGGTAAAATACAGGGCGGCCCCATCCTGGCGGGTGAGAGACCAGCAGGTCGCCAGGCTCGTCACCTCACCGTCGATATGGGATTTCATGTTTAAACTCAATTGTTTCACAGTCTTACCTCAACCAGTTTGATACTTTGCCAGTGGTGGATATCCGGCCCCGGAATGGCCGATTGCATAAGGTCGGTATCGAAGCGCACCGGCACATCGAACTCACAGGCGACGGCGATATCCACAGCCGCGGCCGGGGCCGCCAAGAAACTGATGATCCCCGTATCGACATCCACGGACCAGCCGGTGCTTTGTTCCACCGCATCCAGAAAAACCGAGACACTGCCCTGGACGATCTTGTTCAGCACCCGATCATAGGGCGGCGCATCGAGGGCCGTGTCGGCATAGCGCTTGTAGATCTGGAAATCGATGGCCGCGCCGTCTCCGCTGCCGATGCTCTGTTGCAGCAGGGTAAAATCCGAGAAATCCTTGAGGCGGAAGCCGTAGGCCCGGCCCCAGCGGGCATGGAAGAAATCCAGCACCGCCGTCCATTCCGCCCCCCGGCTCGGCCGCAGATCGACGGTATATTCCCGCCGCGCCTGAGCCCAGTTGATATTGCGCTGCTCATGGCCGGAATTCATGATCTGCACCGTCGTCGAAAATCGCGGCCCGCCCACGGCCCCGTAGGAGACCGTGGTGGGAAATCTCACTTCATGAAAACTCATGGTTTATCCGTTCCTCTGAAGGTGCCGTTGCGCCTGGCGCAGGGCCTCGCCCTGGATCTGCGACTGACTGCGCCGGAAACTGTCCGCATCCGGCGTGGAGATATTGAAGGCCAGAGTGATATTCGCAGACGGGGCCGATTGCCCCGTCTCCCGCCGGGCCTGCGCCGGGGTCTCGACGGTAACCTTCTCGCCGCGGGTCAGGCGCAGGCCGACCAGATTGCGATCGACCCCCGCCGCCCCGCCGACGGTGAAGCTGCCGCCGTTGGAGAAGCCGGGAAATATCTGCGAGAGCAGCCCCTGCCCGGCCGAGGCCAGCCCGCCACTGAAAGCCTGGCTGCCCAGGCGCAGCAGATCTGTCTCCAGGGAGGCAAGCACGGATTTGAAATCCTGGCCCTCCAGCAGCAGCTTCTGAAACGCGCCGCCAAAAGCCGACTGGATGTCAGACGCCGCCCGCCGCCCCACATCGGCAAGGGAGGCCAGCCCGTCCTCGGTGTCCTGAAGACCGGCACCGAGGCGGTCAAACAGATCCGCCCCCGATCCGGCACCGGTTTTCAGCCCGAGATCGAGCTTGTCGAACTGCCGGGTCAGCCGGACGGCCTCCCGTTCCGCTTTCCGGGACTTATTTTCCAGTAAATCCATTTGCTTAAGCGCTTTTTCTAAGGCATCAGTTTGTCGTTTCATCGGGTCAGTCACGTTTTAATTTCCTCCTTCTGGCTGTCCCGCCAGAGGTCCATCATCTCCATCAGCAATGCCAGCTCCGACGGGCGCGGCGGCAAACCGAAACGGGCCTGAATATCGGCAGCGATGCAGGCCGGAGATCGGGTGCCCGAGGGGATCAGCGCCCCGACCCACACCGCCAGATGCCGCAGACAGTCCGGCGGCTCCGTCGGTTCCGATCCCGCTGGCAACCGTCCAAGCTGGCGAAGGGCCTGCTCCCGGCTGATACCCTGACCGAGATCCGCGGCCAGCCAGAGCTGATGGCGGAACCAGTCCCGCAGCTCGCTGGCCTTCAGGGCAAAAAATTTGCCCGCTCCTCCACAAACCGTGCGACCTGCTCCCGGATCCAGAGATGCCGGCGATACAGGGTGCGGGCCGCCTCGGCCGTGCAGGGAAGCGCCTCCCCCTTCTCCACCATATTTTCCCAGCGCAGGGTCAGGGCGGCCAGGCGCTCGATCAGCTTCTCCTCCAGATCAAGGGCACTCCGCTCGGCCTTCGGATCGGCGAGATGGCGGTCAATTTGCTGGCGCAGGATCATCTGATAACTGGCCGCATCTTCGCCCTGCAGCCATATGCGCACCGGCAACGCCTCGTTT
The DNA here is from genome assembly GCA_965228285.1 of Sneathiella sp. Classification (GTDB taxonomy): domain Bacteria; phylum Pseudomonadota; class Alphaproteobacteria; order Sneathiellales; family Sneathiellaceae; genus Sneathiella. The sequence continues at coordinate 1,343,110 of OZ245808.1, forward strand.
GTTTTGGGGTGACGCAGGGCCAGGGGCGCCCCCGCTTCAGCCAGGGCCCCCAGATCATAATCCGCCAGGTCAAACTCAGGATTTTTCATGGTCTCCTCTTTCATAGGGCTGTCCGGGTCAGGCGCAGAGAGGTCTCCTCGACACTGTCATAGAGCCCCGTAAACGGCAGAGACAGAGTGATCGGCCCTTCGCCTGCCACCGGATTGTCGGCGCCGGTATAGACGATGGCCGGCAGGTAAAAGTCGTAGGAGCCACCACTGCCGTTTAGGGTCAGGGTCAGGCTGCTGACCGTGCCGCCTGTAAATTTCGACAGCAGGCTCACATCCTCGAAATAGCAGACAAGTTCCCCGCTGATCCGGGCGCTGCCGGGGATCAGTTCACTGCTCTCGCTGCTGCCAAGAGTAAAGGCCTGCTCGTGATTATTGTCGATGACCAGATCCGCTGCCGCCACCGGGGCAAGACTGCTGCCCCCTTCAACAATGCTGCCCGAATAGCCCGCCATGGGATCATTGGCTGGCGCCGCCAGAGGTGCCGCATCGAGGGCAGTGGTGGCAAAACTCGAGCCTTTACCGATGAGCGAGAATTTCCCGCTAGCCAGACGATCCGGGCGCAAAGACAGGCTGAACTGATCAATGATGCAGCCGTTCAGCCGCTGATACTGGCCGATATCGGCGAAAGCGCGTTCAACGGTAAAGCTGGGCTGGCTCGTCCCGATCTTGAGGACATCCGCGCTCCAGTCAGATTGCAGCGCTGCCGCCAGCCAGCTGTCGAGCGCTCCATAGGACAGCTCCACATCGATATCCCCCGACACCGTCTGCTGCCCCTGTAACAGATGGCTGAGCTGGCGATTGCTGTTGATCTCTTCCGAGGCCAGTACCGCCTTGGAAAGGCCGAGGCTGCAGGCCGTATGGCGGAGCGAGGTCATCTCCGGGCTGGCCGGGGTCACCCCGAAACTGACCTCCGGACTATAGCTCAGGCCGTGCCTGAACCCTGTGGCATAAGTCATTGTAATCTCCTAAAAATAGCTGCGCCAATGTATGGATAACGGGAGGGACAGATCATTCAGTTTCTCGGTCGTCTCACCGACCGAGGCCTCGTCGATATGGACCTCGAGCTCCTCAAAGGTCAGAGTGGTTCCGCGAGTGAAATGGGCCCGCAACTCGTCAATTTTTGTCAGCAGGCTGGCCGAGCCGGTCTCCCATACGGTGATCTGATAGACCCCGCCATGCTCCTGGACCGACCCCGCTCCCAAGGCGATCAGGGTGACCGGCACGGGCAAAAACGCCACCTCCAGATAGCCGGTGCCTTTGGTGGGACGATAGATTTCCCCCGGAAAGGCGACATCGCTCGACTGATAGGCCAGTAACCGGCTATCGAGGGCAGCCTGTGCCTTGCGATAGCTCATTGGTAAAACGCCTCATACAGAATTCCGGCGCCGAGATCGACGGCGGCCACCTGCTGAACGGTGACGACGGCGCCGGAGATCACCAGATCATCCCCCACCCGCGGGATGATTTCCTCACTCTCGATCAGGGCATGCTGCAGGGCCGGATCCAGGATCCGGTCGGTTTCATTGCGGCTTTCCCGCACCGTCAGGTCCATGGGCAGCAGACGGACGGTGTACTCGGTGATCGTCTCTGTCCCGGCCGATCCCGGCATATAGGTTCCCGCCTCTTTTCGGCGCAGGGTAGCGGTGACGGCGATCTCACCAATTTCATCGAACAGGCTGCGAACGCTGTCCTTTATGGCTTGCAGGCTCATCCGGCTCTATCCTCTGATGATGGTTTGGGAGGGCGCGCGGGCCCCGATTCGGCTGAGCAGGCGAAAAACAAAACTGCTGCTCCGGGCACTGTCATAGGTCAGCTCCACCGGTCCGATTTTCTGTTTGACGGGAGAGCGCCCATCCAGCCCGTCCGGCTTTTCGAGAAAAATCAACGCCAGTTCGAGAGCCGCCGTGCGCAGGGCATGGGGAAGGCCGGTGATACGGCGGCCATCGCTATCATAGGCACCAGTGCGCGGCCATTTCAGCCCCTGGGTCAGGGACAGGACCCCACCCGGATAGTCATAGCTGTCAATATGCAGGCTGGCCCGTTCCAGCGCCTCTTCCCGGGCGGCGCTCACCGCGCCGGTCCAGCTGGTATTGGCCAGGGCCGTGAAATGGCTGTCGGCTTCCGCCAGGGAGATATAGCTGGTGGCGCCGTCGACGCCGTCGCCGGTTTCAGTGATGAGGGTCATGGAGTGTATTTCTCTTTGCTAGCAATCCCGAAACGGGGCGGCATCCAGGCGCCGCCCCACCCTTGTCGGACCTATCCGGCCAGTCGCACGGCGAGTTCCGGGCGCACCAGAGCTACACCCCAGAGGATGTCAAACTCCCAGACCACCTGCTTGTACTGGCGGCTGACCTCCAGGCGCAGTGAGATCCCGGTGACCGGATCGGTCATGGACAGGATCTGGCTGCCCAGCCCCATATCCTGGGTGCTCTGGGCCAGGGGCCGGTTGGCAAAGGCGAACGCATCGCGGTTGAACACCAGATTGACCACGTGATCACCGGCAAATGTCAGAGCGGCGCCATCCGCCGGTGCCGACTGAATGGCCGGAGAGACGGTCAGGGTTGAGTCCGTGCCAGACAGATCCGTGGCCGCCGTCACAACATATTGCTGGCTGTCTCCGTCCAGGGTAAAAATATCCCCGACAGACGGCTTGGTGGTCAGGCCGTCAACCATCAGGCTGGTTCCGGTCTGATCCGCGCCATTGACAACGGGAGTGCCCTCCGCACCGGTGACATGGGTCACCACATGATCATCGCTGTACCAGTCGATGCCATATTTGCGGCCGATCTCCCCCTCGATCCGAACCGACGACGATCCGGCCCGGTCAACATCGGCAAAGGCGGCCAGATCCAGGGCCTTGGCCTCCGCATCGAAATTGAGGACACCGGCCCTGTTGTCTTTCGGTGCCTTTTGTTCCAGCAGCAGCTTACGGGCCGCTGTCGCCACCGAGGCGTCTGTGGCAAACGGCGTGGTTCCGGCGCTGCCGACGAGACCATAAATGCCGGTATAGGTGGCATGGATGGACTTGTTGACCTCGTTGGCGAGGGCGCGGATGGCGGCACTGGCCTGCAGGGGGAGAAAATTCTCCCGCGTTTCCACCGCCATCATTTCCCGGTCGGTCAGATAAAAGTTGGCCTTTTTCCAGTTGTCGAGTTCGATCTGCACCTTGTCGAGACTGGTTTCCGTCGGGTCCGCCGGGGTGACGCCGGGCGTGACATCGCTTGCCGTCAGGTCGGAGGGAAGGATAACATCGATGGTGTCCCCCTTCTGTGCTGCGTCCGAACTGAAATCGCCATTGACCAGGCGGGGCATCACTGTTTGTTCGCGCAGGCTGAGAAGCCCGCGTGCCAGAATTTTCGGCATGGCTGCCGAGATATCATTTGCCATTATTTCTCTCCATATGAATTGGGTTTATCCTTCTCATCGTCCATCCCGGACGGGTCCGCATCCCGCGAACCAGCAGGCCGCCTAAACGGCCACCACCACCTTCCCGGTGGCAATATCTTCAAGGCGAACGCCCGAGGCTCCGGATCCGCTGTCCGATGCCGGAGGCAGCCCCGCCGGATCCATGCCGCTGCCGCGATTGCCGACGGGATCAAAGCCGCGGGCAAAAACCGGGGAGGCACGCATTTCCTCGACCAGATCGGCGATCGTCATAAAGCTGTCCTCCCCCTGCCTCCGGTCTTGACCGTCGGGACCGATGATGCGCAGCTCCGGCGTCCCTTCCTTTGTGTCGACCCGCACCGATTTTTCCAAATGCGGCATCAGCAATTCGACGCTGCCCCCGGCGGCCAGCAGAGATTCCGTGGCGGCCGTTGTCACCAGAAACTGATGGTTCTGGGCTCTGAGATCATCGATGACCGCCACCGCCTCCTCGGCTGTGCGTTCAAGGGTTTCGAGACTGTCACGCACCCTGTCCGGTGTCTCGCCAAGCTCACGCCATTCTTTCAGTTCCTTGGCAGTCCGGTGACTGTTGGAACGCTCTTTATCGAGGGCGGAGGTAAGACCGGAGGTATCGAGCCTGGCGGCCAGGGCCGGGTCAAGGGTGGCGGCGCCGTTTTCCGTTTCCGTATAAAGCCCCTGATAGGCGGCGGGAATATCGGTCAGGCTGTCGGTTGTGATGGGAAAGTCAAACATGGGATCCTCATAAAAAAAGCCCCGGTAAACGGGGCTGGAAATTAGGGTTCGTGCGGTCCTTTTAGGCGATGGGCGCCGCATTGGCTTTCAGACTGTCCCCCAGCAGCCCGCGCCGACGGGCTTCGCGCAGCAGGTCCTCCTTGCTGACATCGCCGAGGCGCCGGGCCTCCATCAGGAAGGACATATCGGCCTCCGTCGCGGTTGTGGCGGAAATATCGGAAGCCACGGAAAGGGTGCCGAAATCCGGGATATCCATCCAGGCGGCGAGCAGGGCCAGCATGGCATTGAGGCTGTCCTCAAGATTGAGAGCCATGGCGGCCAGTGGCGAGAGGGCATCCGCCGCATCGAGGGCGCGGCCGGTGGCGGTCTCGCCGAGGCCCTGCCCGGCTTCGAATTGCAGGCCGAACAGCTGCATCGCCTCCTCCAGGTCGGCAAGCTCCCGGGCTCCGGCCTCCAGCGCGGCGCCGCTGCTCTCCACATAATAATAGCGGCCATCGCTTTCTGTGGTGGTCAGGACCTTGTTGGGGCCGACCTCGATCGGTCCGTCAATTTCCGGATCATATGCCGACGCGGCCAGGATCGGGAAAGACGCGACATTGAGGGCATTGCGCTGATCGGAGCGAATCTGATAATGCTCCAGATTGAGAAAGGCCAGATCCTCGAGCGGCGGATCCGCCTCCAGAAAACCGGTGCGGTCCGTGTATAGCGTCACCAGCGGAATGCGACCGAGACTGTTGTCACCGGCGTCGGTCTGATGCCAGTCGCCGTTTTTATCCTGCCGGTAAAGCCGCCAGTGATCGGGCTCGAGTACCCGGATCTGATCCTGAAAGCGCTCGTCAAATCCGTGATAGTCTTGGATTTTTTCGCGAATGCGGATCTGGGTCAGAATTTTTTCCTGGGCCCGGCTGTCCCATTGGGCGGCGATCAGCTGTTCCGCCGGGACATGAACGGCATAGGGCCGCGCCCCGTTGGCCCGCTCCTCGGCCAGGGAGGCGCCCTTTATGGCCGCCGGAAAATCCACCAGCACATGGGACAGGCCGCATACCAGCGCATCCTGGAACCAGTCGCGGGCAAACAGGTTGAGACCCCGTCCCACCAGATCAATATTCCGAAGGACATCCACCAGGGCCGGCGGCATATCCTCACTGAGGCCGAGGGGGTTGGAGAACATCCGTCCGACCAGCTTCTGCACGGTGCGGCGAAAATAATTGCGCAGGACTGCCCGTCCGGCCCGCTCCCGATAGACGGTGGTGTTTTCCGCCGGGTGCCGGGGCAGGAAGCGGGTGCCGGCGGCCTGCATGGCCAGGGTACCGCCCATCAGAGCCTTTGGCAGGGCCTGACGGCGGGCCATGCGCGTGTAACTTTCCGAAGGTTGTGAGGGATCGGTCATGAATACATATCCTGTTGGGTTTTCTTCTCAATGGCGGTGAGGGCATTAAAAGCCTCGGCCACCGCATCCACCTGATCGTCATGGCGGCCGGAGGGAAAAGCCTCCAGCTCATTTAAAAAAGCCTCGTTCCAGGGGCCCTTGACCAGCATCACATTGCCCGCCTCGACCTGAGCCGAGAACGGCGCGGCCCGAACCAGCTTGCTGCCGGTCACCGGACAGGCGCGCACGCGATAACCGGCGAGACCTTGGATCAGACTGTGACGCTGGGCCTTGCCCGCCTGCCCCGGATCCTGCGGCAGAGCGATGGTCACGTTCCTGCCGTCGCTCTCGGCGAGATTGCGGATGGCTTTCGACACCTGCCCCGGGGTGCCGCGAAACCGCTCGATCTTTTCCACATAATAGATCCCCCTGGCATCGCGGCTGAGGCGCACGCCAACGGACCAGTCGGGATCCGAGGACCCTTCGGGCAGGCTCGCCGCCAGATCCCAGCCGCGCACCCTGAGGCCAATGACCGGAGCCGCGGCCACAATCGGAAACCAGCTGCGGCGAAAATACAGTCCGCCAGCCGGGCGAATGTTCCAGTTACCATGAAGAAGCCGTTCCCGCTCCACCGTGGTCAGGGATTCCAGATTGGCCCGGTAGCCCGGATCCTTGTCCATCAGCACCTTGTTATCCTCCACCTTGGCGGCGACAAAAGTGACCGATTTGGCGATTCGGCCCGGATGCAGCTCTTCCAGGGTCATGCGATCGCTGTTCCAGACCAGATGTTCCCCGTCCCGCACAAACCAGCGCAACCGGCCGGAACGCTCGGGGTCCGGATAACCTGTCTCCGGATCAATCCACCAGCGCACCAGATCGGCCACCCAGCTATCGGCGTCGGGATTACAGGTGGCCCGGATATAGGGCGTGGCCTTTGCCAGGGACCGGTTGCGGCTCAAGAGATAGAAAAACTGCGACTGGGTGAAATGGGTCAGTTCGTCAAATCCGAGATAGGTGATCTGCGATCCCTGCCAGTCATATTTGTTTTTCTCGTGATCGAGATGGCCGAAGCTGATTGTGGCGCCGGAGGGAAAGCGCCACAGCAGATCCGTCTCTTTCGGTTTGCCCCCGAGGGCCTCGTAAAGCCGGCCGGCCGTATCCCACAACCCACCTTCATTGCGCACCTGCTTGGCATTGCGCCGGAAAATCACGGCCCGAAAGGCGGGATCGGTGATATGGCGCAAGGGCTCCATGAGCAGGGCGTGACTTTTGCCACCGCCGGCGGCGCCGCCGTAAATGGCAATATCGGCGGCGGAGGAGAGGAACATCTCCTGCGGGCCGGCCTGAGGTTTAAGATCTGCCATTTTCAGGGAGATACAGGTTGGCAGAAGGAACAGACGCCGCCGTATCATTGGCAGCGGTGGGTTTGTCGCCATAGCGGGCCGGGGCGAAATGAGCCATCAGCCATTTGCGGGTATCAATCCGCAGCTTGGAGCGGGTCACCGCCTCGCCGCCGCCGCCGCTCCCGTCCTCATTGTCATTGACCGCATCGGCAATCTCGAGAATTTCACCGGCAAACAGATCGGCCATGAACCGGCGCACCATGGTTTGCTCCGATGGCTGGAACAGCGACCCGAGCAAGGCCACCATATCGGTGATCCGCCCCGAGGCGCGCAAATCCTCCAGCAACGGGAAGGACGCGTTACGGCATAAAATCCGGTCCGCCAGCATGGATTTCAATGTGTCGAAGCTTGTCATAAAGGAATATCCTGTCCTTTGTCTAAATTCTATTATATTCATGTATTAGTTGTATAACTGAAAACTCAATCTTCTGTACTGCCGGGTTTTCGGGACCGGCAAAATCCCTGCCATCTCTGTGACCTGCAAAAGATACGAAACCCAAATAAGTAATAAGATATTATTATTTAAAGGTTTTTAGACTCCACTAAAAACCAGGTTGGGCATAAAAAGGGGCCCATGGAAAAATCAATTTCCGATGGACCCAATACTCGACTATGAGAAACAGCATAGCATTGCGTTCCCCGCATGTCAAGTAATTTCTATCTAATAGTGTTTATCCGAACAGTTTCCCATATTGTTCGAGACAGGCAATCAGATTTGCCTTGGCAAAGCCGTTGCGTTTTCGACGGCCCCTGTCCACCTCCCGGCAGCTTTTGCCGAAGACCAGAATATCGAGGGTGGCGGCCAGGGACAGGCCTTCCGGTTTCAGGGTCTCCGCCCAGTCCGTGAAGGCACGCATCAGATCCAGCTGCCAATGCTCCTGCAGCTGCTCCCCGCCCTGCTGGCCGGAAAAAGATTGCGTGCGGAGTCCGATCCCGGAGGTCCGGAACTGAAAGCCGAGGGCAATCTTCTCTGCCTGGTGCAGGGCCTGCGCATCCAGAAACGCCGATAGACGGGTACTGCCCCGCCGGGTCTTTTGCTTTCTGGAGTTGCCATCCGCTGATGGCCGTGTCCCGTTGGCGTTACTGTTGGCCACGTGGGCATCGGTCTCTTTTACGGAAGGCTTGCGACGGGATCCGGCGGGCTTGCCGGATTTCTGGTTACGACCATCGTCTGTTTCTCTGCCCTTCATATTACCTCTCCTTTTAAATGTAGATCTAGGAGTTAAAGAAAAAACCGATAGGGACGGTCAAATAATTGTCCCTGTCGGCGCTCAATAGTCGAGGCATACCCGGACGCCGATTTCTTAGGTTATCGAAGTTTTTTTATTGGGAGATCACGGTGCAGTACCGCCGAATTCTGGCAATGTTCCTGTTTTCTTAGGTGCATGCAAGTCCAGATTAGAAACTGTTAAATAGTTTTATTTTTAATTTAATACTACTAAAATGATAGTCAAAAAACGGGCAAATGTCAAGCTGAAGCCGCGGAGTCCTGCGCGGAATCTGAAAATCTGACCGGCGAAGCAAAAGGGAATAGGCTGATATTCTTCAGGCTGATGCGGCGAATTCATGCTCCTGATCACCGGCGATGCGGGTATGCAGCATCACCCGGGGCTCGGACATATCCCAGGGGCACCCCTGATGCAAAAGCCGGCGGTTATCCCATAAGACAATGTCTCCCGGAGTCCAGCGATGCTGATAGACGCGGGGTGGCTGACAGGTGAAATCCACCAGATACTGCAGTAGCTCCCGCGACTCGTCTTCCGGCAGTCCGGGAATGCCATAGGCATGGCGGCCGATGGTCAGGACCGTGCGACCGGTTTCCGGATGTTTCCGGACCACCGCCCGCAAAGGCGGCGCATGGCCTTCCAGACCATAGCCCGAATATTCACTGTCCTTGGTTTCCTTATGATCAAACCCGGCCTGTTTCTGGCTATGTTCCAAAGAGTGATAGGCCGACAGCCCCTCAAGCCGCTGCTTCATTTCTTCGGGCAATTCCTCATAGGCCGCCGCCGTATCGGCCCAGGCAGTCTCCCCGCCCCTGGACGGCACCACATGGGCGCTGAACACCGCGCCTTTGGCCTGAACCGGCATATAGGTGCTGTCCTGATGCCAGCCCATATTGCCCTTCAGGATCTTGACCATGTCATCATCCTTTCCGGTCCTGAGACTGCCATCTTTTTTGACATTGCTCAGCTCGGCCAGTCTAATCTCCAGGCTGCCGAATCTCTTCGCGAATTCAACCTGCTGTGGGCGGTTGAGGTTCTGACCGGGAAAGACCAGCAGGCCGTAGTCCAGCCAGGTGCGGTAAATCTCATCGAACTCGTCTTCGGACAATTGGGCGAGAGGGACATCCTCAACCCGGGCGCCGAAACAGGCATCAAGTGCTGTTATTTTCATCGGTCTGTGCCTTTCTTATGAACGGTCTTATTCTTATTTGCTGTCTCCCCTAGAGGCTGTCCGGCCCCACCCGGATCATGCGTTTGCCCCGATTCTCCCCATGCAGCAGGCCGATCAGTCCGGCGGGAGCAGATTCCAGGCCATCGAGGACATCCTCCACCACCTTCAGCTTGCCGTCCTTGAACCATTGGGACAGGTCCGCTTCGGCCTGGGCATCCTGGGCCGCAAAATCCATGACGATAAAGCCTTCCATTTTCAGGCGCTTGACGACGATCAGGCCCGGCACTCCTTTGGGTGATGTCATCTCCGCCGTGTCATACTGGGAGACGGCGCCGCAGCAGACGATCCGCGCCTTGAGATTGGCCAGGAACATAGCGGCCTCAAGGATCTGTCCGCCGACATTATCGAAATAGACATCGATCCCATCGGGACAAGCCGCCTGCAGGTCTTTGAAGAAGGTTTTGGATTTATAGTCGACCGCCGCATCGAAACCGAGCTCGTCCACCAGCCAGGCACATTTCTCCGGTCCACCGGCAATACCGACAGCGCGCGCACCCTTGATCTTGGCGATCTGACCGACAAAGATCCCAACGGATCCGGCAGCGGCGGACACCACCACGGTTTCGCCGGGCTGCGGGTCGCCGATCTGCAGGAGGCCGTGATAGGCGGTTTTCCCGGCGATCCCGAGAACCGACATATGATGGGTCAGCGGGCGATGTTCGGAAATTGGCTTGACCGCTTTGGCCTTCATCACCGTATAGCTGGCCCAGCCCCCTTCTCCGGCGACAATATCGCCCGGTGAAAAACCATCGGCCTTGCTCTCGACAACTTCGCCGATGGAATAGGTATGCATGACATCCCCGGGTTTGACTGCCTCGCGATACGTCGCCCCCTGCATCCAGGCCCGGTTGGCCGCATCCAGGGACATGAGAATGGTGCGCACCAGAAGCTGACCCTCAGCGATGTCCGGCATTGGCGCGGATTTCGTCTCAAAATGACTCTCACTTAAAGCATCGGTAGGCAGTTCGCGGATGACAATCTGGGTAATTTCTGACATTGGATTTCATTCTTCCCGTTGGGACGGCAGGTCCCTCATTGTTGTTTTTCTCCATGTTAGCGGAACTGCCGGGATTTGCAAATTCACGAAGATTTGCCATCGACCCTTGAAGACAAAATGGTATATACATAAATTAACAGAAATAATGTGGAAATCACCTTTAACTACAGAATGGCTCCCATGCAAACGCGCGAAGACTTCGTCGACAGTATCGGCAACACTCCCCTGATCCGCCTCACCGCCGCCTCCGAGGCGACGGGTTGTGAGATATACGGCAAGGCTGAATTCCTCAATCCCGGGGGCTCGGTCAAGGACCGGGCGGCGCTCGGCATTATCAAGGATGCGGAATCCAAGGATCTGCTGAAGCCGGGCGGCATTATCGTTGAAGGAACGGCGGGCAATACCGGCATCGGCCTCGCCCTGCTCGCCAATGCCAAGGGGTATCGGACGGTTATCGTCATGCCGGAAACCCAGACCGATGAGAAAAAGGCGCTTCTGCGCTATTGCGGCGCCGATCTGCGGCTGGTGCCGGCCAAGCCGTATAAGGACCCGGACAACTATATCAAATATTCCGGCCGTCTGGCGGAGGAGCTGAGCAAAACCCATAATGCCGGGGTGATCTGGGCCAATCAGTTTGACAATGTCGCCAACCGTCAGGGCCATATCGACGGCACCGGCCCGGAAATATTGGATCAAACCGACGGCAAGGTTGACGGTTTCATCTGCGCCGTCGGCAGCGGTGGCACCCTTGCCGGAGTTGCCCAGGTCCTGCGCGCCCATAATCCGGACGTCAAGATCGGTCTCGCCGATCCCATGGGCGCCGCGCTTTATAACTATTACAAGAACGGTGAGCTCAAGTCGGAAGGCAGCTCCATCACTGAAGGCATCGGCCAGGGCCGGATCACCGCCAATCTGGAAGGTCTGGAGGTCGACTATCCCTATCAGATCGATGATGTGGAAGCCCTCAATGTGGTCTATGACCTCAATATCCATGAGGGATTACAGCTCGGCCTGTCCTCCGGCATCAATGTGGCCGGTGCCATGCGCATGGCCAAAGATCTGGGTCCGGGACACACCATCGTGACCATATTGTGCGATACGGCGCAAAAATACTTTAGCAAACTGATGGACATTGATATGCTTCGGGAAAAGGGTCTGCCGATCGCCCCGTGGCTTGCAGACCCGGAGTAAAACCCGGAGTTCCATATGACGTTACCGCTATTTCGAGACGACGCCTATCTGACCACCACTCAGGCTGTCGTGACCGCTGTCAATGACCGCGGCGGCATTGTTCTCGATCAGACTGTGTTCTATCCGACCGGCGGCGGCCAGCCCGGCGATTCCGGAAAACTGATATTGGCTGACGGCACGGAAATCCCCATTGTCACCGCCGTCAAGGGCGACACACCTGAGGAGGTCGTCCATGTCCCGGCGGAAGGCTCCACCCTGCCGGATGTCGGGGCTGACGTAACCGCCGAGATCAATTGGGAGACCCGTCATCGCTACATGCGCATGCATAGCTGCCTGCATCTCCTGTCGGCTGTTTTGCCCTATCCGGTGACCGGGGGCCAGGTGTCCGACGGTAAGGGCCGTTTGGATTTCGATCTTCCTGAGGCAACTCTTGATAAAGAAGAAGTCACCGCAGAGCTGAACCGTCTGATCCAGGGCAATTACGATGTCGGCAGTGACTGGATCACCGATGAGGAGCTGGATGCAAAGCCCGATCTGGTCAAAACCATGTCGGTTCAGCCGCCCCGCGGCAGCGGTCGCATTCGCCTGATCAAGGTTGCCGATATTGATTTGCAGCCCTGCGGCGGCACCCATGTCCGCAACACTTCCGAGATCGGCGAGGTCCGGGTCCGGAAAATTGAGAAGAAAGGGCGACAAAATCGCCGCGTATCCCTAATATTTGCCGATGAAGCCAACGGTTGAGGAAAGAAAAAGAATGTCCTATGTGAACCCCAATTCCCTTGTCTCCACCGAGTGGCTAGCAGAACATGCCTCCGCCCCGGATGTCCGTATAGTCGATGCGTCCTGGCATATGCCGGCGACGGGGCGCAATCCCCGGGCCGAGTATGAGGCCGAGCATATTCCCGGCGCCGTGTTTTTCGATATTGACGAGATTGCCGATACGGATAATCCTCTGCCCCATATGGTGCCAAGCCCGGAGAAATTCTCCAGCCGCATGCGCCGTCTCGGTCTCGGCGATGGCAACCGCATCGTCATCTATGACAGCCTTGGCCTGGTCAGTGCCGCCCGCGCCTGGTGGCTGATCCGTCTGTTCGGCCATCAGGACGTGGCCATCCTCGATGGCGGGCTGCCGAAATGGAAGGCGGAAGGCCGCACCGTATCCGACGATCCCATCAAACCGGCAGAACGGCATTTCACCTCCCGCATCAACAGCTTCATGCTGCGGGAAAAGGATCAGGTCCTGCGTAATATCGACAGTGGCCGCGAACAGGTGCTCGACGCCCGTTCCGCCGGGCGCTTTGCGGCAAGCGAACCGGAACCGCGGGAGGGGTTACGCGGCGGCCATATTCCCAATTCCTACAATCTGCCCTTCACCAACCTGCTTGACGGGGAAACCGGAACCTTCCGGCCGGCGGAGGAACTCACGGCGGAATTTGAAAAATCCGGGATTGATATCAAGCAGCCCGTGATTACCTCTTGTGGATCCGGAGTTACCGCCTGTGTCCTCGCCTTCGGCCTGCATCTGCTGGGCCATCGACGGGTTGCTGTCTATGACGGGTCGTGGACCGAATGGGCCCTGGATGAGGAAACACCAGTCGTAAGCGGAACCTGAACCCATGCCCATCAAACGCCCGCCCGTCCCGACCCCCTCGGGTAAATGGCCTGTGACGATTACCTATCTGGAGATGATGGAGCGGCCGACCCATGCGTCCCTGGCCTCGCCAGCGGCCCCCCATGCCATCATCCGTGCTGAAAACCCCACGGTCTCTTTCTACCGGTATCTCTATGATACGGTGGGCCGCGACTGGGCCTGGACCGATCGCAAGGTGATTTCCGATTCCGAGTTGAAGGACATCATCAGCAATCCGGCCATCGAAATCTTTGTTCTCTATATCAAGGGTGTGCCTGCCGGATTTGCCGAGTTGAACTCCTCCAATCTTCCCGACGTCGTCGATCTCGCCTATTTTGGCATCATGCCGGAGTTTATTGGTATGCGGCTCGGCCCCTATCTTCTCGATTGGGCCATCGAACAGGCCTGGCAGAAAGATCCGTCCCGGGTCACGGTCAATACCTGCACTCTTGATCATCCGAAAGCCCTTCCCATGTATCAGCGCTTCGGGTTCCAGCCGATCCGCCGCCAGGAAATCGAGATTGATCCTGTTGCCTTTGACTGATCACAGCTAAGTGAGCCAAAACGGCATATCTTGACGACGGCAGCATATGAATTTACTCTGATATGCAGGATGAAACTGACATCCAGCTATTGGAGTCGCACTCATGACACATTCTCTTTTTCTTTCCCGTCTCAAGAAATCCTCGATGCTCGCCCTGATCGCCAGCCCTCTATTCGCGGTATCCGTCTCGGCAGCCCCGCAAATCATGGCCGTGGCCTCAACAGACCTGGATGTGCCCGTCACCTGCGACGGCGGCACCTGCGAGGTTGAGTTGAGCTCAATCTGCCTGCAGGAACATCGTTCTTCGCCAACCATCGGCACGGCCTATTATGTGCATGGGGAGACAGGCTTCAAGCTGACCGGTGTCACCGACCAGGGACAGGAAATCTCCCTTTCTCATCTCGATCTGAAGATTGAAGCCGCCCGCGGCCATAACGCCATCAAGGTCGGATTTCGTGAGGTCGATATCCGCAAATATGGCGACATGACAGTTCATATTTCGGTGCCGGAAAATGTCTCAATCGTCCCCATGCCCATTGCCAATGACATCAATCCACAAACGGATCATGATATTGCCGCGGCGACAGGCCCCATGCGTCAGCTGGCCAGCAGCATGATCGATCAGGACACCCGCAAACGCGATGCGGCTGAGCTGATTAACCAGACCATCAACCGCCTGCCCTGGCAGGGTCGCGCGACAGATGGAGAACGCCAGGCGGCCCTCGATGCCTATGGGGAAATTACCCGGACCTCCGGCTTTTCTTCCGCTGCCCGGGATAATGCCAACGCCGTCCTCAATGAATGCGCTGCCCGCACGGAAGCCGGCAGCCTGACATTACGGCAATGCCTCGGCAGCTGGCATGACCGGCTCGTTGGCAAACTCAACACGAAATACTGGCAGCAGCTGAAAACCGGCAGCTAACTTACAACAGTCCAGACAAGCGAAAAGCCCGACGGTCCTCCCAACCGCCGGGCTTTCCATTCCCCCTCATTCGAACTCGATCAGCCGTTATGCAGGATCTGGCTCAAGAACAGCTTGGTCCGGTCGCTCTGCGGATTATCGAAGAACTCCTGCGGTGGTGCCTGTTCGATAATCTCACCGGCATCCATAAACAGAACCCGGTCGGCCACGGTCTTGGCGAAGCCCATTTCATGGGTCACACAGATCATGGTCATACCTTCTTCCGCCAGACTGATCATGGTGTCCAGCACCTCAGAGATCATTTCCGGATCGAGGGCCGAGGTCGGCTCATCAAACAGCATGATGCGGGGATTCATGCACAAGGATCGGGCAATCGCCACACGCTGTTGCTGACCCCCGGAAAGCTGTCCCGGATATTTCAGGGCCTGTTCCGGGATCTTCACCCGCTCCAGAAACTTCATGGCGATATCCTCAGCTTCCTCCTTGGGTGTTTTTCGAACCCAGATTGGGGCCAAGGTGCAGTTTTCCAGAACCGTCAGATGAGGGAACAGATTAAAATGCTGGAAGACCATTCCCACTTCACGGCGAATTTCATCGATCTTCTTCACATCATTGGTCAGCTCGATCCCATCAACGATGATCTGTCCCTGCTGATGCTCTTCCAGCCGGTTGATGCAGCGGATCATGGTCGATTTACCGGACCCGGAAGGTCCGCAAACGACAATTTTCTCGCCGCGCTCAACACTGAGGTTGATATCTTTCAGGACATGAAATTCTCCATACCATTTATGCATCCCGATCAGCTGGATCGCGACATCTTCTACAATTTGAGTATTGGCAGCTTCACTCATATTCCCTGCCTCCTATCTTTTGTGACCGGTATGGAGTTTGTTCTCCAACCAGATGCTATAACGTGACATACCGAAGCAGAAGACCCAGAAGACGGCAGCAACAAAGACATAGCCTTCCGTCGCCATTCCGAGCCATTCCTTATCCGTGGTACCGGCTTTGATGACACTCAACAGATCAAGCAAGCCAATGATCAACACCAGGGTCGTATCCTTGAAAAGACCGATGAAGGTGTTGACGATGGACGGAATGGAAATCTTCAGAGCCTGCGGGAGAACGATCAGTCCCATGGCTTTCCAATATCCCAGACCCAGCGATTTGGCCGCTTCCATCTGGCCTTTCGGGATCGCCTGCAAGCCACCGCGCACCACTTCCGCCATATAGGCGGCCGAGAATAGCGACATGCCGACGAGAGCTCTCACGAGCTTGTCGAAATTGACGCCTTCGGGCAGGAACAATGGCAGCATCACCGATGCCATGAACAGCACGGTGATCAACGGCACACCCCGGATCAACTCAATAAAGCCGACACATAAGATCCGCACTATCGGCATTTCCGATCGCCGTCCCAAGGCCAGGACGATCCCCAGCGGCAAGGCAACGAAAATGGAAACCGAGGCCAGAACCAGGGTCAGGAACAATCCGCCCCATTCGGAGGTTTCGACAACCGGAAGACCAAAAGATCCGCCATAGAAAAGGAAGTAGCAGGCAATCGGATATAGAACGAACATATAAACCGCCGCCCATGCCTTCTTCTTGAACCAGTCGGAGAGCACCATGAACAAGCCAATGGCGCCCAGAACATAGCCGACATCGACCCGCCAGCGTTCTTCCACCGGATAGAACCCATACATGTTCTGACCGAAGCGGGCCTTGATAAAGACCCAGCAGGCGCCGGAGCCGGTGCAATCCGCTCGGGTTTCCCCAGCAAAATTCGCATTTATAAAGGCATAGCTTATCAGGCCGCTAAGGGCTGAATAGGCGATATAAATGGAGACAATTGTCAGGATCACGTTCAAAGGACTGGAGAACAGGTTCTCCCGCATCCATCCAATGACCCCCGTTTGCGAAACTGGAGGCGGCATATCCGGATGACGTTCTGTTTTGACTATTGCCATCTTACCTCTCCACCAATGCAATATGTTTGTTATACCAGTTCATGAACATGGAAATGATCAGGCTGATCGAGAGATAGAACAGCATGGTAATGCCGATCACCTCAATCGCCTGCCCCGTCTGGTTCAAGGATGTCCCGGCGAAAATCGCCGTGATATCCGCATAACCGATGGCTGTCGCCAATGACGAGTTCTTCACCAGGTTCAGATATTGACTTGTCAGAGGGGGAACAATCACCCGCAAGGCCTGCGGCAGTATCACCAGCCGCATGGTTTTACCGGGACGAATGCCCAAAGAATGCGCGGCTTCCGTCTGTCCATGGCTCACGGAGTTAATCCCTGAGCGGACGATTTCAGCAATAAAGGCGCCTGTATAAATCGCCAGTCCAATCAACAATGCCAGGAATTCAGGCTCCAGGGCCCAGCCCCCGCTTATGTTGAAACGTCCAAGGGCGGGTGAACCGATATTGTAAGGCAACCCCATGATGAACGCGGCAATAATCGGCAGGACGATAAACAATCCGAGACCCGTAAAAAAGACAGGAAAGGTTTCCCCCGTTAAATCCTGACGTTTGCGAGCCCAGTTGCCAATCACCACCCATAAGACAATGGCCACGATCATGGCGACCGGGATGAGCCAGAAGCCCGATGTGGGAATAATGCTTGGGAAATAGATCCCGCGGTTATTGATCAGAAAACTCTCACCGAGCTGGAAACTTTCCCGCACCCCGGGCATCACACCAAGAACGGCGAAATACCAAAAAAGTAGCTGCACCAGCAGCGGGATGTTTCTCACAACCTCGATATAGACGGCGGCAATCTTGTTGACGACCCAGTTTTTGGACAGCCGCAAGACACCAAAGATAAAGCCGATAATTGTCGCGAGGAAAATACCGGATATAGAAACGGCGAGGGTATTGATAATTCCGATAAGAAGGACATCGAAATGAGTCGATGTCTGGCTGCTATAGTCCATTATCAGGACAATGCCAATGCCGAAACCCGAAGGTTGGCTTAGAAATCCAAATCCGGACGCGATTCCGCGTTTCTCCAGATTGTTTGCGGTGTTGTCACCTACATAATATGCGAAAGCGGCAAATAGAACGACGACGAGAACCTGATAAAAAATCGCCCGAACTCTCGGATCTCGAAACTTGCTATCACCCGCTCCCAGACCTTGTACGTCAGTGGTCATGAGACGCTCCCCTTGATGCGATACAAAATACTGGTCAGTAAAAAAGCAAAAAGAGTGCATGCCTCCCTGTTATGGACATGCACTCTTTTCTACAGCTACTAACCTATCTTAGCGCATTGGAGGAGAGTAAAGAATACCGCCCTTGCTCCATTGCTGGTTCAGACCTCTAGCAATGTTAAGAGGGGTTCCCTCTCCAAGATGCTTGGAGAAGCTCTCGCCATAGTTACCAACCATGGTCACAATGTTATAGGCCCAGGCATTGTCCAGACCCAACTGCTCACCCAGATCGCCTGACTTGCCGAGAATACGCTGGATACCAGGATTCTTGGTGTTGGCCAGAAGGTCTGCTGCATTTGCAGAGGTGATATTGTGCTCTTCGGTTGCGATCATTGCGTTCAATGTCCAACGGGCGATGTCACCCCACTGGTTGTCGCCATGGCGAACCAGAGGACCGAGAGGCTCTTTGGAAATGATTTCCGGAAGAACGATATGCTCTTCTGGGTTGGCAATAACAGAACGCTGAGCATACAGGCCGGACTGGTCAGTTGTGTAAACATCGCAGGTGTCCTGCATATAGGCTTCACGAACTTCGTCGGCTGTATCGAAAAGAACTGAATCATATTTCATGCCATTGGCTGTGAAATAGTCAGCGAGGTTAAGCTCTGTGGTTGTACCGGACTGAAGGCAGACACGGGCACCGTCAAGCTCGAGGGCGGATTTAACGCCCAAAGACTTGCGAACCATGAAGCCCTGGCCGTCGTAGTAGTTGACGCCGACAAATTCAAAACCGAGGTTCACATCACGGCTGAGGGTCCAGGTTGTGTTCCGGGCCAATACATCGATCTCGCCGGACTGCAGAGCGGTGAAACGCTCTTTCGCCGTTGTCGGTGTATATTTTACTTTGTCGGGATCACCAAATATGGCGGCGGACATGGCGCGGCAGAAGTCAACATCGAATCCCTGCCACTTACCATCATTGTCTGGAGCGGCAAAGCCGGCTAGACCCGTGGTTACACCACATTGGATAAAGCCTTTCGCTTTCACATCGTCCAGAGTTCCAGCTGTTGCCGTCGTTGCCATAACTGTTGCAGTGGCCGCGATAGCAATAAAGCTCGCTTTTTTCATAAAAAACCCTTCCTGTCTATTTTCTGTTTGTAACACATGCCCTTACATCTGAGCATTTATCCGTGTGCCCTTATTTTTGGGCACTTAAGTGTAACAAGCCGTACATCAGGATCGCACAATCGTGATGTAGCGTTCCTGCGACGATAATATTTTTGACCTGCCCGTCAATGTAAAAATTTTAGTTTCATGTGAAGATTTTTCTTGCATCACTTCGAAAAGCTAAAATTTTTACCCTTCCAACTTGGCGTTGCTTCCTATATTCAACGGGAACAAAAAGCCGTTCATAATCGGAAAAATTATCTCATGAAAGACGAAACAAAACTGGTCGTTGCCGGCCGTGATCCGGAAGCAAATTTTGGTATTGTAAATGCCCCGGTCTATCACGCTTCGACAGTCCTTTATCCCAGTCTGAAAGCGTTGAAAGATACGATGTCAGCCAGGTCGCGCGGCGAGCGGGTTGTCTCGTACGGTCGCAAAGGAACACCGACAACCTGGTCCCTCGAAGATGCCGTTGCCGAAGTTGAAGGGGGATACAGAACCGCCGTCTTCCCGTCCGGCCTTGCGGCCTGTGCCCACGCCATGATGGCATATGTGACAACCGGAGATCACCTGTTGATGACGGACAGCGTCTATTCTCCGAGCCGTAGTTTTTGTGACAATGTACTAAAACGGTTCGGTATTGAGGTCACCTATTATGATCCGCTGATCGGAGCCGGAATCAAAGATCTTATCCGGCCGAATACTAAAGTCGTCTATGTCGAGGCACCTGGATCACAAACCTTCGAAATGCAGGATATCCCTAGGTTATCGGAAATTGCCCACGCCATGGGGGCGATCGTGATGATGGACAATACCTGGGCGTCCCCCCTCTTCTTTAAACCCTTTGATCATGGCGTGGATGTGTCCATCCAGGCCGGCACCAAATACATCGTCGGTCATTCCGATGTCATGATGGGAACCGTGACAACGACGAAAGAATGTTGGGATCAGTTGCAGGCCGCGACCGATGTCTGGGGACAGACTGCAGGACCGGACGATGTCTATCTGGCACAGCGCGGCATGCGCACTTTGTCTGTCCGGTTGCATCAACATATGGCGAATGCCATTGCCGTCGCCGAATGGCTGAAGGGCCGTGATGAAGTCCATTCCGTTCTTCACCCCGCCCTGCCCGACGATCCCGGACATGCGATTTGGAAGCGGGATTTTCTTGGCGCCTCGGGCCTGTTTTCCTTTCAACTGAAGTCTGTTTCCATGGATGCCGTTGCTGCCTTTATGGATGATCTGGAATTGTTCGGGATGGGCTACTCTTGGGGAGGATATGAAAGCTTAGTGGTTTATGCAGACCCCTCCGGCTATCGGACCGTGAATCAGTGGGATAATACTAATCCGCTGATCAGACTGCATATCGGTCTCGAGGCCGTAGATGATCTGATTGAGGACCTAAGGGACGGATTTAAACGCCTAAATGCGGCAAAATAGATAAAATTTTGCGAATCACCTTGAGAATTAGTACTAAGGAATAGCGTTAACAGCTTGATTCTCATTCTGATTATTAGAAATACTAAAATTGGGACCAGCCATGAAGACAGATTTTCTGAGCCAGATTGCCTTTGATTCAAACGGCCTCGTCCCCGCCATTGCCCAACAACATGACAATGGTGAGGTCCTGATGATGGCCTGGATGAACAGAGAAGCCGTTCTGGAAACCCTGGAGACCGGCCGGGTCTGTTACTGGTCCCGCTCCCGCCAGTCGTTATGGCGCAAGGGGGAAACCTCCGGACATGTTCAGGTCCTGAAGGACTTCAGAATTGATTGCGATGGCGACACGCTGTTGCTGCTGGTGGATCAGACGGGTGTGGCCTGCCATACCGGGCGCCATAATTGCTTTTTTACAGCCATCCGGGATCAACAGTCTCAGATCATCAGTGAGGTGGAGGTCCCGCCCGAAGACATGTACGGAAAACCCGCCGGGGATCGCTGATTATGTCTGAGGCGGAACTTGGCATCGTTCTTCTCTCTCTTAAAGTCGCAATCTGGTGCGTTATTGTTTCCCTGCCGCCTGCCCTGTTCGTCGGCTGGATCCTTGCCCGCCGTGAGTTTTACGGAAAAACTCTTTTGAATGTGGTCGTGCATTTACCGCTGGTGATGCCGCCGGTTGTTGTCGGCTATGTTCTCCTGGTTTCCCTTGGAAAACGCGGAATTATTGGAAGCTGGCTGTTCGATACATTCGGTATCTCCTTGATATTTAACTGGAAAGGCGTTGTCGTTGCAACGGCAGTCATGGCCTTTCCGTTGATTGTCCGGGCCATCCGTCAGGCTATGGAGGCTGTCGACCAGAATCTCGAAACCGCTGCGCTGACCCTCGGTCGGTCCCCGGTGTTTGTGTTCCTGACCATCACCCTGCCCTTGATCCTGCCAGGTATTCTGGCCGGCGCCACCCTGGGCTTTGCCCGCGCCCTTGGGGAGTTTGGCGCGACTATTACTTTTGTGTCGAATATCCCGGGGGAAACCCAGACCCTCCCGCTCGCCATCTATTCCCTTTTGCAGGTCCCCAATGGCGAAGAAATGGCTTTGCGGCTGGTGATTTTGTCCGCAATTCTCGCGTTCCTTGCCATTGCCCTGTCTGAATGGCTGGCCCGCAGCTCGTCCAAAAAACTTCAGAGCCGCGCCTGATGCTGGATGTTTCTGTCATAAAAACGTTCGGGGATTTCAGCATAGACGCGTCCTTTTCTGTCGGACCCGGTCTGACCGCCCTGTTTGGCCCCTCCGGCGCCGGCAAAACCGCCATCGCGAAGATGCTGGGGGGACTGGAGACACCCGATGAGGGCCGTATCCATGTCGGGGACCGGATCCTCTTTGACCGGCAAAAGGCGATCAATATTCCCGTGCAGAGCAGGAATATCGGTTTCGTGTTTCAGGAACACCGGCTGTTCCCTCATTATTCGGTGCGTGGAAATCTGACATATGGTCAGAATGCCCGGCGAAACGGGGCTGGATCCGTCTCGTTTAAAGATGTCGTCGATCTGTTGGGGATCGGAGATCTGTTGGCAAGACGGCCAGGGTCTCTTTCCATCGGGGAGCAGCAACGGGTCGCCATCGGTCGGGCTCTTCTGTCCAATCCGGACTTTTTGGTGATGGACGAGCCTTTATCCAGCCTAGATTCGGCACGAAAGAAGGATATTATCCCGCTGATATCCCGTATGAAATCGGAATTTGGCCTGACTATCCTCTATATCTCTCATTCCCTCGGGGAAATCACCCGCCTCGCCGACAGCCTGGTTTTACTGGACAAAGGCCGGGTGATGGGCGCCGGACCGATTGAGGATATTGTCAACAATCTGGAGCTTATCCCTTATACAGGCGGATTTGACGCCGGATCGATGATTGATGCCACCGTTATTTCCCATGATCCGTCCTTTAACATGTCGGAGTTAGAGACAGCGGGTGGCCGGATGTTCATTCCCGGCCGGGACCATTCAATCGGTAGCCGTTTCCGGGTGCGTATCCGCGCCCGGGATGTAGCTCTTTCCGCTACCGAGCCCAAGAACCTGTCCATCCTCAACAGATTTAAAGGAACGGTCATCGACCATCGCAGTGGCCAGGCCGGCATGGAGGAACTTCTGCTGGATGTGGGCTTCCGGCTGACAGCCCGTATCACCCGCAAATCTTTCGAGCAAATGGAGCTCGCCAAAGGATCCGATGTCTGGGCGCTGATCAAGTCTGTGACAATCGGCGCTTCAGATCTGGATATCCATCTGATTTAAGACATGCCTATTTAGAGCCCTGTCCCGGTGACATCGCAAGAGTATTGATAAACTCTTCTATGGCGGGCCGGTCCTTGAGATAGAGGCTTTTCCCCTTTTTCAGAACCATCCCCTCCTGGGTCAACTGGCCAAGAACCCTGGCCACGGTCTCCCGTGTCGTCGATACCCGGCTGGCAATCACGCTTTGGGTGGGCATCGGATAGATCAGCCAGGAATTTGCCGTCACAGGATCAGGCTCGGCCATCCTCAGAAGTTCCTGACAGACCCGCTGGACGGCGCCCAGGGTAGAGAGATCCAGAATGCGATCATCATTAATACGGATAATCCGCGCCAGTCTCTCCAGCACCAACATCATGATAGCCGGATTTTCCAGCAGGACTTCCTTGAAATATTCCGGGCTCAGAGAGGCCAGCAGGCATTTGGAGCGGGCAATCACATTGGCGGAACGCGGACGGCCGTCAATCGCGGAAAGTTCGCCGAAATAATGGCCTTCATCAATACTGGCATAGGCCACTTCCCTGCCTGAAACCCCAAAATTGACGATATTCACGCTGCCTTCGGCGACGAAAAACACATCCCGGCTTGTGGTCGACCGCTCCAGGATCTGCTCACCGGATTGAAAAACCCGCCACACACATTTCGCGGCAAGTTCTGTTCGTTGCTGCGGTGTCAGGCTTAGGAAAAGCTCTATGTTTTCAAGATTTTGCATGATCAATCATATCTAAATAGTGGGTCCGGCAAGGCAGGTCAAGCGACTGACTCATACCATGCGGTTTGGTTCGAATGGTTGCCTGAATGTCGGGTCCAAGGCTCGCACACCATAATCGCGGAAATAAATCCTCGCAACCACACAATAAATTAAGATACTGTTTGCGAATAGTAGAGCGGTTTGAGGAACTGAGTTGAGACATTCCATTTGGATTAAACACCCCCTGGCCTGTCTGGCGGAAAATGCCGAAGCCGGCGTCGTCATCAGGGACGGAAAGATTTCTGAACTGCTGCCAAAAGGAGCTTCTCCTAATCTTGAAGACGGACAAGACTGGACCGTATTTGATGCCTCCCGGCATGTGGTTCTCCCGGGCCTGATCAACAGCCATCACCATTTTTATCAGACCTTGACCCGGGCCTGCCCGTCCGCTCTCAACAAGCCGTTGTTTCCCTGGCTGCAATCCCTATATCCGCTCTGGGCCGGTCTGGACGAGGAGATGATGGCCTTGGCCTCGGAACTGGCATTGGCAGAATGCCTGCTGTCCGGCTGCACAACTGCCTCGGATCATCATTACCTGTTTCCCGGTGCTTTAACGGACGCCATTGATATCCAGGTTGAGGTCGCCAAAGCCGTCGGCATGCGGGTCCATCTGACCCGCGGTTCCATGAGTCTCGGCGAAGATCAGGGAGGCCTGCCTCCGCAATCGACCGTGCAGGAGGAAGAGGTTATCCTGTCGGACAGCGAGCGTCTCATCCAGAAGTTTCACGATGGCACGGAGGGCGCCATGATCCAGATTGCCCTCGCCCCTTGCTCGCCTTTCTCTGTCAGCACTGAGCTGATGCAGGCCTCTGCGGACCTCGCCCGGCGATACGGGGTACGGCTGCATACCCATCTGGCGGAGACTCATGATGAAACCGAGTTTTGCCTTGAGATGTTCGGTCTCAGACCGCTGGACTATCTTGAAAAGGTTGGCTGGCTTGCGGGAGATGTCTGGTTGGCCCATGGTATTCATTTCAACGACGATGAAGTAAAACGGCTGGGTACTGCCGGTGTCGGCATTGCCCACTGCCCATCCTCCAACATGATATTGTCTTCCGGCATCGCCCCGACTATCGAGTTGGAGCGCGCCGGATGTCCCGTCGGTCTCGGTGTCGATGGATCTGCCTCCAATGACGGCTCCAACCTGATTCAGGAAGTCCGCCAGGCCCTCTTGATCGGCCGGCTCAGATATGATGCGGATGAAGTCACCCATCAGGCCGCCTATCGCTGGGCGACGGAAGGCTCCGCCCGCTGCCTGGGCCGGAAGGATATCGGAAAGATAGAGGTGGGCCGGCAAGCCGATCTTGCCCTCTTCAAGCTGGACGAGCCTCGTTTTTCCGGGGCGGGTGATCCCCTCGCCGCGCTTCTCCTTTGCGGTGCTCATCAGGCGGACTATGTCATGATTGGAGGCACCTGGAGAGTGGAGAACGGCGCCATCCCGGATCTAGACCTAGACCGTCTGATGGAGAGACATCACCGGCTTGGACTGAAGCTGCAGACCGGTGCCACCTGATGGACGTGAAGATGGACGACAATAGTGAATTAAACGATATCATCGACCGACTGCTTAAGACCCTCGATTTGAAGGCAAGATCTTTGCTGGTGACCGTGTGGGGGGATTGTGTGGCCCCACATGGCGGAACCGTTTGGCTGCGCAGCCTGATAAAACTGGTCGAACCGCTGGGATTGAACGAGCGGGTCGTTCGCACCTCTGTCTTCCGCCTTCAAAAAGACGGCCTTTTGACGTCCGAGCAGATGGGGCGCCGAAGCTTCTATAGCCTCACCCCGAGTGGGCAGCATCGTTTCGCCGAAGCAACCCATCGAATTTATGCAGCAGGTGATCTGCACTGGAACGATCAGTGGTTGCTGTTGTTCCTGTCGCGCAGAGATCTGCCTGAGCAACAGCGGCGACTTGTTGATGCGGAACTGGCCTGGCTTGGTTTCGGATCTCTGGGGTCCGGGATCTACGCTCATCCGACGGCGACACCCGACGTGGTGAAGCCGCTGTTTACAGACCTGGACATCACGGCAAGTGCCACTCTGCTCAAGGCGACCTCCCTGCCCGATAGCGATTTTGCCTCTCAGAAAACTCTGGTTCGAAAAGGCTGGAATTTGGACAGCCTGGAAGCAGATTACGGGCAGTTCATCCGCAATTTCGACGAACTTTCCGGAAAAATCAGTCACAAGTCCGGCATGGACAAAAAAAAGTGTTTTATTATTCGCAGCCTGTTGGTGCATGATTATCGACGTGTTTTACTTAGGGATCCGATGTTGCCGGCAAAATTGCTGCCTGCTGGCTGGAATGGGAATAAAGCCCGGTCATTATTCCGGGACATTTACCAGCTTATCTGGCAGGACGCCGAAAAACATCTGATGAGCGTATTAGAAAATTCCACCGGGAGGCTTCCTCCTGCATCAGAAGAATTCAAAGCCCGTTTCGGCGGCCTAAAGGTAAATGAGTAGTTAGGAATGGCAGTAGGATTGAAGATTGTAATTGTCGGGTCCGGCCCGGCTGGAATGTATGCCGCCGGAGCAATCGTT
The DNA here is from genome assembly GCA_965228285.1 of Sneathiella sp. GTDB lineage: Bacteria > Pseudomonadota > Alphaproteobacteria > Sneathiellales > Sneathiellaceae > Sneathiella. The sequence goes on from OZ245808.1 coordinate 1,369,147, forward strand.
AAAAAAAATCCTGACAGTGTTATCGACATCATCGACAAACTGGCAACCCCCTATGGCCTGGTACGGGCCGGTGTTGCCCCCGATCACCAGACAACCAAGAATGTCACGCGCGCCTATGACAAGATCATGGAAAATGAAAATGTCCGCTTTGTCGGCAATATTGGCTTAGGAACGGATATTCCCCTCGAAAAGCTCCGGGAAATCTATGACGTTGTCATCATTGCCACTGGCACGCCGAAGGACCGAAGCCTTGGCATTCCCGGAGAAGATAAAGACGGCGTATTTGGCGCCCAGACATTTGTCTATTGGTATAACGGTCATCCTGAATTTACCGATGCGGTGCCGAATCTGGATATCGAGACGGCAGTCGTCATCGGCAATGGCAATGTCGCCCTAGATGTTGCAAGGATCCTGATGCGGACCAAAGCCGAGATGGCGTCCTCCGATCTCGCCGATCATGCCGCAAAAAAAATCTTCAACAGCCCGCTGCAGCGGGTTCATGTGGTGGGTCGCCGCGCGCCTGAAAACGCGCAGTTTTCCTCTAAAGAACTCAGCGAATTTGGCGACCTCACATCGGCAAAGACCTATACGGATAAAGCCAGCCTGCCCGAAGAATTTGTCTCTGACGATAAGAAGGAGACCAAGGTAGTCAATACCAACCTGGAACTACTTCGCAGCTTTGAGCAGATCAAACCGAGCATTACCGGCCGGTCCGTCCATCTCGATTTTCTGGCCAGCCCCATCGAAATTCTCGGCGACACATCCATCACAGGTGTCCGGTTCGAGCGCAATGAGATTGTGGATGGCAAAGCCGTCGGCACCGGGGAAACCTATGAAATTGACTGCCAGCTTCTTGTCTCTTGTATCGGCTATGAGATGGGCATCCTTGAAGGGCTGCCCGTTGAGCGTGGTGTGATCAAAAATGAAGAAGGCTGTGTCGGAAAAGGTCTGTATGTGGTTGGATGGGCCAAGCGTGGACCTTCTGGCACCATCGGGACCAACCGCATCGACAGTCAGAATGTTGTCGATCGCATCCTCGCGGACTATATCAATGTGGAGGATACCGCGAAGCCCGGACCCGAGGGCCTGGACGCCTGGTGCAGTGAAAATGACATCCATGCCGTGTCTTTCGATGACTGGAAAAAAATTGATGCCGCAGAAGTAGAGCGTGCAACAGATCAGTCACCCCGGCGCAAATTCGTCAGAACACGCGATATGTTGTCCATCTTGGATGAAAGCAGGTAAAGAATGCTGATTGCTCAGTTGAGTGACTGCCATGTCATGGTCGACGGTGACGAGGCCGCCGAACTTTACCGGACTGCAGACAGGCTGAATGATGCCGTTACACATCTCAATACCAGCGTCAATAGGCCAGATCTTGTGTTTCTGACCGGAGATCTGGTGAATTATGCCCAGCGGGACGAATATGTCCTGTTCAATGAAATCATTTCCAGACTAGAGATGCCGAGCTATATTCTGGCCGGCAACCACGACGACTGCAGCCTCATGCGGGAAATCTGTGATACTCACACTTACCTCCCGAAATCAGGCCCCCTCGCCTATGTGGTTGACGGATGGCCAATGAAGCTCATTGCCCTCGACACAAATCTCCACGGGAAGCCTCAGGGTGAACTGGGACCGGAACAGCTAAACTGGCTGGATCAGGAACTGGCCAATGAGACGAAACGCAAAGTCGTGCTGTTTATGCATCATCCCCCGTTCAACACCGGACTGACGACAATGGATGAGATGGAATTGATTGACGCGGATGCCTTTGGAGATGTGGTCGGCCGCCATGACAATGTTGATCGCATTCTCTGCGGTCATTTGCATCGCTCCATCCAGACGGTTTACAGGGGCATCTTCACCCAGACATGCCCATCCACATCGCATCAGGTCCAGCTGTTGCTCGGCGATGCGAACGAGCTGGCAACCGTTCGGGAACCTCCCGAGTATCTTCTCCATTACTGGACAGAAGCTGAGGGGCTCGTCACTCACTCCGATTATGTCAAACAATACCCGGTGATCTGGACCTTAAAAGACGGGGTTAAGTAACCCCTTTTAGCCATTTTGCGGCAGGATATTCAGGCCCATTTGCCAGAACTCCGCTTCCAGCTTCGTGGCGGACAGGAATGTCTTGGACAATTCGGGAAATCTTTCCTCGGTATAGCGGGACCGGGCCAGATTATCCAGATGTGCCTTGATGCCCTCAACTGTGTCCCGATGCTCCTGGCTGGAATACATCTCGATCCAGGGCAGATAGGGATTGCCGTCCCGCTTGGTTTCCTCAGATTCCGCCAGGCGAACCCCGATCTCCCCATAACCGATGGCACAGGGGCAGAGGGCAACAAGCAGATCAAGTACATCCCCCGCCATGCCGCGTTCCAGCACATATCGCGTATAGGCCATGTTTTGAGGCTCTTCCTCGACGGTTTCCAATGTCTTCTCGTCAATCCCCCATTCGGCGCAATAGCCAATATGCAGTCCCATTTCCACGTTGAGAATGGCGTTGAGGACTTCGGTGGCCGAACGCATATCCGTCAAGTTATCCGACTTGTAGACGGTCAGGGCATAGGCGCGGGCAAAATGGATCAGAAAGATATAGTCCTGTTTCAGATAATGCTGAAAGGCCGCTTTCGGCAACTCTCCGCTTTGCAGTCCTTGAACAAATTCATGATGGGCATAGTCGTTCCAGGCGTCAAGATTGTCCGCCCTGAGACGATCAAACAGCATAAGTCTGGTCATGGATTTGGTCCTGATATTGGAATTTGATAATTAAAGCAGCAGGTTATTGGAGCCGTCGGGCAAGGTCACAACCAGACCGTCCAGTTCTTCCGTAATCCGGATCTGACATCCGAGGCGAGATGTGCGGGTGAGGCCATAGGCGAGGTCCAGCATGTCTTCCTCATCGTCATCCGCTTCCGGCAGCCGCTCAAAATCCTCATCAGAAATAATGATATGGCAGGTTGAACAGGCCAGGCTTCCTTCACACGCCCCTTCCAGGTCCAGGTTATTCCGATGGGCAATCTCAAGAATGGACATTCCCAGCGGCGCCTCGACTTCCAGGTTGGTGCCGTCGGGCTTTACAAATGTCATTTTGGGCATAGAAGAGAGGACTCCTGAATTTCATTCAACAAATAGGTATCGCGGCGGCGGGTCTCTGTCCAGTCTCTAGGCGGCAAATTTTGGAGATTTCCGGCGATAGAGTTTTTCCCAGTTTTCAACAAAGGCTTTGATCTGCTTTTCTGTTGTGGACCAGCCCAGACTGACCCGAATGGCCGACCCGGCTTCCTCCTCGCTTGCCCCCATGGCTTTCAGAACATGGCTGGCTTTCACCTTCCCGGAAGAACACGCCGAACCGGCGCTCAGGGCGATTCCGGCCAGGTCAAAATTCATCACTTGCAATTCTGAGGCGACACCAGGCATGGATATAGTACTGGTATTGGGCAATCTTGGGGCAGTCTCCCCATAAATAACTGCATCATCGCAAATTCTGTGAATGGAAACCTCCATCCCGTCTCGAAGGAGGCTGACCTTGCTGTAGGCGTCAAGTGAGTCACCGGCAATCTCGGCCGCCACTCCGAACCCGACAATCCCCGCGACATTTTCGGTTCCGGCCCGTCGGCCCAACTCCTGCCCGCCTCCTCTTAAACGAGGTTCGATCGCCAGCCCCTCCCGTAAAACCAACGCTCCTATTCCCTGAGGGCCACCCAGTTTATGGGCCGAAAGAGACATCATATCCACCCCAAGGCTTCGGAAATCAACGGGAATTTTTCCTACTGCCTGGATCGCATCACAATGCAGCAGACCCCCCTGCTCATGTATCAGGGAGGCGATTTCCGCGATCGGCTGAATGACACCAGTTTCATTATTTGCCAGCATGACTGAAACCAGACAGGGTGCCTGCTGTTCTTTAATCCTGCGCTCAAGGTCGGCGAGGTCAAGCAGCCCCGTCGAATCAACAGATAGATATGTTGCTGATCCTGAATTCAGGGCACCCAGCACCGAATCATGTTCGACGGCGGACACCAGAAGAGGTATATGTCCCATGGATGAGAGGGCGAGGTTGTTCGCCTCCGTTCCGCCGGAGGTAAAGATAATTTCCTGGGCCTTGCTGCCAATCAGCTTTGCAACTCGCGCCCTTGCCTCTTCTACCCGGTTTCGTGCTGTCCGGCCGAACTGATGCACCGAAGACGGGTTACCACCTTCCTCCATGGTGCACGTGACTGCCTCAATGACTTCCGGCCGGATGGGAGCTGTTGCGTTAAAATCCAGATAGATCTGCTGTTTCATGGGCATAAAAATAAGCCTTGCCTCTCCTCGCGGCAAGGCTTTCCCTATCTAGCTGCCCGAAAGGGCTTGTTAAATACTAGAGCTTTCCCTTGGTGCTTCGGCTGCGTGTGGAGGAGCGTGGTTTTTTATCCGCTTCCAGAGGGAGCGCTACCGGTCCTTTTTCCGTTTCCCGTTCCAATTCTTCTACCCGCATGGACAGAGACTGAACCTTATCCAAAAGCCCGTCCATAACCTTGAACACCGGATCCGGAATGGCATGATCGCCGACACCATAGGCAGCAAACCTAGGGTCTGCCTGCTTTTTCTTGGCGCTGCTCACGGCCCGCGCCGGAATGCCGACAACTGTCGTCGATTCCGGCACGTCCTTTAAGACTACGGAATTAGCCCCAACCCGTGCGCATCTGCCGACGGTAATTGGGCCAATGATCTGAGCGCCGGAAGCAATGATTACATTATCGTCCAACGTCGGATGGCGTTTTACGCCCCGCTGAGCGTCAGAATCGATCGAGGGCGCAACACCGCCGAGGGTCACGCCCTGATATAATGTGACATTGTCCCCGATCTCTGAGGTTTCCCCGATAACGATACCGGTTCCATGGTCAATAAAGAACTTGCGGCCAATGACTGCGCCGGGGTGAATCTCAATGCCTGTCACGAACCGGCTGAACTGGGAAATCAGCCGCGCCAGGAAGCGCCATTTCCTTTCCCAGAGCCAATGCGCGATCCGGTGCGAGAGGATTGAGTGAAAGCCTGCATAGAGCAGGGCCACCTCCCATCTGCTCCGGGCGGCGGGGTCGCGCTCCATGACACAGGTAATTTCTTCGCTAATATGCTTGAACATTTGCCCTTACCTTCTGTATTGTGCCGCTTTTATAGCGGAAATCACACGAGGTTGTCGAAGCGCCCACTATTTGAGATATATGTTTATACCAGCTATCGTCAAGAAGCCTATAACCAATCCTACATATTTTTCAATAGTATACAGTACTAAATGTGCAACATATATAAAGTGATTTTTGAAAAACGCTGAACCAAGGTTAGGATCAAGGAACTAAATGCCAGACGTTATTTTTAATGGACCCGAAGGCCGGCTTGAGGGTCGCTATCATCATTCAGATGACCCGAACGCCCCACTTGCCCTCGTGTTACACCCCCATCCGCAATATGGCGGCGCTATGAACAACAAGGTGGTTTATCACCTGTTCACCACGTTCAAGAACCGCGGTTTCTCTGTCCTTAGATTTAATTTCAGGGGGGTCGGCCGCAGCCAGGGTGATTACGATCACGGTGTGGGGGAATTATCCGATGCCGCGGCAGCCCTGGACTGGATGCAAACCCATAGTCCCAATGCCCCCGCTGTCTGGATTGGTGGATTCTCTTTCGGGGCCTGGATTTCGATGCAGTTGCTGATGCGGCGGCCGGAAATTGCCGGTTTTATCTCTATCGCGCCACCGGCCAACATGTATGATTTCTCCTTCCTCGCACCCTGCCCGTCCTCAGGGATCATTATTCATGGCGACAAGGATATCCTCGTCCCACAGAAAGATACCCAGAAACTGGTGGAAAAACTGCAATCGCAAAAGGGCATCACGATCCATTACGATGAGATCGAAAATGCCGATCATTTCTTCGAGAACAGTCATGAAGCGCTGATGCGGTCCGTGGACGGTTATCTTGACATGCGCCTGCATGGCGTCCCGGAAGAAGACTGATCAGGACGCGGATTTGATACGGTTTGAAGTGGCAGAGTAGAGGGTCCCGCCGGTCATTGGGGACGGCACGCCCGTGGTCAAGGGCAGGCTCAAAGGTAATCCTTTCAAGCTCCTCACCGCCAAAAAGGCAAAAGCTTCCGCCTCCAAATCGTCGCCGCGCCAGCCGACATCCTCCACGGGTCCGACCGGCGCATCAACAATTTCGGCAATGCGCCGGACAAGCTCCGGATTTTTGCGCCCACCCCCTGTCAGCAACCACCGTCTTGGCACACCCGGCAAGTGAACACGCGCCATGCCGATGCTTTCCACGGAAAAAGCCATAAGAGTGGCAGCGCCGTCTTCCAGGGATAGCCCATCAACCAGATCCGCGGGAAACTCATCCCGATCAAGGCTTTTGGGAGGTGTCACCTCAAAATAGGAATTGTCGAGCAATTGCCGGAGGATGTCTGTATTAATACGTCCCGCTGCAGCAATTTTCCCGCCTTCATCGAACCGCCTGCCACTATGGCGCAAAACCCAGTCATCGATCAGTGCATTGGCCGGGCCCGTGTCAAAGGCGAGAATCGTATCGGTATCGATATAGGTCACATTTCCCACTCCGCCCAAATTCAAGACGGCAACGGGAAGATCCAGGTCGTTAGCAAGCGCCCGGTGATAAAGCGGCGCAAACGGAGCCCCTTCCCCACCCGCAGCAACATCTTCATGGCGAAATCCGGCGACAGTGTCGATGCGGGTGAGATCGGCCATCAGCTGGCCGTCTCCAATCTGGACAGTTACTCTGTTCGCCGGGTCGTGGAATATCGTCTGACCATGGAAGCCTATCAAATCAATATCGCTCACCTGCAGATCGTTTTTGGCAACGAGTTCCAACACGACCCCTGCATGCAAACTTGTAATTTCCTCGATAATCTCCGGGCTTGCGGAAGGTTTGCCCAGATAACTCCGCAATTTCTGCCTGAACATCGAGCCGTAAGGGCGTGAACTGGTCGGGCCATGCTCAAGGACCGTCGTGCCATCGGTCCGGATCAAGGCTGCGTCAATGCCATCGAGAGACGTCCCGCTCATCAAACCGATGGCGGTATAGATTTCCTTGGTATCGCTATCCAGCCTATTCACTGCCATTTATAATCCTGCACTTTTAATCTGGTTCCTAAATGTGCTAAACGATTGCGCTCTTGATATCCAACAGAACAGAACATAGTCCCATGACCGATTTACGCTCCGACTTTCTGAAAGTGTTCCAAGAACGCGGATACTTTCATCAATGTACAGATTTGGAGGCTTTGGATAAAGCCTTTGCCGAAGAGAAAGTCACCGCCTATATCGGTTTTGACTGCACGGCCCCCAGCCTTCATGCCGGCAGCCTGATGCAGATCATGATACTACGCCGGCTGCAGCAGGCTGGGCATAAACCTATTGTCTTGATGGGAGGCGGGACGACAAAGGTTGGAGATCCTACGGGCCGCGATGAAAGCCGCCCGGTCATTACCGATGAAACCATCCAGGCGAACATGGATGGGATTAAAAAGGTCTTCGAAAAGTTCCTGACCTTTGGCGATGGGCCGACGGACGCAATCATGGTGAATAATGCGGATTGGCTCGATAAGCTCGAATATATTCCGTTCCTCCGGGAATATGGCCGCCATTTTTCCATCAACCGCATGCTGTCCTTCGATAGCGTAAAACTAAGGCTGGAACGCGAGGAATCCATGACATTCCTGGAATTCAATTACATGATCCTCCAGGCCTATGATTTCGTGGAGCTGATGAAAAACTACGGCTGCCAGTTACAGATCGGTGGGTCCGATCAATGGGGAAATATTGTCAATGGTGTGGAGCTGGGCAGGCGGACCAACAGCTATAATTTATTCGGCCTTACCTCCCCACTCCTGACATCCTCATCTGGTGCGAAAATGGGCAAGACGGCCAGCGGGGCCGTTTGGCTGAATGAAGATATGCTATCTCCCTATGACTATTGGCAATTCTGGCGGAATACGGAAGATGCCGATGTGGGGCGGTTCCTGCGCCTTTTCACGGAAATGCCAATTGAAGAGATTGCCAGGCTGGAGAAGCTTGAAGGCCAGGAGCTAAATGAAGCCAAGAAGTCCCTGGCGGATGCCTGCACAGCCATGGCTCATGGTGAGGCCGCCGCGGCGGAAGCAGCCGAAACAGCACGCAAAACATTTGAAATGGGTCAGACAGCGGAAGGGCTTCCATCCCTCGAAATTCCAAGCGGTGAATTGGAAGCGGGTATTCCCGCCTCCGCACTATTTCATCGCACCGGTCTGTGTTCCTCAAGTTCAGAAGCCCGCAAGCTGATCAAAGGCGGCGGCGCCCGTCTCAATGATGTAAAAATTGAGGACGAGAAACTCACTCTCACTCTCGACAGTCGTGATGATGCGGGCCATATCAAACTATCCGCCGGTAAAAAGCGGCATTATCTGATCGTTCCCGTGTAAAAACCGGGAAACCATGAGTCAGTTGCCAGGCCCTTCGCCTTTATTGGCGTAAGGGTCCGGTGGCTCGACATCTATCTGGTCCCAAGGTTCAAAAAACATGCGACGCAGGATCCCCGGAGCGAGGGCGGAAACTGCGTTGACACTTGCCTGCGGATCATCAAGCCCGCCTTTTACCTTATAGGAAAATCCGAAGATCCCTTCTCCCTTCTTGCCGACAAGCAAGGTCCCGATGATCGGGATATTGCCCAGAACCGAGTTCAAGGTATAGGATGGAATAACCGTGCCAAAAATATCTATGTCATTGTTCGGCTGATCGACTGTCCCGTTGACGGTAATCCCAATAGAACCAACTGCCCGGAAATCCCGCGTTGTCACGACACCGTTATCATAGGTAAAGGGCCCTTCAACAGTTGCAAAGACAAGCCCCTCTCCACGAAGCACATCAACAATCCCACCCAATGATCCGAAGCTCAGGATTTTGGCCAGAACCGGCGCATTAACTAACCGAACATCTTTCATGTCCACCGTCCCTTCCGCCGGACGATTCGGTTTCGTATCATCAATTGTGGCCGTCAGCTTGAGTGTTCCATCCTGCAAATTATCGTAAATATCAAATCCCGCGAATAAAGATCCCGCGTCATTGGTGATGAAAGTTACCTTGCGGCCAACCCCTTCTTTTCGAATTTCCATATTGACGAATTTCTCGGCAGCCAATTGGCCCTTCATCTTGCCGTTGGTGATCAAATTGCCGTCGATATTGAGGCTGGCGCGCACATTGTCTACCGAGATTTTCTGGTCCAGCAGCAATGTCTTGATGTCAACGTCAATCGCGATTTCGCGATCCGTTGCGTCCCCATCAACTCCCGCTTCGTTCAAATCGTAAGTAGCAACAACAAACGGTTTCAAATCGAATTGATTTCCACTGACATCCACGGACAGGGCCCCATCAGCATCTTGCCTGAATTCAAACCCGAAATCGTTCTCACCATAACGGACGACAGGAGCGGAGATGCTTCTAAGCTGATTTCCAATAAGCCGGGCTGTTCCACTTGCCGTCAAATCCCCAAAATTGGCAATGACATTGGTTAGGTTGGTAACATTCTCCACCGAGCTGACCACATCAGCAGAAACCTTACCAGGAATTCCCTTATCCTTCTGCCAATGAAGAGCGGAAACAGTGACTTGCGCCTCTGTCACATCCGCAGAGAAATCTCCATATGCACTGCCATCCGGGCGGGTATTGATATTAGCGACGACTTTCACAGGCCCATCAACGAAATCTGTCTCTAATTCAAGAAGCTCTCGTGCCTGATTGTCGACCGTTCCCACCAACTCATACAGGCGGTCACCCGTTCTCTTACCCGTGAACCAGCTTTGCGCATCAATCTTGAAAGGCACACCGTTGAGCTCCGCCGTGCCCTCAACTTCCAACCCTTTCGGATCTACCGTAACCTCAAGATCTCCTTTCGACAGGTTTATGCCTTTTGCAATATCCGGAATAGTGGCGTCGGCAAAATCCCCCTGTGCTTTATATTTAACCTTCTCGATCGTCAGGTCATGCCTCAGAGGGAAATTGAACTCAGCATTTACATCTCCCTGGCCCGTCATTTTTGCCGGCGTTATCCCATAGGGAGTCGCAAAGCCGAGCGGCTCAAGGTCGAGAAACGTATATATCTCCTTACTACTGCCCTTGACGTTGATTTTGATGTCAGCGAGCTGATCATATTTATCAAAGTCATAGATCAGCACTTGATCAGAGGTTACGTCCAGACTGCCAAGTCTCCCTGTCATATTGGTGATTCCAATATCTTTTTCTGTCAGGACAGCATAGCCGCTGATATCCGTGACCTTGGGAAGCGGTGGATAATAGTTGGCTGAAATGCCTTTCATATCAAAGCTCAAACGAACCGCGCCCTCAGGAATTTCCCCGTTCTCCAAAGCCCCTGCCGGCAGATTGATGGCGAACTCGCCATTTGGCACGACACCGTCGCGAATGCGCGTGGTTACCCAATCAAAGCCCTCTTGCGCCATGGAATAAGGCCAGAACCGATCGAGATCATTGACCTGTAGATTTGCCAAACTGCCGGTCAGCTCAAGACCCAACCCGTCATGGCCAAAGGCAATCTCTCCTGCTGCGTTTACTGTCGCACCCAGCGTACTCACGGCTGCCTTGTCCAGGACAAGGCGTGTAAAGTCACTGGATAGGGAACCTGAGATTGTTGCAGTGTCAATTTCTAGAGGCGTCTTATAGAGATCGGGAAAATCAACGGTCCCTGCATCCGTCTTCACATCAAAGCCAAGATCACTCGGCCTAAAATCCGACCCTAACCGAAGGTCGATCCGACCGGAAGCCGTTAGCTTTGCACCCGCCAGGATCTTCAGATCCGGAATTTTTTCCGCCAGCAGGTTAAGGGCCAGGCTGTCAATCTGACCGTCGATCTGTGTCTGTTTCGTCGTCCGGTCATAATCAGCCAGAACGATCAGCTCGACGGTTTCCTGTCCAATCCTTAAATCTCCATTCGCCTGTCCGTGCAGGCCATCCTTCCCGCGCCAAAGAAACAGATCCACATCCCGCGCCTGCCAGAATTCCTCAGAAACCTCATCTTCGATAAAAATGGTGGAATTATAAAGCTCTACTCGCTCGAGATAGCCGGTGATGGTCTCCTGATCGCGATTTCCGCTGAGATCATCCAGAATCTGCAGAATTGCTTCTTTCGAAGACGCATCCAATTCCCCGCTTTCCTCAGGTTTGGATTCTGGCTGACTTCCTTCATTCATTAAGGCATATTCATAACCGAACTTGATGGTATCATCCTTGGTTCGGGTCATGCGGATGATCATGCCGGTAAATTCAAGTTCAGATGGCGCGATCAGCCCCCTTAGGAGCGCTTGAGCACTGAATTTTACGGACACATCCGGTATTGTTGCCACCCTCCGTTCCGCTTTATAAACAACCAGATCATCGACAGCGACAACAAGGTTTTTATCGCGGGAATTCCATTCCAGCTCTAATCCGCTGAAATCAAGATTCAGGTCCTGATACTGGTCATCCAGAGTCTGCTCAACATAAGGCGCGATGAATCCGAGGGACACAGGTCCGCGGGCCAAACCGGCAACAATTGCCAGAATGACAATAAAAGCGAAGACGAAAGTGCCCATGACAAGACGGAGGAGCAGTTTTGAAGTTGTCGTAACCAATTCTATTTTTCGCTTGTATCAGTTGCACCTGTGCAGATAAATGAAACCTTACCGTAAACCATTCGATTAGATTTAGAAATGCAGGATATGGATAATCGGGAGAATTTCCCGTTCACTTATATGCTATCCGATTTGCCTTCCGCCAGCGATCCGCAACTGCTTGAGGTCGGCCTGCAAGACTGGCCAAACGCCTGCGACAGTTTACCGGATTCTGACGTCCTGCCCCTGTTTCAAACGCATCCGGACAATAAGAAGGTCTTGGAAGCTGTCTTCGGGAATAGTCCATATCTGAGCCAGTGCCTTCTTGCAAATCCCGAATTCTTTCTCCTGCTCATGCGTCAGGGGCCCGACAAGGCCCTAGAACATATATATGAATATTTAGGCAAAATTATAGCCCCCAGCGCCGATAGGCAGGACATCATGGCGTCTCTGAGGAGAGCCAAACAGCAAATTGCCCTGCTCACTGCGATTTGTGACATGGGCCATGTCTGGTCCCTGATGGAAGTGACGGGAACCCTGTCGGTCTTCGCTGATTATGCTGTGGAAGCCTGCTGCAATCACCTTCTATGGTCCATGCATGAGAAATCTGATATCACCCTGTCCCACCCGGAAAGTCCAACTAAGGATAGCGGTCTGATTGTTCTCGGCCTGGGCAAACTCGGTAGTTTTGAGCTGAACTACTCAAGCGACATTGATCTGGTCATTCTGTTCGATTCTGACAAAATCACCTATTGCGGAAGAAAATCCGTACAGGATTGTTTCGTCAAAATCGCCAGAAATCTGGTTCAGATGATGCAGGAAAGAACCGCTGACGGCTATGTGTTCAGAACAGATCTAAGGCTGCGGCCTGATCCAGGAGCCACACCCATCGCCCTGTCGGTCGGCGCCGCCCATGTCTATTACGAAAGCCAGGGGCAGAATTGGGAGCGCGCCGCCATGATCAAGGCCCGCGCAATCGCCGGAGACATCGTGTCAGGAATGGAGTTTGTTGACTTCCTGACGCCATTTATCTGGCGAAAATCCATGGATTTTGCGGCAATCGAAGATATTCAGGCCATCAAATCCCAAATCCATGCGCATAAAGGCTTCTCCCAAATCACCCTGGACGGCCATAATATCAAGATCGGCAGGGGCGGCATTCGGGAGATCGAATTCTTCTGTCAGACCCAGCAGCTCATCGAGGGAGGACGCAAACCCTCCCTTCGCACCGTCACAACCCTTAATACGTTGGATCAGCTGTTTCAGAACAATTTAATCACCAAAACCGTGTTGGATGAACTTTCCGAGGCCTATGTCTATCTCAGAACCCTTGAACATCGTCTCCAGATGATCCATGACGAACAAACACAAACATTGCCTGAGTCCCCGGAGGAGCTCGATAAACTTGGCGTTTTTTTCGGTTTTGATGATAGCCAGGAATTTCGGGCGAGCCTGCATAAGGTTTTAACGACCGTACAGAAGCATTATGACGCCCTTTTCGAGTTTGAGAAAACGGCGGATCGCAAAGTTGGACGTCTGGTCTTTACCGGTTCAGAAGATGACCCGGAAACCCTCAAATCCCTTGAAGAAATTGGCTTTACGGACACATCCGCTCTCTCACAGAAAGTCAGAGACTGGCATCACGGACGCTATCGGGCCACCCGCGCCGTCAGAGCCCAGCAAATCCTGACTGAGCTAATGCCGCAACTGCTGGAGGCTTTGGCAGATACAACTGATCCGGATACCGCCTTCAACCGATTTGATGTCTTTTTGCAAAAGCTGCCAGCGGGTATTCAGTTATTTTCCCTTTTCAAGGCACATCCGAGCCTCTTGAAACATGTCGCTCAGATCATGGGCATGGCACCGGAGCTGGCAGATAGTCTTGCTGGAAACCCGGCATTGCTGGACGGTGTGCTAACAACGGATTATTTCGGTCGGCTCCCGGATCGCAATGAGCTCGCAGAAGATCTGGATCTGATGCTGTCAACTGCGCGGGATTTTCAGGATATCCTGGACATCTCGAGGAGATGGGCAAATGACCTGAAATTCCGCATTGGAGTACAAATCCTCAATAACATCGATCATGATACCGGCGACGGCGCGACGGTAACAGCGGGTCCTGAATTTTCAGATGTGGCCGACGTTATTTTAACCGCACTATTCCCAAAGGTTCGGGCAGAACTGATCGGCAAGCACGGGGACGTGCCGGGAGGAGACCTCGGCATCATCGCTATGGGCAAGCTCGGCAGCCGTCAAATGACACCGGGGTCAGATGCCGATCTGATCTTTGTGTTTGACACACCAGAGGACGGGATGACAACAAATGGCGACAAGCCGATCCCGGCAGGCCTGTTTTTCACCCGCTTGTGTCAAAGATATATTAACGCGTTGAGTGCCCTGACCGGTGAAGGGACCCTCTATGAAGTCGATATGCGGTTGCGTCCCCATGGAAAATCAGGCCCTATTGCCCTGAATCTCGAAGCCTTCAGAAAATACTACAAAGAAGAAGCCTGGACCTGGGAACATATGGCCCTATCGAGGGGACGCGTCGTTGCTGGCACGCCGAGTTTCCTGCCAAAGGTTGCAGAAGTTTTGCAAGATGTCATCCGTCAGCCCCATGATATGGACAAACTGAAAGCTGATTTCGCAAGCATGCGGGCTCGGGTTCACAAGGAGCATGCGACAAACTCGATCTGGTCAATCAAACATGTTGTCGGTGGCCTTATGGATGTGGAGTTTCTCTGTCAGTTCTTCCGCCTCGCCTACGGTCATCAGCAACCCGATATACTCCTACCGAACAGCATCCACTGCATGGAGGAAGTGAAGCGCCTGAAATTGATCGAGCCGGAGGCGGCGGACCGTCTCATCGACATTATCAAACTTTATCTCAATGTCACCGGCCTCTTGCAGCTTTGCCTTGGTTCGCAGGCGATGGGTGACGACGCTCCAATTGCCTTGCAAAGAGCCCTGATTAAGGCGGCGAATGTGGAAAATTTCGATGGCCTGCGTAAAAAACTTGAAAGCTCTCAAATCTATGTAGACAGTCTCGTCGTAAAAAATATCGGAACTGATAGCTGAAAGGAAAATACTGTGACCGACGTTGGACAACCTGCCCCTGATTTCGACATGCCCGCTGATACTCAAGACAGCATTAGCCTGGCGAGCCTCAAGGGTAAGAATTTTGTTCTGTATTTTTATCCGAAAGACGACACACCCGGATGCACAAAAGAAGCCATCGGGTTTTCTGAGAGGATAAAGGATTTTGAGAAGCTGGGTGTCACAGTCATCGGGGTGTCCAAGGATACGGTCGCAAAACATGCGAAATTCCGCACCAAACATGATTTATCCGTCATTCTCGCCTCGGACGAAGACGGAAAGACATGTGAGGCATACGGTGTCTGGGTTGAGAAAAACATGTATGGCCGTAAATATATGGGGATCGAGCGGGCGACATTCCTTGTCGATGGCAGCGGCACTATTCGCAATGTCTGGCGCAAGGTCAAAGTGAAAGGTCATGTCGACGCCGTTTATGAGGCGGCAGCAGCGCTCTAAGATGACCACCCTTTCCGATCTTGCTTTAGGAATCCTCTCTGTCGCCAATGGATCGGAAAAAGCCCGATTAAGCCATGAGGCGGCAGAGAAATGGCGTCTGTCCAACGGCACCATGGCGGTTGGATCAGCAAAACCGCCAGTGCGGCCAGCGCGACCGGTGAAACCACAGCTGTTACCCCCGAATGACATGCCACGACGCCGGGGTCAATCCGCAGAAGCCCGTGCGGCTCTGCTCCATGCTGTTTTACATATCGAGTTGAACGCCATTGATCTCGCCTGGGACATGGTGGCCAGATTTGTCGAGGAGAAGCTTCCGCAGGATTTCTATGATGACTGGGTGCGGGTGGGTGAAGAAGAAGCAAAACATTTCCGGTTGCTGTCAGAGCGCCTGGCCAAGCTCGGCTTTCAATATGGTGATTTTCCGGCCCATGACGGACTCTGGGAAGCGGCCCAATCAACATCTGAGAATTTTGCCGCCAGGCTGGCAGTCGTGCCAATGGTTCTTGAAGCCAGAGGCCTTGACGTCACTCCCGGAATGATTGCCCGATTCGCTAAAATGGGTGATCAGGACAGCGTAAATGTGCTTAATGTAATCTTAAAGGAAGAAATTGGTCACGTCGCAATCGGCAACCGCTGGTTCCAGTACTATTGTAAAAATCATGGACTGAATGCCCGCGATCATTGGCAGCATATGGTCGGAAAATTCTTCAAAGGCCTTTTAAAACCCCCGTTTAATGAAAAGGCCCGGGAAGAGGCTGGAGTTCCGCCGGAATACTATCTTCCCCTGTCGGTGACCACCCCAAAAAAATAGTCAAAAAAACGGTAAATTTTAGCCACCTCTCTCGCCTGTTGATGTTAACAAAAAAATCAGTTTTATTAAGATAGATTTTGCAGAACATCGCCCAAACTTTTATTGAAGCAGGACAGAACGTATGAAGCTGAAGGCCGTACTCGACAGAATTTTTACGGACCGGCAGATAATAATCAGCACGCGTGGTCAGCTGAAATATTTCCGGCTTGGTGTTCCGGCCCAGGTCATGGCCTTGACGGTGGTAACGGGGTTTGCCAGCGTGTTTATTTACTACATGGCAACGGAATCCAGTCAGGAACAAAAACTGGCCCAGCAAACTGCTCAGTTAATTGAACTGCAGAATAAATATAGTACGGCTTCAACAGACCTGGCCCTCGCCCAATCCAAACTTTCTGCCACCAAGATTGAACTTGATCAGCAATATGCCCGCCTTGAAGATGTGCTGGCGGATCGGGAGAATATCAAAGACAGCCTGCTGGCAGCCAAGACCGGAGGCAATAACAAGAATAAGCCTGAAGATCGCATTCGCGCCATCGGCGAAAGCCTGGTTGCCAGCAATGCACGTCGGGAACAGCTTGAGCTGGAAGTCATGCAGATTAACAAGCTATTGTTCCAGACTGCTATACAGCGGGACAAGGCCGCCAATGATCGTGTCAAAACCGAACAGAAGCTGGCGTCCACTCAGTCTTTGCTCAATCTCTATGCATCGACCAAAGACGAAATCTATGCGGAACTTCAGGAAACAAAGAAGAAATTCGCCAGCCTGCAGTTTGACCGTACTGAGAAGATCAATACGGAAAACCGCTTGAATTCGGAGATTTCCGATCTCAGGTCCCGTATCTCAAAAATTTCAACGGAAAATCAGGATCTGATTTCCCGTGTCTATGACCACGCCAATGAGAGCGTCCTCGCCTTAAAAGAAACGATTATCCTTACCGGATTGAACCCGGACAAAATACTGGGGCCGGAAGACTCCCTTGGTCAGGGTGGTCCTTTTGTGGATTTCCGGTCCTCTGCCAAGCTCCTGCAGCCGGAGCTCAATTATTATGAGGAAGCGCAGCGGATGGAAGCGAGTCTGGCCCGCTGGCAATCCTTGCAAACCATTCTGAAGCATATCCCACTCGCCAGACCGGTTGATGTCGGCTACATCACGTCCCGGTACGGAAAGCGCAAAGATCCGATGTCAAAACGCAGCGCCCATCATTCCGGCGTGGATATCAGTGGACCGCGCAATTCTGCCATACTGGCAACGGCACCCGGGAAGGTCACTTTTGTCGGGCGCAATGGCGCCTATGGGATAATGGTAACGATCGACCATGGCAGAGGGTTTAAATCCCGCTATGGCCATTTGAAGAAAGCCCTGGTCAAGAAAGGCGACAACGTTGATTTCAGGCACAAAATCGGAGTGATGGGGTCTACCGGTCGAAGCACCGGTCGCCATGTTCATTACGAAGTCATCTATGAAGGTAAGCATCGGGATCCGGTCAAGTTTTTCAACGCCGGGAAATACGCGTTCAAAGTGACGCCGAAAATCCAGGAAGCGGCCAATTAGACACACGAGAATGAGAGGCCCAAATGTTTTCGAGTAACAGTAAGACGGAACCCAAAAGCCCCAAAGTCAACGCCATGCCGTCTATCATCAGCGAAAGTCTGGTGATTGAAGGGAATCTGTCATCTGAAGGCGAAGTACAGATCGACGGAAAAGTATTCGGGGATGTCCGCGCTCAAAATCTGACCATCGGCCAGTCCGCCAGCATCACAGGTGAAATTGACGCCGGAATCCTTACAATCCGCGGAGAAGTTGAAGGTAGTATCAAGGGAGAGGAAATCTCCATCATGTCGACGGCCAAGGTGACCGGGGATGTGGTTCATAAATCCCTCAGTATTGAGCCTGGCGCAAAAATCGATGGCCATCTGAAACATAATGACAATCCGCGGGACATTCCTGAAACCGTAACGTTCTTTGACAAGGCCGAGGCAAGTGGCACGGAAAGCTGAAATCTCCTAATTCAGCTAAACAGAAAAAGGCCCGCAAATTTGCGGGCCTTTTTTGGTATCTTATGTCGAAAGCCGTTAGCCGACAATTTCAGATCCGGCAAAGAAATAGGCAATTTCAATGGCTGCATTCTCGGGGCTGTCCGATCCATGCACCGAATTCGCCTCAATATTTTCGGCAAAGGTTTTACGGATGGTTCCTTCGTCTGCCTCAGCCGGGTTGGTCGCCCCCATGACTTCACGATTGCGAGCGATGGCATTTTCCCCTTCCAGCACCTGCACAACAACGGGGCCAGAGGTCATGAACTCAACCAGATCGTTGAAAAAAGGGCGCTCCTTGTGAACCGCATAAAAAGTCTCAGCATTCTGGCGTGTCATATGGATGCGCTTTTGAGCGACAATCCGAAGACCGGCCTCTTCGAGCATTGCATTGACCGCACCGGTCAGGTTGCGGCGGGTAGCATCCGGTTTTACGATGGAGAAAGTTCTTTCAAGGGCCATTTAAGTACTCGCATTCTGAAGGATTAAAGGAATATTGCGCGCCTTATAGCGCCGACGGGCCAAATCGGCAACCCAATTGATCCTATTTCTCTGGTTTCGCTAAATTTCCGCCTTCGCAGTTGTGCTCATATCTGTTAGAGAGTGCCCATGCTTCAAATCAAGGATCTGACATACCGCATCGCGGGCCGCCTGTTGCTGGAAAATGCCTCACTTCATGTGCCGAAAGGCCACAAGGTGGGACTGATCGGCCGAAATGGCACGGGCAAATCCACTCTCCTCAAGCTCATCACCGGTGAAATCCAGCAGGATGAAGGGAGCATCAAACTCAGAAATGGCGCGCGCCTCGGGGTGTTGCCTCAGGAAGCTCCCTCTGGACCTGAGAGCCTGCTCGAGGCGGTTCTGGCTGCGGATCAGGAACGGGCCGCCCTCATGAAGGAAGCAGATACAGCAACAGACAGTCACCGCATCGCTGAGATCCATGTGCGTCTTGCCGACATTGATGCCCATACCGCAGAAGCAAGAGCAGCGAAAATTCTCTCTGGTTTGGGGTTTGACCATGCGGCCCAGCAGCGTTCCTGCGCCTCTTTCTCAGGCGGATGGCGGACAAGGGTCGCCCTTGCCGGAACCCTGTTTGCCAACCCGGATCTGCTGCTGCTTGATGAGCCGAGCAACTACCTCGACCTGGAAGCCACCCTTTGGCTTGAGAGTTTTCTGAGAAACTATCAGCAAACCCTTGTTATCGTCAGCCATGACAGAGATCTTCTCAATAATGTCGTCACAACCATTGCCCATCTAGATCAGAAAAAGATCACCAAATATACCGGCAATTACGATTTTTATGAAAAGACCCGGCGGGAACAACTCGAACTCCTAAGCGGGATGCAGAGGAAGCAGGAAGCCCAGCGCAAGCACTTGCAGTCATTTGTTGACCGCTTCCGGGCCAAGGCGACCAAGGCCCGCCAGGCCCAAAGCCGAGTGAAAATGCTGGAGAAAATGAAGCCGGTTGCAGCCGTCATGGAAGAACATACGGCGACCTTCAGTTTTCCGGCACCAGATATGCTGGCACCACCTATTATTGCTCTTGAGGACTGCTCTGTCGGCTATGAGAAGGACGTGGCCGTTCTGTCCCACCTCAACCTTCGGATTGATATGGATGACAGGATCGCCCTGCTCGGCTCCAACGGAAATGGTAAATCGACCTTCGCCAAATTGCTTGCGAGCCGTTTGCAGCCGCAATCCGGGAGTCTCAGAAAATCAGGCAAGCTCAAAATTGGCTTCTTCGCCCAGCATCAGCTGGATGAAATGTCCGCGGAGGAAACCGCCTATCAGCATCTCGCCCGAAAAATGGAAAATGCCCGGGAATCCCAGGTACGGGCCCGGCTGGGCCAGTTCGGATTTTCCCGCGACAAGACGGATGTTGCCGTTCGAAAACTGTCAGGTGGTGAAAAGGCGCGGTTGAATTTTTGTCTGCTCGCCCAGGAGCAGCCCCATCTTCTCATTCTTGATGAGCCGACAAACCATCTGGATGTGGACAGCCGTGAAGCCCTGATACAGGGCCTGAACGATTATCAGGGCGCCGTGCTGCTCATCAGTCATGATCCGCATCTTGTCAGCCTTGTTGCTGATAGGCTCTGGCTCGTTGGAGATGGTAGTGTCTCACCTTTTGACGGCGACATCGAGGATTATAAGAAGCAGGTTCTTGAAGCCGCCCGGCTCGGCGCGACGGGCCGCAAGGCTGAAGGCGGTGGAAATAATAATAGCAACAAGCCTCGCCTTTCCGGCAAAGAGGCCCGTAAAGCCCGCGCCGCCGCCCGTGCCGCCCTGGCACCGAAACGTCAACGGGTTAAGAAGCTTGAAAAATCCATACAGGATCTGGAAGCAAAACAAAAACAGCTTGAAACGGAATTGGCAAAGCCTGAAACCTACGATAAAGGCGCAGACTTCCAGGCGCGTATAAGTGACGAAATTGGCCAGGTCAAAGTAAAGCTCTCATCGGCTGAGAACGAATGGATGGATCTTCACGAAGAGCTTGAAGCTCTGGATCAAAGCTAGTCCGTCGAGACTACCGTCAGACGGACGCCGGTAAAGTCGCCGTTAAACTCCTGAATAGGATCCTTGTCCAGGGTATTAACATTGACGTCCATCGGGTAGATTTTTCCTTTGAATATACCTGTAACCGATTGAAACTCATCGTCAAAATTGAATATCATGTCGACGATCCCGATGCCAACGTCGTCATAATCGAAACTGACAATACGAACAGCGATAGACCGGTCGTCAACCTGCTTCCAGGCGCCGCCACCCGGAAAATAGCCATAGTATTTCTGGTCAGATGCTCCCCAGATCACGGAGCCGAATTCTGTGAAAGTGTAGCTTGAGCGGCCCGTCTCCCCATGCTGGTCGAGAATATAAGTCCCACCGATTTTTTGGCCAAAGCTTATATCATCCTTGTCTGCAAGGGCTGATACCCCCGCAAAAGTCCCGATGAAAATGACAGCAACCAATAAGACAATCGGCCCTGCTGATTTCGTCAATGACATGTTCCACTCCTCATTTGCACCGTAAGATTACCAGTTCGTCCGTCCTATGCCTTCTTCTGCCAGCCCTGCTCCGTTTGCTGGTGATAACTGACGGGAATGTCCTCATCCTTGAGTTTTTTCCAGCGCGCCCTTGCCGAAGCCAGGGCTTCATCATCATTGCCGTTAAACATGTAAAGACATCTCTCATAATTGGCCAAATCCATAGCAGGAGCATCTTCCAGGAGAGCCAGGACATTGGCTGAATTCGGATTCTGCCCTTCTTCTATCGTCAGAATAATCGGCTGCAGTTCCAGGGACTGAGATTCCGTGTCTCGTGCATGCGGCAGGAAAGACGCGGCTTTATAAGTCCAAAGGCTGTCATCCAATGTTTCGAGCAACTCTTCCGACACAGCTCGAACCAGGACCCGGAAATCACGCGCCAAAACTTTTTCAAGCAGTCTTGGCAGCGCTTTTTCCAGGGGTTCGATCTGCAAATGGTAAAAGCTTACCTCGGTCATGGATGCCTTTAGCTGTTCTCGTAATTATCCCGGACAAAACGATCCAACAGGCGCACGCCATATCCGGTCCCGCCTTTTGGCACAGTCGGCTTATCTGCTTTCGACCAGGCCATGCCAGCGATATCGAGATGCGCCCAAGGAACATCATTTACAAATTTCTGAAGAAACTCGGCCGCAACGATGGAGCCGGCCCCGCGTCCCCCCGAACCGATATTTTGCATATCCGCAATCGGAGATTTGATCTGTTTGGCATAGGCTTTCGACATCGGCAACCGCCAAACCCCTTCTCCTACAGCCTCACCGGCTGCTGACAAGCCGTCACACAAATCGTCATCATTTGAAAATAATCCCGCATTTTCATGACCCAAGGTGACAATAATAGCCCCTGTCAGGGTCGCAAGATCAATCATAAACTTTGGCTTGAAGCGATCCTGGGTGTACCAAAGAGCGTCGGCCAGGACCAAACGTCCCTCCGCATCCGTATTCAAAATCTCAATGGTTTGCCCGGACATGGATTTTACAATATCCCCTGGCCTTTGGGCATTTCCGTCCGGCATGTTCTCCACAAGGCCAACGATACCAACAGCATTGACCTTTGCCTTGCGCCCCGCGAGAGCTTTCATCAGACCGGTAACAGTCCCAGCACCCCCCATATCCCACTTCATTTCTTCCATGCCGGGGCCAGGTTTCAGGGAGATGCCGCCGGTATCAAAACAAACGCCCTTGCCAACAAAGGCCAAAGGCTCCTTCGCCGCCCGTTTTCCTGGAATCCCATTCCACTGCATCACCACAAGGCAGCTTTCTCGTTCAGATCCTTGCCCGACCCCCAGTAAACTGCCCATTCCCAATTTCGCCATTTTGGCTTCATTAAGAATTTCAACTTTAACGCCAAGGCTTGTCAGTTCCTTGCAGCGGGCAGCGAAGCTCTCCGGATAGAGCTCATTGGCCGGCTCGCTGACGAGATCACGGGTCATGAACACCCCTTCCGCAACTGCTTCCATATCCGCGAACGCCTTACGTGCCGCAGCAGACCCTTTACAAGAAACCGTCATCCGCGTCAGAGTCGGCTCAGAGCTCTCTTCATCCTCCGTTTTGTATTTGGTAAAGCGATAAGTTCCAAGTTTCGCACCGAAGGCCAAACTTGCGGCAAGATCGGTTACTTTCAGACCCTTGAGTTTCATCTCGTCCAGGATCACGGTAACCCCTTGTGCGCCCGACCCATTGAGTTTCTTGGCGAGGGTACCGCCGGCATCCTCGACATCTGAAGGTGTGAGTTTTGCCACATCTCCCAAACCAACCAGAACCACACGGGATACCTCGAGGCCGTCGGGAGCAAGAATTTCAAGAAAATCGCCCGTTTTTCCTTTGAACCGGCTATTTTTTACAGCCTTTTGTATTTGGCCCTTGCTCGCCTTGTCCACTGCCTTGGCTGTCGGAGACAGCACATTATTCTCATACACCATAACGGCAAGGGATCCACGCTTTGGAAGGGAAATTTCTGAAAATGCGAATTTCATTAGACCTACCTGTTCTTATTCGAAGGAGTTAAGTAAATTTGATGGGCCATTTTTCATACCCTAGCCGGCCAGAACTGGCAACTCTCAATACCGCCTGTAATGGTGTGCTAGGCTCCTCGCAATCCACGTGGAATTCTTTTTCTTAAAAATCAATAATTTGAACAGGTTCCTTCTAGCGCATTACCACACAATCGCTATACTCCGGTTCATGAGGAATATTGACCGTTATATTATGAAGCAGTTGGCAGTTCCCATGCTCTTCATAACCTTCTCGTTAACCGGGGTAATCTGGCTTTCCCAATCCCTTAAATTTGTCGAGAAACTGATAAATGGTCTGCCTGTTTCGACCTTTCTGTATCTGTCGATACTTCTGCTCCCCGGCATCCTGAAATATACTTTGCTGCTGGGTTTGTTTTTTGGCACCTTGTTCGCCTTCAACAAACTTTACTCGGATTCTGAGCTGATCGTGATGTGGTCTGCGGGTTTGAGTAAATGGGCCCTGGCGCGGCCAGCTCTTTACTTTGCGGTTCTCGTGACATTTCTTCTTTACTTTCTGGGCTTCATCCTCACGCCCTTCGGGCTACGCACTGTCACTGAACTTCGCGTTGCCTGGCAGGACTCACTTGCATCCGTTGTCCTGCGTGAAGGGGTTTTTAATTCGATTGCAAATAATGTCACCGTCTATATCCGCGAAAAAAGCCCCTCAGGAGAAATGCTTGGTATCCTCGTGCATGACGAGCGAATACCTGAAAAACCGGTTACTTACATGGCGGAGCGCGGGGCATTCATTAAATCCGATGAGGGCCCTCGTTTTGTGATGCATACCGGTAACCTTCAGGAAGTAGCCAAAGAGAGCGCAAAATTAAGCCTCCTCTATTTTGATCAGTACACTCTTGATATCAGTCAGTTTGAGAAAAAAAGCGGCGCCAGATGGTTGGAACCTGACCATCGGTATTTCTCCGAACTCGTATTTCCGGAGCAGTCTGAAAAAATAGAACAGGAGAGATGGAAATTGTGGGGAGAACTCCATCAGCGCCTTGTGCTGCCCCTATATGCCATCGCTCTTGTCTTTATCTCCCTTGCTGGCGTGATGAGCGGGGAATTTACCAGAAGGGGACGGGTCAAGCGCATCACCATATCTGCCGCTACTGGCGTTACTCTCCTTATTGCCGCCATGGCGCTATTCCGAGTTTCGGTTGAAAATGCCCTGATCGTCCCGGCTATTTATTTGCTCCCCATCCTGGCAAGTATTATCGCCGGCTATTTAGCCACGGGCGGCCGATTTCGATTTATCGAGACTTATTTTCAGCAAAGGAATGCTCCGATAGAGGAACAGAACTGATGCGCGCGACCGGGGCTCTCTCATTGTATTTGGGAAAGCAGTTTCTGATTAATGTCGGAATTATATTCGGCATCGTTATGACGATCATTTTTCTGATCGACTTTATCGAATTGCTACGCCGGGGTGCTGATAAGGATGGGGTAACCGTCCTGACTATTTTACAGATGGTTCTTCTGCGCGTTCCCTATCTCGCCCAGAAACTGCTCCCGTTCATTGCTCTTTTTGGGGGCATGCTGACCTTCTTCAGGTTATCCAAGTCCAGCGAACTCACCGTCATTCGGGCGGCCGGGGTGTCGGTTTGGCAGTTTTTGATGCCCTCCATGGTCATCGCATTCTTGATTGGTCTTGTGGTTCTGACTGTTGTCAATCCTATCAGTGCCGCCATGCAAGCTCAGCAAGATCTGATGGAAGCGAAGTATTTTGACAAGCGGTCCAGCCTTTTGAAGGTCTCTCCAAGCGATCTATGGCTCCGTCAGGTCGATGAGGACGGACTATCTGTTATTCACGCGCGCGGGGCACTTAACCAGGGCATTGATCTGACAGACGTCATTATTCTTGAGTTTGATAACAATGATGTATTTACCGGCAGAATTGACGCCTCACGCGCAATTCTTCATCCGGGCTACTGGGAACTCGAAAATGTTGTGGTTACAGGACCAGACAAACCAGCCGTTCTGTATAGCAAACTCGATGTCGAGACGTCCCTCACCGTACATCAGATTCAAGAGAGCTTTGCGTCTCCCAAAACTCTGTCCTTCTGGGACTTGCCCGAGTTTATCGAGACACTCGAACTCGCCGGGTTTTCTGGAGACCGGCACCGTCTCCACTGGTACAGCCTGATGGCGGGTCCGGTTCTTATGCTTGCCATGGTTCTGGTGGCGGCAACCTTTAGTCTTCGCAGTATGCGTCATGGCCGTGTAACCCTGCTGGTATTTGGTGGGATTGTGACCGGCTTTGTTTTCTATTTTCTGACAGACATAATTTATGCGTTAGGCCTATCTGGAAACCTACCGGTTCTGATGGCTGCCTGGATTCCTGCCCTGGCAATAACGCTTTTCGGATTGGCGATGATGTTTCACCTAGAGGACGGATAAGCCATGGCTTATCTAGTGAGAATTTTCATGGTCATTGTCGTCCTGATGGCCGCCAACATTCATTCCGCCCTTTCTCAGGTCAATAAGCTGGAAACTGATTTGAAAAAGGAATCCGTCCTAAGCGCCGATCAAATTACGTTTGATCGCGAGATTCAGCAGGTCGTTGCTTCAGGAAATGTCGTAATTGTGCAGGGTGAGCGTGTTCTCAAGACGGACCGCCTTATCTATAACGTGCAAGAGGATACCATACGGGCAGAAGGCAATATCAGCCTCACAGAGCCCACAGGTGAAGTTTTATTCGCAAACGAAATGGATTTGCAGAACGAACTTAAAACTGGCGCCATTAAAAACATTCGCATTCTGTTTACTGACAATTCGCGCCTCGCCGCCCATGATGCGGTCAAAATTGATGAAAACAAAACCGTCCTGACCCGGGCGGTATATAGTACCTGCCGATTATGTGAAGAAGATCCGGAGCAACCTCCCCTTTGGCAGATCAAAGCGGAAAAGGTGGAACATGACCGTGAAGACAGAACAGTGACGTACCGGAACGCTGTCCTGGAATTTTTTGATGTCCCGATTTTTTACACCCCCTACTTCTCACATCCCGACCCGTCAGTTGATCGGGAAAGCGGGTTTCTAGCACCCTCGGTCTTTGATTCCACGCGCCTGGGATATGGCATTTCAGTTCCCTACTACTACGTGATCTCCGAAGACAAAGACATGACGATCAAGCCGACAATTACCACCAAGGAAGGCGTGCAGATGGCCGGGGAGTATCGGCAGGCTGTCGAAAGTGGTAAATTTCAGTTTGATACGTCGATTACCTATGTTGACGAACGGGAGGCCAGTGGGGTTACAACGGGAAATAAGCAATTTCAAGGGCATATCCGGGGGGATGGTCAATTTGAAATTGATGACGCCTGGCTTTGGGGTTTTGATGTCTTTCGAACGTCAAATGACACCTATCTCGAAAATTACGATATCAGCAATCTCGATACTCTGACTTCAACCGCCTATATCCAGGGCCAAAGGGGCCGAAACTTTTCACTATTAAGTGCTTATAGTTTCCAGGGACTCAGATCAACGGATGTGTCCAGCCAGACGCCGATTGTCCCGGCCTGGTGGGATTATTCCTTTGTGGGAGAGCCTAACAAATACGGTGCAAGATTTAGCGCCAATGCTGATACTCTGTTCATTTTTCGGGAAAACGGTCAGGATACAGATCGGTTTTCTCTCTCCGGAGGCTGGCACCTTCCCTATACCACATCCAATGGCCAGGTTTTTTCCTTCGACACCTCCCTGCGAGGGGATTTGTACTATGCCCGCAATCAGCTTTCCGATCCCTCTAATCCTGACTCAACGACCGGTGAAAATAGTCTTTACGGTCGAGTTGTCCCTTCCGTGTCCCTGGAATGGAAATATCCTTTTGTGAGACAGGCCGGTTCAGTGCGTCAGGTCGTCGAGCCCATTGTCGAAGCCGTCTGGTCAGAAGCACTGGGGAGTAAAAATACACCCAATGAAGATAGCCTGAGTTTTGAATTTGATGACACAAATCTTTTCGGATCCAACCGCTTCGCGGGGCTTGATGAGGTAGAGGAAGGTGCTCGCCTAAACTACGGATTAAATATAGGGGTTTATGGAGAATCCGGCGGTTATACAACCCTTCTCGTCGGTCAGAGTATCCATCAGGACGGCAGTACAAGTTTCGAATCTGGAACCGGGCTTGAAGATCAGTTTTCTGATTATGTAACGCGTTTGGAAGTCAGGCCAACACGAAACTTGCAATTTATCAACCGAACGCGAATTGATCACGATAATCTGACCCTTGCCCGCAATGAACTATATGTTAATGCTGGGACAGTGAAGAATTTCATGGAATTGGGCTACGTATTCCTGCGGGATGATCCAAATGGGATAACCCAGGATAAACGAGAAGAAATATATCTTGCCGGGCGCGTACAAATGTCGGAATTCTGGAGCGCCTATGGCGATTATCGTCGAAATCTCGTCGATAGTGGTAATTCAATTGACGGAAAGCTTGGAGTGGAATATCTGGACGAATGCTTCGGTTTTGCATTTGAAGCATCTAGGTCCTTTACCAGGGACAGGGATGTTGAACCGGAAACGCGGTTCAGCGTCAAAATTAGGCTCCTTCCATTTAACTAGAGATGGGCAATGTATTTTGTACAGGCTATCAAAGAATTTTAATCGCTTCTATAATTACGTATCGATGAAAAAACTATCTACATTGCGTTTAATAACTTGCAGTCTGTTTATGCTCGCCAGTCTATTGATTGCGCCCCTTACTGCGGTGTCACAAGACATCCAGAAAATTGTCGCTATCGTTAATGATGAAATTATCTCCGGCTATGATCTGGAGCAGCGCATTTCCCTTACAATTCTGCTCTCCGGATTTCCTGACACGCAAGAAACCAGAAACCAGCTGCGTCAGCAAACCTTGTCACGCTTAATCGATGATCGCCTGAAGGTTCAGGAAGCGGCCAAATACAATATCTCTGTGACCGACGAAGAAGCAAATGCGGCCCTGCTCGATTTTGAAAAAAGAAATAATATTCAGCCTGGAGAGCTAGATCGTAACCTCGCTGCGAAAGGAATTTCTATTCAGAGTCTATTGGAACAATTCCGTGTCCGTATCCTTTGGAACCGTGTCGTTCAGAGACGCATTATGTCGCGGATTATCATTTCCGATGAAGAGGTTGCCGCCGTTCAGGCGCGAATGGAGGCCAATAAAGGTAAAAACGAATATTTGCTGTATGAAATCTTCTTGCCTCTGGATCCAGCCAGATCAGAGCTTGAGCTGCAACAAGGCATCGCCGGATTAGCCGAGCAGATTAGAAGAGGGGCTTCCTTTGAACGGGCAGCGGCGCAGTTCAGCCAAGGCGCAACAGCTGCCAATGGGGGTGCCATCGGTTGGGTGCTGGAAGAAGATGTCCCAGACGAGATCGCTCAAGTCCTCCCCACCCTCTTTCAGAACGATGTTTCAGATCCCATCAGAACCCAAGACGGCTTTTTTCTAATCACTGTTCGCGGGATCAGAACCGTCATGCAGAACAATCCGGATGATGCGACCGTCCAGTTAGTGCAGCTTGTGGTACCCCCCTCCTCATCTGATGCGAATTCAAAGACCCAGCAAAGAAAGTTAGCGACTACCCTCAGTAACATGGTCGATGGATGCAGAGACTTGCCCAATCTCCTGACTGAGCTCGCGGGGTCCAATAGCAGCGATCTCGGCAAGCTGAGAATGGGAGATCTTCCTGACAAGATCAAAGAGCACATAAAGGATATAGACGTGGGTAAGGCAAGTGCCCCGTATGAAGATGATGGTATTTATCGAATTTTTGTCGTATGCGGCCGCGACGATCCGCAAACACGTAGCAACGATCCCCAGAAAATCCGCGAGGAAATATTGTTGAGACGGGCTGAAAATAGAGCCCGCGGATATTTACAGGATATGCATAATGCGGCAACAATTGAGACACGATAGTGATGGATAAGGCAAGCGCTCCACTTGCCGTTACCATGGGGGATCCGCTCGGTATTGGTATCGAGATCACCGGTATGAGTTGGTTGAAGCGCCGAGATCGTAAGCTTCCGCCTTTTTACATGATCGGACATCTGGAAACGATTTCCAGAAGCCTCCAACATCTGGACGATACAATCGAAATTACCGAAATCGATGACAGCGGACAGACAGCAAAGGTTTTTGATACCTGTCTTCCCGTCATTCAGCCGCCAGAAACAGATACTATCGAAGGTCAGATAATAGGGTCTATAAAGCTGGGTGTAGACCATTGCCTGAACGGTCGGGCGGGTGGTCTCGTCACCAATCCCATTCATAAAAAACGCTTATATGCGGCAGGCTTTACCCATCCAGGCCATACGGAGTATCTCGCAACCCTGACGAAGAGACCAGGCGCTGCGGTTATGATGCTGGCCTGTGAAGAGTTAAAGGTTGTTCCGGCTACCGTCCATATCCCGCTCAACACTGTCCCGCAAATCCTTACAGTTGAGGCATTGAAAAAAACGATCTCGATAACCCATGCAGACCTTGTTGAACGCTTTGCTATCCCCAAGCCACGTATTGTGGTTGCGGGTCTCAACCCCCATGCGGGGGAAGAGGGCAGCATAGGAACTGAGGAACTCACCATCCTGAAACCTGCCATTGACGACCTTCAAAAGGATGGGCTGAATGTAACGGGGCCCTTCCCGGCAGACAGCCTGTTTCATAAAGCAGCTAGAGTGAAATATGATGCGGCAATATGCATGTATCACGATCAGGCGCTCGTCCCAATCAAGACAATCGATTTCGATAACGGGGTGAATGTAACCCTTGGGCTTCCGATTATCCGCACGTCTCCCGATCACGGCACGGCAGATGATATTGCGGGTAAAGGGATTGCCAATCCTGCGAGCCTGATCGCTGCGATTAAGATGGCCGCCGATATGTCTGGCAATGTCGCCTGACCTACCCCAGCTTCCGCCTTTGCGTGAGGTGATTGCCAAATATGGCTTGCGGGCGGAGAAATCCCTCGGTCAGAATTTTCTTCTCGATCTTAATCTCACCGGACGCATAGCCAGATCTGCGGGTTCTCTCGATGGCGAAACTGTAATCGAAATCGGTCCTGGCCCTGGCGGCCTGACACGGGCTATTTTGGCAGCGGGCGCCGATCGGGTGATTGCCGTTGAAAAAGATCCCAGATGTCTTGAGGCCCTCGGTGACATTGCCGCGGTTTATCCCGGGCGTCTGGAAATTTTGAACGAGGATGCGTTGAAACTGGAAGAAACTGCGCTGTTTGCCGGCAAGGCCAGGATCATCGCCAACCTTCCTTATAACGTAGCTACGCCCCTGCTGATAAAATGGCTGGGTCATGCCAGCCGATTTACATCACTGACCCTCATGTTTCAGAAAGAAGTCGCGGACAGGATTACCGCCTCCCCTGGCACAAAAGCCTACGGCAGACTGACCATCCTCTGCCAATGGCTTTGTGAAGTATCAAAGGAGTTTGATATCTCGCCAAGGGCATTCACTCCGCCCCCTAAGGTAACCAGCACGGTCGTCAATCTGACACCGCGTCCTATGCCTGCCTTTCCGGCGAAATTGGAGTTGCTGGAAAAAGTCGTTGCTGCCGCTTTCGGCCAGCGACGAAAAATGCTTCGGGCCTCTCTTAAATCCCTGAATGTTCCATCTGAAGATCTTCTTCTGGCGGCCGGCCTGAAGCCGACAAGCAGGGCGGAAGAATTGTCGGTAGAAGATTTCTGCCGGTTGGCAAGAAAGTATGAAGAGTTTCAATAACCTTCGCGCAGCTGACCCACAAAGTCGATAAGCCCGGTACGGCGGATACATCTCACCCGTTCCGCAGTCATGATCGCCTGAACCTCACTGAGACAGCGATCGACATCATCATTGATGACCACGTAATTATATTCGCGCCAATGGCTGATCTCCTCGGCAGCCTTTGACATACGCTGGGCAACGACCTCATCACTGTCCTGCGCTCGCGATTTCAAGCGCTTTTCCAGAACGGCTGTTGATGGTGGCAGAATAAAGATGCTGACCAGGTCTTCCCCCATTTTTTGCGCCAGTTGCTGGGTGCCCTGCCAGTCGATATCAAACAGGACATCTTTTCCGGCCTCCAAAGCTGCTTCCACCGGCGCTCGGGGCGTTCCGTAGTAATTGCCGAAGACTTTGGCATATTCAAGCAATTCATCCCGATTGATCATCAGGTTGAAATCTACCGGCTCCATAAAGAAATAATCCTTGCCATCTTCCTCACCTGGCCGTGGCGGGCGCGTGGTTGCTGAGACGGACATTGCCAGATCATCGTTGTTTTTCAGCAGAGCGCGAGACAAGGTGGTTTTTCCTGCCCCGGACGGGGATGAAAGCACCAGCATTAACCCACGCCGTTTCAGGGCCTGGGTTCCAGGATCTAGCTGCATGGCCGATCGCTCCTATTCAATATTCTGTACCTGCTCACGCATCCGGTCTATCAGGACCTTCAGATCAAGACCGATCTGTGTGAGATCTTTGTCATTTGCCTTGGAACAGAGAGTGTTTGCTTCCCGGTTGAACTCTTGGCAAATAAAATCCAGGCGGCGGCCGATACCTTTTTCCGCCGCGCCGTTCAACATATCCCGTGTCGAGGTGACATGGCTGGTCAATCTGTCAAGTTCCTCTGACACGTCGAGCTTGGTTGCCACCAAAGCAAGTTCCTGTTCCAGCCTGGCCTCATCCAGTCCAGCCTGCTCTGCCAGTATTCTTTCCATTTGCGCCTTCAGCTTGAGACGGCTGGCCTCCGGCTGCCTGCTGGCAAGATCGACGGCTTGCGAAACCAGTTGCTCAATTTCCGCAAGCTGGTCATTTAGGATTGGGAGCAGCTGCCCGCCCTCTTCCTGCCGCGCCGCCATGAGACTTGCGATCAATTCTTCAGCTGACACTAGCAAGGCCGCTTCAAGAGCCTCCATGTTCTCGCTGCCACTGTTTTTGTCTTTTTGTTCAATCACGCCTTTGAGCCCCAGCATCCCGTCCATACGAGGGGGATGGGCCCGGCCGGCATCTACATAGGACTCTGATGTTTTAAGAAGCTCTTCCAGAAAATCTACGTTGACCCGAAAGGCAGTTTCCAAGGACAGGCTGTCCAGCTGTAAATGGATATTGATGGAGCCGCGGACAAAATGCGCTTTTACGACCTTACGTAACTTATGCTCAAGCTGATCGAAACCAGGAGGCATCCGACATCTGATTTCAAGCCCGCGCCCATTAACGCTTTTGGCTTCCCAGAGCCAGCTATGGCTTGGGGTCGACCCGCTGGCGCGGGCGAAACCCGTCATGCTGCTGATAGTCAAATCTACCTCTTGAACGTCAAACTGCTGTGGAGGTTTTATATCCCGTTCACTGCAACCCGACAAGCGCGCAGGTGGTTATTTTTCGCGATCCTCCTTTGCCAGTGAAGACATCGTTTCCGGTTCAAATACCCGGACCAGGCTTCCAAGCCCTCGTTGGATCGATAGAAAAACAATCCAGGCAACAAGACCGCTGCCAAAGGCTCCAAGATTTAGGAAAAACTCTGCTGTAATGTTGGATTGGGGAAGCCAAATCTCCAGCAACGCATATATCCCGCATCCCAAAACACCGCCGAGAGCGGCTCGAATTCCGGGGCTTCGCCGAATATCCGCATCGTACTGGCGGCGCATGACGAGAATAGTGACCTGAACAGATAGCAAGGTAAGAGCCCCCGCCGCGCCCCAAAGAAATGCGGCGGCGACACCGAATATCCAAATAAGGTCCGCGGCAAAATCGCTTGTGAACATCTCAAGTGAGAGGGTCCGACCCAGTAAAAGCAACGGGAAAATGACCAGGGACAGCGCGCAAATGATCAGTGGAAGCACCCAAAGAATATGGGCACTTATTCTACTGTCCTCCAAAGTCTTGCCGTTGATGCCTATGTCAGAGAAACTCCGGCCGGCAATGGCTCGATAGGATCTGCGCAAATTCTGATATTCACTCAATCGGTCTTGCTTGTCGGCCTTGCCCTCTGCCTTCGAAATTGCGTCATCCAGTTGTTGCAAGGGGAGGTTCTCGGCCGGCGATGGATGTCTGAGATAGTAACCGGAGAGATGCCTCGCCTCTTCAAGAAGAGAGTAATAAGCCACATCGGAGACGTCTGCCAGCTGGGGGCTGAAAACAGTCAATACCGGAGAAGAGTCTGCTGACGTGTTTTCTCTTTGAGGGAACGGCTGCGACGAGCTTGTGGCAGATGAGGAGGAGACTTTGTCATCAGAAGTTCCCGGATTATTGTCAATCCCTTTGTCTGTGTCCCTGACGGTATCAAATGCGGGTTCAGAAATTACAGTCTCTGGGTCCGTCTTGGGTTCCATGGCAGCGGCCATGGCCTCTTTCTGCTCAGGTTCAGCTTCTTCGCCCGACGTCTCACCTCGCGCCTTCAAGGCAGGATTTTTGATGTTTTTGGCGACCAGATCACTGGCTGCGGCATCCAGAGAGGCGATGTCTTTCTGGAGTTCCTGCAGCGCCTGTCTCAACGCCTGCCGCTGCCTGAGCAGAGTCTGAATAGTATCCTTTCCCACGGTCATTACCTGCACAACGCCCCTTTTACCTGTCTTTCGACTAAAGACGCCTGGCGTCGGGAAATTGTGTCAAATCAGAGGAGAGCGAGCCATCTCCCGGGCAGAAAGGAAATCCTGCTATTTCTTTTTGTTGAGTTTGCGCCAGTTGCGAACATTTCGGTTATGCTCGTCGAGTGTTTCGGCAAATGCGTGCCCTCCCGTACCATCAGCAACAAAAAACAGGTCCTTTGTCTTCAGAGGATTGAGCACGGCAAGCAGGCTGTCGATACCCGGATTTGTGATAGGCCCCTTCGGCAAACCTGAGATATGATAGGTGTTGTAGTCGGTTTTCGATGCAAGGTCCTTACGGCTCAACAGCCGGCCAAATTCTTTCTTTCCTTCCGTCAATCCATAGACAACGGTCGGATCGGACTGAAGTTTCATGCCTAAGCGAAGCCGGTTTATAAATACCCCGGCAACATGCGGGCGTTCGGAGGCCAAACCGGTTTCCTCTTCAACAATTGACGCCAGGATCACCAGATCCTCGAGAGATTTGATCTCCGGCGGCGGCGGATATGCTTCCCAAAGCTGCTTGAGAAGGGATTGCATGTCTTCCGCCATGCGGGTGACCAGCTCGTCCCGGCTGTCTCCTAAATGAAAATGATAGGTTTCGGGCAAAAAAGCCCCCTCCGGCATGGCAACGGTAATGTCTCCGGTCAGACCGTCAGCCTGCATAATGAGATCCCTGATTTCGCGGCTTTGTAACCCCTCGGGAATGGTGACGCGACGTGCCAGAACCTTTCCGGAAACGAACAGTTCCATAAGATCATGGCCGGAAATGGCCGCGGGCACTTCATATTCTCCGGCACGGAGCTGCCGGCCCTGTTCTTCAAGTTTTACACCAAAAACAAAGGCTAACTCATTGTGGATAATATTTTTATCTTTGAGGTCATTAGCGAGCTCACGCAGTCCCGTCCCTTTGGGAACCAGGAAGATTGTCTCTTCCTGTAAAGGTCCGGCTTTGGTGAATTGCTGCCAGCCGTAAGCAGCCAGTCCCGCGATCCCGACAGCCGCAATAAAAATGAGGGCGGAGAAAAGGTATATAAACCGCTTCATCCAACCCTCACCTGTCTATCATGAACAAATCAAACGCGCTTCATTACGAGACTAGCGTTTGTCCCTCCAAACCCGAAAGAGTTAGAAAGGACGGCATCCAGCTTTTTCTCCTGAGCCACTTTTGGCACCAGATTGATGTCCAGGCCATCGGACGGATCGTCCAGATTAATTGTTGGCGGCAGAATACCCTCATTCAGGGCCATGATGGAGAAGACAGCTTCAACCCCGCCTGCCGCACCCAGAAGATGACCAATCGCGGATTTGGTAGACGACATGGCAAGAGAATTTGAATTGCTTCCGAACAGTCTTTTAACAGCGCCGACCTCAATCTCGTCCCCGAGCGGGGTCGACGTGCCATGGGCGTTCACATAGCCAATGTCATCGGCGTTAAGGCCGGATTTTTTAAGTGCCATCTGCATGGAGCGGAACCCGCCGCTGCCGTCACTGGCCGGGGCCGTCACGTGATAGGCATCGCCGGAAAGACCGTATCCCACAACTTCCGCATAAATCTTGGCGTCCCGTTTCTTGGCATGCTCATATTCCTCGAGGACGACAATGCCGGCCCCTTCGCCCATGACAAAGCCATCCCGGCCCTTATCGTAAGGACGGGACGCGGCTTCAGGGTTGTCGTGATAGCCTTTGGAAAGAGCCTTGGAGGCAGCAAAACCCGCAATGCCGAGACGGCAGATTGCAGCTTCCGCACCGCCCGCAACCATAACGTCAGCGTCATCATCAGCGATCATCCGTGCCGCATCCCCGATGGAATGCGCACCAGTTGAACAGGCCGTGACCACGGAATGATTTGGCCCCTTAAAACCATGGCGAATGGACACCTGACCCGAAACAAGGTTAATCAGGGCGCCTGGAATGAAGAACGGGCTGACCCGCCTCGGGCCTCGCTCATGCAAGGTAATCGCATATTCCTCAATGGAGGGCAATCCACCTATACCGGCACCGATGGAGACACCTGTACGGAAAAAATCTTCTTCCGATTTAGGCTCCCAGCCAGAATCCTTAATGGCTTCGTCAGCGGCGCCGATACCAAAGATGATGAAACTGTCGACCTTGCGTTGTTCCTTGGGTTCCAGATACTCATCAGCAATGAACGCATCCGGATGGCTTGGATCTTCGGGAACTTCACATCCATAGCGTACGGGTAGATTTTCCGTATCTATTTTTGTCAACATTCCCGCGCCGGATTCAGAGTTTATCAATCTCTTCCAACTGGCTTCCACCCCGTTTGCTAAGGGGGTCACGAGCCCAAGTCCGGTAACAACAACACGTCGCATGCCAAAACCTATCAAAAAGTTTTAAGGAGGATTTACTTAATCCGGTGCAATCCGCTTAAGCAGCGTCGATATGCGAGATTGCGTCTTTCACGGTCAGAATTTTTTCCGCGGCGTCATCCGGAATTTCAATACCGAATTCTTCTTCGAATGCCATGACAAGTTCAACTGTGTCCAGGCTGTCCGCACCCAGATCATCAATGAAGCTCGCTTCTTCCGTAACTTTCCCCTCGTCAACCCCGAGATGTTCGACAACGATTTTCTTAACGCGTTCCGCGGTATCACTCATAGCTGTATCCTTAGATAATCCGACAGTTTATAAAAAGAGTATCATTCCTTACCCCCACCTTGCCCAAATTTCAAGCAACAACAGGGACCAAATTGGTGCGGTTTCCTAACATACTTTGATCTTCTTGCAAAGAAAACCTATCTGCAGCTTTCTTTTATCTAAACCGCAGAAAAAAATATCAAGGCTAAATCATGGCCATACCGCCATTTACATGTAATGTCTGGCCCGTCACATAGGACGCTTCGTCGGAGGCGAGATAGACCACGGCAGCCCCGATATCCTCAGGTTTACCCAAATCCCCGTTCGGTACATTTACCAGAATATTGGCTCTTTGATCGTCTGTCAGGGCGTCGGTCATGGCCG
Source organism: Sneathiella sp. (assembly GCA_965228285.1). Classification (GTDB taxonomy): domain Bacteria; phylum Pseudomonadota; class Alphaproteobacteria; order Sneathiellales; family Sneathiellaceae; genus Sneathiella. Next base: position 1,405,776 of record OZ245808.1, read on the forward strand.
TGGCAATAAAGCCGGGAGCAATGCAATTCACCGTAACCCCCCTGCTGGCGACTTCCTGAGCCAGCGATTTGGACATACCGATCATACCTGCCTTCGATGCGGCATAGTTCATCTGGCCCGGGTTTCCAGTGACACCCACAACAGAAGTGATCCCGATAATACGGCCATGGCGTCTTTTCATCATGCCGCGAAGGCAGTTTTTGGACAGTTTAAATGCCGCCTTGAGATTGACATCCATGACCAGATCCCAGTCTTCGTCTTTCATACGCATGGCAAGGCCATCCCGGGTCAGGCCGGCGTTGTTGACCAGGATGTCTACCTGTCCCATGGCCTCTTCTGCCCTTTTGATCAATCCATCGACGGCTTCCGGGTCCGACAGATTGCAGGGCACGACGTGAACACGGTCTCCCAGGCTATCGGCAACGTTCTTCAGGGCGTCTTCTCGGGTTCCGGATAAAGCGACCGTCGCACCTGCCTGATGAAGGTCCTTGGCGATTGTCGCGCCCAAACCACCGGAAGCTCCCGTCACAAGAGCAAATTTCCCCGTAAGATCAAACATTTATTATCTCCGATGTAAGTGCGCCAGGGTTTACAGGCTGGCCAGAAAAGTTTCAATATCCGCTGGAGTTTGAACGGCACTTCCCGTCAAATCCCGGTTAATTCTTCGTACCATGCCGGTCAGTATCTTGCCAGTGCCGAGCTCTATCAGATCTGTAACGCCCTGCTCCCCCATATAAAGAACGGATTCACGCCAGCGCACCCGGCCGGTTACCTGCTCAACAAGTAATTTACGGATTGTTTCCGGATCACTCACTTCAGATGCTGTTACATTGGCGACCAGAGGCACACGCGGGGGCGCAATGGTCACATCGGCCAGTTTTTCCGCCATGGCATCCGCCGCTGGTTGCATCAGCGGGCAATGGAATGGCGCACTGACGGGCAGGAGCATGGCGCGCTTCGCCCCTTTTTCCTTGGCAATTTCTATGGCGGCTTCTACGGCGGCCACATGACCACTCAACACAACCTGACCATCGGCGTTGTCATTGGCCGCTACGCAAATCGCCCCCTCAGGTGCCGCTTTTTCAGCTTCTGCCACCACCTCTTCAACCGGCCCGATATCAAGGCCCAACAAGGCCGCCATGGCACCGACACCCACCGGCACGGCTTCCTGCATGGCCTGTCCGCGGGCCTTTAATAGCCGGGCCGCATCAGACAGATCGAGCGCGCCGGCCGCTGTCAGGGCGGAATATTCGCCAAGGGAATGGCCGCCGACGAATTTTGCCACTGCCGCCAGATCCATATTCCCGTCCTTTTCAAGAACGCGCATGACCGCCATGCTGACAGCCATCAGGGCGGGCTGGGCATTTTCAGTCAGGGTCAGGTCCTCTATCGGGCCTTCAAACATCAATTGAGTCAAATTCTGACTCAAGGAATCGTTGATTTCCTCGAAGACGTCCCGGGCCACAGAATGGCTCTCACTCAGCTCTTTTCCCATTCCAACCGCCTGGCTTCCCTGGCCTGGAAATACAAATGCACGTGTCATACTCTCGGGTCCAATATTGTTTCTGGGTCCCAGACTAATAAATGATAATCATTGCCCTTGTCGAGAGATAGCTGCCACATACTGTCAGCAACGCAGATTCCGGGGAAGAGACTTACCTGCAAAAAGAGGCTGTTATGAGGCGCGCTGCGGCTCCACGTCCTTCGCCCCATCGCGCATGACACTGGAGATCGCCACATAAGCGGCTGTCCAGGCATTCCGAGCTTCCGCCGTCCAATCATCAGCCAGCCCCCGTTCCAGGGTCCAGATAAGGGCGGCGCCGACGGTCTCGTAATGTTTATCCTTCACATCATATTCCACATGACGGCGCCCCAGTGCCTCCAGATCAGGAATCACCTGGTCGAGGGCTTTAAGGGACCGGATAACGCCATCAAGCGCCTGGACCAGCCGGGTCCTCTGCCCCGGCATGTCGGTTCTGCAGAAAAGGCGGCGAAGGTCGGGGTCGAGTTCGAATAAACGGTCATAAAACAATGTCGCGGCGGTGTCGGCGATCGGCACAACCTTGTCCCAGGTCGACTGAATCAATTTTACCTGTTCAGGTGTCATCACAATTCTCCATTCAGCAAATTTTTATAGCGCAAGGAGGTGTCCGGCTTTCCCGACCGTCCTCCGTCACGGCAAGGCTGTGTATAGCGGTCCCTTTATATTAATAAAAATGAATAATAATGATTTTTATCATCATAATTTGAGATATATAATCCAGGCAGGCCTGCTCATAATCCCAATAAGATTAAAAAGTCTTGAGAGAAAATCAGACCGAATTTCCGGACCAAAGAAGTGACGGACAGGGTTTCGCACCAAATAACTCGGGAAAGCACCAATTTTTCCGTATTACGCCACTTGCATAAGACAGTAAAATCTGTATAGTCCGCGGCCTCAATACTCCTTGCCGGCGGAGGTCGGCTAAGTTTGATCGGTTACGATAGGCGTAACTCCAAACATTTAAGAGCCATAAGGAGCTTACATATATGCCTCTCTATGAGACAGTCATAATTGCGCGTCAGGATATCTCCACCCAGCAGGTGGAAGCCCTGACAGACCAGATGTCCGGTTTTATCACGGACGGTGGCGGTGAAATCGCCAAAACAGAACATTGGGGTCTTCGCAACCTCGCCTACAAAATCAAGAAAAACCGCAAGGGTCATTATGTTCTGATGAACATCGATGCGCCTGTGCCTGCGGTCAAGGAAATGGAACGGAACCTGCTTCTTCACGAAGATATCCTCCGGTACATGACCCTTCGGGTTGATGAGCTTGAAGAAGGCGACTCCGTCATGCTTCAGAGCCGCAATGCCCGCTCGACAAATCGTCGGGATCGCGACGAAGACACCGAGGATGACAAACCGGAAGTGGTTGAAGAAGCCGCGGTTGAAGAAACAGCCGTTGATGAAGAAGTTACTGCCGAAGGGGAAGAATAATGGCTGATACACAACGTCGCCCGTTTTTCCGTCGCCGCAAGACTTGCCCGTTTTCAGGCGAGGGTGCACCGAAAATCGACTATAAAGATGTCAAACTCCTGCAGCGGTTCGTATCCGAGCGCGGCAAAATCATGCCGAGCCGTATCACCGCTGTTTCTGCTAAGAAGCAACGGGAACTGGCAACTGCGATTAAACGTGCAAGAAACCTTGCGCTTCTGCCGTTTGTTGTAAAATAGAAAGCAAAAGGCGGCACCTGTTGCAGCCTTTTGATATAGGACTATTGGTCAAGGAACTGGTCATCGCCGCGTCGTTGGGTGTTTTGAGCGCCCTGCTCCTGATGATTTCTGTCTTTGGGAATGATGGCGGAGCGAACTATGGCACGGCCTTCCAGTCTTTGGCTTTATGGACCCTCTCCCTTGTCCCTCTGTTCATTTCGGGTCTTGGGTTCGGTACGTTAAGTGCCGGTGTCACCGTGGTGACAGGAGCGGTTACTGCAGGAATATTCCTGAGCCCGGTATTCGGCCTGTCTTATGCCGTTATTTCAGGTTTGCCGGTCGTTATCATAGTCCGTCAGGCTTTGCTATGGCGGGAAAGTGACGGGAAGAAATACTGGTATCCAACAGAGTATCTTATTCTCTGGTGGGTTGGCATATGTATCGGCCTCACGATCGCCGCCATGGGTGTGCTGGCGTGGGACGACGGGTTGCGGGAAGGTCTGACCACCGGTTTTGATCAGATGCTCGCGCAGCTCAAGGAAGTAAGAGGTGTAAGCCCGCAGATCACGGCTGAGCAGTTTGTGACTTTGATGCCGCAAATTCTCGGACCGATGTGGGGGTTGTTTATTCTCTTGAGCGGATGTTTGGCCCAGGGCCTGCTTGTCCGTTTCAAGAAAAATATCCGGCCGACACCTAAATTGACGGAAATGGAGCTGCCGAAATGGCTGGCTCTGGCTTTCATAGGCGCCGCTGCCCTCAGTGTCATTCTTGACGGCAACTGGCCTATCTTGGGAGCAATCGTCATCATGTTGGAAGTCGCCTTTTTCCTTCAGGGAATGGCCGTCATCCATGTGGTGTCAAAGAGATGGAACGGTCGACCCTTTATACTCTGGTCGATCTACATAATGATGGCTTTGATGTTGTGGCTGATCCTGATCGTCACGATATTGGGCTTGATGGAAAACTGGATCGGGTTGAGGCGACGGTTTGCCGTAACGACACCCCAGGAGGAAGACTGATGGAAGTAGTATTGTTAGAGCGGGTTGAGAAGCTTGGCCAGATGGGCGATGTGGTCACGGTGAAGAACGGATATGCCCGTAACTTTCTGTTGCCGCAAAAGAAAGCCCTCAGGGCCAGCAAGGAAAATCTCGCGGTTTTTGAAACCCAGCGGGCCCAGTTGGAAGCGGACAATCTGAAACGGCGCGAGGAAGCCAGTGCGGTTGGCGAGAAACTGGACGGTCAGTCCGTTATCCTGATCCGCGCCGCCAGCGAATCCCAGCAGCTTTATGGCTCCGTCAGCACTCAGGATATCGCAAAATCTGTCACGGGTGCCGGCTTTACCGTTGATCGCAAGCAGATCGTCATGGATAAAGTGCTCAAGACCCTTGGGCTGCATGAGGTCAAGGTGCGGCTTCATCCGGAAGTCACGGTGACAGTGACCGTCAATATTGCCCGCTCCGATGAGGAAGCCGAAATTCAGGCGCGTGGTGAGTCCGTTGAGGAAGCCGCGGAAGCCGCCCTCGACAATCGTGACGAGGCCGTTCTGGATGTCTTTGAATCAACCGCCGATGTCGATCTGGACGAGCTTCGTGACCTTGATGGCGGTGAGACCGCGGAAGCTGCTGATGCGGACGCTGCGGCCGAAACGGTCGAGGAAGAGGAAACCAAAAGCGACGCTTAAGGAAATCTCCTTTTTTCAAAAATGAAAAAGCGGCGCCAAAAACGGGCCGCTTTTTTTTCATTTTTGAAAAAGACGATGAAACATCTGCCAGGGAAAACTTACCCCCCCTATCCACACCCTGTGAATAATACTTGTCCACAAGAATTTGGCGTCGGATTGCCCCACCGGCTTCGAATGAGAATAGCGCTTCTCAGCACCCTGTGATACTATTCCCGTATGGAAACAGTATTGCTCAGTGACGATAAAGGTGACGCAGACTCAGGGACGGCGCCGGTCTACCGGACGGCCCCCCACAACCTGGAAGCAGAACAGGATCTTATCGGGGCGATCCTCGTCAATAACGAAGCCGCATCAAAGGTTTCCGGTTTTCTGCTCCCGCACCATTTCACTGAAGAGGTCCATAGCCGCATCTATGAAGCGGCCACTACCCTGATCGAGCGCGGTGAAATCGCCGATCCTGTGACCCTCAAATCCTATTTTGACAATGATTCCGCGCTTGCCGATATCGGGGGCTCCCAGTATCTGGCGCGGCTGGCTGCCTCCGCCACCACTATCATTAATGCCGAAGATTACGGCCGTCTTATTTATGATCTGGCCATGCGCCGGGAGCTAATAATTCTGGGCGAGGAAATCGTCAATACGGCCTATGATTCCGATCTCGAGGAAACCTCTCAGTCGCAGATTGAAGTCGCAGAGCAGAAGCTTTTCTCACTTGCCGAGAATGGCGCCCATGAAGGCGCCCTGACCCCGGTCCGGGTTGCCATCGGAGAAGCCCTGCAATCCATTGAAGAGGCGTTTCAGCGCGATGGCAATCTCGTCGGCGTGACAACGGGTTTGCGGGATATGGATGCCAAGCTGGGCGGTCTGCATGACTCGGATCTCTTGATACTTGCCGGCCGTCCGTCCATGGGAAAAACCTCGCTTGCGACCAATATTGCATATAACGCGGCCAAGGCCTATCACAGCAGCGGTGGCAAGGAAGGGGCCGTCGTCGGCTTCTTCTCACTGGAAATGTCAGCGGAGCAACTGGTTGGCCGTATTCTCGCAGAAGCGACGGAGATCAGCTCGGAGAAGCTGCGGCGGGGCGATCTGTCAGACGATGAATTTGCCAACAAGCTGGTCCCGCAAAGCGCCCTTCTATCAGAGCTCCCGCTCTATATTGATGACACCCCGGCCCTCTCCATCGCCGCGCTTCGAACCCGCGCCCGGCGCCTGAAACGCAGCCATGGTCTTGGCATGATCGTTGTCGACTATTTGCAGCTAATGAAAGGCTCCGGTCGACGCAGTGATAACCGGGTACAGGAGATTTCCGAAGTGACCCAGGGACTTAAAGCGGTTGCCAAGGAACTGGACATCCCCGTGATCGCCCTGTCCCAGCTCAGCCGGCAAGTTGAAAATCGGGATGACAAACGTCCACAGCTCTCGGACCTTCGGGAATCCGGATCGATTGAGCAGGATTCGGATGTTGTCATGTTCGTCTATCGGGAAGCTTATTATGAGGAGCGCAAAGAACCATCCGAAGGGACACCGGAACATGCAGAATGGCAAGAACGCATGGCGCGGCTTCATAACATGGCGGAAGTGATTATCGGCAAACAACGTCACGGCCCGATCGGCAATATCAAACTTCATTTCAAGCCGGAATTCACCCGGTTTGGAAATTATGTCTCTGACGATTACCTGCCAGAGCATCATTAGGAGCGCTATATCACATGGATCCGGTACTCGTCGGAGCTCATCTGACCATTGATTTGGGCGCATTACAGGACAATTATCGATTTCTAGCCGCAAAAGCCGGATCGGCCATTTGTGCGGCTTCCGTCAAGGCGAATGCCTATGGCCTGGGCATCGAAAAGGTGGGCCCGGCCCTTGCCGATGCGGGGTGCGAGCATTTTTTTGTCGCCCTGCCGACGGAGGGTATTCACCTCAGAAATCTGCTGCCGGACGCGAAAATCTACGTTCTGGGCGGCCTTCTGAAAGAAGCGGAAAAATATTATCTGGAGCATAAACTGGTTCCGGTCCTCAATCACCTGCAGGAAATAGAAATGTGGTCGGAATTTGCGGGGGAGGCTGGTCCGCTACCGGCAATCATCCATCTGGATACGGGGATCACACGCCTCGGATTGCTGGAAAATGAGATTAAAACTCTTGCGGAGACCCCGTCCCTTCTCGACAACCTTGAAGTAGAATTTGTCATGAGCCATCTCGCCTGTGCCGATGACAGAGATCACCCCTTGAACCGGGAGCAACTGGAAAAGCTTCATTATTTCAAAGAGCTGCTCCCGGAAAGTCTGCGCGAAACTCCGGTGTCATTCGCCAATTCCGCCGGGATTTTTCTGTCCGAAGAGTATCACTTCGATATGGTCCGGCCGGGCATTGCCCTGTTTGGCGGCAATCCCATGTCTAAAGAAGCCAATCCGATGAAAGAGGTTGTGCATTTACAGGGAAAAATCCTGCAAGTTCAGGACGTTGACAGCGAATTTCACGTTGGCTATGGTGCCACATACCGGACGCAGGATGTGAGCCGGATTGCAACAGTTTCTGTCGGCTATGCAGACGGCTATTTTCGGTCACTTGGCAACAAAGCAGACTGCGCAATAAAACAGAAAAAAGTACCGGTCATAGGGCGCGTCTCCATGGATATAATTACGATTGATGTCAGTACGGTTGCCGAAGAAGACTGCCGGCCCGGCAACTTTGTCGATCTTATCGGAAATGGCGTGACATTGGACGAGGTCGCGGCCCATGCCAATACGATTCCCTACGAAATCCTGACGTCCCTCGGGAACCGATATTATCGCGAATATCTGGAACCGGTGGCCTGACAGATGGAATGGAATTTTCTCGCTACAATTGGTCGTGTTTTTATCAGCTTCATGGCGGCTGTCGGTCGGATCACGAAATTCACCGGCCAAAGCCTGAGACACTGCATCATTCCGCCCTTCTATCTTCGCCTGTTCCTGCGCCAGATCATGAGCATCGGTTATTATTCCCTCCCCGTCGTCGGTATGACGGCGCTGTTTACGGGAATGGTGCTCGCCCTGCAAATCTATGTGGGGTCTTCCCGATTTAATGCGGAAAGCGCCGTAGCAACGATTGTCGTCATCGGACTGACCCGCGAACTTGCGCCTGTTCTCAGTGGCCTGATGGTCGCAGGAAGGGTCGGCGCCGCCATTGCCGCGGAAATCGGTACCATGCGGGTAACGGAGCAGATTGATGCCCTGGTCACTTTATCCACCAATCCTTTTAAATATCTGGTGGCACCCCGGCTGCTCGCCGGTCTGATCACCCTGCCCTTCCTAGTCCTCGTTGCGGATATCATCGGTGTCTCAGGTGGATATCTGGTGGCCACGGAAACCCTTGGCCTCAATCCTGGTAACTATCTTAAAAACACCTTCCAGTTCCTGGAGGTTCGGGACGTGGTCTCCGGCCTGATCAAAGCGGGAGTATTTGGCTTTATCGTCTCCCTGATGGGATGTTATCACGGGTTCAATTCGACGGGCGGGGCGCAAGGAGTTGGTAAGGCGACGACCAATGCGGTCGTGTCCTCCTTCGTGCTCATCCTCATCAGTGACTATTTCCTGACCGTTCTTCTGATCGACTGACGATGGACGCCCCTCCTAAAATCGAGCTGAAAAAAGTCTGCAAATCCTTCGGCAGCAAGGTGGTGCTGAAGGATCTTGATCTGTCCGTGGCAGACGGCGAATCAGTAGTGGTGATCGGGGGCTCCGGAACCGGAAAATCGGTCATGCTGAAATGCATTCTTGGTTTGCTCAAACCGGACAGCGGCGAAATCCTGATTGATGGCCAGCCGATCATTGACCAACCCTCCCATATCCGGGAAAAAATCCTTCTGAAAACCGGAATGCTGTTTCAATATGCGGCACTCTTTGACAGCCTGCCGGTCTGGGAGAATGTTGCCTTTGGCCTGATGCAGGCTCATGGCATGAAGCGCAAAGCGGCAAAGGAAATTGCCATTGAAAAGCTGGGTCTGGTGGGCCTCGGGCCGGAACTGGCGAACAAAAACCCGGCTGAACTCTCCATTGGCATGCAAAAGCGCGTCGGCTTGGCGCGGGCCATCGCGGCGGACCCTGAAGTCATCTTTTTTGATGAGCCGACAACAGGCCTGGATCCCATCATGGGGGATGTCATCGATAGTCTGATTCGGGATTGTACGCAGCGCCTGGGCGCCAGCACCCTGACCATTTCCCATGATATGGAAAGCGCGCAAAAGATTGGCGACCGCATCGCCCTTCTCTATAAGGGAAATGTCGTATGGTCAGGTCCGGCGAAAGAAATTGAAACCTGCGGCAATCCTTACGTGGAGCAATTCGTTCGCGGGGATGTGGACGGACCGATAAAACTGGATATTCTGAAGCCCTGAGGGTTCGGGAATTTTTACACCTTGCGGCTTTGGCCGGAACGCAAACTCACGGAATATTTCATGGCGCGAACTGCCGAACAATTCACCTGTCAATCCTGCGGAGAGACCTATCGGAAATGGCAAGGACGCTGCGATTCCTGCGGTGAATGGAACTCGGTGATCGAGGAACGGATTGAAGACGCGGTTCCCAAAGGGCTGTCGACGGGCAAAGGCCGGGACATCACCTTCACGGCCCTTGATACGGACACGGCAGAGCATAGCCGCAATCTGAGCCAGCTGGCGGAACTTGACCGGGTGCTGGGGGGCGGCTTTGTTCCCGGGACATCCATTCTTATTGGTGGTGATCCCGGTATTGGCAAATCAACCCTGTTGCTGCAGGTCGTCGGCAAAATGGCCCTTGAAGGCCTCCCCTGTACCTATATCTCCGGAGAGGAAGCAACCAAACAGATCACCTTGCGGGCACGACGTCTTGGCCTTGCCAAAACCCCTGTGCAGATGGCCTCCGCGAATTCCCTGAGGGATATCATCACAAGCCTTGAAAAGGGGCCCCCGCCCAAGCTGCTGGTCATCGATTCAATCCAGACATTGTTTGCCGATAATCTGTCCAGCGCACCTGGCACCGTCGCTCAGGTGCGGGCCTGCGCACAGGAACTGATCCGGCTCGCCCGGAAAACCGGTTGCAGCGTCATCCTGGTCGGCCATGTCACCAAGGACGGTCAGATCGCCGGTCCCCGGGTGCTGGAGCATATGGTCGATACGGTGCTGTATTTCGAAGGGGATCGCGGGCATCAGTTCCGTATCCTCCGGGCAGTCAAGAATCGCTTTGGCGCGACGGATGAAATCGGGGTTTTCGAGATGACAGACACCGGATTGCAGGAAGTCGCCAACCCTTCATCGTTGTTTCTGGGCAACACGGATCTGACGGTCAGCGGTGCCTCAATTTTCGCTGGTATGGAAGGCACCCGCCCTTTGCTCGTAGAAATTCAGGGCCTGGTCTCCGCCTCCCCTCAGGCGACCCCCAGACGCGCCGTTGTTGGCTGGGATTCAAGCCGGCTGGCTATGATCCTTGCGGTCCTGGACGCCAGATGCGGACTTTCTTTTACCGGAAGTGAGGTCTATCTCAATGTTGCCGGTGGTTTGCGGGTCAATGAACCGGCCGCGGATCTGGCGGTGGCCGCTGCGCTGATTTCTTCCGTTTCCGATATTCCGGTACCGGAGCGCAGTATTCTGTTTGGGGAGATTGGCCTATCGGGAGAGATCAGAGCGGTCGGCCAGACAGAGGCGCGGCTGAAGGAAGCCGCTAAGTTGGGCTTCGAAAACGCGATCATCCCCAGAGGCAGCAAAATAAAAGACAGCAGCCTGAAGATTATTGAAGTGGACCACTTGCGGGAAATTGTTAGTCTGTTCACACAATCCAAACCGGTCACACATGTAGTGTAGGAAAGTAAGTAGGGCCCTATGGAAGACTTACCCATTCAGACGGCCGATGCGGTCATTCTGGTCATTCTGTTGATTTCGGCCATTTTCGGGTTTGCCCGGGGCTTTGTGAAAGAAGTCCTGTCTGTTGCCGGGTGGATTGGCGCCATCTTTCTGACACTGTATCTCTTTCCCCTTCTGCAGCCCTTCGCCCGGGAGTTTATCGCCAATCTGCTGATCGCCGATATTCTGACCGGAGCGGTAATTTTCATTCTCTCGCTTGTTATTTTATCCTATATCAGCCATACAATATCCGAGAAAGTAAAGGCGTCGAGCCTCGGGGCCCTTGACCGGTCCCTGGGCATCTTTTTCGGAATTGGCCGGGCCATTATCCTTCTTGGAATTGCCTGGCTGGCTTTTGTACAGTTTATCCCAGTGGAGGACCGGCCGGAATGGATCTTGAAGGCAAAGATGTTACCGATCGTCGCTTCAGCCGGCGAATTCGTCGCAGAACTGCTGCCGCCGGATATGCAGGAAAATCTTGCAATTACACGCGAATCAGATCAGGAAATGCTTGAAAAACTGAAAGACACGTATAATCAGCTCCCGGACGGTGTAAAAGAGGGTGTCCAGGATACGATCAATGATGCAAAGGGTGCTCTCGACAAAGGCTATGACGACCGGGCTCGACAGCAAATGGAAAATCTCAGTAAAAGTGCTCAGGAAAAACCGTGATGACTGACCGGCCTCAAAGTGACGTTTTTTGCCATCCTTTTGATGATGACAAGCTGCATGAGGAATGTGGCGTTTTTGGCATTTACGGCCACGGAGAGGCCGCCGCTCTTGTCGCTCTTGGCCTGCATGCCCTGCAGCATCGTGGTCAGGAAGCAGCCGGTATTGTCAGCCATGACGGTCGGCATTTTCACAGCCACAAAGCCATGGGCAAAGTTGGCGATAATTTCTCCTCCGAGGAAGTGATCAGCACTCTGCAGGGCTATGCCGCCCTTGGTCACAATCGCTACGCCACAACCGGCGGATCAGTCCTCCGGAACATTCAGCCGATTTTTGCCGACCTTGCCAATGGCGGTCTTGCCGTCGCCCATAACGGCAATCTGACAAACGCCGCAACATTGCGCGAACAGCTGGTTCTGGAAGGCAGCATTTTCCAGTCGACGACCGACACGGAAGTGATCATTCATCTGGTTGCCAACAGTAAGAAGATCAAAGTCGTGGACTGCCTCATCGATGCCATGTCCAAAATTGTCGGCGCCTATTCCCTGGTTGCTCTGACCAGCAAAAAGATGATCGGCATGCGCGATCCGTTCGGGGTCCGGCCTTTGGTTCTGGGGCGCCTTGATGAGTCCTATATCCTCGCCTCGGAGACCTGTGCTCTCGATATTATCGGTGCCAGTTTCGTTCGCGACGTGGAACCGGGTGAGGTTATCGTGATTGATGATGACGGCATGAGCTCCCTCTTCCCGTTCACGGCCCCGCCAAAACGCTTCTGTATCTTTGAGCATATCTATTTCGCCCGTCCCGACAGTGTTGTTGAAAACCGTTCAGTTTACGATGTCCGCAAGGACATCGGCCAGCAGCTTGCTCTTGAGCATCCGGTAGACGCTGACCTGATCATTCCGGTCCCAGATTCAGGAACACCCGCCGCCATTGGCTATGCGGAAGAATCCGGCATTCAGTTTGATCTCGGGATTATCCGAAATCACTATGTCGGCCGCACATTTATTGAGCCGACAGATCAGATCCGGCATTTGGGCGTTAAACTCAAGCTCAACGCTAATCGGGCCTTGATCGATGGCAAACGGGTTGTCCTGGTCGATGATTCCATTGTCCGCGGGACGACCTCCACCAAGATTGTCCAGATGATGCGGGAGGCGGGAGCAACGGAAGTGCATATGCGCATCGCCAGCCCGCCCACGACCAACTCCTGCTTCTATGGGGTGGATACACCAAGCAGAAACAAACTGCTGGCCGCCCAGTATGAGGTTGAGGAAATGCGTAAATTTATTGGCGCCGACAGCCTCAGTTTCATTTCCCTCAACGGCTTATATGTAGCCATGGGAGAACTGGAGCGAAACTCGGATCAACCTCAATATTGCGATGCCTGCTTTACCGGTGATTATCCCATTGAGCTGGTCGATCAGGACGCCGGAACCGCCAAGGAACTGACCCTGTTGTCCGAACGCTCCTGACCGGTTCCGCCTGACAGTCCCCAATTCCCAACTGATACGGAACATACCATGTCCGGAAAATTACAAGATAAAACTGCGCTGATTACGGGCGCATCTCGCGGTATTGGCGCGGCTGTTGCTAAACGCTTCGCGGCGGAAGGGGCTCATGTCATCCTTGTTGCCCGAACCGTCGGCGGCCTTGAAGAGGTCGATGATGAGATCCAGACTGCCGGCGGCAGTGCCACATTGGTCCCCCTCGATCTTCTGGATACGGCTGCTATCGATGGCCTCGCCGCTCCCCTGTATGAACGCTGGAAGAAGCTGGATATTCTCGTCGGCAACGCCGGTATGCTGGGAAAGCTGATGCCGATACAGCAATATCTGCCGGATCTGTGGGAGGAGGTGTTTCGACTGAATGTCCATGCCAACTGGCGCCTGATCCGGGCCCTTGACCCCCTGCTCCGCCAGAGCGACGCCGGACGCGCTCTGTTTGTCACCTCTGAGATAGCCCACCAGAATAAACAATTCTGGAGCGGGTATGCCGCCAGCAAGGCCGCATTGGAAGAGTTGGTGAGAACCTATGCCGCAGAGGTTTTCAAAACAAATCTCCGGGTCAATCTTGTCGATCCGGGACCAACCCGGACCCGACTGCGCGCGTTAGCGTATCCGGGCGAGGACGACAGCCAGCTTCCAACTGCGGAAAATCAGGCAGAACTCTTTCTCCAGGCCGTCCTGAAAGGACCGGAGACAAATGGTGAGACCCTGACAGCCTAGTTTTTATCCACGTAAGGATTTTTGCCTGTCCTGGGCGAAATTCGAATGGGAACTGCTGGAAGATCAAAGTCTTCACGCAATCCGTTAACCAGATATCTTAAGTAAGATTCCGGCAATTCACCCCTGGAGGACATAAACAGGGAAAAGGTTGGCGGCCGCGCCTTCACCTGGGTCATATAGCGAATTTTCAAACGCCGGCCTTTGGCCATCGGCGGCGGATGCTGCTCCAGCATGTGCTCCAGCCATCTATTGAGCTTGGCCGTTGAAATCCTCTTATTCCAGAGCTCATACACCTCCAGAACCTTCGGCATCAGCTTCTCCACACCCCGGCCCGTTAGCGCGGAAAAGGTGATAATCGGAATACCACGCACTTGCGGCAAAGAGATGGAGAGGCGATCTCGGATTACTTTGAGCGCGGCTTGACGATCCCGAACCGTATCCCACTTGTTGACGGCCAGAACCAATGCCCGGCCCTCCTCAATAACATGTGAGGCAATGGTCAGGTCCTGTTTCTCGAACGTCAGTTCTGCATCGACCATCAGGACGACGACTTCTGCCATCTTGATGACCCTTAGACTGTCGGCGACAGAGAGCTTTTCAAGCTTTTTCTGAACCCGCGCTTTTTTGCGCAGGCCCGCGGTATCGACCAATTTGATGGCCCGTCCCTCAAACTCCCACCCCACTGCGATGGCATCGCGGGTGACTCCTGCTTCCGGCCCGGTCAACATCCGGTCTTCGCCTATCAGATAGTTGACCAAGGTCGATTTACCGGCATTGGGGCGACCGACAATGGCGAGCTGCAACGGCTTTTCCTCGGCCTCCTCCTCTAGTTCTGCTTCGGTTTTTTTCTCAAACGGTAACAGGGCGTCAAACAGTTCCCCTATTCCTTCACCATGCTCAGCAGAGAGGGCAATAGGATCGCCTAGACCCAGCTTGTAACTCTCCAGGAGGCCGTGTTCTCCGCTCCGCCCTTCCGCCTTGTTCGCGGCCAGAATTACTGGGATTGGAGCCTTTCTGATCCAGTTCGCGAAATGCTCATCCAACGGAGTTACGCCGCTGCGAGCATCGATGATCATGAGGGCGACATCCGCCTCCTTCAGAGCAACCTCAGTCTGTTGGCGCATTCGGCCTTCCAGACTGTCGTCAAAGCTTTCTTCCAGTCCGGCCGTATCAATGATCTTGAATTTTAGGGACCCGATGCGCGCATCGCCTTCCCGGCGGTCCCGGGTTACACCCGGTGTGTCATCCACAAGCGCCAGTTTTTTCCCCACCAGGCGATTGAACAACGTGGATTTGCCGACATTCGGCCGACCAATGATAGCAACAGTAAAGGACATCTTGTTTAGCGTAATGCCACTAGCTCGGCATCATCCGTTAATATGTATAAGGTGCCATCCGCCACAATAGGAGGAATGGACGCTTTGTCAGAAAGCTCGATCTCTCCCATAATGGAGCCATCATAGGGGGAAACCGCCACTGCCTTACCGTAGTTGGACACTAAAATCAAACGATCACTCGCAAGAATAGGCCCGGACCAGATAATCAGTTCCGTTTTGTCTTCCGGATCCTCAAACTTGCCGAGGGGGCTGACCCATCGGATCAGGCCATTGCGCCGGGACAGGCTGACCAACTCTCCATCCGTTGAGACAACAAACAGGAAGTCGCCCGCGATCCACGGGGTCTGCAATGTGGAGATTTCCTGATCCCAAAGCCGATTGCCCGATCTAAGGTCCACGGCGATCATCCGGCCTGAATAACTGGCGGCGTAAACAATCCCGCGATCAATGACAGGGAAAGCGTTGATATCAGTCAGCGACGTCAGCGAACTATAGGCTCGGCGACGGACAAGCTGCTCACTCCAGGTTTCCTGACCGTTTGTTGAACGCAGAGCAAAGATCTCCCCGCTGGCGAAAGGCACAACCAAAGCGCCATTGGCATAGGCCGGACTGGCAGCGCCCAGCAGGCCCGTAGTTTCCAGGCCACCTTCAAAGTCCCAATCGATTTCTCCAGTGCTCGCATTGAGCGCATATACCCGGCTGTCAAAAGTAATAACGAAGACATGGTCCTCGGCAATCGTCGGGGCTGCCCGCAGCGGTACGCCGAGATTACGTGTCCACAGTTTTTCTCCTGTTTCCCCATTCAGGGCGACCACATCTCCATAGGAAGTTGTCGCAAAAACATGCCCATATTCAAAGGAGATCCCGCCGCCGATATTTCCTTCATCCTCATCTTCGGGTGTCAGGTCGACTTCCCACAGGCGTTCACCATCTTCGGCCAGGAAGGCACGTACCCGGGTGCTGGAATCGAGTGTATAGACCCGTCCTTCGGCTACGACCGGGGAAGAGAACATCCGATTCTCATCGTCTGACCCATCGCCGATTGACACCCGCCAGACTTCTTTCAGATCTTCGCCAAGGGTTAAGTGATAGAGGGCGTGGGACGGTACACCTCCAGCCTGTGGCCAGTTCTGGTTTTCATAAGGTGCCGGCAGGCGCACTTCAAGATCAGCAAGTCCGGCGTCCGCCTCCAGAGTTTGTTCGAGGGCCAGAATGGAAATTCGGTCTCCCGGCAACGGCGGATCCTCTGATTCTCCGAACCAGTCCGGTAAGATTGAACATCCGGAAATGACAAGCGGCAGGATACAAACGGATAAGCCTTTAAGGAACTTGTTATGAATCTTGGTCACCCTACTCTCACCACTCATGTAAAGACTTTACGGACCGTCATCAGGTCCCTTCTATGGCTGCCAGCATCTGTGTGACCCGGCCTTTGATATCCGCCGGAACATTGGCATCATTCTGAAGCTGGGTCAGGATCTCTGTCGCCTTCGTCTTGTTCCCATCCTTAAGATAGGATAGCGCAATCAATTCATTTGCCGAAGCACTCCATATTGAGCTGGCATCGGTAATGGAGGAAACCTGCCGTCTCACATCTTCGGTACTGCCATTATCGAGGAGATAGTATCCTGCCAGAAGGCTGGCTATGGAGGAAAATTCAGGGTCAACCGAGCTGTCGTCCGCCAATGCCGCGTAAATTTCCAGGGCTTCAGCCCCTTTTCCAGCGTCAATCAACGCGGCCGCTTCCCGAAGACGTGCCAGTGGGCGATAGCCGGCGTTGCCATCTTCGGCAAGAGTGCCGAATTCGGCGGCTGCCGCATCCGGCTTGTTTTCCGACATCAGGGCGACCGCTGCCTCAAACTGGCTTCCCTGGGCGAGCGATTGACTCACCGTGTAGTTTTGCCACCCGACATAGGAGGCCGTCCCGACGACGATGAGCACAGCCGCCGCGATCACATATTTGCCATAGGCCTTCCAAAGGGCAAGTGACTTGTCCTTACGGACATCCTCATCCACTTCATTAAATATATCGGCCACAAAAAACTCCAGTATTTCTCAGATTTGGCGGCTAAATTAAACCGCACAACAGCATATGGCAAACTCTGTCTTACCATTCCAGTTGAAAAGTGATCTCCAGGGCCGTTTTTTTTGGTAATTCGGCTTACACATCCGCTTAATAGCGCTTAAAATGGCCTCACATTACGAAATTTAGGGAAATTGCCGGTCATGACTGAAGGACAGATTTTACAACTAGTTGCCCTTCTGATGGTCCTCGTTCTGGTATTTCCCGGTTTTCTCTATTACACCCGCAACCAGCCCATGGCGTCGACCTTACGCAATATTGCCATCTGGCTCGGACTGGCCCTCATAGCAGCTTTTCTCTATAACCTGTTTGGATAACTTTCAATAGATCGCGACAAATTTCGTCCGAGGCTTCTCGCCTGGGCGTCAAAGAGATTTTATGGGGATTGTCGACGGTTCATGTGCGTCTGCTAACCTGTCAAATCCACACTCATCTTCACAGTGTTAATTCTTCTCATCCAGCACTGAAGTCCCTAATTATTCGCAAGGCGCAGTAGTTAAATTGGCGTCCTTATAAATTCGTCCAGATACCGGGCTGTGAAATATTGACACGGCATGTATCAACACTCTCACTCTCAACACCGTTATATAGAAATCCCGTTCTCGAAGCGCTGTCGGTCTTGCAAAATATTGAGGGCAAACCCAAGTCATTTCAGCGCCGAACGCTATTCCCAGTCACTCGTTAACCATAGCATAAAGAGCCCCAATATGCAAGCTGTCTAATATCCATATATGTAGAAAATCCCCTTTACCAATATTTCATGTTTTGGCCTTAATCTAACCCAACATATAGCGTTCTTGAGTTGAGAACGGGAGTAGCGTAACGATGGCCAATTCCTTCCTGGAAAAACAAAAACGGGCAATAGCCGATAATCTGATTGATACCTGTGGACTGCAGCGGGCGTTTCATGCCGCCAAGCAGTTTGGATGGCACGATATTGCTTCCGATATCAATGACCGCATCCGTCACCCGGACGGTCCCAAGGACGAAGAGCCGGTTCGCCACTAGGGGATCGCATATCCCAGAACTTCACTGATAAACCGCCCCGGCAGCAAAGCGAACAGCCCAGCCAGGGCGATTCCGATGAGGGTGCCTGCCATGAAAGCCGCATGGCGCCGGATGTTCCCTTTGCGGATACTCCAGATGGCCATCACCAGGCAGAACAGGACCCAGATACTGAGGCCATGGATCCAGCTGAAATTCCCGTTTTCGAGGCTGCGCATCCAGAAGCTCGGGAGGGTGACGACAAGCATCAATCCAACCCAGAGCCAACCACGATGCTTATGCGCCAGATCCCCTTTCGGGTTTTTCAGCAACTGAAAAACGCCAAGCCCCAGCCCCACCACGGCTGCGACCAGATGGGCCCAGGTCAGATAAAGGTCAAAGGGCTCGGTCAAAATCCATACTCCATGTCCCTCACCCCTCCAGAATCGTCAGTTGCGGCCAATTCCGGATCCAGTTTTTCTCACTAACACGCCGCCGGTAAATTTCTCTTCGTTCAGGAATATCCGATGCCGGCCGAACGATCAAACGAATAAGATCTTCAATGCCATGAGGCGCAATCAGCTGCAGCTTTCCGTTTTGGTCAAGACGAACGGCAACACAAGTCGGCGTTTCAATCCAATCCGCCAACGCCTCCTCGGAATTCTTATAAGAGTGACTACGGTTATTTTTGATATGCATCCGCGCCTGGTTTTTGGCGGACCAATCTGCATTGAACAACTCGGAAAGGCGACTGTTATGTTCCTTTTCAGTCTCCGGGAAGAGATCGTGGGGATCATAATAAATCAGATCGATATCGCTTGTTAACACCGCCTCTCTCTCAATCCCGTGCAGATAATCCCAGACCTTATTGCGGACAAATCCGGCCCCAATCATCCAATCCGGCAAAGAATAGTCCTGCGCCGCTTCCAGAACGGCCATCATCCATGGATCACCCTTCACCAATTCCAAAATACGGCTTTTGGTCAGAAGGCCAGTCTGCTGATTCTTACTCCCACTCAATGGTTCCGGGGGGTTTTGAGGTGGTGTCGTAGACGACACGGTTAATGCCTTTCACCTGATTGATGATACGGGTGGAGACCCGGCCGAGAAAGTTGTGCTCGAACGGATAATAATCCGCCGTCATGCCATCGGTCGACGTCACAGCGCGTAGGGCGCATACATAATCATAGGTGCGGTCATCACCCATGACGCCGACGGTACGAACCGGGAGCAACACGGCGAAGGCCTGCCAGATCTCGTCATAGAGACCCGCTTTACGGATTTCGTCCAGATAGATGGTGTCAGCTTTGCGCAGGATCTCGAGGCGCTCCCGGCTGATAGCGCCGGGAACACGAATAGCCAAACCGGGACCCGGAAAAGGATGACGGTCAACGAGCTCTGACGCCATGCCAAGCTCCCGCCCGAGGGCGCGGACCTCATCTTTGAACAATTCCCGAAGAGGCTCCACCAGTTTCAGGTTCATGCGATCCGGCAAGCCGCCGACATTGTGGTGGGACTTGATGGTGACGCTGGGTCCGCCGGCGAACGAAACACTCTCGATAACATCCGGATAGAGAGTACCCTGAGCGAGAAACTCCGCCCCACCGATCTTGCTGGCTTCCTCATCGAAAACATCGATAAAGATCCGACCGATGATCTTACGCTTGGTTTCCGGATCATCCACGCCTTCCAGTTCCCCAAGGAACTGTTCAGAGGCATCCCGATGGATCAGGGGGATATTATACTTGTCCCGAAAGACACTTACGACCTGTTCGGATTCGCCCGCCCGCATCAGACCATTATCTACATAGACGCAGGTCAATTGATCACCAATCGCCTCATGGATAAGGACGGCAACCACGGAACTGTCAACACCGCCGGAAAGGCCGCAGATCACCTTCCCTGATCCCACCTGCTTGCGGATCGCGGCAATGGCCTGATCCTTGAAGGCGGCCATGGTCCAGTCCCCTTTAAGGGCGCAAATGCGATGAACAAAATTGGAGAGAAGCGCAGCTCCTTTTGGGGTATGGACGACTTCGGGATGGAACTGCACACCGTAAAATTTCCGGGCCTCATCGGCGATCCCGGCAAAGGGGGCACCATCAGATGTGGCCATCACCGAAAATCCTTCAGGGATCTCAACAACCGTATCCCCATGGCTCATCCAGACCTGGTCTCGCGTTCCAGGTTCCCAGACGCCGTCGAACAAAGCTGAATCTGCGACAACCTCGACTTCGGCCCGTCCAAATTCCCGATGGTCCGGCGCTTCCACCTTACCGCCGAGCTGTGCACACATGGTCTGTTGCCCATAACAGATGCCGAGAACCGGTATGCCCATATCGAACACCGCGTCCGGTGCCCGGGGTGTTTCATCGCCAATGACCGAGGCGGGCCCGCCGGAAAGAATTATTCCGGCCGGATCAAACTCCTGCAGTTTTTCGGCAGCTGAATTGAAAGGAATGATTTCACTATACACCCCGGCTTCTCGGACCCTGCGCGCGATCAGCTGGGTGACCTGACTTCCAAAGTCAATGATCAGAATACTGTTTTTCATAGACGGGGTTTAGACATATTGACCATGTCTGTCCACCCCGTTTATATGCTTCTGGGGATGTTTGTCGGCAAGTGAAAGCGGGGTGTCGTTTTTCGATCACCCCGTCTTGTTCAGGTCAGGCCTTTTTTGGTTTTATATTCGGCAACTGCTCGCTTCAGCATGGTATATTCCGGACATCCGAAGAAGCAGAGACTGTCCAGTCTCAACAAATGCTTTTCCGCCATTTCCAAATTATCGGTGAGCAAATATGCTTCGCCGATATACTCATTGGCACCGCGGTGATCCGGATCAATGGCAAGGGCCTTCTCATAAAACGCAAAGGCGGCGTCATAATTGCCTTTCTTGCGATTGGCGTAGCCAAGATAGTTAAATGCATCGGCATTTTTGGGATCCATCGCCGTTACTTTTGTGAAGGAAGTAATCGCCGAATCCCATTGTTCGTTGTCTATCGCCGCCTTCCCTGCAGCAAAATCCGGGTTCTTCGGGGCCTCTGCCTGCGTCGACGTATCACTATCGCTTGATCCGGCAGCAAAGACGATTTGCGCTGTCAACAGATGCGCTGCCGCTAAAGTAAAGAAAGCCAAAAAGAATTTACGAATTGTCATTGTCCTGACACCCTTCCTGTTTTTGGTTTAGCATTAGGCTATATACGGCATACCTTCAGGATCAGACCACAACCTGCGGCAAAATAAAAGCCACTTTTGATCACGACAGGGTGAGCTCCGTCACTGATCAGTTTATATCGGGAACATCACGGTCAATTGCAAGATCAGCAAAGCAACCGTCATTTAGGACGAACGCTCAAGAACCGCCGTAAAGAAACCGTCTGAGCCGAAATCCGCTGGCGTTACGGAGAAATATTCACCGTTTCCGGTACCCTGCAATCCCGCCGCCTCCCAGAGGTCCTGAACTGACAAGAGTTGAAAAGACGGCTGAGCGTCCAAAAACCGGCGGATCTGTTGGTGGTTTTCCATGGTCAGGATAGAGCAAGTGGCATAGATCAACCGCCCACCTGGGGCGACGAGCTGGCAGGCTTTTTCCAGAAGGGCCGCCTGAAGGGAGCAGAGTTCCTGCAATTTCTGCTCGGTCAGTTTCCATTTTTGATCGGGCTGGCGACGCCAGGTTCCGCTGCCGGAACAGGGGGCATCCACAAAGACCCGATCCGCTGTCCCCTGCAAACCAGCTAAAAGTTCCTGATCGCTCTCATCCTGGTTCAACACTGTGGATTCAAGGATGTCGATCCCGGCCCGACGGGCCCGTCCGGCTATATCCTTCATCCGGCGGGGATTAATATCAAAGGCGCAGATCCGCCCGGTATTCTGCATATGTGCTGCCAAGGCCAGACTTTTTCCGCCCCCTCCGGCGCAATAGTCGATCACCAGCATGCCGGGCTCCGACATTGCCA
Source organism: Sneathiella sp. (assembly GCA_965228285.1). GTDB lineage: Bacteria > Pseudomonadota > Alphaproteobacteria > Sneathiellales > Sneathiellaceae > Sneathiella. The sequence goes on from OZ245808.1 coordinate 1,427,774, forward strand.
GGCGGCTTGAAATCTGGGCTGCCTCATCCTGTATTTCCACTAACCCTCTCTCAAGCAACGGATGGCGGCTTAAGTTCCGGCGGGTTTCCAGGATCAACCCGTCTGGAGAAATCGAGGTTGGAGAAACCGGAATGTCAGCATCCGCAAACAGGGCTAAAACCTCCTCGCGGGATGTTTTAAGGAGATTGGTCCGCAAGGTGACCAGACCCCGCTGCTGATAGCTGGCCATGACGGCAGCGGCATCTCCGCTATATTGCTGATCCAGCATGTCGGCGATCCATTGGGGGAAATTGCCGATAACATGAGATGGCATCGCAGACAGATCGAGGCTGGCCAGCAAGCCGAAAGCCTTGCTCTCCTTTTCCGTCAGGTCATTGAGGCTGTGAGGGCCGGAGAGATAGGTATGCGATATCTCTAAGGCCTCAACATTCTCAAACAAGACCAGAGCGAAAATTGCCTGCAATCTGGCGCTATGATCAAGGTCCAACCGTGTCAGCACCCAATCCAGCTCCCCTTGACGACGCAGGCATTTATAGACGAATTCGCTGACCCAGCGACGGTCTTTCGAACCGGCATAACGACGGGCACGGAAGAATGACCCGATCTCGTTTTCAGCCGGTGCGGGAGACGCCGCAATAAGGGCCAGAAGCTCCGCCGCTGCGGCGAGCCGGGCTGATGGGGTCACTGTCGCCTATCCGTTCTGGCGATAATTGGGCGCTTCGCGGGTGATCGCCACATCATGAACGTGGCTTTCCCGAAGGCCCGCATTGGTAATTCGTACAAAAGAAGCATTCTGTTGCAGGCTCGGGATATCCTTGGCTCCCGTATAGCCCATGGCTGCCTTCAAGCCGCCGATCAGCTGATGAATCACCGCATTGGCAGGCCCGCGATGAGGCACCCTGCCTTCAATTCCTTCCGGCACCAGCTTGAGATTGTCGGAGACTTCTTGCTGGAAATACCGGTCGGCAGAGCCGCGGGCCATGGCGCCGAGAGATCCCATGCCGCGGTAGGATTTAAATGACCGACCCTGATAGAGAAAGACTTCTCCCGGGCTTTCATCGGTGCCGGCTAATAAAGAACCGATCATGGCACATCCCGCGCCACCGGCCAACGCCTTGGCCAGATCACCGGAGGTTTTGATACCGCCGTCGGCAATGACGGGAATGCCGCTGTCTGCCGCTGCTGCCGCCGCATCCATAATTGCCGTCAATTGCGGGGTTCCGACACCGGCAACGATGCGAGTGGTGCAGATGGACCCCGGTCCGATACCGATTTTCACGGCATCCACACCGGCATCGATCAGGGCCTTGGTCCCTTCGGCGGTGGACACATTTCCACCAATCACCTGGGTGGAATTGCTGAGTTTCTTGATCCGATTAACTGCCTCCAGCACCCGGCTGGAATGGCCATGGGCCGTATCGACAATCAACACATCCACTTCCGAGGAGATCAAAGCCTCGGCCCGGGCGATGCCATCGTCACCGATGCCCACGGCTGCGGCTACCCTCAATCGTCCCTGATGGTCCTTGCTGGCATCGGGATAGAGGGTCGAGCGCTCGATATCCTTGACAGTGATCAGGCCAATGCAGCGATAGTCTTCATCGACAACCAACAGCTTTTCAATGCGATGCTTGTGGAGCAGCTTCTTGGCATCGTCCTGCGTTGCCCCTTCGCGCACGGTTACCAGGTCTTCGCGGGTCATCAGCTCATAGACCTTCTGACGGGTATCTGTCGCAAAGCGAACATCTCGATTGGTCAGGATACCGACCAGCTTGCCACTTTCTTCGGTCACTGGTATGCCGGAAATCTTGTGTATTTTCATCAGATGCAGGGCATCGGATAAGGGGTCGTCAGGGCGGATCGTCACCGGATTGATAACCATACCGGCCTCAAATTTCTTGACCCGGCGGACTTCGTCAGCCTGCTCCTCTACATCAAGATTTTTGTGAATCACTCCGATGCCACCGGCCTGGGCCATGGCGATGGCCATAGGTGCCTCGGTGACCGTATCCATGGCACTGGAGACAAGCGGAATCCCGAGCTCGATCTCCTGGGTCAGGCGGGTCGTGGTCAATACGTGGCTCGGAAGAACTTCGGAGGCCGCCGGTTGCAGCAGCACGTCATCAAAAGTAAAGGCTTCACGGATATTCATGGCAACTCCTTGGGAATTGCCGCGCAATCATACAGTGAGTTTCTGAAAATCATAGAGGCAAAATTTGTTGGGCGAGCTTTTTTTTGCAGTGCCAAATTTTCCGGCCTTTTGCGCCAATTTCCGCCCCTATGTCAGTCCTCACCTACCTCGTCCTCGCTGCGTCCGCGAAAACCGGTCGCCACCACATAGGCTTCGCGCGAATCCGCCCGGCTTGCTTCCGGCTTGGCGTGATGGACATGGGTAAAATTCTTTTTCAGCAGATCGAGGAGCTGGTTTTCGGTGCCCCCCTTCAGAACCTTGGCCACGAACACACCGCCCGGCGCCAACACATCAATGGCAAAGTCCAGGGCCAGTTCGCACATATAGACAATCCGTAAATGATCCGTTTGCCGATGGCCGGTGGTGGGTGCCGCCATATCGGAGATCACGGCGTTGGCGAGACCGCCGAGGGCTTTCTTAACTTCTGTATCCGCATCATCAGCCGTGAAGTCGAGCTTCATAATCTCGGCCCCCTGCATCGGTTCCATACCGAGGATATCAACGGCCAGCACCCGGCCCTTACCTTTTAAAGCCCCGACCCGCTCGACCGCGACCTGGGTCCAGCCACCGGGAGCGGCTCCCAGATCCACCACGGAATCCCCGGACTTCAGAAGTTTATAGCGATCATCGATCTGCATCAGCTTGAAGGCGGCCCGGGAGCGCAAGCCCCGGGTTTTGGCCTCGGCCACATAAGGGTCATTAAGCTGTCGTTCCAGCCACAGGGTCGAGGAATTCTTGCGGCCCCGGGCCGTCTTGACCTTGGTATGCAACAACCTTCCGGTCATGCCGGTGGATTTTGAACCCGCTTTCCCGGGCCGCTTTCTGCCCTGTTTGCTCATGGTTCTGCCTTTGGCTGAAGTGTTTTAGGCGCGCCGGACCCATTCGTCACTTTCTTAGCCGCACAGAATTCCTCGTCCGCGTGGCGCATCATTCCCAACAGCAGGCCTTCGCGCAGGCCACGATCCGCCACCCGAAGTTTCTTGACCGGCCATCGGGTATGCATGGCCTCGACAATGGCGCATCCGGAGACGACCAGATCTGCACGCTCCTCGCCGATGCAAGGTTCTGCCACTCTTGCTTCATAATCGCTGCGGGCCAGGCGCTGGCAGACACCGATGATAGATCGGGCATTGAGCCAGGCCCCGTCGACCCGCTGCCGGCTGTAGCGTTCCAGCCCGAAATGTACCCCGGCGAGGGTTGTCACCGTGCCCGAAGTTCCAAGCATCTGTACCCGTCCCTCGCGGATGTTATCGGCAATGCCATGCTCTTCTTCAAAAGCATCGATATGATGGCCGACATCGGCAATCATGTTCATATAAGCAGTTTCTGAGACAACCATACCGCCATGACGTTCGGTCAGGGTCACAACCCCATAGGGAATGGAGGTCCAGCCCAGAACCTCGCTTTTCTTGCGCCGCCCCAGACCTAGCCAGACAAGCTCCGTACTGCCGCCGCCGATATCAAATACCAGCGCGTTCTGGTTGCGGTAATCAAGCAGGGGCGTACAGCCATCGGCGGCCAGGGCCGCTTCCTCTCCAGTGGTGATGATGACGAGGTCAATGCCGCATTCATCGCGGACCCGATCGAGAAACGCCTCGCTGTTGCTGGCCTTGCGGCAGACCTCTGTGGCGACGCAGCGCATACGGGTCACGCCGCAGCGCCGCATTTTATCGGCACAGATCTTAAGCGCTTCAACGGTTCTATCGATGGCCTCCTCGGAGAGGACGCCGGTTATACTGACCCCTTCGCCAAGCCGGACGATACGGGAAAAGCTATCAATGACGCGAAAACTGCTGCCATTCGGTTTCGCAACCAGAAGCCGGCAGTTATTGGTACCCAGATCAATGGCCCCATAGATATGCGACCATCTCCCTCTATTACCCTGTCTGTTTCTGCTCCGATATCTTCTCCGCCGCCCGCTCCTTCGCCGTGGGTTATCTGTCGTTGCCACCCAGGACATACCTCCAGGTAAAAATCAAAGGCATTGTAGCCATTGCCGACACAGTAGCAGTTTTCTGGTCATAGGTTCACATATATTTTGCGGAGGACGGGTTTTACAGTAATTGACCAGCCTGAATAGACGGGCCAATCGCGCCGGCAAGCACTTGCACGCTTCATAAAAACCTCTTCAATGTTCAAAAACCTTCTTATCCCACCGCTGCGACGGGTTCATACGTGAATGTGCACCAATGCCTTGCGAAAAAAATACGCAAAGCGTACAAGGGTAGAAATTTGGGATGATGGACTTCTCTCAGCGCAGTGCATATTGCACTTCAGGATCTCATGAGTAGCGAACAAACATGTCAACAAGGTTAAAAAGCAAGATAGCCCCTTCTATCCGCCTTTTCTTTATGCGGCATCTGTTTGGGCTGGCAGACGAGAATTCCAAAAGCATTGGCAGAATCGTAAATCACAACCGGCTGCTCCTGTCAGATCGCTATATCAAAGGAAGTGGGATTGAGATTGGCGGTCTCGGACGGCCTCTCCACGTCCATTCAGATGTGACGGTCAGTTATGTCGATAGATTTTCAATAGAGGAGCTGAAAGAAAACTATCCTGAACGCGCCGGTGAAGACCTAAAGGCTCCAGATATAGTCGCAAATGGAGAAACACTCGATCCTGTAGGTGATTCCAGTCAGGACTTCGTTATTGCAAACCATGTCATAGAGCATTTCCAAAATCCTTTACTCTTCTTCATCAATGTACATCGTGTATTAAAATCAGGCGGAATCTTCTTCCTGACGTTTCCTGACAAGGACAAGACCTTCGACAAAGATCGACCGGTTACTGATTTCGAGCACTTGAAACGGGATTTTTCTGAAGGTCCCGAATGGTCGCATCAGGCGCATTTTGAGGAGTTCGTTTCACTTGCTGATATCGAAGATATTGGCCGTCCGGCATGGTCCACCGAAGATGAAAAGAAGGTTCTGGTAAAAAAGCTGATAGCTGAAGATTATTCAATCCATTTTCATGTTTGGGATACCCCTGCCATGGTAGACTTGATTGCCAGGGTTTGCGAAAACTACGAACTGAATTTCAAAACACTTCAGATGCTGTCTTCAGGCGATGAAACTATTTTTATCCTTGAGAAAGTGGCCAGCTGATTGTTGGCCTGTGCCGGTGTTCGAATTTCACCTTAAAATCCGAAGCTGAACATTGTGAATGAAAGGGAGCGCGAGAGTGCTACCCAATTCGCGGAAGCGAGTGACAACATCACCAAATATCTCTGTCTCACCCATTCCCCTTTTCTGGAGCAAACCACCAAAGAACGGAGCTTCGTCATTAAACCGGGAACATGATCTGCAATCCAAACCGTAAAGTCCGATATGAGAATTGCTTAAAATCGTTGCGGAGACCCTTGACCCTGATTTCAGAAGCCATTATAGACACGGGGCATTTTGCCGCCATTCGCGCATCCGGATGGGGAATCGTCTAACGGTAGGACAGCGGACTCTGACTCCGTCAATCCTGGTTCGAATCCAGGTTCCCCAGCCATCCAAATTCAGATATTGCCTCTTTACTTCTGCACAAAGTCCAAAAACCTGCGTGCTTCCTCACCTCTCAGCTGCAGTGACATACATCTCACGCCGCCGCCCATTTGACACACCTGATGGGAGGCGATGGGGATGACGTCGCGTGAAGTGGCCGCCCAGACCTGTTCGAGGGCGATCTTGTCTTCCGGTATGCCGAACTGGGGAAGATAAATTCGGTCGGGTGTGACCAGGGCATTTGTATAAAGGCCGCAAGCAGAGCCAAATCTTTCATCATAGATTTCACTGCTGTCATAGGGGGTAACGATCTCATGGATTTTGACATTCGGCAACCCTGCCCTTAAATCCGCCTTGAGTTGCCGGGCATATTCCGGATCTTCCGGATAGGAGTTAATGATCAAGGTGTTCTCATCAACGAAGCTGACAACACCGTCCGCATGTTCCAGTCCCCCCTGTTCGTCCGCCTCAATGAAGGCAATGTTCTTTGCCTGTGTCAAAGCGGATATTTTCTCGCGGGCTTCCTCTTCGCCGAGATCATTGTCGCGGAGGAATTTTCTGCTGAGCACAACATTCCCCGCATAGTCATCGACAAAATTTCCCCCATCATTGATCAGGTCTGTTTCCGGGACAGAAAGACCTATTTCTTCTATCAGGGCCGCAAATTCCTCCTGGACCGTATCGGCATCATCTTGCCGGCCGCCCTGACCGGCAGCACTATAGCGAAACATTACGGGATTCTCTGTATTCAGAACTGTAAAATCCCGCATCCAGATATCCAGCATCGGAACTCTGAGTACATTCTTTTCGCCCAGTTGCTCGGCATACGCATCATAAAGTTCATCATTGCTTAAAACGATGACCTGATCGCCGTGCTTTTCTATTTCTTTGGCATAGGCAACGTGAAACGCAATGATTTCGTCTGTAACATCCTCATAATATGAATCGAAATGGGTCGGCGGGGCCGCAAGGACAATCAGTTCAGCACGCGCAACCATCGTCGTACAAATCATGATAAGAAACGGTATGACAAAATAAACAAGCCTCAATTTCCCGCCCCTCACCGCCCCTCGAACCGCACAATCAAGCGATCCAGCATATGGGCGAAGGCGTCCTGTCTTTTGTCGTCGAACATGCTGTCGATCTGGCGGTTAATTTCGTTGAAGGGGACCCGGATGCGCTTGAGGGCGGTCTGGCCGTCTTCGGTGACGGTCAGTTCCCAGGCACGGGCGTCTTCTTCGCTGCGTTGTTTTGCGAGAAAGCCGAGCTTCGTTAAACGGCTGACCATGGCGGTCATGGCAGATTCATTCAGGCCGAGATATTTGGCAACCTGTTTCTGACTGATTTTCTTCTCGCTCTCAACGATGGAGAGGACGGCGGATTGGGCGGTGGTCAGGTTGGCCGCCTCCATCAGGGCGCGATCCGCTGATTTTTTCATGGTATGGGCCGCCAGTTGCAGGCGGTGATAGATGAGGTATTTCTTGGCCGAGGACATGGGTTTCAGGCCCGCCAGTCGAGCGTATAGCTGACATCCCTCGGGTGGTCGAGCAGCGGATCATCCACAATCTCTACACAAATCATGATAATATCCACCTTCTCATCGGTTTCTCCCAACGGCACGGCCAATGCTTCGACCAGAACCCAGGATTTGTCAATGAATTGTATCTTTTCCCGCACGGCGATGGGGGCTTTTTGCGTGCTGCAGCTGCGGAAAATCCACAGCATATTGTCTGTCTTGTCGCCATAGAGCTCTTCATCGAGCCATTTGCCCGTGGCATCCCGTCCCGCCATTTCGGTGATCTTTGTACCAATGAGGCGGTAGCGAAACCGCAGCGGATCATGGAAAACATCCACCAGGGTCAATACCGGCAAGACCTTCGGGATATGCAGAGGGTCGATATCCCTGCGGGCAGGAAATTCCCTCTTTTCCCGCGCGGAAATCCAGTAGTCGCGCAAACTGAGCAAGGAAGAGGCGGTTATGGGTTTGGTCGTCGGGATATGCTCCAGCATATACTCTCCCCGGGTGATGAATCCTCGTGTTCCGGAGGCTCCGCATGATATTCACAGGCCATCCGTTTTATAGCAGCTTTGTCCTGGCATGACGATGACTTCCAGAATGAAATCTGGCTCAGTGCGTAAAATTATCTTGCGTTTCTCCGCATTCCATTATATACTTCACTAGTAAAGTAAATCAAATCGGCGGAAGAACGATGGCGGAAATATCTCTGGAGCGGGGTCGGCGTATCCTGTCAGAACAGCCCTTCAGTGTCCTGGTAGGATCGAAGATGCAATCCCTGGAAGAAGGCCAGGTTGAACTTGTCCTCGACCTCAGAAAGGAACACATGCAGCAACATGGCTTTGCCCATGGCGGGGTTGTGAGTTACCTGGCGGATAACACCCTCACTTTTGCCGGTGGGACGGTGCTCGGAGATTCCGTGACGTTGGAATATAAGATTAATTTTGTCCGCCCGGCCATTGGGGAACGGTTGATTGCCCGGGCCCGGGTCACGTCCGGTGGCCGTAGTCAGGCGGTGTGTCAGTGCGATATTTTTGCGGTCAAAGACGGGGCTGAAAAACTCTGTGCGACGGCCCAGGGCACCATCTGGAAAGTCGCCGCCTGAGCGGTACCTCAGGCGAGCGATCTATCCCTTGCGACGGAAGCCGGCAATGCGTTTGAGCCGGCTTTCCGGTGGTGTGCTGTCTTGTTCGGCGACCGGCGTTTGAACCACGGGCTTGGTGTCTTCCTGTGAGACGATGGGTGTCTCGACGGGCGGGGTGTCCTTTGGCTTCGGCAGAAAGGTCCAGATCAGGAAAACGAATACCATGCAGATAGGTGTCAGCAGCAGGGAGAACATGGCCCAGGCAGCGATGGCCCCACTGAAGCGGATGACTGTATCAATATCGGTGAATTGTGATTTGATAATGAACAAAGTGACGAACAGATGCGGCAGATAAAGCCCGATGATCAGGGCATCCGTCGCCCGTCGCTCCCGAAATCGCTGTTTCAGGCCGGGCAATATGCGGGCGGAAATCCAGGTGAGCGGGCAGAGGAACAAGGTGAGCAACAGAAAGCTATGGAAGAAAGCCCCAAGATATCCATCCATTCCCCGGCCAAGCAGAAAAATCTGTCCGGTAAGGGCGAGCGCTGCCAGAAGGGCGGCCAGCAAGACCGGCGCGATGACCAGCAGACGCTGGGGCCAACTGGTCTGTCCGATGAAGGCCCCGAGGCCCTTGAGGGCCAAAACCGATTTTTCTTTAATCACAGACATTTAACACAACTAATCAACTCAGGATCTTATCCGTTTACACCCGGCGCCGTTCCCTGCTCACGGGCAAATTGCACCATTTCTCTGATTGCCTGCCGGCCTTCCGGCACGAAACTCGCCGCCATATGCCACACATGAACCATATCCGGCCAGATGTCCAGCCTGCAGATGCCCCCCGCCGATTGCAACCGATCGGCGAGGCGCCGGGAATCATCGAGCAGGATCTCTGTGCTGCCGACCTGGATGAGGATCGGCGGCAGTCCGGCCAAATCCCCGAACAGAGGCGAGATCAGGGGGGACTTAATGTCGTCCGGCTCGGCATAATAGGTCGCCACATGACGGAGGGAGGCCGGCCAGAAAACCGGATCCCTGGCGGCGTTATCAATCATGCTCTGCCCGCTGCAACTGAGATCTGTCCAGGGGGAAATCAGCATAGCCGCAACCGGCTGCGGAAGTCCCCGCTCTTTCAGGGCCAGGAGCATGGCAAGGGTCAGGCCGCCGCCCGCCGAATCTCCGGCAACGACAATCCGCCCCGCCTCCCCGACTTCCGACAGCAGCCATTCATAACCGGCAACGGCATCGTCGAGAGCCGCAGGATGCGGATGCTCCGGTGCCAGGCGATAGTCAAGAGCAAACACCCGGCCCTCACCCCCGGAGGCCAGCCGATACGTGATTTCCCGATGGGTTTTCGGCGATCCCCAGAAATATCCTCCACCATGCAGGTAATAGATAACGGTCTCGCTTGATATCGGACTATGGGTCACCCACTCTCCCTTGACCTTATCGGTCACAACCGAGGACAGGGAGATATTGCGGGGTTTGCGGAGATAGCTGTTATTGAGGCGGCTGAGGGCGGCGCGGGCTTCTTCAACAGAATGATCCATTGGCCGCTTTTTCTTCATGGCCCGTCTGACAAAGAAACTCGTGACCAGGGATTGCCAACTCATGCCTACTCTCCTTATCGGAGCTGTTCTATCTGATCAGCTGTCAGAAACCAAAGCAAATCTGGCAGGCAGAGAAATAATTCCAGGGGCCTGTGGCCCTACTGTCAGGTCAAGACTTGCCGCCAAGCCCTGCAATGACACCGGTGATGTCCCGAAGCTCGCTTGAGAGGGATTTCAGCGCCCGCGCCTGATCCGCCAGCATGCCTTCCGCAGAAATCGTATCTTCCGCATCCAGCACCATATCAAGGGCCGCGAGATTGGCACTATTGGCCCGATCTCCTAGGGTCGCCTGATCCAGTTCGGTCGTGTTGGAAAAGTCCGATTTCAAGCCGCTGACGATGGATATCAATTCTGCCTGTCGCATGGGTCTATGCCTCAATGTTAATCAATCCACTACTCATTTAGCATCAGTTTAAAGTCCGGGCGTAAAGGAATGATTAACGACAACGGCCCGGTCCCGGCACTGTCAGCGCCCCTGCACGCAACGAGTTATTAAGGATTGTCGGGCACAATGGATCCGTGCAGAAAGCCGCCGGATCAACGGAGATCACATGTCCAGTTCTATTGACCATAACCGCCGCGCCCATAAACGGGTATTGGTAGCCAATTCAACCACCGTGGCCCATGACGGTGACCGCTATCAGGCGCGCATCCTCAATATCTCCGCAGGCGGCGCGGGCATCCGCATGGATGTCCGTCTCGAAGATCAGACAAGAATTGCCGTGGATATCGAGAATTTCGGGCTGGTTCCCGCCCGTGTCGTCCGCCAGATGAAGGACGGTGTCGGGGTCAAGTTCGAGCTATCGGTTGAAAAGGAAAAACGGTTCCTTCGCCAGATTTCGCAAATCGTAGCAAAGAAACGCGGTGCACCTGTTGAACAGGCCCTCTAAAGATGTAAGTTGGGTTTAGCCGCCCTGGCGACCGGCATGCAGAAGCTGCTTGGCGTCTTTATGAAACATTTCCGCCAGCTCATATTCTTCCTTAAGGTTCATAATCGATTTCTGTGAATCTTCCGCCTTCAGGCCCCCATCCACCATGAAATCCGTCAACTGGGTCGACCCGGCATTTGCAGCCAAATGAAAGCCCTTGCGCATATAGGCTTCCCGTCGGTTATCCACCCATTTTTCAAGAGCATCAACCTGTTCCTGGGTCACTTGAAACATAACTTATTTCCTCGATACTTTGATCTGAAGGCAGCACTGAAGTCCATTTTCAGAATGCAACTAACTATTAACCTTGTTTCTCTATAAATGGCCTTAGAGAGACAATTGTTGAAGTATGCAAGTAAAACGTTAATCGAGTCTTACCGAAACAAGGCCCGGAAAACGTCGGAGATTACGAGTAATGACGTCAATGACGCCGCAAGAAATTATGGCCATGCTGGAGTCCCATGCTGAGTGGCTGCGCAATCCCAAAAAAGGAGAACAGGCGAATTTCAAGCATGCTGATTTTACCGGCGCCAATTTCGAAGGCGCAAAACTTCAAAAATCCTGCCTGTCCGGTTGCAAGCTCTCCCGCTCCATTTTTCGGGGCGCCAACCTTATCTCTGCAGATCTATATGCCGCCGATTTGACAAAAGCAGATCTCACCAACTGCCTGTTGATCCGTGCCGATCTTCGGGGGGCAGAGTTGAAAGGTGCCCGATTGAACGGCGCCAATCTGCAGGAAGCAGATTTTCGTGGCGGATCCTTGATCCTCTCGGGCGGCGAGACCATTACCTTTCCCTCCTCGGACATGAGCGATGCAGAAATGGAAAATGTGGTCGCTGAAAAGGCCAATCTGAACGGAGCTAACCTCTCCGGTGCGACCCTCAACAATGCCAATTTTTCCTATTCCCAGCTACGGGGTGCCGATCTCAGCAATTCGGCGCTGACCAATGCGGGGTTCACCGGCTCCGATATGTCGGAATGTGATCTTTCCAACGCGGACCTGTCCGGAGCCGATCTCAGCAATGTCGATCTCAGTGGCGCCAAGGTCGAGGGATGTAATTTCGACAATGCCAATTTGACAGGTGCCAAGGTCGAGAACGTCGACTTTTCCAAATCAAAAGCCGTCGACGTGGAAGTGGCTCAGGAAGCGGAATCGACCCCCCTTCCACCCAACCTTCAGGCGATCCTCAAAAAGCATTTTGCCTGGGTTGAATCAAACGGTCTCAGCGGTGAACGGGCTGATCTGTCCGGGATGGACCTGTCCAACATGAATCTCAGCAACTGCGCCCTCAGCGGGGCAACCATGAAGGGCGCAAACCTGACGGGGACAAATTTAAGCGGCACCCAGACGGTTATGACCGACATGTCGCAATGTCTGATGGTAGATGTCGACCTGACGGGCGCCGTGATGGAGGGAATCAATTTGTCGCGCTCGAACCTGCGGGGGGCTTGCCTCAAGGATAGCATGATAACCGCCGTTGATCTCAAAGGACCCAATGGCGAGCCTTTGGGCAAGAAATGGCCGGCCAACCTGTCGGCTGCCGATCTGACGAATGCCAATCTTTCCGGAGCGGACCTCACGGATTCCAATCTGATCGACGCCAACTTCAAAGGTGCTGATCTAACCGACGCCATCTTTACCGGCGCCGATATGGAAGATGCGAAGTTCGACCAGAAGGTCAGCGCTTAAGGCGCTGAACCTCTATCCCGTAAAATCATTTCAGCCGCTTTTTCCGCAATCATGATCACCGGAGAATTGGTATTCCCGGAGGTTATTGTCGGCATGATCGACGCATCGACAACGCGCACGCCATCAAGACCGTGAACTTTTAATCGGGAGTCAACAACCGCCATGGGATCGTCTCCCATCTTGCAGGTTCCGACGGGATGGAAGATGGTCGTGGCGATATTTCCGGCCTCCCGCACCAGATCTTCGGTTTCCTGAATATGTATTCCGGGAAGCATCTCTTCAGGTTCAAATCGTTTCACCGCCTCCGTGGCCATGAGCTGCCGGGTCAGTTGGATTGACTTCGCCGCCACCTGCCGGTCGCCTTCGGTGGAAAGATAGTTGGCCTGAATGGCCGGCTGGTCGGACATATCCCGGCTTTTCAGATGGATCGAGCCGCGGCTTTCCGGTCGCAGATTGCAGACAGAGGCGGTGACTGCCGGAAAATCATGAAGCGGTTCCCCAAGCTTGTCGGTACTGAGGGGCTGTACATGATATTCAAGATCCGGTGTTTCCAGCCGCGGATCGCTTTTCGCAAAAATACCGAGCTGGCTCGGGGCCATGGACAAGGGTCCCTTCTGGAACAGCAGATATTCAAGGCCCATCCCGATTTTACCAAACAGGCTGTTGGCCCGCTGATTGAGAGTTTCGCCGTTGCGGATCTTGAAAACCGTGCGGATCTGTAAATGATCCTGCAGATTTTCGCCGACCCCGGGCAGATTGTGGCGACAGTCCAGCCCAAAGCCGGACAGCAGCTCCGCCTGACCAATGCCGGAGAGTTCCAGGATCTTCGGGCTGTTGACGGCCCCTGCGGCGACGATCACTTCCCGCCCCGCCCTGGCCACGGATGGCTTCCCCGCGACGGTAAATTCTACGCCAGTAACTTTCGAGCCGTCCAGAACCAGGGTTTCTGTCTCCGCTTCGGTCATTACCCTTAGATTGGAGCGGTTGCGGATCGGTTTTAAGAAGGCTTTCGCAGTACTCCAGCGGATGCCCTTGCGTTGATTGACCTCGAAATAGCCGGAGCCTTCGTTATTTCCAGTATTGAAATCGTCGGTTTTTGGAACACCCATTTCCTCTGCTGCGTCGCGAAAGGCATCCAGAATCTCCCAGGAAAGCCGCTGGGTTTCTACCCGCCATTCCCCGCCGGAGCCATGCATATCAGAGGGTCCTCCGTGATAGTCCTCTGATTGTCTGAAGAACGGCAGCACATCCTCCCAGCCCCAGCCGTCATTCCCAAGTTGCCGCCATTGATCGTAATCCCGAGCCTGACCCCGCATATAGATCATGCCATTGATGGAGGAGCAGCCCCCCAGGACCTTCCCCCTTGGATAGTCAAGGGCGCGGCCGTTGAGGCCCGGATCAGCCTCGGTTTTCATCATCCAGTCTGTGCGCGGATTGCCCATGCAAAACAGATAGCCGATGGGAATATGGATCCAGTGATAGGCGTCTGACCCGCCGGCTTCCAGCAATAGAACCCGGTTGGCCGGATCAGCGGACAGACGGTTTGCCAACACACATCCCGCGGATCCAGCGCCAATGATGATATAATCGTAACTCCCCTCGTCCTGCCGCACAGATGTCGTCATAAATCCCCCAAAAAACCAGGCTGATGGTTTAGCTTATCCTGCAATCCTGATTATGCAACCAAGCAGGTTTCGCAGAATTCATCCATGCCGCCCTTAACACTCAGGTAACACTATTATCATAAAACTTAAGTGGTTGACGCGCCTATGTTTTAGTCTTGACCCGCAGGGGATTAATCATCAGCATGAAGACATGCCGACAACATGTGAATTTATTTAAAAACTGGAAGAGACGATGAGATTTACCAGACGCAGCTTTTTCAACTTGATCGCAGGCGCCTTTGTGGCGATGGGGTTAACCACGGATGCTGTCCGCACCAAAGTCCGTAACGGCTGGGTTCTGCGGGAGGATGACACTTAATGCGTATGAATGTCTCCGATCTCGGCAATGCCGGACAGTTTGATTATTGCGTTATTGGAACAGGTCCCGCAGGAATCACAACCGCCATGTCCCTCGCCGCAGATGGCAAGCGGGTTGCTTTACTGGAAGCCGGGCTGGAAGAATATACCGAAGAATCCCAGGATCACTACAAGGGTACTGTCATTGGTGACAAGTACTTTGATCTGGAATATGCCCATCTGCGATTTTTTGGCGGAACTTCCAACCATTGGGGTGGATGGTGCAAGGCCCTGGATGCCATCGATTTCTCCGGAAAAAAAGGCTTTGCCAATACGGAATGGCCGATCCGTAAATCCGACCTTGACCCCTATATGAAACAGACGGCGGAAATTCTTGAAATCCCGATGTTCAAACCGGACAGACCAATTGCAGACAGCGGATTTCACAGCACGGATTTTACCTTCTCACCACCTGTCGTATTCGGGCAGAAATACGGGGACGCCCTGACGGCAGATCCGAATATCGCCCTCGTGTTTGACGCCGCCTTGATGGCGTTTGAGACGAACGGCAATGCCATCACTGGCGCCAGAGTAAAAGATTCCCAGGGCACCGAATATACCGTCAATGCCACTCAGTATATTCTGGCAGCTGGCGGCATTGAAAATAGCCGCCTGCTTCTATGGGCCAATGCGCAGGCCAACGGCCAGATTGTCAAGAACGCGAAATCTCTGGGTCGCTACTGGATGGAGCATCCGTCCATTTCCCTGGGAGACGCCCTGATTTCCACCGAATTCGCTAATTCCGTGATGGAGGAAGGCGACTCCGGCCATGATGTTGCTTTCATCAGCCCTTCCGCCGAGTGGATCACCCAGAATGAGGCCCTCAATTGCGTGCTATCCATGGAGAGCGTTCCCTATAGTGCGACCAAAACCATGATCGCCGATATTCTGTGCGTTGCCCCTTCGCTGGCCCGATGGGCTTTTCAGCAGGTCAATAAAACTCTTTATTGCGGTAATCGATTTAGTTGCGGATTGGAGCAGTTGCCGATCGCAGAAAATCGCATCGAGCTGTCCGATGAACTGGACTCCTCCGGGATGCCCAGGTCCATTCTGTATTGGACAAAAAGCGATGCTGAACTTCAATCAATTCGCAAGGCGGCCAGAGGGCTCGCTGACTATCTGGCCAAGGCTGATCTGGGCCGCATCCATTTACGGCCCTGGGTCCTGGGAGAGGAAGGATTTCCCCCCGGCGATGACGATATCGCCGGGTATCACCATATGGGGGGCACCCGGATGTCCGACAATCCGGATCTCGGTGTCGTCGATAGAAACTGTAAAGTCCATGGCCAGGACAATCTGTATATTGCCGGCTCGTCGGTTTTCACAAGCGGGGGCTATGCCAATCCAACAGTTTCAATTGTTCAACTGGCGCTCAGGCTGGCCGATCATCTGAAGTCCGGTTAGGCATCGGCCTACCCTTTTCCAGGTGGCGACAGGTCAATGAATTTTCTTGTCGCCACTTCCTTGCTGTGATTCGTAGACATGAACATGGTAACCGGCCATCGGATTGCGGACCAGATACTCTTTCAGATAATCCCGGCAGGCGACACTGGCATCGCGGATCAGATATTGCCAGAGCGGCTCCATCGGACTGGTTTTCGTGTCCATATGCGGCACACTCACTGATCCGCCCCACTCCACATTAAAGCCGTTCAGATAATTCTCCGCATAGTGACGGAAAACGTCGGCCTCATCGATATTGACGCCGGCTTTATGTTCAAAACAAAGTCGTAAGTCCATCCCAACACTCCTCAAGAACTCAGGCTGCATTATGACTGCACATGGGAGCGCATGCCAACGCTCTTCCACATAACATATATAGGGTAGATTAGGGAGATGTCCCGAGCTTAAATACAAGACCGGGACGGTGGCATCCCCTAGGGGAATCGAACCCCTGTTTCCAGGATGAAAACCTGGCGTCCTAACCGCTAGACGAAGGGGACACAAAGTGTCGCTGGAGGCAGGATTTAACGGTCTTCGCCGGACTTAGCAAGCAAAAAATCCACCTCTCCTGATTTTTTGATGATTTTGCGAATTCTTGACAATTCATGACAGCCTGACAGCATCTTCAATCAGCAACTGCGCCGAGGTCGTCCCGCGCCAGTTATTGGCCCGCAAGTGACCGGCAACATGAAAACTGGCCCCCTGATGGGCCAATAACGTGTCCCCAAGCGGCGTCTCCAGCGAGCGAAAACAAATACCGGTCAGGCGGCTTTTACCATCCCGTCCGGTCAGAATACACCGCACATGGTTTTCCCCAACGATGCTTGCCTGAACAAGGCGGACATGGGTCAGAGCAAATCTGGGCTCCGGGTTTCCGGCGCCGTAGGGGCCAGCCTGTTCCAGCATGGAGATCAGTTCTATATTAGCACCGTCCACAGACAATGCCCCATCAAGGCCAAGGCTCGCAGTCCGGCCTGCTTCCGCAACATCAGCTGACAGTCTTTTCGCCAGGAACTCCCGTAACCGATCAATCTGATCCCGGGCCACCGTCAAACCTGCCGCCATGGCATGGCCGCCGCCTGCCAGAATGAGTTCTGAATGGCGGGCCGCTCCGATCGCCGCCCCCATATCGACCCCAGCGACTGATCGACCGGAGCCTTTGCCTTCAGCACCATCGAGCGCAATAACAATGGCCGGACGCTGATAGCTGTCCTTGATCCGGCTGGCGACAATCCCAATAACTCCAGGATGCCAGCCCTCACCGGCAACGATAATCACAGGATCCCGAGCGAGCCCGTCTTCTTCAACTCGCGCCAGGGCCTCTTCCTGAACCTGTGCCTCGATGGTTTTCCTGTCCTTGTTAAACCCATCCAGATAGGACGCCAGCTTCCGGCATTCCTCCGGATCGTCGCTGGCGAGCAACTGCGGCCCATATTCCGGCTTCCCGACCCGCCCGCCGGCATTTACCCGAGGACCCAGCAGGAAACCGACATGATAGGTTCCTGGCGCCTCGTCAAGCCCGGAAATATCAGCAAGGGCCGCCAGGCCCGGATTGCCGCGGCGGGCCATGACCTTCAGACCCTGGGAGACAAAGGCCCTATTCAGACCTTTCAAGGGGACGACGTCACAGACGGTTCCAAGCGCCACTAGATCAAGCCAGTGGCGGGGATCCGGCTCCCGCCGTTGATCATTATACCAGCCGGCCTCCCGCAAGGCTCTGTTGACCGCAACGACCAGCAAAAAAGCCACACCAACGGCGGCAAGATAGGTAAATTCCTGGCTCTCATCATGGCGCTTTGGATTGATAACCGCCACGGCATCGGGGAGCCGGGTTTCCGCCTGATGATGATCGACGACGATGACATCCAAGCCGATCTTCCTCGCATGGGCCAGAACATCAAAAGATACAATGCCGCAATCCACCGTAACGACAAGATCGATGTCCTGTGCCTTGAGGCTTTCCATAGCCTCCTTATTGGGGCCGTATCCCTCCTTGATGCGATCGGGAATATAGATCTGCAGAGGATGATTGATGGCATTAAAAAACCGCTTGAGAAGCCCTGACGATGTTGCGCCGTCGACATCATAATCGCCAAAGACCGCAATCTTTTCTCCGGTCCGAACGGCATCGGCCAGCCGTTCCGCAGCTTTGTCCATGTCCTTAAAGGAAGACGGATTGGGAAGGAGATGCCGGAGTGTCGGGGTCAGATATTGTTCCGCTTCCTCAAGGGACACATCCCGCCCAGCCATGACCCGGCCAACAATCTCCGGAATGCCAAGCCGTTGTGATATGGCAAGGCCGAGACGCTCGTTGGTGCTGCGCAAACGCCAGCGACGGTCCTTGAGGGATTTCTCAACATCTAAAAATGCGGGTTCGGTCGAACTTTCCGGATCCATGGGCTCTGTTACCTGACCCGGTGATCCCCGCGGATATAGCGAACCGTACCGGAATAGGAGCGCATCACGATGGTCTCCGTATAGACCCGATCACCCTTCTGGCGAACCCCCTTCAGCATTGATCCGTCGGTCACGCCAGTGGCCGCGAAGATGACATTTCCAGCTGCCAGTTCTTCCAGGTTATAGGTGCGATGGAGATCTTCAATACCCCATTTCGCCGCGCGGGCCCGTTCGTCATCATTTCTGAAAACCAAACGCCCCTGCATTTGCCCACCAATACAACGCAATGCCGCCGCCGCGAGTACGCCTTCGGGAGCACCGCCTGTACCAACATACATGTCGATGCCAGTTTCCGGATCAGCCGTCGCCATGACACCTGCCACATCGCCATCTGAAATGAGCTGGATACGGGCGCCGGTTTCGCGGATATCGGCAATGATGCTGGCGTGACGGGGTCGGTCAAGAACACAGGCCATTGTCTGATTCACTGGAACGCCCTTGGCATCGGCGATCGCGCGCAGGTTTTCTCCCGGAGATTTATCAAGATCAATAATGCCCTGTTCATAGCCACCGCCAACAGCGATCTTTTCCATATAGGTATCCGGCGCATTGAGGAAGTTCCCTTGCTCAGCGAACGCTATGACCGCAAGCGCGTTGGGTCCGCCTTTCGCTGTCAGGGTCGTTCCTTCCAGCGGATCAAGAGCAATATCGATTTTCGGACCGTTTCCATTGCCGACCTTTTCGCCAATATAGAGCATCGGGGCTTCGTCCCGCTCGCCTTCGCCAATCACAATCGTTCCGTCAATATCCAGCTTGTTGAGAGCTGTCCGCATGGCATCCACTGCCGCCTGGTCAGCTGCCTTTTCATCCCCAAGGCCTACAAGGTTACAGGCCGCCCGCGCAGCAGCTTCCGTGACACGTACGACTTCCAGGGTAAGGTTTTTGTCTGTTGACGGTGATTTAGCCATATCTTCTCTTTCATTCCAATTTTGGCAGAGGGCGCCCCCTGCTCTCGCACAAATTAAAGTGACACAATACGGATCATGCGCGGTGTTGCGACACTATGATCAAATTTTTCGATTTTTGCCAGCGCTCTGACCAGAGAAGCCTCTTTTACCTCGTGGGTCACGAGGATCACCGGAACGGCTTCCTGCTCAGACCGGCCCCTTTGCAGCAGGCTTTCGATGGAGATATCTTCATCGCGGAATACCGCCGATACATCAGCAATAACACCGGGCTGGTCATATACAGTCAGGCAGACGTAATAGCATCCCACATGATCCTCAATAGAGACGCTCGGGATGGCTTTCATTTTGGCAACTGGAACGCCAAAAGTCGGGGTCAGCCGTCCGGCAGCGATATCGATGACATCGGCGACCACTGCCGAAGCTGTTGGCCCCGCACCGGCGCCGCGTCCGACATAGACCGTACTGTCAACAGAGTCCCCCTCGGCAACGACAGCATTAAAAACACCTGAAACATTGGCAATGGAGGTGTCTTTGCGAACCATGCAGGGATGAACTCGTTGCTCAATCCCCTTGTCGGTGCGGCGGGCAACACCAAGCAGCTTTATCCGATAGCCAAGTTCGGTAGCGTATGAAATATCGGCCGCGGTCACAGACGTGATCCCCTCAATATAGACTTTGTCGAAATCAACAGGGGTCGCATAGGCAAGGCTCGTCAGGATCGCCAGTTTATGAGCGGCATCGACCCCATCGATGTCAAAACTCGGATCCGCTTCCGCATAGCCGAGATCCTGTGCTTCCTTCAGAATACTGTCGAATTCTCCACCGGTTTCTTCCATTTCCGTCAGGATATAGTTACAGGTGCCGTTGAGGATGCCATAGACCCGGCTAATCGCATTGCCACTTAACCCTTCGCGTAATGCTTTGACAATCGGAATGCCGCCGGCGACAGCGGCCTCATAAGCGATGGTAGCGTTATGACCTTCGGCCAGTTCCGCAAGCTCTGTCCCGTGAACAGCAAGCAATGCTTTATTCGCGGTCACCACCGATTTCCCGGCTTTAAGCGCTTGTTCACAGAGTTCCCTGGCAATGCCATCGCTACCGCCGATCAGCTCGAGAACAATATCGACGTTGGTATCGGTCACCATATCCGGGGCATTTTCATACCAGGTCATACCGTCAAGTGAGACCCCGCGGTCCTTGGATCTGTCCCGGCTGGAAACAGCCGTGACCTCAAGTCTTACACCGGAGCGGGATTCCAGCAAATCGCCATGGGATGCCAGTATCTTCAGGACCCCAACACCAACAGTGCCGAGACCGGCCACCCCTATTTTCACAACATCAACCACGATCAAGACGCCTTTAATTTGGAGAGATTTATTTCTGACTCTGCCATAAATTTCTTCACATTACGGCTCGCCTGGCGAATCCGCTGTTCATTTTCCACCATGGCAACCCGGACAAAACCATCCCCATATTCCCCGAAACCCAGCCCCGGAGCGACGGCCACCTTGGCCTCCTGAAGCAGCAGTTTTGAGAATTCCAGGCTGCCGAGATGGGCGAAGGGTTCCGGGATGGGTGCCCAGGCAAACATTGTTGCATCGGGTGATGGTATGTCCCAGCCGGCCGCGGAAAAACCGGAAATCAGGACATCCCGTCTCTGGCGATAAAGGTTGCGAAATTCCTCAACGCAGTCCTGCGGGCCGTTAAGAGCGGCTGTTGCAGCCACCTGGATTGGCGTGAAAGCGCCATAATCCAGATACGACTTGATCCGCGCAAGCGCTTCAATCAGGCGCTTATTGCCGGTTGCAAATCCCATACGCCAGCCGGGCATGGAATAGGTTTTGCTGAGCGACGTAAATTCAACGGCGATATCCCGCGCACCCTCTATCTGTAAAATCGACGGCGGTTTCACATCACCGAAATAGATTTCCGCATAGGCCAGGTCCGAGAGGATATACATGTCATGCTGCCGGGCGAACCGCACAACTTCCTCATAGAAATCAAGATCAACTGTCATGGCCGTCGGGTTCGACGGAAAGTTGAGGATCAGACAGGTCGGAGACGGAATGCAATGACGCACCGCCCGCTCCAGAGCTTCAAAAAAGTCCACATTGGGCCCGAGCTCAAAATGCCGGACAACCGCACCTGCTATGATAAAACCGTAAGGATGTATCGGATAGCTTGGATTGGGTGAGAGGATCACATCACCGGGTGTGGTGATTGCCATGGCCAGATTGGCTAATCCTTCTTTAGAGCCCAAGGTGGCGATCGTCTCGGTTTCCGGGTCAATCTCTACATCGAAGCGGCGCGCATAATAGGCGGCATTGGCCCGACGCAATCCCGGAATACCGCGGCTGGTGGAATACCGATGGGTACGACCATCCTGAGCGGTTTCGACCAACTTATCGACGATATGCTTTGGGGTTGGCGAATCCGGGTTGCCCATCCCGAGATCAATTATATCTTCTCCGGCCGCTCGCGCCTGAGCCTTCATGCGGTTCACTTCTTCGAACACATAAGGGGGTAAGCGTTTAATGCGGTGGAAATCCGGGTCCATCGGTCTCGTCCTGTAAAATTTATTTTGGGGTCCATCTCGCCAAATCCCTGGTTCGATGACCTTCCAAATAGTTCTATGCGGGTGTTTATACGAAGTTTGTTTAATTTAGAAGAAAGATTTCCGCTCGCCTGTTTCTGGCTTCGTCGCTGGGCCGTCCTCCCCGCGATAAGGGGAAGGAATCGCTAACGGACTCAAGGACCAGATCATCGCCGCTAACGCCGAGCTTCATCAATGCCTCTGCGACCGCGGCAGCTCTTTGCTGAGAAGCCTTCAAGTTGGCGATCATATACTCGCTTGCGGACAGCTCCCGTGTCCGGCTTGACGCATGGCCAACAATCTTGAGCTTGCCACCCTCCGCCAGTTGCGACTGGGCGATCCGGGTCAGCTTTTGAGAATCCTCAAGATTGATCCGGTTGGATCCCTGTTCAAAAAAGATAATCTCAAGCGGTGGCTGATTGGCCAGTTCCCGATAGCTGGGTACCTCTCTGACTGTGTCTTCCGCAATCGCTGCAACTTCAGTTTCTTCAGCGGTGGTGGTTACTACTGTTTTAGCTCCCGGTTCCGGCTGCACCTGGGTTGCCGGAGGTGTTTCAACAGCCGGCGCCTCTGAGGCTGCCACCTGCGCCTGGTCGACTTTCTCAACCTCTTTTTCGTTTTCCTTCGATGCTTCCGCAACAGGTGCAGGTTCAGCCTGCGCTGTGACTGGCTCTTCATTGGCAGAAGTATCGGGGTTCGACTCTTCGACAGACTCCACCGTCACTTCAGTTTCCGTTTCCTCGGTCACTTCATTGGCTGGGGCAGATTCCGACGGCGCTTCCGTGGAGGAAGCCGCTGAGGCCGCGGATTGCGTGGCCGTTGCCGCGGCGTCGGCCTCTTCCGTCTGTTCCACCGCCCGCGCTTCAGCCTCTTCCTCAACGGTCTCAGTTGCGGATGTCTCTTCTTCTTGCTGCGGTTCTTCCCGAATAACCTCTTCAGTCACTTCTTCCTTGACTTCTTCAACCTCAATTTTGGGCGGCGGTGGGGTCAAGGGGGCCTGAACACTCGTATCGGCCCTTAGCACTTCATCGGTATAGCGCGCATTCGCCCGATCCGCGATCAAGCCTTCCTCAATCTTGCGGGCTTCTGCAAGGCTGTCCGACGAACCCGGACTCGTCGGGACCGTATTCAGATTTGGATATTCTTCGGAGCCGTCACTTGAACAGGCTGTCGCAGTCAAAACCAGGATCACCAAGACCAATCCAGAGCGACAGGTACGGGAGAAAAACCCCCGATGATCAGAAGAGATTGAAAGCTGCACCATGTTATCGCCCGCTACGTCATCCGCCTGCACCCTAACGGCCGCATTTGAACTTTACAACATTTTGATTTAACTTAAATAAATTCGAAGATATCATAAAGCATATGGGAGGCAAGTCCGCAACGTTTTCTAACGGCTTTAGACAGTGTAATGCTTTTGGAATGAACAAAAGCTACGGTGAAAATGCGTTCTATAAATATAGTCGATTTTAATTCGAAAAAAATTCAACCCGATAGGTGTCGAAGTGCAGAAGACAGATCCACTTGAAAGCAGCCAGGAAGCCCTTGAGAACTCAAAAGAGTTTGCCGAGAATTTCGCCAAGATAGCGGTGCAAAGCCAGGAAATCGTTACGGAATTCCTCAACAGCCAGAAAAATGGCAATGTGGATCCCGATCCTTTGAATATCGGCAAAGCATTTATGGAAATGACCGCCCAGATGATGACGGATCCGGCAAAAATCCTGGAGGCACAGACGACCCTTTGGAAGAACTATCTGGATCTCTGGCAAAATGCCGCACTTCGTGCCACCGGTCAGGAAACCGATCCGCTGATTGAGCCGGAAGCCGGCGACAAACGATTTAAGTCCGAGGAATGGAGTCAAAACCAGATATTTGATTACATCAAGCAATCTTACCTGCTGACCTCTAACTGGGTGCAGGATACCGTCTCGGAGGTCGACGGGCTGGATGAGCAAACGAAGAAGAAGGTCGATTTCTATACAAAGCTCTATACGGACGCGCTGTCACCAACAAACTTTTTCTGGTCGAACCCGGACGTGCTCAAGAAAACCCTAGAGAGCAAAGGCGATAATCTGGTCAATGGACTGGAGAATATGCTTGATGATTTGAAACGGGGTAAAGGACAGCTAATTCCGAAAATGACGGATGAAACTGCCTTTGAGGTTGGTAAGAATATCGCGGTGACTCCGGGCAAAGTTGTTTTCGAAAATGAACTGATGCAGTTGCTGCAATATGCGCCAACCACCGATAAGGTATACAAGAAGCCCCTTCTGATCACACCACCCTGGATCAACAAGTTCTACATTCTGGATCTGAAGCAGGAAAATTCTTTCATTAAATGGTGTGTTGACCAGGGCTATACGGTGTTTGTCATCTCCTGGGTCAACCCGGACGAACGGCATAGCGACAAAACCTTCGAAAGCTACATGTCTGAAGGTATTCTGGCTGCCCTCGACGCCATAGAGAGCACGATTGGCGAAAAAGAGGTGACGGCCATCGGATATTGTATTGGCGGGACCCTTATGGCTTCCACCCTCGCCTATCTGGCAGCCGTTGGGGAAAATCGCGTTACTGCCTGCACCTTCTTTGCCGCACAGTTGGACTTTGAAGAGGCAGGCGACCTTTTGGTCTTTACCGATGAAGAGCAGATCCAGATGATTGAGCGGAAAATGGAGGAGGCCGGCTTCCTTGAGGGCAAGGATATGGCGACCACGTTCAACATGCTGCGCTCCAACGATCTGATATGGTCCTTTGTCATCAATAATTACCTGCTCGGAAAGTCCCCCTTCCCCTTCGATCTTCTCTATTGGAACTCCGACACCACCAACATGCCGCCGAAGATGCACAGCTTCTATCTGAGGAATATGTATCAGAAGAACCTCCTGCAAAAGCCGGGCGCCCTGACCCTCGGTGGACAGCCAATCGACTTAAGCAAGGTGGATATCCCGGTCTTTGTTCAGGCCAGCAAGGAAGACCATATCGCTCCGTACCATTCCGTATTCAAGGATACCCTGCTCTTCTCAGGACCGGCGGAATTCATGCTTGCCGGATCCGGGCATATCGCCGGAGTGATCAATCATCCGGATGCCAAGAAATACCAGCACTGGACCAATACAAAGAAGAAAAAGTACCAAAATGCCGATGACTGGATGAAAGATGCAAAAGAGCATCCCGGGTCCTGGTGGCCCCATTGGGACAAATGGCTCAGTAAAAAATCCGGACCGAAAGTCGCCGCCCGGGATCCCGCCAAAGGGAAACTCAAAGCCATTGAAGATGCCCCTGGCAGCTATGTGAAGGTTCGGGCTAAGTCCGGAAAGCAATCAGACTGATCAGGTCATTTCGTGGCCCGGTGATCTTCGGGGATAAAAAAGATATGATCGAATGACGCTTTGGCAGCATGGCAGCCAATGCAGAATTCGACATTCTCGCTATTCTCTCCATTGGTCATACCGAATACGCTGCCATCGGGCAGCACCATGGTATAGCGCCAGTCACCACTGGGTTTGTTAAATCCCCTGGTCATTTTTTCCATCAGGAAGAGAGCCCCCGGATAAACCTGACTGTCTGAGGTTACGGAAAAGCTGTCCTTGGCCAGGATCGATCCAACCGGATAGGTCTCGCCTTTTTTCAATTTGCCATAATCAGCAGCAATCTTGTTGGCGTAGTTATCCACATATCGCGCGCCGTGGGTCGCCGAAATATACGGCGTACTGTTATATTTTTTCCAGCGCGTATAGTTGCGCGCCGATCCGATATCCGAGTCTTCAAAGATTTTTCGGATCTGAGGAAGAACCGAGGCATATATTTCCTGGGCTTGATCATTGGTCAGATTTGCGGGATCCGCAAGTTCAATATGGCCAACGGGCTTGGTGTCCCCCTCCTCCTGGGCCGACCCCAAGGCGGGAGAGTAAACAGAGGCAAGCAGGCTAAGGAACAGACATAAATGAATTCGTGGGTTTAGCAATATGGAGGTCATGATTATCCTTTCAGATAAAGCTACTACCCCTCCAAATCTGGTGTGCGGGTGACGATCGGACGCCATCACCCGCTGGCATTCACATCAATTTACCCTGAGATCTTCAGGCAGGAAGAACAGGCTGTCCGTGTCTTCTGCCGCCAAATGGCATTCGTAACAGAACTTCACGGCGTCCGACCCGGTGCCATTGGTTGTTCCGACAACCTGACCATTGGGAAGGATCAAGGTGTATTTCCAGTTCATGCTGTCGGCATTGAATCCGGCGGCCATCTTTTCCATGAGGAACAGAGGGCCGACCACCGCCCGTCCATCTGTTTGAACAGCAAAGCTGTCTTTCGCCAGAACAGATCCGACGGGCATTTTACCGTTTTCCTCGTACTTGGCATAGGCTTCCTCAGCCACGGCATTGGCGTAATTGCTGACATGCCGACCCCCATGGGTTCCAGAAGCATACGGTGCCGTAGAGAAAATCTTCCAGTCGAGATAATAGCCTGCGTCATCCAGGCCGGACTTGGCGTAGGAGTTTTTCATATCCCCCTTCAGGCAATCATAGGCGGCATTTGCCTCGGCCGGTTCCAGTTCAACATCTGCCATCGCTGCAGCTCCACACGGACCGCAGGGACCACAAGGATTGCAGGGATTACAGGCGTTTGCTGCGGCACATGGGTTCTTGGCGGCACAAGGATTGCAGGGATTGCAAGGATTACAGGCCTTTTTGGCGGCACAGGGGTTACAGGCGCCACAGGCCTTCTTAGCTGCACAGGGATTGCATGCGCCGCAAGCCTTCTTCGCGGCACAGGGGTTACAGGCCCCACACGCGCTTTTTGCAGCGCAAGGGTTACAGGCGCCGCAGGCTTTCTTGGCAGCGCACGGATTGCAGAGTGCGGCTTTCTGAACGGATGGTACGATGCAGTTTGAACTGCTTTTCGCGGCGCAAGGATTAGCGGCGCAAGGATTGCAGGCATTAGCCGCGCACGGGTTCTTGGCGGCACAGGGATTGCAAGGGTTACAGGCCTTTTTAGCAGCGCAAGGATTACAAGCCCCACAGGCTTTCTTGGCAGCACAAGGATTACACGGATTGCAGGGTTTCTTGGCGGCGCAAGGGTTACAGGCGGCCGCAGCCGGCTTAACCGTCATCATGGAAACCGGTACCGCAACCGTCGTGACGGCAATCATACCTCCGACACCCACCAAGGCAGGCACGAAAGTTGTAGACAATAGTTTTCGATGAAATGATGACATTGAGCTTTTCTCCCAGAAAGTTAAGCAGTCCACGCCTAAAAATTACATTGGGGAAAATCTACGCCCAGAAACGACAACAATCTCGTCAACTCTCTTCACTTTAGAGTGAGATTTGTAAATTTACGTGAGCTCGGCCTTGTAGGTTTGGGCGAGTTCAGCGTAGTGATGCGCACCGCTGGTCAGGCTTTCCTGTTCTTCCTTAGACAGTTCCCTCACCATTTTTGCTGGTGAGCCCGCCCAGAGCTCTCCAGAACGGACACGTTTGTTGGGAGTGACCAAGGCCCCTGCCGCCACCATGCCACCGGTTTCGACGACAACGCCGTCCATCACGATCGCCCCAAGTCCTACAAAACTTCCGTCTTCTAGGGTGCAGCCGTGGATCATGCAGTTATGGCCGACCAGCACATCGTCTCCGATAACCGTGGGATGGGTGCCGTTGGAGACATGTATGACGGTGCCGTCCTGGACATTACTGCGAGCCCCGAGGCGGATGAAGTGAACATCGCCCCGGAGTACGCAGTTGAACCAAATGCTCGACCCCTCTCCGATTTCGACGTTGCCGATGATGCTGGCAGACGGTGCGATAAAGGCGCTTGCCGCGATATCGGGATAGGTACCTTTGAAGGGAAGGATATGGGCGGTCATTTTTATTTTCCTTGATCCAGCTTTATGGGAAGAGAGGTGCCTGCTCCAGACCCAGAGTCTCCTCCAGCTCGAACATCAGATTCATGTTCTGGACAGCCTGACCGCTTGATCCCTTGACCAGGTTATCAATGGCGGCAATGACAACGGCCCGGCCTGGGATCCTGTCTTCGAAAACATTGATCACGCACAGATTTGACCCCCGGACCATTTGGGTATGCGGCATTTCTCCGCCCTGCAGCATGCGGACGAACGGCTCATCGGCAAACCGGGTCTCAAACGCCGACCGCAGATCCGCGACCGAGACACCGGCCTGCAGCCGGACATGGGCGGTGATCAGCTCGCCCCGGCTCATGGGGACCAGATGGGGAACGAAATTGACACGGACGTCGGCGGGCGCGACCCCAATGGCCTTCGCCACTTCCTGCTCAATTTCCGGGGCGTGCCGATGCTTGGCGACACTATAGGGGCTGAGACCCTCCCCGG
This sequence comes from Sneathiella sp., assembly GCA_965228285.1. Classification (GTDB taxonomy): domain Bacteria; phylum Pseudomonadota; class Alphaproteobacteria; order Sneathiellales; family Sneathiellaceae; genus Sneathiella. The sequence continues at coordinate 1,456,050 of OZ245808.1, forward strand.
CTTCACTGAACAGGGTATTTTGTTTCAGGCCCCGCCCGGCGCCGGTCACCCCGGACTTGGCATCAATGACCAGATCATAGGGATCCACCAGATTGTTTGAGACCAGGGGCAGTAAGGCCAGCAATACGGCCGTCGGATAGCATCCCGGACAGGCCACCAGCCGGGCCTGCTTGACAGCCTCCCGATTAAACTCGGTCAAACCGTAAACCGCCTCGGCCTGCAGATCGATGGCCCGATGCTCATGGCCATACCACTCGGCGTAGGTATCCGGATCTTCAATGCGAAAATCCGCGGACATGTCAACGACCTTCAGCCGCTCCGGCAGGCTGGCGATGATCTCCTGGGTCGTCCCGTGGGGAAGCCCGCAAAAAACCACGTCTGCCTGGTCCCAGTCAGCCTCACCGACGGCGATCATATCGGGCAGGCCGTAGCCGCCGAGATGCGGATAGACTTCCGAGACAGGCTGGCCCGCCTTCCGGTCCGCGGTCAGAAAGCTAATCTCAACGTCCGGATGCCGGAGCAGCAGCCGCATGGCTTCCGCGCCGGTATATCCGCTGGCGCCGACAATGCCGGCCTTAATTTTCTTGGTTTGCGATGTCATGTCATTTATCCTGGGCCGGATCGGCTCCCGGATCTCCTCTCAAGCAAATTATTTTATCAGATACGACTGGTGATCGCCTTTAAGAGCCTTGTCGGCGTACCAGATCAATATGTTCAAATCGAATGCCTCGCGGGCCTCCTCGTCCAGTCGCAAGCGACCTTTTTTGAGGCCCGCCAAAATGCCTTTATTTGCTTTTCGAAGCAGTGCGTTGCGCACAGAGCCGCGTATATCCAGTTGATCGGCCATTTCCGTGATCAGTTCATCCCCACCGAGGACATGGATATAGTCCTTGATGGCAATACGAAACTTGCCCTCGGAATCCAGCGGGATACCAAGATCATCAATCGTCACTTCGTCCATATTTTTCAGCGGATGCTGCATTGACGGAACCTTATAACCGAAACATCTTTGACCACAGGAGGGCCTTCTTACACCAAATCACGGATTTGGCAAAGATGGGACATGTGCCTTATCCGACAGGAGCAATAAAAAAGGCGGCTCTCGCCGCCTTTTCGTCAATACCGGAATCTTTAGATTAGTCCAGCACTACAAGCTCTTCAGCGGAAGATTTGCCGTTGCGTCCCTCAACCAGTTCATATTGAACTTTTGCATTTTCGTTGAGGGTCTTCAAACCTGCTCGTTCAACAGCTGAAATATGCACGAAAGCGTCGTCCCCGCCGTCTTCTGGTGCGATGAAGCCGTAGCCTTTAGTCGGGTTAAACCACTTTACTGTACCTGTTGCCATTTTTAGTCTCCTGGACACTAATTCTATGTTTCAGGTCAAGCATGCCGTCGAAGTGCCCAATTGCAGCGTGAATTGACCCTTGAAGATTCCAACACCCGAATTCGAGCGTATTATCAATCCCCGACGTTTCGCGTAATGGATAATTGTTGCAATTGCAAGAAAGTTTTGTATCAAATCGAAATATTGTGATCGCTTTCACTTTATGACACTACAATGGCCATAATTGCATAAAAAACAGGCGGAAACCCGTAACCTCTTCTTAACCATAGGAAATATTCATGATCCCTGATTCCTCCCTGATTTTTGCCTTTATTTCAGCAGCCCTTTTGCTGACTATCGCCCCCGGTCCGGATATTGTCTATGTGGCCATGCGGGGTCTGGCCCAGGGATGGCGCGCAGGCCTTGTCGCCGCCCTCGGACTGATCACCGGTATATTTGTTCATATCCTGCTGGCCGCCCTAGGCCTTTCCGTCATCCTGGCTTCGTCACCGGTTCTGTTCGCGATCGTCAAATATGCAGGCGCCGCCTATATCATTTACATCGGCTGGCAGATTGCCCGCGCGGGCCCTCTTGATCTCAATGCCCGCCAGCCGGCGATGGGTCTTGGCCGGATATTTCGCCAGACAATTCTGATGAATGTTCTCAACCCGAAAGTCGCGTTGTTTTTCCTGGCCTTCCTGCCGCAATTTGTCGAGACGACATCGGAGCATGCAACGGCCCAGTTTATTTTCTTCGGCTTCCTGTTTCAGGCATGCGCCCTGCTGGTGATGGCGAGCGTCGGCATATTTGCCGGCTCCATTTCGTCGGCTCTGAAACAAAACGAGTCCGTTGGTCTTTACCTCAACCGTTTTGCCGGTTCTATTGTCATGATGCTGGGTGTCGCCATCCCGGCAAAGGAAATCTGGGATTACGTTACAGAGAATTAGGAGAATGATATGAGCGGGACGAACGAGAAAACATATCAGGGAAGCTGTCTGTGCGGTGCGGTCACGTTTGAAGCAGAGGGACCACTTCGGGATGTCATCTCCTGCCATTGTAAGCAATGCCAGAAAACAAGCGGTCATTTTTTCGCGGCAACCTCCTGTCCGTCCGGGAAGCTGAAAATCACAGAGGATCGGGGGCTGAAATGGTTTGTCTCCTCAGACTGGGCGGAGAGAGGCTTTTGCCAGGAATGTGGCTCCACGCTCTTCTGGAGACTCAAAAACGGCGACTCCGTCAGCATCCTCGCCGGCGCTTTTGACGGTGATTTCGACCGCAAGACAATCCGGCATATTTTTGTTGCGGATAAAAAGGATTATTACGACATCACCGACGGTCTTCCCCAATTCGATACCTATCCGGAGGAAATGAAAAGCGGTTAGGCAGGCGCCCGGCAGATAAAAAACCCCGCACCACTTGCACTTCATTGGACCTCAAAAAATAGTCCTTGATTGGACCATTCAGTGTCATACTTGGTACCTAGCATAGTAACCTGTTGTAGCTTTACAAGTGGACGGACCCGAAGAGAAAACCATGCGAAAACTGACGTTACTCCGCCATGCCAAGTCCAGCTGGACTGACCCTGCCCTCGCTGATTTTGACCGGCCTTTGGCGCCGAGAGGACGCAAGGCCGCGGTTAAGATGGGCCTATTCCTCGCCGAGCATGACCTGCAGCCTGACTTCATACTCTGCTCACCGGCCAAAAGAACGCGGGAGACCCTGGCCAAAGTCACCCCCTTCCTGACCGACAAATTTGATATCAAGCTGGAGCGGTCGATATACTCCGCCGGGGCCGGCGGCGGGATTATCTCCTATCTGAAATCCGCGCCCCTCAGCAGCCAGCATGTGCTGGTCATCGGTCACAATCCGACGATGCAGCAATTGGCCCTTGACCTGGCCACACCGGAGCCTGACAGTCGATATGCGGATATTGAGCGGAAGTTTCCCACGGCGGCGTTGGCCCATATCGAATTTGACATTCCGGACTGGAAGTCCCTCCGCTCCCGTGGCCGCCTTGTTCATTATGTCGTACCCAAAGAGCTTTAATTTTTGGATTGCAAACAGAACACCCGGCATTCCGGGCCAAAAAGGATTAAGACTGTGAAGCTGATTGATGTGGAAAACTGGGAACGTCGCGGGCAGTACCATCTGTTCCGATCCTTCTCCTCGCCCCATCTGAGTACAACAGTTCGCATCGATGTTACGGAATTTCGGGCAATCGCTCTGGCAAAGGAACTTTCTCTTTTCCGCTCCGTTCTGTTTGCCATCATGAAGACGGCCAATAGCATTCCGGAATTGCGGACACGGTTCGCCGGGGATGATGTCTATGAATATGACCTTGTCCATCCGTCCTTCACCGTCCCGATTTCAGATGAGAGCTTCGCCTTTTGCGAAACCAGTTATGTTCCTGACTGGACCGAGTTTGATCATCTTTGCAAACTGCAGACGGACCAGGCTGTCCGGCAGACAGAACTCACACCGGACGCCACCAAGGATGAGGACCACTGGATCTTCCTGAGCTGCGCGCCCTGGCTGGATTTTACATCAACCCATCATCCGGTGCCGAATGCCGAGGACTGTATTCCGCGCATCGCCTGGGGAAAGATCACGGAGGAGCTGGGAACATGGCGGATGGCGGTTAACCTGCAGGTTCACCATGCATTGGTGGATGGGCTTCATGTCGCCAAGTTTTACAAGGGTCTCGAAACGAACCTGAGCAGCTTTTAACGACGTCGGTTTTCAGTCAACAAGACTGATGAAAGTGCTGCGGGCCACGGTCAGATGCTTGATCTTGTCTTCCCGCGATATTCTCGTATCCATCTGATCGAAACCGCTGGAATAAAAAACCAGCCGATTACAGATATCCGCCTCATCCAGCAGCGGGAACCCGACGGCAACGCTTCCGACGGAAATACCGCTATATGAGTGACCAATCACCTTCAGAATCATACCACACGGTTCTTCAACCATCTTAATGAGGTTGTCACTCGCCTCTCCGCGGATTTCATTCGCCCAGAGTTCAAGCATATTCGTGCCGGTGATTTCCTGACCGAAATATTCGACAAGTTCCGTGCCGGCCAGCCGGGAAACAACTTCCTGGTCAGATCTGACTTCATACATTGCAATTCCAGGTAGCATTGCTACGATCTGAGTTGGATCAAAGCTGCTGCGGCGCGGGACAATCTCTTCCCGCGGCAGGCCCCGCCAATAGTTGGCGAATTCCTCAGCTTCCGCTGTTATCCAGTCAATCTGGTCAAAAGACTTAAGCGACATGAAAGATCATATCCGAAAACTGCCCTGCTTTTTTACTGAAACATCGGGGGAGCAGATACGGTAAATCATCTTCCCCTTATTTTTTAAAAGCCTTATAGACAGTTGTCGTCGGAATGCCAACAGGCAAAACAAAAAAATAATGCGATTTACTTAAGACTCTGCATTTTACTTGTTATAGCTGACCGCGAGGCCGGCTCTGGCATCATTTTGTATTCCATATTGGGGGATCGGATATCTCAACCCGTTCGCCGACAATTTTGCCAATCCTTCCACTACCTTAGGGAGATAGGCCGGCGGAATTGCCATCAGTAATTCGTCTTCCAGGACACCGCCATATCGGCGTTCGGCGAAACAGGGAAGGGATAAACTCGGCTCGCCGGTTGACAGGGCCCGGCCCCATGAATCCGCACAGGACGACTCGCCAACACAACTGAAATCCAGTTTTTTATAGCCGGCCCACTGCAATCCATTGATAAAGAGAATCATCTGGGCCGGTGTTGCATAGATCAGGCAGATGTCGGGCGGATTGAGGCGTCCGGCCGCCAGAGGCGAGACAGCCATCGCCTCAAACTGGCCGGCGGGAACAACCTGCATGGCCGCCTGATGCCGGGTTGCATCTTCAACGGTTTCGTACCAGACACCGGCATAATTCTCGCCTTTCTGCCAGGTTTCGTCCTGCGGGTGCAGCCCGAGAACGGCGCCACATTGGGCGCCGACGAAATCATCTGCCGTTGCGCCGACTGTCCAGCCCAGACGGCAGGCCTGGGCAACGATCTGATCCGCCGTATGAATGGATTTGGGGCGTCGAATTCGAGGGATGTCCTCCATTTCCTGTTTGGTCTGGAACAGTTTCATACCGATGGGTGTCGCCCGCAGCCTCAGATATTTATTCAGGCCGCCGATTATTTCATCCCAGTTATAGAAGTCCTCAAGTGTCGACATTTTTTTCTCCTTTTTCTTTAGACTGTCACGGACGAGGGCAATTGTCATCCCGTAAGGCAATTTCCTCCTTTTACTTTAATTGACCACGGTTCTACACTGATGATTGAGATCATGCCGCAGGGGGAAACAGATTTCTTTAATTCACGACGATAACCGCAAATGGTGGGTTCTGGCCGCCATGGGAGGCACCCTCGCGCTGATCGTGTTGGATGAGACCGTTGTCGGTGTCGCCCTGCCGACCATCCGGAAAGATCTGGGCATGTCCCAGGTCAATTCCCATTGGATTGTAAATGCCTATTTTCTGGCAATTACCGTCTTTGCCGCCGCGGCGGGCAAGATGGGAGATCTGTTCGGATATCGCCGACTATTCCTGACGGCACTCGCGGTGTTTGGCCTTTCGTCAATAGCCTGCGGATTTGCCCAAAACGGAACCTGGTTGATTACGGCTCGGACCTTTCAGGGGCTGGGCGGAGCTGTCATATTTCCCTTTACCTTCGCCATGATCACGGCGATTTTCCAGCCGCAGCAGCGCGGACGGGCCCTCGGCATTCAGACGGCGGTCGGCGGCACCTTCATCTCCCTGGGGCCGCTGGTCGGCGGCTTTTTCACCGACGTCTTGAGCTGGCGGTGGATATTCTGGATCAATATCCCCGTGGTTCTGCTCATCGGGTTGCTGATCATTATCGCCTGGCGCGAGCCCGAAAAAAGCGTCGAGGAAAAAGCCGCCGCTGCCAGCCGGTTTGATGTTAAGGGACTGGCCTTGCTGGTTCTGGCGCTGTGTGCTCTGGTCACCGCCGTCATGGAAGTCCCGGACTATCATTGGACCAATCCCATTATCCTTGCCGGCATTGTTGTCGGGTGTGTCGCTCTGGTCCTGTTTTTTCGGTTGGAACTGCGGACCCGCTACCCTTTGATCGAAATCAGCCTGTTCTACCAACGCATCTTTTCCGTCATGAACGCCATCGTCTTCATGGGGGAGTTCGGCAAGATGGCCTTGATTATCTTTGGCGCCATCTTCCTGCAGCGGCATTTGCATCTGTCTCCCCTCACGACCGGTGTCGCCCTGTTGCCGGCGGTTATTCCGTCCCTGTTCACCTCGCCGGTGACCGGCTATCTTGCGGATAAATATGATGCCAGGAAAGTATCGATTTGCGGCCTGTCCTTGAATGCCTTCGCCATGTTCTGGTTGGCATTCGCGGTGTCCTTTGAAAATTACATCTATCTCATTCCCGGTTTTGTCGCCTGGGGATGCGCCCTTCCCTTTCATTTTGTGTCGGCCCGGCGGGCGATGGTCAATGCCCTTCCCCCCGAACATGTGGGCCAGGGAGGCGGCCTGACCGTGACCGCGCAACTTCTCGGCGGGACGAGCAGTATTGCCGTTTGCGGCACGCTTTATGCCCTGACGAATGACCTCTCGGTTGTCTATGTTACGAGTGGGGGGCTAATGGTTCTCCTGGCGATATCGGGATACCTGATCGTTAGAAGGATTTCAGACAATGAAAAATAGAAGGTTTTGCAAAAATGCAAAAGAAATCGGCAAAAAGCGTGAATTTTTTGCATTTTTGCAAAAGAAAGGAAAATCATGAATCTCGCGTCACTGATGAATAAGCGGGCAGAAGAAGGTAATCCAATTACAGTCGGTCTGATCGGCGCCGGAAAATTCGGCTCCATGTACCTCGCCCAGGTCCCCCGCCTGCCCGGTGTTCATCTCGTCGGCATTGCAGATCTCTCCCCATCGGCGGTGGAGACAAATTTGAAAAGGGTTGGCTGGCCCGCGGAACGTCACAGCGCCGCCAGCCTCGATGACGCTCTCACCCATAAATCCACCCATATTGGCGATGACTGGCAATCCCTCGTCTCCCATCCCGGTATTGAGGTGATTGTCGAATGCACCGGCAACCCCATCGCCGCCGTCGATCATTGCCTGGAAGCCTTCCGCCACCAGAAAAAAGTGGTCAATGTCACCGTTGAGGCCGAGGCCTTCGTCGGACCGCTTTTGTCGCAAAGGGCGGCCGAGGCCGGGGCCATATACAGCATGGCGTATGGCGATCAGCCGGCCCTTGTTTGTGATCTGGTCGATTGGGCAAGGGCGTGCGGTTTTCCGGTCACGGCCGCCGGGCGCGGCCATAAATGGCTGCCGAAATTTCGTGAATCCACCCCCGAGACCGTCTGGGACCATTGGGGCCTGTCGGCTGAACAGGCGGCCCGAGGCGGCCTCAATCCAAAAATGTTCAACGCCTTCCTCGATGGCTCCAAACCCGCCATTGAAAGTTCGGCCATTGCCAACTGCACCGGCCTTGACGTGCCGGATGACGGCCTCGCCTTCCCCTCCGGCAGTGTTGCTGACATCCCGAACCTGATGCGGCCAAAGGAGGAAGGGGGTGTGCTCGACCATAAGGGTATGGTTGAGGTGATTTCCTGCCTCGATGCGGACGGCAATATGATCCCATACGAAATCCGCAATGGGGTCTGGGTGACCGTGGAAGCGGACACGGACTATATCCGCAATTGCTTTGAGGAATATCATGTCAAAACCGACACATCCGGGCGCTACATGACCCTCTATAAACGCTGGCATCTGATCGGGCTTGAGCTCGGTGTCTCCGTCGCCTCCGTCGCGCTGAGAAACGAACCCACCGGCGCCGCGACCTGCTTCAATGCGGATGTCTCCGCCACCTCGAAGCGGGTCCTGACAAAAGGAGAAATCCTCGACGGCGAAGGCGGATCGACGGTCTTTGGAAAACTGCTGCCGGCGAAAAAATCCGTGCGCGCCGGCAACCTCCCCCTCGGCCTCGCCCATCATCTCAAGCTGGTGCGCGACGTTCCTAAGGATCAGGTCCTGACATGGGAGGATGTGGAAATCGACGAAACCGTCAAGGCCTACCAGCTCCGCCGCGAAATGGAGCGGCTTAATCCGTTTTGAGGGCGCAGGCCCGTTAATTCTTCTGATAAGATATCGAAGATAAGACGTATTCTTGCGCTCGTTTTAAGCTCACGATGCGTAACAAGCCAAACCGGTATATCGACCGAGATTTCCTTTTGCAGTATGGCCTCTACTCCGGGTGTACAGTCCGCCAGATCCTTGAACATGACTGCAAGCCCCACCCCATGTTTCACCAATTCCCATATGGCGACGCCACTATTTGCAACGACACTGAATTGCTCAGGAACAACGGGAGCGCCCATAGTCGTCAACATTTGAAGAACCCTTCCGGAAGTGTCACCTATAAAGGTTGCGCTTTCGCTGATATCTTCAATGGTTGCAGGGCGACCAATGCGGTCGAGATAAGAGGTCGCGCCATAAAGATGTCCCTTAGTCGTCCGCAACCGCTTTACGTACAGATCAGGATGTGTCGGAGCGACGTTGCGGATTGCGATATCAGCCTCACGTAGACGCAAGTCTTGAACATCGTTAGATGATACGATCTCGACCTGGACCTCCGGATAGGTCGATCTAATACGCTCGATGATTGGCGGCAGGAGGTAAGCACAGAATGCATCGCTGGCGGTGACGATAATGGGGCCAGCGATATTCATATCCTGTCCCAGAGCGGCAAGGCTGAGTTGGTCCGCCGCGTCCTTCATGGCTCTGACATGGTCAACCAGGGCGAGTCCAATATCGGTAAGCACCAAAGACTTTCCCACACGATCAAAAAGCAAGAGACCGAGATCACTCTCTAACGCGGCGACATGTCGCCCGACAGTGGGTTGTGACAACCCTAAGCTGGCGGCAGCGCCAGAGAATGAGCCTTTTTCAGCCGTGGCCAGAAAGGCCTGTGCTTGTGACCAATCAAATATGGAGCCTCTATTTTTCATTCAAAAATGAATATCATATGTACGGATTTTGACAATTTATTTTTCAGTTATGAATATATAGAACGCTCGCATGCCTGCTTCAAAAAGGTATGGACAAGCGAGACCAGACTGAGTTTTGGAATTTCAGTTTTGACCATTTTGGCGCCCGTCAGACTCAAATTCAAAGTAAGGAAATATGATAATCATGCTAACCAAACGCGAGTGGACAATATTGTTTTCCATTGTTGTCTACTCGCTTATTCCGGTAATTGGCGGATTGATCCGACTTCTTGAACTTGCCGGTGGTCCGGCTCTGGCGCCTGTGAATCCACGCGCCCTGGCAGATCGGTTACCAGTAATTATTCACATCTTAGGCAGTATTATATTCTGTGTTGGCGGGGCCATACAGTTTTTACCAAGCATGAGGTTCCATCATCCATTTGCCCATCGCGCAATAGGGCGGGTCCTCGTCATAGCCGGGATTGCATCAGCAGGCTCCGGATTGTGGATGACCTTCACCTATGCCTTCCCTGAGGCTCTTCAGGGAAGCTTACTATTTTCTGTGCGGATCTTTCTCGGCATCTTAATGATTGGACTGATTGTGTGGGCTGTTGCGGCGATAAGAGCGGGAAATGTTTATTCGCACGGAGCTTCAATGCTGAGAGCCTATGCCATTGGTCAGGGTGCATCGACGCAAGCGTTGTTTGGAATAGGATGGATTATCATCTTGGGCACTGAGCCCACAGGTTTGCTGAGAGATGGCTTCATGGTGGTTTGCTGGCTTCTCAATATGCTGGCCGCAGAAATCCTTATCCAGCGATTGATCCAGAAACCGCGCTCTTCTGTTCCGATGCCGATCGAAGGCTGAAAACAATCGGGCGATATACCATCACATATTTTTAAATTTGATGTTGCCTCTTTTAGGCAGTTATTGCGGTAACGGAGATTACCTTATGTTCAAGAAAATTACGGCCATCATGTCTCTTTTTGTAATGTCCGGGTGCGGACTGGGGCATTCACTTCAGAACGCGGGCACTGAAAATGAACGATATAAATCCTGTGTTCTCCATCAGGTTGAGGCTTATACAACGCGTTACGACAAGAGTGATCAAACCATAGAGAAGGCAACGGAGTTCGTTATTTCTGCATGCAGAGGGCAGGAAGAAGCGTACGTCGTGGCGATGACTGACCTGGCGATGACAATAACGGGGGGCATGGTCTCCCAAGAGAAATTCCTGGAAGATGAAGACGCCTCGCTGCGTGGTGATCTACATGAACTAGCGGCCGGTTATGTCGAACAGGAACTTTAGCAACAGATGGCTGCAACCTGCTTCAATGCGGATGTGTCGGTCATGTCAAAGCGGGTTCTGAAAAAGCTAGAAATCCTTGACGGCGAAGGCGGCGCGACCATCAATGCCCACCAGCTCCGCTGCGAGATGGAACGCCTCAACCCGTTTTGACGGCACGGAGAGATACCGGTGTTATAGTCAGAGGATGTATTCCCCAAATCGCTCAAGCTTGTCATGAGGCTGGCAGGTTTCTAGCTGCGTCAGAAGAATATCGACGAGCGCCGCCTGATCGGGCGTTTGGGCCCTTGACATGTCCTTTTATTGATCAGAAAACGATGTCCCTGTTCTACAAGGCCATTTGCTTTCGACCATTCAGCTAACTTTCCAATAACGGACAATTTTCGTCCGCTTTGTGCCAGAACCGGAAGTTCATTGAGTTTGCAGCGAACGGCTACTCTGGGCCTAAACTACCAGTTAATCAGGTCGCAGCGAAGGTCAGCTTTTGGCGTCGCCAGACAAACGCTGGTTAATGCAATCGATGAACAGACCAAGCGATTCCTCAGCTCCATTTCGCTCTGGGAAGTAGAGATAAAACGGGGGAAGGTCCGTCGCGAAACCATCGAGCACGATCTCTAGTTCTCCAGTCTGGATATGGTCTTCCATCGTCGCACGCATCGACCACCCAATACCGAAGCCGTCGCGCGCAGCCTGAATAACCCCCATCGCAGAATCGAAGATTAGCCGTGCGGGAGGGTCAACGCGTTTCGTTTGTCCCCCTTCTATCACCCACCAATCCCGAAGTTGGCCTGACGTGGGTTGTCGATGCCGAATGCAATTGTGGTCCAGGAGATCGCGGGGTTGTCGTGGGCGCCCGTTTGCTTTGAGATAGTCCGGCGAGGCGAAGAACGCGGACGGTACTGAGGCAGAAGCGCGAACTGCCGCCATGTCGGTCGCGAGCACATCGCCCATCCGAACGCCTGCATGAAACCCTTTGCGCTCGATATTGATCAATTCTTCATTCCAAGAAATCTCAAGGGTGATCCCCGGATTACTCGACAGGAACCCATTCAGTATTGGCGCGACAGCCACGAGATACGCTCCTCGTGACATGCTCAATCTTAAGGTTCTGGTCGAGGACGCAGCCTTCTGCTGTGCCTTCTCCACCGAACCGGCTAGTTCGCGGTAGGCAGGGGCTGCGCCGTCGAACAACACCTGACCTGCTTCGGTCAGTTCCAGCTTGCGTGTGGTGCGTACGAGCAGATCAACACCGAGCCTTTCCTCGAGCGACTTTAGCTGAAGGCTGATTGTTGGAGCGCTTACGCCGAGCTTTGCGGCGGCCGCGCGCATCGAGCCTTCCCTGACAATCATCAGAAAGACATCGATGCCATGAAGTGTGGAACGATCCATTGTTAGAAGATATCAAATAATAGCTTCAGCAAACAAGGTATTTTCAAACTTCAACCTTTACGATACTCTTTTTTGAACAAGGATTTGTACGAAAGGTCTACATTGACGAAAGCTATTGCCGAAAAATCAGACCAGATCGCCCAAGGCATTTTCATCATCCTCGCATCAGTCGCTGCGATGGCCTTTGCGGATGCGGTGGTGAAGCTCGTCAGCTCTAATCTGACGATATGGCAGGTGTTTGCTGCGCGCTCGATCTTCGCCGTTCCTTGCCTTGTTGTGCTTGGCCGCATCACGGGCGTTTCGTTCATTGCCATCGTCAACAGATGGGTTTTCCTGCGAAGCGCGCTTCTTGTGCTAACGTGGCTGGCCTTCTATGCATCCCTGCCGGTTCTGAAACTCTCCGTCGCGGCCGTGGCCGTCTATACAAATCCCATCCTGACAGCGCTGCTGTCGGCCCTTGTGCTGGGCGAGGCTGTGTCTAGGCGGCAGTGGATCGGAGTTCTCGTTGGCTTCGTCGGCGTGGCAGCCATTCTGCGCCCCGGTACCGACGCCTTCACTTGGTGGATCGCCTTACCGCTCATGGGCGCGGCTTTCTACTCGACAGCGATGGTTCTGACACGAGCCAAATGTCAGGATGACAATGCCATCAACTTAGCTCTCGGCCTGCATGGATCATTCATCGTCACGGGGTTTGTCGCGACGGCGATTCTGTCGCTCATCAGCCTCGATCCGGTATCAGTCGCCGCCCATCCATTCCTACTGGGAAGTTGGACTCCGATGGGTTGGATCGATTGGGCGTTGATGGCGTTCCTCGGCGTCCTGTCGGCTGCTTTCTTTCTCGGGGTCGCCCGCGCCTATCAAATCGCACCACCACAGATCATCGGGACATTCGACTATGCGTATCTCGTCTCAGCCGCGATATGGGGCTTCGTGTTCTTTACCGAAACGCCCGATGCGTTCACATTGGTTGGTATGGCGCTGATAACGATTGCTGGACTGCTGGTCGCCGGTCGCCGGTCGCAAAGCCGAGCCGGTGTCCATTCGCGAAACAAGCTGATCCGCATAAGCAGACATTAGCCGAACGGCAGGAAAGTCCGCATAGTTGCCGTTCCACAATTTGAACGGTGAGGTCCGCCTCGGGTCAGAAGCAGACGATAGAGTGAGACGAAAACGATGTCCGGTTTTGGCCAAATTGGGCACTCCGTATCGACAAAAAAATACGGCGTCCCCGGATTTTGGGAACGCCGTATAAACATCTGATAGAAGCTGTTCGTAAACTTAACGTTTCGAGAACTGGAAGCTCCGGCGGGCTTTCGCGCGACCGTATTTCTTACGTTCAACAACACGGCTATCCCGTGTCAGGAAGCCTTCGGCTTTCAGGGCCGGGCGCAAGGCCGGCTCGTAATAGGTCAGCGCCTTGGACACGCCGTGACGCACGGCACCGGCCTGGCCGGATAATCCGCCGCCCTTGACGGTGCAGATGACATCGAACTGCCCTACCCGATCGGTAACCTCAAACGGTTGCAGCAGGATCATGCGCAGCACGGGGCGTGCGAAATAGACTTCCTGATCGCGACCATTGACGGTGACCTTGCCGGAACCCGGCTTGATCCAGACGCGGGCAATGGCGTTTTTCCGTTTACCTGTGGCATAGGAGCGGCCCTGGGCATCAATTTTCGGATCCGGCAGAACCACATCGATGACTTCAACCGCATCGATGACTTCAGCACCCGCTTCCGTTTCAACTGCCTCTCCTGCAGCAGACCCGTCAGTCAGGTCTTTCAAATCCTCGAGAGAGTTTGCTTCGTCAGCCATACTCAGGCGCTCCTTGTATTCTTGGAATTCATGGACGCAACATCCAGAACTTCTGGGTTTTGCGCTTCATGAGGATGCTCGGGGCCTGCATAAACACGCAGGTTACTAAACTGTTCGCGGCCCAGGGCGCCCCGCGGGATCATCCGCTGAACGGCTTTCAGGACCATACGCTCCGGATTGTTGCCTCCGAGAATTTTCTCGGCGGTCCGGCTCTTGATGCCGCCCGGATAACCGGTATGCCAGTAAAAGACCTTGTCGGACATCTTCTTGCCAGTCAACGCCACCTTTTCCGCATTGATGACAATAACATTGTCACCGCAATCAATATGCGGGGTGTACATGGGTTTATGCTTGCCGCGCAGGCGGGTCGCAATAATTGAGGCAAGACGACCGAGAACGAGCCCTTCAGCATCGATCACCAGCCACTTTTTCTCCACCTCAGAAGGTTTCGCAGAGTAGGTTTTCATAAAAATATCAGCCTTCGCAATAGCGCGCCAAAACAACACAAAGGGAGCGACTTGCTCCCCACATGCTGCGCGATATAATACTGCTTTGCAGCTCTGTCAAACGAAATAGCGCAATTATTTCACTTATTTAACGATGCGGTATTATATTACCTCAAATTATGCTTTTTGTGAGTCAGTCGGGATTGCGTAGGTTGTCGTTACATGGGCCACCGGGTCGTCAAGACCGTCGGAAAAAATGCTAAACTCCCCTGTCGCAAGGGTTTTTCCAAGTTTCAGCAAACTCCCCTTGGCAAAAATGTCGCCCGGATTTGGTTTTCTGAGGAAATTGATATTCAAATTGGTGGTAACCGCCAGGGCGACGGGCCCGATCTGCGCCAGTAAAAGCAGATACATGGCCGCATCTGCGAGTGCCATCATGGTCGGCCCTGAGACGGTCCCGCCCGGACGGAGATGCTGATCCTGCGCCGTCATGCGGATGGTAATGGAGCGATCATCCACATGCTCGACCTTCATATTCATATGATCGATCTGGGGAAAATGCTCCCGGTTAAAGGCTTCCAGCATTTCTGCAGTCATTACAGGCACGGCAGGGTTCCCCTCTTTATCTTGTTTTGCGGCAGAATAGTCGCCCTACGATCCCTCGGCAACTAATTATCCCGGGTGGTTGAATTTTGTTAAATAAATTACATCTATTGATTGTATTACGTGTGATCTCATACATATAAAAGGATATTCAGATGGGCAAATTCGATCATAGATCTACGAAACCCGGCAATCTCAGCGGGACCTGGACAGGAAAATCTATCAGTGTCAGCACTGCGGCGCATAGCCATGCCGAGGAAGAAGGCGCGACGGCGAATGCAGATACAGGCAGTTCAGTCAGATTCTCAAGCGAAAATCTCATACTGACCGTCAAGGAACAATTCAAGTCTAGATTTGCCGGCCATATTGAAATTGGATCGGATCACTCTCCCATTGTCGGAGCGATTGACTATGAAGCCAACAGAGTTTTCATGACGTCGAAACTGGGAATGATTGACGGTCATTTGAGCGCCGATGGAACCTTGCGCCTGTTTTATCGTATAGCAGCTGAGGCCCCGACAGTTACCTCAGTGGACTTAATGCGCGCATCCACCTAGTAATCGACAATTTTCCAGGCGTGCAGACTGGGCCCGGGCATTGAACTATAAGGAAAATCGGCTATGGTGAGAGAAACAGGAATAACAAGTCGAATTTTCCGCTGTAATGGCCTTATTGCAAGAACGAAGGCTGATAGGCCATTGCCCCGGACAGATTGGAAGGAAATGCCATGTCTGCATCCCAGCAAACCGAACCGACCGCTCAGGCAGCCGTTACACTGGATATAAGAGACAAGATCGCGACGATTGTCCTCAACAGCCCTTCCAGTCGGAATGCCCTCTCCTCTGAGGTCATGGGAGAAATCCAGGTGATACTGGACAAAATTGCTGCCTCAACTGACTGTCATGTGGTCATTCTTGAGGCGGTTGGACCGGTCTTTTGCTCTGGCCATAATCTGAAAGAGATCATGAGCGACAATCGCCAAGAGCAGATGCATATCCTGTTTGATCAATGCAGCCAGATGATGCAGAGCATTGTCAATTTGCCAAAGCCGGTGATTGCCAAGGTCAATGGCACGGCGACCGCCGCCGGGCTGCAATTGGTCGCCTCCTGCGATCTGGCTTACGCTTCCAGCAGCTCAAGGTTTGCGACACCAGGTGTCAATCTCGGCCTCTTCTGTTCGACTCCCATGGTGGCCCTCAGCCGCAATGTCTCCCCCAAGCATGCCATGGAATTCCTGTTAAGTGGCGATATATTGGACGCAGAGCATGCGGCCCGGGTTGGCCTCATCAACAAGGCCATTCCCGAAGAAGAACTGGATCAGACGGTTCGGGAAATGGCGGAGAAAATTGCCTCAAAATCCCCCCTCACCGTTCGCACCGGCAAGGAAGCCTTTTATCACCAGCTTTCTTTGCCGCTCGCTGATGCCTACGCCTATACATCGAAGGTCATGAGCGAGAATATGCAAACCCTAGATGCGAAAGAAGGCATCAGCGCCTTTTTGGAGAAGCGCTCCCCGAAATGGCGCGGTAAATAGCTCAATGAACCACGATAGTTATTCCGATGCGTATATCAGTGACATTCTGAATGCGGTCCAGACAGTTGCCGTGGTGGGTGCCAGCGACAATCCCGCCCGGCCGAGCTTTTATGTCATGAAATACATGACCCGAAAGGGATACCGGCAGGTTCCGGTCAATCCCGGCAAGGCGGGCGGCGAAATCCTGGGCGAAACCGTCTATGCCTCCCTCCTCGATATTCCCTTCCCCATTGATATGGTAGACTGCTTTCGATCGAGCGATGCCATTCCCGGCATCGTCGAGGAAGCCATTCAGATCAAGGCGGACGTGCTGTGGATGCAATTAGGGGTCCGCCATGATGACGCGGCAAAAAAAGCGGAAGAGGCCGGGATCAAGGTCGTCATGAACCGCTGCCCCAAAATTGAATTCGGCCGGCTTTCCGGGGAAATCGCCTATATGGGAGGACGCTCCGGTGTTATCTCCTCTAAGCGTCAAAAACTTGTAAGGAAAAAATGAGATGAGCAACCCCAAATTCGAAACCCTGTCCATTCATGCCGGTGCGGCACCGGATCCGACAACCGGTGCCCGCGTAACCCCGATATATCAGACAGCCTCTTATGTTTTTGACGATGTGGACCATGCGGCCGAGCTTTTTAACCTGCAGGCATTCGGCAATATCTACAGCCGCCTGACCAACCCGACCAATGCGGTCCTGGAAGAGCGGGTGGCTACCCTGGAAGGCGGCGCAACCGGGCTGGCAGTTGCCTCCGGTCATGCGGCGCAGTTGATTACTTTTCACACTTTGATGGAACCCGGTGACGAATTTTTGGCATCTACCAAACTTTATGGAGGCTCAATCACGCAGTTTGGCCAGGCGTTCAAAAAGTTCGACTGGAATGCCATTTTTGTCGACCCGACCGATCCGGATGATTTCCGTAAAGCCCTGACCCCGAAATGCAAGGCGATCTTTATTGAAAGCCTGGCCAATCCAGGGGGGATCGTCACGGATATTCAGGCCATTGCCGATATCGCCCATGAGGCGGGCATCCCCCTGATTGTCGATAATACCCTGGCCACACCTTACCACTGCCGTCCCATCGAATGGGGTGCCGATATCGTTTTGCATTCCGCGACCAAATTCCTCGGCGGCCACGGTAACTCCATCGGCGGCATTATCGTCGATTCCGGGAAGTTCGACTGGCGCGCCTCCGGCAAGTTCCCGACCATGAGCGAGCCGAACCCGTCCTATCACGGGCTCAAATTTCACGAGACTTTTGGCGAGCTCGGCTTCGGCATTGCCTGCCGGGCCCTGGGTTTGCGCGATCTCGGCCCCGCCCTGTCGCCGTTCAACGCCTTCCTTATTCTCAATGGCATTGAGACCCTTCCCCTTCGGATGGAACGTCATAGCAGCAATGCCCTGGCCGTCGCGGAATTCCTGCTTGACCATGACGCGGTGTCCTGGGTGTCCTATGCCGGATTGCAGACAGACCCCTATCATGGCCTGGCGCAGAGATATCTCAATGGCGGCGCCGGCGCCGTCCTGACCTTTGGCATCAAGGGTGGCTATGAGGCCGGCATTCAGATGGTCGAGCGGGTGGAAATGATTTCCCATCTGGCCAATATCGGAGATACGCGAAGCCTGATCATCCACCCAAGCTCGACGACACATCGGCAACTGAGCGAAGAACAGCAGATTGCCGCCGGTGCCGGGCCGGACGTTATTCGTCTGTCCGTGGGTATTGAGAACAAAGCCGATATCATCGCCGATCTGGATCAGGCCCTGAACGGATAAAGGCCTGTCGATCAGACATCGTAGCTGGAAAGCTCTATCAGGTTCATATCCGGATCCCGCACATAAAGTGACATTATGGGCCCGTTCGCCCCGGTCCGGCGGACAGGCCCTTCAATGATCTCGATATCTGCCGCCGACAGTTTTGCCTGCATTTCATCAAGCTCTTCCTCAATTATGAAACAGAGATCAGCAGTGCCCGGAAGAGCGACATGCGCTTTCGGCTCAAATTCCCGCCCTCTCAGATGAAGATTGATCTTTGAGGTGCCGAATTTGAGGGCCATCCGTCCCTCACCGAATTCCTCAAACTTCATTCCAAGTATATTGCAATAAAAATTTCTTGTTTTACTTAGATCTGATATAGTAATTACTAAATGATCGATATTTTTTATCATTTATAGTTTCCTTTTTAGAATTAATATTGAAATAAAATAAAAATATTCTAAATATAGATTTCATTATTATTTGGAGATTTATAATATGAATAAAATAATTATCTATTCATTACTTATTTCAATTATTCCCGCCACTTCCTTTTCTTACGAAGGTAGCGTCTCAGCCGCCCAAGGTTGGAGTGATAGCGCCGGGTTTCCATCAACCTACGAAAAGCTCGCCAAGGCTACTGTTGCAGAAATAATTGAGAAAAAAAAGGGCGGTTTTTACGACCAGTGGGTCCAGAACAACCTCAACATAACAAACCTGACAATTGGCGCACAAACCAATTTCACTGACAGCGAACTGGACAATGTCTTTGTAACGACGACGAACTGCGGCGAAACAAATGCAATTACATCCGTCAATACACCCGGCAGCAGCAGCATTACCGGTCAGAGCGCCCCCTGCACCGTGAGGAATAGCAATGCGAATATTCCTTAAATCGCTGGTCCTTGCTCCCTTCTTTCTGACAGGTTGCATTGCGACAAGTCAGGAGAATATCACTCTTCAGGACGGACCTCCCGTGCAGACCCTGGTAACCCCATATGACACCTTGATCACCTGTGTAGCCAACGCGGCTGACATGAAAGGTGTCTGGGCGGTTGGGGAAATCATCGATGCGACCGGGAAATACAGCCTGGAGTTTTCCGGTACCGGTAAATTTATATCCCAAGGTGCCGGCGACATGATGCAAACCACCCTTCTGCAGGCAAACGCCGAACGAACGGTCAATCGCCGTGACCCCAGACCGATCATTACGGAAATAAATCTGGGAGTTCGCGATACCGCAGGGTTCACAATCATGGATTACTACATCACCGGATCTGTCAATACTCTCGATTTTATCCCGGGAGCCGCGGCTGAAGTCACCATAGCAGGCATTGGTCCGCGTTATCGGCAAAACAGGGCTCTGGTTGGTCTTGATCTGCATGTCACGGATGCCCGCACCACAGAAGTCATTGCCGCGGTGAATATTTCCAAACAGATCTTTGCCGACGAAGCCGGCCTCGGTATCGGGCGTTTTTTCGGCAGCACATTGGTGGATATCGATGTTAACGGCCAAAATCGGGAACCGCTCCAGCTCTCTCTTCGATCCATGTTGCAGTTTGGCCTATACGAGATGCTCACTCAGCTCAATCCCGATTTACGTGAGAGCTGTCAGAAAATAGTCGATTCCGTGGAAGGGGTTGAGGATGGCCCTTCCGCAGAACTGTAGCTAAGTAACGCGTCCTCATAAGTCAGTAGATTTTTAACAATCAGTTTTTTGATCTAGGAAGGAAGCCATTATGAAAAAACTAATTTTTGCAACCCTTGCCCTGTCTGTGTTCGCTGTACCGGCCTTGGCGAATAGTCACTCTTTTGGAGTCACTGTGACGCCTTTAGATATCTCCACCGCAGGAATGCATGCCACCAATAACGACTCTACCGTTGAGATTGGTAGCGACTATTCCCTGAATTTCGGATCTGTTAATACGGGGACGGTCATGGCGCTACAGAGCTTTAACAGCTCTCATATAGTCTCCGGCGGCATTCACTCGGCCCCTGACACCCTTACATTTGCGCCGTATAATGTCACGGCAGTGGGAAGCACAACGAACTATGAAAGATTTGATTTGCGGTTCGATCAGCTTAGGAATCAATCAAGCTTTGAAATAAATAAACACGAGATTGACCGGCCATTAGTCTTTAATACCAACATTTACAATTATGAATCCCTTTTCTAGATTGGCCGTCATCTTGTAAATTCTTCCGGTCAGCCTTCCGGCTGGCCGGTTCTTTTTGATATCTCGTCCCTGACGGTCAGCGCATGAACCACATAGAGGCCGACAGCCAACACAATCATTCCCCCTGCCTGATGCAAGGCGCCCAAAGACACCGGAACCACATAGAGCAAAGTGGCGATACCGATGGCGGCCTGGAGAAGCACTGCGACAAGAATGATCACGCATCCCAGGCGCACCTCATAGCGAATATCCTGACGCCGGCTGATTAAATACAAAACCACGGCCATCACCATCATGACATAAGCCACAATCCGGTGGAGAAACTGTATCGCCCCGGGATTTTCCAGAAAATTGACATACCAGGGAGACATATACATCATGTCTTCGGGCATGAAGTCCCCGCCCATCATCGGCCAGTCATTATAGACGAAACCGGCATTCAGTCCGGCGACAAACCCGCCGATAAGGATTTGCACGACAACCAGACCCAGGACGAACCAGGCCAACCTCCGAACCGTCCCTTCACTGCGCCTCGGCCCCTCGAGGGTGTTCAGCAGATCAAAGATCGTCCATAAAATTACCGAGAAAATCAGGCTTGCCAGGGCCAGATGCGCGGTCAGGCGGTAATGGCTGACATCCGGATCATCCACCAGGCCGCTCTTGACCATGAACCATCCCATCCCGCCTTGAAGCCCCCCCAAGATGAACAGCAATCCCAATCGGATGACAAGAGGTCCGCGGATCTTCCCAAGGACAAGGAACAGAGCAAAGGGAACAAAAAAGGCGATGCCGATCACCCGCCCGAGTACCCGATGGGCGAATTCAAAGGCATAGATCCCCTTGAACTCCTCAAGGGACATGCCCTTGTTGATCTTCTGATATTCAGGAAAGGCCTTATAGCGCTCAAATTCTGCCTGCCAGGCCTCCTGGCTAAGAGGAGGCAGCCATCCGGTCACCGGCTTCCAATCCGTCATCGACAGACCGGAATTGGTCAAACGGGTCACCCCACCCAGCACAATCATCGCAAATACCAGCACCGCCACAAAGATGAGCCAGCTCACAATCAGATTGCGGCTTTGTATATTCGCGGGAACCCTGTCCATTTCAGTCTCTATCGCCATGATCGCAACATACCGAAGCTTTTCTTAAAAGCAACGCCTTGCGACCATCCGCCGCAGGAAAAGCTTTATACACGAAAAAGCTCTGTAACCCATGGGCTACAGAGCTTTCGTTGGTCGGGCAGGCGAGATTCGAACTCACGACCCCTTCACCCCCAGTGAAGTGCGCTACCAGGCTGCGCTACTGCCCGACAGGAAGCGACTTGGAGGCGCACTATACTGTCAGGGGGCAGCCTTTGCAATGCGCATAATAAGGGGATTGGAGAGTTTTTTAATGAAGGGATTAGAGGCCCGTTGAGGCCCTCATCCAAGCATTTTTTTCAGCTCTTTCAGCTCACTGAGGACGGAACGGATGTGATGCTTACTATCTTCCGATAATGCCTCTCCCCCCGAGCCTTCTTCTACGGCGCGGGCCAGAGCAGGATTATTCTCCTGACGGGCAGCGGAAACCATGGAATCTACATTGCCAACCCTTCCGCCCTGCTCTTTCAGCAACCTTTGAGCACCTTTGATCGTATAGCCATGTTTATACAGAAGGTCACGGATGCCGCGGATGAGATCCACATCCGATGGCCGGTAGTAACGGCGGCCTCCGCCTCTTTTCAAGGGTTTAACGATTTTGAACTTGGTTTCCCAAAACCGCAATACATGCTGAGGGACATCAAGTTCAGCCGATACTTCGCTAATAGTGCGAAATGCATCCGGCGACTTCTGAACTTTCTTCGCTCCCATACTAGCCGGCCCCCCTGCCATTATCTTCAGCCCCTGCTGTTTCCTTCGTTGATTTTATCCTTCAGGACATGGGATGCCCGAAAGACAAGAACCCGGCGCGGATTAATGGGAACTTCTTCTCCGGTTTTCGGATTACGACCGATACGGCCATTTTTCTGACGTACCTGCAAGCTGCCAAAGGAAGAGATCTTGACGGTTTCGCCCTGCACCAAACGATCCGAAATTTCCGCAAGAACCGCCTCAACATGATCCGATGATTCATTCCGGGAAAGACCGACTTGCTGATAAACAGCCTCGGCCAAATTTGCTCTAGTTAATGTATTTTTTGTCATGTCACCACCCTGTTACTTCTAACAGGATTATCACAGGATCGTCCTCCGTCAATAATAAAGGTTCAAATACGGCCTGTTACGGCCATAAAACAGCGTAATCGGGAGAAAAACCGCCTAACCGATTGAAATTGATCAGTGTTTCAGACAGAAAAATCCACAGGCTGTGCAAGAGATTCGCAACCCTACCAACGGACGAGTGCTGACCCCCAGGTAAAGCCTCCCCCCATGGCCTCAAGAAGCAAAAGCTGACCCCGTTTAACCCGGCCGTCACGGACAGCTTCATCGAGGGCAAGCGGAACGGAAGCGGCCGAAGTATTTCCATGTTTATGGACAGTTAGAACAACTTTCTCAGGAGAAAGTTTAAGTTTTCGTCCTGTTCCGTCAATGATACGCTTGTTCGCCTGATGCGGGATCAGCCAGTCGATATCTTCTGTTGTCAGCCCGGTTGCTTCCAAAGCTTCATGCACCACGCTTGAGAGATTTGTCACCGCATGACGGAAGACTTCCTTGCCTTCCATTCTTAGAAACCCGGTCGATTGTGTGGAAGACGGACCGCCATCCACATAGAGCAGGTCATGCTTGCCGCCGTCGGAATGCAAATGACTTGTGAGAATGCCCCTGTCATCAGACGTTCCCTCGCCCTCCTGGGCTTCCAGAACAATGGCGCCGGCGCCGTCGGCGAACAACACACAGGTGGTTCTATCCGTCCAGTCGATGATGCGCGAAAAGGTTTCTGACCCGATCACCAGGGCGCGATTGGCTTGACCTGATTTTATAAAATTATCTGCTGTCGCGAGAGCATAGAGAAATCCGGTACAGACAGCCTGGATATCGAAAGCGAATCCTCCCGTCATGCCGAGATTTTCCTGAACAACCGTCGCTGTGGCCGGAAATGTTTCATCCGGTGTTGCTGTCGCCAGTACAATCAAGTCTATGTCGTCGGGTTCCAGACTTGCCATTTCCAGGGCGGCCTTTGCCGCATGGGTGGCAAGATCTGAGGTCAATTCCCCGTCAGCGGCAATATGGCGTTGCTTAATACCCGAGCGCGTAACGATCCATTCATCGGTCGTATCCACCATCTGAGATAATTCTTCATTAGTAAGAATACGTTCCGGCAAATAGGAACCGGTAGCGGTGATTACTGAGCGACGCATGATGATCCTATGCTAACCAGCGTCTTCGAGACTGCTGGGGGGTTTTTCCAGGGTACCTTCGGACGGAGCAGAGCTGTCCGATCCGTTCTTCTCGTTATTGGTTTCTGTTTCCGCGCCCGCATTATTACCCATTTTTTCAGCCATATCAAAGGTCTCGAAATGCTTGATCATTTTTTCGATCATATCATCCGAGGCCATTTCAACGGCGACTCCAATGGCGTTGGCAAACCCCATTTCATCGGCTCCGCCATGGCTTTTCACACAGATCCCGTTCAGGCCCAGAAACACGCCCCCGTTATAGACCCGCGGGTCCAGCCGCTCTTTCAAGACATTCAAACCGCCGCGGGCCAGAAGATATCCGATTTTTGACAGCAAGGTGGATCGAAATCCGACTTTGAGGAAATCAGTAAAGAGGGCCACGACCCCCTCCGCGGTTTTCAGGGCGACATTGCCCGTAAAGCCGTCGGTCACGACAACATCCACAACCCCCCGGGTGATGTCATCGCCTTCAACAAATCCATGATACTCGAAAGGCGGATTCTCGATCGATTTAAGGCGGTCCCCTGCCTCCTTGACCGTGTCATTCCCTTTGAGTTCCTCACTGCCCACATTCAGGAGCCCTACCCGCGGCGGGACCCGGCCCAGCACGGCCCGAGCGAAGTCCGCACCCATAAAGGCGAACTGAACGAGGTTATCAGCATCACATTCCACATTGGCGCCGAGGTCAAGCATGACCGTTTCGCCTTTTGGTGAAGGTAGCACGGAGGCGATAGCAGGACGGTCAATGCCGGCCAGCATGCGAAGAGAAATCTTGCCCATCGCCATGAGGGCGCCGGTGTTTCCGGCGGAGACAACCCCTTTGGCCTCCCCATTCCTGACGGCGTCAATAGCAAGACGCATGCTGCTATTGCGGCCCTTACGCAGGGCCTGACTTGGTTTGTCCTCAGACTTGACGGCTTCATCCGTATGACGCAGTTCGCAGACCTTGCGAACAGCAGGATAGTCTTTCAGCAGCCTTTCCAGCTGAGTCTCGTCTCCAAACAGCAGAAAGCGAACCTGGGGAAAGCGGATGCGTACAATGTCTATGCCCTTAATAACGATATCCGGGGCGTTATCCCCCCCCATCGCATCCAGGGCAATGACAATTGTCTCACTCATATCCATTCCAGTTCCTGGCCACCAACAATCAGCCTTTTGGACTGTTTACAGAACTTCGCTTGCTTCCAGAACTTCACGGTCGCCGTAATATCCGCATTCGCCGCAGACATGATGCGGGCGCTTCATTTCGCCACAATTCGGGCATTCCTGAACCTGTGTTCCGGCCAGAGAATCATGGGCCCGACGCATATTGCGTTTAGATTTGGTCGTTTTTTTCTTTGGTACTGCCATTTTCCTAGTCTTTCACTCACGCGCCTGACCTTTCAGGCGATCCTTGATTGCATTGGATATGGTGTTGATTACCCACACTCATATCATTTCTTGTCCAACAAGTCCTTTAAATTTGCAAAGGGCTTGTATACATCTTTTTCGTCCAAGTCTACATCACCAACCAAAACACTGTCCGTTCCGCCCTCTGAACGATATCTCTCCTGCCGCGGATACGGATCCAGGGCGAGAGCGATATGCTCCGAAACAATGGCGGCCAAATCGATTTCATTGTCTGTGATCAGCTCCGGCAAATCCGGTTCATCCGCCCCGACAACATATTCAACTTCCTCGACCACCAGATCACTCGGATCAAATGTGTACGTGACTGTAAACTCTTCAGCCAGGTCCTCCGATACATCCTCCAGCGACACAACGCATTCCTGCTCCGCCGTCACCGCAAACTTGGCATTCAGGACAATCTTGTCCGATCCCTTCTGGCGTTGTACCGTTCCTTCCACCTTCAAATCGGCAAGGCTGACAATACCAAGATTCGCCGCCATTTCCCGGCAATCCTCAGCCGATGCCGTTCTGCTGAAAGTCACAGGTTCGCGCCCGAGACGCTCAACATTAATCACCTGAGCAAAACCAGTGTCGGCTTTAGTCATGGCTGGAAACCTCTCAATCAATCCAGATTGCCCTCAAAAACCGAAGCAAACTGCAGGAGCCGCGGGAATCGAAGGCGCGAAAATACTGGTTTCACGACGCGCGGTCAATGGGTTTTATGATCAGCCCTTGAGCCCTCTTTCCGATAATTTCCCGCTTATAAGGACTGGGTGAATATCTGGCTTTCCGGACCCGCCTTTTCAAGGGATATCGTGGCCAAGGACTGATCAGCCCTCCGGACATAATCGGCAAGCTTTGAGACAGCTTCTTCGGGCGTGTTTTCGATGGTTCCATAAAGATCTCGGCGCAAGGCATCTTCAAGGGACTCCTCCCCTCCGTCCAGCGCCGCCTCATAGGCGACAATGCGTCCGTAGAAGACTTTGGCCATTTCCTTCACCCGTTTACCGACGCTGAGGTCCCCCACACCAATCTCGCGAAGGGATTGATCCATATCGGAAAACATCCGATCGAACACCGCCTGAGAGAGATCCTGCGCGCCTTCTCCCTTGCCTTTTAGATGACGCATCACGAGAAACGAATGCAGCGATATCATCTCAAACCGTCCATCAACCGTGTCCGGTACGGCGCCCTCCAGATAAAAAGCCGGCTGGCGAGACTGCTCTACAATGGCGGAATAAAGATCGGCCGCCCGGTCCAATACCGGATCACGTCCAAAAAGCTTCTTAAAGACCATAGTAGTTCAATCCCCAAAACATATGGATTTTCTGTTTTCCTACCCTGTCGAAATCGGCTCTGTATCAGAAAATTTGACATTTTCAGGCGGGCAGGTCATTTATGGGTCCTGAATTAAGCATTCAACGGATTTTAGTCAACTTAAAGCGACGTCTAGACATGCGGACCAAGATGAATCTCAAGACCGGGCTTTGCGCAATTTTCATTGGACTAACCCTGATCGCCTGCGATCCCATAAAGACCAATCAGGGGTACCGGCTTGATCCCGATCAGCTGGCGAGGATTGAAACGGGTGTCACAAATAAGGATTTAGTCCAGGAACTGATGGGATCCCCCTCCAGTATCGCCACGTTTCAGACGGAAGGCGACGCCTGGTACTACATCAGCAGCAAAACCGAGCATCTCGCCTTTTTCGAAAAAGAAGTGATGGAGCGCGATGTCATTGTGGTGCTGTTCGATATCAATGATGTTGTTGCTGACATAAAGGATTATTCGAAAGAAGACGGAAAGGAAATCGAAATCGTTGAGCGAACGACACCGACAGGCGGCCGAAAGCTCGGCTTCTTCGAACAGCTTTTCGGAAACTTCGGTCGATTTAATACCCAGTCAGATAGCGGCCCGTTCGACCAATAAAAAAAGCCCCCGAATTACGGGGGCTTTTTCTTCGGTTAGTATTACCAACTTTTAATGCGCCAACACTGCCAGCAGCAGCAAGGCGATAATATTGGTGATCTTGATCATCGGATTAACAGCCGGTCCGGCCGTATCCTTGTAGGGATCGCCAACTGTATCGCCGGTCACCGCTGCCGCATGGGCATCGGTTCCCTTACCGCCATGGTTGCCATCTTCGATATATTTCTTGGCATTATCCCAGGCACCGCCCCCCGCAGTCATGGAGACCGCGACGAACAGACCTGTGATAATTACACCCAGAAGCATGGCACCAACGGTTGCAAACGCAGCCGATTTATCGGCAATCAGCATCATCACGAAGAAGACCACAATTGGTGCCAGCAATGGCAGCAATGACGGAATGATCATTTCCTTGATCGCTGCCTTGGTCAGCAGGTCAACGGCTCGCCCGTAATCAGGCTTGCCAGTCCCTTCCATGATCCCTGGGATCTCCTTGAACTGGCGACGGACTTCGCGCACGACAGATCCTGCCGCCCGGCCCACGGCCATCATGCCCATGGCACCGAACAGATACGGCAGCAACCCACCAAGGATCAAGCCAACAACGATATACGGATTCTGCAGGCTGAAATCGAGGGTAACACCCTGGAAAAAGCTGAAGTTTGTCGGCGTGGCATTTTTGATAAAGTACGCCAGGTCCTCCGTATAGGCAGCGAAAAGGACCAGAGCCCCCAAACCGGCTGAGCCAATGGCATAGCCTTTGGTGACCGCTTTAGTGGTGTTTCCAACCGCATCCAGAGCGTCCGTTGTCTTACGGACTTCATCGTCCATTTCGGCCATCTCGGCAATACCACCGGCATTATCGGTCACCGGACCATAGGCATCGAGCGCCACTACCATACCGGCAAGGGCCAGCATTGTGGTCACAGCGATGGCAATTCCGAACAGGGCGGCCAGGTTGTAGGAGACAACAATACCCGCACAAATAATGATGGCGGGAACCGCTGTTGCCTCCATGGAGACGGCAAGTCCCTGAATAACGTTAGTTCCATGACCCGTTTCCGACGCGGCCGCGATGCTGCGGACCGGACGGTATTCGGTGGAGGTGTAATATTCAGTGATCCAGATCAGCAGGCCGGTCACGACCAGTCCAATCAGACCGCAGAAAAACAGGCTCATACCGGTGAAGCTTTTATCGCCGATGGTAAAGACCGTATCCATGCCGATGGTCATAGAGGTGGCGGGCCACAGGGCAACTGCCGAGAGGATCGTAGTCACCAGAAAACCCTTGTACAAGGCCCCCATGATGCTGTTGTTGGAGCCAAGCTTGACAAAGAAGGTTCCGATAATGGAAGTCAGGATACAAACGGCGCCGATCATCAGCGGATAGCTCATCAGAACCGTATCGCCGGCGAAATAAATGGACCCAAGGACCATGGTCGCCACAACCGTCACCGCGTAGGTTTCAAACAAGTCAGCAGCCATGCCCGCACAGTCCCCCACGTTATCTCCGACATTGTCGGCAATAACCGCAGGGTTACGGGGATCATCTTCCGGAATACCGGCTTCCACCTTACCCACAAGGTCAGCGCCCACATCGGCGCCCTTGGTAAAGATACCACCGCCAAGACGGGCAAAGATTGAAATAAGAGAGGCACCAAGGCTCAACGCCACAAGGCTGTCAATCAAGCCCCTGCCCTCAACACCTGTGCCAACAAGATAGGCGTAATATCCGGCCACCGCGAGAAGGGCCAGACCAACAACCAATAGACCGGTGACGGCCCCCGCCTTGAAGGACACGTCCAGGCCGTCTTTCAGGCTCTTGGAGGCTGCCGCAGCCGTCCGTACGTTGGCCCGGACAGACACATTCATGCCAATAAAACCGGCAGCTCCTGAGAGGACAGCGCCGATAACGAAGCCGATGGCCACTTTCAGGCCAAGCAAAAAGAACAGGATGACGCAGATGACAATGCCAACAAGGCCGATCGTCATATACTGCCGGTTCAAATAGGCTGATGCCCCCTCTTGAATGGCAGCAGAAATTTCCTGCATTCGTGCCGTACCGGCATCACTAGAAAGAACCGACCGTCCCGCATAAGCCCCATAAACGAGCGCTATCAGACCGCAGATGATCGGTATCCATAATATTACTGACATTATTTCAACCCCGTGTTGTTCGAAAGAAAGGCCACCGAACAGATGGCCTTGCTAATAATTTAACTGCCTTTTTTAAGCTTTCATTTGGACAATACTCTTACCAGGTAAAAGTCTTCGTCGCGGCGTAGAATGCCAGATATACGCTAGGTTCGCAAGCTGTTGAAACTTTAATTATGGACAGATAATTTCTTGCGGATTTACTAGGCTCTTTATTTATAAATTATTCGATTTTACCAAAACTATAAAATACTATGTATGAATACATATATTTTTATTTTGAAAAAATATCATCGATTTAAGTTTTACTAATTGCCATAAAAATACATAATTTTCATATAAGCCAAAAATAAAAAATCATTACATAATTTATATTTCAAAGCGGAAAAACCGGGTCAGGATTTCAAGTAATGACATAAACTGCCTCATTAATGCTCATTCCCTGAAATTCAGCAAATTTATTTCCATTCGCATGTGGCTTATTGTGGCGGAACATGCTATCCGGGCGCCAGATAAAATTTGGAGACAGGAAGTATGGATCTTTCGAAGATTTCTGCAGGCAAAGATGTTCCCCGGGATGTTAATGTCGTGATTGAAATACCCCTGGGCGGGGTCCCGGTAAAGTATGAGGTGGATAAGGACAGCGGCGCCATGTTTGTTGACCGCTTTTTGCATACCGCCATGTTCTATCCGTGCAACTATGGCTTCATCCCCCATACCCTCGCCGATGATGGAGATCCGACGGATATGCTGGTCGCCGGTCCAATCCCGGTTATTCCTGGCGCTATTGTCCGGGCCCGGCCGGTCGGAGTTCTGATAATGGAAGATGAGGCCGGTCAGGATGAGAAAATCCTCGGCGTCCCTGTGGATGACCTGCATCCCTACTATTCAAACATCTCCAATTATTCAGATTTACGCGGTGTCCTGCTGGATCAGATCTCTCATTTCTTTGAGCATTACAAAGATCTCGAAGCCGACAAATGGGTGAAGATCGTCCGCTGGGGCGATGCCGACGAAGCAGCCGAGATGATCACCAAATCCCTGGTCTAGTTCCGTCATTGGCAGCGATCTGACCCTGACGGCAGATCCCTATTCCGTTGCGATCCGGAGGCGTCGACCCTTTGGCATATGCCAAAGTGTGAGAACGACGACGAAGAGCAACAGTGGCAGCGCGCCATAATTAACAACTTCCCAGCCGAAATGCTCCTGCAACTGTCCGGACATCAGGGACGCGGTTGCAACCGTGCCAAATACGAGGAAGTCGTTCATGCCTTGCACTTTGGCCGTCTCGGCTGGTTTGTAGGTGGTTGTTACCAGGGTGGTCCCACCGATGAACATAAAGTTCCAGGACAGACCAAGCAAAATCAGCGCTATATAGAAATTCGCCAGATCCAGTCCTAGCAAGGACACGACAACGCTGGCAACCCCCAAAAACGCCCCCAAAAGAATGATCTTATATTCCCCAAACCGGGAAATCAGAGATCCGGTAAAGAAGCTGGGCCCGTACATGGCAACAACATGCCAGCTGATGACATTAAAAGAGTCGCTATGCTGATGGCCACAACCGACCATGGCCAGCGGCGTTGCTGTCATAATCAGGCTCATCACCCCAAAACCGATCATGGCACTCAGAACCGCGACGATAAAAGTGGGCTGTTTGGCAATTTCCAGTAACGACCTTTGATCCCCTGTCTGCTGCTGCACTGACATCTTTGGAATGGAGACAAAACTGATGAACAGCATGGCCAGCCCGCCCAGCAGGATAATGGCAAGATATGGTCCAAGATAAATATAAGGAGCAAACATATCCTTGCTGTGGCTGGCAATCTGCGGCCCTAAAAATCCGGCAATTAATCCTCCGGCAAGAACATAGGAAACTGCCTTGCTGCGATGCTGGACCCCTGCCACGTCAACCGCCGCGAACCGGTAATAGTTCCCGAAGGCCGTATACATGCCGACAAAAATTGCTCCGAAAACAAAACCCCAGAAATTACCGATGAAAATGGAATAGCTGCAAATGGCCGCTCCGACCATGCCAATAAAGGCCCCGAACAGAAAGCCGGCCTTTCGGCCGACCTGACGCATGAACAAGGAGGCCGGGATTGTCGCCAGCGCCGTCCCCGTGACCACAGCGGTTACCGGAACCGTGGCCAGGGATTTGTCATCCCCGAGCAGAAGGAGGCTGACCAGAGCTGCGGAGCTGATCATGATTGATGTCGTGCTGTTCATGAGGGCCTGGCACCCGGACATCAATAAAATACTCAGTTTGGTACGGCCGTCCATCGCGACTATTTCCTTTATGGGTCGTTCTTTTGGTTTCAGCAGGACATGCTGGAGGAGATACCCTTTTCACTTTTTATCATTTATCGGCAAAGTTCGCGCCTTTTTCCGACAAAACGCCCAACAAAGTTACGCGGCACCTCTTAGATCCTGGTTCATTTTCAGCACATCATATCCGACAACACAGTCCGCCGGGGGCTGAACTGCTCTTTCTTCACTTTGCCACAAACCGACACGTCCGATCTCCCACCGATCCGCATCCAGCAGGACCATATGGGCATACAGGCCTGGCTGGCGCAAGGTATCCCGGTGGTTGGCTTTTTCCTGATCAATCAATCCGCCAAGTGGTTTTGTGGCCTGCAACTTGTCAATGCAGCTGAGTAAATAGCCGGGTTCTTCTTTATAGGATCCGAAATCCAGATCGATGATCTGCCAGCTTCTTACCCGTGGACGGCCAAATCTCTCGATGACACCGTTAAAGAGATTATTGAGGAGAAAATCCTGAGCCGCCTGGGCATCTTCCCAAATGTAAAAGGGTGCATAAATATGGGCGTCCGGATCATAGAGGTAGAATTTATGCTTGAGGCCGGGGCAACCTTCAAAGAGACGGCTTCGTTCCGACACATGCTTGTAAACCCGATCGACATCAAAATCCCGTGGTAATCGAACCGAATATTGCATGGCCAGCATATAGATCTCCCAGAAAGCACATAAAATTTTGTGAAATATTTCAAAATTGTCATCGGAAGACAACTGCCACAAACGCATAGCTATTATGCGTGAGAGGCAGGGTTTCTAGAAATGCTGCCAGCCGGATTGCACAATTGCGACATCAGACCCGTCACCGTCTAGGACCGTCACTCCCTCACCCGCTTCGATATGACCAATGAGTGCAAGCTCACAACCGGTCTTTCGCGCCAGTTCCTCTATCATTTCTTCTTTTTCCGCGGGAAAAGTAAAGGCCAGTTCATAGTCGTCGCCGCCTGTCAGGATCACCTGTAACAGAGATCTGTCTTGACTAAGCACGGTAGCGGCAGCATTGGACAGCGGAATCTTGTCAGACCGAAGGACAGCCCGGACCTTTGATTGCTCACAAATATGCCCGATATCCGCGATGAGGCCATCGGAGATATCGATGCAGGACGTAACCATTGAGTGCAAGGATTGCCCGAGATGAAGTCTCGGCTCCGGAAGCCTGTATCGGTTGGAAAGCGCCCGCGCCGCCTCAGCCCCCAGTCCGTCAAGATCGCTCCTGCTGGCTTTCAGGCCCAGCGCCCCGTCGCCGATCGTTCCGGAAACGGCAATCAGGTCTCCGGCCCTTGCCCCGTTGCGGCGAAGCGCCTGTCCGATCGGAACCTCACCCATCGCCGTCAGACTCAGACAGAGAGGTCCGGGGGTTTTGACCGTGTCCCCTCCCAGCAGGCTGATGGAAAATTCCTTCTGATCTCGCGCAAGCCCGTCAGCGAAGGACTTGATCCAGCTTGTGTCAAGATCCTTTGGCCAAAAAGTGGCGAGCAAATATCCGACAGGGCGCGCGCCCATGGCGGCAAGATCCGACAGATTAACGCGTATGAGTTTGCGGGCGATATCTTCCGGCGGGTCGGCCTCAAGGAAATGGATACCAGCAACCATGGCATCTTTCGTTACCACCAGTTCCTGTCCTTCAGATACATTTACAACCGCCGCATCATCTGTCAGGGAAAAAGCGCCGGGGCTGCCGGCCGACAGCGGCGCGAAGATCCGGTTGATCAGATCAAATTCACCGAGACCGGTATGCGGTTCATCCTCAGACATTCAGCCGAATTCTGCGGCACGGACCTGTTTGGCGATTTTGTCCAGTACCCC
The DNA here is from genome assembly GCA_965228285.1 of Sneathiella sp. Classification (GTDB taxonomy): domain Bacteria; phylum Pseudomonadota; class Alphaproteobacteria; order Sneathiellales; family Sneathiellaceae; genus Sneathiella. The sequence goes on from OZ245808.1 coordinate 1,489,379, forward strand.
GTTGACCAGAGCCGGTTCCTTGCCCGTAAAAAAGGTCCGGGCAATCCCGACATATTCCTTGATCAGCACCTTGGCCGGGGAATCGATGCGGGCCAGAAATTCATAGGTCGCCGCCCGCAACAGCACCAGCAAAACCACTTCCAATCGGTCTGGGGTCCTGTCCTTCTCGAGGGATTGGGAAATCAGATCATCGATTTCCTGTTGCCGCTCCTTGGTATTGAGGACGATATCTTCGAACAAGGGTTTGTCGCTGTCTTTGAACTGATCCCCATCCATCTCCGCGCCAATGCGATGGGTCAGGAATTCGGCAACGACGGCCGATGGTGTCTGCGGATCCTGCTCCAGCTGATATAAAGCCTGCACGGCATTCAGCCGGGCTAAAGTCCGGCGGCTGTGTTTGTCACCCCGTTTTTCCGACCGGCTGCTCATCGCGGGAACAATCCGAAATGTTCTTTGAGGTCCAGCATGTCGAGGGCGCATTGGGCGGCCCCTCCGCCTTTGTTTTTCTTACTCTTGTCCGCCCGCTCCCAGGCCTGGTCGAGATTCTCGCAGGTGATGATGCCATTGCCGATGGCGATGCAATAGTCCGTGGAAATATCCATCAGAGCCCGGGCGCTTTCCTCCGACACCGTATCATAGTGGGAAGTTTCGCCGCGGATTACGCAGCCCAGGGCGACATAGGCGTCATAGCGACGACGGCCTCCCATGAATTCCATGGACTTGATGGCATAGCGGACCGCGGCGGGAATTTCCAGGCAGCCCGGCACCCGGATCACTTCATATTGGGCGCCGACCTTGTCCAGGACTTCTTTGGCCCCATCGAGCAGGGCATCGGAAATATCACGGTAGAAATCGGCCTCTACGATGAGAACATGGATATCGTCACTCATGGTCAGTCCTTTTCCATAATCTTGCGGGTTTCGCTGATGGCGAGGCCGTAGCCGTCAAGGCCGACAACGTTTCGTTCCGTATTCGATAACAGGATCATATTGCGAATGCCAAGGTCCAGCAATATCTGCGCCCCAATACCGTAGTCTCGAAGGTCCGACGGGGTTTTGACGGGTTTGCCGAGTTTGCGGCGCACCCGATCTGAGAGGGCCATCGGACGGGGCTCGCGAATAAGGACAACAACGCCCTTCCCGGCGTCATTGATCTGTTCCATGGCGTTATGCAGAGTGTCCGGGTTTTCGTCGAGCTCCCCCAGCACATCGCCCAGAAGATTGAGGGCATGCATGCGGACCATCACCGGTTCTTCTCCGGCGACATCGCCTTTGACCAGAGCCACATGCTCGGCATATTCGGGTTTGTTGGAGAAGACGATCATTTTCCAGTCGGCCCCGTATTTGCTGGAGATATTCGCTTCAATCTCCCGCTCGATGAGGCTGTCATGGCGACGGCGATAGGCAATGAGATCGGCGATGGTGCCGACCTTGAGACCATGGAACTGGGCGAATTTCACCAGGTCCGGCAGTCGCGCCATGGTCCCGTCATCATTCATGATCTCGCAGATCACACCCGCCGGCATCAGTCCGGCGAGGCGGGCGATATCAACGGCGGCTTCCGTATGGCCGGCCCGGCGCAGCACCCCGCCTTCGCGCGCAACCAGCGGAAAGACATGGCCGGGACTGACAATGTCCTGGGCATTTTTGGTCGGGTCGATGGCGACGGCGATGGTATGGGAGCGGTCAGCGGCGGATATGCCGGTGGTCACCCCTTCGCGGGCCTCAATGGAGACCGTGAAATTGGTCTGCAGGCGCGAGGCATTGTCCTGGGCCATCAGCTGCAGGCCCAACTCCTCGATGCGGCCCTCGGTCATCGACAGACAGATCAGCCCGCGGCCGTATTTGGCCATGAAGTTGATGGCATCCGGCGTGGCCATCTGCGCCGGGATGACCAGGTCACCCTCATTCTCGCGGTCTTCCGCGTCGACGAGAACGAACATCCGTCCGTTGCGCGCATCGTCGATGATTTCTTCTGCCGAAGAGAGGTATTCTTTATATGTCATTTTTTATTATTGACCTCTGTCATGCGGGCAACATAGCGCGCCAGCACATCGATTTCGAAATTCACACGATCCCCGACCTTGAGACCGCCGAAGGTCGTGTGGGTTTGGGTATGGGGAATGATATTGACGGTAAAATAATCCTCCGCGACGTCATTGACTGTGAGCGAAATACCGTCCAGAGAGACGGATCCCTTCGGCGCGACAAAACCGCGATAGGCCTCGGGCAGGGAAAAGACCAGCCGGGTGGAATCCCCGACAATTTCTATTTCCCTGAGTTCAACCACGGCATCCACATGACCGGTCACCACATGGCCGCCCAGTTCATCGCCGATTTTTAACGCCCGCTCGAGATTGACAGCCGTGCCTTCGCGCCAGCCGTCGAGATTGGTGCAGGACAGGGTCTCATCAGAGGCATCAACGGCAAACCAGCCCTCCCCTTTATCAACGACGGTCAGGCACGGACCGGAACAGGCGATGGACGCGCCATAATCGATGCTGGCCGTATCATAGTCAGTCTCGATGCGAATGCGGGTATCTCCGGTCTTTTCCAGAGAGGCAACCCGCCCGATATCCGTGATGATTCCTGTAAACATGTCTTTCAGTTCCGAAGAAAATAACTTTCCAATAGATCCTCGCCCAACCGGCGCTCTTCCAGCAGGCGAATTTCCGGGGCATCGTCGAGCTGTTTCAAACCAATGGATTGGAGGACGGGAATGCCGTCCCCGCCGATAATCTTATTGGCCCGAAACCACATCAGGCGATCCGCCAGCTCATCTTTTATCAAGGTTGCCAGAAGATGGGAACCACCCTCGGCAAGTATTCTGGTAATTCCCCGCTCCGCCAGCAGGGCAAGACCCAGATCGAGGTTGGGCAGGCCGCTCTCATCGGGTTCCACCTCAAGAATACGCACACCCAGATCCTGAAACGCCTTCACCCGGTCCTTGTCATTGCCGGGAATCGTGAGAATCCAGAGCGGCGCCGCTGCCGCCGTCTGCACCAACTTCGAGGTCAGGGGCAGCCGCAGGCGCGTATCGGCAATAATGCGCACCGGAGAGCGGTCCTCCAGTCCCGGAATGCGGCAGGTCAGTTCCGGATCATCTACCAGGGCGGTCCCGATGCCGACCATGATCGCATCATTCTGAGCCCGGAGCATATGACTATAACGTCTGGAGATCCGACCTGTGATCCATTTGCTGTCGCCGGTGGTGGTGGCGATCTTGCCATCCAGACTGGTTGCCATCTTGATGGTCACCAAGGGCCGATTGGCCTTGCGGGTGAGAATAAAACCGGCATTGAGATAAGTCGCCTCATTGGCCAGCAGCCCGACCGAGACATCAACCCCCGCCTCTGTCAGCTTCTGATGACCGCGGCCGCTGACCCGCTCGTCCGGATCCTCCACCGCGGAAACCACCCGGGCAACCCCCGCCTTGATCAGGCTGTCCGCGCAAGGCGGCGTCTCTCCCGTATGGGAGCAGGGCTCGAAGGTCACATAGGCCGTCGCCCCGTCCGCCATCTCTCCCGCCTGTTCGAGGGCCATGGCCTCCGCATGGGGCCGCCCGCCCGGCTGGGTCCAGCCGCGCCCGACCACATGACCCTCCCTGACCAGAATGCAGCCTACGGCCGGATTGGGCGCCACATGGCCCAGACCTCTCTCCGCAAGCCGGAGGGCCGTCCGCATATGATGCCGATCGATGGAATCCATGAAATGTGCCCTGTAACCTAGCTTGTGACGTTATCACTGAGTTCGCCAATAAACTCTTCAAAGTCCTTGGCTTCCCGGAAATCCTTGTAAACGGAGGCAAATCTGACATAGGAAACGCTGTCCAGCGCCGACAATCCCGTCATCACCAGCTCGCCGATCTTATCGGATTCAATCTCCTGATCGCCGCTGCTTTCGAGCTGGCGGACAATCCCGTTGATCATACGATCGATCTGATCCTGATCCACCGGCCGTTTCCGTGTGGCAATACTGACGGAGCGTTCCAGCTTTTCCCGCTCAAACGGCGTCCGTTGGCCATTCTTCTTCAAGACCGTCAGCTCGCGCAGCTGCACCCTCTCAAAGGTGGTGAACCGGGCACCGCAGGACGCACAGGCCCGCCGCCGACGGATCGCCGTATTATCTTCCGTCGGCCGGCTATCCTTCACTTGTGTTTCTTCACTGCTACAAAATGGACAGCGCATTCAAAGCCCCCTTATTGCTTATTCTATTTCGCCGCCCCGCATGACATCCCCGATCACATATTCGGATAAAGGGGAAAGGCATCACATAGCGCCTTGACCTCTGCCCGAACTTTTCCCTCGACAGCGCTATTATCCTCAGGGTTTGCGACCAGTCCGTCAAGAACTTCGGCGATCAGATCCCCGACTTTCGTGAATTCTGCGGTCCCGAAGCCACGGGTTGTCGCCGCCGGTGTCCCGAGACGAATGCCCGAGGTAACCATGGGTTTTTCCGGATCGAACGGAATGCCGTTCTTGTTGCAGGTAATAAAGGCATTTTCCAGCGACCGCTCGGCAATATTGCCGGTCAGGCCCTTGGGCCGGAGATCCACCAGCATGACATGGGTGTCGGTGCCGCCGGAAACGATATCGAGGCCATGGCCGACCAGTGTCTTGGCCAGAATAGCGGCATTTTCCACCACCTGCGCTGCATAGACCTTGAAGTCGGGGCGCAGGGCTTCACCGAAGGCCACGGCCTTGCCGGCAATCACATGCATCAGGGGGCCGCCCTGAATACCGGGAAAAATGGCCGAATTGACCTTCTTGGCAATGTCCTCATCATTGGTCAGGATCATGCCGCCGCGGGGGCCGCGCAGGGTTTTATGGGTGGTGGTCGTGGCGATATGGGCATGGGGGAACGGGCTCGGATGTACGCCGGCCGCGACCAGACCGGCGAAATGCGCCATATCCACCATCAGATAGGCGCCGACTTCATCGGCAATTTCCCGGAATGCCGCAAAATCGATATGGCGCGGATAGGCGGAACCGCCAGCGATGATCAATTGCGGTTTATGCTCCTGGGCCAGCTTGCGAACCTCGGTAAAATCGATGCGATGGGTCTCCCGGTCGACACCGTAATGCACCGCATTGAACCATTTACCGGACTGGTTTGGCTTGGCCCCATGGGTAAGATGGCCGCCAGCCGCCAGGGACAGGCCGAGAATGGTATCGCCCGGCTTGATGAGGGCCATGAATGCCCCCTGATTGGCCTGGGAGCCGGAATTGGGCTGAACATTGGCAAAACCGCAGCCGAACAGCTCCTTGGCCCGCTCGATGGCCAGGGTCTCGACCACATCCACATATTCGCAGCCGCCATAATAGCGGCGCCCGGGATAGCCTTCGGCATATTTGTTGGTCATGACCGACCCTTGGGCCGCGAGAACCGCAGGGCTGACGACATTTTCGGAGGCAATCAGTTCGATCTGATCCCGTTGCCGGCCCAGCTCGTCCTGAATGGCGCCGAACACATCGGCATCATCGGTCTCTAGATCTGACTTAAAAAAATTGGCCCGGTCATAATTTTGAATGTTCAATTTCAGAACTCCTCTTCAGGCGGGTGCCGCCCCTCGCTAGTGCCAAATAGGTCCCTCTGTTGCCAGGGCCCGATCCGCGGGACCGGAAAGAGCCGAACACAGCCCGCTGGCGTCGAAGCCGCTGTCTTTCGGAGCCAGCAAATTCCGGCGACCGGTCCCTGTTTTTCATCCCCTGAAACAGAATCATCCCGTCGCGCCGGTTGCATAGCACAGGACGGCTTCGGATGATAGAAAAACAAGGAATTGAGACAATTTTTTTGGCGCGTTGATTTCAAGCCGGAACCCAACATAAATCCACATAAAATATGACTTTTAAATCCCCAAGATCAGGCCCCTTCATTCCCGCACCTTCGAATAGCGGCAATGAGCCCATATTGTTTGTTCGTCCGAACAGGGCGGACGTCCGCTTTTTTACCCCTCAGAATGTCCGCTTGCATGGGTTTGAAGCTGATTTCTCAAATCCTGGCCTTTCCCGGCGAAGGAGCAGTCGCACAATTCGCAACTTGCAACCCGGTCTATCCGAAAGTGCCTGAAATCGGAACGCAGATCACACCATGCGGCCAGGACTGCCACCTCCACATAGTAAGTAATCGAAAGAGGGAGGACCGTTCTCTGTGTCGCGGCACCAGCCAAATCTAAATAGGTCAGATCTAGCTTGCGCTCTTCTCTCACGGCCGTTCGAAGCACATCGATCGTTTCAGGATCAACCTCGGAAATTCCCCAGTCGGACACGCTAAGTGTACCCGACTGGACATTTGTCGTATCGATTTTTGATAGGACCCGCCGTGCGGCATTCTGAAGGGTTTTGTCTCCGGTTCGCGATAACAGGCTTAATCCGACCGCAATGGCTTCGATCTCATCGCGACCAAAATTCAAAGGCGGAAGATCGTAGCCTTCCTGCATAACGTAGCCTACCCCAACCTCCCCCTCCACTGGCACTCGCATGGACTGGAGGGTAACGATGTCTCGATAGATTGTCCGTTGAGACACTTCCAGTTGGGTCGCCAAGCTATTGGAGGACACAGGTCCAGACGCCTGCCGGAGCAATTGAATCAGCTCGAATAGTCGGTCGGTTCTCTGCATCGTGCCTCGCCTTGTCCTCAGGGTAGCATAACCATACTGACAGATAGTTGTCAGTATGGGCACGGTATAAATCATTCCGACAGAACCAGCTAATGCAAAACAAGGGAAATACCTCCATGGGGAAAACAGTAACTCTCAATTCAACATTGCGCGCGTTTATCGAACGCCAGCCGATGTTCTTCGTCGCAACCGCTGATGTAGCAGGTCGGGTCAATGTCTCACCGAAGGGCATGGATACGCTCCGGGTGTTGAACGACAGAAGTATTCGATGGCTGAATCTCAGTGGAAGTGGGAACGAAACAGCCGCTCATGTAAGTGCAACCGGCCGCATGACCCTTATGTTCTGTGCCTTTGAGGATAAAGCGATGATCCTGCGGGTCTACGGGCAGGCAAAGGTGAGGCATCCAAGAAACGATGACTGGGACGCGTTGCTTTCGGGCTTTCCCGATATTGCTGGAAGTCGGCAAATTTTTGATATTGAAATAGATCTGGTCCAAACTTCCTGCGGAACCGGTGTTCCTCTTATGAACTATGTATCAAATCGTGGTAAAGTCGAGCTTGTCCCGTACTACGAGAAGATGGGAAAGGACGGTGTGCGCAAATACTGGAAGCGCAAGAACATGCAGACGATCGACGGGAAACCAACAGGCATTTTCAATGACTCTTGACATCCAACCGGCAACATGGACGAGCTGAATTTCCCGTCAATGGGACCCTGCCCTGATTCCCCTCAAACAGAATCATCCGGTCGCGCCGGTTGCAAGGCACAAGACAGCATTGGATCATAGAAAAACAAGGAATTGAGACAATATATTTATCGGGTTGATTTCAAGCCGGAACCCAACATAAATTGAATTAAATATGACTATTTAGCCATGTATTGATCCCAAATCACACAATAGCCAACAGGACAATGAATATAATGTAATGAGATGTGGGACAGTGTAATTGTAGAAAAATTGCGAAAACTAGAATAAGTTTGACAAGTACTTACATCTTTAGTCACATCACCTCTAGTACATATGGGGAATTTATACATGACAACAGGAAGTGAATAATAGAGATTATGGCTCAGGTAGAAGAAAATATCGCAACGGCGCCCGGCCAATCCGACAAAGAAGAAATTCTGCGCATGACCGCCGAAATCGCCTCCGCCTATGTCAGCAATAATGAGATCGGCAAGACAGAACTGGTTGACGTGATCAAATCGGTTTACAGCTCGCTGGCGAATCTGGATACGAGACCGGACCCGGATTTTGGGCCTCTGAAGCCCGCTGTTCCACTCAAGAAGTCAATTCAGAACGATTACATTGTCTGCCTGGAAGACGGCAAGAAACTTAAAATGCTGAAACGGTATCTGCGGTCCAACTATGACATGACACCGGAAGAATATCGCGCCAAATGGAACCTGCCGCCGGATTATCCCATGGTGGCCCCCTCCTACGCCAAACGCCGCTCAGATTTCGCCAAGGAATTCGGCCTCGGCCGAAAGAAAAAATCGGCGTGAGGGTGCGACCAGACCCTAAACAATAATACCCGGCTTTTTGGGTGTTGGAGAGACGGTATCCTGTGACTTCGGTGCCGTCTTTTTGTTGAGCACAAACAGCAGCTTTTTTATGGCCAGCCGTTGCAGTTCCTCCTGCCCCGCGCTGCTTGGACCGATGATCGAGACTTCGGTCATGGTCGCCGTATCCACCGCCGAGACCTTGACCGAGCTTCCATGTTGCTGGAACTCGATAATATACTCCCCGCTCTGCTCTTTTGACGCCATTGAGGCACTGTCCTTGCCAATCGATCCTGATAGGAACTATATACTATGATATCATAAAGGTCAGGTCCTTCGGACCGGGCACCACAAAAACAATAATCGGAGAATGGCTGATGAATATCGCCCAAACCAAAACCAAGCCGGTCTTTAATCCTGAAGATCCGTTCCTGCTGGACGAGCAATTGACAGAAGAGGAGCGCCTGGTCCGCGATACGGCCCGGGATTACTGTCAGGACAAACTGATGGGGCGGGTGCTGGAAGCCAACCGGCATGAGACCTTCGATCGGGAGATTTTCACGGAGATGGGCGAGCTTGGCTTGCTCGGGCCGACCATTGAAGGCTATGGTTGCGCCGGTCTCGGTTATGTTTCCTACGGGCTGGTGGCAAGGGAGGTGGAGCGGGTCGATTCCGGTTATCGCTCGATGATGAGTGTGCAGTCGAGCCTGGTGATGCATCCCATCCATGCCTATGGCTCCGAGGAGCAGCGGCAGAAATATCTGCCCAAATTGGCCACCGGCGAATGGATCGGCTGTTTCGGGTTGACCGAGCCCGATCACGGCTCCGATCCCGGCAGCATGGTCACCCGCGCCCGCTCGACCGATGGCGGCTATTTACTCAGCGGCGCCAAGATGTGGATCACCAATTCCCCGGCGGCCGATGTATTTGTTGTCTGGGCCAAGACCGATGATGATGTCATTCGCGGCTTTATTCTCGAGAAGGGCATGGAGGGCTTGTCGGCGCCGAAAATCGAGGGGAAATTCTCGTTGCGGGCCTCGATCACCGGGGAGATTGTCATGGACAATGTCTTTGTGCCCGAAGAGAATCTCCTGCCCAATATCAAGGGATTGGGGGGTCCTTTCGGCTGTCTTAACAATGCCCGCTACGGCATTGCCTGGGGCGCCCTCGGCGCGGCGGAATTCTGTTGGCAGGCGGCCCTTTCCTATACGTTGGAGCGCAAACAGTTCGGTCGTCCCCTCGCCGCCAACCAGCTCATCCAGAAGAAGCTGGCGGACATGCAGACGGAGATTTCCATTGGCCTGCAGAGCTGTCTTCGGGTCGGGCATTTAAAGGATGAAGGCCGTGCGGCGCCGGAGATGATCTCCCTCATCAAACGCAATTCCTGCGGCAAGGCCCTCGATATGGCCCGCATGTCCCGCGACATGCATGGCGGGAATGGCGTCTCCGATGAATATCATGTCATCCGTCATGTCATGAATCTGGAGGCCGTCAATACCTATGAAGGCACCCATGACGTTCATGCCCTCATTTTGGGCCGCGCCCAGACCGGCATCCAGGCCTTCACCGGCGCCTGATCAAAAAAACAAGAACAGCACAAGCTGCAAGGAGAATTATCTCATGAAAATCGCGGACAAGAATATCGTCATCACCGGCGGGGCCAGCGGCATCGGCAAGGCCCTCGCGGAACGCTTCCATGCGGAGGGGGCGAAGGGCATCACCGTCGCCGATCTGCAGGAGGGTCCTTTGAAAGAGGTCGCGGCCTCCGTGAACGGCATCGCCGTGCCCTGTGACGTCACAAAGGAAGCCGATATCCAGAATGTGGTGGCCAAGGCCGAGGCGGCCTTCGGGCCCATCGATATCTTCGTCTCCAACGCCGGCATCGCCCGTTATGGATGGGAAGAGAGCTCCGATGAGCTGTGGCAGCTCAACTGGGATATCCATGTCATGGCCCATGTCTATGCGGCCCGCGCCGTGGTCGACAAGATGATCAAAAACGGCGGCGGCTATCTCCTCAATACCGCCTCCGCCGCCGGACTTCTCTCCCAGGTCGACAGCGCCACCTATGCGGTGACCAAACATGCCGCCGTCGCCTTCGCCGAAACCATGGCCATCCGCTATGGCGACAAAGGCATCCGGGTCTCGGTCCTTTGCCCGCAGCAGGTGCGCACGGCGATGACCGAGGATCATCTCGATGGGGTCGCCGCCGTCGATGGCACCATGGAACCGGAAGAGCTCGCCGATCATGTGGTCGCCAGCATGGACAAGGAGGAATTCCTCATCCTCCCTCATCCCCAGGTGCAGGAATATATCCAGCGCAAGGCCGGGGATTACGACCGCTGGCTCGGCGGCATGCGCAAGCTCCGCGATCTCTACGTCAAGTAGGGATCGCTCACCCGCATCCTACGGCCCGCACAGAGCTGAGCAGACGGGCGATCGGCGCTTGACGACTCCGGTCGGTGGTTGGCGGGTCCCGCTCCGGCCCGCATCCGGCGAGAGGCGCGGCAATCATCGACTTGCGGTCTCACGTGCCCCGGTCTCTCAATCTCAATGTTCATGTTTGCCGAGCACCGCTCGAGCCCGCGTCTCTGTCCCGGGTCTGACAGAGGCGAGAACGCGGGCCGTGCTCCGCCCAAAACCCCTCATCCATCCTGATCCATTTCAACCATGCCGAACAGCGCCCCGGTAGCAGGATCTCCTGCGGCCAATCCGGCCCGTCGAGCGGCCCGGCAGGTCCTCCCGCACTGCCACCCGATCGGATCTACCCATCAAAAATAATACTAATTTAATGAGTAAATATAGAGTTATAATACTCTATTTAAGGGTTTTTGTCAAGAGACCTCGCACCCACGCCCGACAGCCCGGACACGGAAATGTGCCCCCGTCCGACGTCATTCAAAAAAAACCGCCTATATTACTATATTAGAAGAGAAAGATAGGAAGATCCTGACGGCAGAAAAGAAAGGCCCCATGCGAGCAGCGGAGGAATTCTGGGATGATCATGCGGTGGATTATGCGAAATCGCCGATTAAGGACCTGCCCGCCTATCACCGGACCCTCGACCGGACCCTGAGCTATCTGACGGCGGAGGACGCGTTGCTGGAGGTGGGCTGCGGCACCGGCTCGACAGCCCTCGCCCTCGCCCCGCATGTACGCCATATCCTGGCCACCGATATCTCCCGCCGCATGGTTTATATCGCCCGCAACAGAGCAACGGTGCAGGAGGTGCAAAATGTCCGGATTGAGCAGATGAGCGTCGGCGAGACTGACCGCCTCCCCGGCCCCTTCGATGCTGTGCTCGCCTTTAACCTGCTGCATCTGCTGGAGGATCCGGAAGCGGCGCTCCATACCCTTCACAACCATCTCAAACCCGGCGGGCTGTTGATCTCGAAAACCGTCTGCCTGAAAAACCACTCCCCGGTCAAAACCCTCGCCCTCCTGATCCTGCAAAAGCTCGGCAAAGCCCCCTATGTCAACCGGCTGTCGGCGGCGCGCATTGACGAGATGATCACGGCGGCGGGCTTCGAGATCCTGGAAACCGGCGCCTACCCGGCCAATCCGCTGAGCTGCTTTGTAGTGGCGCGGAAAACCTGACCCGACCGACTATTTCCCCTTGAGCGCCTCTTGAAAGAACTCGATGGCCAGGGTCGTGCTGCCATATTGCAAGAGATCATTATGGCCGGCCCCCTCAATGGCGATAAATTCGGTGCCGGGCGGCGCCAGGGCGGCGAGCCGCTCGCCGAGCTCAAACGGGATCACCCGGTCTTTGGTGCCGTGAATAATCAGGATCGGCGCCGTCACCCCGCCAATGACCTGATCGGAATGAAAGGGATATTTCATCAGCATTTTCAGGGGCAGCCAGCCCATACGATAACGCGCCACATCGAGGATCGAGGTCATGGGCGCTTCCAGCATCAGCGCAAAAACCGGCCGCTCCGCCGCCACCGGAATGGCCACCGCCGTGCCAATGGAATGGGCCAGAATGCCGATGGGCCCGTCTGTCTGCTCCCGCAAATAATCGTAAGACGCGAGACCATCCGCAATCAGCCCATCCTCCGTCGGCTCCCCCGTACTGCCGCCATAGCCCCGATACTCCACCAGCAACACCCCAAACCCCGCCGCCGCGAGCGCCTCTCCCCGCGGCACCTGAAAATAGGCCGCATCGGCATTGCCATGAAACAGCATCAGGCTCGGCTGACCCGGCGCGGGCGGCGCATACCAGGCCCGCAGCCGCTCCCCATCCGGGGTCTCGATCAAAACCTGCGAAAATTTCCCGACCGGCCCTGCGGGTACCGTGAAATTCGGCGCCGGAAAAATCAGCTTGCCCTGGAGGAAATACATGGCGGTGAACGGCAGGATGCCGAAGATAATGATTAGAACAAGCAGGATGAGGGTGAGTTTGGGGAGGAAGGTCATGGGGGAGTAATAATATTAGTTCGATGCGAGGAATCGCCATATAATTTAAAAACACTGATGGCGTTTAAACAATCCAATACGAATGCTTCTTTCAATGCAGCTTTAACTCCCTCCTAGTAATTTTAGCGAGAGTAGTCGCAATTTTTTAATTGGAAAATCTTCTTCCTTATAATCATTACCATGCGCGACATTATCGCGTGTCGTTTTCACATGCTTTAAAAACTCTACGTCAGAGGCCTCAATATTCTCCCATTTTATAAGTGAGCACCAAAAAAATCTTTGCAACAATCCTTTTGCATTCTTGACCTGTTCCTCGAAGAATGCGTCGCCAACGCTATCTAATCGACTAGGAATCCGAACAAAACTAGACAAATCTGTATCTTTGGATATCTCTTTATATGTTTTGTGCGTATACCGTTCAATAAATAGAAAATAATTAAGAAATTGTCTTAACTTATCTTTCTCACTGAATGCGGAAAAAAGATGTCGAGTATCTTCCGCAGTTATTACTGAATTAAGTAATCTTGTTTTCTTTAGATATGAGTTAATAACTTCTGTGGTATGAGATTTCGACTTAGTGAGTTCAACTGGGCCAAACTTCAGTTGAATGTCGAAAACAGTAGTACCATCCTTCGTTTTTCCAAAAATGCTCTCATGTGCGGGAACTAGTTCCACAGGAACATCTTTTGTCGAAAGTTGCAGTACTAGGGAGATAACAATGTTTGGAAGTTGCGATTCACGCCAATTTCTGATTTCTTTTTTCTCTTCTGAAAATCCATCATACAAGTATATATCTCCATCAGCTTCTTTCCTAAATCCACCTCGCAATTTACTCCACTTTCTTTCCCTGAAATACACTGCTAAAAACGGCGGATTTAGCTTCCTTTCTGCTATCCATTCTTCTTCGTTTTCCTCAACGTAAACTTCCCCAACTAGTGCTTTTGATAATTCATTTATAGACTCTCCGATGGCAACTGTGCAGTTCTTACCTATAGCAGTTACCTCAGTAACTTGGCCCTTACACTCATGTTCAAATTGAAGTCCCTTTAAGGAAAAGACTTGGATGGCTCCAAATAAAATCTCCAAACAATCCTCCTCGGAGTGTTCAGCGTAGCCCATTGCTTTAATTGCGGCTTTTGTGATTCCCATTTTCCAGCACTATTCATTTTTTAAATGAAACTATTGAACTGTTTTTTAAATAAAATAATTACTACTTACTAGTTCTTTTTAAGTGATCCCTCTTTTTAAAAAGACCTATAAGTTCTTCCTATGCTCATTGCTGGAAAAACCTCAATTTATCAATTACATTTGTATGATTCACTTTTCAAACAAATATGCTTACTAAAAATCTACCGCTGCAAGATTAAGTGCGAGTTTAGTAATTCCTTGAATAGTTATAGATATCCACATTGTTGACATTTGTAAACACTCTCCCATATTATAGTCCAAACCGTGGTTAGGCCCCGTCATCCGGACAAGCATATTGAAGAGGCTGTCAGATATGCCGAAGAGCGAGGATGGAGTGTCAAGCTATCGAAAGGGCATGCCTGGGCCCGGCTCTACTGTCCGTTTAAGGATCGCAGTGGCTGTATTGTCAGTGTCTGGTCGACGCCCCGGAATGGGCGCAACCATGCCCGGGATATTATCAGGATTGTCGGTCGCTGTGACCATATCGGGAAGGAGGGGTGAAAGTGCCGGAATTTGAATTTGCGATCATTGCCTCTGGCAAAGATCTGGAGGAGGACGGGTTTCTCGATGCGCTGTTTGAGGCGGGAGGTGATGATGCGACCCTTTCCTTTCAAAAAGGTGTTCTGATTGCCGAATTTACCCGGGACGCTCCCTGTTTTTCAGACGCCGTGGCGAGTGCCTGTCAGCAGGTTCATGCGGCAGGTGCCCATATCAAGCGGGTTGAGCCAGATCATCTGGTCAGTCTCAGTGAAATCGCCGAGCGGGCGCGGCTGACCCGGCAGGCCATTTTCAATTATGCGAAAGGGGATCGGCAGGACGGCTTTCCCTCGCCCTCTGCCAAGGTGTCCTCAAAACATCCCTTATGGGACTGGCCGGATGTTGCCACCTGGCTGTTCAACAGAAAACTCCTTGACGGGCAGGAGGTCACGCGGGCGTTGATTGTCAAAGAGGCGAATGAGCATCTGGATATTGCCGGGCGGTCCGATACGGATTTTGCCGCGCTGTTGCGACAGCATGAGAGGCACTAAGTCCCTACCCACTCCCAGCCGCGAACGGCTTTAGCGCCACATAGATCGCCTGATGCACCGGTGTCGGGATGCCGTGTTGCTGGCCTTTTTGATAGATCATGCCGGAGAACCAGTCGTTTTCGAGGGTGTTGCCTTTTTCGAGGTCGGTGAGCAGGGAGGACTGGGCTTCGCCGGGCATGGAGCGGACGATGCTCGTGAATTTCTCCACCAGTGCGTCCTGATCGAGGTTGAAGCCTTCGGCCCTGGCGATGGCGATGGTCTCTTTCAGGGCCTGGGTGAAGAGGTCGAAGGTGGTGTCGTCTTCCTGGATGGCGCGGACGGGCTGGCGGGTCAGGCAGGTAAGGCCGGCGAAGCTGGAGATCATGACGAATTTCTCCCAGAGCGCCGTCTGGATATCGAGGTTTTCGGCCACATTGATGCCGACTTTCTCGCAACTTTGAATGAAGCGGGTCAGCCGGACCGAGCTCTTGCCGTTCATCTCCCCCATGATCAGCTGGGCGATGGCGCCGTCATGGCGGATGACACCGGGGGATTCGATCTGTAACGGGGCATAGACGATGCCGCCGATGGCATGGCCGGGTCCGAGGACCTCATCGATGATCGCCTCGCTGCCGATGCCGTTCTGCATGGAGATGACCCCGGTATGCTCCGCGATCAGCGGACGGCAGAACTCGGCGACCTCTGGCACGCTATAGAGTTTGACCGCAAAGACCACCATATCAACCGGGCCGATCTCGGCCGGATCAGGGGTGGCCTGGGCCGGTGAGACGGTGACATTGCCCGCCGGGCTTTTCATCAGGAGGCCGTTTTGGCGGATGGCCTCCAGATGGGCGCCGCGGGCGATAAACCAGACGTCATTGTCGGGATCCTGGGCGAGCTGGGCCCCGTAAAATCCGCCGATCCCGCCGCTTCCCATAATGGCAATCCGCATATTGTTTCTCCCCTATTTCCTGAACTTTAGAACTCTAGCGTCCTTTAAACACCGGATCCCTTTTTTCCACAAAGGCTTTGACCCCTTCCGCATAATCCTCCGAGTTGGTGGCCAGCGCATATTGATCGATATCCATATAGCTGGTGGCGTGATTGAGGGCGTTGGCGGCGACCGACGCCCCCTGCTTGATCATGCGCACGGGCAGCGGCGGACGGGCGGCGATTTTCTCCGCATATTCAAGGGCAAGCGCGTAGGCGCCGCCGTCTTCCGCCAGTTCCTCCACCAACCCCCAGCGCTCGGCTTTCTCGGCGGGCAGCATGTCGGCGACAATGCAGAGCTGCTTGGTGCGCGCGGGACCCATGAGATTGACCATGCGCGGGATCGACTGCCAGCTCATATTCATGCCGTTCCTGATCTCGGGCACATAGAATTGGGCGCCTTTGCCCGCGATGCGCATGTCGCAGGCGGCAATCAGGGCGACACCGCCGCCGATGCAGTAGCCTTCCACGGCGGCCAGGGTCATGGGCTCCAGCTCTTCCCAGGCCTTGCACATGCGCGGGCCGACCCGGAGCATCTCCTTCTTCTCCATCACGCCGGCCTCCATGCGCTCTTTGAGCGCCGCATCTTTCAGATCGAAACCGACGGTGAAATTCTCCTGCCGACCGGTGAGGATAATGGCGCTCGTTTCCGTGTCTCCCTCGAACGAGCGGGCCGCGTCCAGAAGTTCCCGCATCAGTTGAACTGACATGGGATTGACGGCGCTGCCACGGTCAAAACGGACGGTGGCGATGCGGCCCTGTTTTTCGATTGAGACATACTTGTAGGTCATGGCGTTCCCCGTTATTGTTTTTATTCGACCGCGTCCCCACCCCCTCGGTAAAAGGAACAAGAATGGCCGCCTATATGATTGCCCGGGTCAATGTCAAAGACCCCGAACAGTATGAAGTCTATAAATCCCTCGCCCCGATCGCCATTAAAAAATACGGCGGCCGCTATCTGACCCGGGGCGGCCCCATGGAAGTATTGGAAGGCCCGGAGGAAACCCATCGAGTGGTGCTGCTGGAATATCCGGATATGGAGACGGCGAAAGCCTTCTATGACAGCCCGGAATATCGCAAGGCCCGGGACGCCCGAAAAGATGCCGCCGACGGTCAGTTTCTGTTGTTGGAAGGGCTGGACAAGCCGCTCTGGTAAGGGCGGATCGTCAGGCTTAGTAGAAATCCCCTTTGTCGAGCGGGGCAAAATAGGCATCGACCGCCGCCTCGCTCACGTCTTCCAGACGCGCCGGATTCCAGACCGGCTTGCGGTCTTTGTCGACGACGGCGGCACGGGTTCCCTCGTAAAAATCAACCCCCTCGACAATGCGATTGACCATGCGATATTCCATGCGCATGCAGTCGTCGAAGGTGAGATGCTGGCCCCGGCGGAGCTGCTTGTAAGAGACTTTCATACTGGTCGGGGATTTGGTCAGCAGCATATCAGCGGTTTTCAGGCACCACTCATCCCCATCAGCCTGCAGGCTCCCGATAATCTCCTCCACCGAGTTTTGCCCGAAATGCCGTCCGATCTGATTGAGCCGCTCGACAATGGGCGCGTCTCCCGGATGATCGGAATGAGCAAAGATAATGTCATCAATATCGCCATAGATATCCTCAGAAAACTCAGCATCGATCAGTGCCTGCTCCAGCGCGGGCAGCTTCTCCGAATGGACATAGGCATTGGCGATGCCCATAAATACCGCGTCATCAGCCTTGAGCCGGGCGCCGGTCAGACCGAGATACATGCCGGACTCGCCCGGACAACGGGGTAGAAAATACGATCCTCCCACATCGGGAAACAGACCGATCCCGGATTCCGGCATAGCGAACATGGTGCGCTCCGTGGCGATGCGATGACTGCCATGAACGGAAACCCCAACACCGCCACCCATGACAATGCCATCAATAAAGGAGATATAGGGCTTGGGAAAATGCTTGATGCGGGCGTTGAGAAGATATTCATCGCGATAGAAATGATAGGGATACCCGGCCCCCTTGCGACCTTCCTCATAGAGCTTGATGATATCGCCGCCAGCGCAGAAGGCCTTTTCGCCCGCCCCTTCCACCAGCACCGCCTTGACCTGCTCATCCGTCTCCCATTCCTTCAACTGGGCATCCAGGGCCAGGCACATTTCATGGGTCAGCGCGTTCAGGGCATGCGGCCGGTTGAGAACAACAGTTCCGAGCATCCCTTTGATTTCAAATAGAATTTCATCAGTCTCTGACATTCGTCACGCCTTCCCCTGCCCCTCGCTGAGTTTGCGGGCGATGACCACCCGCATGATTTCATTGGTGCCTTCCAGGATCTGATGAACCCGGGTATCGCGAACAAACCGCTCCATGGGGAAATCCCGTAAAAACCCGTAACCGCCGTGAAGTTGCAAGGCATCATTACAAATATCAAAGCCCTTGTCCGTGGCGAAGCGCTTGGCCATGGCACAATACAAAGTGGCTTCCGGATCCCGGGCATCGAGCTTCGACGCCGCCTGCCGGATCATCAGCCGGGCCGCCTCCAGTTCCGTTGCCATGTCGGCGAGCTTAAACTGCACGGCCTGAAACTCCCCAACGGGTTTACCAAACTGTTTACGATCCGCTGTATAGCTCTGAGCCGCTTCCAGACAGGCGCGCGCCGCGCCGATGGAACAGGCCCCGATATTAAGACGTCCGCCATCCAATCCCATCATTGCGATCTTGAAGCCCTCGCCTTCGTTTCCAACGAGATTTTCCACAGGAACCCGGCAGTCATCAAACAGCACTTGCGCCGTCGGCTGGGAATTCCAGCCCATTTTCCGCTCCTGTGCGCCAAAGCTGAGGCCCGGCGCGTCTCCCGGCACTGCAATACAGCTGATCCCGCCTGCCCCGTCTCCGCCGGTGCGCACCATGGTCACATAGACATTGGAATGTCCGCCCCCGGAGATAAAGGCTTTGGCGCCGTTAAGGACATAGTGATCACCGTCCCTCACCGCCTTGGTTCTGAGCGCTGCTGCATCGGAGCCGGATCCGGGTTCGGTCAGGCAATAGCTGGCGAAATATTCCATGGTCGTCAGCTTCGGCACAAATTTTTTCCGAACCACATCGGAGCCGAAAAAATCGATCATCCAACTCGCCATGTTATGAATGGAAATATAGGCGGCTGTCGACGTACAGCCAGCGGCCAGCTCTTCAAAAATCAAAGCCGCATCCAAACGGCTGAGCCCGGAACCGCCATGTTCTTCACCAACGCAGATACCGGCAAAGCCGAGCTCAGCTGCCTGGCGCATTTCCATGACAGGGAATATTTTTTCCTCATCCCAATTTTCGGCATTGGGGGTAAACTGATCTGCGGCAAATGCGCGCGCCATATCCCGAAATGCAATCTGGTCCTCGCTCAAGGTAAAGTCCATGAAGCCTTGCCTTTCCTTATGTTCGGTCCCTGTTGATACGATCTCACCCGGTCCTTGTCAATGATAAACCTAACGATCGTTAGGTTCAATTATTTGCCGATGGTTTGGCGAGAGGATATTATGCCGGAAATTTCTAGGATCGACCCTTAACTTCTGGGAAATCTGCCAAATGGATACGCTTACCCCCCGTTATCCCGCAACGCGCATGCGTCGGGTCAGAAAGACAGACTGGTCGCGCCGGCTGGTCGCTGAAAATGAACTCACACCTTCTGACTTCATTTGGCCGGTCTTTGTCCATGAGGGGGAAAACCTGGCGTTGGATATCCCCTCCATGCCGGGAGTCAAGCGTCTCAGTATTGATCTACTGCTGATTGCTGCCCGCGAGGCCTTCAACCTCGGTATTCCGGTTATTGCTCTGTTCCCTGCTGTCGAACAGGACCTCAAGACAGATGATGGGCGAGAAGCCCTCAACAACAATAATATTATTTGCAAGGCGATCCGGGCGATCAAGGATGCGCTGCCGGATATGGGTATTCTCTGCGACGTTGCCCTTGACCCCTTTACCATTCACGGACAGGACGGCCTGGTCCGAGATGGCTATGTGGTCAATGACGATACGGTTGAGGTTCTCATCCAGCAGACCTTCAATCAGGTGGAGGCCGGCTGCGATATCATTGCGCCGTCGGATATGATGGATGGCCGGATCGGCGCCATTCGAGATGCCCTTGAGCGGGAAGGCCATATTGATGTTTCCATCATGTCCTATGCCGCCAAATATGCTTCAGGCTTTTATGGCCCGTTTCGGGATGCCGTCGGCTCCACGGGAAATCTCGGTACCAGTGACAAGCGCACCTATCAGATGAACCCTGCCAATACGGATGAAGCATTGCGGGAAGTCGCCCTCGATATCAATGAAGGCGCCGACATGGTTATGGTCAAACCCGGCATGCCGTATCTGGATATCTGCCGCCGGGTCAAGGACCAGTTCGGGGTCCCGACTTTCGCCTATCAGGTCTCAGGAGAATATTCGATGCTGGCCGCCGCAGCTGAGAATGGCTGGCTCGACCGGGAAAAAGTCGTGATGGAAAGTCTGCTGGGTTTCAAGCGGGCGGGATGCGACGGCATCCTCACCTATTTCGCCGTTGAGGCGGCCGTGCATCTGCAGGGCTGATGACGCGCTTTAACGGCCACCAGATACGTCCAGCAAGGCTCCGGTGACATAAGACGCTTCTTCGGACAGTAGCCAAATGGCGGCATCGGCGATTTCCCGAGGCTCGCCGCCGCGCTTCATGGGAACCATTTCCTTCACCCGATTGACCCTGTCCGGCTCTCCGGAGGAAGTATGAATATCTGTATAGACCACTCCAGGCCGCACCGCATTGACCCGGATCCCCTCTTCCGCCAGTTCCTTTGACAAGCCCAGGGTCATGGTGTCAATCGCGCCTTTTGAGGCTGCATAGTCCACATACTCATTGGGGGATCCAAGCCTGGCGGCAACGGAGGAAATATTGACGATGGAACCGCCCTGTCCGCCATGAGCCGTTGACATCCGCCTGATGGCCTCGCGGGCGCAGAGAAAAGGTCCGGTGATATTCGTTGTGAATATCCGGTTCAATCTGTCTTCGGTGTAATTCTCCACCTTATCCAGCAACCCGGTGATACCAGCATTATTGACAAGTGCCCCAAGGGGCGCCAATTGATCGTCGACAGTCGCAAACATCCTGAGAATGTCAGCTTCAACGGCCATATCCGCCTGCAAGGTAATAGCCTTGCCGCCCTTCTCCTCAATCTGCCAGACGACTTCCTTTGCCGCATCTTCCGCCCCAAGGTAATTGACGCCGACTTCAAACCCCTTGTCTGCGGCAGCCAGGGCAATGGCGGCACCGATACCACGGCTTGCCCCAGTCACGATAACGGATCTATCCATCTATGCTGTCTCCTTCAATGCCTGTTCAATATCTGCAATCAGATCATCCGAGCTTTCAATACCAACGGATAGTCTTAAAAGATCTGAAGGGCACGGTGTTCCCTCGCCCTCAATACTGGCGCGATGCTCAACCAGGCTCTCAACACCCCCAAGAGAGGTGGCCCGCTTGAACAGCTTCAGATGTGCGGCAACCGCCATGGCCCTTTCCTCACCGCCCCTTATCCTGAGGCTGAGCATACCGCCAAAGCCGCCGGTCATCTGCCGCCGGGCAATGTCATGGCCCGTGTGATCCGGAAGCCCCGGATAAAGAACTGAGTTAACGCCGTCATGCTGACTAAAGCGCCTGGCAATGGCCATGGCATTGGCGGACGCCCTCTCGACGCGAATGGCCAGAGTCCGCATACCCCGCAACAGGAGCCAGCTTTCAAAGGGTCCGAGAACTCCGCCGCCGGCGTTGCGGTTGACCTTAACCCGCTGCCAGAAGGCATCGTCTTCCGCGGTAATAAGCGCACCGGCCAGAACATCGGAATGACCATTGAGATATTTGGTCGCCGAATGCATGACGATATGGGCTCCATGCTCAATCGGCCGGGTAATGCAGGGGGTGGCGACCGTACTGTCGACTGCAAGATGGGCACCGGCTGCCCTTGCCACCTTGGCCCAGGCCGCGATATCATCAACTTCCCAGGTGGGATTGGCCGGTGTCTCCATCCAAAGCAATTTTGTCTTGCCTGGAATAACCGCCTCTTGTAGGGCCGAGAGGTTTCCGTTTTCCACAAAGCTTATTTCAATTCCCCATTCTGTTCCAACGGTCTTCAGCCAGTTTCGTAAAGACCAGTACATAACGGCGGGGGCAATCATATGATCTCCCGGGCGCAGAGCCTGAACGACCGCGAGGGCCGCTGACATGCCAGAGGAAAATAGCAGGGCGCCTGCGCCGCCTTCCAGTTCACAGAGAACCTGCTCCGGCTGGTCATAATTGGGATTCTGATCGCGGCTGTAAATGCGGCCGGACGGATAGCTGCCATCCACTTCGCGCTCATAGGTCGTGCTGGGATAGATACCCGGAATAACGCCTTTATGGTCACCCTCAAGCCAGCCCAAAGCCTGCGCCAATTTCGTTTCCCTGCTCAATTTCATACTGTCAGTCACCGTTGCCCTCAATTTCCTCTGAAACACTTTAAAAGGGTAATTATTAGATTATATACAATTTTTAATTTAAATGGAGATGAGATATGCCACTCCTGGATAATGTCCTGGAAAACCTGAATTCTGCCCGCGCCGAAGCTGGAGTTTTTCCCCTGACGTTAAATTCATGCCTGATGAAAGCTGCCCAGCAGCATGCCAACTTCATGTTCGAAAAACAACTCCTATCCCATACGGGAAAAGGCCGGTCCAGTTTTGATCAGCGCATCCGTGCGACCGGATATGTCTTTCAGGCCGCCGCCGAGAATATTGCTCTTGGCGCCACGGACGCCATGACAGTTGTCGAGATGTGGATGAAAAGCCCGCCACACCGCGCCAACATCCTCAATGCCGAACTGACGCAAGCCGGGATCGGGATCGCGCCGTCGGATGAGGGAAGAAACGGCTCTCTGCCAAGACGCTACTGGTCTCTTTCCCTCGCCACGCCCCTGATGTCCAAAACATGAGGTTATGTCTTCAGAGCCCTTAAGCGGCGGATCAAACTTGATGTATCCCATCTGCCGCCCCCCATATTCTGGACGTCGGCATAATACTGATCGACCAGCGCCGTATTCGGCAGGCTCGCCCCGACCTGCGTGCCCGTGGAGAGGCAAATTCCGAGGTCTTTGCGCATCCAGTCGACGGCAAAACCGAATTCAAATTCATCCGCAATCATGGTCTTGTAGCGATTTTCCATCTGCCAGCTTTGCGCGGCGCCCTTGGAGATGACATCGATGACCTTGGCCGGGTCCAACCCCGCCTTCTCGGCAAAATGGATCCCTTCCGACAACCCCTGGACTACACCAGCAATACAGATCTGGTTGACCATCTTGGCCAGCTGTCCGGCGCCAACATCCCCCATCAGCTTGCAGGCCTGGGAATACGAGTCGATAGGATCCTTGGCACGGCCGAAATCCGCATCACTGCCGCCACACATCACCGTCAGCACCCCATTCTCAGCACCGGCCTGACCGCCGGAAACCGGGGCATCGACAAAACCGATACCCTTTTCTGCGCCGATTGCGGCCAGTTCCCGTGCCACTTCGGATGATGCTGTTGTGTGATCAACGAATATGCTGCCGGAAGCCATCGTTGCGTATATGCCGGTCTCCCCGAGGACGACACTTCTCAAGTCATTGTCATTACCGACGCAGGCCATGACAAATTCTGCACCCTCCGCTGCTTTGGCCGGTGTGTCCGCAGCCGCTCCGCCATATTCCGATACCCATTTCTCGGCCTTGGCTGCGGTTCGGTTATAGACGGTGACCTCATATCCCGCTTTTTGCAGGAACCCCGCCATCGGATACCCCATCACTCCTAGGCCAATGAAAGCTGCTTTTGTGCCCATCTGTATGTCCCCGTTCGTTGAAAAATATGTCTTTTTGTAGCGTCTTATAGCCTGCGATTAAAGAACAAGCTGCGGATTTTCCAGTCAGTGGAAACAACCGCCTAAAGTTCGTGATACTGGCCTTTGTGGAAAATCAAAGCCGGTTCCTCTTCCCCCGCCATCACATGGGTGACTTTACAGATAAAAACAGCATGATCACCGCCGTCATGAACCTCGAAAGTCTCGCATTCAAAAACCACCAGACTGCCCGGAAAGACGGGACAGCCGTTGCCGCCGGTCTCATATTCAATGCCCTGAAAGCGGTTTTCCCGGGCCATTGAAAAACGATCTGACAGGGCGCGCTGATGCCGGGCCAGGACATTGACAGCAAATTTCCCGGCGGTGATAAATTCCTGACAATGGCCGCCCACCCTTGCCAGGCTAAAAAGCACCAATGGCGGGTCGAGCGAGACGGAACTGAAGGAGTTGATGGTGACACCAAGGGGTTGGCGGTCGGCCGTCAGGGCCGTCACGACGGTTATTCCTGTCGCAAAGCATCCCAGGGCATTTCTGAAATCTATTGTATCAAAGGTCATATCATTCAACTCAATACAAGCCTAAACAACAAATGGTCGGGTGACCATAGAGAAACGGCGCGCACTGTCCCATAGTTCTTTAATAAAAGCACTCTTTTTTGACGATCAAATGGCGGTTGTCCAGCGGATCATCCCCGTTTAGCCTGTAAAGATTTTCAAATGTTCTGGAAATACGGGCTATCCGGGGATTTTGATAAAAACTTCCTAAAATTACACACGCTTTATTAACCAATTTCACCGCAATATCAGCGCTTGATTACTTGGACCCCATTTTAAGGGCAAATGTCAGAATGTTTTGGATTGTTGGGATTGTTGTTACCTTTGGATCTGTTGCAGGCGGATATGCACCGCATGGCAGCTTTGCCGTCCTGTTTCAGCCCCTGGAATATCTGATCATTCTGGGAGCCGCCTTCGGTGCGTTTCTCCAGTCCAATCCGAAATGGGTTATCATGGGCGTGGCCAAGTCAATGGGCAAGCTGGTCAAAGGATCTCCTTACAACAAGCAAGCCTATGCCGATCTGCTGACCCTGATGTATGCTATTTTCAAACTGTCCAAGACCAAAGGCATGATCGCCCTGGAGCCACATATCGAAAACCCGGCCGACAGCGCCTTGTTCCAGCATTTTCCGAGTTTCACAAAAAATCACCATGCCCAGGACTTTATGTGTGACTATTTGCGCCTGATGACCATGGGGACAGAAAATCCTCATGAGCTGGAAGCCCTGATGGATCAGGATATCGAGACTCACCATAATGAAGGGCACGCGATCGCGGCGTCCGTCAACACCATGGGCGAAGCTTTGCCGGCGTTCGGTATCGTCGCCGCGGTGCTTGGGGTGATTATTACGATGGGCTCCATCGCCGAGCCACCGGAGATTCTCGGCGGATTGATTGCCGCAGCTTTGGTGGGTACGTTCTTTGGTATCTTCGTTGCTTATGGCGTCGTCTCACCCATGGGCAAGAACCTCGAGCAGTTCGGTGATGCAGACAGCAAATATTATGAATGCATGAAACAGGGCCTCCTCGCCCATCTGCAAGGCTATGCGCCGGCCGTTTCTGTCGAATTCGCCCGTAAAACCCTGTATAGCCACGAGCGTCCGACATTCATAGAGGTCGAAGAGGCCTGTAATGAAGCACCGACAGTATAATCCCGCAACTTTCCTGATACCGGCATTGAAACATGGCTGACGACGTCGCCCCGATTATCATCAAGAAGGTCAAAAAAGGTGGCCATGGCGCCCATGGTGGTGCCTGGAAGGTTGCTTATGCTGACTTTGTGACGGCGATGATGGCTTTTTTCCTGTTGCTCTGGTTGCTCAATGTCACAACCACCGAACAGAAGGAAGGCCTGTCAGACTATTTCGCCCCCACAACCTCCAGCATCAGCCAGTCAGGCGCCGGCGGCCTGCTGGGTGGGCAGAGCATGCAGACGGAAGGAGCCCGTATATCTGATACCGGTGTCCCTTCAGTGGTCTCAAGCATCTCTCCGCCTGAACAGGGCAAGAAAGATGACGGTGAAGACGCCGAAGCACAGAAGGCGGAGGAAGCCGAGTTACTTGCAAAGCTTGCCAAAATCGAAGAAGAAAGCTTTGAAGAGGCAAAAGCGGAAATCCGCCAGGCCATCTCCAAGGATCCCGAGCTGTCCGGCCTGCAGGATAATATCGTGATTGATATGACCCCCGAGGGCCTGCGTATCCAGATTGTCGATCAGTTCAATGAAAGCATGTTCAACAGCGGCAGCGCCAGCATCACGCCGCGCATTCAGGCACTTATTGGCAAGATTGCAAAATCCATTGAGAAGCTTCCCAACAGTCTGTCGATCAGTGGCCACACGGACAGTTCATCCTTCAATGGTGGAGATTACACAAACTGGGAACTCTCTTCAGATCGGGCAAATGCCAGCAGACGTGCCTTGCTCGAGGCAGGACTAGAGCCAGAACGCATCGAGAAAGTCGCCGGTCGCGCCGATACGGATCCTCTGATTATGGATGATCCGTCAAATCCGGGGAACCGTCGTATCAGCATCATCCTGCTTCGGGAAACGCCGGTTCTGCCGACCAACCTGAAATAACGGACTTACATCTTCCAGACTAGAAGACGGGTTTGCCGCCGGTCGTCTACCTTGATAATCCTGTCGGGCTTCAGATCCGGCACCTCAAAGCTATTGCTGATGAAAAGACTGCCCGGTTTCAGTTCCTCTTTCGCCTTTTCAAACAGCCGCGCCATGGGGACGGGTGAGAGAAAGCAATAAACGACGTCAAAGCTACCAAGGTCCTGAGCCCAGATATTCTTCATCCTGAAGGAGAGGTTTTCACATCCGCTCAATTTACCCAGGATCCACGATAGCGCAAAGGGAAGCGGCGCTGATTCCAGGCCCGTAAATTTTTGTGCCTCTGATTGCCGCGCGAGATATCGCAATGTCCCACCAAGACCGCTTCCCAGATCTGCAAAATGCAGCCCTTTTCTTTTAGGAATAAGATCACCTATTGCTTTTGCCGTGGTCAGGTTGGTCAGGTAGAGCGGGACACGGTTACTTGCCACATTCCAGAATACAAGGATGAGAAGCGCGAGACCAGCTGGGAAGACCCAGTTTGGCAGATTTAGGGCAACCCCGAGTATCAGGAGCGGCGGTGCCAGCACCTGCACACAAATCCAGACCCAGGTCAGGCCAAACAGCGCCGTAATCCCGCCCGCGATCAATCCCTGAACAACCATCTTCCAGAAAACGGGAATATTCTGGTCAATGGCCATTTCAAGATAGGGTCCCAGGAGGTACAGGGCTGCGAAAACAACGCCTTGTATAAACAGAACCGTTATCAAGGGCGGTCTATGCTGTATGGACAGGACACTCATCAATCTGACGTCAGTTGCTCGCCTGCGGTGCAGCTGCCGGCATATCTTCTTTTATGGGCCAATGCAGGATACCGGAAACTAGACCCAGGACAACGCTGAGCCACCAGACCAGATCGTAGGAATCATAAATGTCAAAGACCACGCCCCCGATCCAGGCCCCAAGGAAAGCGCCAACCTGATGGCTGAAGAAGACAAAGCCAAACAGGGTTGTCATATATCTCGGTCCAAACAGGCTGGCGACAAGACCGGAAGTCAACGGTACCGTGGAGAGCCAAAGCAAGCCCAGGATCCCGGAGAAAATCAGAATCGTCAGCGGACTGATAGGGACCAATATGAAGGCTACAAACAAGGCTGCGCGGGCAAAATAGAGAGAACTTAAGAGGTATTTCTTGGGGTATTTCCCGCCCAGATACCCGGCCGATAACGACCCCACTACATTGAAAAGTCCGACAATGGAAAGGGCTATTGCCCCATACTCCGCTGCCATATTCTTATCGACAATATAGGCGGGGAGATGGACAGCCAGAAAGGTCACGTGAAATCCGCAAACGAAGAAACCGGTGAACAAATACCAATAGCTTTTGCTTTTGGACGCTTCCTTGATGGCCATGCTAAGAGAGGCAGCCCCAGCCGCACCGCTATCTTCAGCCTTTCCCCGAACCCCAATCGAGGCCGGGATCATGATCAGGGAACATATGCCGATCAGCAGCAAGGCCGTCGACCAACCGTAGCTGGACAAAAAGGCCTGGCCGACGGGGACCATTGCAAACTGTCCCAAGCTTCCTGCCGCGCCAACAATGCCCAGGGCCATGGAACGCCTTTCCTCTGATACTGCCCGGCCAACAGAACCCATTACCACACCGAAGCCGGTCCCCGCGAGACCAAGGCCAACCAATAGCCCGGCAGAAAGATGCAGTTCGCTTTGACTGGTGGTTTGAGACATCAGCAGGATGCCGCCGGCATAGACCATCCCGGATACCAACAATGTCCTTCCTGAACCGAACTTATCGGCGATCATCCCGGCAAAGGGCTGGGACAGGCCCCAGACGATGTTCTGGATCGCGAGGGCCAGGCCAAAGACCTCCCGCCCCCATCCGAGATCCGTCGACACGGGCTCAAGGAACAGACCAAATGCGGCCCTCGTCCCCATCGCCAAAAGACTTATCAGCCCTCCGGCAAGGATCAGAACATAGAATGATCTGGAATTCATGTTAGAAGCCTCTCAGATGTTGATTTTTGCCGGTCCTGGCCCCTACAGGACTGGATTATTGTAATTGTATCAACAAGTACCATTTAAAAATAGAGAAGAGTACCATTTGATTATTCACTAATTTAAGGAGAGTCGGGGTTGTGAAACCATCAGAGGGACGACAAATTGAGCTCAGCTCTTTAAAAACAGAGCGTGGAAACTATGGGACCAGCGGGTCTACCTATGACGACAGCTACAATCCGGATGACTATGAATCCATTCGCTTGCGGCGGATGTTCGGATATCTCATCGATGTTCTTTGCATTGCCATTGTTACCTTCGTTGCGACCATTGCTGCGAATATCATTGGGGTGCTCAGTTTCGGAACGTTAACGCCGCTATTGGTGCTGGGCCTGGCTCTTATTCCGGTGTTGTATAACACCATCCTTATTGGCGGGAGCTGGAATGCCACGTTAGGCATGCGCTTTATGAACGTGAAGATGGAGCTTTTGGATGGGAGCGAACCGGATTACCTGACGGCCTTTATCCATGCCGTTCTGTTTTACCTGTCAGTGGCTGTCACCTCGTCATTGATCCTGTTGGTATCGCTTTTCAATCCAAGAGGCCGCTGTCTGCATGACTTTGTTGTCGGTGTGGTAATTCGCCGGGCACCTCTGTCATAACAGATCACGCAAGCGCTGATAAAACATGGCGAGAGACAGGAGCGGGACCCGGAAGCGCGTCCCTCCTGGGAAATTTTTGTGCGGAATGCGCGCAAAAATGTCGAAACGCTCTACTTCTCCTGCAATAGCCTCTCCCAATACCTTGGCGGCGATGGCGGAAAGCGGCAGCCCCTGACCTGAATATCCCTGAACATAATAAATATTGGGGCTTACCCGACCGAAATCCGGTAGCAGATGACGGGTGACGGCGACTTTACCAGACCAGATATAATCAATTTTCAGATCCCCCAGTTGCGGGAAAGTTCGCAGCATATGCCGGCGTAGCAAGGCCGTTTGATCGCCGCGAGGAACCCCGACATAATCTCGACCTCCATATAACAGGCGGTCATCGGCCGACATCCTGAAATAATCGAGATTGCTGTTGGTATCTGAGACACAGGCTTGTGTTTTCATTAAACGGTTTGCTCTCGCTTTTTCGATGGATTCTGTGGCCATAATGAAGGTTCGAACGGGCATGATCCTGCTCTCAAGTGGGAGGGCAAGACCCTCCAGATAGGCATTTCCGGCAAGTACAATCCTTTCCGCTCTGATTTGTCCGCAAGCGGTCATTATTTCTGACTTGTCACCAGGGGTAATCTTGAGTGCGGGTGACTTCTCGAAAATCTGAATCCCAGCATCTTTGGCTGCTGAAGCCAATCCAAGGGCATAATTCAAAGGATGCAGATGTCCACCTTCCCGATCCAGCAAAGCACCATGATATCTTGAGCTTTCCAAATAATCGGACAGACCGTCTCTTGAAACCCATTCATATCCGGAAAAGCCATATCGGGTGTCGCAATGGTCCTGTTCCTGGCGCAGCCAGCGCGTATGACGGGCTTTCGCAGCGGTGTACAGCTCCCCTTCCCGCAAATCACAGGAAATGCCATGGCGTTCGATGCGCTCCCGCAGCAGTTGCGTCGCTTCCACCGATAACTGCCAGAGCATCGCCGCATCCTCTTTACCGACGATTTTTTCCGTCTGGATCATCCCCGGTTGATATCCCGTAGCTATTTGCCCGCCATTTCGCCCTGAGGCGCCATAGCCAACCTGTTCTGCCTCCAAAACAGCAACGGAATAGCCTTTTTCAGACAGCTCCAACGCCGTCAGCAAACCCGTATATCCGGCCCCGATAATGCAGATATCTACCAGGATATCATCCGCTAAGACTGGAAAATCGGGCCGCGAATTAGCGGTTGCCGCGTAATAAGTCATCATAATTGTTAGCTTTTTCCAGTCTGTTCGGAACGCTGATGAAATTGTAAGCTTGCAAGATGCAGGACAATCCTCATGATATAGATCAAAGGGAAATCGCATGCCAGACGGAATTATGCTCCACTTCTGGTGCAATAGGAAAGCAAGTCGCTATTTATGGAATTGGTTGAATCAAGTCTGCATATCTGGATCGTTCTCGCTTTCATTGCGGCTGCGATTGTGGCATTTGCCAGCGAAAAAATTGAGCTTGAAATCTCCTCCATAGGGGTGATTGCCGGTTTGCTGCTGTTATTCTACTTCTATCCTCTTGTGGATGGTAATGGCGTTTCCCTTCTTACCTCGTCCGATATTCTTGCCGGTATTGGCGATCCGGCCTTGATCACTGTTCTTTCCCTGCTTGTGGTTGGACAGGGAATTGTCCGCACGGGTGCCCTTGAGCAACCCATTCGACGCCTTGTCACCCTGCGCCGACATCATCCCATATTGGCCATTGCCGTAGTCCTGGCGACGGTTTTGATCATTAGCGCTATTATGAATAACACCCCGGTGGTCGTGATCTTCATTCCGCTGATTACGGCCCTGGCGGAGCGGCTTCATCAGCCTGTCTCCAAGCTGATGATCCCGTTAAGCTATGCCTCCATTCTTGGCGGGATGACGACTTTGATCGGATCGTCGACAAACCTGCTGGTAATGGCGGCGGCTGTTCAGGCAGGTCAACCGCAGCTGGGATTCTTCGATTTCACCATTCCCGGCCTGTTTTTGGCAGGCGCCGGACTGCTATATGCTCTCGTTGTCATCCCTAGGATCCTGCCCGACCGGACCTCCATCACGGGTGAAGTCGTGGATCTCTCCGGTAAACAGTTCATTGTTCAGATGGAGATCAATCCGGACAGCCCGCTGGTTGGGGAAGAAGCTGTCGCCGGTCAGTTTCCTAGCCTTCGCAATATCACCATTCGGTTCATTCAGCGCGGAGAGCATGTGCTGCTTCCTCCATTTGACGGCATGATCCTGAGGCCTACAGATGCCGTTGTCTTTGCCGGAACCCGAAAATCCATTACTGAGGCTTTTTCAGATAATCCGCAAATGCTGCGTGGCTTCCTGGAAAGTGAAGAGGTCCCTTCTGAAACAAGCACCGAATTGAAGTCAGTACAGGATCAAACCCTGGCAGAGGCTGTGGTCGCACCCGCGTCCCGAATGATCGGTCGGGCTCTGTATCAGGTAAGTTTTCATTATCGTACCCGCTGTGTGGTTGTCGGCATCCAACGGCGATCGCGGATGATCCGAACGAGCCGAATGACGGATATCCGTCTCGAGGCGGGCGATGTGCTTCTCATTCTGGGTAAGCGGGCGGATATCATGCGCATCCGCAGTAACCCTGATGTCCTGCTTCTGGAATGGTCGGCCAGGGAACTGCCTGCGACAGCCCTTGCCTGGCGCGCCCGAATCATTTTTGGCCTGGTCGTGCTTTCTGCCGCCTCCGGGTTTGTTCCCATTGTCATTGCTGCCGTCACAGGAGCCGCGGCCATGGTGGTGACTGGCTGTCTGAATATATTCCAAGCCAGCCGTGCCATTGATCGAAAAATCCTGCTTTTGATTTGGGCAGCGTTGGGTCTTGGGGCTGCTATGCAGGCAACCGGGGGCGCAAGTTTCGTTGCCCATGCTGTTCTGTCTCTTCTTATGGGGGCCGGGCCGCCTGTCATCCTGTCGATCTTCTTCCTGCTGGTCGCGTTTTTTACCAACATCCTCAGCAACAATGCCACAGCCGTGCTGTTTACGCCCATTGGGATCAGCATCGGACAGGAGCTGGGGGTCGATCCGATGATATTTGTCTATGCCGTGATTTTTGCTGCAAATTGCTCTTTTGCAACTCCAATGGGATATCAAACGAATCTATTGGTGATGGGTCCTGGGCACTATAAATTTGTAGATTTTTTCCGGGCCGGCGCGCCGCTGGTTGTTGTGCTGTGGCTTTTGTTCTCTGTATTTGCGCCATTTTATTACGGTTTGGTCTGAAAATAGAATAATTTTTTAGCTCCCCTATTTGCTAAAAATGGGAATCGCGTTACCCTTTACCCTATGGAAAATGAACAGAGCAAGGCGCTGTAATGAAGCGCGTGGAAATTCCATCCAGGTTTTTCTTTTCGACCCCACCCGCTCCCTGCCCTTATTTGGAAAACAGGTTGGAACGCAAGGTGGTAACCCTGCTTGCCGGGGAAGATCCGGACCATCTACATAACACCTTAAGCCATGCAGGCTTTCGCCGCAGCCAGGACCTGGCCTATCGCCCGGCTTGCGACGGCTGTGATGCCTGTATCCCGATCCGCGTTCGGGCCAAGGACTTTGTTCTCAAAAAGTCATTTCGGCGTATCTGGCAGGCAAACCAGAATCTGAGGGTGTCGGAAACCCCAGCGGTTGCGACACAGGAACATTTTGCATTGTTTCACAAATACCTTCTTTCCCGCCATTCGGATGGCGGTATGGTCGATATGGATTTCGATGATTATCAGGCGATGGTGGAGGACAGCCCGGTAAAGTCGCAGCTCGTTGAATTTCGTAAATCCGATGGCCGCTTATTTGCTGTCAGCCTGACAGATGTGATGGAAGACGGACTTTCCCTCGTCTACAGCTTCTTCGACCCGGCCGAACAAAAGAACAGTCCCGGGACCTATCTGATTCTCTGGCATATTCTGCAGGCCCGATACCGGCAACTGCCTTTTGTCTATCTGGGATATTGGATCGAAGAAAGCCCGAAGATGGCTTACAAAGAACGTTTTTACCCCTCTGAGATATTGACCCGCGAAGGCTGGGAACTACTCACCTGATAAAAAAGGTGGCTGTCGAAACAGCCACCCTGTTGTTTCCTTCCATAGTTGCAACTATTAGAAATTATAGGAAATATCTTTATGGCCAGACTGGCAGCTGGCGACAAACAAGGCTTGTTCCTTATTCATTTTCCGCTGCTGGCGAAGACCGATTGAACCGCGGATCACCGCCTCATACTTCTCCAGTTCGGCCAGCAGATTGGCTTCAGCTCTTTCTCGCCAAACCAGTTGTTTCTCATAGTCTTCGACAACCTCATCCATTTCTGAATTGGCCTTCTCCATATCCACGGTTCTTGCTCTTAGGGGCCGTCGGACTTTTGAGAGACCCGACCTGATATCCGAGGCGCCGGCAATGTCGTTCATGCGAGCGGACAAAGCCTCAATCTGGGTAACCAGATCTGTCGGTGCTGCCGTGTCCATTTCCGATTTGATTTTCATCAGATCCTCTTTCAACTCGACAAAGGCCGCATTGCTTCTCAAGGTCGTCAGGAAATCGGCGATGGGAACATAGGCCCCGTCCACGGCGCGCCTGAACTGGACTCTCAAGTTTGCCTCGTCCTTAAGCAGTGTTCTGAAATTCGTGTAAGTTTCTTTCCACTCAGCCGGGATTTTTTCTTCAAGGCTCGCTTTCTCTGCCTCAAGCTCTTTTACACTTTCTTCAAGTTTTTGTTTTTGGATTGCCTGATCTTCACTTCTCATACGGCTGATGAGGGTGTTTTGCTCCCGGATCTCCAAATCAATTTCACGAATATCTGCTTCAAGCTTCCTAACTTTGCGCTGAAGCGGGCTATAGCCCGGAACGGCCTGCCTGATCTGCGCTTCAGCTGCAATTGCTGATTGCAGGGCGGCGGGCGCAGCCTCGGCTGATTCAAAGCTTTTCTGCAGACCTGAAGCCATTCTTTTCGGCAGATAATCGTAATTCAGGCTTTTCGCGGAATTTATGGCACTGGTCAACAAGGCGCCATCTTTGCCAAACCGGTCTGCAATATAGTTTTCAACACAATATTCCAGCTTGGGATTACGCGGTGGTGGCGCTGTCTCCGCAGTCAAGGACGCCCGGTTTGGCAGATAGTTTACCAACTGCGGATAGAGACCTACAACCACGAGAGCGATAAGCTGCAAGGTGATAAAAGCGATCACGCCCTTATACATTTCAATTGTCTTGACGATCGGAGGCGCGACACCTCGCAAGTAGAACAAGGCAAACCCGAAGGGCGGTGTCAGGAAGGAGGTCTGGATGTTCAGACCGATCATAACACCAAGCCAGACAGCGGTTACGTTCGCGGATGGATCCGCCAGCAGGATCGGGGCTACAATGGGGACAACGACAACAGCGATTTCAATGAAGTCGAGGAAGAAACCAAGCACAAAAATCACGGCCATCACGATCACGAATTTTGACCAAAAACCGCCAGGCATGCTGTTCAGGAAATCCCGGACGAGTTCTTCTCCGCCGAAGGCGCGGAAGGCCGCAGTCAGCATAGCGGCGCCGAGCAGAATGATGAATACCAGCGACGTCGTTTTCGCGGTTTCAATCATCACTTCCTGTAACGTGTTGTCTATCTTGTAGGTGCGCCAGCAACTCCAGATCACGGCAATGATAAAACCGACCGTTGCGATAATACCTAAGGTAACGCCGATGGCATTGCGTGTACTGTCAATCGCCTTGATATTGGTTTCGAAAAAGGCAAGGACAACAAGGATAGCGGCAAGGGACAACAAGCCTAAAATAACTGGTGTATAGGCATTTTTCTGTCCTTCTTTCAGACGATATCCAGCCATCAGGATGGCGCCGACCGCGCCGATTGAACCGGCCTGATTAACCGTGGCGATACCGGCAATGATTGATCCTAGGACCAGAAAAATCAAACTAAGTGGTGGGATCAAAGCCAGGGCGAGCTTGACAAAAAAATCCTTATCAAAATCGCCACCATAACGAACGGCGGGCGCCGCCTTTGGGCGGATCAGGGCAAAGATCAGGATAAAGGCCATATAGATGCCAACCAGCAGCAGTCCGGGCACAAATGCCCCCAGGAACATCTCTCCGGCACTTGTCGAGACCACATCGAAGGAGGAGGGCATGGTCAGCTCTCCGGTCGAGGCCTTATGCAAAGCTTTTCGGGCTGATCCGGCCTGATCTACCGCACTGGCCAGTTGGTCTGCCAGAATGATCAAAACAATTGAGGGCGGAATAATTTGACCGAGAGTACCTGACGCTGCGATGGTTCCGGTCGCCAATGGCCGGGAGTAGTTATTGCGAAGCATCGCCGGCAGCGAGATCAATCCCATCGCGACAACGGTTGCGCCCACAATCCCCGTCGTCGCCGCGAGCAAAGCACCAACGAAAACCACTGAAATTCCCAAGCCCCCGGGAACCGGACCAAACAACTGGGCCATGGTGACCAGGAGGTCCTCGGCAATTTTGGATCTCTGAAGCATGATGCCCATGAAAATAAACAGGGGAATTGCAATCAGGGTGTCGCGTTCAACTTCCCAATACACTCCTCGTAAATTGGTAACACCTGCACTGAGCCATTGCCACGGCCCTCCCTGCAGGAAATAGGCGTCCGGATTGCTTTCAAATAGCAGCCCCGCGATTGAGGCAAGTGCGACGGTGATAATCGCTGATCCCGGAAGGGCAAAGGCAACCGGATAGCCGGCGCCCAAGGCCAAGGCCATAAGCAGGATCAGAATGAAAAGAAAAAAGAGTTCCATGGTCTGGTCCTGTACTAACCGGCTGATATCGAGGGTTCATGGTCTTGATGACCCGGCTGTTCGAGATAATCTGCCACCGCTTCCATTAAGTAGCTGACAAACTGAATCAACATGGTCACGGCAAACACAGCCAGAAATCCAGCCATAAGATATTTCACATACATGCCAAAGCCCGATTGGCTCACTTCAAAATTTGCCAGCGGGCTGTATATGATGGCGGCCTCATTGCCCATACCGACAAACAGGATTGTCCAGCACAAGGTGATGCCTAGAAACAACGATCCAACCGCATTGACGAAGCCTTTTGTTTTGTTGCTAAAACCGGCATAGAATACGTCTACCCTTACATGTCCTTCTTCAACCAATGTGTAGGCACTGGCGAACAGGAACAGGGCCGCATACCAGAAACGAACCAAATCCCCCATAAATGCCTGTTCGTAGGAAAAAATGAAGCGGGTAATAACGATCAAAAGCTCCGCACATACAACCAACAGAGCCAACCACTGAAATCCGAGGGTCTTGGATCTTATCGCAATAAGGAGGCTCAGCACCATCAAGGGGATATGGACATAGGGTCCCCTGAAATGGGAGCGGCCAAGATCCGACGCCAGTTGCTCTCCGACAACGAAATGAAGGATACCTTCCACCCGGAGGAAAGAAATCGCCATATCGGCGAGACCAACCAGAAAGACAGCCCAGAACGCGGCCCGGACCAGATAAGTGTTAAATTGTGTAATTCCGGCAGCTTCGTCCCGAAGGTGCCTGCCCGAGGTACGCGAAACATAGACAATCGCGAACAGAACACCAAGGGCATATATCAACAGCTGTATCCAGGAATTGACAGTTGCCTCGCCGCTAAATACCGCGCCGACACCGGGCCATCCGAGAACAAATGTCAGAAAATTATCGAAAAAATAAATTGGCAGGGCAACCAGCATGCACCACCCGAATATACGAACTCCTAGCTGAAGCCCGCGGCTAGATGCATACGCATCATCTGCCATTGCCATTTGAACCTCCCATAGACGAAGGGGCGAGAATTACATCCCGCCCCTGTGTCGTGCTATCGCATATTATTTGTCAATTTCCAGTACGCGGTTACGCTGGTTGGAGAATGCCACTTCGGCAATTCTTGTCCAACCACCGATCTCGCGGAGGTTCTTCTGGAAAGCGTCATTAATTTTGGCAGCTAACGGGCTGTGATCACGTGTTTCTTCAAACACTTCCAGCGCCGCTTCCGCGAAGCTGTCATAAATGTCGTCATTGAATTCCTTCAGGACAACACCATTTTCCGTGATCATCTTGTTCAGGTAAACCCCGTTAAGAGCCATAGCTTCTTCAAACTGAGCAGCATGCTCTTCCATGCAAGCCGCAGTGATAATAGCTTGCTCCCACTTGGAAAGGCTCTCCCACCAGGATTTATTCATGCCGAAAGCAAGTCCCCCACCTGGCTCATGCATACCAGGATAGTAGTAGTACTTTGCGGCTTCATAAAACTTCATGAAGTAATCATTGTATGGTCCAACCCATTCGGTTGCGTCAACCGCGCCGGAAACAAGGTTTTCGTAAATCTGACCGCCCGGAAGCGATACTGGTGATGCACCAAGCTTAGCCATAACGTCACCACCAAGGCCAGGAATACGCATCTTGAGACCCTTAAGGTCCTCAGCGGAATTCACTTCCTTGTTGAACCAACCACCCATCTGAGTACCGGTTGCACCGCAGGCAAGAGCCTTCAGGCCATACTCACCGGATATTTCATCCCAAAGAGCCTGACCGCCGGCGAACTTGATCCAGGCGTTCCACTCTGGCGTGGTCATGCCAAGAGGTACTGAGGTGAAATAGGCGAAACCCGGATGCTTGCCTTTCCAGTAGTAGTCGGCAGCGATGTAGGCTTGCGCGTTGCCGGAAGCAACTTCATCGAACGAGTCAAACGCGCCGACACGCTCACCGGCAGCAAAATACTGCGTGGTCAGACGTCCTTCACTCAACTCTGTGATACGTGCCGCCAGGCGCTGTGCGCTAATGCCAAGACCCGGAAAGTCCCGCGGCCAGGTGGAGACAATCGTCATCTCCTTGCGTTCCTGCGCGATGGCAGGGGCCGCAAACGGAGATGCCGCCACACCGGCACCGGCAATTGCAGCGCCCGTCAAAAACTTGCGTCGTTCCATAAAATGTTCCTCCCTAAGAAACAAAGGGCAGAAAGAGCTCCGCCCATATCAAATGATTTCAATTAACAGAATTTCTGCGTCATTCCCAAAAGCGCATATAGCCGAACATGTAAAGACTGATTGCACAATCAGTTACTAATCCGCGAGATCTCCCTGTTGCGCGTATTTTGCAGGAACGTCCGCTAAATACAAGGCAAATTTTAATATTAAGAAAACCATATATTATCGCACAAATATGACTAATGTTATAAATAAAGCTTACTAACCCGTTCATTTTAAATAATTTTTCATGGTTTTAGCAGCGGTTAGGTCATAGGGGGTGACATAGTTTGAGAATTTCCGGATATTTGAGTAGCGATAGATGCCCTCCATGGAAAGTCCGCTGACATACAATTTCCATATTTTTGATTCGATCAACTAATACAACAGGATGCCCGATACTATCGCCGAGATATGCCGAGTTGCACTCTGGCTGCCCGTCCCCTATAAGGCAGAACAGCGCCAGTAGCCGCAGTTGAAGAGAATTGTAATTGACACTCCTTCTATCCGTATCGCACGCCATTGACCGTTTCAGCCTGCTGGTTGGAAAATATGTGTCCTGGCTAGCCTTGCTCATGGTGCTCCTGCAGTTTGTGATTGTTGTCGGACGCTATGTCTTTGGCCTTGGGTCCATTCCATTGCAGGAATCAATCATTTACAGCCACGCGTTTCTATTCCTGCTGGGTGCGGCTTATACCCTGCTTCGAGATGGCCATGTGCGGGTCGATATCTTTTATGCCAGGGCCGGTCATAGGCTGCGCGCGATTATTGATCTGGTCGGAAGCCTTTTCCTGCTCATTCCTGTATGCCTCGGTATTTTATTGCTGAGTTGGTCTTATGTGGCAGGATCCTGGGCAATCTCAGAATCGTCCTGGGAAAGCTCCGGGTTACCGTTCCTCTATGGCCTAAAAACAGTCATTCTTGTCTTTTGCGGCATGATGATTTTGCAAGGGGTGTCAATTGCCTTGAAATCAATCCTGGCTCTGACCGGCTCCCCGCCCTCACTCAATCACGATTCAGGCAAGGACATCAGACTATGATCCTGCCCGAAGTCTTTGCTATTGGCATGTTCGTGCTGACCGTCATCTGCCTGTTGGTAGGGTTTCCCGTCGCTTTCACTTTATCGGGTGTAGCGTTTTTTATGGCCGGACTCGCCTGGGTTGCCGGATCATTTGAAATCACCTTGCTTGGCGCCATTCCGTCCCGGATATTTGGCAATGCCATGTGGAACGAAATCCTGGTGGCTGTCCCCCTCTTTGTTTTCATGGGACTAATGCTGGAGCGATCAAAGGTGGCAGAAGACCTGCTTGAAACCATGGGTCTGTTGTTTGGAAAGCTGCGCGGCGGTCTTGGCCTTTCGGTTTTTATTGTCGGAGCATTACTGGCGGCGTCAACCGGCATCGTCGGCGCAGCCGTTGTCACCATGGGGTTAATGGCCCTGCCGACCATGCTGAAACGCGGATATGATCCAAAACTGGCTGCCGGCGCCATCTGCGCCTCCGGCACTTTGGGCCAGATCATTCCGCCGTCCATTGTTCTGATTATTCTGGGTGAGCAGATTTCAAATGCTTATATTTCGGCCCAGAATCAGATTGGAAACTGGTCACCCGAACCTGTTTCCATTGGAGACTTGTTTGCCGGGGCGCTTTTCCCGGGCTTGTTGCTTGTCGGCCTCTATATGCTCTATCAGATTGGTATCGCTCTTCTATACCCAGAAAAAGCCCCTGCCCTTGTCAGCGACCCTGCGCAGATTTCCAAGAAGCACATTCTTATCATCGTTCTGAAGTCACTGCTGCCGCCAACTTTTCTGATTGTCGCTGTGTTGGGATCGATTCTTTTAGGTGTCGCAACGCCGACGGAAGCGGCCTCGGTTGGCGGCATCGGTGCGATCTTGCTAGCGGGTCTCAAATCTAAAACCACACCGCACCGATGGATTTACGGCGCGGGACTTAGCATCCCCTTAATCTTAATCCTCGCAAATGTTTTTGATTTACGGCTCGGATCAGAGTCACCCTCTGTAATTGGTCTGACACTCTGCGCGCCTTTGATCCTGATCTTAGTCATCGGACTTGCTATCAGCCTTTACCAGCTGTTCAAGGGCGGAATGCTGGCAGATGTCTGTCGATCAACCATGGAAATGTCTTCCATGATCTTCATTATCCTGATCGGCGCCACCATCTTCAGTCTGGTCTTTCGGGGACTGGGCGGCGATGAGATGGTCTATCAGTTTCTAAATGATCTGCCCGGCGGGAAATTCTCTGCCCTTCTCGTGGTGATGCTGATCATGTTCCTGCTTGGGTTCTTTCTTGATTTCGTTGAAATAACTTTTGTCGTTGTTCCAATCGTCGCCCCGGTCCTACTACTGCTGGACATTAATCCCATATGGTTAGGCATTCTTATCGCTCTCAACTTACAAACTTCCTTCCTGACTCCTCCGTTCGGCTTTGCGCTCTTTTACATGAGAGGTGTTGCGCCACCAGAGGTGACAACGGGTATGATCTATCGGGGTGTCATTCCATTTGTGGGATTGCAGATTTTGGCGTTACTGCTATTGACCCTGTTTCCAGCCCTGGCGACCTGGTTGCCAACTTATATCAGCGGAGTTGTATATTGACCGCTATCGCGAAATATGCAGGACCCACAGAGGTAGGCCCTGCAGGCCCTTCAGGTTTTAACTTTATTAAGAATTTTCCAGGCCAATGGCAGCACAGCAACAGCCAGGGCAATTTTCAAGGCATCGCCGATCAGGAACGGTAGCATGCCAACCTCGACCGCTCTTTCAAGCCCGATAAAGGAAGACAACCAGGAAAGACCGCCCAGATAAATGACGGCGTTACCAATAATCATGGCAATCGCCACCTTCACAACTGATTGGCCCCAGCCCTTTTCCGAGAGCCAGCCGACCAAGGCAGCTGCTGCGACAAAACCGAACAGATACCCGGCTGTCGGCCCCATGAGCGATGGAAGACTGCCGCCGTTTGCGAATACGGGCAATCCCATTGCACCTTCCGCAAGATAGAGGGCCATTGTCCCGCCACCCAATTTCCAGCCATAGGTCGCGCCGATAAGCAGAACTACAAAGGTCTGCATGGTGATAGGAACTGGCCCGATGGGAAC
This sequence comes from Sneathiella sp., assembly GCA_965228285.1. Classification (GTDB taxonomy): domain Bacteria; phylum Pseudomonadota; class Alphaproteobacteria; order Sneathiellales; family Sneathiellaceae; genus Sneathiella. The sequence continues at coordinate 1,530,360 of OZ245808.1, forward strand.
CGCAATTTGAGCAGACACGGCAAGCAGTGCTGAGCCAGCAAGGCCGAGGACGCAGAGACGCATGAACTTTGCCCATCCGGAAGAGCTATGTTCTATCGTCCATATCTGGTTGATGAGGGGAGAAGCAGTTGTAGTAGACGTCATAGAGGCACCTTTTAAATAATATTAAATTTCAATCGCTTAAGGAAAAGAAAGATTATTAGCCAAACGTTTGCTTGGCAAGTTAAAATTGCTATTTAAAATATTATTAAATTAGAGACAATTCTAATAAAACAATAGAGAATTCCTACTTCATCAGCAAGTGTTTATATTAGAAAACAGCAAAGCCTAAAAAGCGAAAAAGGGCTGTCAGACTAACTGAAGCGGTTACTTTTGTTAAATCCTCGGGGTGGTAAGCGGCCGGCATTCCCGCGCCGGGTGTACCATCCCGTGAGATCATGCTCTGTGCGTGTTCGCTCACCGGATTTCCAGCTCAAGCCCTCTTCTTTGTTAAAGGTAATGACATCCGATAAGCCACCATCTTTGTACCGCTGCAGAGTCACGCCCCTGCCCCGGTTCATTTCCCCAAGCTCCGCAATCGGGAAGCAGTTGAGTTTTCGGTTTTCGCCAATGACGGCGACAGAATCGCCATTGGCTTCCACACAGAAAGCGGCTTCGATATCCCCCGATACGTTCAGGACCTGTCTTCCGTTCTTAGTCTGGGCAATGACACTGTTCTCTTCGACGATAAAGCCACGGCCATCGCTGGAGGCCACAAGAAGTTTTCGGCCGGGGCGATGGACAAAGAGCGCAACGATGTCCTGGTCGTTACCAAGATCGATCATCAGCCTGACCGGTTCCCCATGGCCGCGGCCCCGAGGCAATTTGTCCGCACCGATGGTGTAAAAACGGCCGTTGGTTGCAAACAGGACGAGCTTGTCTGTCGTTTCCGCCGGCAACCAGAACCGTCCCTTATCGCCATCCTTGTATTTTTCCGAGCCATTCTCTTCGACATGACCCTTGATCGCCCGGATCCAGCCTTTGTCTGAACAGATCACCGTGATCGGTTCTTTCTCAATCATGGCTTCAAGGGGAATATCAGGAAGCTCAACCGCCTCACCGATACGGGTACGACGATTTGAAATTTCAGGATGTTGTTGAAGCACCTTCTTCAACTCCTTGATTTCAGTGGAGATCGCGATTTGCTGCAGCTCTTCGCTATCGAGAAGAGCCAGCAATCCGGATTTTTCCTCGCTGAGCTCATCATGTTCCCGGCGCAGCTCCATTTCCTCCAGTTTGCGCAAAGACCGGAGCCGCATATTGAGGATCGCCTCCGCCTGGTTTTCAGTCAGGGTAAAGGTCTCGATAAGGCTTTGTTTCGGATGATCTTCCTCGCGAATGATACGGATCACTTCATCCAGATTAAGGAAGACGATAAGATAACCATCGAGAACCTCAAGCCGTGCTTCAATTTTCCCCAGGCGAAATCTTGAGCGGCGGATCAATACCTCGAAACGATGGGTCAGGAACGCCTGCAAAACGTCCCGCAAACTCATAACACCCGGCGTCTGACTCGCATCAAGCACATTCATATTCAGCGAGAAGCGGTTTTCCAGGTCTGTAAGGCGGAACAGTCCCTGCATCAGCATTTCCGGTTCGACATTCTTGCTGCGCGGCTCCAGCACCAGGCGAATGTCTTCTGCTGACTCATCCCGGACATCGGTCAAAAAAGGCAGCTTTTTGGTCTGAATAAGTTCGGCTATGCGTTCGATGAGCTTGCTTTTCTGGACTTGATACGGAATTTCAGTGACAACGATCTGATAAGTCCCGCGACCTGTATTCTCAACTTCCCAGGTTGCGCGCTGGCGAAATCCGCCGCGCCCGGTCAAATAGGCTTCGCGAATATTCTCTGGCTTTTCGACCAGCTCCCCGCCTGTCGGAAAATCCGGTCCCGGTATAAATTCCATCAGTTTATCAATTCCGGCATTGGGGAATTTGATCAGATGGAGAAGCGCATTGGTAATTTCTATGGCATTATGCGGCGGAATGGATGTCGCCATACCGACGGCAATTCCAGCGGACCCATTCGCCAGCAGATTTGGAAAAGCGGCCGGCAGGACCACGGGCTCCTTATCCTCACCGTCATAGGTTGGTCGGAAATCAACCGTATCCTGATCTATGTCACGTAACAGCAACTCTGCAATCAAAGTCAGGCGGGCCTCTGTATATCGCATGGCCGCCGCGTTATCGCCATCGATATTGCCAAAATTCCCCTGTCCCTCAACCAAGGTGTACCGCTGGGCGAATTCCTGGGCCAGACGAACCAGGGCATCATAGACAGACTGATCTCCATGGGGATGGTATTTACCAATGACATCCCCGACCACACGTGCGCATTTCTTGAACCCTGAATTGGGGTCCAGCTTCAACAGTCGCATGGCATATAGCAGCCGCCGGTGAACCGGTTTCAGGCCATCTCTGACATCGGGAAGAGAGCGGGACATGATGGTGGACATCGCATAGGCAAGATAACGCTCGCTTATGGCATCCTTAAGTGAGGTTGGAACAATCTCACCGGGCTTGACGGGGGTCTGGTCACTCATGCGCTCTATATACCATCTGATTTACGAATTAGGAGGGAAAAATTCAGCGGAGATGACATCTTTTTTCGACGCCAGGGATTTCAGGATTCCGAGACCGTCCGGTCTGTGTCAGCATGGCGGCAGAAGGAGGCGACGAAGCGCTCTCTCGCCGACAGGCGCAAGGTCGGTTTATGTTCCAGGACGATCTTTTCGAGGAAGTGCCCTGTAATCTTGAAAGACTGTATCACCTCTGATACCGGTACTTCGTCAAATTCTGTTCCCGCACCTGGACCTTTCATCAGGAAAGCGGGAAGCGGGAAGAGTTTTTCCCGATACGGCTGACCGGCATCCCGGCTTACTGCGCGCCCGGACTTTGGAGACACATAGATGAGGTTCTCCGTCCCGTTGGTTGCCGCGCAAGACGACAGGTCCAGCCCGTATCCAACTTCCGCCAGCAGGCCCAGCTCCCATTTCGCATAGAGCACGGGCCAAACTTCTTCACTCTCCTCCAATGCAGCCAGCAGCAACAGGGTTGCTTCATACAATCTGGGATGCGGTTCCCGTTCCGGCAACAGACTATCCAGGACGGACATGGCGGAACTGCTGGCTAGCAAGGCTAAGGGAGTGTCAAACAGTTGAGTAGAGAGTGATTTTCGGGCATCGACGGTAAAGTTTCCCAATTGCTCCTGCAAGCGACCGCGCCAGGTAAGCTGAACTTCATTTCCCGGTTGCAACAGTCCCCTGAGCCGCCGCCCGGAACCTCCGCGGACAAGTCCGGCTGTGCGTCCGTGATCTTTTGTAAAGGCATGAACAATAATGCTGTTTTCACCGTGCTTACGGCAGCTAAGGAGTAACCCGATATCAGTCCAGTTCATAAATCTACCCTAGCAGATACAAATATGCAGACCAGCATATTTCTTCTTTCAGTTCCTCACAAATCCGGTCGCTGGCCCGTCCATCGGAGAACAGATAAGGAAGCCCGGATGCCGTTGGAAACCCGTATAGCTCTGATCAGTACCATTGAAGACACCCCCCTTGACTTTCAGGACCTTGGCGGCACGTCCCTAGAGTGGGTGATTCCGCCCCCGAAGGTTCTGACCCCCTACAAGTATTTTAGGTGTATCTGTACCGGACCCGCATCCGGCTATCAAATCGCCTTGAAATATGGAGGTCTGATCTGCCGGGTCAACATAACCGCCTGGGGATATACCTGCCGGAAATCTTCTCCTACCTATCACGATATCGAAGTCATCAATATCAGCGACACCCTGCCCTACAGACTGGAAATCATCTATATCTAGAAGCTGGCAAGATATTCAACAACTGATGTTGCATTGCACAATTTTCTTGATTTGAATCAATGTAGCCGGGATGAAAAGGTATAATTTCCTCTTTGAAAATTCGTCCAAGTCCTTATTTCTGTTGAGACTATTTGCTATGAAATTAATTTCAAAACCGTCACCCCAGGTCAAGGAAGCCCTGTATGTTGCTGTGTTCCCGGTATTTATGGCAGCTTGGGCAGTGCTCTCGTACCTCTAGTCCTACGTCGTACTTCATCGACATTCCAGAGTGATCGTTCCTAAATGTGAGTAATTGCTCACATTCTCCGTCTATCCAGCGTCTAGTGAGGGCAGCGCCGAAGATGTGCGCAACCGGCCATTTGCAAAACACGGAGAAAGAAATGATTGAGCATCACCCATACTATTGGAACCATTGGACTCCAATAACACATCCACCGCATCATGATGTGTATTATTACATGCATCCCTATCATGCTCATCACTCTTCAGAGCACCCGTATCACTATCATCATCCTCATCATGCTCATCACCCTCTGCAGCATCCACATCACCACTATCATCATCCCTCTCATCCTCATCATCAGCTCACTCATAGCCACCACCATCCTCACGGACATGTACCACATATTCATGATGGTCATACCATTCACATCACTATGTATACCCATCATATTGATGTCTCTAAAACGGTCTGGATGTGGCATATCACCAACGGCCACGGAGAGCTGGTAAAGGTCTCCACAGAAGTTCACAAGACTTTGATTGATTGCGTAGAGAACATCGACAACCACGAAATTCACGAATCTCATCTGGAAGAATCCGAAGTCTCGACATCAAGCTGGATGTGGCGCATTTGCCACCACAACGGGCGGATCATCAAGACCTCAGAAAGATCCCATTATTCTATGAGAGAGTGTCTAAAAGACCTTCGCATTCAAGAATCCGGGATGCACTGAAGAACTTAACCAATGGGGTGCGGCGATGGGATATCGCCGCCCACAATCAGTCATCCAGCTTGGGCCTAAGAATCTGTGTGACAACACCAGGATTAGCCTTGCCCTGGGTTGCCTTCATGACCTGACCCATAAAGAAGCCAAAAAGCTTGTCTTTACCGGCTCGATATTCCGCGACCTTGTCAGGATTAGCCGAAATGACTTCGTCGATTGCCGCTTCAATGGCACCCGTATCTGAGACCTGTTTCAAGCCCTTTTCCTCGACAATATCGGCCGCATTCTTGCCGGTGTCGAACATCTCTTCAAAGACTTCCTTGGCGATCCGGTTGGAAATCGTTCCGTCCTTGATCAGGTCAATAAGGGCGCCCAGCGCATTCGTCGATACAGGACTTTCACTCAGAGACTTTCCTGTCCGGTTGAGGTTACCGAACAACTCCCCGATCACCCAGTTTGCCGCAAGTTTGGCATCCCGACCCTCTGCGACAGCCTCGAAATAGTCGGCGACTTCTTTTTCCGCAACCAGGACACCTGCGTCATAAGGCGACAACCCGAGGTCGGAAACAAATCGCGCCTTCTTGTCGTCCGGTAATTCCGGCAACGTGACGCGAATGCTGTCAATAAAGGCATCGTCAAACTCAAGGGGCAGCAGGTCCGGATCCGGAAAGTACCGATAATCATGGGCCTCTTCCTTGGAGCGCATGGACCGGGTTTCCCCTTTAACGGGATCATACAATCTGGTTTCCTGATCGATCGATCCCCCTTCTTCAAGAATATCCACCTGGCGATTGGCTTCATAGATAATCGCCTGCTGCATAAACCGGACCGAATTGATATTCTTCATTTCGCAGCGGGTTCCAAACTCGTCACCGGGGCGCCGCACCGACACGTTGACATCCGCCCGCATCGATCCTTCTTCCATATTGCCATCGCAAGTCCCGAGATATCTCAGAATACTCCGCAGCTTTTTGACATACGCGGCCGCTTCTTCGGGGGAGCGCATGTCCGGCTCAGAGACGATCTCCATCAGCGCCACACCGGATCGGTTTAGGTCAACCAACGTCATATTCGGATGCTGGTCATGCAGACTCTTGCCGGCATCCTGCTCCAGATGCAGGCGGGTTATTCCGATTTCCCGTGACTCACCGTCGGCAAGGTCAATGGTGATCTTGCCCTCGCCCACAACCGGCTGCAGATACTGACTGATCTGATAGCCTTGTGGCAGATCCGCGTAGAAATAATTCTTGCGATCAAAAACGGAATATTTGTTGATTTGAGCCTTTAAACCAAGTCCGGTCCGAACCGCCTGTTCGACCGCCTTTTCATTGATAACCGGCAACATGCCGGGCATGGCCGAATCGACGAATGAGACCTGCGAATTCGGCTCCGCCCCATACTCGGTTGCCGATCCGGAGAAAAGTTTGGCATTGGACGTCACCTGTGCATGGACTTCCAGTCCAATCACAACTTCCCAGTCACCCGTTGCACCCTGAACAATCATTCCCATGGTTACCCCCTCCACCAGTCGTCCGGCGTGGCTGTAAAGGCGGCGGCTTCTTCAAGCACACCGGCAGCTTTAAACACTGTTTCCTCATCAAACGGCTTACCCAGTATCTGCAAGCCAAGCGGCAAACCTTCCTCATTCAGACCGGCCGGGACCGAAATGCCGGGCAGGCCGGCGAGACTTGCCGGTACCGTGAATACGTCATTGAGATACATTTCAAGCGGGTCGTCCCCCTTCTCACCATAGGCAAAGGCGGCAGAAGGAGCCGTCGGCGTCAGAATGGCATCCACCCGCTTGAAAGCCTCCTTGAAGTCATCGGAGATCTTGGTGCGAACTTTCTGAGCCTTGAGATAGTAGGCGTCATAATAGCCTGCCGACAGGGCATAGGTCCCGATCAGCAACCGTCGTTTGACCTCCGCACCAAAGCCTTCAGCCCGGGTGCTGGCATACATATCATTAAGGTCCTCACCTTCCACCCGAAGACCATATTTCACACCATCATAGCGGGCCAGGTTACTGGACGCTTCCGCCGGCGCAATGATGTAGTAGGCCGGCAAGGCATATTTTGTGTGTGGAAGACTGATGTCGATGATTTCAGCACCCGCCGTTTTCATCCATTTGATGCCTTTTTCCCATAAAGCCTGGATTTCCGGATTTATGCCGTCAAGACGATATTCATTGGGGATCCCGATCTTCATCCCGCGAATGTCACCCGTGAGGGCCGCTTCAAAATTCGGCACCGGCATATCAACGCTGGTGCTGTCTTTCGGATCAAATCCCGCCATTGCCTCAAGCATGATGGCGGAATCACGCACCGTTCTGGTCATTGGCCCTGCCTGATCAAGACTGGAGGCAAAGGCGACGACCCCCCAACGGGAACAGCGGCCATAGGTTGGCTTCATCCCGACGATACCCGTGAAAGAGGCAGGCTGGCGAATGGAGCCCCCCGTATCCGTTCCGGTCGCGCCCATGGCACAAAAAGAAGCTACAGAACTCGCCGAGCCACCAGAGGAACCGCCCGGAACCAACATGCGGTTATCCCCGTCACGGCGCCAGGGGTTCGCGACATTGCCGTAATAGCTCGTCTCATTGGATGAGCCCATGGCAAACTCATCGAGATTGGCCTTACCCAGCATCACAGCGCCTTCCGCCCAGAGATTGGCGGTGACGGTCGATTCATATTTTGGCTTAAATCCGTCCAGAATATGGGAGGCAGCCGTGGTCAGAACATCCTTGGTGCAATAGAGGTCTTTAATGGCGACGGGAATGCCATCCATTTTACCGGCTTCACCTTTGCCACGACGGGTGTCAGAAGCCGTTGCGGCCTCAACTGCTTTCTCCGGCGTCTTTGTGATGAAGGCATTGAGAGGCTCAGCAGCTTCCATGGCCGTGATATGGGCGGCGGTCAATTCCCGGGAGGAAAAGTCCCCAGCCGCTAGGCCATCGCGAGCTGCGGCGATGGTCAGTTTTGTCAGATCACTCATTATTCAATCACCTTCGGCACGGCAAAGAAATTATCTTCGCTCGATGGGGCATTGGCGACAACCTCTTCGGCATAACCACCATCCGTCACCTCATCGGCACGCCAGCGGAGTTTCATGTCCGCGACCGACGTCATTGGCATCGTTGTCTCTGTATTCACTTCGCCCAGCTGTTCGATCCAGCCGAGGATATTATTCAATTCAGCCGCCATCGGTTCGAGGTCTTTTTCCTCAACCTTTATCCGCGCTAAATTGGCTACTTTTGCCACAGTGGCTTTATCAAGCGACATCTGTCACCCTTTGCTGTAAAAGAGCTTATCCGGAAGGTCGGTCCGGACCATTTGATATTTGGAAACATGTGCCAAACCGACTTTGGCCGCAAATTAACGCAAGCGATGCTCCTCGGCAACCCCACCCATCTTAAACATTTGCTGCCGTCTAGAAATAGGCTCCTCGGTTTGGATCCGGGGACCAAAACCATCGGTCTCGCGCTGTCTGATATTTCCCTGAAAATAGGAAGTCCACTTCTGACAATCAAGCGGACAAAGTTTAAACAGGACATGGCGGTGCTCAAGAAGATCGTCGACGAACATTCTGTTGGCGCATTTGTCATCGGATTGCCAATCAATATGGACGGCAGTGAAGGCCCAAGGGCTCAGTCGATTCGTCAATTTCAGAAAAATCTGGAAGAATATTTTGATCTTCCCATGTGTTTTTGGGACGAACGGCTGTCGACAGTCGCCGTGACCCGCACCCTATTGGAGGCCGACACCTCTCGGGCAAAACGCGCAGAAGCCGTCGATAAAATGGCGGCAGCCTACATCCTTCAAGGTGCATTAGATTCCCTGCCATAAATTTTTCATCGGGCTATTGCCCCAATCTCTTAAGCTAGCTATACAGTTTCCTTTTAATGACCAGCTTAGACACCAATCGATTTGCCCACCGGCATCTCCTTGACATTGCGCGCCTAGGGGCGGGTGATATCAATCAATTGCTTGATCTGGCGGAATCCTACGCCAATCTCTCTCGCACTCCGAACAAGAAGCAATCCATTCTGCGAGGCAAGACCCAGATCAATCTGTTTTATGAGAACTCCACCCGGACCCGGACGTCCTTTGAACTTGCCGGTAAACGGCTTGGGGCGGATGTTATCAATATGTCGGTCGGCTCAAGTTCCGTGAAAAAAGGGGAAACCCTGATTGATACGGCAATGACCCTCAACGCCATGCATCCTGACGTCCTGGTCATCCGGCACTCCGACTCAGGCGCGCCACATCTACTCAGTCAGAAAGTCGATTGCGCCGTCATTAACGGCGGTGACGGCAGTCACGAGCATCCGACCCAGGCCCTTCTTGATGCCCTGACCATCCGACGGCGAAAAGGCCGGTTGGAAGGACTGACCGTTGCCATATGCGGGGATATCCTGCATAGCCGGGTGGCCCGCTCCAATATCGCCCTACTGAATATCATGGGGGCCCGGGTCCGTGTCGTCGGGCCGACAACCCTTATTCCCTCGAATGCCAGAAAATTGGGCGCCGAGGTATATAATACCATGTCAGATGGCCTCAAGGATGCGGACATCGTTATGATGCTCAGGCTGCAAACCGAGCGCATGCAGGGATCATTTGTTCCATCTATCCGCGAATATTTCCGTTTTTTCGGATTGGACAAAGAAAAGTTGAAGCATGCCAAGCCGGATGCGCTAATCATGCATCCGGGACCCATGAACCGCGGCGTGGAAATTGATTCCGAAATTGCCGATGATTTGAATATCAGCGCCATTTCAGAGCAGGTGGAAATGGGGGTAGCCGTGCGCATGGCCTGCCTTGATCTGCTGACGCGGGAGGGTAACTAGATGACGGCCCCCTTTGCCTTGACGAACGCACATTTGCTTGACCCGGCCTCCCGGACGGAAGGATCGGGTGGCGTCCTCATTCAGGACGGCAAAATTCTGGATTGGGGTGCGCATATAAAGGAAGGCGACCTCCCGGACGGCGCGGAGGTCCAAAACTGCAACGGCCTCTATCTGGCGCCGGGCCTGGTCGATGCCCATGCCTATCTGTGTGAACCGGGTAAAGAGCACCGGGAAACTATGGCAACGGCCGGAATTGCCGCTGCGGCCGGTGGCGTAACCACCATAAATGCCATGGCGGCGACCGAACCGGTCATTGACGATCCGGCCCTTGTTGAACTGGTGGCGAGGCGGGCGAAAAACACCTGTCCCGTCAATATCTGCATAACCGGCGCGCTGACCAAGGGCCTCGAAGGCTCGGAAATGGCGGAATTTGGCCTTCTCGCTGATGCCGGGGTCGTTGCTGTCAGTGATGGCCAGTTCGCCATTGGCAACATCAATTTGATGCGCCGCGCCCTCGCCTATTCCAAAATGTTTGATCTGCCCGTCATTGTTCACGCCGAAGAGCCGAACCTGGCGGCGGGTGGCGTGATGACTGGCGGCCAGATGGCAACCCTGATGGGCCTTAAATCCATACCGACCTGTGCCGAAGCGATTCTGGTGGAGCGGGATATTCGTCTCGTCGAGATGACAGGTGCCCGCTGGCATGCCGCTCATCTGAGTACGGCAGATGCCCTCAGCAGTATCCGTCGGGCGAAAGAACAAGGTCTCTCGGTAACGGCGGGAACGGCCCCTCACTATCATGCCCTCAATGATCTGGAAGTTGGTGAGTATCGGACCTTTGCCCGTGTCTCTCCCCCGTTACGCCAGGAGGAAGATCGGCTGGCCGTCATAGAAGCCTTGAAGGACGGCACATTAGATATCATCTCCTCCCAGCATCTGCCGCAAAGCGCCGACAGCAAGCGTCTGCCTTTCGCCCAGGCAAAACCCGGGGTCATTGGCCTTGAAACCATGCTTCCGGTCAGTCTCAGGCTATATCATAACAAGGATATAGGACTTCTCGACCTGCTCCATACCATGACGGTCGCCCCGGCGAAGCTATTGGGGTTGGACGCCGGCCAACTTAAAAAAGGGGCCGCAGCGGATCTTGTTTTGTTTGATACAGAGGTCCCCTGGCAGGTGGACGGTGATAGTCTCAAATCCAAATCAAAGAATACCGCATTTGACGGGCATTTGCTGCAAGGCCGTGTTAAAGAAACTTTTGTGGACGGCTCTTCCATCTTCAAGCTATAGGACAAGACCATGCCGGATCCCCTTGGTGATTTTAGCTATACCTGGCCCTTCTATGCTGCGGCTCTTATCGGATATCTGATCGGGTCGATCCCGTTTGGCCTTGTGCTGACCAAGCTTGCCGGTCTTGGCGATATTCGAAAGATTGGTTCTGGAAATATAGGCGCAACGAATGTCCTGCGAACCGGCAATAAGGGTCTGGCCCTTGCGACTGTGATCCTGGATGGCGGTAAGGGCGCTATTTTGGTCATCCTCGCCAATATATTCCTGACCCAGGATTACGCAGTTCTGGCAGGCGGTGCAGCATTCATTGGCCATCTTTTCCCGATTTGGCTCAAATTCAAGGGCGGCAAAGGGGTTGCAACCTTTATTGGTGTCATGTTCGCCATTAGCTGGCCGGCCGGGCTGGCCGTCGGCCTCACCTGGCTGTTGACCGCCGTTATTTTTCGCATGTCATCTCTGGCCGCGCTGGTTTCTGCCGCGCTGGCTCCGGTCTATGTCTATCTACTTCAGGAATATTCACCAATATGGGGCATATATTTCGGGGACCTTCAGCGCATCGAACTGGCCGCTTTCATGGCCGTTTTCATCTTCATCCGGCATCATCAGAATATCGCCCGTCTGTTTAAAGGAACTGAACCCAAAATTGGTCAAAAGTGATTCCTGTTGTATTTTTTGATTGTATTTTATGAATAAATAGCAATCTAAAGATGCATATCCATTGGAAAGACTAATGCCTGAAGACCTCACCATTCCCGTACAGAAATCATTCGGTTTTTCCTGCCATTGGAGATTTCAGCGGCAGGTGCTGGCGCAGCAAAGGGAAATGCAGACCAGGCAGCGACATTTCATCTATACCTATATGAGGAATACACAGGCGCGCAGCTTACCCCCGAGCTCAAAACCTAAGCCCATACCTCCCCAGGCAACGGAGACCTGCGCGGAGCCGATTGTCACGGAAACTTCCTCTCCTGCTTTTCCAACCCTAGAAAAGGCAAGATCACAAGGAGACCGCAAGCGCTGCCTGTTGTTACAGATATTCGACACCTCCCCTCGCTTTTCCGATTGATTGCTTTGACCTGGCACAAGAATGAATTCCGCGACGAAGTTGGATTCAATACAACCTTTTAGAGAGTATTAAAAACTGATAATTACTATTGACGCGATTACTCCTTATCTGCCACTTATAGCGTATGGAGATATCGCAAGAACTTCCCTCTGACGAGAGGTTATCCTGGCTTCGACTGATCAGGTCAGAAAATGTTGGGCCAATTACGTTTTTCCAGCTCCTGAGCCGATTTGGCACGGCATCAAAGTCTCTTGAAGCTCTTCCGGAGCTTGCTCGAAAAGGCGGTCGTAAAAAGCCAATCCGAATTTTCCCGGCTACATTGGCCAAAAAGGAAGTTGAAAAACTTCGGGACTTCGGCGCGGCGTTAATTGCAGCCTGTGAACCCGACTATCCCGCAAGGCTGAAGATGATCGCCGATCCACCGCCGGTGATATCCATTCGCGGTCACCGTCAGTTGCTTGGCCGAGATATGGTGGCCATTGTCGGCGCGCGTAATGCCTCTGCTGTCGCCATGCGGCTTACCGAAACAATTGCCCGGGACCTTTGTGAGGCTGATATTGTCGTTACCTCTGGCCTGGCCCGGGGAATCGACACATCAGCCCACAAGGCCTCTCTTCAGAAAGGGACAGTTGCTGTCGTCGGAGGCGGTGTGGACTATTTTTATCCCCGCGAAAATGCAGCCTTACAAAACAGTATTTTCGATCAAGGATGCGTTGTCGCCGAACAGCCTATTGGCACCGTTCCGCAAGCCCGCCATTTTCCGAGGCGCAACAGGATTATTTCCGGTATGAGCCTTGGGGTTCTGGTGGTCGAGGCGTCTCCGAAATCCGGCTCCCTGATCACCGCCCGAATGGCGCTTGAGCAGGGTCGGGATGTTTTTGCGGTACCCGGCTCTCCCTTGGATCCGAGATCCAGGGGAACCAACAACCTGATCCGCAGCGGTGCGGTGCTGGTCGAATCAGCGGAAGACATCCTTCTGGCCCTGCAAACGGCAACCCGACGTCCCCTGGAAGAGCCGGAACAGCCACCCCTTCCCTTCCACCAGCCCGTGATTCTGGATGAGCAGGAACTCACAGAAGCACGCCCCGAAATCATCTCCCTTTTAAGCCCGACACCCATAGAAATCGATGAAATAATTCGGTTGACGCAGATGCCACCTGCAATCGTTTTGACGATTTTACTTGAACTCGAACTAGCAGGCAGAATAGAACGCCATTTCGGAAACAGGGTTTCCATCATCGGATAGCGTCTCTATATATGACGGGAATGGGGTCATCGATCGGACCCTGAATCGAAAGAAAGTCTGCGGTGTTTTTATGAACGTAGTTGTCGTCGAGTCTCCAGCAAAAGCCAAGACAATCAACAAATATCTTGGCAAGGATTATACGGTTCTTGCCTCCTACGGCCATATCCGTGATCTCCCGTCCAAGGACGGATCAGTGAAGCCGGATGAAGATTTTGCCATGGAGTATCAGAATGATGCCAAGTCGGCAAAACATATCAAAGCCATTGCGGACGCCCTTAAAGACGCGGAAAACCTCTATCTCGCCACTGACCCGGACCGGGAAGGAGAAGCCATTGCCTGGCATGTCATGAAGGTAATGGAGGAAAAGAAGAAGCTCAAAGATACCAAAGTCAGCCGGGTGGTCTTTAACGAGATCACGAAACGCGCTGTACTTGACGGAATTGCCCATCCGCGGGAACTTGACATGAACCTTGTCAATGCCCAGCAGGCTCGCCGTGCCCTCGATTATCTTGTCGGCTTCACCTTATCACCGGTGTTATGGCGAAAACTGCCCGGTGCCAAGTCTGCAGGCCGCGTGCAATCCGTTGCCTTGCGCCTCATTTGTGAGCGAGAGCTCGAGATCGACGCCTTTGTTCCGGAAGAATATTGGACGATTGATGCAGATTTCCTGACCGATAAAAAAGACAAGATCACGGCCCGCCTCACTCACCTGGACGGAAAGAAGCTCGAAAAGTTCTCTCTTCCTAATTCCGATACGGCCCTTGCGGCAGCCGAGAAAGTCCGGGCTGGGGACTTTAAGGTAGCTGATGTCACGAAAAAGCCGACCAAGCGCAACCCCTCTCCGCCCTTCACCACCTCAACCTTGCAGCAGGAAGCGTCCCGCAAGCTCGGTTATGGCGCCAAGCGTACGATGATTGCTGCCCAGAAACTCTATGAAGGGTTTGATATCGGCGGAGAAACACAGGGCCTGATTACCTATATGCGGACAGATGGTGTCAGCCTCGCCAACGAAGCGGTTGAAGGCGCCCGCGCCGTCATTGCCAAGGAATATGGATCGGAGTTTGTTCCGGAAAAGCCGCGTTTCTACAAAAACAAATCCAAAAACGCTCAGGAGGCCCATGAGGCCATTCGCCCGACGGATCTCGGCAGAACCCCTGCCATGGCCGCCAAGTATCTCGATCAGGAACATCTGAAGATGTATGAGCTGATCTGGAAACGCACCGTTGCCAGTCAGATGGAAAGCGCTCAGATCGAGCGCACGACCATTGATTTTGTCGATGATGCCGGACAGACTTTACGGGCAACCGGCAGTGTAGTTCGATTTGCCGGCTTCCTGAAACTCTATGAAGAAGGTCGCGACGATGCCGAAGACGATGATGATGGTAAACGCCTGCCAGCCATAGAAGCCGGCGCAAAGGTTGATACGGATATTGTCCGTGAAGATCAGCATTTTACCGAACCGGCCCCCCGTTATTCAGAGGCCAGTCTCGTCAAGAAACTGGAAGAGCTTGGGATCGGGCGCCCGTCCACTTACGCGTCGATTATTTCCGTGCTCCAGGATCGGGACTATGTGCGCCTGGACCAGAAAAGGTTTATTCCCGAGGATAAGGGACAACTGGTGACGGCGTTTCTCTCCTCCTTCTTCACCCGTTATGTGGAATATGATTTCACCGCTCAGTTGGAAGAGAAACTGGATGACATTTCCGCAGACAAAATAGATTGGAAACAGGTGTTGAGAGATTTCTGGTTTGATTTCAATCTGTCTGTCGAGGGGACCGCGGAGCTCAGAGTTTCAGATGTTCTTGAAGAATTGAACCGGGTTCTCGCCCACCATGTCTTTCCGGAAACGGAAGACGGTAAAGATCCCCGTGCCTGTCCAAAATGCGATGATGGCCGTCTGAGCCTGAAAACCGGACGGTTTGGTGCTTTCATAGGGTGCTCCAACTATCCGGATTGTCGTTTTACCCGGCAACTTGGCGATACGACGGAAGATACAGATACAACAGCCAGTGATGGCCCAAAGGAAATCGGGATCGATCCGGCAACCGAACTGATGATTACACTGAGGAAAGGACCCTATGGCCCTTATCTTCAGCTTGGCGAGCCTGAGCCCAAGAAAAAGCCCAAACGGGTCTCTATTCCAAAGGACATTCCGCTCGAATCCGTTGATTTCGAATTGGCGGTTCAGCTGATGGCCTTGCCAAGAGATGTCGGGTTGCATCCGGAAACCGGCAAAATGATCACCGCCGGCCTTGGTCGTTATGGTCCCTATGTGGAAAGTGAGAGGAAATATGGCAAGCTGACAAATAGCATGGAAGTGCTCACCGTCGGCATGAACCGGGCTGTGGAGCTTTTGGCTGCGGCTAAGCCCCGAGGCGGTAATGGCCGTGCAGCTCCTCCCCTTAGGGTTGTAGGACCCCATCCTCAGGACGGTGCGGATATCAATGTCAAAGACGGACGCTATGGGGCATATGTCACTCATGGCGGAATCAATGCCACTATCCCAAAAAACTCTGACCCGATGACTATTACCCTCGAAGAAGCGGTCAAGCTGTTGGCGGATCGGGCGGAAAAAAGCGGTAAAAAACCGAAATTTGCCAAAAAGCCCGCAAAATCCAAGAAAGCGGCAGCTGATAAAGACGCTTCGGCTGACGCCAAGTGATCTCCTTAATGCCATTAGAAAATAGGATATTTTGACGTCTAGTTCCGGAAAAAAGCTGGCCCTGCCCAGCAAAGAGCAAATACGCGACTATATTGAAGACAGCGAGAGTCCGGTTGGAAAACGGGAAATTGCCAAGGCCTTCAATATAAAGGGCTCAGACCGGATTTATCTGAAGCAGATCTTGAAGGAACTGCTTGCCGAGGGGGTTCTTGAAAAAGGTCGCGGCCGGGACCTTTCACCAGCAGGCACCCTTCCCTCCGTCACTGTCATTGAAATAAGCCATATCGATACGGATGGCGACGCCGTTGCTAAACCCTTGAATTGGGACAATGACAGCCCGGTCCCCAAGATCTATATGGTTCAGGACACGAAAAGCCGTGGCCGCGCACCGGGAGTCGGAGATCGGATCCTGGCGCGGCTTTCCCGCCTGAAAGATGGCACTTACAGTGCCCGGACCATCCGTCACCTGCAGTCTAATGCGGGACCCGTCCTCGGTGTTTACACGAAAGTTGGCAAAGACGGACGGGTTCAGCCAACTAATCGTAAGCTCAAAAAGGAAGTTGTTATTCGCGCCGAAAATTCCCTCGGTGCGGAAACCGGAGAAGTCGTTCTGTGCGATATCTTGCCGGGTAAATTCATGGCCCTGCCGGAAGGTAAGGTGACAGAGCGCCTCGGCCCCATGGGAGACGCTGCTTCGGTCAGCATGATCGCCATTCATGCCCATGGCATCCCATTCGAATTTCCCGAAGCGGCCCTTAAGGAAGCATTGACCGCCAAACCGGTCAAGCTTGGAAGACGGACCGATCTTCGCGACGTCCCTTTGATCACCATTGATCCGGCTGATGCCCGTGATCGTGATGATGCGGTTTGGGCTGCAGCAGATGATGATCCAAAGAATGCCGGAGGGTGGCAGGTGATCGTTGCCATTGCCGATGTCGCCCATTACGTAACTTCAGGCTCTGCCTTAGATATATCTGCTAAGGAGCGGGGGAATAGTGTTTATTTTCCGGATCAGGTTGTTCCTATGCTGCCCCATGAGCTTTCAAGCGACCTTTGTTCCCTGCATGAAAATGTCGATCGGCCGGTGCTGGCCGTGAAAATGTGGTTTGACAAGGACGGGGTCAAGCGCCGCCATAAATTCATGCGGGCATTGATCCGAAGTATGGCCTCCCTCACCTACACCCAGGCACAGCATGCCTGGGAGGGGCATGGTGATGCCGCCACGGATCCGTTGAAGGACATCGTCATTCAGCCTCTGTTCGATGCTTATGCCGCTCTGAAGAAGGCCCGGTCTCAGCGCCAGCCGCTTGATCTGGATTTACCAGAGCGGCAAATCGAATTAGGGGACGATGGATTTATCAAGGCGGTCCACAAAAAACAACGGTTTGACGCCCATATGCTGATCGAAGAATTTATGATTCAGGCCAATGTGGCAGCGGCGGAAGAGCTGATACGGAAGAAGGCGCCCTGTATGTTCCGGGTTCATGAGCCTCCGGCAACAGACAAGCTGGAAGGCTTGCATGAGACCCTTCAGGATATGAAGATCAGCTTTGCCAAAGGGCAGGTCATGAAAACGGCGACCTTTAATCGCATCCTCACCCAAGTCGAGACGGAGCTGGATCGGGAACTGGTCAGCTCCCTGATCCTGCGGTCCCAGTCGCAGGCGGTTTACAGCCCCATCAATCTTCATCATTTTGGTCTCAACCTGAAAAACTACGCTCATTTTACCTCCCCTATTCGTCGATATGCGGACTTGCTGGTGCATCGCAGCCTGATCTCAGCCCTCAATCTGGGAGACGGAGGGTTAAAGGAGGACGAAGCCGCGGCTTTTGAAGCCATTGGAGAGCAAATTTCCGGCCTTGAGCGACGGGCCATGGTTGCCGAGCGGGAAACCAATGACAGGTTTACTGCCGTCTTTCTGGCCAACAAAATTGGTGAGACTTTCCAGGCAAAGGTCTCAGGAGTGACACGCGCCGGCCTGTTTGTCAGCTTTGATGATACCGGTGCGGATGCTCTCGCCCCTATTTCAACCTTGGGACGCGACTATTTTCGGTTTGACGCAGATCGCCATATGCTGGTCGGAGAGCGATCCGGTCAGGTATTTCGCCTTGCCGACCGGGTGACGGTTCGCCTTCGGGAAGTGGATATTGTCACCGGCAGCATGATTGTCGAAATTGCCGATGGCGACGGACCCTTGCGACCTGACATGGACAGCCGGCCCAGGGGTCGCGGATCACGTCACTCCGCCAAAAAGAAATCCATGGCTCCCAAGTCTGTCAAAAAGAAAAAGAAAACGATGCCGAAAGGCAAGAAGCGTACTCTCAACCGGGCAAAAAGACGATAGCTGCTGCGGCAGAGTGTCGCAAAGACCTTTTCATCATGTTTTAATTCCCTATTTACTGATATTCTTGTTGCGAGTGAGAATGAGTGGTGTCAAATGAGCGAAACAACTGTTGAAAGATCCATAGGCCAGGCCTTTCGCAATGGCCTTTTCCGTAAATGTCCGGAATGTGGTGTTGGCAAGGTCTTTAACGGCTATATAAAGGTCAAGCATAGCTGCGATTGTTGCGGACTGGAGCTTCATCACCAGCGGGCCGATGACGCCCCGCCCTATTTCACCATGCTGATCGTCCTGCATTTTGTGATTTCCGGCCTCCTCGCGGTCGAGCAGACCTATAGCCCTGCCACCTGGATCCAGCTCTCTATCTGGCTTCCGGTTTCATTTGTCTCCGCACTCTGGCTGCTGCCCCGGGTAAAAGGGGCGCTGATCGGCATTCAGTGGGCAAGACGCATGCATGGCTTTGGGAATGATTTTACCTGAAACCCTCTGAATTCTGCCAATCCGAAACTCTGAAAGAAGGCAATACTGGACTTGACCGTCCGGAGAAGGCATATTCGTCAGAAAAGTAGGATAACAGATTATGAGCCCCAATAAGAAACGAACCGTCGCGGAAGACAGAACCGACGGTGCCAAAGCTCCCCGCCCCAAAGATGCCTCTACACTCATCCTCTACCGTCGAAGCCGCAACTCTGTTGAAGTGCTGATGGGTGAACGCAGTGCCCGCCACAGTTTTATGCCGAACACCTATGTCTTTCCGGGCGGGCGGGTCGATGCCAGTGACAGCCAGATCCCCCCTGCCCGCGATTTGCGGGACGATGTTTTGGCGAGACTGATCCGGGGCGGCTGCAATGCGGCGCGGGCCAGAGGCCTGGCGACTGCGGCCATACGGGAGACCTTTGAGGAAACCGGCCTGATGCTAGCGGCGTCCCATCCGGTTCCGAAGAAGTCCAGACTTGATGTATGGAATCAATTCGGGTCGCTCACTACCGGACCGGATCTCTCCAAACTCGATTATATTGCCCGCGCGGTGACACCACCATCTCGGAAAAAGCGATTCAATACCCGCTTTTTTGTGGCCGATGCCGAGAATCTGGAGGGAGAACTGAAGGGTTCGGGAGAACTGTTGGATCTGAAATGGGTGACCATCAAACAGGCCCTGGATCTGGATATTCCGTTGATTACAGAGAGAGTCCTGGGATATGCGGACACTTTTTTAAAAACCAATCCCCCGAGAGAGGCAAACCAGCCGGTGCCGATGTTCCAGATGCGCTATGGTAAACGGGTGTTTGCCGAAGAATGACCCACCCCTCACAAACAGACAAGCCCGTGACACCACGGCATGCCTCCAGTCTTGTTATATATGAAAAAACGGGTGGCAAAATTCACGTCCTGATGGGCAAACGTGCAAAAGGGCATCGTTTCCTGCCGGATGTCTATGTCTTTCCCGGGGGAAGGGTCGATAAGGAAGATGCATTTCTCAAGCCCTCTGCGCCGCTTGTCCCGACGGTGCGCGACGCGTTATCGCGTCCGTCTGATATGGCGGATGCCGTTGCAGCAGCGGCGGTTCGGGAAACCCATGAGGAAACCGGGCTTATCCTGGGGGGTCTGAATAAGAACACGCTTGTCCCGGATTTTTCCAATCTTGATTATGTCGCCCGGGCGATCACGCCATCCGTCAGCCCGATCCGCTTTAACACGCGGTTTCTGATGGTCGAGGCGAAGCATGTGTCCGGGGATCTTGGCGGATCTGGTGAGCTGATCGACCTGAAATGGATATCCGTTGAGGAGGCGTACAAGATGCCTCTGGTCGATGTAACCGAGTTTGTTCTCGAAGAGCTGGAAAAAAAACTATCGACGAGACAGCCCAATTCCCTCAATGTACCGCTGTTCACCTATTTCCGCGGAAAGCCCCTTATCCGCAACATCTGAATTGAG
This sequence comes from Sneathiella sp., assembly GCA_965228285.1. Lineage (GTDB taxonomy): Bacteria > Pseudomonadota > Alphaproteobacteria > Sneathiellales > Sneathiellaceae > Sneathiella. Next base: position 1,550,552 of record OZ245808.1, read on the forward strand.
ACCTCTGTCATGTCCGATCGGCAACCAGACAATACATTGGCCCTGGTCGCCATAATCGCTGCGGTCACCGCTATGGCCATGGCTTTGAGCCTGTCCATCCCGCTGGTCTCCCTTTCTCTTGAACGAAGGGGATTCGGCAGCGATATCATCGGGATCATGGGATCAATGCCCGCCGTCGCCTTTCTGATCGGATCGCCGCTGATCCCCGGATGGACCCGGATCACCGGCGTTGGACCGATGCTCTGGGGCGGGTTGTTTCTGTCAACCGGCTGTATCATGGCCCTCGCCATCTCCGACAACATCGTTTTCTGGTTTTGCTTGCGGTTCCTTATTGGATTCGGCATGGCCATCCTGTTTCTGATCAGTGAAACCTGGATCAACACCATTGCCAAAGAGGAAACGCGCGGTCGCACCATCGCCATCTATGTGTCTTTTATGACCTGCGGCTTTGCAACCGGACCCATCCTCATCAATATTATGGGCGCGGAGGGCACCCTTCCCTTCATTGTTTCCGGTCTTATCGTGCTATCGGCGGGTATCGCCTTCCTGCTGGTCGGTGACCGCTTTCCGAATTTGAGCGAGAAAAGCAAATTCTCCGTGCTCAGGTTCCTTAAAATCGCCCCGATGATCAGCGCCGCCACCCTGCTTGTGGCGTTCTTTGACGGCTCCGTCCTCACTCTGATGCCGGTCTATGGGGTCAAGAGCGGGCAAATCCAGGAAACGGCCGTGCTGATGACCACCGCTCTGCTCGCGGGAAACATCGTGCTGCAAATTCCCATCGGCTGGCTCGCGGACAAATATGACAGGCTGGTCGTCATCAGCGGCTGCGGGATCCTGGGTGTGGCCGGCGCCCTGCTCCTGCCGCTTCTGATCTCCTATCCCCTGTTGTTATGGCCCATGCTGATCATCTGGGGCGGGGCCGTGGTCGGCACCTATACCATTGCCCTGGCCATCATGGGTCAGCAGTTTCGCGGTGGCGACCTGATCACGGCAACGGCAGCCGTCGGCGCTCTTTGGGGACTGGGTAGCCTTGTCGGACCGGCGATGGCCGGTGCGGCCATGGAAGTCGTGGAACCTCATGGCATGCCTTACACTTTTGCGGCCGTCTGCCTGATATTTGTCCTGCTCGCCCTGTTCCAGAACATACGGCGACGATACGCGCAGAATAATCGCTAAAATGTAAAGGTCAGACTTGACTTGAGCGATTAAATCCGTATTTTCCGACCCTCAATATTATTGCTCCTGTGATGGTTCAGGGGCCAATTGGAGTCACCGACATGGCGAAGCCGACAACATTGAAAATCAAACTGGTAAGCACGGCAGATACGGGCTTTTACTATGTTACGAAGAAAAATCCGCGGACTCTGACCGAAAAAATGGTCATGAAGAAATATGACCCGGTGGCCCGCAAGCATGTGGAATTCAAGGAAGCCAAGATCAAATAGCTTCTTTAAATCGGATTCAAAAAGGCCGCGCTATGTCAGCGCGGCCTTTTTTTCTCGACGGGCATTCAGCGGCTAACTGTAGCGCCTGTCAATAGAAGGTCAGGCGGCAACACTTGCCGAATTGACCACAACCCGGTTACGACCATCCCGTTTTGCTGCGTACAGAGCTTCATCCGCCCGCTTTAAAAGACGATCGGAACTTTCCTGCTCCTTGGATACGGTCACTCCGATTGAACAGGTAATGGCTAATTCATAGGTACCTTTGGCATCCTTGAAGACCTGGTCCGCAATCTGACGGCGCAGCCGCTCCGAAACACTTGAGGCGACAGCCAGATCCGTATCCGGCATAACCACCACAAACTCCTCCCCACCATAACGGCAGGCAAGATCGACACCGCGAACACTTTTGCCGATGCGGCTGGCAAATCCCTTGATGACATCATCACCCACATCGTGGCCGTAGCTGTCATTGACGTTCTTGAAATAGTCGATATCCATGATCAGGACAGAGACCGGCTTGTAATCCATATTAGCCCGCTGCAACAGTGCATCCAGATGATTTTTCATATATCTGCGGTTATAGAGGCCCGTAAGGCTGTCAGTGACGGCCAGTTCCATGCTCCGATGATAGTTATGGCGCAAGCGATCCTGATACTGCTTTCTCAGAACCTGTGTCTTGGTCCGGACAATCAGCTCATTGGTATCAATGGGACGCATCACATAGTCATTGATGCCGATCTCAAGCCCTTTCATGAGCTTGTCTTTGTCGACTTCATCCACCAAGGTCAGGATTGGCAGTTGCCGGGTCTCTTCAAAGGTCCGGATCCGCGAACAGAGGCGCAAAGGATCATATTGCGCGGAATCAAGACTGACGACCACCAGGTCATAGTCCCCGCCCCGCAACAGGACCTGGGCTTCCTCCATATCTGATTCCATGGTGATGTCATACGCCTCGGCATAGACTTCCTTCATCTGCCGGGCTGAAAATTCATTATCGTCGATCACCAGAATGCGGGCGCGAACAATGGATTCTTCCTTGTCTTCGGAGGTATTGATAACCCCGAGATCGGAACTTGTCTCTTCGCGAAGGCGAAACTCGTCCATCATCATCTTAAGGCGTAGCAGAGATTTCACCCGGGCAAACAGGGCGACATCGTCAACCGGTTTGGTCAGGAAATCATCAGCACCGGCTTCCAGACCCTGCACACGATCTGTCGCCTCACTGAGGGCGGTGACCATGATGACGGGAATATGGGCGGTGCGGGCATCTTTCTTGAGGCGGCGGCAGACTTCAAATCCATCCATCTGCGGCATCATGACATCGAGCAAGATCAGGTCAGGTGGGGTTTCAAACGCAATTTCCAGCGCATCGGGCCCATTATAGGCGGCGATTACATCATAATACTCGACCGATAGCTTCGCTTCGAGAATTTTGACATTAGGTATGACGTCATCAACGACGAGGATGCGCGCTGACATACATTCAGTCCAAAAATTCTTTAACGGTGCTCAGGAAACTCTCGACGGAAATGGGTTTGGCTACATATGCTTCGCAGCCCCCCTCCCGGATTTTTTCTTCGTCCCCCTTCATAGCGAAGGCAGTTACGGCGATAACAGGAATTGACTTCAACGCCTCATCCTCTTTTATCCACTTCGTGACTTCCAACCCGGAGACCTCTGGCAACTGGATATCCATGAGGATCAAATCCGGGGTATGCTCTCTCGCCAAACTCAACGCTTCCATGCCGTCTTTCGTCTGCAAGGTGTTATACCCATGCGCATCCAAAAGATCATGGAACAACTTCATATTTAGTTCGTTATCTTCGACAATCAATACTGTCTTCATTTTCTGAACGTCCATCTTACGCGGTCCACAACTTCTAGTGACCCAATTTTATTGAGAGTCTTGTCACGAATTACCTTAAATCCACATGTTTCATATATTGTGGGTTTCCAATAATTGCGACATAAGACTATCATTAGTACCCAATAAACCGAAATATGTTTAATTTTCCCTTACGAAACTGCCACCTGGGCCAAGAAAATTTACTATGAACAATGAACAATCCGAGATTCTGGCGCTTCAGGCTCTCACTTATCTGGCGGGAGATGAGGAAAAGCTGGGCTGGATGATTACGGAAACCGGGATTTCTCCAACCGATCTGGCCAATTCCACAGAACGCCTGGAAGTCCTGGCGGGTGTTCTTGACTTCCTGCTCGGACATGAAGAAATTCTCATCGATTTTTGCCAGTCTGAAGGGCTGGACCCGACCAGCCCTGCCCGCGCCCGACAATTCCTGCCCGGCGCCATTCAGGAGGGATACTGACCATGAAAACAGGCATTCATGAAGAGGTTCTTCCACAGCTGGATGATCTGCACATCGATCCCGGTCGTCCACTAATTGTCACCGATGCGGATGAAGTCCTGTTTAATTTTATGGTAGGTCTTGAGGAGTTTCTCAAGTCGCAAGAGCTGTTCTTTGACTGGAGTTCCTTCGCCCTGACCGGCAACATTCGACGGATTGCCGATAAGGAACCCATTCCTCAGGAAGAGGTCGGCACGATCCTGTCCGATTTCTTCAAATACTGTTGTGAGGGACTGCCCGCTGTTGACGGCGCCGCAGAGGGGCTCGCGTCTTTGAGCCGGCATGCACAGATTGTCGTCCTTAGCAATGTGCCGCCAAAATATGCGGACAACCGCCGGGCCGGCCTCAAGGACAAGGGCATGGATTATCCGCTGATCGCCAATATTGGCAGCAAGGGTCAGGTCGTGCGCTATCTCACCCATAAACTTGAAGCGCCCTCCTATTTTATTGATGACATCCCGAATAATCATAGTTCGGTCAATTTGCACGCCTCTCATGTCCACAGGCTGCACTATATTGCCGATGAACGGCTGTCCTCTCTTCTGGGACCAGCGGAACATAGCCATACCCGTCTGTATAACTGGCCGGAGATCGAAGCCCATATCATCCGTCATATCGAGACCGGGGAATACTGATGCGCATCGGTGTCGATCTTGGGGGGACGAAGACCGAAGCGATTGTTCTGTCAGAAAACGGAGAGGAGCTCCTTCGTAAAAGGGTGCCAACTCCACGGGGAAGCTATAAACCGATTGTCGATAACATTCTGACCCTGATCAAGGATATTGAAGCCGAGATCGGGGAGACCGGAACCGTTGGTATCGGCATTCCCGGCGCCGTCTCCCGAAAAACCGGGTTTATCAAAAATGCTAACACGACCGAACTGATCGGCCAACCGCTGCAGGAGGATCTGGCGGGCGCGTTGAACCGGCCCGTGCGGCTCGCCAATGACGCCAATTGCTTTGCTCTCTCAGAAGCTACAGATGGTGCCGGCAAAGGCGCTTCGGTGGTCTTTGGGGTTATCTTGGGGACTGGAGTTGGCGGCGGCATTGTGGTCAATGGCGAGGTTCTGGAAGGCGTGAATTCCATCTGCGGTGAATGGGGCCACACCCCCCTTCCCTGGCCTAACAACAACGAGCGGCCGGGAATGGACTGCTATTGCGGCAAACAGGGATGTAATGAGACCTTTTTAAGCGGCAGCGGCCTTAGCCGCTCTCACGATCCCATTAGCGCGTCCGGCCCCAAAGCAGAAGAGATCGTCAAGAACGCCGAAAACGGCGATGCCGCCGCAGAGCGTACCCTGACCACCTATGAACGGCGCCTGGCGAAGGCCCTGACTGTCGTTATCAATATTCTGGATCCGGATGTTATTGTTGTCGGAGGCGGCCTCTCCAATATATCGAGACTGTATGAAAACGTCCCGCCTCTGTTACAGGAATATGCCTTTTCAGATGCCCTCTCCACCCGGATGGTCAAAGCGACGCATGGAGATTCCTCCGGGGTCCGGGGGGCGGCCTGGCTGTGGCCGCAAACCGGTTGACGAAATAGGGGAATGCGGCAATGCAAGCCTTGTGTCGACAGTGCCTGACCATCATCGAAACGGACCGAGAAATAGCGCCGGAGCGCTGTCCTGAATGCCGCTCGCCAAAGACCCTGTATCATCCGGAACTGTTTGATCTCAGCCTCGCCCATGTGGATTGCGACGCCTTTTACGCCGCTGTTGAAAAGCGGGATAATCCGGAACTTGACAGCAAGCCTTTGATTGTCGCTTATGACGGGGCACGAAGCGTCGTTTCGACCTGCTGCTATATTGCCCGCATGTCCGGGGTTCGGTCTGCCATGCCCCTGTTTAAGGCTAAAAGGCTCTGCCCGGACGCCAACATCATTGCACCGAACATGAAGAAATATTCAGAGGTCAGCAAAGAAATCCATGTCTTGTTCAAAAAACTGACCCCGGATATTGAACCGCTGTCCCTCGATGAAGCTTTTCTCGATCTCACGGGGACAGAAGCTCTTCATCGCCGCTCAGCAGCCCAGTCCATGGCCTGGTTGGCCCGGGAGATAGAGCGGGAGATCGGCATCACGGTGTCGGTTGGTCTCAGTTACAATAAATATCTGGCGAAGCTCGCCTCCGACCTCGACAAGCCAAACGGTTTTGCAGTTATTGGCCGGGCTGAAGCCCTCGAATTCCTGGCGCCACGGCCGGTCAGCGACATCTGGGGGGTTGGCAAGGCCCTCAACCGTAAGCTGGCTTCGGAAGGGATCACTTCCATCGGACAATTGCAACATCGCGAAGAAGCGGATCTGGTGGCCCGCTACGGGGTTATGGGGAGCCGGCTTTACAACCTGTCCCGCGGCCTCGACAGCCGCACCGTCCATGCCGACCAGAAGGCCAAGAGCATTTCCGCAGAAACCACCTTCAGCACGGATATTGCTGATGTAGAAATCTTACTGGCGCGACTCTGGCCGCAATGCGAGCGGGTGTCAAAGCGCCTCAAATCCTCCGGCAAGGCCGGCAAGACCATTACTCTCAAGCTGAAGACCGGCGATTTTAAAACCATCACCCGCAGCCACACCTTGCCGCACCCGACCCAACTCGCCACCACTTTGTACCGGGAGGTGAAACCGTTGTTGGAAAAAGCGGCGGTGGGCAGGAATTTTCGTCTGATCGGTGTCGGTATCAGCAGCTTCGGGTCTGTGGAAGATGCCGACAAACCGGATCTTCTGTCGAAGAACTCAAGCCAGGATAAGGAAATCGAATCCGCCATGGACAAGGTTCGGGAAAAATTCGGAGATTCCGCCATCAGCAAAGGCCGCAGCCTCAAAATTAAAAAAGCGGAGTAACCACTCCGTTACTTGCAAATGGCCTTGACCGAGGCCCAGGCCTCCGGGGATAACGCCGCCACCCCGGAGCTTCCCGCCTCTTCCAGCAGAGCGACGCGCTCCTCCGTGCCCGGATGGGTGTTGATCAGAGCGAAAACGCCGGAGTCATTTCCCTTGTTTTTCCTGGCCATTGTTTGCATGAGGGAAATCATCGGGGACACGTCAAACTGCGCCGCTTGCATCAACTCGATGCCGGTCTCATCCGCTTCTCGCTCATAATCCCGACTATAGGCGGAACCAACTGCCATCTGCCCCATGGTCGCCAGAAATGTTCCGCCGGAGACATCTCCGAGCAGCAAACTCAACACTGTTGCGATACCGGCATTGGAGACAATCAATTGGGTGGGATGGCGGTGATGGGCATGGGCCAGTTCATGGGCGAGCACGCCGGCAAGACCGTTTGGATGATCCGCCAGATCAATTAACCCTGAAAACACCAGAAGCCGCCCACCGGGAAGGGCAAAGGCATTGACCCCTTTGGTCTTCAGGACCGTAACCTCAACCTCCGGAAGATCTTCAGGTAGACCCGCGGCCAGGGTTGCAATCAGATTATCCAGATGCTTCTGGCCGTCACCACTCATACAGATCGCCGTTTCGGGCGGAATTTTCTCACGCTTGGCAACGGACTTGACAAAGAATTCCTGTGTTTCCGCCCCGATATCCGCCCGAATGTCATCGGGAATCCAGCGCGCCACCTGCAAAGAGAGAAACGGTAGAACAAAAACAAAGATAGCAACAAGAGACAGAGCCGCGCCACCGCCCCAATACGCATACGGCTTCCACCAGCCAGCCGATGCGGGACGTTTCTTACGCAAATCCGGACATCTCTTTTCCAGCTCCCGAATGAAAGTCGTATCACTGACGATGATGCGGGCCTGATCCCCGTTACCAACGGAAAGACTGACTTCATCACGTATTTTACCTGCATTCTGGTCCCGAAGCACTTCAAAGGGCCAATATCCGAGCAAGTCTCCGGTATCGTTTTTAACCTCTAAGGTAGTTTCAGTGAGTTCCAGAAGGACCGAATGCGGCTTTGCGGTTTTGCCATCAAAAAATCTGGCAAGTGACGTGATCATCTAGAAAGCTCCAACATCCATGGCATCCGCAAATCCCTCGCCGTATTTCGGCGAGTTCTCGGCATTTGCTGCCGTATGCTCGAACACTTCAAAATTATAAATGGTCAAAGAATGACAGACCGCCCGCACAAGCGGGACAACAAGAAACAGCATTTTAAGAATATCAAAGGCCAGATAAGAAAGAAAAAACGCCAGGATAAAAATAAAGATCGCGGCCTCAGACTGATATTTCAAAACCAGGATAATCAATGCCCCAAAACCGACATATCCTATAAGACCCAGGACAATCAGCAGCACAAATATCATTAAAACCGACCTGACACTCAAAATCGAGGAGAATCCAGCGCTCAGGAAGGTTGTCTGTTCCGCCAAATACCGAAATTCCCAAACTTTGACAGCGAAGGAGAGGATGGACAACGTCATAAAGATGATCAGCCCCCCAATCCCGAACAAGACCAGGGAACTTCCCTCAACTGGCAGGTTTCCGTCATCTACAGCCACACCCGTTTCCAAAGACACGTCCAAGGCGTCATAGCCATAAAGAAGCGCAACGGTCCCGCCAATGATGATCTGGGCGATCAGGATGGCCGGCCAGTAGATCCTGTATAGCCCCTTAACTGTCCCGTGATAGCGAAACTCGCCATCCCCGAAACAGGTATTGTTCAGCCGGTATTTCAGCTTGTAGGCTTGCAGCAACGGGTATCCCCAACCAAGGGTAAACAGGGAGACAAACGTCCATAAAAGAACATTGAGCGCATATTTAAAGGCGCTTCCCGTGAGGAAAAACCGGATCCCCCGCCAGGAGGTGCGGGACAGTCTGTACCGCCATAAGCGATAACGGGCAAATTGCCAGAACGTATAGAGAAAGACAAGATTGAGAAGCTGGCCGATGGCAGCGGTCTCGGCCCCTGCAACTGCCATGAAATCGGCGACCAGTCCGGCGATTAACATAATGGGCAGGAGGATAACCATGGCGATCAAAAAGCCGATAAAGAGTTCCTTGGCAGTTCCCATATATTCAAGACGATCCCCGCCAATGCTGGTGCCATGCCACATGATACGGCGCACATGGGTCTTGGCCCAAAACCGGTAAATGCCAAATGTGAGGATTCCGAACAGCTTGTTTTTCACAAGCCGAACAAAGAGTTGGCTGAGGGAAATTGAAAAATCCACAGGCATAGAACTGCCACCGGTTGTGTCGCGGGCCGCAAGAGAGTGACCACCGGCCGTCATGGCCTGAGTATCCGTTGTTACAGTCATGGGATCCCTATCTAATCCTGTCCTCTGATCACTGGATGTTAGCCAAAGCCGGTTGCCAAAACCTTAAGAGCATTTTTCGGCTGTAAGGAACTCTAGGTTGCTGACTTCCCCACTGAGGGAAAAATCCTGATATTTGAGTATCAGATCTGTGGCGACACCATTGTCGAACATTTTCATACCGACTTCGTAATCTGGTTCATTTACCTGCTCCCGCAGATCAAAGAACGAAAGCTGGATGGGCCAATAGGTCATGCCCTCCAGAGAAGTTACCGCCTCATCCGGTGCCTGCAATGTTTTACGCTTGCCAATCACGGTAAGGGTATCGGACAGGCCTTCCGCGCCATTCCCGTCAAATACTTTGGCGGACAGCAAATTCTTTCCGGCCTTTGCCGTTTCCAGTATTTTCTTGGTGTGATCCGCCGGAAACATCACACTGACCGGCAATTCCATATCTTCCTGATCAGGTTCGGAAAAAGTCACAACCGCCGACTGTTCCGACCGTTCGGCAACCCCGCTGTATTTCTCCACTGTCTGGCCGTTGAGGCTGTTTGACATATCGAAGCGCATGACATTGCCGGAATTGTCTTCCCAGGTCGACAGAAGATAGTCTGAAACAATGACCCCACCTTCCGTATTGACCATCTCCAACACCATGCGTTGGTTCATGATCAAGCCTTCACATTGCTGTTCAATACGCAGAACAATCCGTCCGCGGACAGCTTCAAGTCCGCCATTGGGCTTCAGGTCTTCAAGTTTCAAATCATATACAGCCTGATGAGAGGCCAATTGGCTCGGTGCAGCCAGGGCTGCAGTGAAAACAAGAGAGAGCCCACTCAGGCACCCCAACAGAAAAACGAACCCTCTGAAAAAAATTTTCATCATACAAAACTCTTCTGACGCTATGCGCCACATAAAATACCGGTCCCCGTCACTATTAAACATCTCGGGCCGGTCTGTGAAGCTATATCATCTGATCAGAGTTGGGGGACAATCCGCGGGACCGGTATTTATTGCTCCAAATGGGAAGAAATTGCCCAGTTGCACCGTCTGTATCTCCAGAATATGGGGGATTCACGCATTCCAGCCCGCTGATTTATAATATTTATTTGAAATTGCCAAAATGGCACGACTGTTGCTTCTACCGGTTATAACGACCAACACCGGTATATCAATTCGCTGTTTTTGGGCGGGTTGTCCCGGTGAGCGGAAAAGGAGTACAGAATATGTCATCTTCTATGGCCACCATATTGGCAGGAACGACGGGTATGCCACCTGCAATGGAGCAGGACGTCAGCTTTCAGCTAGAAAATCTAGCGACAAAGCTAAAAGAAAATAACCATCGGATAGCGACCCCCCAGTATCAACAGCTGATTAACCGGGTCCTGGCCTATGCGGCCAGCGCCGAGCAGCATATATCCGAACAGCAGGCCCGTATTCGTGAACTGGAGGAGCTGTCTTCCACCGACGAACTGACCGGCCTCAGCAATCTTCGCGGCCTGCAGGAATTCATGTATCGAATTCTGTCGATCGCACAGCGTCATAATGAAACAGGTGTATTGGCCTATATTGATCTCGATAATTTCAAGGAAATTAATGATGCCCGGGGTCATGATGCCGGTAACCATGTCCTCCGGACTTTTGCTCAAATTCTGAAAAAGAGCCTTCGGGATTCTGATTTTGTCGCCCGGGTTGGCGGGGATGAGTTTGTCTTTGTTCTGGTCAGGACCTCCGAGGAAGATGGCGTTAAGCGAACCCGAGATCTGCAAGAACAGATTTGCTCAACTTCCATCAAATATCGCAGCAAAGATCATTTGCTTGACGCCAGCTTTGGCGTGGTGGCTTTTGATGGTGAGAGCGACTATGAAAAACTGATGCGGGCTGCCGACCTCGCCATGTATGAAGACAAGCGCCGGCGCAAGCTCGCTAAAGGGTGAAGAGCTCTATCGGCTCGCGGACACCTCGGAGCACATGAAAGCCGCAGGTATGGAGCCTGTTCGCACAACTGCTGGCTGCCTTGACGAATTCACCGGAAACAATGATGTCTGTCTCCAGATCGTCACAGAAGGCCTCGATCCGGCTGACTTCATTCACAGCCGGTCCAATCACTGTAAAGTCCAGCCGGGTTTCCGAGCCAACATTCCCATACATCACATCGCCGATATGAATGGCGATATCCAGATCCATTGTCGGCTGTCCCGCCGCAGCGCGCTTTTGATTGAGAACCTGAACTCCTTCCTTCATTTCCTCTGCCGCCGCCAGGGCAGTTTCACAGATCACATGGCTGGCTTCGTCTTTAAGCTCAAACGTCGCCAGCATGCCATCGCCAATGAATTTCAGGATTTCACCGCCTGCACTTTCGACAGGGCTGGCCATCTGATCCAGATATTGATCTAGCATTTCAACCAGCTCTTCCTGTGGCATGGTATCGGAAAGGGCGGTAAATCCTCGCAAGTCAGCAAATACCAGGACAGCGTTGATACTATCGGCGGATCCTCTGCGCACCTGACCCGAAAGGACCTTGCGGGCAGTTTCCCGGCCGATATAGGTTTCCAAAACGGATCTGGCCGTTCGGAAAGAGGCAATACTCTTCGCTGCCAGGGCAAAAAGCGGGATCGCCTTTTGCAAAATGACATATTCTTCGGAACTGAACCCGCCTGGCCGATCTGAAGCCCAACTGGTGATCAGACCGGCATTATTACGGTCGTTGTTGAACTCCCAGCCAAAATCAAAGATCTGGCAGAACCAGTCGGTCATCCCCTCTTCCTGAAATTCCACGAGTACCGGGAAATCCAGCTCGTCTCGATTTTCAAGCCGGCGGTGCAGGAAATTGATATTGTTGTTCAGCATGAAGAAGAACGGACTCGCAAACCAGCCTTCTCCCGGCACATCCGAATGCAGGAAGTTGGTATTGGTGATCAGGCCATCGCCCCGGCGCCAGGTATACATGAAGGCACTGACTTGAGGATGGATCGCGCTCAAGGCGATATTGCTCCGCTTCAGCTTGACGCCGACATCGACAAGCCGCTCGCTGAATTCCGTAAACAGATCGCGAACGGTTGTGTCTGTCATACCCTTGTCAATTAGCCAGGACAGCAGCGCTTCCTGGGCATTTTCCGCGGGGAAATGCCTGCAAAGGTCACCGGAATTTTCTACATTTACATTCATAGCAAAACCTGACCGCCAAATGACTTGGAAATCGATATAGAGGGTTTGAACCGAGAGGGAATAAGAACCTCTAACATAACAGGAATTATATCCGATTTCTGTGCCCAATGTTACAGATGATTTTGTTTTGTGGGGCTTCTCCTTACCGTCCTTGCATGCTAGAGATCATTAAAAAGCGGTGGATAGAGGGCCCTATCAAATGCAAGAGATAAAAAAATATTGGCAAAGCTATGTTGACGGGCAATGGATTGACAGCCTCGACGGCGACCGAATTGCTGTGGAAAATCCGGCAACGGCGGAAACCATCGCGGAAATCGCCCGGGCCAAGCCGGACGATGTAAATCAGGCGGTAGTGGCTGCCAGGCGGTGTTTCAACGGGCGGGAACTATATGATATGCGTCCGTCAAATCGCGGTGCCCTGATGTTCGAAATTGCCCGGCATTTAACGGAAATGGCCGACGAAATCGCCCTCGCCGAATGCCTCGATAATGGCAAAACCCTTGCCGGGGGTAAGAACGAAGCCCTGGCAGCCGCCCGCTATTTCACCTATTACGGCGGTCTTGCCGACAAGCTTGAAGGCCGGATGATTCCGCTGGGGGCGGACTATATCGACTATACCATTCCGGCGCCGTTCGGGGTCTCGGCACAGGTGGTTCCCTGGAATTTTCCGCTGCAGATCGCGGCCCGGTCGGTGGCCTGTGCGTTGGCGACCGCCAATGTGGTGGTACTGAAATCACCGGAGCTTTCCCCTCTCTCCACCTACTATATCGCGGAAGCCTGCCGCCGGGCCGGAGTGCCGGCCGGGGCGGTCAATGTCCTGTCCGGATATGGACATGACTGCGGGGCGTCCCTCGTCGCCCACGGAGATATCGATCATATTGTTTTCACCGGATCTTTGGCGACCGGCCAGTCGATCCTCAGGTCGGCAGCGGAGCGGGTTATTCCCTCCGTCATGGAACTGGGCGGCAAGTCCGCCGGAATCCTGTTTCCGGATGCGGATATCGAGCAGGCCGTCAATTCAACAGCCATTGGCATTTTTACCCATGCCGGCCAGGTTTGCTCGGCACAGTCCCGGCTCATCGTGCCAGAGACGCAGGCCGATGAGGTTATCGACAAACTGGCGGTCAAGGCCCGCGCCCTTTCAGTCGGACCCGGGATCGACGGGCATGATCTGACCCCGGTGATTTCCCGCGCCCAGGCGGAGAAAATCGAAGGCATGTGCCTGGCCGCGTCACAAGCCGGTGCCGAGGCCGTCACCGGTGGTCGGCGGCATGAAGGACTGCCTGGGCATTTCATCGACGCCACCATCTTTGCAAATGTGACCGCCGATATGACCATCGCCCGGGAGGAAGTTTTCGGACCCGTCCTCTCGGTCCTCACCTATTCCGATCCGGAAGAAGCCATCAGCCTTGCAAACGGCACGGATTATGGTCTCTGTGCCGGTGTCTATACAAAGGATCTGACTACTGCCCATTGGGCCGCGGACCGCCTTGATGCGGGCCAGGTCTTCGTCAATGAATGGTTCGCCGGGGGTATCGAGACCCCGTTTGGCGGCATGAAACGCTCCGGTTATGGGCGAGAAAAAGGCCAGGAAGCTCTGCAGAATTATGTCCAAACCAAAAATGTCGGCATTCGGGTAACCGGCGGCGGCGGCGGACGGCCAGGCGGCTGAGCACTCACTTCAAAGAAAAAAGAGGAAAATATGACAGGTACTATTGATGGACGGCTTGACGAATTAGGCATCTCAATTCCAGAGGCTGCGGCGCCGGCCGCAAATTACGTCCCCTATGTGGTAAGCGGCAACATGGTCTATGTGTCCGGACAAGTGCCCTTCGTCGACGGGGAACTCAAGTACCAGGGCAAAGTCGGTGCCGAGTTCGATACGGCGACGGCGGTTGAGTGCGCCCGGGTCTGCGCCCTGAACATCATCGCCCAGGTAAAGGCCGCCTGCGACGGCGATCTGGACCGGGTCGTGCGTTGCGTCAAGCTGGGGGGCTTTGTCAATTGCGTCGATGGCTATGGCGAACAGCCAAAAGTAATCAATGGCGCTTCCGATCTGATGGTCGATATATTTGCGGACAAAGGGCGTCATGCCCGCTTCGCTGTCGGCACCAACGCCCTGCCGATGAATGTCGCGGTTGAAATTGACGCCGTTTTTGAGATCGCATGACATAAAAGACGTGACGCATCAGCCCATGATGCGTCACAATTTCCAGCCAGCATTAGCTTTTCTCGCAGTATAGAAGCGCGATGTAGGGCGGCAAGTTTGTGAATCCGCCGGCCTCCGTTTTGTCGGTCAATGTCGTCCGGGAAATCTGGTAGCCCTTGTTATCGGAATCCGATCCGCTACTCCCCTTGTTGTTTGGAACCTCGACGGTTCCGCCTTTTTCAGAATAGTAGATATCGTTATAGCGGTGGGTATGTGCCGGCAGATTAGAAGAACTGAGAACTGTCGTCTCGCGCCCACCCGTCTGATTGAGGGCATAGCCGGACAAAGCCTTGCCCGTTTCATCTTTATTGCCCTCACTGCCAGCGCCAACGATCACGCGACCGGCTGCCTGATCGAACGAATTCCAGCCTTCTGGGCAGCTTTGGGCGTCGGCATAGGCGACGACCGCGCCAGCCGGAATTCCTCCAGTTACCTGCACATTGGCAGGATGGTGAAAAAATATAATAAGCAAGGTGATAACAATGGCAGCGATCAGGCCCGCGATTGCGCCACTAGCACCGGATTTAATCCAATTCATTTGAGTCTCCTTTAGGATGCTTCGTTTGCAGCACAACCTGGATCCAGTCACGCCTACCTTTATACATATAAAAATAGATTTATTTTCAAGTTATATTCTTATAAAGAGTATAAAGATATATCTACTTAAATTCCGGCTTTTTATCTCCGTCGCTTTTCTTTAAGCTTTGAGCGTTCTATATGGATGAGCGAGAGCTTTGCCCCGGCAATCCGAATTACTATCAACCGAAACGATCCGTCTGCCCCAGTGACCCTGATTTTTATCAACAAAAATAATAGCCTGTCCTCAACCGGGCTTTCCCGTTTTTTCGAGTATTCTTGCCTTCATGTCTGAGACCCTTGCCATAAGAACCCTTCAGTCTATCTCTGAGATGCCTGAAAGTATCTGGAACGCCTGTTTGGATTCAGATCATCCTTTCGTCACTCACCAATTCCTCAAAGCGCTTGAGGACAGCGGCTCGGCAACAGCCGATGCAGGCTGGATGCCCTATCATTTGGCCCTGGAGCAAGAGGGCACCGTGCTCGGCGTTGCGCCCATGTATGTGAAGGGCCATAGCCAGGGAGAGTATGTGTTCGATCACAGTTGGGCACATGCCTATCAGCGGGCCGGCGGCAGCTATTATCCGAAATTACAACTCTCCGTTCCCTTTTCGCCGGTCACTGGACCACGCCTGCTTGTCCCTCCGGGAGAGAACCAAATTCAGCGAAAACTGATGCTGCTGAAAGGAGCTCAACAAGTCGCCAATCAGCTAAGCATATCTTCGGTGCATTTGACCTTCCTCACAGACGGCGAACGGAAGCTGATGGAGGAGGCCGGATATCTTGTGCGAACCGGGGAGCAGTTTCACTGGCTGAACAACAACTACGGCAGTTTCGATGATTTTCTTGCTCAGCTGTCTTCCCGCAAGCGCAAGGCAATCAAGAAGGAGCGCAAAGGTGCTCTTGAAAACGGTCTTGAATTCGAGATCATAAGCGGATCTGAAATTTCTGAGGTCCATTGGGACGCCTTTTTCAATTTCTATATTGATACGGGTAATCGAAAATGGGGCACCCCCTACCTCACCCGCTCCTTCTTCAGTCGGATCGGAGAAACTATGAGCGATTCCGTTGTCCTGTTCCTGGTCAAGCGAGAGGGTCGATACATTGCCGGCGCCTTGAACCTGAAAAGCTCTGAATGCCTTTATGGGCGCTACTGGGGGTGCATTGAAGACCATCGCTTCCTGCATTTCGAAACCTGCTATTACCGAGCCATCGACTATGCGATCAAGCATGGTATCTCCAGAGTGGAAGCCGGAGCCCAAGGACCTCATAAGCTGGCACGCGGGTATCTGCCAACCAAAACCTATTCAGGCCATTGGTTGCGGGATCCCGGCTTCCATGACGCGGTAGCTGATTTCCTGGTGGCCGAATCACGGGAAGTGGATGCCGAGATTCACTATCTGGAAAAACATTCTCCTTTCCGTAGGGAAAAGCTGGACTAGAGGCCATTTCCTAGTTCAGTTTTGACAAATATATTGAAAAGCACAGTAACTTCGTGTATGTCTGAGTTGACGTTTACGTAAACGTAAAGAGTAGCCAAAAAGATGCTGCCACAATAATGATAAAGGGACGATCATGAGCGACCATATTACCCACGATGCCATCTATAACACTGCCCACAGAGATGACTTTCCGAGCATGCTGGAGGTGGATCGTTACGGCACAAGGACAGATGCCTTTGACGGAATTATTTCCGCAACTCATGATCATTTCTGGGATCCAATGGATTCCACTTATCTGGACTTTTCGAGCCCGTTCGATTTGAAAAACGAGTTTCTGATGCCCCCTGAAACCTGTCCGGAACTTCAAAGTGCCGTTGCCGATAAACTGGATGAAGGCCAGCAAATTCATCTGGCCAATGAAAGCACCCGATGGAGTATCTCTGGCATTCTGCATGGAGAACAAGGAGCGCTTAGTCTCAGCGCCAGCCTTTGCCATATTCTGGTCGATCCCGGTGCCCAGGAATATGCCTCTAACCAAACCAGAGAAGAAGCCCGTCATGTGACAGCTTTCAGCCGCTATATCGGTACGAGATGGGGTCGTCCCTACCCTGTCGGTGAGGCTCTTGGCGGCCTGCTGGAAGAACTTGTCGGCGCTGAAGAAGTTTACAAGAAACTTGTCGGCATGCAGATGCTGGTTGAAGGTCTGGCCATGGGCGCCTTCGCCAACTTCCATTCAAAAACCAATGATCCACTTCTCAAAAGGCTCACACAACTGGTAATGACCGATGAGGCTTTCCACCATAAATTTGGTAAGATCTGGGCCGATCGGACCATTCCGAAACTTGGCACGGAAGAGCATAACCGAGTGGAAGATTGGGCTGCTCAGTGTTTTGAGACAGTTCTTTTCAATCTTGTGAACATCCGTCAGAAACAGGTGATATATGAGCAGTTTGGCCTGGACTGGCAGTGGGTTCGCGATGCCTGCCGCGAGGTTTATACGGATAAGGATCGCCGGGAAACATTAAAGGAATCCACCAATATATTCAGGGTTCTGGTCAAGACATTGCTGAAATCCGGGATCATTACCGACCGCACCCGCCCAATCTATTCCCATTGGGTTGATATGGAGGAAATGGCCGGTGAAAATGAAGATATGATCGGATATGCCATTGCTGACGAAGGCATCGCCTATCTCAAGGATCTCAACCGCGGACGCAAGGTGATCGGACAAAAGTAATACGGTTGTTGTTGATTTAATGAATGACAATAGAGAGGTCGTTTTTACTTGCGCCACAAGGGCGTAAGAGCGCTCTCTTACATTGACGTCTTAAGGAAGTTCAGTCATAGTTCCGACATGACTTCCATGCGTTCGTCCTATTCCAACCGACTGCCCTTTTGGGTACTGTCGGGGGCCGTTTTAGGTGTCGCTGCTGGCATTCTTCTCGGCGAAAATACTTCCATATTGCGGCCTTTCGGATCGACCTATGTCATGCTGATGCAGATTGTGGTCTTCCCTTATATCATTTGCTCGCTTCTGCATGCTTTGGGGAGTCTGGCGCCGGCAACAGCGTTACGGCTTTTCCGTGTCAGTTGGCTTGTTTATGTCGCTCTATGGGGCGTGACCCTGTTGACGATTTTCATCCTGTCTCTCGCCATTACTCAGGCACCGACACCTAGCTTTCTCGACGCGACGGTTACACAGGACAAAGATACACTGCTCGACCTCCTGATCCCTGTTAACCCGTTTTTCGATCTGGCCCACAACAACATTCCGGCCATCGTCGTGTTCTCCATAATCTATGGAATTGCCATTCAGCGGATCGACAACAAGGAGAGTTTTCTCGACGCCCTTCATCTAGTCAAAACAGCCAGTGTCACTATCTGGCAGTGGGTTGTCTTGCTGGCGCCAATTGCAGTTTTTGCGCTCTTCGCCGACTCTTTTGGCACCCTGGACGTGACTACTTTGACGAACCTGTCCATGTATCTGATTGCCGTTCTGACTGGCACCATCATTCTAGCCTTCTGGATACTTCCCGCTATTATTTCGTCAATGTGTCCGAAAAAGACCAGTGAGATCCTGCTAGATCTCAGAAGTGCCTTTGTCATTGCCGCTGTCACCTCCCTCTCCGTTGCCGCCTTGCCTTTCATCCAACAGGCAGCTGAGAAACTCGCAAAACAGGTCAATATCAAGGACGAAGACAGTTCTGAGATAATCAGCACGACCCTGGCTGTCAGTTATCCGCTGGCGCAGCTCGGGAATTTCTTTATCTGGCTATTTGTTCTGTTTGCCGCCTTCTACTATCGGGCCCCGATCGCCGTCGATGACCAAATACTGCTGCCGCTGGTGACTTTGTTGTCGAGCTTTGGCTCCCCCAGCACATCCATTGACGCGGTCTCCTTCATGTCAAACTGGTTGACTTTTCCACCGGAAGCAACAGGCCTGTATGTGGAAATGATGACGATCACCCGTTACGGCCAGGTATTGGCCTCGGTCATGGGATTTGCCTTTATTACCTTTCTGGTAACGTTGCGGTATTATGGCAAGCTTGAGTTCCACCCCAAACGCTGGTTGGCAACAGTTTTGGTAAGTATGGGCGTGCTGATTCTTGTGACTGTTGGTGGCAACAGTTTCCAAAAGGATTTTATCAACCCGCAGATTTCCAATTATCTGACATTTGAATTGTCGCCAGGCGTAACCAAAGATGTAAATGCGGTAATAGAAAAGCCGGGCAGCGATCAAAGCCATAGTGAGCACGCGAACCTAGATACTCTAAAACGCATAGAGGCCATGGGAGAGCTAAGGGTTGGATTTAACCCGAATATCATTCCGTTTAGTTACCGCAACAATAACAATAACCTGGTTGGCTTTGATATTGCTTATGCCTACCAGCTGGCCCGAGATCTTGGGGTCAAGCTAAGACTGGTTCCTTTCTCCTGGGGCACTTTGCAAGAGGATCTGGAGGCGCGCAAATTTGATCTGGCAGCCTCCGGAATTTACGTGACCAATGACCGGCTGCGAAACCTGGAATTCTCGGAACCCTATTACCAGAGCTCCATAGCGCTTATCGTCAAGGCCGACGAGGTCGATAGCTATCTTGATCGCCGGGAAATTGTCAAGCGGCCAAATCTGACCATTGGTATCTTTGATGATCCCGTTCTTAAAGATATGACCAATCGGCTATTTCCGGGGGCGACAATCAAAGTGCTTCCAAATTACGACGCGTTACCAAAACATCCCGATATTAATGCTGCTCTCTGGACCCTCGAACAAGCAAAAGCCTGGTCGCTTCAGCATGAAAATTACACCGCAGTATTGCCGCGGGATCTTGGCGGTAAGATTCCCATCGCCTATCTGATGCCCAGTGGATCCGATCAGCTTCGCGCATTCTTGAACTACTGGCTACGGCTTCAAAGCCTCAATGATTTCGGCGATCGGATGAATGAGAAATGGCTAGACGGTAAAACGACCCGACAAAAAGCCACGCGCCCGGGATTGCTCTTTCGCCTGTTCAATGGGGCCAAGGAAGCCAGGAAATAAAAAACGCCGCGTGACGTACCACGCGGCGTTGTTCCTGGGATAAATCGAAATTAGCGATCAGCCATGGCGCCGTCTTTGCTCGTTCCCTTTTTCTTTTTGCGCTTGTCCGCGTTTTCCTTGCGATTGAGTTCTTCCGAGCTTTCAATTTTGAATGTCAGCTTACCGGATTTCACACCAACCGTCACATGCCCCCCCTTCGCCAGCTTGCCGAACAAAAGCTCCTCTGATAGCGGCTTCTTGATGCTATCCTGAATGACCCGCGCCAGTGGACGGGCGCCATTATTGACGTCATAGCCCCGTTTGGCGAGCCAGGTTGCTGCCGTGTCGGAAAGCGAAATGGTGACATTGCGGTCTTCCAACTGGGTTTCAAGCTGCAAAACGAACTTCTCGACAACCCGTGAAACGACTTCCGGTGGAAGCGGTGCAAAAGGAATGACAGCATCCAGGCGATTGCGGAATTCCGGCGTGAACAGACGCTTGATCGCTTCTTCATCGTCGCCCTCCCGCACATCGCTGCCAAAGCCAATGGCCTGTTTGCTCATTTCCTGAGCGCCGGCATTGGTTGTCATGACCAGCACCACATTACGGAAATCAACCTGCTTCCCGTTATTATCCGTCAGCTTACCGTGATCCATGACCTGCAAGAGAATGTTGAACAGATCCGGATGCGCCTTCTCAATCTCATCGAGAAGCAGGACGGAATGGGGCTGCTGATCAATGGCGTCGGTTAGCAATCCACCCTGATCAAAGCCGACATACCCGGGAGGGGCACCGATCAGACGGCTCACCGTATGCCGCTCCATATACTCGGACATATCAAACCGCACCAGGTTCAAGCCCATGATGGAAGCCAACTGGCGGGCGACTTCCGTCTTACCAACACCGGTCGGGCCGGAGAACAGATAGGACCCGATGGGTTTTTCAGGCTCCCGCAACCCGGCTCTCGCAAGTTTCACAGAGCTCGACAAGGCTTCAATGGCCGCATCCTGTCCGAAAACAACCCGCTTGAGATCCACATCCAGCTTGCGCAGGCTTTCCGTATCCTCCTTGGAGACGGATTTCGGAGGGATGCGAGCAATCTTGGCAACGACAGCCTCGACATCCTTGACACCAATGGTTTTCTTGCGCTTGCTTTCAGGTCGCAGCATTTGAGCGGCCCCAACCTCATCAATGACGTCAATCGCCTTGTCCGGCAGTTTGCGATCATGGATATAGCGCGATGACAGCTCAACCGCCGTGCGAATGGCCTCGGCCGTATATCTGATCTTGTGATATTCCTCAAAATACGGTTTCAGGCCTTTGAGGATCTTGATGCTGTCCTCAACAGACGGTTCCCGCACATCGATTTTCTGGAACCGGCGCAATAGCGCCCGGTCTTTCTCAAAGTGGCTGCGGAACTCCTTATATGTTGTTGATCCGATACAGCGAATATCACCACTGGCCAGCGCCGGTTTCAGCAGATTGGAGGCGTCCATGGCGCCGCCGCTTGTGGCCCCTGCCCCGACGATGGTGTGAATCTCATCAATGAAAAGGATGGCATTGTCGAGGCCCTCCAACTCGGAGATCACGGCTTTCAGCCGCTCTTCAAAGTCTCCGCGATAACGGGTTCCTGCAAGCAATGAGCCCATATCGAGAGAATAAATCACAGCAGGCAGTAACACACTCGGCACATCGCCGTTGACAATCCGACGGGCCAGACCTTCGGCAATGGCCGTCTTACCAACACCGGGATCTCCCACATAGAGCGGATTGTTCTTGGACCGGCGGCACAGGATCTGAATAGTCCGCTCAACCTCATCGGTCCGGCCAATCAATGGATCGATCTTGCCATCGGCGGCCTTCTCATTGAGATTGACGCAATAGGCATCCAGCGCTTCAAGATTTTCCGGTTTTTCCTCGTCAGCGGAAGACGGCGCATCCTGCTCGGGATTATATTCACCGTCAGTTCCACGAATGACCCGGGTTGTTTCCTTGCCCGGAGATTTGGCAACCCCGTGGCTGATATAACTGATGGCATCCAAACGGGTCATTTCCTGTTTTTGCAGGAAATAGGCTGCGTGGCTTTCACGCTCTGAGAATATGGCGACAAGGACATTGGCGCCTGTCACCTCTTCCCGGCCGGAGCTTTCCACATTGATCAAGGCCCGCTGAACCACCCGCTGAAAACTCAAAGTCGGACGCGCTTCAACAAAGCCATCCATGACCAGATCATCCAGCTCATCAGTGATAAAGGTGTCCAGATCACCACGAAGCTGATCCAGATCGACATTGCACGCTCGCATCACAGCCGCCGCATCCTGATCTTCGGTCAGGGAGTGCAGCAAATGCTCCAGCATCGCAAACTCGTGACGCCGCGATGTCGCTAGGGCCATCGCACGATGTAAAGTCTCTTCAAGCGAATTCGAAAATCCCGGCACTATTCTTTCTCCATCGTACATTGCAAAGGATGCTGGTTTTCACGGGCATAGTCAATGACTTGCGCAACTTTTGACTCCGCGACCTCATAGGGGAACACGCCGCAGTTTCCGACACCCTTCTGATGCACATGCAGCATCACCTGGACTGCCGTCTGTTCGTCCATACCGAAAAATTTCTGCAGGACATAGACGACAAACTCCATGGGTGTGTAATCGTCATTCAGTAGAATGACACGCCAGAGAGAGGGCTTCTTGGTTTGCGGTTTTGTCTTGGTGACAACCCCGGTTCCGGTTCCACCCTTATCGTCTTTTTTCTTGTCGTCGTTACCTGTCATCATTGCCAAATAACCAGCTACTTCCTTCAAAATGCGCCCGTTTAAGATAAAGCGGAGGACTCCGCTCCTATTTCTTAATTATATATCTTATCAGGAAATTCAAAAAATATTCTTACAATGATAAAAAAATTCAGAAAAAGTGATCGATCGATGATCACGGGCACAAAAAAAGGCCCGGAAATCTCCGGGCCTTTCTTGGGATGCTATACTGAAACGGTCTAATCAGGCCTGTTTCGTAAACATGTCGAGGTTGGCAGCATACTGTGCGCCAAACGGCTCGAGGACTGATTTAGTCGCATCAACAACCATTGTGTTGATTTTGCCAACTTCCGAGACATAAGTCTGCATGGAAGTTTTGGCGTATTCCGTCTGGATTTCAACAACTTTAGTAACATCCTCAGTCTCGGCGATAGAGCGTGTTACGTTGAAGACTTCCTGCATACGGTCGGTTCCGAAATCGAACAGAGCTGCGCCGATTTTCTCACCTTTTTCAACAGCGGCATTGCTTGCTTTAACGAAAGCTTCTGCATTGTCCTTGTCATAGAACTGTGAGCCTTCGAAAGTCTTTACGGCTTTCTCAAAACCAGACTTACCTTCAGCAACAGCTTTTTCGTAGTTGGTTTTCAGAGTTTCTGTATTGGTCTTGAAGGCTTTCTCAGCAGCTTCTGTTCCAAAAGCAAAGGCGTCCTGAAGAGTCTTGCGGTTTGCATCAACCATTTCTTCAATTCCTTTGGTTACTTCCACTGGATCAACAGTGTTTTTTTTCGTGGTTTTCTTCGTAGTCATTGACTTAACCTTTCAGATTAACGTCCCATATAAGTTTTGCTGCACTGCAACAATGTGAACCTTATATAATATTGTCCTGAATAATGTCAATGGTTTTTTTGTGCAGTGCACAAAAATTTCAAACCCTACATAACCTATTGTTCTAATTAATTAATTTTTTGAAACAACGGAGATTCTATAAAAAATTCACCGTTCTGCAACAAAAAATTTCCCGCTTTTCTCGTATTTTTCTAATATACCTCAAAGGATCAATCCATTGTTGCCCACTTCCATTGAAAAATAGGTGCTGCCGTTCTTGCCGTTATAATAGCGGGACCCCCTGCCCTCATACACTGGCACATAAGGTTCAAGAAAATCGACACCGGTTTCATCGCCTTTGGAAAGCACCTGTCGAAATGGAAGCTTGGCGACATCAGCATTTCTTTTGTTCCAGGCATAGAATTTAAAATTGCCGTCACGGCAGACCATGGCGATCCAGTAAAAACTATCGGAATGCAGAACCTGCCCCTTGATCGCCGGTTGTTCAAATCCACTTTTGATCAGCGCCTGCTCAATGGCGATAAGGTCATCCAGGCTGATAACTTCCTTACTTTTATGGGTCGCAGCCACATCCAAGCCTGATCGGGAGAGAACCCAGTCCGTACTGATCCCGCCGGCAAACACCCGGGTTGTCTGCTCCGCCGCCTTGGCCCCCGGCCGCTGCCATATGTCGTAGGTTCTGACCTGTTCTTCATAGAGGGCGTTGTAGATCATCCGGTAACGTGCGTTGCCGCCGGGCTCGCATTTACCCCGAATATCGTCTCCATTGGCATAGGAGAACCATTGAAAAGGCCGGAATATCGGATTGCTTGTGCCGCCATCGGCAGCACAGGAAGCAAGGAGGAACGCGGTGATCAAAATTCCAATGAATTTATGGAAGACAATCATGAGAAAATTCCTTCGGGCAAATTATTGGTATGGTTACGAGATTTTAACTATCTTTTCATAATATCAAAAATGACAGAAATTTATGGGTGACAAGAGGATAGCCCGAATTGTTTAGAGCGGGATAGAATAAAATTATTCCGAATTTTGATGGACATGATTCGCGGTATTTTCTACACTCCCTTGATAATCGATAAATTCTGTCAGTACCGGTATCAGTTTATTTTTTAAAACAGGGTTATCTTTGAGCAATTTTCGAGAAAAACAGGCTAACGTGTTACGTTTGTTGCTGTTATGCACCGTTATTTTTGGTGCTGCTTTATTGACGCTACAGCCTAAAAATGCTTTTGCCAGGTACGCTGCTGTCGTTATGGACAGTCGTACCGGCGAAATCCTATACTCGCGAAATGCTGATCAGAGACTCTACCCCGCGTCTCTGACAAAAATCATGACCTTGTATATGACCTTCGATGCGCTGCGACGCGGCAAGCTTCGATTGGATCAGCGACTGTCCGTTTCCGCCCGAGCAGCCGGACAAACACCGACAAAACTGGGCTTGAAACGTGGTGGCACAATTACGGTTCGGGATGCGGTTTTTGCGCTGATCACCAAATCCGCCAATGATGCCGCGACGGTCCTCGCTGAGAGCATGGCCAAGACGGAACAGGCCTTTGCCTTGCAAATGACGACAACCGCACAACGGCTGGGCATGCGTCGAACAAGTTTCCGCAACGCCAGCGGTCTGCCGAACCGCCGTCAAAAGAGCACGGCTCGGGATATGGCAATCCTAGGGGCTGCGCTGATCCATGAGTTTCCACAATATTATCATTTCCTGTCCTTGGAAAAATTCAAATACAAAGGCCGCTCCCATAAGAACCACAACAATCTGCTGAAAAAATACAAAGGCGCGGATGGGATCAAGACCGGATATATCCGGGCCTCAGGCTTTAATCTTGTCGCCTCTGCAAAGCGTGGCAGCAACCGCCTGGTCGCCGTAGTATTCGGTGGAAGGACGGCACGCAGCCGTGATACCCATATGGCCTCTCTCCTCGATAAAGGCTTTGCTATCTTAGAGAAAAAACGGCCCTCTGTTGTGCCGGTTCCGGCCGACAAACCTTTGCGGATTGCTCTCGGTCAACCGCATACGGGTGCCAAGAAGGTTCAGGTCGCCAAGGCAACTTCGGCCCCAATACCAAAGAAATCCATCAATCATATCCGAGTGGTAAAAGCCACACCGCCTCCCAAAAACACTGTGCAGCCGATACCCCAGGAGAAAGAAGAGGATTGGGCCATTCAAATCGGTGCCTATAGCCGGGTGACCACAGCCCGTGATCAGGTATATAAGGCGGCAGCGCAATCGAAAGGTATGCTCGATGGCCGCCGGGTTAATATTGAGAAAGCGATCTCCAACGGCAAGCCCTTCTATCGGGCCCAGGTGGTCGGCTTCAACGAACTGGAAGCCCGCAAAGCCTGCAGCAATCTGGCTGAACGGCGGTTCTCCTGTTTCGTGGTCTCCCCGAAACTGAATTTGCCCGCCTATATTGCCGAGAAAAGCAGCTCCTAGAGCAGATCTACCGGGGTCTTGAGGTAAGACACCCCATTTTCTTCTGCCGGCGGAAATTGCCCGCCGCACATATTCACCTGAACCGATGGAATGATCAGCACCGGCATGGAGAGATCGGCATCCCGCCCCTCCCGCATGGCAACAAATTCATCTTCCGTCACCCCTTCATGTATATGGATATTGTCGGCGAGTTGCTCGGCAACTGACGTCTCCCAGGCATAGTCCCGGCCATTGGGGCCATAGTCATGGCACATGAAGAGGCGGGTTTCCGGCGGGAACGAGAGTATCTTGCGGATTGATTTATACAGGACCCTGGCGTCCCCACCCGGGAAATCACAGCGCGCCGAACCATAATCCGGCATAAACAGGGTATCGCCGACAAAAACCGCATCGCCAATCTTGTAAGTAACGCAGGCTGGTGTATGGCCCGGGGTAAACATGACCTCAAGGGTCAGATTTCCGACCTGACATTTTTCCCCATCCTCAAATAGATGTTGGAACTGCGAGCCGTCGGTCCGCATTTCATCGCCGAAGTTGAAGACGGTCTTGAAGGTTGACTGCACTTTATCGACACATCCACCGATCCCGATCGTCCCGCCCAGTTTTTCATGTAAATAAGGGGCCGCGGTCAGATGATCCGCATGGACATGGGTTTCCAGGATCCAGTCAATCTCAAGATTTTCGGACTTGATATAGGCAATGACCTCATCCGCCGCCGTCGTAGATGTGCGTCCCGACTTGACGTCGAAATCAAGAACGCTGTCGATGATCACCGCCCGCCCCGTTTCAGGATCCGAAACAACATAGCTTACGGTGTAGGTCGGTTCATGGAAAAACGCTTTGACGGTGGGGTTCATTCTTTCAACCTTCTTTCACACGGCTCATCGAAGTGCGAACGCTATCACTAATTTATTCCCTTGACTATATATCTATACCTTCATAGATATACAAGTATGAATATACAAAATATGAAAGAAGCCGCCACTCGGGCAAGCGCCCTGATGAAGGCTTTATCAAGTGAAACCCGATTGCTTTTGCTCTGTCAGATGCATGAGGGAGAGATATCTGTGAACGAGCTGGCAAAGCGTCTGGAAATGGCGCCGGCATCCGTTTCGCAACAACTGTCCCTGCTCCGCCGTGACAATCTGGTCAAGACCCGGCGTGACGGACAGACGATTTACTATTCCTTGGATGGCGATGAGGCCGGACTGGTAATCAGCGTCCTTTATGCCCTCTATTGTCGGGAGATGGACTGATATGGAGAATTTCACCCCAATTGCTTCCCTTATCGGCGGCTTGATTATTGGCGGATCCGCAACCGTGCTGCTGCTGACCGGTCGGATGGCCGGTATCAGCGGCATTTTTGCCGGACTTTTGCCCCCTAAAGCGGGCGATTGGCAGTGGCGCAGCCTGTTTGTCGTCGGCCTTGTCATCGGTGCCGCCCTCTATCCGCTGCTTGGCGGAGATATAGCGTTTATTGACCTCAATCCCTATGGTCTCAGCGAA
Organism: Sneathiella sp.; assembly: GCA_965228285.1. Lineage (GTDB taxonomy): Bacteria > Pseudomonadota > Alphaproteobacteria > Sneathiellales > Sneathiellaceae > Sneathiella. The sequence continues at coordinate 1,578,041 of OZ245808.1, forward strand.
AAAGCCCATCTCGGCCTAATCGCCGGAGCCGGACTTTTTGTCGGTTTCGGAACCTATATCGGATCCGGCTGCACAAGCGGACACGGCGTATGCGGCATTGGCCGGCTTTCAGCCCGTTCCATTGTCGCCACTGTTACATTCATGATTGTCGCTGTGGTGACGGTTTTTGTCATGCGCCTGCTGACGGGAGGATCAACGCTATGAAACTTTTGACCTTATTAAGCGGCATTCTCTTTGGCTTCGGCCTAGCCCTCTCCGGCATGGTCAGTCCGGGGAAAATTGTCGGCTTTCTTGACATCACCGGCAACTGGGACCCAAGTCTCCTGTTCGTGATGGGTGGCGGTGTCGCTGTGACCCTGGTCAGCTTCTGGTACCTGTTGAAACGACCCGTTCCTTTTTTCGGTGAACGCTTTGTCCTGCCGGCGAAGCAGGATATTGATGCGCGCTTACTGACAGGCGCCGGCATCTTCGGCCTCGGTTGGGGATTGGGAGGATTTTGCCCTGGTCCCGCAATCAGTTCCCTCGCCTATGGGCGGAGTGAAGTCATGCTGTTTGTGGGCGCCATGATTGTCGGCATCCTCCTCGCCAAACTAGTCTCCGGTGCTTTTAAGCCAACCGCACAGCAAGCCTAGCCGCAAGATCCGCATTATTCAGTGCCAGAGCCTTGTTGACCTCGCTGGTTCGACCACCGGACAAGCGGTTAAGGGCTGCCAATATATACGGCGTGACGGCTGCCCCTCTGATGCCCTCGGACATTGCTTCCTCTCGTGCCTGAGTGATCAGAGATTCAATTTCGTCCGGTTGCATTGCGATCTCTTGAGGAACTGGATTGCAGACGAGCATCCCGGCTTCACCCGACAGCTCGAAATGAGACTGAGCAATGACGGCCAGTTCGCCAAGGCTGTCAGCACGATGAGGTAGTTTAAGGCCGCTGGTGCGGGTGTGAAAGGCCGGAAATTCGGAGGTCTCATATCCAACCACCGCAACGCTATAGGTTTCCAGGACTTCCAGTGTTGCCGCAAGATCAAGGAGCGATTTCGCCCCGGCTGACACAACAAGTATATTGGTTCGCGAAAGTTCCAACAGGTCCGCCGAGACATCAAATCCATCACCACCCTCTTCCCGCCGATGAACACCGCCGATGCCGCCGGTGGCAAATACCTGAATGCCCGCCCTGGCAGCGATAACGGCCGTAGCTGCAACAGTTGTGGACCCCATGGCATTGCTTGCAACAACGAAGGCGAGATCACGGACTGAGCATTTGCGAACCGCCGGATCTGTTGCCAACCGATGGACTTCTGCCTCTAATAGACCGCATTTTATGACCCCATCAACTACGGCGATGGTGGCTGGAACAGCGCCCTGCCGCCGAACGGTTCCTTCCATTTCCGCGGCAACGGCCAGATTTTCGGGATGAGAGAAGCCGTGACTGATGATCGTTGATTCCAACGCAACGAGGGCCAGACCATCGCTTCGGGCCTTGGCCACTTCAGTAGAGAATTCAATCTTCATATCGGCTTCCCAAAGGCAGTATCTGCAGCCAGTTCTTTCCGCATGTCAGAACATATCTCTTTTCCATTGTGCCTGTCCCTGTTTCTTGGCTAATCTGCATCCACGCCATTAACAATAATAACAGGAACCATCATGAGCTCATCCAACAAAGTCGCCCTTGTCACAGGATCCGCCACCGGCGCTGGTGCAGGTATCGCCGTCGGCTTCGCCGAAAAAGGCTATAACGTCGTCATCAACTATACAAGAAGCCTGAAGGAAGCGGAGGAAACAGTTACCATTTGCGAAGGGCTTGGCGTGGAAACCCTTCTCTATCAGGCTGATGTTTCCAAGGATGAGGATTGCAGGGATATGGCGGCGGCAACCATGGAGAAATGGGGCCGCATCGATGCCCTTGTCAATAATGCCGGACGGACAAAATTCGTCGCCCATGACGACCTCGACGGACTTGAGGCCCAGGACTTCTACGATATTTACGCCGTCAACACCATCGGCCCGTATCAGATGTCGCGGGCGGTTGCCCCCTATATGAAGCAGGGTGGCAAAGGAGCTATCGTCATGATTTCCTCCGTCGCCGGAACCCATGGTATTGGCTCCAGTATCGCCTATGTAGCCTCAAAAGGTGCGCTAAATTCCATGACAAAGGCCCTTGCCCGTGCCCTCGGCCCGGAAATTCGGGTGAATTCAATTTGTCCCGGATTTATCGAAACCCGCTGGCTGCTGCAGGGCTATGGTGAGGACAAATATGAGGCCTATAAACAAAGCCTGCTTAAATCCACCCCCTTACAGAAAGTGTGCAAGCCTGAAGATATTGCCGAAGCTGCTGTCTGGTTTGCTGATGGCGCCAATATGATCACCGGTGAAATAATCATTCTCGATGGTGGCATGCATCTGGGGAGATAGGTGGCACCGCCATGCTTGAAGATGACAGGATAGTCCGGGCTCTGGACTATCCTTACACCAGACCCGAAGGCTCTTATCTGTTTACAGAAGGAAAAGCCCTCCCCCTGCCAGAAGATTACAGCTTTGAAGATCGCCTGCCGGTCCTCGCCTGTGGATCGAACGGATCTCCGGAGCAGCTTCAACGCAAGTACAAAGACTGGGCAAACATCGAGATACCTGTAACCGCAGCGAAGCTTGCTGACATCGCCTGTACCTACTCAGCTCATTTTTCAGGCTATGGATCCATGGCGGCAACCCTGAGCCACCTTCCAGGCTGTGTCTCATCGGCTCATATTACGTGGCTTACTGAGGCCGAGCTCAGTCGCATGCATGAAACAGAGGCCCTAGGCATGAATTACTATTTTGCCAAACTACAAGAAATCTCCGTTGTCTGCGAGAGATCAGGTCCCCTTGATCAGATCCATGCCTATATTAGTTTGCGCGGCGCCTATCTTCTGGAGGGGGAGCCAGTTCCCCTTGCCGGTATTCCGACCGAAGGTCTGCAAAAGAGGGCCCTCGACCAACGGGAAATGCAATCAATTGTCAATGCCCGCATCGCAAGTCACATGACATTAGAAGCCTTCATTCTGCAAAATATTCTGGATGACGGCATCCGACGCGCAAGGACAAAAATACTGGCCAAAACTGCGCGGAAATTTGACTCTCCCGGCCTGAAGGTTTTGCTGCCTCTTCCAACCGGGGAAACAGGATCGTGACTCAAACCCTCAAAGCTCTCCTCATCGGCGGTGTTGGCGGTGCCCTCTTCTTTATTGTTGATCTCCCCTTGGCCTGGATGCTGGGCTCCATGTGTTTTGCCACCATTGCCGCCCTTCGAAATATTGATGTCTCCGTCAATGACACTTTGCGCAAAGTGATGACGGCTATACTTGGGGTGATGCTGGGCAGTGGTTTTTCCAGCGATACCTTAAGCGCCCTCGGCAAATGGACCGGCGGTCTTGCCTTGCTGATCATCAGTGTCATCCTGTCCATGGTGATCGTTTATTACTTCTACCGAAAAGCCGGGAAGTTTGATCAGGTGACCGCCTATTTCTCGGCTGCTCCGGGCGGCTTTAACATTATGTATGAAATGGGGGACGCCAAGGGCGGCAACGGGCCGGTCATTGCCCTCATCCATGCGTCGCGCATTCTAATCCTGGTCATGACAGTGCCTTTGGTATTTCGCTATGGGATCGGCTATGACACCGGCGTCGATGGCGATGCCCTGTTCGGTACCGTCAAGGATCTGGCAGGTGACGGCCTACTGGTGATCGCCGCTCTTCTAGGCTATGGCCTTGGCCGCTTATGCCGCCTCCCCGCTTATCATTTGATGGGGCCGCTGCTGGCCACAGCGGTGTTCCAGATGCTGGAGATCACCGATGTTTCTCCGCCCATGATCCTGGTTTATATGGCGCAGCTGGTCATTGGCACGGCCATTGGGGCGCGGTTTATGGGCACCAAATTCTCGGAGATCCGTCATGTGATCGGCCTGAGCTTTGTTTCCACCGCTATCATGATCATCATCGCCACCATCTTCGCCCTTATCTTTTCAGAGATGTTGGGCATCAGTGTGGCAGGGATCATCCTGGCCCTCAGCCCGGGAGGCCTGGCCGAGATGTCCCTGGTCGCCCTGGCCCTTGGCATTGACGTGGCCTTTGTCTCCATCATGCATGTGATCCGTATTGCGCTGATTATCGCTTTGGTCCCCCTCGCCTTTTCCGGTGTTGAACGGCTCTGGAACAAAGGCAACCAGGCCGACTAACGCATCGCGGCCCGTTCCACGCGTGGATATACAAGGGCCAATGTCACCGCCCGAACGGCCATGAACAGCATTAATGCCGCCCACAATCCATCTGCCTGCCAGTAAATTGGAAAGAAATGCATACCGATGAAATAGATGATGACTGAGATAATCATACCATTTCGCATCTCCTTTGACTGCAATGCCCCAATGAATATGCCATCAAGCTGATAGGACCAGATGGAGATGAGCGGTGCAGCGATCAGCCAGGGAAGAAAACTGTTGGCCATAACCCGTACCTCCTCAATTCCGGTGAGAAGATTGATGATAAGAGGCCCGAATATCAGATAGACGAGGGAATAGAGCAAGGCGACGAGAAGCGCCCAAAAACTGCTGACATACACGATTTCCCGCAGCTTCTTCCGATCTTTCGCCCCCAGGGCCGAGCCGACCAGGCCTTCTGTGGCGAAGGCAAATCCATCCAGACCATAGGCCATAAAATGCATGAAATTCATCATGATGGCAGTTGCGGCTAAGGTCACATCTCCGGTTTTCGCCGCCTGGGCCGTGAAATAGGCAAAGGAGAAAATAAGAAGGATGGTCCGCACGAAGATGTCAAAATTGACGCTCAAGAGACGGGTCAGTTTACTGACAACAAGCAGGCTCTCCGTGTGGAACTGGCCGCCCAAATTGCGCAGTTGACGGCGGGCAAGATACAGGCAGAGAAACACCGCTGCCACTTCCGAGATCAGGGTCGCGGCCGCCACCCCTTCAACGGCCCATCCAAGGCCGAGAACAAACAGGAGGTCCAGCACCACATTCAGGCTGTTCATAAAAACCTGGACAATCAGGGCATAGCGCGTGTTCTTTGAGCCAATGAACAGCCCCATGAAGGCGTAATTGACGAGCACAGCCGGGGCACCCCAGATGCGAATGGCAAAATAGGTGCTGGCACCCGTCTCAACCTGCGGCGACGCTGTGATCAGTTCCAGAGCGATCCAGAGGACAAGGGCCTGAAGGATCAGGACAATTATCGATATGGCAAGGGCCAGGAGCACGGCACGCGCGACAACCGATCTGATTTCATCGGGATCCTCCTGTCCCTGTGCCTGGGCTACAAACCCCGTGGTCCCCATGCGCAGGAAGCCAAAGCCCCAATATAGAAAGCTGAAGATCAGGGCACCGATGGCGACAGATCCAAGGTAATGAGCCTCCGGCAGATGCCCGACCACTGCGGTATCAACGGCGCCTAGGAGTGGGACCGAGGAGTTAGAGAGGATAATCGGCCAGGCCAGACGCCAAACGTCACGATGACTAGAAAGAGACAAAAACCGGGAAATGGACATCAGAAACCGAAGTAATCCCGGACACGATAGCCGATCATGGCGACGGGCAAAAACCACGGCGTGCCATTATAATAGAAACGATCGTCGAAGGGCAGGTCATCAAATGCGGTTTCCCCTGCCGGATCTCCCAATAGTTTCAGGGCAATCTTGTGGCCCATATAGCCGGACATGGCGACCCCTGACCCGCAATATCCCATGGCGTAATAGATGCCGTCATGGCGGCCGATGGTGGGCAGGGAATTGAAACTATAGGCCACTTTCCCGGACCAGACATGGCTGAGCGCCGCTGCCTTCACTTGCGGAAAAATTTCCGTCAGCCGCTTGCCAAGGGCCCTGGCCTGATCTTTGGGGGATGCTTGAAAAACCGTCGGGCGCCCACCCAGGAGCACATGGCGGCCGTCCGGTGACGGCCGATAATAGCTCAACATCTTGCGGGTATCGGTGATCATTCGCTTGGTCGGGAACAGACTGGCGACGAGATTTTCTGAGAGCGCCTCCGTCGCGATGATGGTGCTGCCGATGGGAATGACCCGCTTCTGGACAAAAGGAAACAGATCGGAGCTGTAGCCGTTTGTGGCGATGACAAGCTGACGACTGCGAATGTCTCCCCTGCCGGTCCCGACCCGATAGCCACCCGCCTCTTTTCGGATGCTTTCTGCCCTCAGCGGCGCGATGATGGTACCTCCCGCCCGCGTGACGGCTGCGGCTAATCCTTTTGCATATTTTGCCGGATGCAGACCGCCTGTGTGAAACTGCCGAAGACCACCGACATAGATGGAACTGTCCACATCTTCCCGGCAGCCGGCGGCGTCAACCATTTCTTCCGGTACCTGCAGATGTTTTTGTCGGGTCTCGAACTCTCCGGTCATGGCAGCAAGATGCTTATCCAGAACCGCCGGATAGAAACGGCCATTCACGGTGAGGTCGCAATCAATCATTTCTTCGGTAATGCGGTCCTGTATAAACTGAACGGACGCCAGGGCCTCTTCATAGATGGCAACGGCTTTCTCGCGTCCGAACATCTTGATCAGGCCGGAGAGGCCCGGTTTCAGAAGGTTGCCGATCATACCGCCATTGCGGCTACTGGCGCCATATCCTGGCAGCTCCGCATCGAGTACAACCGCTTTCTGTCCCGCCTTGGAGAGGGAAAGTGCCGCGGACAAACCGGTATATCCGCCGCCAATGATCAGAACATCACACGGATCTGTGGGTATATCCGATAGGGTCGGCTGTGGTTCGGCCTCTTCCCACCAATAGGGGGTTTGTAGAAGTGTCTCGGTCATGGGTTAATTTCTACGATACTTAATCAGCTTAAGCACGCGGAATGTTGACCGACCCAGCCCCAGCTCAGGAATTGAAATTTCACTCGTCACACCCTATTTTAAAGAAGCACTGAATTAACTTGGGGATTTCAGCTAGTTGGCGAAAAATATTGAAAAATCGGACGACGGGTCCAAGAAGGATGATGTTGCCGAATTTCTGGCAAAGGTCGCTGCGACCCCGGCCCGGCACCAGTCCGGCAAAAGCGGCCGTCTGATTTTTGCCATTGATGCCACAGCCAGCCGGCAGCCGACCTGGGATCATGCCTCCCATCTGCAGCGGGAAATGTTCGATGAAGCGGCTTCCATCGGCGGGCTGGAACTGCAGATTGCTTTCTTTCGCGGCTTTGGAGAGTTCAAGGCCACCGCCTGGACCCGCGACAGCCGCGCCCTCGCCCGCCCCATGTCGAAGGTCTATTGCCTCGGCGGACATACCCAGATCCAGAAAGTTCTCAAGCACGCTCTCAAGCAGACGAAGAAAGATCCGGTCAACGCCCTCGTTTATGTGGGAGACTGTATGGAGGAGGATGCCGATACCCTGTGCCATCAGGCCGGGCAGCTTGGCATGCTGGGAGTACCCGTCTTTGTCTTTCAGGAAGGATATGATTCGATTGCCGAGACCTGTTTTCGGCAGATCGCCAAACTTTCGGGTGGGGCATATTGCCGCTTTGACAGCGCCAGTGCCGCAACTTTACGCGACCTGTTAAGGGCTGTTGCCGTCTATGCGGCAGGGGGCCGCAAAGCCCTCAGTGATTTTAGCCGCAAGACCGGCGGTGAAACTGTTTTGCTCCTGGAACAAATCAAGTAACCTGCAGCTATGCTTGCTTATTTCATAATTGGTCTTTCCGTCCTTGTGGCCTTGCTTGTTGGCGGCAGAAGCCTCGCCAGTGCCGATCCGAAGAAACTGGCCCGGGCCTTAAAAATCTCAGCCGCCATTATTCTTGGGCTACTGGCCGGGTTTTTTGTTCTGACGGGCCGCTTTGCCTTTGCCCCGCCACTTGCCATTCTCGCCTTGATGTTCCTGCGCAACCGGCCGTTTTTTGGCGGCGGCAGTCGCCCCTCGTCAGGCCAGACGTCCAATGTCGAAACCGACTGGCTGCAGGCCACCCTCAACCATGACAGTGGTGAAATGGATGGCAAGGTTTTAAGAGGAGAATTTGCTGGCCGGACACTCTGGTCCATGACCTACAAACAGATCCTTGATTTCAGGGAAGAAGCATCTGCCGACGAACAAACGATCAATATTCTCAATACCTACCTGGACCGCTATTATTCGGAAGAATCCGAAGATGGAGAAACGACCGGTCAAAGTTCCAAAGAAGAGCGCACACGGGCCCGATCAAGCGGCGGACCGATGAGTCGCGCCGAAGCCCTTGAAATTCTCGAACTTGATAATTCCGCGACAAAAGACGACATAAAATCTGCACATAGACAGCTTATGAAGAAGTTTCACCCCGACCATGACGGTTCCGACTACATGGCGGCCAAACTTAATGAAGCAAAAGACCTGCTCCTTAAGACAAAATAAATCAAACTTGCGTATTCTTCGCGCTAAATGCAATAAGTCCATAACTGTAGGCTCTGAAAGTGTCAGATAGATGTTGAAAAAAGTCCGTAAAGCTGTGTTTCCAGTCGGGGGTCTGGGGACTCGCTTCCTGCCCGCGACCAAGGCTATGCCGAAAGAAATGCTCCCCGTTGTCGATAAGCCCCTCATCCAATATGCGGTGGAAGAAGCCCGCGATGCCGGAATAGAGGAATTTATCTTCGTCACCGGGCGTGGAAAGACGATTATTGAGGACCATTTTGACCGCTCCTACGAATTGGAAAGCGTTCTCAGTGAGCGATCCAAGGATACGCTCCTGGAAGAGCTGATGAACAGCGTCCCCAATGCCGGAACGGTCGCCTATATCCGCCAGCAGGAGCCTCTGGGTCTCGGACATGCGGTCTGGTGCGCCAAGCGGCTGGTTGGAAACGAACCTTTTGCGGTTATTCTCGCAGATGACCTGATTCTGGCGGACACACCCTGCCTGGCCCAGATGACAGCCGCCCGAGAACTGGCCGGCGGCGGTAACATGCTAGCAGTGATGGAAGTTCCCCATGAGCATACTTCGCGCTACGGAATTCTAAGCCCCGGCAAGGAAGAAGGCGCCCTCGTCGAAGTGGAAGGGCTGGTCGAAAAACCGAACCCTGCCTTCGCCCCTTCCGACCTCGCAGTCATTGGCCGCTATATTCTTGAGCCAAATATCTTTCCGGTTCTGGAAAATCAAAGCCGAGGTGCCGGTAATGAAATCCAACTGACCGATGCCCTCTCAACCCTTATTGGCGGCGACCCTTTTAACGGCATGAAATTCGAAGGGACTCGCTTTGATTGCGGCGATAAAATCGGGTTTCTGGAAGCCAATATTGCCTTTGCACTGAGTCGCGAAGATATGAAGGCCGACGTAAAGGACATTCTGTCCGAATTTGCGTCAAACCTTTAAACGCTCAAGACGAAATCTTACGGAGAATTCAATATGCGTATTGCTGTGATCGGTACAGGCTATGTTGGCCTGGTTTCCGGAACATGTTTTTCAGAGTTCGGTCATGAGGTCGTCTGTATCGATAAGGACACCAGCAAAATTGACAGCCTGAAAGCCGGAATAGTCCCGATATTTGAGCCCGGTCTTGATGCCATGCTGGAAAAGAACCTGAAGGCGGGCACCATCAGCTTCGGAACAGATTTGGGCAGTGCCGTCGCCAATGCGGACGCCGTGTTCATTGCCGTTGGAACCCCGAGCCGACGCGGTGACGGACAGGCGGATCTAACCTATGTCTATGGCGCTGCAAAGGAAATCGCCGCCGCCCTCGACGGTTATACGGTTGTGATCAACAAATCGACAGTCCCGGTAGGGACCGGCAGCGAAGTTGACCGCATCTTGCGGGAAACCAATCCATCCGCGGATTTTGACGTGGTTTCCAATCCTGAATTCCTCCGCGAAGGGGCAGCCATTGAAGACTTCATGCGCCCCAACAGGGTCGTTGTCGGAACCACCTCGGCCCGGGCCCAGGAGGTCATGAATGAGATTTACCGCCCCCTGTCCCTGTCCCACACACCGATCGTCTTTACCAGCGTCGAAAGTGCCGAGCTGACGAAATATGCCGGCAATGCGTTTCTGGCCATGAAGATCACCTTTATCAACGAAATCGCCGATCTTTGTGAAAAAGTCGGGGCGGACGTTCATGACGTGGCCAAGGGCATCGGCCTTGATCAACGCATTGGCAGCAAATTTCTCCATCCCGGCCCCGGTTTTGGCGGGTCCTGCTTTCCGAAGGATACCCGGGCCCTGTTTGAGACATCCTCTCAGTCCGGTTCCCCTCTCCGCATCATTGAAACAGTGATCGATATCAATGAAACCCGGAAGAAGGCCATGGCCGATCGGGTGATTGCGGCCTGCGACGGGTCCGTGAACGGCAAGACCATCGCTGTTCTGGGTCTCACCTTCAAACCCAATACAGATGACATGCGGGAAAGCCCAAGTCTGGATATTATCCCGGAGCTGGTGAAGGCCGGAGCAAAGGTCCGGGCCTATGACCCGGAGGGTATGGAAGAAGCCAAGAAGCTCATCTCCGATATTGATTTTGAGGACAACGCCTATGCTGTCCTGGAAGACGCCGATGCTCTGGTGATCATCACAGAATGGAACGAGTTTCGTGCCCTTGATCTGTCCCGGGTCAAATCCTTGATGAAATCCCCTGTCATGATCGATCTCAGAAATGTCTATGAGCCCAAAGACATGATCAATCGCGGCTTTGTATATGAAAGTGTTGGTCGGCCCCAATAAGAGTTAAGCCCCTGAAAGCGAGTTTCAAAATGGATAAACATGTATTTGATCCGACAATCCTGAGGGAATATGACATCCGGGGTATTGTCAATGAAACCTTGTTCGAGGCGGATGCGGAAGCCATCGGACGGGCCTTTGGTACACTTCTCAAACAGCAGGGGCATGTGAATATCGCTGTCGGCTATGACGGACGGGAAACATCTCCCACCTTGAAAGCTGCACTGACCAAGGGCCTTACCGAAACCGGCATTGATGTCTTTGATATCGGCATGGGCCCCACACCCATGCTCTATTACGCCACCTATGCCCTGGAAACCGGTGGCGGGATCATGATCACCGGGTCCCATAATCCGCCCAGCCATAATGGCTTCAAGATGATGTTCGGCGGCAAGTCTTTCTATGGAAAGCAGATCCAGGAACTTGGCGCCCTCGCCGCTTCCGGTGAGTTTACTTCCGGCACGGGAAAGCTGATCGACAAGCCGGTGATGGCCGAATATGTGGCCCGAATTCTCAAAGACTTCACCCCGAAGAGGGATCTCTCAGTGGTTTGGGACTGTGGCAATGGCTCTACCGGCGAAGCTCTGCGTCGGGTTGTCGCCAAGCTGCCCGGACGGCATATGCTGTTGTTCGATGAAATCGACGGCACGTTTCCAAATCACCATCCGGATCCGACGGTGGAGGAGAATCTGCAAGACCTGATCCGCTCCGTGCGCGGGGTCAATGCCGATCTTGGCATCGCCTTCGATGGTGATGGAGACCGAATTGGCGTTGTTGACGGCCAGGGCCGTATTCTTTGGGGGGATCAATTATTGGCGATCCTCTCTTCTGAAATCCTCAAAAATAGACCTGGCGCGGCCATCATCGCCGATGTCAAAGCCAGCCAGATCCTGTTTGATGCCGTGGGCAAAATGGGCGGAGAGCCGATCATGTGGCGGACAGGCCACTCTCTGATCAAATCCAAGATGCAGGAAGTAAAGGCCCCGCTCGCCGGTGAGATGAGCGGCCATATTTTCTATAACGATCACTATTACGGCTTTGATGATGCGCTCTATGTGGCGCTTCGTCTTCTCAATATCCTGACAGCCACGGAAACCTCCTTGGGTGAAATGCGGGACGGCCTTCCGTCCATGGTCAACACACCGGAGCTGCGCTTCGCCTGCCCGGATGAGGAAAAATTCGATGCCGTTGTCCGAATCCAGGAAAATCTGGCGCGGGAAGGTGCGGATTTTTCCGACATTGATGGTGTCCGGGTGAATACGGCGGATGGCTGGTGGCTGCTTCGAGCCTCCAACACACAGGCAGTCCTGGTTGCCAGATGCGAAGCCTCTGATGATGCTGGTCTTGACCGGCTCAAATCGCAGCTGCAAGGCGCCCTGCAGGCTGCCGGAATTGAGGCGCCGACCTTCTAAAAACCAAGGCCTTGCAAATCCCACATAAAAAAGCCGGACCTCGATTGAGATCCGGCTCTTTTTACATATACATCATGGAACCTACTTCACGCTACGCGCTCCACAACGCTGCATATGCGATTAACTGACTTTACCTTTTTTCGGCTTTTTCAACCCCATCCAGGATTCACCGGACGCCATTACGCAGGTCGCCCCGTTTGGCTGGGTCAGCACGATGGTCCAAGTAACACCATCCGGGCTCGAAAACACTTCAAGCACGCTACCATTCGCCGCCAAACCAGCCGCGACTGGGGCTTCTTCAAATTTTCCGCTCAGATGCTTAAGTAGTGCGGCTCGCTCAAAACATGCGCTTTGGGCGGATGCCTCTGTCACTTGGAATGAAACCAATGTGGCCGCGAAGAAGAGCACAGCAATTCCAAAAGAAATGACAGAGCGCATGCCGGCGTTAACGAGAGCCGAACGAGTAGTATATTCAACTAAATTTAACATACGCTCCTCCTTTTCCGCGAAAACATTCCGGCTTTTTGCAGGGGCGCAAAAATCTTGGAACTTTCGCTATACACTCAAATATAGCCAGCAAAAGTTAATATTCGATATACGGCATTTGTCTAAAATATTATTTATGTAAAATTTGCCGTGAATTGGGAGGAAATACGATAAGTAAACGGCTGTATTCTGCCGTTTCTTACGATCTGGCCACGGCCGTTCAATCTGTTTCAATAGGTTGTTATTTGCCTTTTTTATGACGTATTTTCGCCTATTTTTGGAATTTTCTTACGATTTTTCAGAGATTTCTTGCCGAAAAAATCACGTCAGATTCACCCAATATTGCCACAGGATTCCGGTGAAAATCGACCCGACGAAGCCGAGAACCAGATAGGTAACGAAAATTTGGCGCTTGACCAGGCCAAACACGGCGATGGCTGCCGGAATGGAAGAAACGGCGCCGGCGGTCATAAAGGCCATGGCCGCGCCCTGAGACATGCCAAGGTCCAGCAGGCCGCTGACCAGTGGGATGGCCGCATAGCCGTTAAGATAACTTGGAACACCAATCAGAACAGCAAGGGGGATAGCAAAGATATTTTCCTGACCGACAAGATCCTCAACAAAGGTGGTCGGGATATAAGCAACCATGAGACCTTCCAGGATGAAGGCCAGCACCAGCCACCGTCCAATCAGCCAACCATTGGCCAGGCCATCGGTGACGAAGGTCTGCCGGCGTTCCGGCGTGTTCCAGATTTTCCAATGGACATTGACTGGGCCATGAAGATCTAGCTTCGGGCGGCACCCGCCAGCCATGTCCGCCCGCAATGGATTGACAGCAAGTCCCCGCTTCTGCAAAGCCAGAATTGAGAATCCCGCGAATAATCCGAGACCGATGGCAATCAGGGTTTTACCGGTGGCAAACTCCACCCCAATCCCCACGGAAGTCAGCACATAGATTTCCGGATCCATGATCGGAGAGGCAATCCAGAAGGCCATGACCGGCGCCAGCGGCACCCCGGCCACCAGCAAGGACGCCACCAGCGGAATGACACCGCAGGAACAGAACGGTGACAAGGCTCCGACGAAGGAAGCTCCGACAATGGCGGTCATCGGCGTTCCGGAAAAGGCCTTCGCAATAAACGCATCGGCACCAGACGCAGAAAAATAGGCCGCCAGGCCCACTGCAACCAGGAAAAACGGCGCCATGGCCAAAATCGCATCCAGGGTAAATTGCAAGCTCGACGGAACGGTTTCCGGATCGATCAGGGCCTGGGCCGTAATAATAAGGAAACAGGCGACAACCACCTTGTCCGTAAAAAAGGCCCAAAGCTTGGAGCGGCTGTGGGACAGAGACTGCAGGGCTTCATTCAAGGACATATCTTTATTTCCAGAATTGTCGAAATATTAGACAAAAGATATCACTGAGCAGGTCAATGTCAATCATTAATTCGACAATTGTCGAAATAATATGGAAAAATCGCTGTCTATAAAATCGACACAAACAGGGCCTAAATCAGCCTTTACTGTCTATTTTTTCGACATCAATGCCAAGGCAGCATTTATCTGTGAGCAATTCCACCAGTCCTGAGAGCTTCTCATAATTAGCCACGCAATTAAGGCTTCGGCTTTCTCGATGCTTCTGAATCAGCTCACCGCTGACCAGATGGGAAATATGATGGGACAGGGTTGAGGCGGGAATTTTGACCAGGTCCTGTATCTCCCCGACGGAAAGGCCATTCTCCCCTGCTTGAACGAGGAACTGCACGATTTTAAGGCGGATGGGATGGCCGAGTTTCGCCATGGCAAAGGCCGCGTCTTCGGTGCTCATAAGATTATCCGATGAAGAAGCTGTCATCCGGGAGGTCAAAGATCCTCCACCTTCTCCTCAAGCCCGGGCAGGTTCAGGGACTTGATCAGATGACGCAGCTCATGGCGGGCAGCGACATGGCTCATGGACATCTTGATCCCCACACCCTTTTTATTGAGGTCCAGCATGGTCAGGCCCTTGAGGAAAAGTTCGCGAAAAATTACCCGCTCGCCGAAACCGGGAGCAGGTCGAAAGGAAATCCGCGAGGCCAGCTTGGACAGAATCTTTTCAATATGGCGCTTGTTATGGGCGTCCGTATGGGACAGCCGGTTGCGCATGACAACCCAGTCGATCTTGTGCTGATCTATCAGAGCCCGGCGTTTACGCTGCTCCCAGACCATCTCGCTGTACCAGCTCGGTCGCTCAACTTCGAGGCTGGTCTCATTCACCTCCGCCAAAAGGTCGAGGTCGATGAAGCTGTCATTCATGGGGGTCAGCAAGGTATCGGCAAAAGAATGACCGAGTTTGGAGATAAAGCTGTCCGCACCCGGGCAATCGACCACCACAAAATTGTTGGAATAGACGAGCTCCTGCAACGCCGCCACAAAGCGGGCCCGCTCATCGGTCTGGGCTTCGTCCATATTCTTCTTCGGGCTTGGCTCAATAACCTTGAGAGAAGGCATCGGTAGATCGAGATTTTTCTTATTGATGAAATTCTGGCGGTTTTCCAGATAGCGACCGAGAGTCTTCTGCTTCCCGTCCAGATCAATGGCCCCGACCTTGAAGCCCAGCGACAGAAGGGACACAATAACATGCATCGCTGTTGTGGATTTCCCGGAACCGCCCTTGGCATTGCCAACAACGATAATATGCGCGCGCGTTGGTTGTTCGTCGGTGTCAGCCTTCGTTTCTTCCACAGTTACCGTCACGTTTGACACGTTGCTTTGCTCCCCGAAATCCTCGTCATCCTAGTTGGAGTTTCATCAAGATGATTGGCGCCCCTGTTAAGTAAACCAGCCATCCGAAACTGACAAGCACCATAATCTCATCAAATTTAAGAAGTGTTTACAAGTTACAATTGCGAAGAGCTATTTGTGGATAATCGGAGTGTCCGGATGAAAGGCATAATGGGCGAAAGCAAAATCGACGGTATACAGCACATCTTCGTAAACGCCGTCGTTCTTTCGCCTGACGGTGACATTGCCAATATCGACTCCTTCGCCGATCACACGCGCATCAAGCGCAGAATTCTGCCCTTTTTCCCATTCCAGAATCAGCCCGTCCTCGGTTTCAATACGCTTTGACTCGCGCAAAAAGTCGAGTGCCCAGGCCTTTCCCTCGGCCACGACCACCCGCGATAGAGGCGGCACGGTGCCAGGTAAATCACCATTATAAAGGAACGGTTGATACAGACTGTCATATCCCTCATAGGGGTTAATACCGTAACGCCGGAAATTTTCATTATTCGGAACAAGCACCAGGCCGTCCGGTTTTCTTTCCTTGAATTTCGCGAAAGATTCGATTCTGACGGGAATCATGTCAAGATCCATGCCCGTCAGTTCTCCGACAATGCCCCGGCCGAGAAATTGCTGCCACCAGCTTTCCGTTTGCCGGTCATACATCACCAGATCCGATTTACGAAGTTTTCCGGTTGTTCCGAAATCCAGAACCATGGGTCCCTTCTCAGGATGTTCAATCCTCCGGTCAAATACCAGTGACGCATTGCACAGCGGACAGAATGTCACAGACACCGGAATACCGGCAATCTCATCATTGACGATTTCATGCCACATCAAGACCTGAAGCGGATAGGCTTTGGCTTCCTCTCCAACCACCAATCCGATGACCGGCTCCGTCGGTTTGAGATGAGAGACCTCTCCGGCAGGAATGAATTTCGGATCATCAATGGCCGGTATTCCGTCTTTTGGCGGACCACCGGAAAGAATTTCCTCAAAGGCTATTTCCGTTTTGGTAAAATCGGTATTCGGCCACTCCCGCGACCAGTAATCCGGGTTAGATTGAGCCGTGAGCGGCAGCAGGAGGACAGCCCCCATCAGGGTCAGGCCTAAGAAACGTAGTTTTGACATACCTAAAGGTAAACCGGGTGGGAAATTCTTCATAATCAAGCCTTTGTGATAGCTGGTAAAACTGGTAAGGACATTTCATGAGCTACGATGTTGAAAATATTGTCATCGGTGCCGGTGTTATCGGGCTCGCCATTGCCCGTGAGCTGGCGGTATGCGGCCGTGATGTCATCATTCTGGAAAGAGCATCACATTTCGGCAGCGAGACATCCTCGCGCAACAGTGAGGTTATCCATGCGGGCATCTATTACCCGAAAGACAGTCTGAAGGCCAAATTTTGCGTCGATGGCAAGCATATGCTCTATGATTATTGCCGTCTTCACCATGTGCCCCATCGCAATTCCGGCAAACTGATCGTCGCCACCTCCGAAGAGGAACGCCCGATTTTGGAGGAGCTCACGCAGAAAGCCGCCATTAATGGGGTTGATGACCTGACATATCTGTCTGAGACGGAGGCGGCAGCCTTGGAACCCGCCTTGCGATCTTCAGGTGCCTTGCTCTCGCCCACTACCGGTATCGTCGACAGCCATCAGCTCATGCTCTCCTATGTGGGGGATATTGAGGATCATGGCGGGTCCATTGCCTTCAATGCCCCCTTTGAGAAATCGGAGCCCATTGAAGGCGGCCATCGGGTATATAGCGGTGAGACGGTGCCCACCTGCCGCAACCTGATCAATTCCGCCGGTCTCTACGCCCAGGAAGCCGCTGCCACTATCGGTGGGTTGTCCCAGGACCAAGTGCCTGATCGCTATATTACCAAGGGCAGCTATTTCACCATGAATGCCCCCTCTCCTTTTACCAGATTGATTTATCCGGTTCCCAATACGGCGAGTCTGGGCATTCATGTGACTCTGGATATGGCTGGTCAGATCCGCTTCGGTCCTGATCAGGAATGGGTGGATCATATTGATTATGAGGTCGATCCGGCGCGGGCCGACGGATTTTATGAAGCGATCCGCAAATACTGGCCGGAGCTTCCGGATAATAGTCTCCTCCCGGCCTATTCCGGTATCCGGCCGAAGACTCAATCTCCGGCTGACGGCATGATGGATTTCGTCATTGATGATGAACGAAAACATGCCGTCCCGGGGCTGATAAATCTATTCGGTATGGAAAGCCCGGGACTGACATCAAGCCTGAAAATCGGGGCTCATGTCAGAGAACTTCTAGAAGAAACCCAGCGTTTGTGAATCGGTTCTTTTCCTGAATTCTCCTAACGATCAGAAATTATACCCCTCGAAAAATTGCGCCAATCCATAGGGATTGGAAACAATCCGATCCCCTAAATCCGATAATGCGCAAGTATCCTGCGAAGTTCAAAAACGACGCAATTTTACATTGATTTTTCCCGTATTTAGGAAAAATTCATAGTTATGCGGCTATAATTTAGCGATTACTAATGAGGTCTGTCATGGCGATATTTACCCCTGATGAGTTCGACGATCATGAATCTGTCCTGTTTTTTCATGACAAAAAATCTGGCCTGAAATCGATTATTGCCGTTCACGATACAACCCTCGGCCCCGCCCTCGGCGGCACCCGTATGTGGGCCTATGACAATGAAGGCGACGCTATTGAGGACGTCCTTCGCTTATCGAAGGGCATGACCTATAAATCCTCCCTCGCCGGTCTCAATCTTGGCGGCGGTAAATCCGTCATCATTGGCAATCCCCATGAACATAAAACCGAAGAGCTCTTTGAAGCCTTCGGCCGGGCCGTTCATCAATTAAGCGGTAACTACATTGCCGCAGAAGATGTTGGAACCACAGTCGAGGATCTGGAAATCGCCCGCCGGGCAACACCACATATTTCCGGTATCAGCGAAGGTAATGTGGGTAATCCGTCACCGGCCACGGCCTGGGGCGTGTTTAACGGCCTGAAAGCGGCCGCCCATTTCCGCCTCAAGAAACAGGACCTGCATGGTCTGAAAGTGGCGGTTCAGGGGCTTGGGAATGTGGGATTTGGTCTGTGCCAGCATCTCACCGACGCAGGCGCCGAGCTGATCGTCACTGATATCCATGATAAGGCCGTCGCCCGTGCAGTGAACAAATTGGGGGCCACGGCAGTCGAAGCGGACAAAATCTTTAGCCAGGATGTGGATATTTTCGCACCCTGTGCATTGGGCGCTGCCCTGAATGACGACACCATCCCGCAGTTGAAGGCCAAAGTTATTGCCGGTGCCGCCAACAACCAACTGGCCACTGACAAGCATGGGGTTGATTTGATGAACAGAGGTATCCTCTACGCCCCGGACTATGCCATCAATGCCGGTGGAATTATTATCATCAGCCACGAAGGTCCGAATTTCAACCGCCAGAAAGCCATGGACCAGGTTGCCGAGATCTATGATACCTCTCTCAATATTTTCAAACGGGCAGAACGGGAGAATATTCCGACGGCAAGGGTCGCCGATGAAATCGCCCTTGAGCGCATTGAGGCGGAAAAAGCCAAACAGGCGGAACTGGCGCTTACCGGTTAAAGCTGTCGGCTAAGATGCCGGTTTTCAGTCGATCCAGCGGTTATGTACCCAGAACCAATGGTCGGGGCGTTCACGGATCCAATCCTCGTAACATTCATTTATCGCTTTCAGGATCGCGTAAACATCCTGAGTGCGGTCTCCCGTTACCTCAGTGTCCAGCGGTGGATAGATCGTCAATCTGAACTTGCCGTTGCCTAGCCGATCATTCCGAGTTGGATAGATGGGAATCTTCTTTTTCAGAGCAATCTCGGCAATGGCAGGGGCCGTCATGGCATCCCGGCCAAAAAACGGAACAGCGACTCCGGTGTTCAGTTTCTGATCATTGAGAAGAACAATATTTCCTTTTTCACGAACGAGCGTGAGAATTGACCGCGCGCCCTCTGTGCCTTTCGGAGAAAACTCATAATGATCGCTCAGCCTCTTTTGTTGAAAAAGCGCGTCAACCAAGGGGTTATTGGCGGCGCGGTAAATCCCCATGGTTTTGACCCCGGAATAGACCCCGACATTACCAACCAGTTCCCAGGGGCCATAATGAGCGGTCGCAAAGAACGCCGCTTCGTCATTGTCTTTTCTGGCGTCAAGATACTCCGCCCCAACAATCTCGATCGCCTCGGGATCAGCGAGAATGTCTTTCAGGAAGGGAATTTCCGCAACGTTCCGGCCAAGATTGTCCCACATCCGTGTCAGATTCTCCTCAACCGCCGCATCGTCCAGCTCCGGAAGTGACAATTTCATATTACGGCGTGCCAGCTTGTGAACGGACAGGCGCGGTCCGATTTTACGGGATATCCAGGCGCCGAGATTTGAGGCTTTCTGTTGCCCCAGCCTCTCAAAAATCCACATGATACCGCGGACAAGAATCCATTCCAGCCGGTATTGAATAGATTTATCGGCCATGGAGGGGCTCACTTTTCACGAGGGACGACAACATTGCCTGCAGTTCTTCCGGTGCTTCAAAATTCAATTCCACATCAAAGACGGTCACCATCATTTTCGCGTCATCATCCAGCCTGACAAAGTCCTTGCGGGTGGTCACAAGGGCGGCATTTTCGGCCGCCGCCAACTCCACCATCTCCATTATTTCCTCTTTTTTATAAACGTGATGGTCTGCATAGCTAAAGCATTTTATCAGATGGCATCCGGCGTGACGGAGACTGTCGAAAAATTTTTCCGGGCGGCCAATACCGGCGAACGCGACAACATCCCCATCAGCGAGGACTTCCCCGGACTGCCTGGGAAGCAGGTTTGCCCGGAAAACCGGCTTGTCCATAGGCTGGCTGGCAAAAGGTGGTGCGGTGTCACTTCCGCCGACAACAATGACCACATCCGACCGCTCAAGTCCCTGGGACAGGGGCTCACGCAATGGTCCTGCGGGCAACAGGCGGCCATTGCCGATCCCATAGCCGCCATCAATGACCAGAAGGGAAAAATCTTTGAAAAGACTCGGATTTTGAAGACCGTCATCCATGATAAGGACATCGGCCCCCGCTGCCTCCGCGGCTTTCGCCCCGGCAGCCCTGTCCTTGGCGACCCAGGTCGGTGCCGTTTCCGCCAGGATTAACGGTTCGTCCCCGACATCATCGTAACCATGAACATCCAGCACCACCCGCACCGGTCCCTGCAGCCGGCCCCCGTATCCGCGGGTGAGAAAATGCGGCTTTTTCCCGTCATTCAGGAAAAACCGGGCCAATGCAATGGCCACAGGTGTCTTACCGGCCCCGCCGGCCACGATATTACCAACGCATATCACCGGAATACCGATTTTCTCCGCTTTCCGTCCCGACCGGTGAAGCCGGTCACCTGCCGCATAGAGCCAACTGATCGGGGTCAGCAAGGTTGGCACCAGATTGCCCCCGCCCCGCCGCCAAAATTCCGGCGCTTTCATTTCGCCCCCTTAGCCAGCATCTCTTCCACTCTGGCGGCGGTATTTTCCAGAATGGAGGCGCCTTTTGAGACGGCTTGCAAGGCATTTTTCGCGGCTTCATCCCGCTTACTATCATCCGATAACAGGGAGGATACCGCCGTTGAAAGGTCCCTGGTCTCCCGCACCTCTATTGCCGCATTCCGCTGTTTCATCTCCGCCGCCACCTCAAGAAAATTCTCCATATGGGGTCCATGCAGGAGGGCGCAGTTCAGATGTGCGGCCTCCAGGAGATTTTGCCCGCCCTTATCCACGAGTGAGCCGCCGACAAAAACGATATCTGCCAGACGGTAATACATCCCCAACTCGCCGATGGTATCGGCAATAAAAATATCCGTCTCCTGTGACGGAAGCTGTTCCGAAGACCGCAATGCCGCCTTCAGGTCCTTTTTTTCCGCCAGCGCCCTTATATCTGGGCCGCGCTCCGGGTGACGGGGAACGATCAGGGTCAGGATGGCAGGAAACTCTTTTTTCAAGGCCAGATGAGCGTCAAGGATTATGTCCTCCTCGCCAGGATGCGTGCTGGCAGCCAACCAAAGTCGCCGGGTATCCAGAGACATCTTGAGTTTTTCAAGCACCTCCTGGTCATAGGGCAGCGGTTTGGAGGCAAATTTGAGATTGCCGAGATATTCAACATTCCTGGCGCCAAGCTCAGTCAATCGTTTAGCGGAAAGGTCGGACTGAGCTGAACAGTAATCGAAGGCTCCGAGAAGCTGCTTTGAAAAACCGAGGCTGCGCCGCCACATTTTATAGGATTTCTCGGTGATACGGGCATTGAGCAACATCATGGGTATATCCCGGGCCGCGGTTTCGCAGATCAGGTTTGGCCAGACTTCGGATTCCATCCAAATCGCAAGATCCGGCCGCCAATAGTCGAGAAAATGCGCCACCCCTGCCTTGCGGTCAATTGGAACATATTGATGAAAGGCCCGACCCGGCAATCGTGAATGCATAATCTCCGCCGATGTCCGTGTTCCGGTGGTCACCAGAATAAACCGCTCGGACGAGTTACCGAGCAGTACTTCTATCAATGCCAAAGCCGAAACCGCCTCCCCGACCGAGGCCGCATGGATCCAGATCAACTGACCGTTTGGCCGCACATGTGACGGCGTTCCAAGGCGCTCCGCAAACCGGGCCACATCTTCCTTGCCCGATTTCAATCGCTTGCCCAGATGATGGTCCAGCAAAGGGGAGCCGATCCGCAGCAAACCATTATACAACGCCATATACATCAGGCATCTGCACTTTTTTTATGGGGTTTGATGGCTTTGTCACGGCTCTCAGGTTCGACAGATTCCCTGCCACAGAGGCGGTCCGCGTCCCGGGTAATCGTATTCAGGCTGGCCTCAATTTCATCTCGGGCTTTCTCAAATGCTCCGTCCTCGTCCCTTTTTGGAACCAAAACCGGGTCCCCCCAGGTCACAACGCCGCTGTTGAACGGTGCCGGAACAAAAAACCGATCCCAGCTTCCGAGAATTTTTCCTCGCTTGACCGAATAGCTCACGGCAAACACCGGGACACCGGACATTGCCGCCAATCGCACCGCCCCGTCCTGGACTCGCATCCGAGGTCCCCTGGGTCCGTCCGGCGTGATCACGGCCACTTCATTTCGGCGGATCGCTTTCAACATCTGTTTGATAGCCGAGGCGGCCCCTTTTGTGGCTGAACCACGGACACTGTCCTGGCCCCAATGCTTTATGGTCCGAGCGATGATCTCTCCGTCTCCGTGATGGGAGATCATCACATTGACCTTTGTCTTTCTTTGTACGGAAATCGGCATCATCAGAAGTCGCCCATGCCAGAAAGCCAGAATGAACGGTTTGCCCTCTGTCATCATTTTGTGAGGTCGCTCGCCATTGATCACCTGCCAGCGACTACTGCGATAGACAAACCAGATGTAGCCGGCCACGACAAAGCTAAGCACCGCCTTCGCCCCGTCACTTTTCAGAATTTTTTTAACGATGCTCAATAATCACTACATCCGCATGGTTTCGTTCAGGCTTGGATATATCCCGCCTGACCTGCCAATTCCAGTGTAATTGACAAATTCCAGACGGGCTTGCTTCAGATTTGGCCAATTTCTGCGCTTCTTCTAATTCTTGAATTGCAGGATACGTATTTTCTAACTAGTCTCCTCCAACTGGAATATGTCGCTAGTCGCCTGATCAACAAATATGCTTAAAGAAACGGCTTCATAATGAACTCAGCTTCGCCTACTGAAATTCAGCCATCGGCCTGTCCCCATGACTGTCCCTCCACTTGCGCCCTGGAAATCGAGAAGCTTGATGATCAAACCATCGGGCGCGTCCGGGGTGCCGGGGAAAACACCTATACTTCAGGGGTTATCTGCGCGAAAGTCGCCCGCTATGCCGAGCGCACGCATCATCCGGATCGACTGACCCACCCATTGCGCCGGGTTGGAGCGAAAGGATCCGGTGAGTGGGAGCAAATCTCATGGGACGAAGCCCTCGATATCGTTGCCGAAGAGCTTTTGAGCCGAGAAGCAAAATATGGCGCTGAAACTGTCTGGCCTTATTATTATGCAGGAACGATGGGCCTGCTGCAGCGGGACAATATCAATTGCCTCCGCCATGTGAAGAAATATTCACGGCAAAAGGAGACAATTTGTACGACATTGGCTCGAACCGGATGGATGGTGGGTGTGGGCGCCTTACATGGCGCCGATCCACGGGAAATGGCAAAATCGGATCTGGTGGTCATCTGGGGAACCAATGCGGTTCATACCCAGGTTAATGTCATGACCCATGCGACAAAGGCCCGCAAAGACCGAGGTGCCAAGATGGTCGTTATTGATCCCTACCGTAACCCAACCGCGCAGGCCGCCGATATTCACCTGATGGTCAATCCGGGAACGGACGGTGCCCTCGCTTGCGCTGTCATGCATATCCTGTTTGCGGAAGATATGGTGGACCGGCCCTATATGGCGAAATACACCAAAGATGCGGATCAACTGGAAGAGCATCTGAAAACCAGAACACCGGAATGGGCGGCCAAGATTACGGGTCTCACAGTCGATGAAATTTATGACTTTGCCAGGCTTTACGGGAACACCAAAAAATCCTTTTTGAGGTTGGGTTATGGCTTCGCCAGAGGCCGGAACGGATCCGTCAATATGCATGCGGCAAGCTGTCTGGCTGCCGTTACCGGCTCCTGGCAGTATGAAGGAGGCGGGGCCTTCCATACAAATGGAGGCATTTATCATTGGGATAAGACGGTCATTGAAGGCCTGGATGCCGAAGACAAATCCGTCCGCATGCTTGATATGTCCCGCATAGGGCCTGTCCTGACCAACGATCCGAAAGACATTGGAGACGGTCCCCCGGTGACGGCCTTATTTATCCAGAACACCAATCCCGTTGAAGTCGCGCCGGATTCGGGCAAAGTCAGGGACGGATTCGCCCGCGAAGACCTGTTTGTCTGTGTCCATGAACAGTTCATGACCGCCACCGCCAAAATGGCCGATATTGTCCTTCCCGCCACAACCTTTGTAGAACATGATGATTTCTATCAGGGGGGCGGTCACAACCATATTCAGATGGGTCGGCAAATCATCGAGCCATTGGGGGAGTGCCGCTCAAATCATGAGGTTCTGGTGGATTTGGCGAAAAGGCTTGGTGCTGAACATCCTGGTTTAAAACGTTCGGCAATGGAATTGATTGATGAAACTTTGAAAGCGTCAGGTTGGCCTGGTGCGGAAGAACTCTCAAAAATGAAATGGCATGATTGCCAGATTCCCCTCGAGCAGGCCCATTTTCTTGACAAATTTGGACATTCAGACGGTAAATTCCATTTTGCCCCGGACTGGCAAAAAGCAGGCTCTGACTTCAAAGATGTCCCGCCCCTGCCGGATCATTGGGATATCATTGACATCGCCACAGAAACGCATCCATTCCGTCTGGTCACGGCCCCGGCCCGCAATTTCCTCAACACATCCTTTACGGCGACGCCAACCTCTCTCAAGCAGGAGAAACGCCCCACTGTTATGATCCGGGAAGAAGATGCCCGCTCTATTGGAACGTCGGACGGGGAAATTGTCAGAATTGGCAATGAACAAGGGTCTGTCCTCATTCATGTGGAAGTTTTTGACGGGCTGCAGCCTGGAACCGTTATCGTTGAGAGTATCTGGCCCAACAAATTCTTTATCGAGAAAATGGGGATTAATGTCCTGATCAGCGCCGAGGCCGGCAAACCGGCTGGTGGAGCGATTTTTCACGATACTGCTGTCTGGATCCGGCCGGAAGAACCTAACATCTAGCAAATCTCTGGGGAAACTCTCTGGCGGTTTCGTATGGCGGTCAGAGAAGCCCCATGGATTTTAACTCGGCCGCCATTTCCTCGGACAGCTCGCCTTCAGAATCATCATCTTCATTGGACTCATCGACGAGATCTCTCAAATCCCGGGGGGCGTCGGCGTCCTCTAAATAGCGCCAGCCCTGATGCGGTCCCCGGGAAAACAGTTCCGTCTCCACCAGTTCAGGATCAAGGATCAATCCGCATTTCTCGCCATCAGTGTCAAACAGCCTTTCAAGCGCTGTGACCCGCTGGCGAACGGCGATATGTCCTTTAATGATCCAATAGACAGATCCGCCGTCCAGGAGCTCTGCCTCCCTCTGGGGTCGCTGAGCTGTGACGTGACACAAATCTCCGGCAATCAGGCGACGGGATTGTGTCGACCGAAGCTGATCGACGGACTGATTTCCAACACTGACAATAAGAAGATGAACTGGCATGGGGTCTAAATACCCCGAAGTCACCCCGTTTGTCCAGTTTTTGACAAACCAACCACAGGCTAGTTTACTTTATCCTTGAGCGCCCGCGCGACACTTGAAACAGGAGGGCGCCCCAGATAGTCTGATATGAACCAGGCCGTTTTGATCAGCTTCTTCAAGTCAATCCCGCTGTCGATGCCCATACCGTCCAGCATATACACCACGTCCTCTGTGGCGACGTTACCTGTGGCGCCAGGCGCATATGGACAGCCACCGAGGCCCGCGACAGAGCTATCCATGCGGGATACACCCATCTCCAGGGCCGCCAGATAGTTTGCAAGCGCCTGACCATAGGTATCGTGAAAATGCACGCCGATCTTTTCAATGGGAACGACTTTGGCGACTGCCTCAATCACCTTCTTTGTCTTTAGCGGCGTGCCCACGCCAATCGTGTCTGCAATGGAGATTTCATAGGACCCCATCTCCAGAAGCTTCTGACAGACATCCGCAACGGCTTCCGGCGTAATCTCATCTCCGAACGGGCTTCCCAATGCACAAGAAACAGATGCCCGGTAGGGCTTTCCATCCCGCTGGGCGGCTTCCGTTACCGGCTGGAATCGCTCCAGGCTTTCGGCAATAGAACAGTTGATATTCTTCTGGTTGAATAGCTCTGATGCGGCGCTGAAGATCTCAATCTCATCCGCATCAGACTCTGCCGCCCCTTCGTAGCCTTTCATATTCGGGGTCAGAACCGCATAGGTGACATCGTCCTTGCGCTTAAGCTGTGCCATCACATCAGCCGTATCCGCCATCTGCGGCACCCATTTTGGTGAGACATAGCTCCCTGTTTCAATGGCTTTGACACCGGCGTCGACAAGCCGTTCTATCAATTCTACTTTGATAGCGGTCGGCACCTGCTGCTTTTCATTCTGCAGGCCATCCCGAGCCCCCACTTCAAACACCCTAACGGTCGCAGGATATGACATTACCCGTCCTCGCTTTCCACTCTCACCAGAATAGTCCCGTCTTCCACCTGATCTCCTACTTCGTGAAAGATATCTGTGACGATCCCCGCAGCCATGGCTGTTAAGGTATGCTCCATTTTCATAGCTTCCAGCACGATCAGAGGATCCCCCCGTTTAACGGTGGCACCGGATTGGGTCAGAATCTGGATCACCTTGCCGGGCATCGGCGCGACAACGGCACCCGAGCCGCCGTCTTCCGCCGCCCCATCAAAATCGTCCGAGAGCAACGTGAAGCCGGCCCGTCGGCCTGTTGTCAAGACGGTCATCTCAGCGGCATTCCTGACAACGGTAGTTGTGATCTGGTGCTGATTTATGGTTGCAAGAATTTCTCCCCGCTGACCAAACTCACCCTGTACTTCAAAACTTTCCCCATTTACAGCAATTTGATAGCCACCTGTATCGAACAATACTTCAACCGGTACTTCCTGATCATGTGTTTTGAATTTGAAGTCGTCATGACCCGTATCATTCAGCCGCCATCCCCGCATATCATTCCAGGGAGATTGAGGATCGGCTGTCAGCGCGGCGTCTTCCGCAAACTTTCTTTCTCTTTCCAACAATAGATACAAAGTTGCCAGAGCAATTTCCCGATTTTCTGGAGTCGCAGCCTCGGGCACCAAATCCGCTTTGAACCGATCAATAAAACCGGTATCGAGATCTTTTTCTGCAAAGGCCGGATGGGAAGCGATCTGATGGAGGAAATCGAGGTTGGTCGCGACGCCTGCCAACCGGTAGTCGGCAATCGCAGCTCTCAGGCCCCTGAGGGCACTGTCGCGATCCTCATCCCAGACAATCAGTTTTGCAATCATCGGATCATAGAAGGGTGTCACGCTATCCCCTTCCCGAACGCCGGTATCCACCCGGATTTTCTCGCTCGTCTGAGGTGGCTGCAGGCAATGCAGCTTTCCGGTTGCCGGCAGGAAATCATTTGCCGGATCTTCAGCGTAGAGCCTGACCTCAAAAGCATGACCGGAAATAGAGAGCTCCTCCTGATTACGGGGCAATGTTCCCCCAGCTGCAACTTCAAGCTGCCAGCGGACCAGATCCTGCCCGGTGATCATCTCCGTAACCGGATGTTCCACTTGAAGACGGGTGTTCATCTCCATGAAATAAAACGCATCTTCCTTCAAGCCATCAGAAACGTCCGCGATAAATTCAATGGTTCCGGCGCCTACATAATTTATCGCTTTCGCCGCTGCCACCGCGGCATTTCCCATGGCGGTTCGCATGGCAGGCGGCATGTCCGGCGCCGGCGCTTCTTCAATCACTTTCTGATGCCGGCGCTGCAGGGAACAATCCCGCTCAAACAGATGAACGGCGTTCCCATGGCTGTCGGCGAAGACCTGAATCTCTATATGGCGCGGCTTGGTCAGGTATTTCTCGATCAGAACCCGGCCGTCGCCAAAGGCGGATTCACCTTCGCGAATAGCAGAGGCGAGCGCTGCTGGAAACTCATCCGCGGAGTGAACCTGCCGCATGCCCTTACCGCCGCCGCCGGCAACCGCTTTAATCAGCACCGGATAGCCAATTTTTTCAGCCTCTGCTGCCAACAGGTCCGGATCCTGCGATTCTTCATGATAGCCGGGGACCACGGGAACACCGGCCTCTACCATCATCGCCTTGGCGGCATCTTTCAGGCCCATTGCCCGAATGGCTGATGCAGGGGGGCCGATGAAAACCACGCCGGCTGCCTCACATTTTTCTGCAAAATCCGCATTTTCCGAGAGAAAGCCGTATCCGGGATGAATGGCCTGGGCCCCTGTTTCCTTCGCGACTTTGAGAATTTTATCCGCCCGCAGATAGCTCTGTGAGACTTCCGCCGGACCAATGCAGACCGCTTCATCCGCCATCTCGACATGACGCGCGGAACGATCTGCCTCCGAATAGACAGCCACGGTTTTCACACCCATCTTTTTAGCCGTCTCAATGACCCGGCAGGCTATTTCGCCCCGGTTCGCAATCAGTATTTTATCAAACACGATATCTAGTCTCGCTTCTGTTTATGAGATGAACCAGGACGGTTTTCTTTTTTCAAGGAAGGCGGTTACCCCCTCGACTCCCTCGTCGGTCGCCCGACGCGCCGCAATTCGAGCGGCAGTCTCATGGATAATATCCTGGTCGATGGGCCGATGCGCGACCGTATAGATCAGGTCTTTGGAATCCGCCATAGCACCAGGAGCATTTTTGCCAATCTGATCCAAAAGTGCGTCACGTGCCCCCGCCAGCTGGTGGACATCGTCAACAAGTTCATGAAGCAGGCCCAGCCGATGCGCTTCTTCCGCCTCAAATATTTCAGCAGTCAGGAAATAACGACGGCAGGCACGGATCCCCATTGCTTCAACAACATAGGGAGAAATAACCGCAGGCAGCAAGCCCAGCTTTACCTCTGACAGACAAAACCTGGCCGTTTTTACACCCACAGCGATATCACAGGCGGCAACGATACCAAGGCCGCCACCATAGGCTGGACCCTGGACCAACGCAATTGTCGGCTTGGGAATGGCGTGCAGATTCTTCAGCATCTGACCGAGGGCAATACTGTCTTCCCGATTGTCCTCTTCGGTAAAACGGGCGGCGCGCTTCATCCAGTTCAAATCGGCGCCAGCGCAAAAACTCTTCCCGGCAGCCGCAACAACGACCGCCCTCACCCCGTCCTGATGACCGACATCGGCGAACATATTTGACAGCCGCTCGATCAATTCCTCATCAAAGGCATTATGGACCTCCGGTCGGTTCAACGTGATGGTTGCAATGCCTTCAGCAGAAAAATGTAATACGGCAGATTCTTCACTCATGGGGATCTCCTACATTCGGAACAGGCCAAATTTGGTGGGTTCGATGGGGGCGTTAAGGGAGGCGGATATGCCAAGTCCGAGGACTTTACGGCTCTCGGCCGGATCAACAATTCCGTCATCCCAGATCCGGGCGCTGGCAAAATAGGGATGCCCTTCTCTCTCATATTGCTCTTCTATCGGGGCTTTGAAGGCAGCTTCTTCCTCCGCGCTCCAGGTTTCACCTCTTGCTTCCATGCTGTCCCGTTTGACCGTGGCGAGAACGGACGCAGCTTGCGGCCCGCCCATGACAGATATCCGGGCATTCGGCCACATCCAGAGCAAGCGCGGACTGTAGGCCCGGCCTCCCATACCATAGTTGCCGGCTCCGAAAGACCCGCCAAAAATCATTGTGAATTTGGGCACCTTGGCGGTCGCAACCGCTGTCACAAGCTTGGCGCCATCCTTGGCGATGCCACCAGATTCATATTTTTTACCAACCATAAACCCGGTAATGTTCTGCAGGAAAATGAGGGGAATATTGCGCTGACAGCATAACTCAATGAAATGAGCGCCTTTCAGCGATGACTCTGAAAACAAAATCCCGTTATTGGCCAGGATACCCACCGGATAGCCATGGATATGCGCAAACCCGGTCACCAATGTCGTGCCATAGTTCTTCTTGAACTCATCAAACTCTGATCCGTCAACGACGCGGGAGATAATCTCACGAACATCAAAGGGGGTTCGGACATCCTTGGGAATGAGCCCATAAATCTCCTTCGGGTCATAAAGTGGTTCTTTCGGTGTTCTGAGTTCCAACTGCATAGGCTTTGGCCGATTGAATGTCGCCACGGAACGACGGGCGATTTGCAAGGCATGCGTGTCATTTTCCGCCATGTGATCAGTTACACCGGAGGTTCGGGAATGGACTTCCGCCCCCCCCAGATCTTCTGCCGAGACAACTTCGCCCGTTGCCGCTTTTACCAGAGGTGGTCCGGCCAGGAAGATGGTGCCCTGATTGCGAACGATGATGCTTTCATCGCACATGGCCGGCACATAGGCTCCACCTGCCGTACAGGACCCCATAACCACAGCAATCTGAGGAATGCCCTGGGCCGACATA
The DNA here is from genome assembly GCA_965228285.1 of Sneathiella sp. Lineage (GTDB taxonomy): Bacteria > Pseudomonadota > Alphaproteobacteria > Sneathiellales > Sneathiellaceae > Sneathiella. The sequence goes on from OZ245808.1 coordinate 1,608,554, forward strand.
TTGGCCTGATTATAAAAACTGCGGCCAAAATGATCCCTGTCCGGAAATACGTCCTGCTGATTGGGAAGATTGGCCCCTCCGGAGTCCACCAGATAGATACAGGGCAGGTTATTTTCCTGTGCCACTTCCTGAGCCCGAAGCTGTTTTTTGACCGTCAGCGGATAATAGGTACCACCTTTGACGGTGGCATCGTTACAGATGACAACGCATTCCCGGCCCTCAATGCGGCCGATACCCGTAATAATGCCGGCAGAATTGATATCCCCGCTATACATGTCCCACGCCGCCATCTGGCTAAATTCAAGAAAGGGAGATCCGGGATCCAGAAGCTTTCGAACCCGTTCCCTCGGCAGGAGTTTACCGCGAGACAAATGCTTCTCCCGCGCCCGCTCGCCGCCGCCCTGCTTGACAATGGCGATCTTTTCTTTCAGGTCTTCAACCAGCGAAGACATATGAGCCGCATTGGCCTTAAAGTCATCACTCCGGGTGTTTAAGTTACTCTTCAGTACAGGCATTTAGCACTGCCTCCCTCTTTACTCATCATGTAAGTCATGTCAGTTACTTGACCGGCTCCAAATTCCCAATCGATGGCTTGGCGAGCGCTGTGCTTTGTGCTACGCATTTGCCTCCAACGAAGAAATAAAAAAGGAGCCAGGAATGGCCTATAAAGCTTTTGACCTTACGGGCAAGGTCGCTCTCATCACCGGCGGAAATGGCGGAATTGGTCTTGGAATAGCGGATGCCATCGCCCAGGCCGGCGGCGACATTTGCATCTGGGGCACGAATGAGGCCAAAAACTCGGCAGCGGTCGAGCAACTCAAAGTCCATGGCACCAAGGTGTCCGCCTTGAGTTGTGATGTAGCCGACGAAAAGGAAGTCCAGGATTGCTTTGCAGAAACTCTCTCGCAATTTGGCCGGGTCGATGGTTGTTTTGCCAATGCTGGCGTGAGCTCGGGCAAGCGGTCTTTCCTTGATATTGACGACGCCGAATGGCATCGCGTTCTTGGCGTCAACCTGGATGGTGTTTTCTACACGGTTCAGGCCGCAACCAAGCACATGGTTGAGCGCGCGGATAATGGCGATCCTGGTGGACGATTGGTTGTGACGGCCAGCCTTGCCGCCATCTCCGGCGCCGCCCGGAACGAGCATTATGCCGCGACCAAGGGCGGTGTCATTTCGATGATGAAAGCCATGGCTGTTGAATTTGCCGGCAAGGGAATTACGGCTAATTCGATCCTTCCCGGTTGGATTGAAACCGCCATGACGGAGAATGCCATGGCTTGGGAGAAATTTGCTGATGCCGTGAAACCGCGCATTCCGGCCAAACGCTGGGGCAAGCCGGAAGATTTCGGGGCCATTGGAGTCTATATCATGTCTGATGCCAGTGCCTATCACACCGGAGATACTTTCTTGATCGACGGCGGATATTTCCTGTTTTAGATTTTGTGCCGAAGCCTGTCGCATCTGCAAAGAACAGGCTTCGGCATATCTTTCATGCCCCATGGTCACCAGCCCCCAACCTCAAGCCACCTGTCCAGTTGGGAGACCCGATCCGCGCCCCAGAACGCTTCGCCATCAGCAATGAAATACGGGGCTCCAAACACCTTTCGACTATGAACGATGTCTTCGACAGACTGCTTGAAGGCTTCTTTAACTTCGGCACTTTCCACATCTTCCAGAAATTGCTGTCGATCAAAACCTGTTTCAGCCGCAATATCCGCAACCAGCTCCTTATCGGAAATATCCTGTCCATCGACGAAGTAGGCACGAAATACCTTCTTGGCAAAGTCAATGGCCTGCTCAGGGTCTTTGGCCGCAATAACCAAAAACCCGCGGGAGGCGGCTAATGTCAGTTTCGGAAACTCGTCCGGCATATTGAACGGAATGCCATGCAAGCGGGCCGTCCGGTCAAAATCCATCCGCGAATATTCACCCTTCAGCGGATATTGGGTGAGCGGAAAAGTCTTTTCTCCCCTCATGGCAACGCCGAGCATAAAGGGGTGCCAGTTCACCTTGCGTCCATGTTTCTCGGCCACGGCCTCAATCAGACAGCTTCCGAGATAAGCATATGGGGAAGAAAAGTCGAAGTAGAAATCGATCGTGCCCGTCATAAACTGTTCCTTCAGGCCGCAGCCAGGTTGCGGGCGATCACCAGCTTCTGGATGTCGGAAGTTCCCTCATAGATCTGGCAAACACGGACATCCCGATATATTTTTTCAACCGGATAATCTGCAATATAACCGTTCCCCCCCAGGGTCTGGATCGCCGCAGAACAGACTTCCTCCGCCATTTCAGAGGCGAAGAGTTTGGCCATGCTCGCCTCGGTCAGGCAGGGAATCCCGGCGTCCTTGTAAGTCGCAGCATGCAGAACCATCTGGCGTGCTGCCTCGACCTTTGTCGCCATATCCGCCAGGCGGAAGCCAACCGCCTGATGGTCAATGATGGATTTGTCGAAGGATTGCCGCTCCTTTGAATAGTCCAGCGCGAATGACAAGGCAGCTTCCGCCATGCCAACGCTTTGAGCGCCGATACCGATCCGTCCGGTTTCAAGATTGGCGAGGGCTATGCGATACCCGGCTCCTTCCTGCCCCAACAGATTGGCGGCAGGCACGCGGACATCATCAAAAGCAATCTGGCAGGTATCCGAGGCTTTCTGTCCCAGCTTCTTCTCAATGGACGCCACCCTGTATCCCTCGGCTGAAGTCGGGACAATAAAACAGCTGATACCCTTTTTACCGGCGTCCGGATCCGTGACCGCGAAGACCAGTGCCATACCGGCGAGTTTGCCCGAGGTGATAAACTGTTTCACCCCTGAGATGATATAATCATCCCCGTCTTTTCGAGCCCGGGTTTTAAGGGCCGATGCATCGGACCCGGCATGGGGTTCGGTCAGGCAAAAGGCACCGATCATCTCGCCTTTCGCCAGTGGCACGAGATATTCCTGTTTCTGCTCTTCCGTGCCCTCTTTCAACAGAGCCGCACAGCACGGAGAATTGTTGACGCTCATGATTGTCGAGACAGCGCCATCCCCTCCGGCTATTTCCATTAGCGCCAGGGCATAAGACACAAAATCCGTCCCGGCTCCTCCATAGTTTTCCGGAACAGTCATGCCGAGCAGGCCGAGTTGGCCCATTTCTGTAAACACGTCCGGGGAAACCTCCTCTGCAGCCTCCCAGGCGACGGAATTGGGGGCCAGACGATTGGCCGCAAAATTGCGGGCCATATCGCGGATCATTGTCTGCTCTTCAGATAAAATCATGATCTTTGTTCCTTCGTCCGGTCCCCGTCACCGTGTCTCTAGTTTGCCAGTTCCAGCGCCATTGCCGTTGCTTCTCCGCCCCCAATACAGAGCGCGGCAACCCCTCTCTTTTTGCCATATTTCTGCAAGGCTGAGAGCAAAGTGACGACAATGCGCGCGCCCGAGGCGCCAACAGGATGGCCCAGGGCGCAGGCGCCGCCATGAACATTGACCTTGTCATGATCCAGCCCCAGATCCTTCATGGCGGCCATGGTCACCACGGCAAAGGCTTCGTTGATCTCGAACAGATCCACGTCATCCTTTGTCCAGTTCACTTTCTCCATCACCTTGCGAATGGCATCAATCGGCGCCATGGTGAATTCGGAAGGTTTGCGGGCATGGGTGGAATGAGCGAGGAATTTGGCGATGGGTTTAAGGCCGCGTTTCTCTGCCTCACTCTGTTTCATCATGACCAATGCCGCTCCACCGTCAGAGATGGACGAGGAATTGGCTGCCGTCACTGTGCCATCCTTAGCAAAAGCCGGTTTTAATGTCGGTATCTTGTCCGGATTACCCTTAAGAGGCTGCTCGTCCTTATCAATCGTCACCTCCCCTTTACGGGTTTTGACGGTAACCGGTGTAATTTCGGCGGCAAAGCTGCCGTCTTCCGTTGCCTTTTTCGCCCGGGCCAGGGATTCAATGGCGTAGGCATCCTGATCCTGGCGGGTAAATTGATAGAGACCTGCAGTTTCTTCCGCGAAGCTCCCCATCAAACGTCCCTCTTCATAGGCATCTTCCAGACCGTCCAGGAACATATGATCCTTGACTTCCCCATGACCCAGACGTAACCCATCGCGCATTTTTGGCAGGATGTAAGGTGCATTTGTCATGCTCTCAAAACCACCCGCGACCATCACTTCCGCGCTTTCGGCCTTGATGGCGTCATAGGCATACATAGCAGCGCGCATACCGGATCCGCACATTTTGTTGACCGTCGTGCAGCCGACGCTGTCCGGTATTCCTGCACCGAAAGAGGCTTGTCGGGCGGGTGCCTGCCCCAGACCGGCCGGAAGTACGCAACCCATGATGACTTCATCAATATCATCTCCGGTAATACCAGCGCGTTCCATGGCCGCTTCGATAGCGACCGCACCAAGTTCCGGCGCCTTTGCGCCTGACAGATCGCCCTGAAATCCGCCCATCGGTGTTCTCGCCATACCGACAATGACAATGGGATCTTCATTCATGATTTATCTCCGTTCTCAAAAGTTTATCTATTCTTCTTAAGAGGTTTCATTAAAAAGTTCACGGCCGATCAGCATCCGCCGCACTTCGCTCGTTCCTGCGCCAATCTCGTATAGTTTCGCATCCCGAAGGAGACGTCCCGTCGGATATTCGTTGATATATCCGTTCCCCCCCAAGGCCTGAATAGCTTCCAGCGCCATCCAGGTTGCCTTCTCTGCGGCATAGAGTATCACACCCGCCGCATCTTTACGTGTCGTTTCGCCGCGATCACAGGCCTTGGCCACCGTATAGACATAAGCGCGGCAGGCATTCATGGTCGAATACATATCGGCCACCTTGCCCTGCATCAGCTGAAATGTGCCAATGGGCTGACCGAATTGTTCGCGGTCATGGATATAGGGAATGACTGCATCGAGGCAGGCCTGCATGATCCCGAGAGGTCCGGCAGAGAGGACAACCCGCTCATAGTCCAGCCCGCTCATCAACACCCGAACCCCTTCATTGAGAGGGCCGAGAATGTTTTCTTCCGGTACTTCGCAATCTTCGAACACCAGCTCGCAAGTATTGGAACCGCGCATGCCGAGCTTGTCGAGTTTCTGGGCCGTGGAAAAGCCCTTGAAGCCTTTCTCGATGATGAATGCTGTGATACCCCGCGGACCCGCATCCGGGGCAGTTTTGGCATAGACCACCAGCACATCGGCATCCGGGCCATTGGTGATCCAGAATTTATTGCCATTGAGAATATAAGTATCGCCCTTCTTGTCGGCCCTGAGACGCATAGAGACCACATCAGACCCCGCGCCCGGCTCGCTCATGGCCAGAGCCCCGACATGTTCGCCGCTGATCAGCTTGGGGAGATATTTATGTTTCTGCTCTTCCGTTCCGTTTCGGCGGATCTGGTTCACACAGAGATTGGAATGGGCACCATAGGAAAGACCCACAGACGCTGACGCCCGGCTTATTTCTTCCACCGCGATGGAATGTTCCAGATAGCCGAGGCCGGAGCCGCCATATTCCTCTTCAACCGTAATGCCAAGCAGACCAAGATCTCCCATCTTTCGCCACATATCCATGGGAAATTCATTTGTTTCATCGATCTCGCCTGCCCTCGGGGCCAACTCCTCCGCCGCGAAACTCTTGACCGTATCGCGGATCATATCGGCTGTTTCACCAAGACCGAAATTCAGGCTGGGAAAATGAATGGCTGTCATTACATGTCCTTTTTTGTCTATGGAGCGGCCTTGCAATTTCTGATGACGACGGCTCCTAATAATATGGTGTTCGTCTGGCGTTACGTCGATGCTTTTTCCCGACCAAGATTTACCTTATCCTGCTTGCCCAACAGACACATCATGGTGAACAATCCGGTCAGACAATGGGTTTTACCGGCATCCGCCTCAACATAGACATCTGCCTTACACACGTATAACGTTTTTCCAGGCTTAATGACTTCCGCCCTGGCTATTATCTGCTTTCCCTGTGCGGGCTGCAGAAATTTTACATTGTAGTCTACCGTCAGTACCGTACTGTCTTGTGGATACAGGGAAAAGGCCGCATAACCGGCAGCTGAATCAGCAATTGCCGCCACCAGACCACCGTGGAAAAATCCATGCTGCTGAGTCAGGCCCGGCTCCCTGGCCAGACTGATCTCACAGATGCCCGGCGCCAGATGGGAAAGCTGTGCCCCAACCGTCTCCATAAAGGGTTGACGGCTAAAGCTGTCCCTCACGGCATTCTCGTAATCCGGGTTTCTTGCAGCCAAAGCATTCATGTCCCTATTTACCCTTAAACTTTGGCTCACGCTTTTCAAGGAAAGCCGTAATCCCTTCCCGGCCATCTTCTGTCAGGCTGGCGGCACCAATACCCCGGGCTTCCATTTCCATCTGGGTTTCAAGACTATCGCTGAAGGTATTGAGTAACAGGTCTTTGACCAGCCCGTAGGTCTTGGTCGGTCCGGCCGCCAGAGAGGTCGCCAGAGCCATCGCCTCTTCCATGACCTTGTCTGCCGGAACCACCCGGTTGATCAGGCCCCAATCCAGAGCTTCCTGAGCCGTGAGGACACGGTTTGTAAAGATCAGCTCCTGGGTTCGGCGGAGGCCGATATGACGCGCCACATAATAGGTGGAGCTGCCATCGGGCACTAACCCGCCCCGGGTATAAGCCATGGTGAATTTTGCCTCCTCGGACGCTATCCCGAGATCGCCACAGGCCGACATGCTGAAGCCAGCTCCGGCCGCCATACCGTTGATCGCTGTAATCAGGGGCGCATCCATGCGGGCAAATCGCGACAAGGCGGCGTGGAGATAGACGGTCAGTTCCTTGAGGAGTTTAGACATATTATCGCCGGCGGCGGAAAACCCGGACAGATCGCCGCCAGCGGAGAAAAAGCGGCCGGCTCCGGTCAGGATCACAGCCCGAATTTCCGGATTTTCATCGCATTCAATGGAGAGCTCCATCAGTTCCTTGCCCATGGTCATGTCCAGGGCATTGGCACTGTCGGGCCTGTTCATTGTAATAACGGCGACATTCCCAGTTATGTCAAAATCCACGGCGTCATAGGACATGAGCTTCTCCCTTTAGTTTTATAGAATATACGAGGAAATATATGATAGATAAAATCATTTGTTTCGATCATAACTATTGATATTATCTATAGTATGGATATTTATCAGCTTCGCTATTTCCTCGCAGTTGTCGAGACCAGCAACTTTTCAAGAGCCGCCGAGCGGGTGTTCGTCAGCCAGCCGACCCTCTCTGCCGGAATTAAAAAACTCGAGACGGAGCTCGGCGCGCCTCTCTTCAGCCGCGAGTCCCGCAAGATTACGCTGACGGAAGCCGGACATCGGTTCCTCCCCCGGGCGAGAACCGTCATCTATGAATGCAACGCGGCGAAGCAGGAAATTAGCAGAAAGGCACCGGTTAAACGGCTTCAACTGGGCATTCTGAGAAGCATTCCCACGGCCTCGCTCGCCGCCCTGCTGGCGGATTTCTCAAAAGCGCATCCGGAAACCCAGATTTCCCTCAAAGAGGGATCGGTCACCCAATTGCTCTCCTGGCTGGGGGAGCGGCGCATTGACCTGGCTCTCTCCGTCACTCCGGACCCGGACCAGGAAATCTCTTTTGAACGGCTCTATAGCTGGAAATATATTCTGGCGGCTCCGGAACGGCATCCTTTTGCCAATCGCAGCTCTGTCCCCTTGTCATTGCTGGATCGTCTGGATTTCGTCCATCGCACCCACTGTGAAACCGGGACAGACATCACCCGCACCTTCGCCAATGCCGGCGTTAATCCGCATATCATATTCCGGACAGATCAGGACGAGAAAGCCCTGGCCTTTGTCGGCGCCGGATTGGGCCTTTGCATGATGCCGGACTTTCATGTGGCCCCTAACATTGCCCATATCGCCGTAGAGGGTATTTCCATCGGCCGCACCATCGGCCTTAACTGGCACAGCGCCCAGGATAACGAGCTCGTCCAGTCCTTCCGGCTATTCGCAACCAGTCATGACTGGCGTTCAGATCGCAACACGGTGCAAAATCTCGGTTGGGCAAGGTAATAGAGAGTGACCTAGAGCAGGACGATTGTCGCCAGGCCCAGGAAGGCCACAAAGCCAATAATATCCGTTGTTGTCGTCACAAAGACGCTGGAGGCGACCGCCGGATCGATTTTCAGCTTATCGAGAGTCACGGGCACCAGCATCCCCGCTGTCCCTGCCACCAGGATATTCGTCACCATGGCCGCCGCGATCACCAGGCCAATCGTCAAGTTGCCAAACCAGCCCCAGGCGATCAACCCGATCATGACGGCGAAGAAGGATCCGTTCAAGGTCGCCACAATCATTTCCTTACCCAGAATGCGCCACATATTTGCCGCGGTCAGCTCTTTGGTGGCAAGGGCGCGCACGGCGACCGTCAGGGTCTGGGTCCCGGCATTACCGCCCATGCTGGCAACGATCGGCATTAAGACGGCGAGGGCGATGATAGCCTCCATGGTTGCATCAAACATGCTGATGGCGACCGACGAGGCCGTCGCCGTAAACAGATTAACCAGCAGCCAGGGAAATCTCGTCCGCGCCGTGGACAGCACATTTTCGAACAGGTCATCTTCGGACACACCCGCGAGCAGCAGCAGGTCCTCCTCTGCCTCCTCACTGATGACATCGACGATATCATCGACGGTGATCACGCCGATGAGCATACCACTTGCATTGACCACAGCCGCGGAGGTCAACCGGTATTGCTGGAAAAGATAGGCGACTTCTTCCTGATCCATATCAACGGGAATGAGCTTTTGCTCCGTATCCATGATGTCCCGAACGGCAATATGACGTTTGCTGCGCATGGCCCGGTTCAGCGGAATGGTTCCGATCGGGCGATGGCGCGGATCGACAACAAAGATTTCATAAAACTCATTCGGCAGATCGTCCGTATCCCGGAGAAAGTCAATCGTCTGGCCGATATTCCAGTATTCAGGGACGGCAATCAGATCCCGCTGCATCAAGCGGCCGGCTGAATCTTCGGCGAAGGACAGCCCCTCCTCCACCGCCGCTCTGTCTTCCGCGGAAAGCTCTTTCAGGACCTCCTTCTGCTCACCCTCCTCCATGTCCTCCAGGACATCGACGGCGTCATCCACTTCCATCTCGCGAATGACCGCCGCAATCTGAGCAGGTTCCATTTCATCGACGAGGTCATCACGAACATTCTCATCGAGATCCGAATAGACATCCGGCTCGATCCTGTCCGCCATAATGTTAAGGAAGGCACCCCGGAGTTTCGGTTTGAGTTGTTCTATGAGGTCAGCAATATCAGCTGAATGCCAATCATTCAGTTTCGCATGCAGGAATTCCGCATCTTCCGCTTCGACAGCATCCTGTATTTCCTGGACAACCTCGTCATTCAGGCCGTATCGGGGAGCTTCCTCCTCCGGGACGTCATCCTGCGAATCGGAGGCGTTCATGCCGCTAGCCTCCGTCGATCAGCTGTTTGCGCCGGGCCACGGGTCCCGGCATCATTTTGCCGTCCTTCTGGTCCTGGGCATCAACGGCCGCCACAGCCGTCATATTGACGAGCCCGCGAACCGTGACGGAGGCGGCCGTAATATGAACGGACTTTGACATGCCAATGAGGATCGGTCCGACAGCAATGCCGTTGCCGATACTCTTCGCAATATTGTAGCTGATATTGGCTGAATCCAGATTGGGCATGATCAGAAGATTGGCCGGACCATGCAGGCGGGAGTTCGGGAATATCGCCTCCCGGATCGCCGGGATAAGGGCCGTATCCGCCTTCATTTCACCTTCCACTTCCAGTTCAGGCGCCAGAAACTCGATGATCTCCAGGGCTTTCTTCGCCCGTCTCGCCGAGGGCATATCCGTGGATCCGAAATTCGAATAGGAAAGAAGCGCGGCTTTTGGTTCGATACCAAATCGCCTGACTTCATCCGCCGAGAGAATGGTTAATTCCGCCAGCTCTTCCGGCGTATGTTCATGACTGACCTGGGTATCGGCAAAAAACAGCGTTCTATCTGCAAGGATCAACAGATGCAGGGCCGACGCATCCCGGACGCCTTCTCGAAAGGGAATGATATCCGTCACCCGTCGGTAATGCTGGTCATATTTACCAAAGGTTCCGCAGATCAAGGCATCTGCATGTTCAAGATGGACCATCATGGCCCCGATGATCGTGGTATTCGTCCGAATTCGGGCCTTGGCCGTTTCGATATCCACGCCATGACGTTCGCGGAGCTTATGATAGGCCTGCCAATATTCGCGATATCTTGGATCATCTTCAGGATCGACGATTTCAAAATCCTTGCCGGGCTTGATACGCAAACCGAGTTTTTTCAGGCGGTATTCAATAACCTTGTGCCGACCGATGAGAATGGGTTTGGCAAGCCCTTCATCAACAACCGTCTGCACGGCCGAGAGAACCCGCTCTTCCTCCCCTTCCGCATAGGCGACCCGCATCACGTCGGCCCGCGCCCGGTCAAACAGTGGCTTCATGACAAAGCCGGTGCGATAGACAAAATTTGAAAGCTTCTCGTAATACTGGCCAATATCTTCGAGAGGACGGCTCGCGACGCCACTCTCCATGGCCGCCTTGGCAACCGCAAAGGAAACCTCGAGGTAAAGCCGGGGGTCAAAAGGTGTCGGGATGAGATATTCGGGACCGAAACTGCTTTGCAGTCCGCCATAAGCCTTGGCGACGATGTCCGACTGCTCGGCTTGGGCCAGATCGGCGATGGCCTTGACGGCGGCGATTTTCATGTCCTCATTGATCTCGGTCGCACCGACATCAAGAGCACCCCGGAACAAATAGGGGAAACACAGGACGTTATTGACCTGATTGGGATAGTCCGAACGGCCCGTCGCGATAATCGCATCCGGTCGGACTTCTTTCACTTCCTCGGGTAGAATTTCCGGGGTTGGATTTGCCAGAGCCAGGATGATGGGCTGCTTGGCCATGGTCGCTACCATCTCTTTTTTCAGCGCACCCGGGCCCGAACAGCCAAGGAAGATATCGGCACCATCAACAGCATCCGCCAGGCTCCTCTTATCCGTATCCACCGCAAAAACGGATTTATAGGGATCCATCTCGATCTCACGGCCCTGATAAACAACCCCGTGGATATCACAGACCGTGATGTTCTCTTTCGGAAGCCCGAGGCTCACAAGTAGATTGAGGCAGGCGAGTGCTGCTGCTCCCGCTCCGCAGGCCGTCAGTTTGACCTCGGCAATATCCTTTTCAACGATCCGCAAGGCACTGTAAATGGCCGCGGCGACACAGATCGCCGTACCATGCTGATCATCATGAAAGACCGGGATGTTCATTCTTTCCCGGCAGAGTTTCTCAATAATGAAACATTCCGGCGCCTTGATATCCTCAAGGTTGATGCCGCCAAAAGTCGGCTCCATGGCGCAGATGATATCGACCAGTTTTTCCGGATCGGTTTCCGCAAGCTCAATGTCAAACACATCGATGCCGGCAAATTTTTTGAAGAGGACCGCCTTCCCCTCCATGACGGGTTTGGACGCCAGCGGTCCGATGGAACCGAGCCCGAGGACCGCTGTGCCATTGGTGACCACGCCCACCAGGTTACCCCGCGCCGTGAGCTCAGCCGCCATTACAGGATCGTCAGAGATGGCAAGGCAGGGATGCGCGACACCGGGGGAGTAAGCGAGCGCCAGGTCCGTCTGCGTATCCATCGGCTTGGTCGGCGTGATCGTCAGCTTTCCCGGTCGCGGAAAGCGATGATAATCCATTGCCTTTGAAGAAATATCCTTAGCCATCCCGAGTTGTTCCTCCCTATCGGACAAGTCCTAGGGTTTAACGAATGCAGAGCTGTATGGCCATTAAAAAGTACGGAATGGTACCTTTGAAAAACCAAAGAAACGCCGATCCCATGACTGAAAATCCGCAAGGAAGATACGACCGGTATATGTCAGGCCGGTGACCGCTGCCCCGCCCCTTGCGAAAACCCACCCTCCCAAATTTGATTTTCAAAAAACCGAATCTGAATTTCAAAAAAACTTTGATAATAGAAGAATCCGAAAATCGGCATGTGCGTTATAACGCACGGCGTGGTTCAGCCGCCATCTGAATGAAACGCGGCGAATATGGCGTCGATGGTTTTGCGCAATGAGGGCGTGGAATCTCTCCCTGTCCTCAAGGAATAAAGCGCGGCCTCGGCAACCAGCGCATTGAGCATGGCCGCGATCAGTTTGACATCTACCTGGCTGATTTCACCGGCGGCGATCGCCTCTTCGAGCTGCCGTTCCATCAGGGCCAGACTGACCGAATTCTCGATATCCCTCGCCTTCTGCATCCCGAGCGCCGATGGTCCGATATCGAAAAGCATTTTTGAGACATCATGCGCCTGTATTTCTCCCATCCATGCCAGGCAGGCGCCCGCCAATCTCTCCAGTGGCGAGGAAACATGCTCGACTTTCTGTATGGATCGTTCGATTGCCCCCCGCGATTCTTCCCGGTAAATCGCCTCGGCAATCTCGGTTTTGCTGCGAAAATGGTGATACATCGCCCCTTTGCTCAAGCCGATGCCGAGAAGGACATCATGGGTCGTCGTTGCCTCCCAGCCCCTGGTTAGGAACGACGCCCGAAATGCCGTCAGTAGTTGGGCTCTGGTCGCCTCAGAGCGTTGTTGTTGCGTCGCCATACCTTAGCTTTACATCAGCGCGGCAATTATGTAAAACAAACCGTCGGTCGGTTTTTATATAAAAAGAAGGAGATCACGATGCAGGCCCCTGAAGACAAGCTAAAAAAGATGATGGCGGTATGGAACACAAGCGGAGAGGACGAAAAGACGGCGTTGGTGAATGAGGCGCTCGAACATAATGTCCATTTCGTCGACCCCAACCACAACATCATCGGACGTCAGGCATTTCTTGACATGGTCAGAGACGTGCAGAAGAAGGTGCCCGGAGCCGTTTACTCACATTCCAGCGACATCGACATCCAGAACAATTTCTGCCGCTATCACTGGGCCATCCACCTGAATAATGAACTCGTGATGTCCGGATTCGACGTCACGGAAGTCAACGACGCGGGCAAGATCGTCAAGGTCATCGGCTTTTTTGGGGAATTGGCACGCTCGTGAATTTGCCAGCGAGGAAAATCCCCTTCTTATTGATAAGCCCTCGGCAGCACTCTGCCGAGGGGCAGGGAATAGCCTGATAATCGATTTCCCTAAAATGGTGCGGTCGAGAAGACACTGCAGGATCTAGGTTAGCAAATGAATGCTAATCAGCTATATCCTTAAAAAACCGAGGGTGCGCCCCTTTATCTAAATTTACTGACCATTCAAGGGCTTCAAAACCGGGAATCCCTTTTGCCACTGCTAGGCCACTTGGAAATGCCTCAGGGAAACACTCAATAACTGTCATACCGAATGCTTCACATTCTTTAACTGATCTTTCCAGCTCTTTATTCTCTTCAAAGAGTGAAGCGCTCAAAGCATTCATACTGTTCCGAATATCATCAGCAGTCTCGGTGTAAGTATTCGCTAAGGTTGGGCTTGCTGATGCTAGGGAACCCATCTGTTGGGAATATTGCTCAATCTTTGCTGATGCGGCCCACAAGTTAGATATACTTTCAATCCCGCTGGAAACTGTTTGAGCTGAATCACTTGTCTCCGCTCGCAAATAGAATAAAACATAGGGATTATTCACCGACTTATAACTAGTTTCAAGAACAGCACCACAAGAACCATCAACCTTCGAAGCAAATTGCGGCCTTAATGAAACAGGATTAACGTTAAAGCAAAGTTCGCCCCAAACAGCTCGGTCAATGGAGATTATATTCTGCCGCAATTCATCAGATACAGTTCCGTTAGGTTCGAACAAAAACAATGTAAAACCGGTTCTTGCATCATCGAAAGGATCACAGTTATCACCCGTTTTGTTAAATCCTACACTAACACTTGACGTTCCTATTACATTATTCTTGCCGTCCTCAGAGGCAATAAGCCCATCGATGAAGCCATTGACAACGTTAGCTACTTGAAAAGCGGAAGTCGTGTAAGGGTTTGCGGGAAAACTAATTTGCTTCGCACTTTCAAACACTCTTTGAGCAATAGAAATAGTGTCACTTTTACCTCTAGTTTTCACAATTTTTATGCCATATCCAATCCTAGAAATAATTCTGTCTTGGCTTTTCAGTTCAATCAAATTCATAATTGTGGCATGAGCACCGCCATCTTGAATAAATCCTTCTTCTGCATCTTTCAGGTCAATTTCTCTTAGAATGGGAAATTCATATGGCCCAAAGCCAAACGACTGATTTTCAGAATGTGGTGTAGCACCTATCGCTAGACCTATTTTTTTGTCTTCTGAAAAAAAATCCGCTTCTTTTTGGAACCGTGCTCCTTTTAAGAGAAGTGTAATTTTATCATCATTACGACTGATGCATTTTGACTCGTTGTTGGTGATAAAAATCGGTTGGCTGGATAAATTGTAATCAATTGCAACAGCTATGCTCGGTGAAATCGCAGCGCCAAACCAAAATGAAACAAATACTAATTTAGTAGAAAATTTCATAGCCTCCCCTCCCATTAGTTGAACTGCAAGACTCATAATTCTTATTAGCATATTTAGGTTGAAATTAAAATATTATTTTTCTCTTATTTACTATTATCTAATGCTTATTAAAGTTGTAGTAGTAGCATTTGTCATAGTCTTTGAGAAAAACGAAACAGTAATGACTGATGGCAAAAAGTATCAGTTTTTTGTATAATTTCACACTGACATTATAGACTGACAACCTTCCGGACAGCTCAATATTTCTGGACTTATCAATAAGAGCCAGAAGACTCATAACGCATATATCTTAAGGTATTTAGCAAGGCCACAGGTCAAAGTGAAAGGACGGGTACAAGCCCTCAAATCTGACAAACCGTCAAAATGCTTAGTTTTCGTAGCTATAGATTTGCTTGGTTAAATAGCGAATAGCACATTACTGGCTGTTCATGGCAAAACGCCAACAGTTAAATATTAACTGGATTTAATGGGTGTCTTGGAAATCAACTTTTCTTTGCCTAAATGTTTTCGCGACAACTTTCCCATTTGTTGCAGGCTGCAGTTTATCTATCTACACGTAGCAATCAGTCTCTTGTATTCTCAATGCGTTATGGAATTCTAGACATTGTAAATTTCTGCGCACTGTCGAGTAAATCTTTTTACGCAATGTGTCAAAAAACTGAGCGCATCTGAAAGACCCTAGGCGCTTATGTGTAGCACCAAACGACTAAACTGCTCATGATGAAGTAAGTTTACTTCGAAATAAACTCCGTATGAATGGAATATCCCCTTCCAGATGTCTGGAGGGGGATATCAATGGTGCGGTCGAGAAGACTCGAACTTCCACCCGTGTTACCGGACAGCGACCTCAACGCTGCGCGTCTACCAATTCCGCCACGACCGCACAATGGTGCACGGGAATAACAAATGTTTTCTTGTCGTGCAACAACTGAATTGGGGTTCGTTCGGAATAATTTAGTCCCGCCTCCCCCGGCGCCGGTCTTCTGTGATTTTGCGGGCCCTATCCAGGTAAAAATCGAGAAAACGAAATTGTCTTATTGACAGCTTTCGAGAATTAGTTTTTGTTATGTTATAACATTACATAGCATGAGGCCAATATGTCGAGACTCTCCCTTATCCCGCTTTTCCTTATTATATCCCTGCCCGCATCGGCACTTGCCGAGGACACACATGATCATCATGACCATTCCCATGGCGGAGGACAAACCGGGTTTTATGGTCATCTCGATGCCCGCATCCTGTTTGACCATGTTTATAAAGCCGCCGAAGCTGACGAAGAAATCAATGAAGTCTATACCCATTCCCATTTTGAGGTTGGCTATGGATTTGGCAACGGCATCTCCATCAATTCAAACATCCAGCTGGAAGGCGAGCCTGCCGGACATGACCATGGGGGCGGTGGAAACGCCCCGGACGGCAGCAATCGGTATTTCGAGGATACCCCTCTGTTTGTCAGAAGCCTGACGGCAAATTACGACAGTGAATATTTTGGCGGATATGTCGGGAAGTTCGACCCTGTCCTGGGCTTCGGCGAGCATGATCTGCCGGGAATCTACGGGTATCAGATCGTTGATGACTATATCGTCCGGGAGAA
Source organism: Sneathiella sp. (assembly GCA_965228285.1). GTDB lineage: Bacteria > Pseudomonadota > Alphaproteobacteria > Sneathiellales > Sneathiellaceae > Sneathiella. Next base: position 1,624,683 of record OZ245808.1, read on the forward strand.
AATCGGAATTGGCGGCTACGGCAAGTTGCACGCGGGAAATTACGGTACTCATCGGCTGGATGTCAGCACCTTCTTTGCCGACACAACCTTCCTCAGCAACTCCATTCTGTATGAACGGGGCCGCACCCGCAAATCCGACGGCGGCGTTTCGAACACCGAAGACTTCTCCTCCGTCGCCGTCGCCTTGTCGGGATCGGATTTTTACTCGCTCAGCAGCAATATTCCGGAAGGGCTTTCCTATCGCCTCGGATATGCCCGCCAAGCCGCGGGAGAAGGCGATGATACGGCGGAAAACCGCTACAGCATTGGCGGTCAGTACCGGCATATTTTTAATGCGGACTGGAGCGGACGGGTCTTAGCCGAGATCGTGCATATCAATCATTTGAACGGTGAAGAGCCCCATGATCGAACCTATAATACGGCAGGGGCAGAACTTTCCTACGGCCCCTGGACCTTTGGCTCGACCTATACTTTCGTCAATAATTCCAATCCGGTTGAGCCGGACGAAGCCCAGAACGGGCGGATATTTCAGGCCTCCCTCGCCTACACATTCGACATCGGCATTTCTGTTGGCGCAGGGTATAAATATCAACTGGAGGAAGGCGAGAAGAATCACCGGATCGGAGCTATGCTCGGATACTCCGCGGAATTCTAATCGAGCAATATCCTAATAATCAGGCTGATTGCTCTTGGCGTTATTGGTAATGGAAATACCGATATTGTCCTCGACAATAATGATTTCGCCATAGGCGATCGGCTTGTTGTTGGCCAGGACAATGGCGTCATCTTCAGCGCCGGCGTCAAGCTCGATAACCGCACCGCGGCCCATCTTGAGAAGCTGATGTATGGGCATGACCGCCTTTCCCAGCACCACTGAGATTTCGACTTCTACGCCTTCAATTGCCTTGTCTTCCATACCGGGTTCCAAACTCAGGAGATAATATTCGAAACCCAGTATGACGAATCAGGGTTAACAGTCTCTTAACAGAAACTCGGATTGCGCCGCATTCACCCGGCTGCTGCCATTGTTGTTTCCTCAGGACCTGCTATATATCTGGAATGCATGATATCGAATGGAAAATATCGGACTCTCCTGTTCCATATGAAAAGGCAGTCTCCGTTATGGAACAACGGGTTGCTGACATTCGTTCAGGGAAAAGCAAAGAACTCGTTTGGCTGCTGGAGCATCCTCCCCTGTACACGTCGGGAACCAGCGCCGACGCAAACGATTTAATCGCCCCTAACCGGTTTCCTGTCTATGAGGCGGGGCGCGGGGGCCAATACACCTACCATGGACCCGGCCAGCGCGTGGTCTATGTCCTTCTGGATTTGAAAAAAAGAAAGTCCGATATCCGGGCCTTTGTTCTCGATCTGGAAGACTGGATTATTGATCTTTTGGCGCAATATCAGATCAAGGGCGAGAAGCGTGAGGGTCGTGTCGGTGTCTGGGTCGACAGAGGACATCGGGAAGACAAGATCGCCGCCATCGGCGTGCGGGTCAGGCGATGGGTCAGCTTTCACGGGATATCCGTCAACGTGGATCCGGACTTAACCCACTATGAGGGCATTGTTCCGTGCGGGATCGCGGACCATGGCGTTACCTCCCTGACCGATCTCGGCATTCCCGTCAGCATGGAAGAAGTGGATATGGAGCTTCTGACAAGCTTCAAAAAGGTGTTTCTCGGCAACGGCGCCCACGGTAAGATTGCGCCGTCGCCCTAGCCCGTCAGCGGTTATTCAAATTCCAGAATAATGTCATCAACGGCCAATGTATCGCCCGTAGCGGCATTGACCTTTGCGACAGTTCCGTCCTGCTCCGCCCGGAGTATGTTTTCCATTTTCATGGCTTCGACGACGGCCAGGGCCTGTCCCGCTTTGACCTCGTCGCCCTCATCAACATGAACGGCAACGATCATCCCGGGCATCGGACAGAGGAGGTATTTTGACATGTCCGGCGCCACTTTGACCGGCATCAGTTCGGCCAGCTTGGCAATATCGGGCCGTTGGACGCTCAGTTTTAGAACCGCACCGGCATGGGTAAGAATAAGGACACCGTTGGATATCTCCAGCTGTGCAATCATCTTCTCGCCATTGGCTTTGGCTTTGACGAACCGCTTGCCGGGAGCCCATTTACTCCTGACCGCGACGGTCCGATCGCCAAACCTAACGTCGATGCCGCCTTTGGTATCTTCTGCCGTGACATTGACGCTGCTCTCTTTTCCTTCACTGATAACCCAGCTATCCGACGTCTTTTTGACAACATCTTTTAGGCTGCGGCTTTCATGGCGCAGCTGCACGAGAAGGGCCATCGCCTGAAGGTTTTCATATGTTTCCTGATCAAGGCTGACGCCGCTAAAACCGTCCGGATATTCCTCCGCAATGAAGCCGGTCGTCAAATTGCCGGCTTTAAAACGGGGATGGCCGCAGACCGCATTCAGGAAATTGATGTTATGGGCAATCCCTTTGACTTCATAGGCGTCAAGGGCATGCCCCATTTCTCTAATGGCTTCCTCCCGGTCCTTTCCATAGGTGACCAGCTTGGCAATCATGGGATCATAGAACATGGTAATTTCCGAGCCCTCGGTCACACCCGTATCAACCCGGACATTCTTACCTGTCGGCACCTGGTAGCGGCTCAGTCGGCCGATGGACGGCAGGAATCCCCGATAGGGATCTTCCGCATAGAGGCGGCTTTCCATCGCCCAGCCCGTCAGGGTCACCTCTTCCTGGCTGATGGTCAGTTTTTCACCATTGGCGACACGGATCATCTGTTCCACCAGGTCGACACCGGTAATGAGTTCGGTCACCGGATGCTCCACCTGAAGGCGGGTATTCATTTCCAGGAAGTAAAAACTGCGATCACTGCCGACGATGAACTCAACGGTACCGGCGGAATGGTAATCAACCTCTTTTGCGAGGGCGACGGCCTGCTCCCCCATGGCCTTGCGAAGCGGCTCATCGAGGAAGGGGCTCGGCGCCTCTTCGATGACCTTCTGGTGGCGGCGCTGAATAGAGCATTCCCGCTCCCCCAGATAGATGCAATTGCCATGCTTATCGGCGAGCACCTGAATTTCAATATGCCGCGGATCAACAACAAATTTTTCGATGAAGATACGATCATCGCCAAAGCTGCTGATCGCCTCGTTTTTGGCTGACTGGAAGCCTTCCCGGGCCTCGTCATCGTTGAACGCGATCCTCATCCCCTTGCCGCCGCCGCCAGCGGAAGCTTTGATCATGACGGGATAGCCGATTTCCGTCGAAATCTTGACCGCATGCTCCGCATCCTTGATGAGGTCCATATGGCCAGGCACCGTGTTGACACCGGCATCAAGAGCCAGCTTTTTGGAGGCAATCTTGTCGCCCATGGACGCGATGGCTTTTTGGCCGGGACCGATAAAGGCGATGCCCGCCTTGTCGAGCGCATCGGCAAACGCCTGATTCTCGGACAGAAACCCGTAGCCGGGATGAACGGCTTCCGCCCCCGTCTGTTTACAGGCATCAATGATTTTATCGATGACAAGGTAACTTTCGGCAGCGGCAGCCGGACCGATATGGACGGCTTCATCCGCCATGCGCATGTGAACGGCACCGTCATCCGCATCGGAGTAGACCGCCACCGTTTTGATACCCATGGCCTGGGCGGAACGAATGACCCGGCAGGCAATTTCTCCTCGATTGGAGATAAGGATTTTCTTGAACATTTTCTTTTCCTCTTGCCCGGTCTTAAAGCGGAATATTGCCGTGTTTCTTCCACGGATTTTCGAGTTGTTTATTTTTCAGCATACGCAAGGATGCGGCGACACGATGCCGGGTGTTATTCGGCATAATGACGTCATCAATAAAGCCTCGGTGACCGGCGATGAACGGGTTGGCGAACCGTTCCTGATATTCATCGGTTCGTTTCTGGATCTTCTCCTCATCGCCAATTTCAGAGCGGAAAATGATCTCCACCGCCCCCTTTGATCCCATGACCGCAATTTCAGCGGACGGCCAGGCATAATTGACATCCCCGCGCAAATGTTTGGAGGACATCACATCATAGGCCCCGCCATAGGCTTTTCGGGTAATAACGGTGACCTTTGGAACCGTTGCCTCTGCATAGGCGTAGAGAAGCTTGGCGCCATGCTTGATAATGCCGCCATACTCCTGGGCCGTCCCGGGAAGGAAACCCGGCACATCAACAAGGGTGACGATCGGGATGTTAAAACAATCACAAAACCTTACAAATCGTGCGGCTTTGCGGGAGCTGTCTATGTCCAGGCAACCTGCCAGAACCATCGGCTGATTGGCGACGATACCAACGGTCTGACCTTCCATGCGGGCAAAACCGGTGATAATATTTTTTGCGAAATCCGGCTGGATGCTGAAGAAATCCCCTTCATCAACGATCTTTTCTACCAGTTCCATCATGTCATAGGGCTTGTTCGCATTGTCAGGAACAAGGGTATCAAGAGACGGCTCCCGCCGGTCCGGATCATCAAAGCTCTTGCGGACCGGAGACGTATCCTGATTGCTCGCCGGGAGGAAATCGACCAGGCGGCGGACTTCACCCAGAACCTCCACATCATTGTCATAGGCGTTATCGGCCACAGACGACTTGCTGGTATGGGTTCCTGCCCCGCCGAGTTCTTCCGCCGTTACTGTTTCATTGGTCACCGTTTTCACAACGTCCGGCCCGGTGACAAACATATAGGAACTATCCCGGACCATAAAAATGAAATCCGTCATGGCCGGCGAATACACGGCGCCCCCGGCGCAGGGACCCATAATCACCGATATTTGCGGGATGACGCCCGACGCCATCACATTTCGCTGAAACACCTCAGCGTAACCGGCAAGGCTGTCTATCCCCTCCTGAATGCGAGCGCCACCGGAGTCATTGAGGCCAATCACCGGTGCCCCAACTTGTACGGCCTTATCCATGATCTTGGAGATCTTTTTCGCATGATATTCAGAGAGGGAACCGCCAAACACGGTGAAATCCTGACTGAAGACAAAGACAAGTTTTCCATTGATGGTACCGTGACCCGTAATCACACCATCCCCGATGACCGCTTCCTTTTCCATACCGAACTCGGTACAGCGATGCTCAACAAACATATCCCATTCTTCAAAGGACCCTTCGTCAAGCAACAGGGAGATCCTTTCCCGTGCTGTCAGCTTGCCTTTCGCATGCTGGGAATCGATGCGCCGCTGTCCGCCTCCCAGCCGCGCCTTGGCCCGCTTCTCTTCCAATTGCTGAATGATGTCCTGCATGTCCTCTCCTCAGGCTATGATGCCACTAAGTTCCAGAAAGCGCCTGCTCGCTGCCAGGCTTTCCTTATTATTTTTTCGTCTTTCCATTGCTTCCGCGTCCGCACCCCATAATTCCATCACATGGGTTTCATCCAGCTCACTGATCTCAAAGGCTTCGTCGGCATTGATATGCCCGTCCAAGACAGCAAGCGCAACCACAAGGGATCCGCATAAAGCAGTAATATTATAAAGTGGCGGCAAGGTCATATCTTTTTGTGCCCCGACTATTTGCGCCATTTTTGTGAGCGCTTCCTCACTTTGTGTGATATGGGCGATGGAGTTGGTCGTCTTTAACGATACTTGATGACGGCTTTCAATCCATTCCAAGAGCGGGTCCCATGCAGCCGATTGTTTCGCCACCAGGCTTTCGGGATATTTCGCGCGATAACAGACGAGGTCCGTCCCTCCATAAGCGACAATGTCCTGAACGACCTTTTCTCGCTGAGGGGTAACCCGATCAATGGCCGTTGCCGCGGCCTGCATGAAAGGCATGGAGGATGGATCTATCTTGGCATCCTGACGATCCCATTCTTCCGCAATCGCCTCCGCCAGCTCTCGTGTGGGCAAAAGAAGTGGCGATTTTGCCGGTGTCTTTATGGCGCGCCCATCCAACAAGATGACATAGGCATCTCCCACCCTATCGACGGTCACTTCCTTAAAAATACGGTTCATATTTCGGCCAACGGTCTATTGCCACCTAACAGTCGTTAGGTTTATAGCGATTATGAAACAAATTGCAAGTAAAGGGTTGGCATTTAAGTGGGATAAATCAAGGCAGCTAATTCATTGAAGTCTTCGATAAGGTGGTCTGCGCCACTATCGCTGAGTTCCTTCAGTTCATGATAGCCCCAACTGACCCCAATTGCACGGCAACCGGCATTTTTTGCCAGCATCATATCAAAGCTGGTATCACCGACCATAAACGTATTTTCTGGAGCCGTATCGGCATCTCCCATCGCCCGTTCCAGCATTTGCGGATGGGGCTTACCTGGATTGTGATCCGGCGTCTGCAGAGAGATAAAATACTTCTGTAGGGAATGCTGCTCAACGACAGCTTTAAGACCGCGCAATGACTTCCCAGTTGCAACGGCCAGCAGACACCCCTCGGCTGTCAGCTTTTCCAGCGCGTCCAGGGCGCCCGGATATAAAGGTTCTTCATGATCCGGATGAAGCCGTTGCTGAAAAAAAGCTTCCTTGTAGCCCTGAACAACCTTTTCCAGCATGCCCAAGTCATTCTGATCCGGCAGTAATCTGTGAATAGCATGCTCCAGATTAAGGCCGATGCAGGATCGGATATCGCGGTCCGTTGGCGTAGTCAATCCATGCGCTTTGAAACTTTCATTCATGCAGGTAATGATGTTGTGCTGACTATCAACAAGGGTGCCGTCACAGTCAAAGACGACCAGTTTTCGTACCGATCTATCGGTCATCTTGCCTCGCAGGATGTTCATGAAATGCCGGCCGCCCGGAGCTGCCGGCTTTTCGAGTTAGTTGGACGAGCGGTTTACGGCGCTGGTTATTGCTTTCAAGGAAGCCGTGACAATATTCGCATGGCGACCAACGCCGAAGACAGGTTCGCCATCCGCCCCGCGCATCTCTACATAGGCCACCGCAACTGCATCGGCTCCAAACCCCGTCGTATGCTCGCGATAGTCATTCACTTTAAGATCCAGCCCGTATTTTTTGGTCAGCGCGGACATATAGGCGTCGATCGGCCCGGTTCCCTCACCCTCTACGACAATTTCCGATCCTTTTTCACGGATTTTTGCCGACAGTTTCCGACGCTCCGTTGCGTGGGGATCAACGGTGGTCTGATGATCGATGAACTCAAGATCTCCCTCCGCATTGAGATACTCTTTCTCGAATATCTCGTAGATCGTCGACGATGAAAGTTCCTTTCCCGTCGCATCGGTCACACCCTGAACCACCTTACTAAATTCCACCTGAAGCAACCGAGGCAACTCAATGCCGTAGTCCTCTTCCAGAAGATAGGCGACCCCGCCTTTGCCGGACTGGCTGTTTACCCGGATTACCGCATCATAGTTCCGACCCAAATCCGCCGGATCGATTGGTAAATACGGGACTTCCCACAGGTTACTATTGGCCTTTTTGAGGGCGCCGAACCCTTTCTTGATGGCATCCTGATGGGAGCCGGAAAAGGCCGTAAATACCAAGTCCCCGCCGTAAGGATGCCGGGGATGCACGGGCAACTGGTTACAATATTCCACCGTCCTCACGACTTCGTTGATATTGCTGAAATCGAGATTTGGATTGACGCCCTGAGTATACATATTCATGGCGATATTGACCACGTCCACATTTCCCGTCCGCTCGCCATTGCCGAACAGAGTTCCTTCAACCCGGTCCGCCCCGGCCATAATGCCGAATTCCGCGGCCGCAACGCCAGTGCCACGATCATTATGTGGATGAAGGCTCAGGATAATCTTCTCCCGATCCGGAAGGTTTCGATGCATCCATTCAATCTGATCGGCATAGATATTGGCACTTGCCACTTCCACCGTTGCCGGAAGATTGAAGATAATTTTGTTATCAACAGTCGGCTTCCAGATATCCATAACCGCCGAGCAGACCTCACAGGCATAGTCGAGCTCTGTCTGGGTGAAGCTTTCCGGTGAATATTCCATCTGAATGTGGGTTTCGGGCATTTCATCCGCCAGTCTACGAACCAGCTTGGCCCCTTCGATCGCAATCTGCATGATCCCGACTTTATCGAGATCAAAAACGACCCGCCGCTGCAAAGTGGAGGTGGAGTTATAGAGATGGACGATGGCCTGCTTGGCCCCCTTGATACTTTCAAAAGTCCGCTCGATCAGCTCTTCCCTGGCCTGGGTCAGGACCTGAATTTTGACGTCATCGGGAATTTCCCCCTCGTCAATCAGGAACCGGACGAAATCAAAGTCTGTCTGGGACGCCGACGGAAACCCCACTTCGATTTCCTTAAAGCCAAGCTCGACCAAATGGCGGAACATCCGTAATTTACGCTCATGTCCCATCGGCTCTATCAAAGCCTGGTTACCATCCCTCAAATCAACACTGCACCAGATCGGTGCCTTATCGATAACCTTGGTTGGCCATTGTCGATCCGGTAAGTGGATCGGTTCAAAAGATTTGTATTTATCTCCAGGTGTGAATGTCATTTCAAAACCCTCTTTTTTCCTGGCGGCGCCAAGCGCCTTATGTCGTTACAGATTAGGTTATGCAGCTAACTACGGTCGCAGGGTGCCACTTACCGCCCGCGACCGTTTGGAAGTCGAGAGAGCCCCCCGGAAGTAGACGCAACTGCTTCCTGACGTAAACCATTGTTAAATTTTGAAATGAGTGACCCAAAGGTCCTTGTTAAATACATTCGACTACCTGAAATTTGGTCAATAGGACGTCCGTTGCCCCGGCACTGACTTAAAGCGCCGGGCCAATAAGTCGTAGCAGGCCCAAAAGTCGATTTGTATTTATCATGAGGGAAATCTATCCAAACCTTGCCAATAGTCAAGGCAATTTCTTTGGACAGGTTCTTTGCCACTTTAGATATCAAACTCAATGAACGGGTCTTCATACTCATTTTCACTGAAGCCAAGAAGCTGCCACGTGTCTTTCATATGGCTGGCAAGTGGCGCCGATACAGTGACATCTTTCCCATCCGGATGAGAAATGGTTATTTCCCGCGCATGCAGATGCATTTTCTTGCTGATGGCGCCGTCAAGGAAGGCTTCTGAGCCTCCATATTTGCCGTCGCCGACGATGGGGGTCTCAAGGGCGGCGCAATGAACGCGAAGCTGATGGGTTCGCCCGGTCAGGGGTTTCAGGGCAAGCCAGGCCGCCCGTTGACCGGCGACAGCCACCACGGAATAGTCGGTGATTGCTTTCTGACCGTCCCGATCGACAACAACTTTCTCGCCATTTGCCGTAACAATTTTTGACAGATTGTATGACACAGTCGCCTGTTTCGGCCGAGGAACCCCAGCGACCAGGGCCCAGTATATCTTCCGGGTAGTGCGGCGCTTGAAGGCGTCCGCCAGATGCTTTGTCGCAAGACGGGTACGTCCAATCACCAAAACACCGGATGTATCTTTATCAAGTCGATGAACCAGCTTGGGCTTTTCCGGATAATCAAACTGCAAGCCCGCCAGCAGTCCATCAATATGGCGATTTTGTCCGCTGCCTCCCTGAACCGGTAATCCGGGAGGCTTATTAAGAACAATCATCGCATCATCCATATGCAAGATCATTTTGCGAATTTCAGCAATATCTCGATTCGAAAGTGCCTCTCTCTCCCCCTGTTGTCCGTAGTTCCGCTGCAGGGGGTTGCTGAGTTCATCCGGCAAAGGAGGTACCCGGACGATCTGGCCGACCTCCAACCGAATGTTAGACTTTGCACGCTTCTTGTCGACACGGATATCGCCCTTGCGCAGGTGCTTTTCCAGCTGTCCATGGGTGAGACCAGGAAAATGCGATTTAAACCAGCGATCCAGTCTCAGGTCTGCTTCGTCAGGTGTAACGGTAATCAATTGTACTCTACTCATGTCAGCACCAGCCGCATCAAATGCAACCCTGCGAACAGGGCACCGATGGAAAAGACTACCGATATCAGGATATATCCGCCAGCCGCCAAGGTTGCTCCTTTCTCAACGAGCAGGGCGACGTCAAGGGAGAAGGCTGAAAAAGTTGTGAAAGCGCCCAGAAACCCGGTAATCATCAAAACCCGCATTTCTGGTGAGACGGACCATTTAAGCGCCATCAGTTCAATCAGCACGCCCATAACAAAGGATCCAACCACATTCACGAAAACTGTCCCATAGGGATAACCAGGCCCGAGATAACGCAGCATCAGTTGGGCCACGCCATATCTGGCGCAGGCGCCCAGGGCACCGCCAACCGCTACTGACAAAAGCATATTCATTTTATCGTCTTCTCTGCCTGTTTCCTGGCCCTGAGTTTGGACCAATATTCAAGTCGCTTCTTAATTTCCCGCTCAAACCATCGTTCTACCGGGGAATAAAATTGTTCTCGGGTCATCTCATCCGGGAAATAATTCTGTCCGGAAAAGCCGTCTTCGTCATTATGGTCATAGGCATAGTCCTTGCCGTATCCCAGATCTTTCATCAGACCCGTAGGGGCATTCAATATATGCTTTGGTGGCATATGGGAACCATGTTTTCGAGCTGCCGATTTGGACAGCTTAAAAGCCGCATAGCCTGCATTGGATTTCGGCGCCGTCGCCAGATAGATCACGGACTGTGCAATCGCCAGGTCTCCCTCCGGCGATCCGAGAAAGTGGTAGGCGTCCTTGGCCGCATTTGCCTGTACCAGCGCATTGGGATCTGCCATGCCAATATCCTCAACAGCAAAGCGGACGAGACGGCGCGCCAGGTAGAGAGGATCCTCTCCCCCATCCATCATTCTTGAAAACCAGTAAAGGGCCGCATCGACGTCCGACCCCCGCAGGGATTTATGCAGGGCACTAATTAGATTGTAATGCCCTTCCTTATCTTTGTCATACGCAGGGGCTCGCTTAGAAATGACCCTTGTAAGACCCTCCACGTCCAGCTCCTGATCTCCAGACCGAAAAACGGTTTCTACCATATTGAGGAAAAACCGGCCGTCCCCGTCGGCGAGATGCAAAAGCGCATCGCGCGCTTCGGCTGTCAACGGGATTTTCCTTCCCTCAAGATCCTCGGCACGGTCGAGCAGCGCGGTGAGAGACAGTTCATTATGCTGCTCCAGCACCAGCACCTGACACCGGGAAAGGAGCGCGCCATTAAGCTCGAAGGACGGGTTTTCTGTGGTCGCCCCTACAAGAGTAATCGTCCCGTCTTCCACATAAGGGAGGAAACCGTCCTGCTGAGCGCGGTTAAACCGATGTATTTCATCGACGAAAAGCAGGGTCCGTTTCCCTTCCTGGCGCCTCAGCTTCGCCGCCTCAAAAGCTTTTCGTAAATCAGCGACACCGGAAAACACGGCCGATATCTGCTCAAAATACATATCCACTTCCTGGGCCAGGAGTCGAGCAATGGTCGTCTTCCCACTGCCCGGAGGTCCCCAGAATATGACAGATGCCAGCCAGTCACTGGACAGCATGCGCTGAAGCGGGGCCCCCTCCCTTAGCAGATGATCCTGCCCGACAACATCGCTAAGCCGGGCCGGTCTTAAGCGATCGGCCAGAGGTCTGGAGCCCGGCTCGTTTTCCAGAGCCTTTTCAAACAGGCTGGTCACAAGGTAACCTTGAAAGATAGGGTGCGTCCTTTTCGGCGAATACTGATTTCCCAACTATCCTTCGCCGCCAGCAGCGCGTTTTGAGCCTGGGAAACTTCAACGATCTGCTGATTATTGATGGTCAGCAGAATATCTCTTGGTCTCAATCCATATCTTGCCGCAACGCTGCCATTGTTGATTCCCGTCACCACAACCCCTTCGGCAAAGGCGGACATCCCAAGCTCCAAGGCATGGGCCGGAGAAAGATTCCCGACTATGGCCCCTGACAAGGGCTGACTGCCACTCAAGGTCATGATGTTCCGTGGCGGATCTTCTGGCGCTTGCTTCAATTCGATCACAATTTCCGTCAAATTACCATTCCGGATAACATCCAGAACCGCTGTGTTACCAAGAACGCCGGAGGATACCCTGAATATCAACGCTTCCAGCCCAAATATTTCTTTGCCATCAATGGAGACAACGACATCACCGACCCGCAATCCGGCCTCAAACGCCGCCCCCGATTTATGGACCCGGTTGATGAGCACGCCGCCGGGGCGTTCCAGTCCAAGACCATCCGCCACGTCACTGGTGACCGCCTGACCGGAGGCACCGAGCCAAGGCCGAATGACCTTCCCTGTAGCAAGCCCGTTCGTCAATACGGCTTTGACCATGTTCGCGGGAATAGCGAAGCCGATCCCTAAGGACCCGCCACTCTTGCTAAATATAGCTGAGTTGATACCGGCAAGCTTACCATCCATCGTCAGCAGGGCACCGCCTGAATTTCCAGGATTAATAGCCGCATCGGTTTGGATGAAGGACTGTATATCATTGCTGACGGCCGCGCTGCGATCCAGGGCGGAGACAATGCCGCTGGTCACCGTCTGGCCGACCCCAAACGGGTTCCCGATCGCCACCACCAGATCCCCGATCTCCAGGTTATCTGAATCGGTGAATTCCAGGAAGGGAAGTGGTTCCCCTTCCACATCGATTTTTAAGATGGCGAGGTCTGTCCGCTCATCCTCGACAATCAGTTTAGCATCAAATTCCCGTCTGTCCTGCAAGGCAACGGTAATCTCGTCCGCATCACCGACCACATGAAAATTGGTGACGATGATGCCGGAACCATCAACAATAACGCCGGAGCCCAACGAGTTTTGGATTTGCGGGCGATTTTGCTGTGGACCAAAGTTACGGCCGAAAAAACGTTTGAAGAACGGATCATCAAAGATCGTCCGGCGGCTCTGCGTCACTGTCTTTTTGGTGAAAATATTGACAACCGCAGGGGAGGCCTTTTTGACCAGGGGTGCAAAGGACAGCATAATCTGTGCCTGACTTTGTGGCACAACTTCCTCAGCTTGGCTGAAAGCGGGCATGGAGACTGCCATCACTAATGCCATGAGCATAAGTCGGAAATTCCAGCGATGCAGATACATAGTGATGTGACCCAACTTTCTGTCCCTAATGTAGCTCTATGATATCTTAGATATTAAGTGGCCGCCAATAACTAGATAGTATTCGAGGACTTCGATCCCAACGAAAAAAGGCAGCCCTGAAGACTGCCTTTTTTCAAGTCTATTTGGATAAGCTTACGCGACAGCTTCAGCTTCCAGCAATTCTTCCTCATCCGCATTCTGATCCGGACCGGAATCCTGGCCTTTGGCATCAACATCGCGATCCACGAGTTCAATAATTCCCATGGCAGCGGCATCACCTGTCCTGAAACCTGCTTTCAGTACCCGGGTATAGCCACCCTGACGGTCAGCATAACGCTCACTCAGGGTAGAGAACAGTTTATCGACTGCCGATTTCTCAGTCAGTTCCGCCAGAGCCTGGCGGCGGGCATGCAGATCGCCGCGCTTACCCAGAGTGATGAGCTTTTCGACAATCGGACGCAGGTCTTTAGCCTTTGGCAAAGTCGTCTTGATCTGCTCATGCTTGATAAGGGATGCCGCCATATTGGCGAACATTGCCTTGCGATGAGCGGAGGACCGGTTGAGCTTACGCCCGGACTTACGATGACGCATTTTTCTTACTCCACAGCTATCAATGCTGTTCTAAAAAGGTTCTTCCAGCCGTTTGGCCATATCTTCAATATTTTCAGGCGGCCAGTTTGGAACTTCCATGCCAAGATGCAAGCCCATCTGCGCCAGTACTTCTTTGATTTCGTTCAGACTCTTACGACCAAAATTTGGTGTCCGCAGCATTTCCGCTTCGGTTTTCTGAATGAGATCTCCAATGTAAACAATGTTATCATTCTTGAGGCAGTTGGCCGAGCGAACGGAGAGTTCGAGTTCATCCACCTTGCGAAGGAGATTTCTGTTGAACTCAGGCTCCTGGCTCTCTTCCTTGACAACAACTTCTTCAGGCTCGTCAAAATTCACGAACAGCTGGAACTGCTCCTGTAGAATTCTGGCGGCAAATGCCACGGCATCTTCCGGAGAAACCGTACCATTGGTCTCCACTTTCAAGGTCAGTTTGTCATAATCCAGCACCTGACCTTCACGGGCCGCTTCAACCTTGTAGGAGACTTTGCGGACAGGACTGTAAAGACTGTCCATCGGAATCAATCCGATGGGGGCATCTTCCGGGCGGTTTGCAGATCCGGGAACATATCCCTTCCCGGTGTCGACATTCATTTCCATGGAAATAGTCGCCCCATCATCCAGGGTCATCAAAATCAGATCAGGATCCATGATTTCAATGTCCGGGCCGGTCTCGATCATGCTGGCAGTCACTTCGCAGGGACCGGAGGCTTTCAACGACATGCGTTTTGGCCCTTCCGCATGGCTCCGGATTGCCAGGGTCTTGAGGTTGAGAACGATATCCGTCACATCCTCCCGAACGCCGGTAATTGAAGAAAACTCATGCAGAACATTGTCGATCTGAATGGAGGTGATGGCAGCACCTTGCAGGCTGGATAACAATACGCGGCGAAGCGCGTTACCCAACGTCAAACCGAACCCTCTTTCCAAAGGTTCGGCTACAATGGTGGCTTCCCGATCGTTTTGATCTCCTGCTTCCACAGAGAGATTAGCCTGGATTAGGTCTTTCCAGTTTTGCTGAATCACGGCATTGACCTCATAGCTTTGCAGGCCCACCATGGACCTGCGTTGTCTCAATAACTATTTTGCCGGCCAGCTGGCCGGACGGCATAAAGGGTCCGAGGCTTAAACGCGGCGGCGTTTGGGCGGACGGCATCCATTATGCGGAATTGGTGATACATCGCGAATGGATGTAATATTAAACCCGACGGCCTGAAGTGCGCGCAAAGCTGATTCGCGCCCCGAACCCGGGCCCTTAACTTCAACTTCCAGGGTCTTCATGCCATGGTCCATGGCTTTCTTACCGGCATCTTCTGCTGCGATCTGGGCAGCAAAAGGTGTCGATTTACGAGATCCCTTAAATCCTTGTGATCCGGCAGAAGACCAGGCGATGGCATTGCCCTGAGCATCCGTGATCATGATTTTGGTATTGTTGAATGTCGCGCTGACATGGGCAATACCGGAAATGATATTCTTTCGTTCGCGGCGCCGAACGCGTGTTTTTTCACGAGCCATGTTACTTCTTCTTCCCAGCAATTGCTTTGGCCGGACCCTTACGGGTACGGGCATTTGTGTGCGTGCGCTGACCGCGAACCGGCAGTCCCCGGCGGTGGCGCAGGCCACGATAACAACCAAGATCCATCAGGCGCTTGATATTTACGGAGGTCATCCGCCGCAAATCACCCTCAACAATATGGTCACTGTCGATGGTTTCGCGAATCTTCACGACTTCAGAATCACTCAGCGCATTGACGCGCAGTTCAGGCGCAAGGCCGACAGCCTCACAAATTTCCTTGGCCTTTGCCGGGCCAATTCCATGAATATAGGTCAGTGCAATAACAACCCGTTTGTTCGTCGGGATATTTACACCAGCAATACGAGCCACGCTAGTCTCTCCTCATCACCAAAATCGGGTCGTCCTGACCCGTTGTTTCAAGCGCTTGCGGGAAGCGCGCGATTATATAATTTTGTTCTACCTAGTCAACACCTTAGATTGACTGCAAAGCAGCTTCCATCTCCTGTGTCACAACATCTATGTCCGCCATGCCATCGACCTGTTTCAGCACCCCTTTTTTCCGGTAATAGGGAAGCAATGGCGCGGTCTGATCATGGTAGGCTTTTAACCGGGAAACGACCGTCTCCGCATTGTCGTCGCTCCGGCGTTTAAATTCCGTCCCGCCGCATTTATCGCAAACACCTTCGACAGCGGGTTTCAGAAAAATATCATGATATCCGGTTCCGCAGGTAGCGCATGTATAACGTCCTGTAATCCGCTCTACCAGAATATCGTCATCGGTCTTCATCTCAATGACAGCATTTAGCTCCAGGCCTTTTGCCGCCAGCATTTCATCCAGAGCCGCAGCCTGCGCTTCGGTTCTGGGAAAGCCATCGAGAATGACCCCGTTTTTACAGTCCGGCTGGTCCAGCCGATCCGAAATTATGCCGGTCATGATCTCGTCAGAAACCAATTCTCCGCGGTCCATGACCTTCTTTGCTTCAAGCCCGACTTCGGTGCCGGCGGCAACGGCTGCCCGCAGCATATCACCGGTTGAAAGCTGAATGAGACCATGCTTGTCCTGGAGCCGCTGGGCCTGTGTCCCCTTGCCGGCTCCGGGCGGACCCAAAAGAATTAATATCATTTACGTCGGCCCCCCAGCTTCGACTTCTTGATCAGCCCCTCATACTGATGCGCTACCAAGTGACTTTGCACCTGGGCAACGGTATCCATGGTCACTGAAACCACAATCAACAACGACGTACCGCCAAAGTAAAACGGAACCGCCCATTGTGAGACCAGGATTTCCGGCAGAATACAAACCAGGGACAGATAGGCCGCTCCAACCACCGTCAACCGGGTCAGGACATAGTCGAGATATTCCGCTGTCCGTTTACCCGGACGAATTCCCGGCACAAAGCCGCCATGCTTTTTCAGATTATCCGCCGTGTCATCCGGATTGAAGACAACAGCCGTATAGAAGAAACAGAAAAAGACGATCCCCGCAATATATAGCATCATGTAGAGCGGCTGCCCATGCCCGACCATCGCCGTCAGGGTGTTCAGCCATTCTGGACCGGCGCCAGAACTGAAGCTGGCGACCGTTGTCGGCATCAGCAACAGGGATGACGCGAAGATGGGTGGAATCACACCGGCGGTATTCAGTTTGAGCGGCAGATGGGAATTCTGGCCGCCATAGGTCTTGTTGCCCCGCTGGCGCTTTGGATACTGGATGAGAACCCGGCGCTGCGCCCGCTCCATGAAGACGATAAAAGCGATAACCGCTACGGACATGACCAGCAGGATCAGGATAACGAGAGTCGACAGAGCCCCTGTCCGCCCCAGCTCCAATGTCCCGACCAGAGCGCTTGGCAGTTCCGCAACAATCCCGGCAAAAATGATCAGGGAGATACCGTTTCCGACACCGCGGGCCGTGATTTGCTCACCGAGCCACATCAGGAAGACTGTACCGCTGACCAACGTGATCACCGTGATCATCCGGAAATGCATCCCGGGATCAATAACGGCAGATTGACCGGTTGACAGGGACATACCTTCCAGCCCGGCCGCAATCCCGTATCCCTGCAAGGCGGCAAGCAGAACGGTTCCGTAGCGGGTATATTGGTTGATTTTCTTACGGCCCTGCTCACCTTCTTTTTTCAATTGCGCCATTTTTGGTGAAATTGACGTCATCAACTGCATGATGATCGAAGCCGAGATATAGGGCATGATGTTCAACGCAAAAATCGTCATGCGGCCAAGGGCACCGCCGGCGAACACATCGAACATGCCCAGAATACCACCGGCATTCTGGGAAAAGACGTCTGCGAGAATGGTGGGATCAACGCCAGGAATCGGGATATAGGTTCCGATCCGGTAAACCACCAGGGCAAAAAGCGTGAACCACAGCCGCTTCTTGAGCTCCGTCGCCTTCGAAAAGGCGCCAAAGCTCATCGTAGAAGCCATTTGTTCTGCAGCTGATGCCATGTAGTTTTACTCCAGATAAGATCAACCGACGCTCAAAATAAAATTGAGCCGGTTCCGTTACTCGCTTTTTGCAGCCTCGGCCCCAATAAAGGTAACCTTTCCGCCCGCCTTTTCAACCGCCTCGACAGCCGCTTTAGACGCACCGGAGACTTCGAAAGACACTTTTGTCTTAAGTTCGCCCTTCGCTAATAAACGAACGCCATCAACGACTTTACCGACAACACCGGCTTCCTGAAGCATGGCAATTGTGACGGTTTCCTTGGTATTCAATTTTTTGGCATCAATGGCTTCCTGAACCCGACCAAGGTTGGCAACGGCAAATTCCTTGCGGAAAATATTGTTGAAACCCCGTTTCGGCAACCGCCGATGGATCGGCATCTGACCGCCTTCAAAGCCTTTGATGGCAACCCCGGAGCGCGCCTTCTGCCCCTTTTGGCCTGAACCGGAAGTTTTGCCTTTTCCGGAACCGATACCGCGCCCGACCCGCATCCGGTTTTTTGTGGCGCCTTTGTTATCGGCTAGTTGATTTAAACGCATGTTCGTATTCCTTGACTGAGACAGGTGAAAGCCTTAGCTGGCTTCTTCAACCCGAACCAAATGATGTACTTTGTTGATCATGCCGCGAATTGACGGCGTGTCTTCAAGCTCAACAGTGCGATGCATCTTGTTCAGGCCCATGCCAACAAGGGTCGCCCGTTGCGATTTATGCCGTCCGATCGGACTTCCCGTCTGGGTAACCTTAATCAATGCCTTAGCCATCGACTTTTTCCTTTCCAGCATCAGCGGAGCGGCGACCGACAATCTCGGAAACCTTTTTGCCACGCTTGGCGGCAACCATCCGCGGAGAGTTCATGGCTTTCAGCGCCTCAAAGGTTGCCTTGACCATGTTATAAGGGTTTGATGTTCCGATAGATTTGGTCACAACATCCTGCACACCGAGTGTTTCAAAGACAGCACGCATTGGGCCACCCGCGATAATACCGGTACCCGCGGGAGCTGCCCTCAAGACAACGCGGCCAGCGCCAAAGCGACCGTCCACATCGTGATGCAGGGTCCGACCTTCCCGCAAGGGAACGCGAACCATGTTGCGTTTTGCCGCTTCCGTCGCCTTACGAATGGCTTCCGGAACCTCACGGGCTTTACCATGTCCATAGCCGACACGGCCTTTCTGGTCACCGGCGACAACCAGGGCGGCGAAGCCAAAGCGACGGCCACCCTTTACAACTTTCGCCACACGGTTGATGTGAACCAGTTTATCGACGAATTCTGAATCGCCTTTTTCGTTTTGATCAGGTCTCAACATAATTGGTTCCCCTAGAAGGACAGTCCGCCCTCACGGGCGGCTTCGGCAAGGGCTTTGACCCGGCCATGATATTTGTACGCACCGCGGTCAAACGCGACTTCCTTGACGCCCGCCTTGATGGCTCGCTCAGCAATAAGTTTGCCAACGGCCGATGCCGCATCAACATTTCCACCGCTTTTAAGCGACCCGCGCAGATCTTTTTCCAGGCTGGAAGCTGCTGCAAGGGTCTTCCCTGCGGCATCATCAATAACCTGCACATAAATCTGCTGCAAAGTTCTGTGAACGGACAGCCGAGGCCGGCCTGAAGAGACTTTGCGAAGCTGCGTCCGGTTTCTCCGCCGACGACGGTCGAACAATTCTTTTGTATTTGCCATTGTCGGTTCCTACTTCTTCTTGCCTTCTTTGCGGAAAATGAACTCATCCGCATATTTGACACCTTTGCCCTTGTAAGGCTCAGGTTTGCGATATGACCGGATAACGGCAGCCACCTGGCCAACCTGCTGTTTATCAGCGCCGGAAATTTCAATATTCGTCTGTGTCGGGCACTTGATGTCAATCCCGTCCGGGATCGGAAAATCAATGTCGTGACTAAAACCGAGGCTGAGCTTCAGGATCTTCCCTTGCACCGCCGCACGGTAACCGACACCAACAACTTCCAGCTTCTTGGTAAAGCCTTCAGACACCCCTTCAACCAGGTTGTTCAGCAAAGTCCGCTGAAGTCCCCACATCTGACGGGCGCGAGTGCCTGAGTTACGAGGCTTGACCCAGATTTTGTCATCTTCGCGGCTAACTTCGACGTCATCTACAAAGGTCATGCTCAGCGCACCCTTGCTGCCTTTGACGGTCACGTTCTTGTCTGCCAGCTGTACGTCAACGCCAGAAGGGATCGTCACCGGATGTTTTCCAATACGAGACATAATTCCTCCTAGTAAACTTCACAAAGCACTTCGCCGCCAACATTGGCTTCGCGTGCTTCGCCGTCCGACAAAACGCCGTTCGGAGTTGACAGAATGGCGATACCCAGACCGTTCCGCACGGTCGGCAGGTTTTTAACACCAGAATAGACACGGCGACCCGGCTTTGAAACCCGGCTCACATGCTCAATCACGGCCTTGCCCTGATAATATTTCAATTCAATTGAAATCTCAGGCTTACCTTTTTCCGGCTCCGATGTCTCATAGCCACGGATGTAGCCTTCGCGCTTCAGCGCTTCGAGAACATTGGTCCGCAATTTTGATGACGGGCTGGTCACCGTACTTTTCATGGCCCGTTGGCCATTCCGGATACGAGTGAGCATATCACCGAGAGGATCACTTAAAGACATATCTAAACCCTCCTACCAGCTCGACTTGACCATTCCCGGGATCTTGCCATTGGACGCCATGTCACGAAGGCCGATACGGGAAAGTTTCAATTTACGGTACACACCCCGGGGGCGACCAGTGAGTTCGCAGCGGTTGCGAACCCGTGTCCTGGACGAATTCCGAGGCAGTTCAGCCAGCGCAAGACGCGCGGCGAAACGCTCTTCCTGTGGCAGGTTTTCATCTTTGCTGATGGCCTTTAGCGCAGCTCTTTTGGCGGCATATTTCTCCACCATGCGGCGACGCTTAAGATCTCTCTCAACAGCACTTTTCTTAGCCATTTCAATTAACTCCTAGGATCAATTAATCTTGAACGGCACGCTGAAGCCAGACAGAAGCTCGCGGGCTTCCTCATCTGTTTTCGCAGTGGTACAGATCACGATATCCATTCCCCGAACATCCGTTACGTCATCGTAATGGATCTCCGGAAACACAATTTGCTCTTTCAAGCCCATGGCATAGTTGCCGCGGCCGTCGAAGCTTTTGGGTGATACACCGCGAAAGTCCCGGACCCGGGGCAGCGCGATATTCACAAGCCGGTCAAGAAACTCATACATCTGGTTCTTGCGCAGCGTTACTTTGGCCCCAATCGGCATGCCTTCGCGAAGCTTAAAGGTCGCGACGGACTTCTTGGCAATTGTGACAACCGGTTTCTGACCGGAAATCTTGGCCAGCTCAGATTCAACCGATTTGATCTTCTTAGAATCGGAAACAGCTTCACCACAGCCGACATTGATGACAATTTTTTCCAGCTTCGGAATTTGCATGTCATTGGCGTAAGCAAACTTTTCCTTCATTTTCGAACGAAGTTCTTCGTTATACAATGTTTTAAGTCTTGGCGTCGTCATCGAAATACCCTCTAAATATCAATGACTTCGCCGGAGCGCTTGGCAAAGCGTACCTTCCGGCCGTCATCGAGATGTTTGTAACCAACCCGGGTTGCCTTGCCGTCTTTCGGATCCTGCAACGCGATATTGGACAGATGAATCGACGCTTCCTTGCTGACAATGCCACCTTCTTCGGTTTGGCTCTGCTTGGTATGGCGCTTCACCATATTGATACCTGAAACGATCGCACGGCGATCCTCACGAAGGACGGATACAACCTCTCCCGTGCGGCCTTTGTCTTTTCCGGCGAGAACGATGACCTTGTCACCCTTTTTGACGGCGAATTTTTCAGCCATTACAGGACCTCCGGCGCAAGTGAAATGATTTTCATGTAGTTCCGGTTCCGCAGCTCGCGTGTTACCGGGCCAAAAATACGGGTCCCGACAGGCTCGCCCTGCTTGTTGATCAGAACAGCGGCGTTGCTGTCGAAACGAATTGCCGTGCCGTCCGTCCGGCGGATTTCCTTCTTTGTGCGCACGATGACAGCCCGCTGGACATCACCCTTTTTGACACGGCCGCGCGGAATGGCTTCTTTCACCGAGACAACAATCACGTCGCCGATGGAAGCGGTTTTCCGTTTTGATCCGCCCAAAACTTTAATGCACTGCACCCGTCTCGCGCCGGAATTATCGGCGACATCCAGGTTGGTTTGCATTTGAATCATAGTCGTTTACCTTCTTTGGTACTAACAGGCTTCATTAAGCCGCGTCGTAAAGCACTTCCCAACGTTTCAGTTTTGAATAAGGACGGCATTCCTGAATACGGACAACGTCCCCTTCCTTAAACTGATTTTTCTCGTCATGGGCGTGGTACTTTTTTGACTGGCCAATATACTTTTTATACAGCCGATGCATCACCTGACGCTCGACTTTGACAACAACGGTTTGATTGTTCTTGTCGCTTACAACTGTTCCTTGCAGGATACGCTTTGGCATCGCTCTCTTCTCCTATGACGCAGCGTTCGCGGACATCACCGTTTTAATACGGGCGATATCGCGACGGACCTGACGTTGGCGCGCTGTATTTTCCAATTGTCCACTGGCTTTCTGGAACCGCAAATTAAACTGTTCCTTCTTAAGCTGAAGCAATTCGTCCTTCAACTCATCAGGACTTTTGCCCAGTAACTCCTGTGCTTTCATGGTCAATCCCCTTCGCCAAGACGGGTGATAAACTTCGTTTTAATCGGCAGCTTCGCCGCCCCTCTTTCGAACGCCTCTTTGGCAAGTTCGTAGGGCACGCCGTCCAATTCAAACATTACTTTGCCGGGCTGAATACGAACCATCCAGTATTCTGGAGAGCCCTTACCCTTACCCATGCGAACTTCAGTTGGTTTCTTCGATACCGGAACGTCCGGGAAAATCCGAATAAAGACACGTCCCGCCCGTTTAATATGACGTGTCACCGCCCGACGAGTTGCCTCAATCTGCCGCGCCGTAATACGACCGGGCTGGACGGCTTTCAAGCCATACGCGCCGAAGTTCAGCGTTGTACCTGAAGTTGCTATTCCCTTCAAGCGCCCTTTATGCGCTTTACGAAATTTTGTGCGCTTCGGTTGAAGCATAAGATCACCTCTTTACCTTAATTGCGACGTCCGCCTGGACGACCTGCTGGACGGCCCGCTGGGCGGCCACCGGCTTGCTGCTTTTCCATTAACTTGTCCTGGGCCATCGGATCATGTTCCATGATCTCGCCCTTGTAGATCCACACCTTGATCCCGATAATCCCGTAAGTGGTCAGGGCAGATGCGGTTCCATAATCGATATTGGCCCGCAATGTGTGTAATGGAACCCGACCTTCCCGATACCATTCGGTCCGCGCGATCTCGGCGCCCCCCAAACGGCCGGCACAATTGATCCGAATACCTTCGGCACCAAGGCGCATGGCAGATTGAACCGCCCGCTTCATGGCACGCCGGTAAGAAACACGGCGGGTCAATTGCTGACCGATATTCTCGGCAACCAGCTTGGCGTCGATCTCCGGCTTGCGGATTTCAACGATATTCAGATGAACATCGGAGTTCGTCATCTTGGCAATCGTTGAGCGCAGCTTTTCAATGTCCGCACCCTTCTTACCAATGATCACGCCAGGACGTGCCGAATTGATCGTCACCCGGGCTTTCTTAGCCGGGCGCTCGATTACGATCTTGCTGACCCCGGCCTGCTCCAGTTCTTTTTCCAAAAAAGCACGGATCCGCACATCTTCATGCAGAAGCTTTGCGTAATCGTCTTTTGCGTACCACCGGGAATCCCAAGTACGGTTGATCCCGACCCTGAGGCCAATTGGATTTACTTTTTGACCCATTATTCCTGCTCCTCGCGCTCACGGACAACAATCGTGATATTGCTGAAGGGTTTGTTGATCGGGCTTGACCGCCCCCGTCCCCGTGGACGCATGCGTTTCATGACCAGTGACTTCCCGACATAGGCTTCCGCCACGAACAGCTGATCCACATCGAGTTGATGATTATTTTCCGCGTTGGCAATGGCCGACTGCAAAACCTTCTTCACATCGCGGGCAATGGCACGCTTAGAGAAAGTAAGCTCAGACAACGCGGCTTCAGCCGATTTGCCACGGATCAGACCCGCCACCAGATTGAGTTTCTGAGGGCTGACACGAAGGCGGTTCCCAATGGCCAGGGCCTCGGTATCCGCAAGCTGGCGTTCTAGAGACTGTTTACCCATAATTAGTTTCTCCGAGCCTTTTTATCAGCCGCGTGGCCGTAATATGTGCGGGTCGGAGAAAATTCTCCAAATTTATGCCCCACCATATCTTCGTCAACCAGCACGGGAACGAATTTCTGGCCGTTATAAACACCGAACGTCAACCCCACAAACTGCGGAAGAATGGTCGACCGGCGAGACCAGGTCTTGATAACTTGTTTTCTGCCACTTTCACGGGCGGTCTCTGCTTTCTTGAGCAGATATCCATCCACAAAGGGGCCTTTCCATACAGAACGAGACATGATGCGCTCCTATTTCCTCCGCTTTTGCGGACGGCGCCGCATGATCATTTTATCCGTCGACTTATTCGACCGTGTCCGCTTACCCTTTGTCGGCATACCCCAAGGGCTAACCGGATGGCGACCCCCGGATGTCCGACCTTCGCCACCACCATGGGGATGGTCAACCGGGTTCATGGCAACACCGCGAACCGACGGACGCTTTCCGAGCCAGCGGTTCCGGCCTGCTTTGGCAAGCTTGATATTCTTCTGGTCCGGATTAGAGACAGCCCCAACAGTCGCCATGCATTCCGCCGGGACAATCCGCTGCTCACCGGATGCCAGCCGAAGCTGCGCATATCCGGCATCCTTACCGATCAGCTGGACATAGGTTCCGGCCGCACGCGCGATCTGACCGCCCTTACCCGGCTTCATCTCCACATTATGGATGATGGTACCGACGGGCATGTTTTTCATCGGCATCGCGTTACCGGGTTTGATATCGACGCTGGTACCCGAAATCACTTTGTCACCGGCAGAAACCCGCTGCGGTGCCAGAATGTAGGCCAATTCGCCATCATCATACTTAACCAGGGCGATAAATGCAGACCGGTTCGGGTCATACTCAAGCCGCTCAACGGTTCCTGAAACGTCAAACTTTGACCGTTTGAAGTCAATGACCCGATAGGTGCGCTTATGACCGCCACCACGACGCCGCGCAGTAATCCGGCCGTAATTGTTACGACCACCCTTACTCGACAGTCCTTCTGTCAAAGTCTTGACCGGTTTTCCCTTATGCAGGTCCGACCGATCAACCAGGATCAGTCCCCGCTGCGAAGGTGTCGTCGGTTTATAGTTTTTCAACGCCATTATTAAATCCCCGTCGTCACGTCGATGGCCTGACCCTCAGCAAGGGTAACAATGGCCTTCTTATAGTCTGACCGTTTACCGAGATGACCCCGAAAACGCTTTACCTTCCCCTTTGTGCGGTTGGTATTGACGTTCGTCACCTTCACATCAAAAAGCTTTTCGACAGCTTCCCGGATCTGAGGTTTGGTGGCATCCAAGGCAACACGAAACGTGACCTGATTAAATTCTGAACCCATCGTAGACTTTTCAGTTACAACCGGACCAAGCAGGACATCATATACATTTTCCTGGTTCATTTCAGTCGAGCCTCCAGGCTTTCTACTGCGCTTTTTGTCAGCACAAGGACATCACGCCGTAAAATGTCGTAGACATTGGCGCCGTTCGATGTCAGCAAATCCACCCGGGGCAGATTGCGCGCAGACAAAACAAAGTTCTTGTCCATTTCAGCGCCGTCGACAATCAGAGTTGAATCCCAACCGAGGGATTTGAACTTGCCGGCGATGACCTTCGTCTTCACATCTTTGGCCTTCAATTCGTCAACGACAACCAGCTTCCCCTCCGCCTGTTTTGCCGACAGGGCGGTTTTAAGAGCCAGTTTGCGCACTTTCTTTGGCAGATCATGCGCATGGCTGCGCACGACAGGACCATGGGCAACCCCACCGCCGCGCTGAATAGGTGCGCGTTTCTGACCTTGACGGGCACGGCCTGTGCCCTTCTGGTTAAACGGCTTCGCACCTGTCCCGGCAACTTCTGCAACACCCTTGGTTTTATGGGTTCCTGCACGGCGGGACGCCAGCTGATATTTTACCATTCTTTGAAGCAGATCCGCACGCGGAGCCAGTCCAAAGACCTCGTCGGCCAGCTCAATATCGCCGGCCTTTTTGTTCTCGAGGTTGATTACATTTACCTTCATTCCAACGGTCCCTTATTCTTCAGCCGGTGTTTCATCAGCCGGCACCTGTTCCGCCGGAGTATCGGCAGCACCGTCTGCTTCCTCAACCGGAGCTTCTGCAGCGGCGGAAGCCGCGACGCCAGCCGGATAAGGCGCATTATCAGGACGTGCTTTCTTCACAGCATCTGCCACAAAGACCCAGGATCCTTTGGAGCCCGGAACCGCACCACGAACAAGAACGAGTCCCCGCTCCGTATCCGTAGACACCACTTTCAGATTCTGTGTCGTTACCCGTGCCGCCCCCATGTGACCGGCCATTTTCTTACCCTTGAAAACCTTGCCCGGATCCTGACACTGGCCCGTAGAGCCATGTGCACGGTGAGAGACCGAGACACCATGGGTTGCCCGCATGCCACCAAAGTTATGACGCTTCATGGCGCCGGCAAATCCTTTACCGATGCTCGTGCCAACCACATCCACATACTGATCAGCGACAAAGTGATCGACTGTGATCTCTGTTCCGATCTCGACGAAGGCATCGTCATTGACCCGGAATTCGGCCAGCTTCATTTTCGGCTCGACCTTCGATTTGGCAAAATGTCCGCGCATGGCCTTATTGACATTTTTGACCTTAGCCTTGCCAACACCCAGCTGCATGGCATCATAGCCATGGGTTTCGGCTTTGCGATGGGCCACCACCTGGCAGTTTTCCACCTCAAGAACCGTGACCGGTACATGTGCGCCATCGTCAGAAAAGACGCGGGTCATGCCCAGTTTTTTTGCGATCAATCCACTACGCATTTGGCTCACCCCAACAACTTAATGGACACATCTACGCCAGCGGCGAGGTCCAGCTTCATCAGTGCGTCCACCGTTTGCGGCGTTGGCTCGACGATATCCAGAAGACGCTTATGGGTCCGGATTTCGAACTGCTCCCGTGACTTCTTGTCAATATGCGGTCCGCGCAGGACCGTATATTTGTCAATATGCGTTGGCAGGGGGATAGGTCCACGGACTTGCGCACCCGTGCGCTTGGCCGTATTGACGATTTCACCTGTTGACGCATCAAGAACACGATGATCATACGCTTTGAGGCGGATGCGGATATTTTGGTTTTCCATTACTCTGGTCACTCCAGAAGAGAAACAAAGCAGCCCCGAAGGGCTGCAAATTCAATCTTATTTAGTTACGTTAGCGACGACGCCGGCGCCGACGGTGCGGCCGCCTTCGCGGATGGCGAAACGCAGGCCTTCATCCATGGCGATCGGCGCAATCAGCTCCACATCCATGGTCACATTGTCACCCGGCATCACCATTTCCGTCCCATCCGGAAGCGACACAACACCTGTCACATCCGTGGTCCGGAAGTAGAACTGCGGACGGTAGTTGGTGAAGAACGGCGTATGACGACCGCCCTCGTCCTTCGTCAGGATATAAGCTTCCGCCTTGAAGTTCGTATGCGGTGTGATCGATCCCGGCTTCGCCAGAACCTGTCCCCGCTCAACCTCATCGCGCTTCGTGCCCCGTAAGAGAACACCCACATTATCGCCAGCCTCCCCACGGTCCAGAAGCTTGCGGAACATCTCAACACCGGTACAGGTCGTCTTCGTCGTATCCTTGATACCAACGATTTCAATCTCGTCACCGACATTCACAACGCCGCTCTCAATTCGACCCGTCACAACCGTGCCACGCCCCGAAATAGAGAACACATCCTCAATCGGCATCAGGAAGCTCTTGTCAATGTCACGATCCGGCTGCGGGATATACTCATCAACCGCAGACATCAGTTCCATGATCTTATCAGCGCCAATCTCAGGATCCCGGCCTTCCAACGCCGCCAAAGCAGACCCCGCAACAATCGGGATATCATCCCCCGGGAAGTCATACTCAGACAGAAGCTCGCGGATCTCCATCTCAACAAGCTCCAGAAGCTCCTCGTCATCCACCTGGTCAACCTTGTTCATGAACACGACAAGCGCCGGAACACCCACCTGGCGGGCCAGAAGGATATGCTCCCGGGTCTGCGGCATCGGGCCGTCCGCGGCGGACACAACCAAAATCGCTCCGTCCATCTGAGCCGCACCCGTGATCATGTTCTTCACATAATCCGCATGGCCCGGGCAGTCCACATGGGCGTAGTGACGGTTCTCCGTCTCATATTCAACATGGGCCGTCGAAATCGTAATACCACGCGCCTTCTCTTCCGGCGCCTTGTCAATCTCGTCAAACGCAAACGCAGCGCCCCCGCCCGCTTCCGCAAGCACCTTCGTGATCGCCGCCGTCAACGTCGTCTTACCATGGTCAACATGACCAATCGTTCCTATGTTGCAATGCGGCTTACTACGATCAAATTTCTCTTTGGCCATTTTATCTCTCCGTTATCTCCGGCTGCCCCAGATCTTGTTATGCTAATTTCGCCAGAACTTCGTCTGAGACGTGTTGTGGCACTGGTTCATAATGATCAAACACCATGGTGAAGGTTGCCCGGCCTTGTGTCTGGGAGCGAAGATTGTTCACATATCCAAACATGTTGGCCAGCGGCACCATAGCGTTGACGACTTGCGCGACACCGCGCTGTTCCGTTCCGGTCACCTGACCGCGGCGACTGTTCAGGTCACCCATGACATCCCCGATATATTCATCAGGTGTCACAATCTCGACCTTCATCATCGGCTCAAGCAGACGCAGCCCGGCTTTACGGGCAACTTCCCGCATGGCTGAGCGACCGGCGATTTCAAAGGCCATGACCGAACTATCAACATCATGGAAAGCACCGTCGACAAGCTGTACATCCACATCAATCAGTGGGAAGCCGGCCAGAACACCGGTTTCAACGATGTCTTTAACACCTTTCTCAACACCCGGGATGTATTCCTTGGGAACCGCACCACCGGTAATCGTGTCACTGAAGGTAAAGCCGGCACCCGGCTCACCTGGCTGAACAACAAGCTTGATGCGGGCAAACTGACCGGACCCGCCAGACTGTTTCTTATGGGTATAGTCGAGCTCGGCCTGCTGGGTAATGCTTTCACGATAGGCGACCTGCGGGGCGCCAATATTCGCTTCAACACCGAATTCACGCTTCATGCGGTCCACGAGAATATCGAGATGCAGCTCGCCCATTCCCTTGATGATGGTCTGACCACTTTCATAATCACTGGTTACCCGGAAAGACGGATCTTCCTGGGCCAGACGATTGAGGGCAACACCCATTTTTTCCTGGTCTGTCTTGGTCTTAGGCTCAACCGCAATCTCAATAACGGGCTCTGGGAATTCCATCCGCTCGAGAATGACAGGTTTCGCAGAGTCACAGAGGGTATCCCCCGTGGTTGTGCTTTTAAGACCGGCAATAGCAATGATATCACCCGCGCGGGCTTCCTTGACGTCTTCCCGGCTGTTGGCGTGCATCTGAAGCATGCGCCCAACCCGCTCACGGGTATCCTTAACAGAGTTAAGTGTCTGAGTTCCTGCCTCAAGCACCCCTGAATAGACACGCACGAATGTCAGAGAACCGACAAACGGGTCCGTCATAACTTTAAAGGCAAGACCGGCAAATGGCTCATCATCAGACGGCATACGCTTAATTTCTTCGTTCGTCTTAACGTCAATACCATCCGTTCCGCCGATATCAGTTGGAGACGGCATGAAATCAATCACAGCATCAAGAAGCGGCTGTACACCCTTGTTTTTAAAAGCCGTCCCGGTCAGGACAGGTACAAATGTCGCGTCCAGCGTTCCCCGACGAATACAGCGCCGCAGGGTATCTTCGTCCGGTTCATTGCCTTCCAAATAGGCCTCAAGAACCTCTTCGTCTGTTTCAATGGCCGTTTCCAGCATCGCTTCGCGGTACTCTGCCGCCTTGTCAGCCAGGTCATCCCGGATATCGCGATATTCAAAGGCCGCGCCCATTTCCTCGCCGGTCCAGACGATTTCCTTCATCCTGATCAGATCAACAACACCTTCGAAATCCGCTTCGGATCCGATCGGCAGCTGCAGAACAAGTGGCTTGGCACCCAAACGGGTTTTGAACATTTCAACGCAGTTGTAGAAATCAGCGCCGGTCCGGTCCATTTTATTGACAAAGCACATGCGCGGAACGCGGTATTTGTCGGCCTGACGCCAGACAGTCTCAGACTGCGGCTCA
Organism: Sneathiella sp.; assembly: GCA_965228285.1. Taxonomy (GTDB): domain Bacteria; phylum Pseudomonadota; class Alphaproteobacteria; order Sneathiellales; family Sneathiellaceae; genus Sneathiella. The sequence continues at coordinate 1,654,610 of OZ245808.1, forward strand.
ACTCCGGCAACCCCGTCAAACACGGCTACCGCACCGTCAAGAACACGAAGCGACCGTTCAACTTCAATCGTGAAGTCAACATGGCCTGGTGTATCAATGATGTTGATCCGGTGATCATTCCAGAAACAGGTCGTCGCCGCGGAGGTAATGGTAATTCCCCGCTCCTGCTCCTGCTCCATCCAGTCCATGGTCGCTGCACCGTCATGCACCTCACCGATTTTGTGAGACACACCCGTGTAATACAGAATGCGTTCTGTGGTGGTTGTTTTACCGGCATCAATATGGGCCATAATCCCGATGTTGCGGTATCTTTCGATGGGCGTTGTGCGTGCCATGTCCGAAATCCTAATTGAAACTTGCGTTTACGTAATTCAGTTACCAGCGATAATGAGCAAAAGCACGGTTCGCCTCTGCCATCTTGTGAGTGTCTTCCCGCTTCTTCACGGCACCGCCACGCTCGTTGGAAGCATCGAGAAGCTCACCTGAAACCCTGTCCACCATCGTTACTTCTGACCGTTTGCGGGCACTGGAAATCAACCAGCGGATGGCAAGAGCCTGAGCCCGCTCCGCGCGGACTTCCACGGGGACCTGATAAGTGGCACCACCAACCCGGCGGGAGCGGACTTCGATATCCGGCTTCACTTTATCAAGGGCTTCATGAAAAACTTCGACGGGATTGTTCCCTGTCTTCTTTTCAATAACATCAAAGGCACCATAGACGATGCCTTCTGCTGTAGACTTCTTACCTGCAAACATGAGGGAGTTCATGAACTTCGTCAGAACAACATCCCCAAACTTTGCGTCCGGTAGTACTTCTCTTTTTTCTGCGGCGTGACGACGTGACATCCGTAAATTCCTTATTTAGGCTTCTTCGCGCCATATTTGGAGCGACGTTGGCGACGCGAACCAATACCCTGGGTATCGAGCGTGCCTCGAATAATATGGTAGCGAACACCCGGCAAATCCTTCACACGACCGCCCCGAATCAACACAACGGAATGCTCTTGCAGGTTATGGCCTTCACCCGGGATATAGCTTGTAACTTCAAAGCCGTTGGTCAAACGAACACGTGCGACCTTACGCAATGCCGAGTTCGGCTTCTTTGGAGTGGTCGTGTAAACCCGTGTGCAAACACCACGTTTCTGCGGGCACGCCTCCATGGCGGGCACTTTGTTTCGCGATACCGGCGATTTCCGCGGGTTTCTAATCAGCTGATTAATAGTAGGCATTCTTGTTCCTATCAAATTCATACCGCAAATAGCACAGCCGCGGGCAGCTGCGGCTCTGCTCGCGGTCGGGGTTTTTTGCGTCCACCCGAAAAGACTTAACACGCACGTTTTTTGACAAAATCCTGACGACGTGCGGAAATATACAAAACACTACTGTTGTCAGGAGCGCGCAATATATGGGGGAGACCCACCCCAGTCAAGCAGAAAAGACTGCATTTTTATTAATCTTTTCACTCAGCAAATTTGAGACTTTCCCACCCCCTAAATTGGGAGCCAATATGGCAATCCTGAGGCACTCAAGATCCTGCCAAAACAAACGTAAAAAACGACGCCCAAATCCGGGCGCCGTTTTTATTTTTGCATCCAAATCTCCACCTCCCGTCACCGGGAAAGTGGGTTTCAGATGATTATTCTGCCGCCGGCGCTTCCTCTTCAGAGGACTCTGGTGTCAGCATCTCAACAGGCACTTCTGAGTTCTCCTGAATTTCCCGGTCCTTCTTGGCCGCCGCGATTTTCAGACGGTTCATCTGCGCACCGGTTCCGGCAGGTATTAAACGACCGACAATCACATTCTCTTTGAGACCTGTCAGATCGTCTTTCTTGCCCGCAACCGAAGCTTCGGTAAGCACACGGGTTGTTTCCTGGAAAGAGGCCGCTGAAATAAAGGAATTTGTCTGCAGGCTCGCCTTGGTGATCCCGAGCAGGATCGGGCTGCCCTCTGCAGGGGCTTTTCCTTCATCAACCAGCCGCTCGTTCTGAGCCGCGAATTCTTCCCGATCAATATGCTCACCGATCAGGAAGGAGCTGTCCCCGGACTTCTCAATCTCGATCTTCTGCAACATCTGACGGCAGATCACTTCGATATGCTTATCGTTGATCTTCACGCCCTGCAGACGATAGACATCCTGGATCTCGTTAATCAGGAAGTTGGCAAGTGCCTCGACACCCAGAACCTTGAGGATATCGTGGGGAGCCGGATTTCCGTCCAGCAGGTAATCCCCGACCCGCACATAATCTCCTTCATTGACAGCAAGGTGTTTGCCCTTTGGAATGAGATATTCAACAGGCTCTGCCCCTTCCTCCTCGGGACGAATGGAAACACGACGCTTCGACTTGTAGTCTTTGCCGAATTCCACATAACCATCGGCTTCCGCGATGATCGCATGGTCTTTCGGACGTCGGGCTTCAAACAACTCGGCAACCCGGGGCAAACCACCCGTAATGTCCTTGGTCTTGGACCCTTCCCGCGGAATACGGGCGAGAACATCCCCCGCCTGGACTTCAGATCCGTCTTCGACAGAAAGAATAGCGTCCACAGGCAGGAAGTAACGGGCTTCATGACCGCTTGGCAGGGTCAGCAGCTCCCCTTCTTTGTCGCGCAATGTAATCCGTGGACGAAGGTCGCTGCCTTTCGGCTGCTGTTTCCAATCAACGACGATTTTCCGGGCGATACCCGTGGCTTCATCCACCTGCTCCGCCATGGAAACGCCGCCGACAAGATCCTTATAGCCAACGACACCCTCAAGTTCCGTGATAACCGGTGTGGTAAACGGATCCCACTGCGCTAGTTTATCGCCTTTCTTGACCGTATCGCCATCGTCCACCAGTAGGCGCGTACCGTACGCAACCCTATGGCGTGCCCGCTCCCGATTATTACTGTCGACCAGGACCAGTTCGGAATTCCGGCCCATAACGATCGGACGGTCACTACTGTCGATCACCACATTACGGTTTTCGATCTTGATCGTGCCTTCATGTGAAGCTTCGATGGAGGAAACTTCCGCCACCTGAGCTGTTCCACCGATATGGAATGTCCGCATCGTCAGCTGGGTCCCGGGCTCCCCGATCGACTGGGCCGCGATAACACCGACGGCCTCACCAATATTTACAGGAGTTCCACGGGCCAGATCACGGCCATAACATTTGGCACAAATCCCGCCTTTGGATTCGCATGTCAGAACTGACCGAATGAGCACCTGCTCAACACCCCCCGTTTCAGCCAGCAGTGCGGTTTGCTCATCAAACATCTCGCCGCCCGCAACAATCACGTCACCGGTGGTAGGGTTGACTACATCAACCGCCGCCGTCCGGCCAAGCAGGCGTTCACTCAAAGTTGCGATGATATCGCTTCCTTCCACGACTTCCCGAACAGTCACCCCTTTTTCCGTACCGCAGTCTTCTTCGATGACAACACAATCCTGTGCAACATCGACGAGACGCCGGGTCAGATATCCGGAGTTGGCTGTTTTAAGAGCCGTATCGGCCAAACCTTTACGGGCGCCATGGGTCGAGTTGAAATATTCCAGAACGCTTAGGCCCTCCTTGAAGTTGGAGATAATCGGCGTCTCAATAATTTCACCTGACGGCTTGGCCATGAGGCCGCGCATTCCTGCCAGCTGTTTCATTTGGGCTGCCGAGCCACGAGCGCCGGAGTTAGCCATCATGAAGATTGAGTTGATGCCGACCTGGCGATCGTTCTCGTCCATCTCGACGGCTTCAATGACTTTCATCATTTCATCCGCGACCCTGTCCGTACATTGGGACCAGGCATCAATGACCTTGTTGTATTTCTCACCTTGAGTAATCAAGCCATCATAATACTGGCGCTCATATTCCTCAGCGAGTTTACGGGTGTCTTCGACAAGGGCATCCTTTGATTCAGGGATCCGCATATCATCCTTACCGAACGAAATACCGGCCCGGCAGGCGTGTGAGAACCCAAGGCCCATGATCCTGTCCGCAAAAATAACCGTCTCCTTCTGCCCGCAATGACGATAGACTTCGTCAATCACCTGAGTGATTTCCTTCTTCGTCAACAGCCGGTTGATAAGGTCGAAGCTAATCTTGGCATTCTTCGGCAGAATCTCTTCAATCAGCATGCGTCCCGGTGTGGTTTCCACCAGTTTTCGGATATGGGTGCCATCTTCCTGAACAACCGTCACCTTGGTCTTGATCTTACTGTGAAGGGTCAGAATATTGTTGTCGATCGCATGCTGGGCTTCCGCCACATCAGCAATCAGCATCCCCTCACCCGGTTCATTGGCAATATCCATTGTCAGATAATAAATACCAAGAACGATGTCCTGACTGGGCACAATGATCGGCTTGCCACTGGCAGGGCTGAGAATGTTGTTGGTTGACATCATCAGAACCCGAGCTTCAAGCTGGGCTTCCAGAGACAATGGCACATGGACCGCCATCTGGTCACCATCGAAGTCAGCGTTAAAGGCCGTACAGACAAGCGGATGCAACTGAATGGCCTTACCTTCAATCAGGACTGGCTCAAACGCCTGAATACCAAGGCGATGCAAGGTAGGTGCGCGGTTCAGCAGCACCGGATGCTCGCGAATGACCTCTTCCAGGATATCCCAGACTTCCGGGCGCTCCTTTTCAACCAGCTTCTTGGCCATTTTGACCGTCGCCGCCATTCCCTTCAATTCCAGCTTCGCATAGATAAAGGGTTTGAACAGCTCAAGCGCCATTTTCTTAGGCAGGCCGCATTGATGCAGTTTGAGCTCCGGGCCAACCACGATCACGGAACGGCCGGAATAGTCAACACGCTTACCCAGCAGGTTCTGACGGAACCGTCCCTGTTTACCTTTCAGCATGTCAGACAGAGATTTCAGCGGCCGCTTGTTGGCGCCGGTGATCACCCGGCCGCGACGACCATTATCAAATAGTGCGTCAACGGATTCCTGCAGCATACGCTTTTCGTTCCGGACAATAATGTCCGGTGCACGAAGCTCGATCAGGCGCTTCAGGCGGTTATTCCTGTTAATGACCCGGCGATACAGATCGTTCAAGTCCGACGTTGCAAAACGCCCCCCATCCAAAGGAACCAGCGGGCGCAGCTCCGGCGGAATAACCGGAATGACCTGCAGGATCATCCATTCAGGGCGGTTGCCGGATTCCATGAAGGCTTCGATGATTTTAAGCCTTTTGGCCAGTTTCCGCGGCTTTGCTTCGGATGTTGTCGTCGCCATTTCTTCGCGGATTTCATCGCGAATGGTCTCCAGATCAAGCGCAGAGAGAATATCACGGATGGCTTCCGCACCAATACCGGCGGTGAAGGCATCTTCACCATATTCGTCCTGGGCATCCAGATATTCTTCTTCGCTCATCAGCTGGAACTGCTTAAGTGGAGACAGGCCAGGCTCGACAACCACATAGTTCTCGAAATACAGAATGCGCTCAAGATCCTTCAAGGTCATATCCAGAAGCAGACCAATACGGGACGGTAGAGATTTCAGAAACCAGATATGCGCTACAGGCGAGGCCAGTTCGATATGAGCCATGCGCTCGCGACGGACTTTTGACAGGGTTACTTCAACGCCGCATTTCTCACAAGTAATACCGCGGTACTTCATCCGCTTGTATTTACCGCAAAGGCACTCATAATCCTTGATCGGGCCGAAAATCCGGGCGCAGAACAGGCCATCTTTTTCTGGCTTGAAAGTACGATAATTGATGGTTTCCGGCTTCTTGATCTCACCAAAAGACCAGGACCTGATGCGTTCCGGCGAGGCAATCGAAATCCGGATTTCATCAAAGGCCTGAGTGCCCTGTGGCTGACCAAAAAGGTTCATCAACTCATTCATGGACCATCTCTCCTATTTTATCCCGGCGTCCCGGGCGGCGCGCATTTGCGGCCAAAAAAACTATATCAGTTGCGAAATCAAAGCGGGGCCCAGCTGTGGCCGGGCCCGCCAGATTTCTAGTATCCGATCTGCGAAAGCTCGACATTGAGGCACAAGGACCGCATTTCCTTGACCAGAACATTGAAACTTTCCGGGATACCGGCCTCAAAGGTGTCATCACCGCGAACAATGGCTTCATAAACCTTCGTCCGTCCGGCGACATCATCCGACTTGACGGTCAGCATTTCCTGCAAGGTATAGGCAGCGCCATAGGCTTGCAGGGCCCAAACTTCCATTTCCCCAAATCTCTGGCCACCAAACTGGGCTTTACCGCCCAAGGGTTGCTGAGTGACAAGGCTATACGGACCAATGGACCGGGCATGGATCTTGTCATCCACGAGATGGTGCAATTTCAGCATATAAATATAGCCGACCGTGACTTTACGATCAAAAGTCTCACCCGTCCGACCATCGATCAGAGTGACCTGACCCGATGTGTCAAGACCGGCAATCCCGAGAAGGCGGTCGATATCCTCTTCCTTGGCACCGTCGAAAACAGGTGTCGCCATCGGCACACCGTTTCTCAGATTTGTACCAAGCTCGACAAACTGCTCATCGGACATGCCGGAGATCTTTTCATCATATTCATCGTCTCCGTAAACCTCTTTCAGTTTTTCTTTCAGAGGTTTCAGATCAGAGGCGCCGCGTTTGATACGGGACATGATTTCCGTGACCTGCATGCCGATGCCATGGCTGGCCCAGCCGAGATGAGTCTCCAGAATCTGACCGACATTCATCCGCGATGGCACGCCGAGCGGGTTAAGAACGATATCAACTGGCTTGCCGTCTTCGAGATAGGGCATGTCCTCTTGCGGCAGGATTCGGGAGATAACCCCCTTATTCCCATGGCGACCGGCCATCTTGTCTCCAGGCTGAAGCTTGCGCTTCACGGCGACAAAGACCTTGACCATTTTCATTACCCCGGGAGGCAACTCATCGCCGCGCTGCAGCTTATCGACCTTATTCTCAAAGCGGGCACGCAATCCACCAATGGCTTCATCATACTGCTTTTTGAGCTGTTCGATTTTCTCCATGGCGGCATCGTCTTTGACACTAATCTGCCACCAGACGCCCGTATGCAGATCCATCAGTTTCTCGGAACTGATGGTCTCATTGGCTTTGAACTCCGAAGGACCGGAGGCCACTTTCTGTCCGACTAACAGGCCTTTGAGGCGATCATAAATCGTCCGCTCCAGAATGGCTTTTTCGTCGTCCCGGTCTTTGGCCAGATGTTCGATCTCATCGCGCTCAATCGCCAGGGCACGCTCGTCTTTTTCCACACCATGACGGTTAAAGACACGCACCTCAACAACCGTACCGGCCACGCCAGGTGGCAAGCGTAAGGACGTATCACGAACATCAGAGGCTTTCTCACCGAAAATCGCCCGGAGCAGTTTTTCCTCAGGTGTCATCGGGCTTTCACCCTTTGGCGTGATTTTACCGACGAGAATATCGCCCGGCTGTATTTCCGCACCCACATACACGATCCCGGCTTCGTCGAGGTTTTTGAGCCCCTCTTCACCGACATTTGGAATGTCACGGGTGATTTCTTCCGGACCAAGCTTAGTATCCCGGGCCGCAACCTCAAATTCCTCAATATGGATTGACGTGAAGACGTCGTCTTTCACGATCCGCTCGGAAATCAGGATTGAATCCTCGAAGTTATAGCCATTCCAGGGCATAAAGGCGACAAGCACATTCCGGCCCAAAGCCAATTCGCCGAGATCCGTGGACGGTCCATCGCAAATGATATCACCGGCATCAACCTGGTCGCCTACTTTAACCAGAGGCCTCTGGGTAATACAGGTATTCTGGTTGGACCGCTGGAATTTCAGAAGATTATAGATATCCACACCGGATTTACTCAAATCTTCTTCATCCTTGGCCCGGATAACAATACGGGTCGCATCGACCTGGTCAACAATACCCGCCCGTTTGGCAACGGTCGCAACACCGGAATCCCGGGCAACACGCTCTTCCATGCCTGTTCCAACGAACGGGGCCTCAGCGCGGAGCAACGGCACCGCCTGACGCTGCATGTTTGAACCCATCAGGGCCCGGTTCGCATCATCGTTTTCCAGGAACGGAATGAGAGAAGCACCAACAGACACCAGCTGTTTCGGCGACACGTCGATATAAGTCACATCTTCCGGCTTGGCGACAACATATTCGCCCTGGGCCCGGCAGCGGACAAAATCTTCCGTGAACTTGCCTTTACTATCAAGGGCCGCGTTCGCCTGAGAGATAGTGTGCTTACTCTCTTCCATGGCGGAGAGATACTTCACGTTCCCAGTCAGCTTGCCCTTCTCAACACTTTGATACGGACTCTCAATGAAGCCGTATTTATTAACCCGGGCGAAAGTCGCCAGTGAGTTAATCAGACCGATATTCGGTCCTTCCGGCGTCTCAATCGGACAGATCCGGCCGTAATGGGTCGGATGCACGTCACGGACTTCAAATCCGGCCCGCTCACGTGTCAGACCGCCCGGACCCAAGGCCGATAGCCGGCGCTTATGGGTAATTTCCGACAGCGGATTGGTCTGGTCCATAAACTGGCTGAGCTGACTGGAGCCGAAAAACTCCCGAACCGCCGCAGCGGCCGGCTTGGCATTAATCAGGTCATGGGGCATGACCGTATCAATTTCAACGGAACTCATCCGCTCCCGGATCGCCCGCTCCATGCGCAGCAAGCCGATGCGATACTGATTTTCCATCAACTCACCGACAGAGCGGACCCGGCGATTGCCGAGATTATCGATATCGTCAGTCTCACCATGACCGTCTTTCAAGCGAACTAGGGTTTTGACGACTTCCAGAATGTCTTCCTTGCGCAGGACCCGAACCGTGTCTTCCACGTCAAGATCAAGACGCATGTTCATCTTCACCCGGCCCACTGCGGACAGGTCATAACGCTCAGAATCAAAGAACAGGCCATGGAACAGCGCTTCAGCCGTTTCCTCGGTCGGCGGCTCACCGGGACGCATGACCCGATAGATATCAATCAGAGCCTGATCCCGGGAACTGCTCTTATCAACCGCCAGAGTATTGCGGATATAAGGACCGACATTGACATTATCGATATCAAGGGTCGGAATTTCCTTGAAGCCGGAAGCCTCCAGCTGGTCAATCAGAGCTTCAGTCAGCTCTTCACCGGCCTCAATCAATACTTCTCCGGTTTTTTCATTGATCAGATCTTCCGCAATATAACGGCCGATCAGTTCAATATGGCCAACCAGCATATCCTTCAATCCGGCGTCCGTCAGCTTCTTGGCAAGACGCTGAGTAACCTTTGTCCCGGCTTCGGCGACAACTTTTTGCGTGTCGGCGTCAACCAGATCACGGATAAGACGGCTGCCGCGCACACGATCCACATTGAACGGTGTCCGCCAGCCTTTTTTATCCAGCTTGTAATTCACCCGGTCATAGAAATAATTGAGGATATCCTCATGAGACATATCCAGTGCCTGAAGCAAGGCTGTCACCGGCAGCTTCCGGCGGCGATCGATACGGACATGCACGATGTCCTTGGCATCAAACTCAAAGTCCAGCCAGGAGCCCCGGTACGGGATCACGCGGGCGGCAAACAGCAGCTTGCCACTGGCATGGGTCTTACCCTTGTCATGGTCAAAAAAGACGCCTGGGCTGCGGTGCATCTGGGAAACGATGACGCGCTCAGTACCGTTGATGATAAATGTGCCCTTATCGGTCATCAGGGGCATGTCGCCCATATAAACGCTCTGTTCCTTGATATCGAGAACGGATTTCGCATCCGTGTCCGGATCCACCTCAAACACGATCAGGCGTAAAGTCGCTTTAAGAGGCGCACCAAAGGTCATGCCGCGCTGCTGGCACTCCTCTTCGTCATATTTTGGTGCGTCAAACTCATAATTCACGAACTCAAGGCTTGCGGTATCAGCAAAATCCTTGATCGGAAATACAGATTTGAAAACTGCCTGGAGACCTTCGTCACCGCGCTGATCCGGTGCTACTTCCTTCATCAGGAAGGCGTCGTAAGACGTTTTCTGGACCTCGATCAGATTCGGCATGTTTGTTGCCGCCTCAATAGTTCCAAAATTTTTACGAACGCGCTTGCGACCGGTGAACGACTGCAGTATGCCCATGCCAAAACCCCGTATGTTTATTGGCCAACTAAAAAACAGCCTTAATCCTTAAAGACTGCCTGCTGGATTCTTTCTTATTATTCATCAAGATAACGAATAAAGTTTAGAAATCAATCCAACAAATTTCGCGTCAGTTTTAAGGCTCCTGACAGAGCCATGTCTCGCGGTCCCGTCGGACCCGCCACTTGCCTGTTCAGAAAGCGGCTGCGGGGAAGGCAGCAAATGCCACCTTCCCCGTCTTTATTTTCGCAATCCGAAGACTGCGACGCGTGTTGAAATTACTTAAGTTCAACAGTTGCGCCAGCACCTTCGAGCTGTTCTTTGATCTTTGCTGCTTCGTCTTTCGGTGCGCCTTCCTTGACAGCTTTCGGTGCACCTTCAACGAGGTCTTTCGCGTCTTTAAGGCCCAGGCCGGTGATGGCGCGGACTTCCTTAATGACGTTGATTTTCTTGTCTCCAACAGAAGCAAGAATGACATCAAACTCGTCTTTCTCTTCAGCAGCAGCGGCATCGCCTCCGCCAGCTCCCGGAGCGGCAGCAACAGCAACAGGTGCTGCGGCGGAAACGCCCCATTTTTCTTCCAGAAGTTTTGCAAGTTCTGCAGCTTCCAGCACCGTCAGGCTGGAAAGATCTTCGGCAATCTTTTCGAGATCGGCCATTGTACTATTCTCCTCAGGTAAACCTATTGGTTCGTATCAAAAATTAACTGGCTTTTACATCTAACCCTGTTCGGCTTTTGCCGACAGGACACGGGCCAACTGACTGGCTGGAGCGGCAACCACACCGGCGATTTTTGTCGCAGGTGCCTGTAGAAGCCCAACCAGCTTGCCACGAAGTTCGTCCAGCGATGGCAGGCTTGCCAGAGACTTGACCGCTGTAGGATCCAGTTCCGTCGTACCCATTGCACCGCCGATAACGACAAACTTGTCATTCCCTTTTGCGTAGTCCATGACAACTTTCGGGGCGGCAACCGGATCACTTGAATAAGCAATACCGACCGGGCCCTTCAATTTGTCGGACAGGGAATTGTAGTCCGTGCCATCGAGAGCGAGACGTGTAAGCCGATTTTTAGTCACTTTGAAGTTGGCGCCGGCATCCCGCATCTTCACGCGCAGGTCCGTCATTTCCGCCACAGTCAAACCACTGTATTCGGCAACAACGACAACAGCTGCGTCATTAAAGACACCGTTCATCTCGGCAACCAATGCTTCTTTTTGCGATCGGTCCACTCGTCGTCTCCAGTATTTGAAGAACCGCTAATTTGCGCGATCCTCCGGTTACATTTGAACCCGGCGATTGCCGAATTCGATTATACTGTCCCAGGTCCACCTGAATTGCTGACTAGCAGCGAATTTTTTAGTTTCCCTGTCTATGCAGGCAACAAGTTGCTCTTAAATTCCCGAAGATCATACAATCCCGGGAACACCTGCAGTCTTGGACAGACGGACCGGCAAGCCGGCCCGACATTTGCCACCCGAAAGCGGCAAAATCCTGGTTGTCAGCGTTAGATAATTTCGCTGACTTCAAGTTTCACACCGGGGCCCATGGTTGAGCTGACGGCGATCTTCTTGACAAACGTTCCTTTTGCCCCTGACGGCTTCGCCTTCATGACGGCGCCGACAAATGCTTTAATATTTTCGCTCAAGGCTTCTTCGCTGAAGCTGGACTTGCCAAGACCTGCATGGATAATGCCGGTTTTTTCCGCCCGGAATTCCACCTGACCACCCTTGGCTGCCTTAACGGCATCGGCAACATTCGGGGTTACCGTACCAAGCTTCGGATTTGGCATCAGACCCCGAGGGCCTAGAACCTTACCCAGACGGCCAACAACAGCCATCATATCTGGTGTTGCGATGCAGCGATCAAAATCCATCTCACCGCCCTGAATTTTTTCCATCAGGTCTTCGGCACCAACGAGGTCGGCCCCGGCAGCAGTCGCCTCTTCCGCCTTGTCGCCTCGGGCGAAAACCGCAACCCGCACGGACTTACCAGTGCCATTCGGCAGCTGAATCACGCCGCGAACCATCTGGTCAGCATGGCGGGGATCAACCCCAAGATTCATGGCAATTTCAACGGTTTCGTCAAACTTGGATTTTGCATGGGATTTTACAATTCCAACGGCCTCATCAACGCCATAGAATTTATCCCGATCAACCACTTCAGCAGCCGCTTTTTGTCTCTTTGTCAGTTTTGCCATGGCTCTACTCCACTACTTCCAAGCCCATAGACCGGGCAGAACCTTTGATAATGTGCATGGCGGCCTCAATATCGTTGGCATTGAGGTCGACCATCTTCGCTTCCGCAATCTCGCGTACCTGCGCAGAGGTGACGGAGCCGGCGACTTCACGGCTCGGAGTGCTTCCGCCTTTTTGAAGGCCAGCGGCCTTTTTCAGAAAGTAAGAAGCCGGAGGCGTCTTGGTAATAAAAGTAAATGAACGGTCCGCATAGACTGTAATCACAGTCGGGATCGGCATACCGCCTTCCATGTTACCTGTTGACGCGTTAAACGCCTTGCAGAATTCCATGATGTTAACCCCCTGCTGACCCAAGGCCGGGCCAATCGGAGGGGATGGATTTGCCTGTCCCGCCGGGACCTGCAACTTAATGTAACCTGTAATCTTCTTTGCCATTTTCTACCCTATCTCTTTATAAAGGGGCTGTGGTACGGCCATGGCAGACCTCCCACATACATTCCACACCATGTGGAAACCTGATACTTAACTCTTCTCTACTTGCGAATAATCCAACTCGACAGGTGTCGACCGGCCGAAAATTGACACGGACACCTTCAATTTGGCTTTCTCTTCATCCACTTCTTCCACCAAACCCATAAAGGTCGCAAACGGACCGTCACTGACCCGGACTTCCTCGCCCAGCTCAAACGTAACCGACGGCTTCGGACGCTCCACCCCTTCCTGAACCTGGTTCAGAACGGCCATCGCCTCCTTCTCAGAAATCGGCGTCGGCTTGTTCGCGTTCCCCAGGAACCCGGAAACCTTTGGCAGGTTTTTGACGAGATGGTAGGTTTCGTCGTTCATTTCCATATGGGCCAGCACATATCCAGGGAAGAACTTACGCTCCGCATTAACCTTCTGGCCTCTGCGAACTTCCACAACTTCCTCTACGGGCACCAGCACCTCTTCAAACTGATCGGCCATGCCCTTGACGATGGCCTGGTCCAGAACGGACTGAGCCACCTTCTTTTCAAACCCGGAATAGGCATGAATGATATACCAGCGTTTAGCCATAATCTCAGGATCCTAGAGACAGAATTGCCTTAACAGCATTCTGAATGCCGAAATCAACAACAAAGAAGAACATGGATGCCAGAAAAACCATGACAAACACCATCCCCGTCGTCACAAGCGTTTCCTTTCGGGTCGGCCATGTGACTTTAGAGGCTTCTTGCCGCACTTGGCGGATAAAAGCACCTGGATTTACCTTTGCCATTTTTTCCTCAAAACTCTTCAGCAGCCGATCGCACCGGCGGTATACTAGACTTTAACAAATAGATCAACCAGATTGGCAGGAGAGGAGGGACTCGAACCCACAACCCCCGGTTTTGGAGACCGGTGCTCTACCAATTGAGCTACACTCCTCCGGTCTGAAATCGTACAGTCGAGCCGCTGGAGACATCTCCAGCGGCTCGACTTCATACACTCTACTTGTACTTAGTTGTTGTAACCGTCAAAACAACCAGCAACACTTGATCTTATTTAGTTACGTTAGCGACGACGCCGGCGCCGACGGTGCGGCCGCCTTCGCGGATGGCGAAACGCAGGCCTTCATCCATGGCGATCGGCGCAATCAGCTCCACATCCATGGTCACATTGTCACCCGGCATCACCATTTCCGTCCCATCCGGAAGCGACACAACACCTGTCACATCCGTGGTCCGGAAGTAGAACTGCGGACGGTAGTTGGTGAAGAACGGCGTATGACGACCGCCCTCGTCCTTCGTCAGGATATAAGCTTCCGCCTTGAAGTTCGTATGCGGTGTGATCGATCCCGGCTTCGCCAGAACCTGTCCCCGCTCAACCTCATCGCGCTTCGTGCCCCGTAAGAGAACACCCACATTATCGCCAGCCTCCCCACGGTCCAGAAGCTTGCGGAACATCTCAACACCGGTACAGGTCGTCTTCGTCGTATCCTTGATACCAACGATTTCAATCTCGTCACCGACATTCACAACGCCGCTCTCAATTCGACCCGTCACAACCGTGCCACGCCCCGAAATAGAGAACACATCCTCAATCGGCATCAGGAAGCTCTTGTCAATGTCACGATCCGGCTGCGGGATATACTCATCAACCGCAGACATCAGTTCCATGATCTTATCAGCGCCAATCTCAGGATCCCGGCCTTCCAACGCCGCCAAAGCAGACCCCGCAACAATCGGGATATCATCCCCCGGGAAGTCATACTCAGACAGAAGCTCGCGGATCTCCATCTCAACAAGCTCCAGAAGCTCCTCGTCATCCACCTGGTCAACCTTGTTCATGAACACGACAAGCGCCGGAACACCCACCTGGCGGGCCAGAAGGATATGCTCCCGGGTCTGCGGCATCGGGCCGTCCGCGGCGGACACAACCAAAATCGCTCCGTCCATCTGAGCCGCACCCGTGATCATGTTCTTCACATAATCCGCATGGCCCGGGCAGTCCACATGGGCGTAGTGACGGTTCTCCGTCTCATATTCAACATGGGCCGTCGAAATCGTAATACCACGCGCCTTCTCTTCCGGCGCCTTGTCAATCTCGTCAAACGCAAACGCAGCGCCCCCGCCCGCTTCCGCAAGCACCTTCGTGATCGCCGCCGTCAACGTCGTCTTACCATGGTCAACATGACCAATCGTTCCTATGTTGCAATGCGGCTTACTACGATCAAATTTCTCTTTGGCCATTTTCGTCGTCCCGAAGCAATAATTTACTCAGCCCATATATCGGAAGACCGCCTTCCGATATTTCTTAATTCCGTCCACCTGTTTATATAGCGTCGGTGGGCGCTTGGAGCGGGTGAAGGGAATCGAACCCTCGTATTCAGCTTGGAAGGCTGCTGCTCTACCATTGAGCTACACCCGCCTAAAACAACCTTCCGAATACCTGCTCCTCAGGTTCCCGGAACGCCTGCATGAAGATGGTGGAGGGAGTTGGATTTGAACCAACGTAGGCATAGCCAACGGATTTACAGTCCGTCCCTTTTAACCACTCAGGCACCCCTCCATACATACATGCATCATTCGGCATTGCCGAAGGTGTCCGGCACTATCGAAAATTCACGAACAAAGTCAACCGAAAAAGAGCGATTCCTGACGGAATTCACATTTTTTTTTCGGACCTCATCGAAATGCTGTCTTGTTGCGCGTTACGAAGCGCAATATAAGCATCCCCATGTCAAGAAGCAAGTCACCAAAAAAACGCCAAAAAAACACCTCCGCTCACCCCGGCAAAAGCCGCACGACCGGCCACTCCTCCCCGGCTCCAAACAGGAAGGCCGCCACCGGTGACAGCTGGATCTATGGCGACCACCCGGTCATTGCCGCCCTGTCCAATCCCGATCGAAAAATCAGACGGCTGATCCTCACAGAAGCAAAGCTGTCCTCTCTCGATGCGAAAACGAAAGGCCTGATCCAGGAAAAGGTCGCCCCGGAGCTTATGGAGAGGGAAACGATCACAGGATTATTGCCGGAAAAAGCGCTACATCAGGGTATCGCCCTGCAGGCAGCACCCTTGAGGGAAATTTCAATTGAAGATTTGCCTTCAGGTGAAGGTACCCGCACCTCCATCATCGCCGTTCTTGACCAGGTATCCGATCCCCATAATGTGGGTGCGATTTTGAGGTCCGCTGCCGCCTTCAATATCTCCGCCATTGTTCTGCCGGACAGACATTCGCCACCGATTAGCGGCACCTTGGCAAAATCAGCGTCCGGAGCGCTAGAGCTGGTTCCCATGATCCGGGTCGCCAACCTGTCCCGGGCTCTCGAGACCTTGGCGCAAAAAGGATATTGGCGAATCGGGCTGGACGGTCGAGCGGAGCAGACCCTAGAGACCGCTGCAACGGGTATGACCTGCGTCGCCCTCGTTCTTGGATCCGAAGGCCGGGGTCTGAGGCAATTGACAGCAGAGAAATGCGATCTGCTGGCAAAGCTCCCCATCGATCCAAAAATTGAGAGCCTAAACGTTTCCAACGCGGCTGCCATCGCCTTCTACGAACTGGCCCGACAGGCAAATTAAGCGCGGCTGAAACCGGTCTGAAAGTACAAGTTTAAAAAACTTTATTTTTTTCTTGTCGAAGTCCGCCAAGCTGACTATTTTGCGCCTCCACAACGCCGCTATAGCTCAGCTGGTAGAGCAGTTGATTTGTAATCATCAGGTCCCGGGTTCGACTCCTGGTGGCGGCACCACATAAGCCCTTGAAGACATTAAGTTTTCGAGGGCTTATCTGTTTTCAATGATCCACCAAACTTTGCTTTTGTCACAAATTTGGCACAATAATCACTTGATACCGACGCCTAAACAGGTACGCTGACGATCAAAGCCGATAAAGGAAATACTATGGCTACGATCTCCAAAAGAGTTTCGAAATCGACGGGCAAAATTCGATACAAGGTTCAAGTCCGCAAAAAAGGGCATCCCCCTTTGGTTGCTAGTTTTGACAAAAAAACTGACGCACAAAAATGGGCAACAGATAGAGAAGCTGAAATTAATCAAAACAAGTATTTTGGTTACACTACAAACAACAAGACTAACCTTCATGACTTGATTGAAAAGTACATAAAAGAAGTTCTAGAACAAAAATCCCAGAACACAATCCGTGGCCAAAAAGCGCAATTGGAATGGTGGCAAAAGGAATTGGGAAAACATGGTATTGGTGATGTTTCAGCCAATCATATTTTAAAATCTCGAACAAAACTTCAGAAGCGCAAAACTGCTTCCGGTAAATTGTTATCAAACTCTACTGTAAATCGATATTTAAGTGCGCTAAGTAACGTTTATTCGGTGGCAATAAAACAATGGTCTTACACAAGCAAAAATCCAGTATTGTCCTTGCCAAAATTAGTTGAACCAAAGCCTCGCGCAAGATTTCTTTCCGATGACGAGCGTAATTCACTTTTGAACGCCTGTAAGAAAAGTGCAAGCCAATACCTTTATTCAATTGTTCTTCTGACACTGGCTACGGGAGCACGAAAAGGCGAAATTTCCGGAATTCTATGGGAGAACGTGCATATAGATGAAGGCATTATTACTATTCCAAACACGAAAAACGGTACTGCTCACACTTTGGCGCTTAGTGATATCTCAAAGAAAGTTGTAAAAGGACTATTAAAGAACCGCGATCCAAAATCTCGGTGGGTATTTCCCAATAAAAATATGGATGGCCCTATCGATATCCGAAAAGCTTTTGAGACTGCAGTTAAATGTGCTGGAATAGAGGACTTTAAATTCCACGATCTGAGGCACACAGCCGCCTCATACCTCGCGATGAATGGGGCAACTACAATTGAATTAGCGGCTGCATTAAACCATCGATCCCTTCAGATGGTTCAAAGGTACGCGCATTTGAGCAAACCGCATTCTGCGAGCGTCACGCAATCAATGAACGAAAAATATTTGGGTGGTGAGGATGTAGATGGCTAATTGGAAGAAGGTAGAGAATTACGATTATACAGAAAAGCTTGATGGCCCGGGGTGGGCTTGGGAATTTCTAAGAAGGGACAAAAATTTTCTGGAGGATTATTTTTCTTTTTTGGACGGCGCACTTTTAGATGAGTTCGGGAATCCACCAGTTTCGTTCAAAGAAACTAAATTGAAAAATATGCAGGGTACCTATTTTATTGATCCTCCATTGGCAGAAAAACTATCCCCAAAGGAGATTGTAAAAATACTCCTATCTGATTCAAAAGAAAGAAAACCTATTTCTCCTGAACAATATCTAGCTAGGAAATGGGGCCTACTTAGGAAAATTCCAAATCCTGATCTAAATGCGCAAGAAGTAGACATTGAAATTGAATTCCAGGAATCTTACCCGTTTCCTAAAATTCTCAAAAGCGTTGAAGATTTGAATAAAGTACCGCTGGCTGAGCTTGTTGATTACTGGTCAGAACAGCCTGAGGATGACCCTTTGTATATTCGTAAAGACAGAGTGGTATTAGAATTTACTCTAACTGAGAAAATTACTCCTCAGATTGATCGAGTAAAGGATTTTTTATTACAGGCATATAACGAATATATCTCAAATCCACTTCCTCAAGAACTGCCCTTGGCCAACAAGGGGTTCACTCACAAAAATAATCTCAAACTTCGCCTCCGTGTTCTTGATTCAGAGATAAACGACCCCGACATGGCAACAGAAGAAAAACTGAATGAGCTTTATCCTGAAGAGGAAATGGTGAATGCACCATTAAATTATGCAAGATTAAAAAAAGATATCCAAAAAAAATCCAATAAAAATGGATACTTGGAGTTATCCCGCATAGAAACACAAATTTAGTTTTTGTTTGTGCAATTCCATATATCTTAAATTAAGCGCCTTATGTGCACCTCGTAACGCCAGGTATAACAGTTAGACGTGAGGTCGCATGAAAAATTTGTCTCTAAATTCAACGAAGCAATTTCTGCCTGTAAAAGAGCTCGTAAAGCTTCCCCAATTCAGTTGGTTGAATGAAGCACGGCTTCGTCACTACATATTTCAATCAGAACCTCGGTATTCTTCGGACGGGACTAAGATGCCGGGAAATGGTTTATCAAAATCAATTCTCCGCATTGGTAGAAAAATCCTAATCGATGTAGACGAGTTCGATATCTGGCTAGAGAGCCACAGGGTCGAACCAACCGACTTTAACGATGAAAATATAGAATATCTTTAGCCAATGATAGTTCCCCATGCCGGCACCCTATCATTTTAAATTCACTGGAGGCCGCATCATGCACAAGTCATCTACCTGTGGTGAATTTGCACACGATTGCACGACACAGATGGAAACACCGACGAAGGTCCATGCTTCAGAATTGAACCGTCTAATGGCAGATCAATTTGCAGAGAGACTGCGGCCCGTGCTGTTGGAACTGGCGGTAAGACGAAAATACAAAACCTGCGATCTTGTCCGTGAACTTAATAAGCATGACGTCCCTACCGCAAATGGGGGGAAATGGCATCGAACAACCATTGAACGCTTGCTGATACGTCTCGGGGAGGAATTTGAAAGTGAGAGACGCGCTGTATACCACACGAGGCTGTTTGGGAAAATGGTGGGTAACTCTGAAATCGAGAAGTTTGCAGCTGCATATAAGAAATCTCGACAGCCATAGGAATTTTTGGGGAGCGAGGCAATGAGTGAAGTGGACATTGACAATAGGTTAAAGCTTGCGAGGAAAAATCAGAAGAAAATGCAGCGGGAGATTAAGAGAGCACTCCTGAAGCAAAACAAGTCCCGTGCAAGTTATCTAATGAAGCGTTATCTCAACTCATATGATGCAAAGCTTGTTGCGATCGACAACGCAAACAATGAAACGTGGGATGACAATACAGCTAAGAAGGATACCCTAACCCAAATGGCTGAAACTCTGGACCCATGGACACACAGTAACAAAAAAGTTCACATAACCTTGGAACCAAAAGAGAGGAAGCCTGATGAGGCCCGCCCAATCTCGCGCTTTGGTCTGAAACAAAGAGCGTGCCAGCATTTGGTTTTGGGGGCCTTAAAACCTTTGTCTGAACTCATGATAAAACCGCACCAGTTTATGTTTAAAGGAGGAAGAAATAAAGCAATCGAGGAAACACTGAAACTCCTCGACAACGGTTTTGAATTTCTGGTGGAGATCGACATCGTAAGTTGCTACCAGCAATTCAATGAAGAGGCATTAATTGACCTCTTGTACCTTCCAAAAAAAGTAGTGAAATATGTGATTACTAATAGTGATCCCTACTTTGTTATTCATTGGAATGGTGCCACTACCTGCAACGGGGACCCAGTGCTGGAGCTCGAGCCGTACGCCAGTATTATACCCGAGGTCCTGCAGGGCATACCTCAGGGCTCGTGTTTATCGCCAACAGTCGCGGAGATGTCTTTAAGTATTACGGATGTCGATCTGCCTGAAGATGCGCGGCTGATAAATTACGGTGATAATTTCCTTGTGCTCGCCAAGAGTCAGGAGGTTGTAGAACATGCAGCTGAAAACCTGAGGTTGGCTCTTATGAGTCACCCTGTAGGGCCGTTTTCGCAGGTATCCGAGCGTTTTGAAATAGCCTCCGACGGGTTTGAGTTTTTGGGGTACAAATTCGCATCCCGCGATGGAAAGTTTTTAGTGAAGCCCTCAATTAAAAATATGTCCAAAATCTTACAGAAGATAGAAAAGCGTCTTTCCAATATTCCCGATCCGGCTGAGGCGAATGAAGACCATCTGGAGCGAATAGATAGTTTAGTAAGATCAATCAATGGATGGTGTGGGGGATTCACCTTGTGGAAGGGTTGTGAAGACTTTCAATCAATACATATTGAAGAAGCCTTGGAAGTAAAAGAATCCATCGAAAATCATATATATGCGAATGAGCAATAACGTTTTCTATTCAGTGAAGAGAGATTTAGTGTGCTTGGCTGTTCTAAATATACCAACTAACTATCCTTTACGTACGTTTTAAAATAGGGGGTAACTTTTATGAAAAGCCTAGACCGCCTCAATACAAATATTATCAAGGAAGGAGATCACTACGACGGCTTAGCCCTTCCTTGTTGGTCATGGACTGGAGCCATAGACGACAAAAACCGTCCTCGAATAAAAGTAGATGGATACTGTTTGTTAGCAAAGCGAGCGATTTATCAGCTAAATGGCTTCAGCCTCGAGCAGGACCAGTTTGTAATTTCCCTTTGCAAAAACAAAGGATGTTTGAGGCCCGAACATCTGGTGATTGGAAATGAGAAGGACGCCTTCAAGCTCCGCCCAAAAGGTCGAATGGGCCATGGCGATATGTATGCTATGCGCCTTTGGTACAAAAACGGTGAGATAGAATTAATTCACATAGAAGAATGTTATGGCATCACACGCCCAGTAGCGGAAGCAGTTCTTGCTGAAGGCAAATTAATTACCAGATCACAGCCTCCGTATTCTCATTGCAATAAATCCGCAAAAAGCTAACGTTCGTCATGGGACACACGTCCTCCTGAAACATTCACGGAGGACCTATGCAAGACCTTATTCTCAACAGATTAAAATCCGACCTCGCGGACAGTCTGGTTGACTATCAACCGCAACCGATCCAACCGCTTATTACAAACCCCTATATCGCCATGTCCGTCCTGCAGAAGGGCATAAGACGGAATGAGACTACTCTGGCCTTTAGAGCGGGCCTAACCCTGCTCAGGGACTCTCCTAGGGCCTTGTGGCGGCGGTTGGGGATCACAGCCTTTGAGGATATCGGTATTGCCAATATCCCGCTCGTGGGACAGGCAGCATGCTGCCTTGGAGCCAAGAGGTTCAGAAGCGCTTTAGGCGGTGACTGGAAGGTTGCCAGCTACCTGATTGAACAGATGTGCAAGAGCACCAAAGAACGCAGTTCAGATGATCTTCTGGTGCAGCTGATACATGATCCAGCACTGGATGAGCTCAAGCAGCAAATCGCCGAGCTTCCAATAGGTGAGCGACTGGCTGGGCTATCCTCTTCTCAACCCATTGCACAGGCCGCATTGACCGCATGGCTCTGTTATGGATCGGATCGATTGCGGGAAACGAATATCCCGGAAGTGATGGGCGATCCTACCGCCCTGTTTGAAACACTTCTGGATATGGCGTTCTGTCCAACCGTTATTGAAATCGCCAAGCTGGGTATCCGGAAAACAAGGGATATCTTGCCACTCTTCCTCCCCTTGCTTTGGGAGGCTAGCAGAGATCAGGAGGTGACCATACAAGCCGATGACCTGCCGGAGATTAAAACGATCGGGGAAATCCCCTCTTATGTCTTTGACAGTCATACACGGGACGGCAACCGATGCTTCCGGGAATTCATCACTCAAAGCCAGAAGATGAAAGACTTCCTTAAGCGTTGTAACGCGCCCCGCACTGACTGGAGCCGCATTGTCGGCCGCCTTGCCTTCCGCATTGAAAGCGGGCTGGTCTCTGAGCGTCTGACATGGAACACAGGATCAGAACTTCTTCACAAGGCCAATATGCTGGGGAGGGGAATTCCAGCGCGGCATGTTCCGGAGGGATTACGTTTGATGCAGTTGGAGATATCAACCTTGAACCGGATCAGAAGCGGCGTTCTGGGGGGAGAGGGTGAATGACCGAAAAAGGCATTGAACCTCGTGCAATTAATTGCACGGGACATGCCCTGCATGTGCACCCTCTCTCTGAGGCAGAATGTCTTACCTCCGATAATCTCCACTTATCGGACCCTAAATCAGGGCTCTCGGAAGATGTAAAAGGTTATGTAAAGGACGCCATCTCGCCCAATACCAGACGGGCCTATAAATCTGATCTCGCTCATTTCGAAAACTGGGGCGGAACAATCCCGGCAACCAAGGAGATGGTCGCTAGCTATCTGGCGGACCATGCCACCACACTGGCCATCGCCACATTGAAACGACGACTGGCCTCTATCAGCACAGCCCATGGAGCACTAGGCGAAGAAAGCCCCACATCCTCCAAGCTGGTGCAGACAACCATGCGGGGGATACGCAAGCGCCATGGCAAACCACAAAGACAGGCCAAGCCACTGCTGGTGGAAGACTTGATGCGGATTATGCCGCTGCTTACCGATAGTTTGAAGGACATGAGGGACAAGGCTCTACTACTGATCGGGTTTGCGGGCGGGTTTCGACGCTCAGAACTGGTGGGGTTGAATGTGGAGGATATCGAGTTTGTTCGGCAAGGGTTGATCATTACCATCACACGCTCGAAGACGGATCAGGTGGGAGAGGGGAGGAAAATCGGGATACCGTTTGCGAGGGGCGTTCACTGCCCGGTGCTAGCACTAGAAGAATGGTTAGGGCGATCCGGGATTATGGAGGGACCTGTCTTTCGACCAATTGCACGCCATAACGCTGTGAAGAGAGTCAGACTATCGAGGGAATTCGTATCCAAGATAGTCAAGAAAAGTACGGAGCGTATCAATCTAAATCCGATTTACTACTCTGGTCATAGTTTGCGGGCAGGCTTGGCAACTAGTGCAACGCAAGCTGGTGAAAGTAGCCTCTCCATCCGCAGACAGACTGGGCATAGGTCAGATGCTATGTTAGCCCGATATGTAAGGCAGGGGGAGTTGTTTGAAAAAAACGCTGTATATTCTCTAATTTAATCGTCAATTTAGGGGCAGTAACTAATAAGAGTTATTGATAGACTAGTTGCAGCATATTATTTAAATTTACTCGTAATACTATAAATGATTGATGCTCCATTAAGTGGTACTTTAGCGATGAAATTTGAGGAGTAATTTACGATGATTAGAAAAATCTACGTTGATGGATTTCGCTCGCTTTGCAATTTTCAAATGGAATTTCGACCGGGCCTAAATATATTGATCGGCCCAAATGGAGCAGGCAAATCTAACATAATTCTCTTTTTGGAATTTCTTACTAAACTTACAACGATGCCGGCTGCTGAAGCTATCGGTACAAGTGGTGGTATAGGGCTATTGTTTCAAAGAATTGGGACTGGTGAATTTATTGGTACAATAAGGAGTAAAATTGAGGGTGACTACTCAGTTCAAATAGAGAATTCTGTTCGAAATATACGTTATATATACGAGTTTGATATCTCAGCATCCGATAGTCGGGACGAGGTTTTTTTCTCACATCAATGTTTAAAGTATGTTGATCAAGCCAAGAAAATACCAAAAAAATCTTCAAACGTAAAATGGGACCTTGTTATTACTTCTGACAAAACACAAGGTAAACCAACAACATATAAGGTTGAGCAAGCAGATTTAAGAAAAAGAGTTTTCGAATTTGTCCCTTTTTTGAGTCATAGTTCCACGGGAATATCAAAGAGTGAAAGAATAGAAGCCTTTCAAATCAGGTTGCGTAGGTTCATTGGTGAAGGTGTAATACTGCCTCTTTTATTTCGGGGCTATGGAATTGTGGGCTTGATAGATGATCTAAGCGGAGGAGAGGCACTAAACATAGTTCCGTCAATGTTAAGAAAATCAGAAGATGGGGCTACTCCACCGGGTATAAAGCATGACGGTTCAGGTTTGGCATCTACCATTTATTCCTTGCAGCAGATTGGAAGAAAGACTGATCAGCCACATGGGTTAAGGCAAAGGTATTATTGGTATGGCTCTAGGACCGTCAGAAGATCGTTTGAACCCCAAAGATATAGGTCTGCATTTAAAAAAATTGTAGACAACGTTAAACTCGTAAATGACCAAATATTAGATTTGGATGTAGAAACGGATTACGCTGAAAACCTTCTCAAAATGTTTGCTATTATGAGAAGTAAAGATGGTGATGTGCGGTTGCCAATTTCTCTATTGTCAGACGGTACGATTAAATGGATCGCATTGCTAACAGCTATTTTTACTCATGAGCAAATTTTTGCGATTGAGGAACCAGAAAACTTCCTACACCCGAGAATGCAGCAAGAAATCCTAAAGATTATGCGGACTTCCAGCGAGGCGAGAGCTAATGAATCTTTCATTCTTATGACAACTCATAGTGAGACCTTGCTTAATGCTGCTAAACCCTCGGAAATCATCCTTGTAACAATGAAAGAAGGTGCTACTGAATCGCGGAGGATAGCAAATGAAGAGAAAATATCCGAAGAAATATCTAGATCAGGGTTTGGTCTGGGTCATTACTATTTTACGGGTATATTAGATCATGTCTAATCCTGCGTATTTAGTTGAAGGCCATATGGAGCAACTGTTTTTAGGTGAAACTTGCCATCATTCAACTCCAATCGTAAGGATTGGTACTAATGGAGACGACGTTGAGATAGCTACAATGGGCAAGTTTATTGACACAAAAATACGACTCTTTGGCAATCGTTATTATCCAATAGTAATAATTTTCGATCGAGAAAAAAGAAAAGCAACATGCGAAGAAATTAGAGAAGAGTTATATAGTTTTCTACATGAGCAAGGCCATAGAACACAAATTGAAATAGCCGTCGCAGACCGAACAATCGAAAATTGGATTTTAGCCGACGGACAAGCGGTGTCTGACCATTATGAGATTAACCTCGAAGAAGAAGACTATGAAGGGGGGTTTGGCAAGTCGCAGTTGAAGAAACGTATTGATGGCAAAGATTATTCAGAAACAACTGATGGTGTAGATATGCTTAAACGAAGCCGGGCTTCAAAAATAGCAGAAAAAAGTGCTAGTTTTAGAGTATTGTTTGATGCATTGGATTTAGATTGTTGGTGGCTAAGTACATAACTTTAAATAAGCGTATGTTTATTATGATAGACAACATTGCGCATTAAAAACTCGACCAATTTTCCTCTTCATTTTCAGCTCCATACCCTCTATCGTATAGATGGAACCAAGACGCATGGTTCCGGGGCGTCGTAACCCCTAACAAAGCGGTTGATATCAACCAGAAATGATATCGCCTCCTTGATCTTATGGTCGGGGAGCCTGTAGTGCATACAACAGGCCCTCGGCTAAAGACTATAGGGACCGTACTTTGTTCGGTTTACGAACTCCCCGACTACCAAGGTTTAGGAATACCAAGCAACAGTGGGCGCACTGCTTGTGCTGGTAATTTGGGGATCAGTTATGAATAGACTATTTATCATTTTTCTGTGCGTTAGTTGTCTTACATTAGCAGGATGTGGGGCCATGAAACCTGCCAATCCTGAGGTTGTTGCTTCAGCAGATTATGGAGCATATCCGAAGAACTACGAAAGCATCGTCAAAAGCTATATCAGCAGCACTCTCAAAGACCCCTTCTCCGCTCGGTTTCAATTCAAGAAACCCTTTAAGGCATATTTGAGAAATGCACCGGTTACAGGCGGTGAACCAAGCGTTTTTGGATACATGGTTTATGCCAATGTGAATGCCAAGAACAGCTATGGGGCCTATGTAGGATGGAAGCCTTACAAGGTCCTGATCCGAAACGGAAATGTCGTTGGTGAGGCTTCGTATAACGGCTGGTTCAGCGAGGAATGGTATCGATAGCTGGTACCACTCACCGCTCTCTAAGGAACCTCGCTTTTGGAATTATAAATAGCGGTCTGCTGCGAGCCTATGGGGCTTGGCAACAAACCCTCTACCTACTCCTGCCTATCCAAACTCCAAATAGGCGCCCAGTGGCTACTTATAAGGTTTCTAGCAGCACTAGGGCTTTTGATCTACCCAAGAAAAATCGAAGTGGAATGAATTATGATGAAGGTTATTGCTGGTGATTTCAAAATCAAAGGCACGGTCAAAGAAGTAAGGAAAAAGAAAAGGATAGTTGTGCTCGAGATGCCGCTTGGAATCTGGAAGAAAAAACTATATGCGGCTGATCACGTTCTATCTGTCGAGTTGATAACCCAAAGATTTGCGAGTGTGACGCTGAATATCGCCTTTACTGACGGGAAGTCTGCTTTATTGAAAGGTTTGCCCCGATACCTAGATGGCTATCTGGCCCTTGGGCATGAAGCAGAAAGAAGGCAAGCCAAAACCTTAAACAATGAAACCGAAGTTTAGTCCATCCTAGGAATTGCAGTTGATGGAGATATGGAACAACAAATACATGTACACCGTGACAGGACCCCCTGCGTTGTTAGCGGTAAAAGTGTTCGGAGGGCGCTTAACGACATGGGGAAAGTTTTAGCCATTTTCCTTGAGAGTAGAGACAGCCGCTTGCAGAATGAGCCGGGTACCAAGCAATTCGAAGTTTCAACACTTAACGACAATACAAACAAAATCTTTGTTTACGAGGTTTAAGAAAATAATGAGGCTCATAAAGCACATCTGGAAGGAGATGCTCGACGTATTGTCTATAAGAAAGGTGTTGCATTGGGAGTAAAATTCTCTGCTGAGACTGTTCAGGGAACTAGAGTTGAATAACCTATTGCGCAAAGACACTACTTGGTAAAAAATCCTGAGGTAAAATCACGCGGCCCCAGAAGTTGATAATGGGTGTGTTTCGGATAAAGAGTCTGCAATTAATTGCAAATCCACTGGACTGGTACAAGCAACTGATACAGAATCTAACTCTGAACGGTAACAGTATTAGCAATGGCCGACTAAAATCTAATCACTTTCTGCCGTTCCTTCATACAATGCCTCGATAATGGGACAATCTGGGATGTCACCACCGGCGCATTTATCTGAAATCTCGGTAAGCGTGGTTTCCAGTCGGCGGAGGTCTTTGATCTTCTTTTGAACATCTGCTCTGTGTAATAAAGTTAGCGTACGCACCTCATCGCAAGAATAATCGCCACCATCGACTAAACTTAGCAATGCACGGACTTCATCAAGTGTAAAACCCAATTCTCGGCTTCGTTTTATAAACCTCAAACGCTTAAAATGTTCATCGTTGTATACGCGGTGTCCCGCGGCGCTTCGAGGAGGATTTGGCATGACCGAAATTCGTTCATAATAGCGAATGGTTTCAATATGAACGCCAGTGCTCTTTGAAAGCGCACCAATCGCCATATTAACATTCATAACTTTCTTGTGAGACAGCATTTTTTTCTCTTGCACCTGTAGTTACTACAGGTCGTACCGTAGCATTTCATAGGAGTGAGATGAACTGAAATATGTCTAATAATGAAACGAGCCTATCTGACGAGCCACAGAGGACTGAGTCGCAAAAGCATGAGTTTTTAGGCTATCCCACATCCATCATCAAATAGGTATGTCATGAGTGATAAGCCAACGGGTGGCATCATAACTGCTCTCATCATTGCGCCACTTCTGGCGATCTGCTGTCTGGGGCCGATAGTGTTCACGTCTTTTGCTGCCGGATTTTTTAGTTGGATAGGCGGCATTGATCCGCTGCGTATTGTGCTTGTTATGGCGCTTGTCGCGATAGGTGCATTTTACTTTTTCCGGTGGCTTAAAAACCACTGTCGGGAATTATCAACGATAAAGGAAAATTCAGATGAATGAAAATAAGAGCCTCCGACTGGGGGTTACCGGAACCATTATTGGCGCCGTCTGTTGTTTTACCCCCCTACTCG
The DNA here is from genome assembly GCA_965228285.1 of Sneathiella sp. GTDB lineage: Bacteria > Pseudomonadota > Alphaproteobacteria > Sneathiellales > Sneathiellaceae > Sneathiella. Next base: position 1,682,765 of record OZ245808.1, read on the forward strand.
TTGTCGTATTCGGATTTGCCGGTATATCTGCTTGGCTTGGCTGGATCGATTATGCGCTGTTTCCTTTCATGTTTGCGTCGATGGGTGTGGTCGCATATGCGCTTTACTTGCGATCGGGGAAAGTCGGAGCAAATCCAAAACGATATCTTATTATAGCCGTCGTTGTCATATCAGCTCTTCTGTTCTGGCTAGAATTCAGGTACGCAATACGTATTTCCGTCGCTGCTGTTGTCGCAGTTGCGGCTTACGCGTTTTATTTGCACCGTCGAAAACTAGCAACTGCACGCTCAATAGAGGACTCCTCTGAATTGGAACACAAAACATGACCGACACTTCTCAATCATGCTGTAATATCATTAAATCAAATGGAAGTTATGACCTCACAGTGATTGGTGCCGGGTCAGCAGGGTTTTCAGCGGCAATTACAGCTGTTGAACAAGGAGCGCAAGTTGCTTTGATAGGTCACGGAACCGTTGGCGGTACCTGCGTAAACGTCGGCTGTGTCCCCTCGAAAACACTTATTCGCGCTGCAGAGGCCGTACATCATGCGAATACTGCCAACCGATTTCACGGCATTCAGGCGGAGGGTCGTGTGGCTAATTGGCAAGCGATGATTGCGCAGAAAGACGAACTCGTTGGAGAACTCCGCCAGGCGAAGTATTTAGATTTGCTGCCAGAATACAGCAATGTTGGATATATTGACGGTCCGGCACATTTTACAGTCGATGGTATAGCGATAAATGGCGAGGCTCTTAAAACAGATAAGATCATTATAGCAACAGGATCAAGCCCAACCGTACCTAATATACTTGGTATAGCAAATGTTCCCTATCTCACTAGCACCACCGCATTTGAACTTGAGGAACTCCCTCGTTCTATTGTGGTAATAGGTGGGGGCTATATCGGATGCGAAATAGCCCAAATGCTATCCAGATGCGGTGTCGACACAACAATCGTAACCCGGAGCCGGTTGCTGCCAGAAGCTGAGCCTGAAATTAGCGAAGCGTTGGCTGGTATTTTGCAAGATGAAGGAATAACCGTGTATGACAGACTATCCTATAAAAATATCTCTCAAAACGGTTCCGGTATTGAGCTTAAAGTTCTTGTTAATGGCGTAGATCAATCCATATTCGCAGAGAAAGTACTGCTGACAGCTGGCAGAGTTCCAAATACAGGTAGGCTTGATTTGGACATTGGCAACATTGATACCACAAGCAAAGGAGGCGTTACGATTGATGACCGTATGCGCACTTCCCGAGCAGATGTCTACGCCGCTGGCGACGTAACCGGAAAAGATCAATTTGTCTACATGGCAGCATATGGAGGAAAAATAGCCGCCGAAAACGCACTCAACGGTGATAGTAAGCGGTATGATAACACGGCTATGCCTGCCGTGGTGTTTACAGACCCTCAAGTGGCGAGTGTTGGTTTTACGGAAGCCGGGGCGACAGCATCAGGTTATAGTGTCGTAACTTCTGTATTACCTCTTGAGTATGTTCCGCGAGCACTTGCCGCCAGAGATACGAGGGGCCTTATAAAACTTATTGCGAATGCCGAAAACAAACAGTTACTTGGTGCACATATATTGGCGCCTGAAGGGGCCGACAGTATTCAAACAGCAGCGCTCGCTATTCGCAATAAAATGACCTTCGTTGAACTTGGAGAAATTATTTTCCCTTATCTAACGACGGTTGAAGGATTAAAGCTTGCGGCTCAAACATTTGAAAAGGATGTTTCCAAACTATCCTGTTGTGCGGGATAACCAATGTCTGAGCCTGCACCAAATGTTGAGAAAGATTGGGTTAGCAATCGCCATAATTATATTCTTGCTTGGGGTATTCCGACAGCCGCTCTCGTCATTGCGATATGGCTTCCTCCGCTAGCGAAATCCGGCCAATGGAAAGGGCACACTCCATTTGCCTGAAAGAGGTCTAAGGCAGATGAATATAGACCCTTCATCAAAAAAGCAGATGGGTTTTAAATCAACTTGACATTCCCCCGACAGGATAAGTTAGCGTCTATTTAAAGTGGGAAAGTACATGGAATTCACGACACTGGAACTTATCTTGTTGCCAATCGGCTTGGGTCTTTTGGGGTTTATCGAACCGTGCACAATCGGGGCCCATCTGCTCTTTCTTGAAACTCAGACTCGCCGACCAAACCGTGAAAAAGTCAGCGCCGTACTGACTTTCGTAGCAGTACGTTCACTTGTATCGGGGTTATTTGGAGCATTAATTGCCTTTCTTGGTCAAAAAATAATCGGCGTACAAACAGGGTTTTGGTTGGTATTTGGAGTGATCTATCTCACGATCGGACTCGCCTTCTTGGCTGGCAGAGCTGGCCTTATCAAACAAAAAGTCAATCTAGCCCCCACAGCATGGAAGCACACCCGAAATCCGCTCACTTTAGGCCTTGCTTTCGGTCTCAATATACCCGCCTGCGCAGCACCAATTTTGTTCGGATTGCTAGGTCTGGCCGCAACCACGGGAACTGTCATGACAGGTTTCGTGATGATGTTTCTCTTTGGTCTTTTTCTATCGTCACCACTCGCGCTGTTTGCTGCCGTCCCCAATCTTGGCTCGTGGCTCGAAACACTGGGAGAGAAAATGAAACGGAGGCGATGGCTGATTGGTGTTATTTTTGCCTTACTTGGTCTCTGGTCAATCTGGTTCGGGCTTTATGTTGACCCCGCAAATTGGTCTGGACGATGAACCCAAAGAACCGATTTGCGAGCGTAGCAACAGCTGGAATAACCTTTCAGGCAGGGTCGGCCGCAGTCGATTCAGCAACCATTATGTCCTCGTTGGTCTACCAATTGACAGGCAGTCCGATTGCCGTAGGTGCTGTCACGGCAATCTTGAGGTTTGGGTGGTTGTTTCCGCAATTAATAGTTGGCTTTCTCGCTCAACGCGACGGCTCAAGCATGCGGTATTATGTCATCGGTGCATTTGGCCGCGCAAGCTGCATGGCGTTGCTGGCGTTACTTCTCACCATCGGATCCGATATTTCTACTCTGACGCTTTCAATCCTGGTTCTAGCAATTTGGACAGCCTATTCCTTTATAAGCGGAGTTGTAGCAGTTCCCTATAATGATATCGTCGCCCGGTCCGTTCATTCGGAACTCCGAAGTCGCTTGCTGGCTACACGCTTTTTTGGTGGTGGTGTTCTTGCTTTGGTGGTTGTTGCCATCGCAGACCGTTTGGCGGGTAAGCTTGCTTTTCCTTTGTCCTATGCAGCAATCATCGCAATGGCATCCGTCTTGATGTATTTTTCTTCCGTTGTTTTCACTGCAATGGGAGAGCCAGAATCGACCTCTAAAACACAGGAAAAACCAACTTTCTTTCAGTATCTGAAAGACGGTATCGTAGTGTTTCGAACTGACCTCAAATTCAGGAAATTCGTCTACGCACAATGGTGTGGCGGCGCTGTTCTTATGGCAATGCCCTTTTATATCGTCCAGGCCGATGCGAATGGGATAAATCTCAGAAACGTGGCACTATTGCTGGGGGCACAGACCACAGGAGCATTGATCTCAAACGCTCTGTGGGGCTGGTGGGGAGATCATTTTGGCAAGGCCAGCCTCTTGAAGAGCATTGCTGTTGGAAGGATTCTGCCACCCACAGTGATTTTGCTTCTCACCTTTACTAGAATTTTTGATGACAACCAGATGTTTTTTGTGTTTGTCGGGATATTCTTCATTCTTGGCGCTCTCGCCAATGGTCTGACTATCGCAGTGATTGGCTTCCTGATGGAGATATCGCCTAACAACCTGCGTCCTGCCTATAGCGGATACTTCAATGCGATCACAGCTCCCGCCTTCCTGCTTCCTCTGTTGGCGGGGATAGTTGCAACTGGATTCGGGCTGACATTGGTCTTTGTTATCTCGATGATTGCGGCAATTCTACAAACCTTCTTCCTGATGCGTATAGAGGCAGATCAGTGAGCTAAGCAATGGTGCATATTTACGCAATTCACTATATAGGCATAAGCGATGATGAGGTACGCTTAAAGCACAGCTGCTGAGATTTCGTTGGCGTCTTCGGACCCATTTAGAATGCTGAACAGCCGAATTTCTATTTTTGCCGCACCGCCATTGGCCATCATTGACAGCCTGTCTCTTCAGAAAAAGCTTAATGCTATCGGCAAAGGTATGAATTTATAAAATGAGTATTCAGCCAGAAAACCGGCACGATCAGACCCGATACACCTTAACTGAGCCGTAAGCCTGTTCAGAAAAACAAGACCACTTAATAGTTTAATAAATAATATTACTATATTTCACATTCAATTTTTAAATGTATCAAAATGTAAATATTATCCAATTTTTCCCAGAATTGGAAAGGCATCAAGAAGCCAATACGAAAACCTGGAGAGCTCTCCGGTCATCATAGCAATTCCCATTACGATCATCAGTCCGCCAGCTCCTTGATGGAGCCGACGACCCAGCCGGCCGATGATCCGAATTTTACGACGCAAAGTATCAGTAAAAATTGCTGCGAGGAGAAAAGGAATGCCCAAGCCAACTGAGTAGATCATCAATAGTACTATTCCTTCTTTAAGAGTTGCAGTAGTAGCACTCATGGTTAGAATCGCACCAAGTATAGGGCCTATGCAGGGCGTCCAGCCAAACCCAAAAGCGAGACCGAGTATATAGGCTGAGATCGGGCGCCCACCCGGAATTGCAAGATAAAATCGAAAATCCCTCTGCAGAATATCTAGCCGCGCCAACCCGATCATAAACAGGCCAAATAGTATAATAATACCTCCGCCCACTAGATTGAGTTCATAACTATACCCAATTAACACCCGGCCAATAGTCGAGGCGCTTGCTCCAAGAGCGATAAAAATGGTAGAGAACCCCAGTATAAAACACACACTCAAAGCGGCCGCTGCAAATTTCTCCGGAGCTTTGAATTCAGGAGAGGTGTCAATGCTTTGGCTACCTGCGATATAGGAAATATACCCTGGAATAAGTGGCAATACACACGGTGACAGAAACGAAATTATACCCGCCAAAAATGTCGCTATTACACCAATTCCGGAAATTTCAATCAACAATCGTATCTTTCTTCTTGGTCATTGCAAATCTATTGATTGAAAAAATGTAGAACCGTGTCCCACCATTGAGTAAGAGTATTTTTTTCTGGCTGCTTTTCCCGATGAGAAAGACTGTTCACATATAAAACAAGATTGGTTGGCATGAATTTTAAGCCATGGAACTTGGCGGCGAAACGACCGCCCCGATCTATGATAAATGTCACCACACTGTGCATCTGTTGACCTGCCTCTTCAGGCTGAAACTTTACGCCATACTCCGCGGCGAGTTTTTGGGTGAAATCTTCTGGGTCGTCCGGCTTTTTTGTAAGGAAAACCCAATTTACCGGATCAAGTCCATGTGTTTGTCCGTACGCTTCCAATGCACTCCCCACATCGTTGACCGAATCTGTCGTAATACTGACGAATTGAACCAGATCCCGCATCGGGGTGGTATTGATTTTCTCCTGGAGTTCCACAATCCGGGCAGAGTGCAAGGGGCAGACTCCCGCACAATTCGCAAATATGAAGTTTAGAATGACAATTTTCTCTTCATAGTCAGAAAGCTTTATCAATTCACCGCTTGCGTTGACTAACTCAAACGGAGGTGCAACTGGCTCATCAATTGCCTGAAAATAAGTTTCTTTCTCACCCATCTCCTCGTCAAGATTATTACCGGGGTGATTGGCGCTTGCCGTCATTGCGAATATTAGGCCACCAATTAAAGCTGATACAAAATATATCGATTTCATTTTTTCCTACATTTGAAATACCTTCGGCCAATGAAACGGTGGCCGGAGGTCGACTACTCTAAATTTGAAATTCGTAAGTTTTTTATGCGTCCTTTTCGGACTTCAGTTGATCGTTCATAGTCTCCATTTTGCTCATCATATTCATCATTCCCATCATATCGTTTGATTTTCCCTCTTCTCCCCGGGACTGATTAACCTGCATCATCGAATGTGACTTCATTTTCTGGCTTTCAGTTTGATTGGTATCTGCCAGAGCTAGTGACATCGATCCTAAAAATCCAACAGCTACAGCTATTATTATTGATATTTTTTTCATCTTATTTTCCTTTGTTTTAGGTGTTATCCTGGAAAGGTCAGGCTTTACTGGTTACCGCCATCTTCATCAGATGTATTGCGGGTAGCCGAGTTCTTCGAACAGTCTTTGCCCCCTCTCATACAAAGGCCGAATGCGCACATGAGAACGCAAGGCAAAACACTGATTAGTATCGTCGACACTCCTATTGCCGTTAGCCAGCTCCAGTTGAATGCTAATAGTGGAGTTGCAATAATAAGCCCGCCAACTAACAAGACCAACGAACGGCGGGTTCGATAGTGATAGACAAAATAGTCAATTAATATATTTGAGCTTTGATCTACAGCAGGCTTCATTATCTAGTTCTCCTTTGCTTTCTGGGTCATAAGGTCGCGTAAAAAAGAAACCATTTCCGGACTGTCCCACGTTGCCGGTCCGGCGAGACGCCCAAGTTCCAGTCCTTCCGGCGATATCAGCAGTGTTGTTGGAAGCCCATAGGCACCCAGATCTGTTGATGCCTTCATGGTTTGGTCGACATAGATGCTCAGATGCTTGATGCCGATTTTCTTATAGAATTTTTCTACAACGCCAACGCCTGCCCGATCTATTGAAAGTGCTACAACTTCAAAGTCTCGCCCGCCCAATTGCTGCTGCAAGTTATCGAGGGTTGGCATTTCTTCCCGACAGGGCGCACACCACGTCGCCCAGATATTAAGCAAAACAAACTTGCCGCGCCAATGAGACAAGTCAAAGTCGGAACCTTCGGCATTCACAAAAGAAACCGGCTTGAGCGAACGTGGCTTTTCATTAAGCGGCATCATGCTAGGCGGTTTGGCGCCGTCGCTATTCGATATCGACGCTGAAATGCCGTCCTGTTCAGCGTTGAATAACTGGCTAAATCCAACCAGCACAATACCCATCAAGACCGCTATCAGCAAACATACGATAATGGTTTTTCTTGTCATTTATGCTTGCCGCTGAATAGGTACTTACCTAGGGCCGCAATTGCGAACAGCACTAGGATTGTGACCAAAATGCCTGTTATCCCCATTCCCCACATCATCATTCCGCCTGACATACAGCTTGGATCGGTCATCATTTTTTCTACCCCGTCATTCTGTTGCGTACATAGTTGGTGATTTGTCACTGATCTGATAGATGATGAACGACCCAGTTTTGGGCCCTCCCATGCCGGGAGATCCCGTCGGCATGCCCGGAAGAGTAACGCCTTTTATGTCTGGCTCTTCTGTCAAAAGCTTTTTGACAGTTTTAATCGGTACATGGCCACTCACCACGTAGTCGTCGATAAAGGCAAGATGGCATCCCTGATATTCTTCTGGAATTCCAGCCTTTTTACTCATAGGAACCAGATCATGCGTAGGCTTTACTGTAACGACAAAGCCATTTTCTCGCAGATAATCCGCATAGGACTCACAGCATCCGCATTGAGGGTTTTTATAAAGAGTAACTTCCGTTGCAACTGCCTCTTGTCCATAAAAAATGTAGGCCGCGACGGCAATTACGCCAATTGTAATAAAGGCCAAAGCTTTCTTGATCATTGAAATTATCCTTCTTCAAATGTACTAATTTTCAGGCGACGCGAATAACACCCATCATGCCACTCGCTTGGTGTTCCAGAATGTGACAATGAAACATCCAGTCACCCGGATTGTCGGCAACAAACGCTATTTCAACAGTTTCGCGCGGCGCCATTAAGACCGTGTCCTGCCATTCCCGATATTTTGTTTTTTCTCCATTTCGTGATATCACCCTGAAGGAGTGACCGTGGAGATGTATTGGGTGGTACCAGGCAGAGGCGTTCGTCATTGCAATGACGTGACTGCGGTCAATATCCAGTGTAAGCATCGGGTCCATGATATGGCCTTCTGCTGCGACCCCATTTATGAACCATATTTTTTTGGAATGCATCATCCCCATCATTGAGTTCGACGTGGTCGTGTTTATGCCCATGGCGCGCGCAACCATATTGCCCATCATGCCACCACTAAACACCACTTCATGACGTTTCGCGGTTTTCATATCTGGCTCCTTCAAAGGATTAGCTGGCAATTGGATTGGCCAGTCGGGCGGGCTGTCCCGAATTACTTCATCGGAATATCTGATGAGCGTAAGTTGATAAGCAAGGCCATCGTAAAAACGATCAATGACTTCGTTACTTTCACCCGGATTTCCGGTCATATCCAGTATGAGGTCCACCCGCATTGCAGGGCCAAGGGTGACAACTCCGTTCTCAGGTTGATGCGGTGTTACGGGTTGCCCGTCCAATGCTATAATTGATGGTTTATGCCCCTGAAAATCGAGCGAAAAAATACGTGCATTCGCGGCATTTATAAGCCTGAGGCGTATGCGTTCTCCCTTGCTGACCCGAAACGTTCCCCGCTTTTTGCCGTTAATGGTGACAAAATTACCAATTCGGCCACTGTGGCTCATGTCATGGGAATTTCCGAATTCATCTTCGACCTCTCCCGTCTGTTCCAACCGCCAATCGTCAAGTATCCAAGTCACTTCACGATCAACTCGCACTGGATTTTCCTCTTCGACGATCAAGGCACCATACAAGCCGCGACCCACTTGTTCAAAACTTCGCTGGTGCGGATGATACCAGTACGTTCCCGCATCAACCGCATTGAAGTCATATTCAAACTGATTGCCCGGAGAGATTGGTTTCTGAGTTAAATAGGGGACCCCATCCATAGCGTTTGGGGTGCGAACGCCGTGCCAATGGACTGTTGTATCTTCCGCCAGTCCGTTATTTACGGTAACCCGTAACTGCGTTCCCTGGCGGACACGGATTTCAGGTCCTGGGACAGATCCATTAAAGCGCCATAGAGTTGCGGGTTCTGCAAAGCCAGAATTTAGTTTGCTTTGGCCTGGTGCCGCATGAAGAATTACCTCCGGGTTGGGGGATGCACTGCTATTTTGCACCCACAAGCTCGGGATTACTGCTCCAATTGTGGCGGCTGCGGACGAAGAAATTACGCTTCGACGTGTAAAAGCCGGGACTCTTTGATTATGCATTGGTTAGACATCCGTTTGGTGTTGATCCAGCCGCAAAAGAAGATCAAATGTCTTTTGCGGATTACAACTGCTTGGTTAGCGATACATTGCTATGACAAGCATGTGCCCTCCATCAGCGATACGTTCGCCGGGCAGGCACCTAACTAAGATGTAAGTTTGGGGGGATGAGGCTCGGGATAGTTGTCGCGTTCATGCTGACGAGAATTCAGGTGTTCAAATCGGGATTTTTTGAAATTATGTATAGAAGTCGTAAGAATGGCTTCCTTATCAACCGCTACTGAAACTACGCAAGCGCTCGAACATGCAGCGCCCATGTTTTGCATATTTCCTGTGTCGACGCAGTCCTGACAATTCACTACTCCTACAGACATGCTGTCTGGAGCTATAGCTCTGGCCGGAGTGTTTCCTATGAGACCGGCAATTAAGAGCAAGATCAGGAAAGTCCCTATTTTTGAGAAAGCAGAATTCATAGAGTTATCAGAACTTTTCCTAGCTTTTTTGTCAACGGACAAATTGTCACAGTTTGGTTACGCTATCGGAATAGTCCACATATAATAGTTTCACATCTTTATTTAAGGCATTATCCGAAAATCTTAGCAACAATAGGTTTCAATACTACTCCCATTGAATTCATATCGATCTGAAGTACTTCTCTTTGACACATGATATTCAAGCAGTTTGCTAGTTCGACCTTAAAAAAGGTTTTGTCAGAAGTATATTTCTTGGACAATAGCAATACAGGATTTTCCGTCTAAGAATAAGAAACACCTTCCGATACTTCCTGACTAAAACCGAAATCATCTGCTTAGCCGTTATTCTGTGTGTTCGATATCCATTGTCATGCGCCTAGTGGTAGATCTCCTGCATGAGCCGGATATCAATGTCTGCTATGAGACAGTATGGACCTGGTGGAAACGGTTCGGTCTTATAAATTCCGAAGGGATCAGAAAAAAGAGATCGGCTTCGATGTGCAAAGCAGCACAATGGAGATGGCAATTAGAGGAAGTATTCGTCCGGCTCAACGGTGACGTCCATTACCTTCGGAGGCCAAAGCCTTGGCGATTTGGCGGTGGTTTTGGGAAGATTTCAAACGAAGAAAGTTCAGCGACATTTGCAATTAATTGCAAATCCACTGGACTGGCACAAACAACTGGTACAGAATCTAGCTGAGCATGGAGGCTCACTAGCTGTAACCCATTGATATAATTTCGGTGGAAAAACGCGGCGGTTTCTCCCCGACCCTTCTCCACTTTGTTGCTTGGCACCGTTTTCGTTGGAGACTGCTTTTAAACATATAGCGTACGTTGCATTCGGTGAATGCAGCTGTTTGTTCGTGACCCAAAGCCGTCACTCAGTTAATTCAAAATCAATTTAACTCGGGCCTGTCTATGTCCTAATCGAATGTCCAACCATTGTTGGAAATAATGCTAGCAGCGACTTGAACATCGTGATGCGGCCCTTGCCGAATGGCGTCAACTCTCTGCTTGAAAAGCGGCTTCTCTTTTTTTCAGCACGTCATGCTTTTACTCTGACAAAGCCAGAAATGACGCTAAGATATTTTCGTTTTGTACCGACACTATTTTGCGCATTGTTAAGTCCAATCACTTGATCTAGATCAATGTTATTTTGGCCGTAATGAATAACATTTTTAGTTGCGAGAATATTCTGACAACGAAGGAGAATATCGCTATGAGGAAAATGTATGCGGTCGCCGTTGTTGCGTTAGCATCGCAGCTAGCCATTCTCTCGCCTGTTCTCGCACAACAATCCTCTCAAAACCAACCTATGATGAGTATGATGGGAGGAGGTTGTCCAATGATGGGGATGATGGGTCAGGGCAAGAATGGGTACAATATGATGGGTTCCGGTCGAATGGGAACCAGTAGGATGCAAAATGGTAATATGGACGCATCTAGAATGGGTTCGATGACCGAAGGCCGCCTTGCATATTTGAAGGCTGAACTCGAAATCACTGAGGCTCAGGAAGCTGTTTGGAAAGACTATGCCGATGCCGTGACCGACCGGGTCGGCATTATGCAAAGCGTAAATCAGAATATGATGGAAGTAATGCAGAGCGGTAACGCGATGCAGCGGATGGATGCGCGCATACAAAGTATGGAAGCGATGGTTGAGGCCATAAAGGCTGTTGAACCGGCTACCAGTCAACTCTATAGCGCCCTAGATGAAGTGCAAAAGGCACTCGCTGACCAACTTATCGGTATGGATTGCGGAAGGATGTAGGACGATAAACCTTATTGCGTGTTATGAGTGTTGTTCTCTGGGTTGGTTGGGCGAGACTGTTTTATTGCATCTACAATAAGGCAAAAAACGCCTAGGAAAATCGCCGTATCTGCGAGATTAAAGGCGGGCCAATGCATTTGCATATAATGAAAATCAAGAAAATCTACCACCTGTCCACGTATAATACGGTCCGCCACATTACCCAACGCGCCGCCGAGGATCAGACAATATGAAAGCCGTGATAGCCAAAGAGGCTTCTGACGCAGCATCCATAAGAGCCAAACTGAAACACCGAGCGCAAGTACCGTTAAAAAATATCTTTGCCATCCTCCCGCATCAGCCAGCATACCGAATGCGGCCCCACTATTTCGGTAATAAACGAGATTGAAAAAGGGCGTGATCTGTATTGTCTCGCCATACGTGAAGCTATGAATAATTGAAACTTTGGCAATTTGATCAGCAAGCAACACTGTTCCAACAATTATCCAGTTCATTTTCGTAGTAGCCTTAAACCATTGCCAACCACTAACAAACTTGCGCCCATGTCAGCAAACACTGCCATCCACATGGTCGCATCTCCTGTGACAGTAAGGACGAGGAAAACGGCCTTAAAACCGAGCGCCAGGGCAATATTCTGCGTAAGCACATGGGCCGTTGTGCGAGACAAACGTATAAAAGTAGGAATTTTGCGTAAATCATCGTCCATTAAAGCAACGTCGGCAGTTTCAATTGCCGTATCCGTGCCAGCCGCACCCATGGCAAATCCAATATCGGCTCGCGCCATCGCCGGTGCATCATTGATACCGTCGCCAACCATTCCGGTTTTTCCTTCCGCCGACAGCAACTCAACTTCTCGTAACTTATCCTCGGGTAGCAAATTACCCTTGATACGGTCGATACCAACTTGATTGGAAATAGACGCCGCAGTATAGGCGTTGTCTCCAGTAAGCATTGTCGTACTTACATCCAAAGAATGCAATTCAGCGATGGCCTCTCGGCTGGTTTCCTTAACAGTATCAGCGACTGCAAATAGGGCTTCTACATTGCCTTCACTGACAAGCATAACAACTGTTTTGCCTTGTTTTTCCAAGGCCGATAGTTTCGTAGCCAATCCCTCCGTGAAATTCCCAATTTCCTTTAACAAACGCAGGTTTCCGAGATGATATGTCCTCCCGTCGATGACGCCGTGCACGCCTCGGCCCGGCAGCGCAGCAAATCCATTCACGTTAAGAAGATTGAGCCCGTCTGTTTGAGCTGCTAGCGCAATTGCGCGGGAGACAGGATGATCAGAGCGATCCCCCAGACTGGCTGCAAGTTGCTGTGTTTTGTTCGGGTCCGCCCCGCCCCATGCAATTAAATCCGTCTGGACCGGCTTGCCATATGTGAGAGTCCCGGTTTTGTCGAGCGCCAACCATTTAAGCTTCCGTCCTTCTTCCAGATACACACCGCCCTTAATCAAGATGCCATGCCGAGCAGCTGCCGCCAGACCACTGACGATAGTGACCGGCGTTGAGATAACCAGAGCGCAAGGACAGGCAATCACCAGCAATACAAGTGCCTTGTAAATTGAGTCTAACCAAGTGGCTTCGAACAGCAAGGGCGGAAAGACCGCTACCGTTAAAGCAACCATAAATATCACAGGGGTGTATATTCGTGCGAATTTGTCGACAAAACGTTGAGTGGGGGCACGGCTACCTTGCGCATCTTCGACCGCGTGAATAATGCGTGCCAATGTGGAGTCTCTTGCGGTAGATGTAACCTTATATTCCAGCGAGCCAGATTGATTGATGGTTCCTGCAAAGACGAGATCGCCTTCCGCCTTTTCGATAGGCAAGCTTTCCCCGGTAATAGGGGCTTGATCCACCGTGGAAAAACCCTGCATAACGACACCATCTAGGGCGATCCTCTCACCAGGTTTAACGCGCGCAAGACTTCCAATCGTGACTAACTTTGCTTCAATATCTCTCCAGCTGCCATCCTGCTGCTGAATTGTAGCTAGTTTCGGAGCAAGGTCCATTAATCCTCGAATGGCATTACGAGCGCGATCCAGTGATTTGGCCTCAATGACTTCCGCCAACGCAAACAAGACCATTACCATGGCGGCTTCGGGCCAATGCCCAATAAGGACAGCCCCCGTAACTGCAATCGACATCAATGCATTTATGTTGAGATTGAAATTTTTAAGGGCAATCCAGCCTTTCTTGTAAGTTGGTAATCCTCCGCCTGCAATGGCGACGCCAGCGAGCAGTATCACCAGCCAATTACTGCCTCCATTGACCCAATAAACGGCTTCTGATAACGCTGCCATTATAGCCGCTGCTGCCAGCAACCAAAGCTTAGTGTCGGACTTAGGTTTAGAAGGCTCTTCACTACCTTCCTCTTGCAATTCTGCTTCAAATCCCAAGGACGCCAATGCTGTCAGGATTTCCGGAAGTGTATTCTTCGCATGGCCGACTTTCAGTTTGCGTTGGATTAGATTAAACTCCAGCGAACCCACGCCGTCCAATTTATCAAGCTTGGTACGGATCAATGTTTCTTCAGTCGGACAATCCATCTTTTCGATATTCAAAGTTGTGACATTTTCTACCAAACCGGATTGCAGTGAGGGTCTGGCCATTTCTGATGTTTCATCGCTCGATTGCAAATCATGAGGGTCCTTAGTTTTACTCTCGCTCATAGCGACTCCATGCTTAGATTGGTCTAATTTTTTAATTTTAATATCTCTAGTCACTATAGAGTCAACAGGTTTATCGACACCTTAGGTAAGATTGATTTCGGCAGGATTTTATTTCAAGATACCTGCGGGGATTGAGGTGGATAATATTGGATATGCCAATAAAACGATCACCATGATTATCTGTATCGCAACGAGCGGAAGGATACCCTTGTAAATATCGGCCATTCGTATTTCTTTCGGCGTTGTCCCACGCAGAAAAAACAACGCAAATCCAAACGGGGGTGTCAAAAAGGATGTTTGCAGGACAACAGCTACCAGCACGGCAATCCAGATACGTGTCATGAGAGGGTCTCCGACATGCCCACTGAAATCTAAATTTGCAATGACCGGAAGAAATATCGGCAACGTAATGACAACAATTTCAATCCAATCAATAAAAAATCCCAGGACGAATATTACAAATAGTATAAAAAATAGGCTTCCCCAGTCCCCAACTTGAAGCCAGGTCAGTAAATCCGGAATAAGCTGATCACCGCCTAAAATTCTAAAAACGAATGAGAATGCATTCGCGGCGATAATGACGAAGAATACCATAGCCGTTGTGTATCCTGTTTCCAGGAGAACGTGTCCCAAATTTTTCCAGGACAATGATCGATTTATAGCCATGAGGAGGAAGGCACCCCCAGCCCCGACAGAAGCCGCCTGTGTTGGCGTTGCCCAGCCGGATATGATCGCCCCTAACACCATAATTATTAAGAATACGGGCAATATTAATTTCTGAACAATGGTTGTGAATATTGCCCGGCTACCCTCGGTCATCATCTCCTTCGTGATGACTTGAGATGACCCGCCGAGGGCCCCCTTTGCAACGAAATAAATACAATATCCGGCCAGCAACAATCCAACCGGATAGAGAACACCGCCAAAGGTACCGACTATGGTCGTGTCCAGCATATCAGCCAAAAAGAACAACATGATCCCTGGGGGTATAATCGTACCGATCGTTCCGGCAACAGCGACGGAAGCCGTTGCCTGTCGTTTATCTACATTAAGGGCTAACATGGAAGGAATTGCTGCCAACGAAAGCATCGCGACAGAAGCCCCTATTAATCCGGCAGCAGGCGCGAGGATTACACCCATGAACAATACGGCCAATGTCATATTTCCTGGCAAACGCCGCAATAAATAGGCAACAGAAAGAAATAGGTCTTTTGCAATCCCACTCCTTTCTAAAGCTATCCCCATAAAGAGAAAGGGAGCGACGGCGGGGAGCAGCAGATTTTCAGCGAATATGCCCATCATTCGAGCGGGAAATATAGACAGCATCTGGAGATGCATTAAGTCCAGATATAGTGCCAGACCTGTATATGCCATTGATACACCGATCAAAACTAGCGCTACTGGATAACCTGAAAAAAGCAATATTAGTAACAGACAAACAAGACTTGCGGGAAGAAGTGTTTCCATGATCAGTTTACCTGGCTTCGGTCGCCTGATCGAATGAAATCAAGGTTTCGATGGAAGACAACTGTACCTGCCGCTAGCAGAAATAATGCACCTAAAGGAAGGGTCGATTTAATGATCCAGCGATGCGGTAATCCAAGGGCTGCACGAGAACCCTCGCCATCCTGAAATGCTCCCCACGCGTCAAGATATCCGTACCAAGTAATTATCAGGCAAAACGGAACAATTGCGACAGCATACCCAATCATTTCTATCCAGGCCCGCAAACGGTCGCTCATTTTTTCCCTAAGTATATCGATACGAACATGTCTATCGGCAAGGTAGGCAAAACCGAGAGTGAAAAAGACCACTGAGGCAAAAAAATGCCATTCTAGTTCTTGAAATGGGGTGCCCGCGAAATGAAAATATTGTCGCCCAACAATATAAAACAAAGCGGTGAGCGCTTGAGCCGGAAGCAGGATGAAACAGGCGACCTTGCCAACAAAGACAACAATATTCTCCAAGCTTTTCATAAGCCACTCACAAATGCGGAGGTTAGGAAAAGCAATGCTAAACCCTCTAGCAGCTAGAGGATCAAGAAAAAATATAGGCCACTATTACCGATTTTGATGGTCACTCTCACAGAGGCTATGCTTTGAAAGCGCCTCTATTACATAACATTCTCCAACATTGTCAACGGAGCATTTAGTGGCGATACGGGATAATTCCTTTTCCAGACTCTTCAAATGTTTGATACGAGCCCTAATTGCGACGAGATGGTTCCTTGCAATTTCGTTCGCTTCCATACATGATTTTTCTGGACTATTGCTCAGCTCCACCAGTTCCTTAATATCACCGATGCTTAAACCAAGATCACGGGAATGCTTAATAAAAGACAGCCTGTCCAGGCCGGACTTCAGGTAGCGCCGCTGATTCCCTTCAGAGCGCTCAGGAGCTTCTATAAGACCCATTTGTTCATAGTACCGTATAGTTGGGATTTTTACACCAGTGTGTCGTGAAAGCTCACCTATGGAATACATCCAAAACCTCTTTTAATCTATAGTCACTAGAGATGTAATATACTACAGAATATTGCTTCCATCCACTTGCTATCCATAACTATTTTGGTCAAAAGCGTCAGCCATTATCGTGATACCTGCTGAGTGAAGTAGCTTGTCCGCCATTCGAAGAGGCTGAAATACCTACAAATAAAATGTTTTTCCGCCCTAACAAATAACCGATCGATGTTTCCGCTAGCTGTTCGTATGGCCTAAACGTGTTTAAGCTTAAGTGATGGATTCTGCCCTAACAACTTGCCCTTATTCCAAGGCATCTGCCGCGTGGTCTCTTTATTAATAGTTGTATGGTTCCTTCTCCATTTTTGTTTGAGAAGAACCAGCGAGCATTCAAATCCGTTGTTGAGGCCTATTAACGTCTGGATTC
Source organism: Sneathiella sp. (assembly GCA_965228285.1). Taxonomy (GTDB): domain Bacteria; phylum Pseudomonadota; class Alphaproteobacteria; order Sneathiellales; family Sneathiellaceae; genus Sneathiella. The sequence goes on from OZ245808.1 coordinate 1,699,686, forward strand.
AGAAATAACCTGAAAAACTCGGCAAGACAGGAGAATTACGACTCCCAAGTTTGACTCATTGCGGACAAAATTGATGACAGTAAATCGCTATAAAAGTGTTTGGCATACATCTTTTTACGAACCTTCTTTAAATCGCGCTAATTTTCATTTCTCTTACATAGAAACTTGGTTTCGATACCATGGACTTCCCACATTTTTTGTATGGCAAAATAGGTGAAGGCCGCCGACCAAGTAATCAACAGAAGCCCATTAAGGGCCTCAATTCCAGTGAGGAAGCGCATGGAATCAACGGGGAAAACGTCCCCTACTCCAAGTGAGGAATAACTGGTGGCAGAAAAATACAGATAGGTGGGAAAATGATCCTGAACATTACCGGATAAATCTGCGAAACCCAGATAATGGACGAGTATCCAGTAGATCGTAGCATATATAAAAATGGCGATGCCATGAGCAATGAAAACTCCTGTCACCATAATAAACATGAGCAATCGCGGCCCAGAGGCAACCTTAGAAACCAAACGTGAAATTACGCATAAACATTCATAAAACAGGCTCGTGGCAAGGAGAATGCCAGTAAGACTAGCGATAACAATTTCCAATAGTTGCTCCATTGTTTACCTCTCATTTTTCGCCAGCCACTAACGCCGATGCATCTTGTTTTGCAGGCCAGTTAACCAGCACAATACCCAAAACTGTCAGACCAATACCTGCCCCGGTTAAAAACCCCAAATTTTCCTTAAAGAAAGCCACCCCTATGACTAGCCCGAAGATTGGTACTAGGAAACTGAATGCATTGGCGCGGTTAAGCTGCACTTTTTGAAGTACGCGGCACCATAACCAGTAGGCCAGTGCCGTTCCTGGAAGAGCAAGACCCAGTAGGCTTAAAATAAAGGGCAGGTTCCAGGTTATATGGATCTTTTCTGTAGAAAGTGCGATTAGAGCGAGTACAAAGCTCCCGAGAACGAGTTGCCAGCCCATAGCGCTAAGGGCGTCTACTCGATTTGCTAAATGCCGGATTAGGACGTTGCTGATTGTAATACCGACGGCAGCCAAACCGATGTAGAAAATGCCTAAAAGGAATTCACCATTTGTATTCGACATAACGGAGGGAAGAGCGATAAGTACGATACCCAAAAATCCCAAAAAGAGTCCTATTTTCCCAAATCCACTTAGATGCTCTTTTAGAAATGAAGAGGCCAAAACCGCCGCCATAAGAGGCTGGGTGTTTGCAACAACGGTAGCTATTCCTGGCGAGACAAATTCCGAAGCATGGAACATACCGAAAAACCCTAACGTCGTCGCGCCAAGACCAGTCACACCGAGCATCAGCCATGTACCTATGTCTCTTGGTTGAGGGCGTTTCATTACCAGCGCAATACCAATCAAAGTTGCTCCTGCAAGGAACCCACGCAGTGCGGCAAAGGTCAAATGCGGCGCGTATGATAACCCATAAACGATCAACGGAAAGCAGATTGCCCAAAGAAACATGACGAAAATAATCTGAGCCGTATTTAGCATGTCTATTTTCCTGACCTCAAAGTTTTCATATCTTTAAAATCGTTGCTCGAAGTCGATAGATAAATGGCGATAAAACCGGCAAGTGCGGAAAGAAAGGAACCAATAAGGATTGAAAGCTTGGCCGACGCAATATGAGTAGGATCTTCAAAAGCGAGCGTTGCCACAAATGTGCTCATGGTAAATCCAATCCCGGCGAGAAGCGAGATGCCATATAGCTGTGTCCAAGTTATACCTTTTGGTAATTGCGCGAAGCCAGCAGCAACAGCGGCACGGGCCGCAAAGAAAACGCCAGTCTGCTTTCCAATACATAGGCCAGCAATGACCCCTATTGATATCGTTTCCATGGGCCAAGAATCTGTGACAGAATTAATCGTGATCCCAGCATTAAAAAAAGCGAATAAGGGAATTACTAGTAAGACATTCCATGCATGAAGCCGACGTTCAATATTGCGAAGGGGAGACGCGACTTTGGTGTCAGCCACATGCAGCGGAATAGCCAGCGCAATGAAAAAGCCTGTAAGTGCTGCTTCCGCACCTGACTTCAGTAGCGCTAACCAAAGCACAAGACCAACGGCTATATAAGCTGCTGATATTGCAACGCGAAATCTATTAATTATAAAAAGAGCGAAGATCGCGAGACCTGCAATGAGAAGAGGTGTGATAGAGAGCGGCTCGCCATAGAAAAGACCGACAATAATGACCGCGCCGATGTCGTCAAAAATAGCGAGGGCAGTAAGAAATATCTTTAGGCTTACAGGAACTCGGGACCCTAACAAAGATAGCACACCAAGAGCCAATACAATGTCGGTTGCTGTCGGAATTGCCCAGCCACGGAGGGTAACCGGATCGGCCCAGTTCAGGCTCGCATAGATTACGGAAGGAAAGATCATGCCACCTAATGCTGCAAATACGGGCAATGCAGCACATTTGTAACTTGCGAAATGACCCTCGAGGAACTGCCGTTTGATCTCCAAACCGACAACCAGAAAGAAAATGACCATCAAACCTTCATTGATCCATTGCACCAAGGGCTTATCAATGACAAGGGGGCCGAAGCGAAAATGAACCGGAGTGTGGTGGATTAGAGCATAAATTCCTGCAAGCGGTGAGTTTGCCGCCGCCAACGCCATCAAGACAGCAGCAATCACTATCAGACCTGAGGTTTGTTCATATCGAAAAAGCCTGGTAATTCGACCCACGGCTAGCTCTTGTCCGGCAATCGACAGAAACCCTGCGCCGGTACATCAAGAGCGCTGTTAAATTTGCTGGACAGATTTTGAAAAGCAATTAGTCCGATCAGTTCGACAATCGTATCGTCGTCGTAGTATTTCTGCAGTTCGGCGAATAATTGATCATCGACGCCGCGATCATATCTTGTGACAGCATCAGCATAATCCAGTGCCACCTTCTGAGGCGGATCGAACAAGTCGCTTTCTCTCCAATTTGGTAGAGAGTCAATTATCCCTTGAGATACGCCACGTTTCAAAAGAATAGCGGAGTTCAAGTCGACGCAGAATGAGCAGCTGTTAATCTGCGATACCATTACAGTTACGAGCGATCGTAGTACCGGGTTAAGAGGTGAACGATTTCGGTCGATCATCCCGTAGAGTATGGCGACACCAAAGAACAGTTTTGATGAACGAGCCCAAAGAAGTGCCGCATCCAGTTCAACTCCATATTTACGTCTCTGGTTCCAAAAGAAGGGACGTAGATACCAGGCATAATCTGTAATTTTCTTGTGATTTATTCGCAATAGTCCATCCTCATGTTTCCACCTGCCAAAGAATAAGTAGTTTTATCAGTTACATTTTATGCGGACGAGGCGTAATTCCATTCGCGAGCTGAAGTTCACGTATATACTTCAAAATAGCTTCTAACTCGGCATCGCTCACTTGTGGTTGTGGAGGCATATTGCCAAAAGACCAATGGTGCTGACGAACACCGTTTTTTATTGCAAGATAGAAGGACATATCAGCGTGATGCCCAGGATTATATATGTCGTGGACAAGCGGTGGCCCCTTATCTGTTCCAGCCGCATTGACACCATGGCAAGCGGCACAATTCGATGCGAAAGCTATTTCTCCCTTCTTAGCGCGCTCAGTAAATTCCGGAATAGATAAGTCTGATCGGGTGCTATCCTCCCGAGGATCTACCAGTTTGAAAAAGAAAATCGCCGCACTGCCGACTATAAGGGCCAGTACTGCAATTTTCGGCCAGTTTGAACTTATCTTCATGGTTCTACTTAATTTCCATTTGCAATAGGTATTGATCACTAAATCGAGCTCATCTCTCAACCAATTCGAAGCATTTCGTCTGAGACAAAGGCGTAAGGAGGGACCACAAGATTCTTAGGTGCTGGGCCTTTGCGGATTCGGCCAGATGTATCGTAGTGAGAACCATGACACGGACAAAACCAGCCCCCCATTGTCCGAGCGGATCGCCATTGCGTTGACCAAGCGGCACACATCCAAGATGTGTGCATATGCCAACGACAATAAGCCATTCAGTGCGCTGGACCCGTTGATCGTCACGTTCTGGATCAATCAAGTCCGCTTCATCATCCATGCGTGCCTGGGCGATCTGTGCTTCAGTCCAAAAATCGATGAAAACTGGGCTTCCCCGCCATGCAACTGTCACACGTTGCCCCTTTTCTATCTGGCTAATGTCTATTTCAACTGAAGAGAGGGCCACTACATCAGCAGACGGATTCATGTTGTCAATAAATGGCCATATCGCGAAGGCTCCACCAACAGTAGCCATAGCCCCAGCGGCTACATAGAGAAAATCGCGCCGGCCACTCTTGGGTTCCGCATGCCTAGACGCCAATAAATCCGAAGCGTCAGTCTTCAACTCCATAATGGTGCTCCAAGTTGTCTGAATGATCTATCAACTTTTTCATCGTTTCGGGCACATCTGCATTCGAAAAAATTGCCTGCTCCTCATGACTATGGACGAAGGCGGTAATGTCTGCGAGTTCTTGACCGGATAACTCTATTGGCTCTCCCAGTTCCTCACGTTGCAGGGTAACCATAGCTTCTGCACCCCTCCACATCCGAGCGGCAAACTCAAACGGGTTCATCATCGATGGCATGGATGATGCGTCAAGAGCTGGAGCATCACCACCACCGATACCATTGACAGAATGGCAGACGACACAGCCCTTTGACGCAAAAAGAACACGCCCGCGGGATGGATCCATTTGAGGCACTGTCAGCATGCCTTCGCGCATCATCCCCGGCATTTTGGTGCCGATCACCCGTGGCATCTGATGGCTTTCTTTATCTCCTTGGCCGCTATCGGACCGGGCGATGCCCGGCAAGACCAGGATCACCACAATCATTGCGAACTTCAAACAAGAAAGTTTCATAAATTCACCCCATGACTCCCAGATGAGGATTTCGAGCCACGCCCGAAGGCAGGGATAAAACGGGGTGTGGTATTCGCGTATTTCCGATAGATATCGCCGAACATCTCTTCGGCCTCACGTTCCTCACTCAGCGCTAGACGCCAATACATGACTAACAATATTGGAAACATTGCAAGAGTTAGAACTGTCGGCCACTGGAAAAGAAATCCAAGCATAATGAGCGCAAAGCCTACATACTGGGGATGTCTGATCCGGGCATAAGGACCGGTCGTGGCCAGATTACCCGACTTTTGCGCCTGATATAGGATTTTCCATGCGGCGGATAACAAGATAAACCCACCGCCAATAAACGCGAAACTCAAAATATGAAACGGCCCGAAGTGCGGAGAGGATTTCCACCCAAATAGCATCTCGGGCAGATGACCGGAGTCATGTGCAAACCAGTTGATATCGGGAAAGTTGCTCTGAAGCCATCCAGATAGAAAATAGATGGTCAGCGGAAAACCGTACATCTCTGTGAATAATGCGACAATGAAAGCACTAAACGCGCTAAAGGTCCGCCAATCACGCGGACTGTTAGGTTTAAAGAAGCTAAAGGCAAAGATAATGAATACAGCGGAATTTATGATGACGAGTGACCATAATCCGTAGTCTACTGTTTGATCAGTCATGATTTTTATCCGAATGAGATGAGGAACCATGCTGAGAGTCATCGCCGGAACCTTTGCTACCATGACCATGATGCATGAACAGGTGCATCAAAACGCAGCCGCCCAGTAGTACTATCAGCGGGAGATAAGTGGCAATGTGGGCTGCGTGTTCCGCCCACAAAAAGTAGCCGGCGACGGCAATAAATCCCACAAGTACAATACCGCTTTTGGAAAAGAAAAGATCTCTCACGACTTACGTTCCTCCTAGAATTAAGTACCCGGCATCACGACCATCTGATGCCCTTTTCCGTCGATCGTTATTTGTCCAATCAGTTCAAGGTTTTTCTGATTAACAACCCAGATTTTGGCCTCGTCAGAGCTGGATACGTAAATCTTGCCCGTTCCTGTAATTGTGGCCAAATGATAGGGTGCAGGGGATAGCTTTGTATTTTGTACGGACCCTGATACGAGATCTATTTTTGCGATCTTGTCATCGCCAAGCGCGGCAGCAAACAAGGCGGTGCCATCCTCAGAAACATCTATACCGTGAAGTACTGAACCAATTTTTATCGTACTTGTGGCTTCCATCGATGATGTGTCAACGATGGATACAGTTCCGTCGTCTACATTATTGACAAAGAGCCTTTCACCGTCCTTTGAGAGCACGATATGTTCAGGACTTATTCCAACCGGTATAATTTTATCTACGGTCCAATTTTCACTGTTGACGACGCTTATTGTGCCCGCTCCAGCATTACTTACGAAAAGCTGTTTATTATCCGGACTAAAAACCGAATAGTTAGGAAAATCACCGGTAGAAATGTTGCCTACGATCTCAAAGTTTTTCAGGTCTATTACCGAGACTTCGCCTTCGTTTGGACGAGTGACAACTGTATATCTACCGTCCGGGCTGACTGATACATGATGAACCGCACCTGGTACGTCGATCGTTCGAGCAATTTCCCCATCGCTGATTTGAACCACAGATACAGTACTCACCGATGCCATGTCTGAATTTTTTATCTTGGAGGATGGTGCCTTATGGTGAGCAGCGTGCTCGTCTTCTGAAACGCCCTTCGGTTTGGCGGGAACCATATCAGTGGAGCGCTCGGAATAGCTACCTGCGATTAGAAATCGTCCATCAGGGGTTCCCGCCAACCCATGAACAGCTTCTAGCCCATTTATGAAACCGATAATCTGATCTGTAGCAGCATCTATAACTGCAATTTTACTCTCACTCCCAAGCGGCACATAAACGAGCGGTTCTGCACGAAGAGGCTGTGATACCAATAGCAACAAGTTGCTGCCAATCCAGACCGCAACTAAAAATTTCAAAATCGCTTTCACTACCTAATCTCCTTTTGCTTCAGTTCCGAGCAGTTTCAAAGGGTCCTATGCATGTCTTTTGCATCTATTTATCCAATGCTTGCCTGCGGCTTTCAAACTCCTCTTTGTCGATCTCGCCTTTTGCAAATCTTTCATTGAGTATGCCTATTGCACGATCCCGCTGATTATCGGCACCGCCTCGAATACCAAATAAACGAAGGACTAAAACGACTGCTCCAGCAATCAAGGCAACCATTAAAATCATCATTAATGGCCCGAACACCCATCCTCCAGCTCCCATGTCGTGCATTCGATAGCCACCGTCATAGTCTGCAAAACCTGTCGACACAGACATCGTGGCTAGAAACAAGGCCACCCCGACCATAATTTGATTTAATTGCATTTCGAGCCTCCTTTAATAGAAGCAGCCAAAGTAAATCTAAGAAGGTTTAAACCTTGGCTGTTCTCAAGCGCAGGGCGTTACCGATGACTGAAACAGAAGACAAGCTCATCGCCGCCGCTGCAAAAATGGGCGAAATTAGGATGTCAAAAAAGGGATAGAGAATACCTGCGGCAACAGGCACACCGGCAGCATTGTAAACTAGTGCAAAAAATAGATTTTGTTTGATGTTGCGCATAGTCGCGCGAGAAAGTTTACGTGCTCGGACGATCCCATTTAGGTCACCTTTTACGAGCGTGAAACCAGCACTCTCAATTGCCACATCCGCACCGGTTCCCATAGCAATTCCTACGTCCGCCTGCGCCAAGGCCGGTGCATCGTTCACACCATCACCGGCCATCGCAACTTTATGACCTTTAGCCTGTAAATCTTTAATTATGAGGGCTTTGTCTTCAGGCAGAACATCTGCCCGGATTTCATCAATACCCAAACGCGAAGCAACAGATTTCGCTGTACGTTCGTTATCGCCAGTCGCCATAACGATCTGAAAACCTTCGGCGTGTAGTGCTTTTAGAGCGTCTGGCGTTGTTTCTTTAACTGGATCAGCAACACTGACCAGACCTGCAATAGAACTATTGACGACAATAAACATAACGGTTTCACCTTGATCACGTCGTGCGTTTGCCATATCAACGAAGTCATCTGCAGGTATACCCAAATCTTCGATCAATTTCGCGTTTCCTAACGCTACGTCCATGCCGTCAACGAAGCCTTTGACTCCTTTCCCTGTGATTGCCTCAAAATCAGTAGCTTTTGCCAATTGAACACTACGTTCTTCCGCACCGGATACGATTGCCTCAGCCAATGGATGCTCCGATCCACGCTCTAGGCTAGCTGCAAGGCGAAGTACTTCGTCTTCATCATGACCCTCTTGTGGCAGCACTGCTATTAGCTTTGGTTTTCCGATCGTAAGGGTGCCAGTCTTATCGACGATAAGTGTGTCAATTTTTGCAAATCTCTCGAGCGCTTCAGCGTTTTTAATAAGCACACCAGCCTGCGCCCCTCGTCCGGTTGCAGTCATAATCGACATAGGTGTTGCAAGACCCAATGCGCAAGGACAAGCAATAATCAACACAGCAACGGCGGATACCAAAGCGTAGGCATAGGCAGGGCTAGGCCCAAGGAATGACCAAGAGACAAAAGAAATAATGGCAATAACAATTACGGCAGGAACAAATGTCCCGGCGACGGCATCTGCAAGTTTTTGAATAGGTGCACGACTACGCTGCGCATTAGCGACCATTTCAACGATCTGACTGAGCATGGTGTCAGAACCAACCCGCTTAGCTTCAATAACAAGGCTACCTGTACCGTTGATTGTTGCCCCGATTACCTCATCACCCTTAATCTTTTCGACCGGGACTGCTTCTCCCGAAATCATGGATTCATCAATTGAGGATCGCCCTTCGAATACAATCCCATCTACAGGGACTTTGTCGCCTGGCCGAACACGCAATCTATCTCCAATCACAATATCTTCTAAAGGCACCTCCTCCTCTCTGCCATCCTGTCGAATAATGCGGGCGGTTTTTGCCGCAAGATCAAGAAGTGCTTTTATGGCTGCACCTGTGCGCTCCCTTGCACCTAACTCCATGACTTGGCCGAGAAGCACTAGAACGACGATCACAGCGCCAGCTTCAAAATAAACGCCGACATGACCATCTGAGTCCCTAAAGCCATCCGGAAAACTCTCGGGAAAAAGGACGGCGATAACACTAAAAAGATAGGCGGCTCCAACACCCATTCCAATGAGTGTGAACATGTTTAGGTTGGTTGAAATAACTGATTTAACGCCACGCACGAAAAATGGCCAACCGCCCCATAAAATGACGGGTGTACTAAGCACCAATTCTGTCCAAAGAGCTGGTCGCTCCCCAATCGCTTCACGAATAAATCCGAGGCCGACATATGGTCCCATCGTAAGAATTAGCAAAGGAATTGTAAGCAGTCCGCCAACCCAGAAGCGGCGTTTGAAGTCGACTAGTTCTGGATTTGGACCTTCGTCTCCAGTTGGAACTCCCATTGGTTCCAAAGCCATACCGCAAATTGGACAGTCTCCTGGCACATCACGAACGATTTCGGGATGCATCGGACAAGTGTATTTTGCCCCCTCTATGACTTTCCTTTTTTCGCGTTCATGAGCACCTGATAGATAGTGCTCAGGATCAGCTTCGAACCTATCGTGGCACTTCTGTGAGCAAAAATGATACATAGTTTCTTGATATAAAAATTTTGGTTTTTCCTCAGTATGGGAAACCGTCATACCGCAAACCGGATCCTTACTCGAGATCACCTCAATATCATCATTTTCGCTGTTGCTCTGATGAAGATGCGAGCGCGTTTCATTCATTTCTAATTCTCATTCTTGTTAGAAGTGTTGTCACGATTGGATATAAGTCAAAGAGTTTTCCGCGAGCTGAGAGACTTGGTTCAATCCACTTTTTTTCGCTTCAGGATGCCCCCCTCAAGAGAGGCAAAAAAATTGAACAGCGGGCAAAAGACCAAGGCGACATACCATCCGTAGGCAAAACTCTCGCCAAGGCCTAGAAAGAAACTTGGCCAACTTAACCACGTAAATCCAGGAAGTAATCCAAGCCAGGTTTTATACATTGCCTGATCTGGAAACAGCAGATCAAAACTGACACAAAGAACGAACGTGATGGAAAAGAAGATACCAAGACTGAGCCCAAACACTACGATTGGAAGCCTTGGTTTTACTTGATATTCGGCCTTCAAATTTGGGCGCACTCCGATTGTATTTTCGGGTGAAAGGCTAGACATGAGACCATTCCTGATCCGGACTATTGAGTCTCAACTTATCTGAGCTTAAATATTCTTCAGGGTTTGCCTCAAAAATATCGCGGCACTCGTTCGAACACAGGTAGTAAACCGAACCTTTGTGAACGCTCGATTTGGCCGTCTTAGGATCGACTAGCGTACCACATACAGGATCGACATCCTTGGTCGGGGCTATCCAAGTCAAATCCCGCGAATCCTGAGCAAGGGAATCCTTCTCATTCCTATTTTGCGTGGTTGTGGGCTTAGCCTTATGTCCCATGACATGGGCACCACAACCAAACCTCATCAATAAGAAAATTAGGCCGGCCCAAAAAAGAAAATAGAAAATCGAACTCATTTCGACAACTTTTCGTTCTAAGTGAAAATATGGCTTCGCACCTATATTTGTTTAGTCTTCCCAAGATGTCGAGATCGCGAAATATCTATTCGGTCACATTCTGTGACGGAAATGAAGGCTGTTACAAATTGTTACAATCAAATCAAATCAACGGATTTTTTGATTATATTATTTTGGCAAAATGGCCTCAACTTTCAGGCCGCCTCCTGCCTTGTTTTCTATGATGATATCTCCACCATGATGACGAAAAACTGAGCGCGCAATCGCAAGCCCAAGACCTGTACCGCCAGTTTCTCTATTTCTCGAACCATCAATCCTGTAAAAAGGCTTGAACACGTTTTCCAGGTCTTCTTTTGGTATGCCCGGACCGTTGTCTTCAATGACAACTCGATACCTATCAACATCTTTGCTTAAAGAGATTAAGGCATAGTCACCGTAAACTGCAGCATTTTCAATCAAGTTGGTAAGTGCTCGTCGTAACGAGCTTGGATCCCCATTTACTAAGAGGCTTTCTGTTGAATGCAATTCGGCAGACAGACCGATAGATTGTAGATCTTGAACTACATCTGCAGTAAGCTTAGTTAAGTCGAACTGTACATTTTCCTTTCTAATATTTTCTTCAGTAGAAAAGGACAATGTCGCTGTAACGATCTTATTCATCTCTTCAATGTCATTATTAAAGCTGTTCCTTAGTTCAATATCATCAAGCAGCTCGCTACGAAGCTGCATCCTCATCAATGGAGTTCGTAAATCATGTGCAATCGCTGCAATCATTTTTGTACGGTCTTCTACAAAACGTATGATATTCGCCTGCATTTTATTAAAAATCTTAGCGGACTGCCTGACTTCAAGAGGCCCTACTTCTGCCATTGGTCGAGTTGTGACCCCGCGTCCCAGCCTGTCTGCAGCAATATTCAATTGTTGCAACGGATAAGTTAGATAGTGAATTCCCCAAATCGACAACAGGACAGTTGCAATCATCATCATAGCAATTGAAAGAACAAACCTGATAGACCAAGGCATTGTTGCTTCAAAATCAGGGGCTTCAAAATTAAGCCAAAGCTCATCTGCAATTTTTATGGAAACCCTAACTAACGCTCCAGTGCGAACTTCATTCACGATATGCTCAAAATGATCAGTAATTGAAATATGTGTCGCGACGGATTGACCCGTTAGATGTCGCCAAATACTGCGGTCCCCATATACGATCTCGGCCAAAACCAGTGGTCTTGTCGTAAAGCTGTTTTGTTCTTCAAACACACTGACAAAATTCTCAGCGGCGACAGTGTCGTTCAATTCAACATTGCTATTTTTTGCTAAAGACACCCTGAAGTTAGGCACGTTGGCGAAGTGAACTATTTTTTCTTGGTCTTCAGGAGAGGCGTCTAATATTAGGCTCGCAATTGTGGTAATTCTTTCGGTTAATTGGGCTTTACCGATCAGATTTATGATTTCTCCCCTATCAAAATTATAGACACTAAGGCTGATCGCATGCGAAAGGCTGAGACCGATAAGAAGAAGCATTACAAAGCGAGCTGCGAGAGTCCTTGGCCATAGTGATCTATTAAATGTCATAGCTTTGAGGTCACAGTTTGTGGCGTAAACAGGTACCCATCGCTTCGAACCGTTTTTATAATCTCAGGACTCTGAGGATCATTTTCTAGCTTTCGACGCAACCGACTAATTTGCATGTCTATGCTGCGCTCGAACGGACGCGACCAACGACTCTTGACAAGATCCATAAGCTGATAGCGTGTGAGAACCCGTCCCGGGTGACTAGCTAGCGCGACAAGTAGTTTATACTCTCCTGTAGTCAATTCTACTGGTTCTGCCTCCGAAGATCTTAGGCTTTGGCGCTTTAAATCAAGCCTCCAGCCATCGAATTCGATAATCGAGTCCTGTTCGATTTCGACCGACCCAACATCATATGTGCGCCTAAGAACAGCCCTTATTCTTGCTAATAATTCCCGAGGGTTGCATGGTTTAGTGAGGTAATCATCGGCACCAATTTCTAAACCAAGAATTCTATCTGAATCCTCACCTAGAGCGGTCAGCATAATTACTGGCACCTTTGATTTAACTCTTAGATCACGGCACAGTTTTAAGCCGTCTTCACCAGGCAACATTAAATCGAGGACAATCAAGTCAATTTTCCAATCTTCCAAAGCAGCTAGCATTTCCTGGCCATTTGAAACAGTCGTAACCCTGAACCCATGCCGCTTCAGAACCCTCGCTAAGAGTTCTCTGATTTCTCTGTCATCATCAACAATTAGGATGTGAGAAGAATCGTTCATTTTCTATTCCAAAAAGCTTGTATTTCAACGGGGTGACGATTTTTTTCATAAACTGAACTCCAAGAAACTGGCGTTATTTCAATGGATCTAAGCATCAACAATTCACACGAACCTATGGAAGAAGCTCTGACTTTCCATCCCAAAGTGACAACTTTATTTCAGAACAGCTACCCTCAAAACTGTAACAGTTTATAACCAATTGCCTCCTAGTTACGGATGGTGACCATTACCAAATTGTCTCCGTCTATATCCTAACCGTAAGCTGACTAGCTAACTCTATGATCAAAAACCGGCAACTTCCAAATTGATCACTAAATGGCATTAAGCACTGAGATAGCTAATGAAACCCATCCCGATTATCCCACTTGCTGCAAGCCTGAGTACATTTACAGCTACCACCTTTGCTGTTTTTGTACTGATCGAATTATGGATCCCGAAATATGCGATGCACGAAGTTTGGCAGAGCCTTTTTCCTGGTTTTGTCTGGCTAACCTGGCCTAGCCTGTTTCTGGGGCTAGCTGAGGCATATGCATATGGCTGGTATATCGCATTAGTATTTGGTTCAACCTGGCATTTACTCCTTTATTTGCATAAAACTTTCACTTCAATTCGGTAATAGGAAAGCTCAAAATTCCAAGCACACAGCTCAGTAGAATTGAATACTCATTGCGACGTCTCTTTTTGAGATTGCCTTAAGAAAAACTTTTCTCCACCAATGATTAATAAGATTCCAATTGCTGAGGCATATATTACCATTATGTCAGTCGAAGCTTTCACTGTAAGGAAAGCGCCAAGTACTACGATATCAAATATAATGGCAGTAAGAACAATTGCGCCATTGGCTCCAATCTCTTTCCGTAAATATCGAAACACTCCCCAATGGATGGCGATGTCCATCACCAGATAGAAAATGGCGCCAAGTGATGCAATACGGCTTAAGTCAAAAAATATCGTAAGGCTAATGGCAATCAAGACAGTGTAAACCAAGGTGTGTTTTTGAACGTCTCCCGGCATTCCAAGATGACTATGCGGTACGAGTTTCATGTCGGTCAACATGGCCAGCATTCTCGAAACAGCGAATACACTCGCTATTAATCCAGAGATTGTTGCAACTATCGCAAGCCCAACCGTAAACCAAAGCCCGTACTCTCCAAATGCTGGTCGCGCGGCCTGCGCTAGCGCGAAATCTTTGGCAGCAATAATTTCATTTAGCGAGAGATTTCCGGAAACCGCTAGGGCGACAAATATGTAGATAACTACACAAACTAAGATTGAGATAATGATTGCTCGGCCTACATTTTTGTGCGGATCAACAATTTCTGAGCCACTATTCGTAATAGTGGTAAAACCTTTGAAGGCTAGAATGGCGAGCGCCATACCGGCTAAAAAGCCGGTGACAGAGGGTGCTGATGAGCCATTGGTAACAATGTTGTCGATAGATAAATTACTGAGCCAAATACCTCCGGCAGCAAAAACAATTATCCCACCTATTTTTAGAAACGCCATTATCAGCGAAAATCTACCAATAAACAGATTGCCCGAGATATTGAGTAAAAAAGCAAATATCAAGACCCCTACTCCCAATGCAGAAACAATCCAACTTGCTGGCTCAACATCGAACAGCTGCATCGCGTAGGTGCCGAAAGTACGGGCAACCAAACTTTCATTGATGACCATAGAAAAGTACATCAAAAGCGCCCCTACAGCGGTCACAAGACCCTTTCCGTAAGCTTTTTGCAAAAACATGCCGATACCGCCGGCGGACGGAAATGCGTTGGATAGCTTCACATAGGAATAAGCACTGAACCCCGTCACGATCGCCGCAGCAAAAAAGGCAAGAGGAAATAGGGAGCCAGCGAGTTCCGCAATTTGCCCGGTCAAGGCAAGAATACCGGCACCGATCATTACACCTGTGCCCATGGACACAGCGCCGATTAGTGTCAAACTGTCTTTTTTATATTCAGCCTGCCCGCCATGTTGGGAATGATTTTTCATCGGCTTATATTTTCCTTATGTCTCATAAAATTGTGTTTCTGATTACTTGGACTTCAGCAGCTTCACATGTGCCGCAAAAGGAATTTCCCCAGTTGCAAGAACAAGAACCAGATCTATCTTTCTATCTATCCTGACCGGCTCGACAAAACCTGTCAGCTTCATGAAAATGTGCGATGTAGAAAGATCGATGCTTTCCTCAGCCGCAAGTGTTATGGAACCGAGGTCTGCATATTCAGCTTCACCCGTCTTCACCAATATTTTGGATTTTTCGTTATTGGGGCCTCTCACCCCCAGAATCGTTAGCTTGCTGTTTGATTGATTTGTAATTCGAAATTCTAAAATTCCATCATTTTGGCCCTGCTCAATGATCAAATGAGTGTCTTCTATCAATACTGATTGAAAGTCATCGGTTACGTTAACCGACAAGGCCTGTCGCGAAATTCCTGATATCAAAATAATGAAAACAAAAATGGATAAAGATTTGATCATGCTGGTTATTGCCCTTTCAAGAAGTCTCGGCTGGAAGGCCCGATCTTGTCCTTCCAGCCTACAAAGACTTATCTTTTCGGATTAAAACATGAGTCTGGCGCCTATAACGGCGTACCAGATATCTGCATCCTCTCCTTCTGCTTCTACAAAGTTAGCTGTCTGACCAAATTTGCGCTCATATACGACACCAATATATGGAGATAAGATGCGGTCCCAGACGTCATAGCTAAGTCTGACGCCCGCTTCTACGCTGTTAATTCCTGATCCAACACCTATTTCCCGGTCACTTGAGAACGCCGCTTCAATATTTATTGACGGTGTTAAAGTAAGATAGTTGGTCAAAAGAATTTCATATTCCGCATCAAAGTCTGCAGAGAGCTTGCCTTTTTCACTTAAAAATAGATGTGTATCTATTTCAATCCATTGCGGTGCCAGGCCACTGAGACCAATAGCACCATACCAACGGTTTGGGCCTTGGGGGCTTGAGTATCGAACCCCGCCCTTGATGTCCCAAAAGTCAGATATTGGCTTTTGAAGAGCAAGCTGATTGGAAAGCGATTCAAATTTATTGACACTCAGGTCAAGTTCTCCATCGCCTTCCCAACGTATCTTCAACTCATCGGTTCCAATGAACGCATCTCCATCATACGCAAAAAGCTCCTCACCGCCTTCACCATACCGGTACTCAAACTCCTCCATTTGAAAACCATAATATATATTTGCCGGCTCCTCTGCATAGATTGTCAGGGGAGAAAGTGGAGCAAGTATTGCAATAGTTATAGTAATATTTTTTAGAAGCTTTCTCATTGCATCTGCCCTTCCAGCGGATTAGAAATACTTGCCGATTTAGGTCCTCCTTCGACAACAACTTTACGAAACATTCCAGCTTCAGCATGGTAGGAAAGATGGCAATGGAACGCCCATTGACCCTCAGCGTCTACTTCTGTCTCAGAATAGACGGTCGTTCCCGGTGCAACGCTGATAGTATGCTTGGCGGGGTTCCACTTGCCGGCGCCAACATCCAGAATGCTCCACATACCGTGCAAGTGCATGGGATGTGTCATCATGGTCTCGTTTACGAATTTGAACCTAACTCTTTCTCCATATTGAAGTTTTATTGGTTCCGCGTCTTCGTATTTGACACCATTAATGGACCAAATATAACGTTCCATATTTCCAGTTAGACGAAGCTCAATTTCCCGCGTGGCATCGCGATGTTCGTAGATCGGCTTCTGAGCCTTCAAATCAGCGTAGGACAAGAACTTGCCGCCATTTGCTGCGGTGGGCACAAGTCCACTTCCTGCGGCATAGAATTCATCTCCTTTCTGATCCATACCTTTCATATTTGAGTGGTCCATGCCTTTCATATTGGAGTGATCCATTCCTTTCATATTCGAATGATCCATGCCTTTCATATTCGAATGATCCATGCCTTTCATATTGGAGTGGTCCATTCCTTTCATTGAAGAATGATCCATGCCTTTCATTGACGAATGGTCCATACCAGCCATGTTTCCGTGATCCATTCCCATATCCGCCATACTAAGAAGTGGTCGCTCAGTCAGTTCGGGAACCTCCGCAACCATACCTTCTCGAGGAGCCAATGTTCCCCTCGCATAGGCGGTCCTACCCATGCTGGCGCCGAAGATAGTGTAGGCTTTGTCTTCCTTCGGCCGAACAATCACATCATATGTTTCGGCAACTCCGATCCTTAGTTCATCAACTGTGACAGGTTGGACATTATTTCCATCTGTTGCCACAACGGTCATTTTTAATCCCGGAATACGAACATCAAAATATGTCATCGCGGAAGAATTGATGAACCTCAGGCGGACCCGTTCTTTAGGCGTAAAAATACCAGTCCAGTTTTGATCGGGACCTTTGCCATTTATCAGTGGAGTAAATCCCTGTACATCTTCGATATCAGATGCCATCATGCGCATGCTGCCCCAATCCAAACGATCAGATACTGTCGCATTCAACCCCTTTTCTTTTACATCGGAAAAGAAATCACCAAGGGTTTGTTGCTTTCGATTGTAATAATCCGCCGACATTTTCAGATTGCGCATTATTCGATTACCTGAGTGCGGATGCTTATCAGTAAATTGAACGACATAGTCACGATCAAAGCGGAAAGGCTCTTTTTTCTTTGGTTCAATTACGATCGCCCCATAGGCTCCATCTGGCTCCTGAAATCCCGAATGACTGTGAAACCAATGTGTGCCTGATTGGAGGATGGGAAATTTATAGGTGAAGGTTTCCCCAGGTTCGATGCCCGGAAAACTAATTTTGGGAACCCCATCCATTTGATAAGGCAAGATCAGGCCGTGCCAGTGGATAGAGGTCGACGTATCAAGGTTATTGGTTACATTAATTGTTACTTCTTCGCCTTCTTTGAACCGAAGAACCGGACCAGGCGACTTTCCGTTATATCCAATGCCTTCTTTCTTGAATTCACCTGTGTCGATAATAACCTTGTCGACAGTCAGGTCATATGTGCCTGCGATGGCAAGTGACGGTAATATGGTCGCGCTAAAGCCGGCAATTAGGCCGGACGATATTATGCGCATGAATGATTTTTTCATCTTAGGATTCCCGTATGAAATTTGAAGGAAAGATGCGTAACCCCTCTAAGGCTACGCATACGATCTACTCGAAATGAACCTTACCCATCATTCCTGAGTCATAGTGACCCGGAACATTACAGGCGAATTCCAGCTCTCCATTGTCTGCAAACTTCCAGACAATTTCAGCGGTTTCCTGAGGCGCTAACAACACACTATTGGGATCGCTGTGCTCCATGGTCTTGCCATTGCCCATATCCATTTTCATCATTTCTCGATTGATTTTGTCAGCTTCGAGAACGCCATGCTCAACCATCATCATCATTTCCTCCTGATGAGCAGCGTGCATTTCCGTGGTGCCAATATTGAACTCATGTACAAATTCACCCACATTAACAATTTTAAAAAGGACAGTTTCCCCTTCTTTCACGGAAATTTCTTCTGGCTCGTAGTAGTTGTCATACATTTTGACTTCTACAGTGCGCGAAACATCTTTGGCGTCTCCAGAGACTCCTATTGCAGATTTTCCGCCATGCCCGCCGCTATGTTCTCCAGCGGCAAAAGCGATCGCTGAACTCAGGACCAAGGCTGCAGACAGAGTTACACCAGCGATACTGGACATAAAGGTACGTTTAACTTTCATTGATCTATTCCTATCTTGAATCCGCGCGATTGCGTCGTTCAAATTCTGAAGCGCGGAGGTTAACTTTTTTTGAGAAGAGTTTTAGATACAGCTTTAATATTCACCGCACAAAAGCGCCGCGAATTTCTGAAGCCATTCAATAAAACTACGTGATAGGAGGTCGATGAGGCGGCAAGTAGCCTAGTGAGGCCACTCGAGATGAGGTAAATTCAAACGGAACTTTTTTACCAAATACGATAGCGCTGTTAGTAAAAAAGTTAGGAAAAGCGATTGCGCAAGAAGCTACTCCGCATTTTTCTATGTGGAAAGCCTTTGAATTTTCATGGTTTGAAGTCGAATGATTTTCAGAAGACTCTGTAAAATGTGACAGGTCATTGTTTACGTCTACATGGGCTGAAACTTGACCCATAGAAATAATACTGAACACCAAAGAAAGAGCTAACAAAAAGCTCATTCCTCGCACACGCCAGTTTTTATTTCCTAGTAGGTT
The DNA here is from genome assembly GCA_965228285.1 of Sneathiella sp. Lineage (GTDB taxonomy): Bacteria > Pseudomonadota > Alphaproteobacteria > Sneathiellales > Sneathiellaceae > Sneathiella. The sequence goes on from OZ245808.1 coordinate 1,718,618, forward strand.
GTACAAAAATCACCTGTAAATCGACAGTTGTCTGATTAAATATAGGAAGTGAATGTCAAGCTGACAAGATCAAAATTTGCATTGGTTATGAGAGTCCAGATGCTTAAGTCCAAACCTATTGGAGTCAACGTTCTTCAACATTTAGTTAAAACCCATTATTAAGCGATCACGGACCCTAACTTACAATGATTGCGAATAAGTTAAGCACCTAAGGGAAAATCGGTAGAATTTTTCACGGATAAATCTATGAAATTCGTCAATAAAAATGTTGTGGTGATACCATAGATATACCTGATATTTACTCAAGTGAAACCAGAGAAATCAGAGATCGGATAGGCGAATAAGTGAAGTCTCCCAAGTTACTTTATTCCTGCACTTTAGCAGCCATTCTCTTACTAACTGGATATGGCCTTTCGTCGGTCAATGAATATTTTTGGACTGAAGAATCTAACTCTAACGAGGAAATTCTTCTCGGAAAATCCGTCTATTTGGATAACTGTGCGTCTTGCCATGGAATTAAGTTACAAGGACAGGAGAATTGGCAAAGCATGAACCTTGACGGAACGATGCCAGCCCCTCCACATGACGACAGTGGGCATACATGGCACCATGGCGATCAACTCTTATTCGATTATACCAAAAAAGGCGGACAAGAAGTTATTGGGAGTGATTTCAAGAGCGGAATGCCAGGCTTTGGTGAAATATTAAGCGACAAAGAAATATGGGCTGTGATTGAATTTATTAAAAGTAACTGGTCAGAAGCTAACAAAAAACGACAAAAAATGATTTCCTCTACTAAGTGAAATTAGAAGCCTATTGTGATACAAGACGGGTATAATAGGATTGTTGGCATATATGGAATTTTTTCGATGAATCTGTAAGTCTCAGGCAAAGTCCACAATAGACCACGTGGGAGGAGCTATCCAAGTCCGTGTCCCAAATCTGGCACAAATGCTCACGAAAAATGACGATAAACAGCAATTACCAGAGACACTCGATTCTATAAATTCCCTTATTTTCTCTATCTCCAAGGCTCCCTATCTATCCTCGTCACTCAAAATCATATTATTTGTAATCATCAGGTCCCGGGTTCGACTCCTGGTGGCGGCACCACATAAGCCCTTGGTTGCCCTAGCAATCGAGGGCTTATCTGTTGGAATACATTCAGTAAGAACCTCGAGAAAAATACCGGATAGATGCGTGATTGCATCCGGATATTCTTCCTCTTCTCATACCCGCAAAATTAGTAATATAAAAGACTGCAGGAGATTTCATTAACATATATTTTTGTTAACCATTATTTAAGTCACACACTTTATTATTTCTTTTATCGGCAAAGATAATACTCTTGATTGCTATGTTCATCCGATATTTCGACAACTATATTCATTTTATAAGTGTGAGAAAAATATCATGGCTAAAAAAACGAACATCGTCCCGAGTGGTACAGAACGTACATTTGATGATAACGACCTCATTGTTTCCAAGACAGACCTCACTGGCAAATTAATATATGGAAACCGTTTATTCTATGAGCTTTCGGGGTTGAGCGAAAAGGATTGCCTCGGGCAGCAACATAACATCATACGACATCCCGATATGCCAAGAGCCGTTTTCGATCTTCTTTGGGAAACCATACAGGAAGGTAACGAGATTTTTGCCTATGTTGTGAACCAATCCTCAAATGGCGATTATTATTGGGTCTTTGCCCATGTCACTCCAAGTTTGGACCCGTCGGGGAAAATCGATGGCTATCACTCAAATCGAAGGGCACCAAATAGGCGTGTATTGAACGAGCATATTGTTCCCCTCTATCAGAATTTAAGGAAGATTGAGGAAGGCGATCCTAGCCCGAAATCAGCCCTTCAAAAATCTCGCGCAGCAATCTCTGAACTCCTTACTAAGGACAATGTAAATTTTAACCAGCTCATGTTCTCATTGGAGGCCTAAGATGTTTTTCAAAAAGAAACCCGAAATGACCTCGGCATCTGAGCTAGCCTCTGAAAAAGAAGCGGGTAAGGCGCCTGAGGTTGAGAGTTTTTCCAATAGCGCTGCAGAAACCAAGTCAGCTTTGGAAATTGTCAATCTATTGGCAAAAGGCGATTTCAGTGTCCGGCTTACCAACATCGATGAAAAGAGCGATCTGGCTGCGTTACTTCATGGGATAAACGATCTAGTGGATCGATGCGACGCCTATATTCGTGAATCCGCAGCATGCCTTGAGCATGTCAGTGAAGGTAAATACTATCGCAAGATCATCGAAACCAGCATGGTTGGTGACTATCTGAATGCGACCCGAAAAGTCAATTCCGCCTTGACGTCCATGCAGGAAAAAGCCGGTAGTTTCTCCAAGGTAACAAACGAGTTTGAAAATACCATCTCCGAAGTCATTGAAACGGTTTCCGGATCGGCAACAGAACTTGAGGCCGCCTCAGAGAGTATGGCGTCAAATGCCGAAAATACCGCCCTACAGGCGACAGCGGTTGCGACAGCTTCAAAGGACATGACATCCAATACCCAGTCTGTTGCTTCTGCGGGCGAACAGCTATCTGCATCTATAACAGAGATCAGTCGTCAGGTCGTCAATGCATCAAGCCTAGCAGATCAAACTTCCGAAATTTCAAATTCCTTAAAGATCCAGATACAAGACCTGGAAAGGGCATCCGACCAGATTTTCTCCGCTGTCGACATGATCAGCTCCATTTCTGACCAGACACGGCTATTGGCCCTAAACGCAACGATCGAAGCAGCGAGAGCGGGTGAAGCCGGCAAAGGTTTTTCAGTCGTCGCCAGCGAAGTCAAAAGCTTGGCAGCACAAACAGCATCGGCAACAAATAACGTATCCGAGTTTGTTTCAGGCATACAAGAAGCCGTTAAGAATACGGTGTCGGGCATCAGTAAAATATCCGAAAAGGCGGGCAAAACGTTAGAGGGAAGTAATTCCATTTCAGCTGCGGTCGAGGAACAGTCAGCTGCAACAGCAGAAATTGCCGGAAAAATTTCCAGCGTTACCAATGGCGCCACAGAGGTGAGTGATCGAATCAGCCAAGTATCTCAGAGTGCACAGGAGACGGGCTCCACTGCCGGTGAAGTCAACTCGGCAGCTACCGAATTGGCTGAGCAATCCGTAAATCTGAAGAATGTTGTGGAAGCATTTCTCGAAAAAGCACGCGCGGTTATTTAACGGGTAATGTTTGGATAGCAATAGTCTAATCTTTGCCCGGAGTGTCCTCGGGCCGTCTACTCCTTTGACGGAGTCAAGTTATGCGTGTTACTGCCGATTTGCAGGCACCCGGACGAGGCGCTGATATTGACCATTTTCATGGTTGTAGCTCAGGAGTTCACCTGTCTCGATATGAAAATACCAGGCATGAAGATCCAGCCTGCCTTTTTCCAGGGCCTCACGGACATAGGGATAGCCAGTTAGATTTTTGATGGATACTAGCGCGCCTTCCATTTCGCAGATCTGGCATTGTTCGTCGAAACTGCGATCTCCCATTTCGGATTTCACGGCATCCCGCGCCTCTTTGATGACATTGACCCACCCTTGTATGTAATCATCCTCCGGTCTTTCCAATTCATCCTTTTCATCGCTCGACATTAGTGCCTTTACTCCCCCGCAGCCACTATGAGCCATGACAATGATATGCTCGACCTTCAGATGCAGTACCGCAAACTGGACAGCAGCCCCAATGGAGAGATGGGAATGCTGACCGGCTTCATAGGGCGGGACAATATTAGCGACGTTGTTAGCTGCAAAAATATCGCCAAGACCGGCATGGGTTAGAATGGCGGGGTTGACCCGGCTGTCGCTGCATCCAATGACCATGACCTTCGGGCTTTGCGTTGTGGCCGCCCAGCTCCGATAGTCATCAAAATCATGCTGGAGATATTTATGCCGAAACGCCTTATATCCTTCGATCAACTCCTGATAGCTATCCATAAGTCGACCCCCTCAAACTTCACAGGCTGCCCGCAAGATCAAAGCCTGCCATCCGGGCGGACTCCGCAAGATTTAAAATGTAGGAGCGCACGCCTTCTCGAACACTTCGTGTTTGCAGATAGTCCCGGATTTTATCCTCGACCATTTCGAAGGGAAGAACTGAGCTACTCGCGTCCGATGCCGTAAATCTGGGTCTGTTATGCTCATAATAGGTACGGCAGAAGTCTGTGGTAGCCGGAGGAACTGCAACCTCATTTTCAATCAGCGCCATGAGGGCGGCATCCAAAGCCTCGTCCGCATCATCCGGATGACTTAGCCCGCGGCGCACAGCTTCCTGCCGCAGCAGCTCCCTGACGACGAGGGCTTGTGCGGCTGCATCCCGTGCCTGCTCCATTGAATCAGCACTATGATACTGCATTTCGGAAAAAACGGCATTGTCATCAATCTCAACTTCATTGACGAAAATCGGCATCCCTACCCCCTCTTTCGAACGATCTGATACCCCGGACGGACGATATATTTAATCGGTGCACTGAAGACATGAACCAGACGTGTGAACGGAAATATCAGGAAGATGGTCAACCCTAAGAAGATATGCGCTTTAAAGATAAAGGCTTCTTCCACTACAAAGTCCGCAGCCCCGCCCTGGAAGGTCACGATATATTGCGCCCAATTGGCAAGGGCAATCATGCTGCTGCCATCCGGATGCTGGGCTGAGAATGGAATTGTTGCTAATCCTAAGATCAATTGCACATACAGCACCACCAGGATCATGATATCGCCAAATCTACTGGTCGCTCTTATTCGCGGATCCGTCAACCGCCGGTACAACAGGATCGTCAATCCGATAAAGCAAATGACGCCGAAAATACCGCCGGCCACCATCGCCATAAGCTGTTTGGTCGCGGCCGACATGACCAGGTGATAGACGGGTTCCGGTGTCAACAGTCCCACCAGATGACCGAAGAAGAGCAGAATGATGCCAATATGGAACATGTTGCTCCCCCATCTCAGGCCGCGGCTTCGCAAGAGCTGCGAACTGTCGGCCTTCCAGCTATAGGGATTCTGATCATAGCGAAAGATGCAGCCAAGGATCATGACAACGACGGTGATATAAGGATAAATCCCGAACAGAAATTCATTTAGATAGTCGCTCATCATTCTCTCCTACCTGACTTGCTTTTGCTCTACCGGAGCGGATCCGAAATTATAGGTGCCGGCGGACGGGCAACTGGCACAGGCGGCGTCCCCGACACCGTCAAAGGCCGGCGTTTCCTGCCATTCCTTATCCAGGGCTTCCAGACTGTCGTCGCGGATCTCGTCTTCCATCAGGGCCGTTTCGACGAAGCTCTTGTCGATCTTCGCATCGGTCAATTTCAAGAGCGCCGTGAAGAGGATGTGATAGCCGGAGTCGCGTTTCTTCAGCTTGGCGCCAATCGCGGCGATGATATGCACGACATCTCCCAGAGTTTCCTGAGCTTCCTCCAGTGGGCACAGGGCCAGAAATTCAAGAAAAAGTGGCAGATAGTCCGGCAGTTCCTTGGCCGTCAGGTTCAGGCCTTTTTCTTTATAGTGATCAATGAGATTAACCATGGCCTGGCCACGATCCCGGGATTCGCCGTGGATATGCTCAAACAGATAGAGTGAGCATCCTCGCCCGCGGTCAAACAGGGAAACATAGTCCTCCTGCGCTTTCAGCAAATTGCGCGAGGCAAGCCGGTCCATAAAATTGATCAGGGCCTTTTCCAGTTTGCCTGGCAGAAGGTTCTCGCGCACCACAACAGCGGAGAGGCTTCTCATATTCTCTTGAAGCTCTTCTGTCGGATAGGTGAGCAGCAAACCAAGTATTTTAAACGTTTTCATTTCTCTCTCCTGATTTGACCGTTGAGAGTATTTTGATGGGTCGGTGTCCCGAACAGGTTCTTTTTCGAAGATCCACCCGCGCAGCCATCTCCAAAGCTGAATCCGCATTCGGACCGGGCCGCGAAGGCGATCTCATTATCAAAAGGAGTTTTGCCGGAATATTCGCGATGATTTGTCGGGATCACGTAGCGATCTTCGAAATTGGCGATGGCCATAATCTGGTACATGTCCTCAACCGTATTTGTATCCAGTCCGACATGATCGAGAATACCAGTTTCCGGCTTCCCCTCCACATGCTTGGTGCGCATATAGGCGCGCATGGCCAGCATCCGCTCCAGAGCATGGGTAATCGGCTGCTCCTTCCCGCCTGTCAGAAGATTGGCTAAGTATCTGACGGGAATTCGCAGTTTGCTAACATCCGGAATAACCCCATCTTCCTCAAGCTGGCCGTTATCCCAACGGCTTTGAATAGGGGAAAGCGGGGGAATATACCAAACCATCGGAAGAGTGCGGTATTCCGGATGCAGGGGAAAGGCAACCTTCCACTCCATGGCCATTTTATAGACCGGGGAGTTTCGGGCTGCGGTCAGCCAACTGTCCGGAACCCCATCGCGCTTTGCGGCGGCAATGACCTCCGGATCAGAAGGATCCAGGAAAATGTTAGTCTGCGCTTCATAGAGATCTTTTTCATCGGCGACGCTGGCCGCTTCTTCAATCCGGTCCGCGTCATAGAGCATAACCCCGAGATAGCGGATCCGGCCGACACAGGTTTCACTGCAGACCGTGGGCTCGCCATTCTCAATTCTCGGATAGCAGAATGTGCATTTCTCGGATTTACCGGACTGCCAGTTGAAATATATTTTCTTGTAAGGACAGCCGGATACACACATGCGCCAGCCGCGGCATTTGTCCTGGTCAATTAGAACAATCCCGTCTTCCTCGCGCTTATAGATGGCACCAGAGGGGCAGGACGCGACACAGGCCGGGTTCAGGCAATGCTCACAGAGCCTGGGGAGATACATCATGAAGGTATTCTCAAATTCCCCATACATCTCCTTCTCAATGCCTTCGAAATTGTAATCCTGACTGCGTTTCTCAAACTCGCCGCCCAGGATTTCTTCCCAGTTGGGACCCCAGTCCGGCTTTTCCATCGTCGCCCCGGTAATCATGGAATGCGCCCTTGCCGTCGGCATGTCCTTGGCTTCACCGGATTTTTGAAGATGGGCATAATCAAAAGTGAAGGGCTCGTAATAATCATCTATCTCCGGAAGGTCCGGATTGGCGAATATCTTGGAAAGCAAACGAAACTTCCCGCCCATTTTCGGCTTGATCTTGCCGTTGGACTTCCGGCTCCAGCCGCCATTCCACTCTTTCTGATCTTCCCAATTGCGGGGATATCCTACACCGGGTTTTGTCTCCACGTTATTGAACCAGGCATATTCAACCCCTGCCCGGCTCGTCCAGACGTTCTTACAGGTGACCGAGCAAGTGTGGCAGCCGATGCATTTATCCAGATTCAGGACCATGCCGATTTGAGCACGTACTTTCATTTCACTCTCCTATTCGGCCGCTTCGGGGACAGGGTTCTCGTCACCGAAATCAACATTTTCTATTTTCCGGACCACAACAAATTCATCGCGGTTGGAGCCCACAGTTCCGTAGTAATTAAAGCCGTAGGAAAGCTGGGCGTAGCCGCCAATCATATGGGTGGGTTTGACAACCGCTTTGGTCACCGAGTTATGGATCCCGCCGCGAACGCCCGTGGTCGGAGACTTCGGTGTATTGATGATTTTCTCCTGGGCGTGATACATCATGGTCATGCCTTCCGGCACCCGCTGGGACACAACGGCTCTCGCCACAATCGCCCCATTGACATTGTACAGTTCAAGCCAGTCGTTGTCCTCGACGTCAATCTTGCGGGCGTCCTTTTCACTGATCCAGACAACCGGCCCCCCCCGATTGAGAGTCAGCATCAGAAGATTGTCAGAATAGGTTGAATGTATTCCCCATTTTTGATGCGGAGTGATCCAGTTCAAGGCCACTTCCTTGCCGCCATTATGGCGGTCCGCAACAGGCGCCAGGGTCTTGGTGTTGACAGGGCCTTTGTAAAGGCAGAAGCCTTCCCCGAAGTCCCGCATCCACTCATGATCCTGGTAGAACTGCTGTCGACCGGTGAGGGTTCGCCAGGGGATGAACTCGTGCACATTGGTATAGCAGGCGTTATAGCTGACATGTTCATCTTCCAGCCCCGACCATGTCGGAGAAGAAATGATCTTGCGCGGCTGGGCCTGCAAATCCCGGAACCTGAGCTTTTCATCCTGTTTCGGTTTTGCGAGATGGGTATGATCCCGTCCCGTCGCCTGACTGAGAGCCTCCCAGGACTTTACCGCCACCTGACCATTTGTTTCCGGCGCCAGGGACAGGATCATCTCTGACGCATCGATGTCTGTCTCAAGCTTCGGACGGCCTGAGTTTGATCCTTCGCGATGGGTCCCGTTCAGCAGACCCAGGAATTCGACTTCTTCCTCCGTATTCCAGGTTATCCCCTTACCACCATTGCCTAGCTTCTCAAGCAGGGGCCCGATAGAGGTAAATCTTTCATAGGTATTGGGGAAGTCCCTCTCCACCGTAATCAGATTGGGTAAAGTCTTGCCGGGAACAGGATCGACCTCCCCTTTCTTCCAGTCTTTAACATCCAAAGGCTGCGCCAGTTCGCCTGGCGTGTCATGGAGAATGGGAAGAGAGACAATGTCTTTCTCTACGCCCAGATGTCCCGGACAGAGATCGGAATAGGCTTTCGCCAGTCCTTTGTAGATCTCCCAGTCGCTCCGGCTTTCCCAGGCGGGGTCCACCGCTTCACTCAAAGGATGAATGAAAGGGTGCATATCTGATGTATTCAAATCGTTTTTCTCGTACCAGGTAGCGCTTGGCAGCACGATGTCGGAATACATACAAGTCGTCGACATCCTGAAATCCAGGGTGACCACAAGATCGAGTTTCCCCTCCGGCGCTTCCTCATGCCAGGTGACTTCACTTGGTTTTTGCGCGTTGCTATCCCCAAGCTCCTTACCCAGCACACCGTTTTTGGTGCCGAGCAGATGCTTGAGCATATATTCATGCCCTTTACCGGAGGACCCCAGAAGGTTTGAGCGCCAGACAAACAGATTGCGCGGAAAATTCTGCGGGTTATCCGGATCTTCGCAGGCAAATTGCAACTCACCGGATTTCAGTTTGTTGACCACATGGGTGGCGCCATCGATACCCGCCGCATCTGCTTCCTTAGCCAAGGTCAGAGGGTTCTGCCCCAACTGCGGTGCTGACGGAAGCCAACCCATCCGCTCCGAGCGGACATTGCAGTCGATCAGGGAGAGCTTATCCCATTTTGATTTGTCCGCTGTCGGTGACAAAATCTCATTGAGGGAGAGCTTCTCATAGCGCCACTGATCCGAGTGATTATAGAAGAAGCTGGTGGAATTCATATGCCGTGGTGGCCGGCTCCAGTCGAGGCCGAAGGCCAATGGAAGCCATCCTGTCTGCGGCCGCAGCTTTTCCTGCCCCACATAATGAGCCCAGCCGCCGCCGGATTGCCCAATGCACCCGCACATGATCAGCATATTCATGATCCCGCGATAGATCATGTCCATGTGATACCAGTGGTTCACTCCTGCCCCGAGGATGACCATGGATCGGCCATGAGTTTTATCTGCATTGTCTGCAAATTCCCGGGCCACTTTGATCACCTTGTCCCGATCGACACCGGTAAAATGCTCCTGCCAGGCTGGGGTATAGGGGATATCCTCATCAAAGGACTTGGCGACATTTTCACCACCGAGATCACGGTCAATACCGTAATTGGCGACCATCAGGTCGAAAACCGTCGCGACCAGAACGGTTCCGTCCTTGGTTTCCAGTTTGCGCACGGGAACGGCGCGATCCAGAATATCCTTATGATCAGAGTGATTAAAAATGTCCTGATCATTTTCAAGGTTGCCGAAATACGGAAAACCAACGGTTGCGACATCGTCCCTATTGTCGATAAAGCTCATCTGCGGTGAGATGTCACTGCCATCCTCAGCGCATTTCAACTCAAGGTTCCATTTTGCGCTCTTATCCCATCGCGATCCAACGGTTCCGTTTGGAATTTTGACGCTGTTGCTATTGGAATCGAAAACAACCGGTTTCCAATCCGCGTTGTCAGCCTCACCTTGTGCACCGCCAAGATCACTGGCCCTCAAGGTTCGACCGGCAACATATCTGTCCCCCTGTTTATCGAGCTGCACGAGGAACGGCATATCCGTATATTGCTGGCAGTAGTCCCGGAAATACTCCGATTTGCCGGTCAGGTGGAATTCCTTCAAAATTACATGACCGATGGCCATGGCCAGCGCGCTGTCCGTGCCCTGCCTTGGATTAAGCCAAAGATCGGTCAGTTTGGCGACTTCGGAATAGTCAGGAGTAACAGAAACGGTTTTCGTCCCTTTATAACGCACTTCTGAGAAGAAATGAGCATCGGGTGTCCGCGTCTGAGGAACGTTCGATCCCCAGGCAATGATATAGCCCGAGTTATACCAGTCAGCGCTTTCCGGTACATCCGTCTGCTCTCCCCAGGTTTGCGGAGAACTTGGTGGCAGATCACAATACCAGTCATAGAAGCTCATGCAGACACCCCCAATCAGGGAGAGATAGCGGCTGCCTGCTGCATAGGAGACCATGGACATTGCCGGAATGGGAGAAAACCCGATAACCCGGTCCGGTCCATATTCCTTAGCCGTATAGATATTGGAAGAGGCGATGATTTCATTCACTTCATCCCACTCGGCCCGAACGAAGCCACCTAATCCCCGCACCTGTTTATATTCCCGGGATTTTGTCGGATCGCTGGCGATGCTGGCCCAGGCATCTACCGGATCAGGATGCTGCTTCTTTGCCTCCCGCCACAGCTTAATCAGCCGGCTGCGGATTAGGGGGTATTTCAGCCGCGCGGCACTATAGAGGTACCAGCTGTAACTGGCGCCCCGGGCACATCCGCGTGGTTCATGATTTGGCAGGTCCGGCCGGGTCCTAGGATAATCCGTTTGCTGGGTTTCCCAGGTGACAAGTCCGTTCTTGACATAGATCTTCCAGGAACAGGACCCGGTGCAGTTCACCCCATGGGTGGAGCGGACGATTTTGTCATGAGCCCAGCGTCCCCGATAGGCCTTTTCCCAGTCTCGGCTTTCTTCGGTTGTGATCCCATGCCCGTCCGCAAACGTTTCCGGGCTGGCGGTGAAATAGCTGAGCCGATCTAACAGGTTGCTCATAAAAATACTCCCTCAGGCATGGATTATGGATTTTTCACATAGGCGTTTTTACGCAGGTAAAACCACCAGTTAATCAGGATGCAGAGCCCATAAAATATGGCGAAACCATAGAGGGCAAATTCCGGGGTCGTCGCCTTGATCTCTTCCCCGAAAACCTTGGGAATGATGAAGGCGCCATAGGCGGCAACCGCTGATGTCCACCCCAGGACCGGACCTGCCTGCTCCTTGTCAAAGACGATGGCGATGGTTCTGAAAGTCGAGCCATTACCGATTCCCGTCGCAGCAAATAGAACAATAAACAGTGCCAAGAAGGGGAAGAAATAGTCTTCCGGCGTGGCCGACGCATAGGCCGCCTTCATGAAATAGGCGACCCCGAGGGCCGAGCAGACCATAACAACACTGATAATCTGGGTAACCAGTGCCCCGCCAAGTTTGTCCGCCATCTTGCCGCCGATGGGCCGGATAAGTGCGCCGATAAACGGCCCCATCCAGGCATACATCAGGGCACTTGGACCGTTGGGATTGATGACGTCATGGGTCATAACGCCGTCGACCATGATATGCTGAAAGCCGAACACAACCTTGATAGCAAGAGCCAGGGCCGCCGAGAAGCCGATGAAGCTGCCGAAGGTCATCGTATAGATCACTGTCATCGCCCAGGTATGCTTGTTCCCGAAAATCTTGAATTGACGCTTCAGGTTGGCCTGGGTTTTCCCGGGGATCAGTTTGAGCAATAGCAGGGTCAGGATAATGACGATCGGCAGAACCAGCCATTTTGACAGCATAAAGCCGGATCCACCCACATCTGTTGGCAGCATCAGCCAGAGACCAAAGACCGATGTGGCAAGCCCGATCAGCAGCATGCCGGTAATCTTGACAAAGCCCCCTAGGGCGGAGTTAGCATCCGGTGAGACATGCTCATCGCGGATATTGTTCATGCCAAACCAGGCCGCGATGGCCAGCGGCACCAGGAACAGAAGCCAGACATATCCGGCATTCTGAATATAGGTCTCAGTTCCGGCCGGGATTTTTCCGATCAGGGTGCCGGAGGCATTTTTCAAGACCAGAGCATCGCCGCCGAACAGGCCGAATGTCATCACCAGCGGCACCAGGATCTGCATGGTGGTCACACCGAAATTGCCGAGGCCCGCATTCATCCCAAGTGCATAGCCCTGGATCTTTTTCGGATAGAAGAAGCTGATATTGGACATGGAGGAAGCAAAGTTCCCACCTCCGAGGCCGCTCAGCAGCGCCATGATCTGGAACTGCCACAGGGTTGAATTGGGGTCCTGCAGCAATATACCTGTCCCGGCGGCCGGAATGATAAGAAGCGCTGTCGTGAAGAATATCGTGTAACGACCGCCCGCCAGCCGAATAAAGAAGGAGCTCGGGATCCGCAAAGTCGCGCCGGAGAGGCCGGCAATGGCCGTCAGGGTGAATAACTCACTCTGGGCAAACGGAAATCCCAGATTGATCATCTGGACCGTGATAATACCCCAATAGAGCCAGACAGCGAAACCGCATAACAGGGCCGGAATGGATATCCAGAGGTTCCGGGTAGCGATGGATTTACCCTTGCTCGCCCACTGGCTTTCATCATCCGGATTCCACCCTCGCAAATCATGGGAACTTAAATCAGACATACTTTTCTCCTTATACAAACCGGCAGTTGCGGTTAGTCATGCAAGCTTTCCAGCTCAGGCAGGTTGCGCGGTCCCCGCAATTCCGGTATCCGCGTTTTCTCGAGATTGAGGATGGCAAAATGCATCCATGTCAGCGCGATTCCGATGATCACGGTCAGAAGCATGAAGCAGCTGGTCCAGACGCCAATCACGTCGTTCATGAAGCCAAAGGCGATGGGCAGGCAGAACCCGCCGAGCCCGCCGATCAGGCCGACTATTCCGCCGACAGATCCCACATGGTTTGGATAATAGGTCGGGATATGCTTGTAGACGGCGGCCTTACCAAGTGACATGAAGAAGCCGAGGATGATCGTCAGGGTCACAAACAACCATAAAGGAATGGTAATGTTGAAACTGATCGCCCCTTCAATTCCGGCAATGGTGTAATCCGTTGCCGGATAAGAGAGGAAGAAAGTACAGATCACGCTGGCAATAAAAGTCCAATACATGACGGACCGTGCCCCCCATTTATCCGACATCCAGCCCCCTAATGCCCGGAAGATAGATCCAGGCAGCGCATAGGCTGCGGCGAGCATCCCGGCCGTTTTAAGATCCAGCCCATAGGCGCCGACATAATATCTTGGTAACCACAGCGCCAGCGCGACAAAGGCCCCGAAGACGAAGAAGTAGTATAAAGAGAAGCGCCAGACTTGCTGGTTCTTGAGTGGCTCCAGCTGTTCAATGAAGGAGGCATGTTTTTGCCCGCTTTGCTTCCGCGCGGCCACATCCGGATCTTCCTTTGTAAAGATAAAGAATATGACGGCCGAAACCGCCAGGACGATCGCGTAAACCTGCGCAACTCCTTGCCATTGACCCCCAAAGGCGAGCAGCAAGAAAGGAGCGCCGAAGTTGGTCACTGCCGCACCGACATTGCCCATTCCGAAAATACCGAGTGCGGTTCCCTGCTTTTCTCTCGGATACCATTTGGCTACATAGGCCACACCAACCGCAAAACTGCCTCCGGCCAAGCCGACACCCAACGCCGCAATTAGAAACATCTCATAGCTGGTAACGAGGGTCAGTAGAAACACAGCAAAGGCTGTCAGCAACATCTGCAAGGTATAGACAAGGCGACCGCCATATTGATCGGTCCAGATTCCAAGAAACAGGCGGCTGACGGACCCGGTAAGGATGGGCGTTGCCACCAAAATACCAAATTGCGTGTCTGTCAGGCCCAAATCGGCTTTGATCTTTACACCAATTATAGAAAAAATGGTCCAAACGGCAAAGCACACCGTAAAGGTCAGGGTACTCGCCGTAAGCGCTCTTTTCTGGTCGCTATCGCTTGTAATTGACTGGTTCATAGTTGTCCCCCTACTCACAACTTAAAAGCACTAAAGGTCTTGTTTCGGGAAGTTAAAGGACGAATGAACGGCTTCTCGTTTGATCGAAATCAAACCTCATTCTGATTGCCGGACAAACAAGTTCTACGTCGACAAACAGCAAAGCAGGCACATTCAATTATCAAGATTGTTCCTTGCCGAATGGCAGAGATGAGGATAAATTAGCCAAATAAAGCCTTGATATTTATCAAGTGAGAAAAAGCCATGCGGTCTTCAGATTTACCAGAAGTGAAATCGATCCATCTGTTCAAAACAATGGATGACGACAGATTTGAATCGCTCGTGAATGCCGCTTACCTGCAGACCTTTCCAGCGCAGGTGGATTTGATCCATGAAGGAGATCCAGCGGATTTTCTATATGTGGTTCTTGACGGATGCGTGGAACTTTTCGCACGGTCAAACGGCCGGGAAACGACAATGGCAATGGTGCCTCCGGTTGGGACCTTCATTCTGGCGGCGGTTCTGAAAGATGCTGTCTATCTGATGTCAGCACGCACCAGCCAACAATCCCGCATACTGATGATCCCGTCAGAAGATATCCGTATGGCCTTCGAAAGCGACCCTGATTTCGCCAAAGCCATCATCCGCGAGCTCGCAAACTGCTATCGCGCGGTGATTAAAGAGCATAAGAGCATAAAACTGAGATCAACGGTGGAGCGGCTCGCCAATCGCTTAATCCGTTATCACAACGATCAGGGCAGCAACGGCTCCATGCATCTGCCTTATGATAAGCGGACTTTGGCATCGCTTTTGGGAATGGCACCAGAAAATCTCTCCCGCGCCTTTAACACCTTAAAGCCCTATGGGGTGAGAGTGGATGGGGCAACCGTCTATCTTGACGACCTGCCGGCGCTCGAAACACTTGCGAAACCCAATTCCCTCATCGACGATCGGTCAATGTAAAGGGGCATCATGGGCTGAACGGCTTGCTGAGCGCCCGCGATACTTTAATTTCTGTATCACTATGCCAACATGGATTTACTGATCTGTGAGCGCGGGGGAACACCGAACTTTCTTGCAAACTCACGGCTGAACTGGCTGGTACTTTCATAGCCAACCTTAAAGGCGACTTTTGATACGGAAGGGGCACCTCCGGTCAGTAGGTTCTTTGCTGCAATGAGACGCAAGTCCTTTTGATATTGCAAAGGTGTTGTTCCAGTGACCGACCTGAAATGCTCATGAAAGGAAGACTGGCTCATCCCGGCTATTCTCGATAGATCCGCCACGGAGACAACCTCGTGATAATTTTGTTGCATAAAGGTGATTGTCTTCGCTATCCGGCTGGCGTGACTATCGCGGGATAGAAGCTGCCTCAAAATCCGCCCATTTGGCGCTGTCAACAAGCGGAAATGAATTTCCCTTAGGATCATTGGACCCAGGACTGAAGCCTCTTCCGGATTGTCTGATAGTTTCACATACCGTCCTAATGCATCAATCAAATCTGGATCGGCTGTACAGGTCTCTAACGAGAGCGATGAAGAGGGGTCATCGTCAAAATCGTCGATCTGTGAAGCAAGGCTATGAATGATATCAAGATCAATTGGAAGGACGATGGAGAGATAGGGTCGATCCTGTGTCACAGAGATAATGCGGGAGGAAACGGGAAGATCGTGACTGACAATGAGCATCTCGCCTTCCGTTACTCGGAGCGTACGCGTTCCAACAGTCATTTCCTTCCCGCCTTGAAGGATCAGACAAATTACGGGCTCATAGACCATCGCTTCAAATTCAGTCGTACATGCTTCCCTGACAACGAAAAGGCCGGGAAGTTGAGGTGTGCTCTCCTCGCGAAGTTCTTTACGACCTTTGGCAATCCTTGAGGCTGGGGTCACGAGGTCTTCGATCTGCATTGGCTTCTCCTAACAGCACCCTGTTTTTCACTATATTGGTAAGGCCGTGGGAGTTTGCCAACCCGATTTGGAGGATTAGGCAAGTTTTTTGGAGGATGAGGCAGATAAAACCGGCAGGAATGCACTACCTCTATGGAAGGTATTGATTACACAGATTTAGACCATTTCTATGGAGCTTGCATTCAATGACAACAACACTGCAACTGAACGGAGAAACACGAACCGTTGAAGCCGAACCTGGTACTCCCCTCTTATGGGTGATCCGCGATGAGTTGAAACTAACCGGCACCAAATTCGGATGCGGCGTGGCATCTTGCGGCGCCTGTACCGTGCACCTGGACGGAGATCCTGTGCGATCCTGCCAGACATTAATCGAAGATGTTGGCGATGCCCAGGTAACAACCATCGAAGGGCTGAATTCCAAAGCCGCCGCAGCACTCCAACAGGCCTGGATCGAGCTTGATGTTCCTCAATGCGGCTATTGTCAGTCCGGACAGATTATGTCTGCCGTTGGGCTCCTGACCGACAACCAGAAACCGACAGCCGCCGAAATTGATGACTATATGTGGGGCAATGCCTGCCGTTGCGCGACCTACCAGCGCATCAGAGCTGGTGTCCAGCGCGCAGCAGAAATTATGGAGGGCTAACATGAATACGCAGATCACACGTAGACGATTTCTTGCAGGTTCTGCCGCTGGTGCAACCGCATTCCTGTTGGTTGGTGTCGGCGCAAACGGCGCAACAGCAGCAGGCCCTTCTGAAGCAAAGGCGTTGAACCCATTTGTCAAGATCGGCTCCGACGGCAGCGTTACCGCCATCGTGAAGCATTTTGAAAAAGGCCAGGGCCCAGCGACCGGCCTACCCACCTTGATTGCAGAGGAACTTGGGGTTCGGATGGATCAGATCCAGTATGAATTTGCCCCGTCCAACCCTGAACTCTATGCCAATTTAGCCTTTGGAAAATTTCAGGGAACGGGTGGCTCCACGGCCATGGCCAATTCTTTTATGCAATATCGAACGGCAGGCGCGGCGGCCCGCGAAATGCTACTCAAAGCAGCCGCGAAGGATTGGGGTGTAGATGCCTCGCAACTCACCATCGAAGACGGCATGATTAAAGGACACGGCAAGTCTGCCTCCATCGGCAAATTTGTTGCTGCTGCCTCCAGCATGGAAGTCCCAACCGCGCCAAAACTAAAAAATCCTGCTGACTTCACGTTAATCGGTAATCCGGCAGTACGTCGGCTGGATAGTGAGATTAAAAGTAACGGCACGGCCATGTATGCCATGGATCTGCACTTACCAAATCAGATGATCGCTGTGATCAAGAGGCCGCCCCGTAAAGACGGGCTTGCCCTCAGTTTCGATGACAGTGGCTCAAAATCTGTAAAGGGATTTATCAGGGCTGCTATCCTGCCCAACAAAGCAGGGGTCGCTGTCTACGCGGAGAATACCTGGGCAGCTTTCAGGGCGCGCGAGGAACTTGAGGTCGAATGGGATATGAGTAAAGCCGAAAAGCGCAGCTCAGAACAAATAAAGTCCGAGATCATGTCGGCCCTTGACTCCGAGCCGACATATAACGTTCTGAAAAATGAACCTGGCCCCATGGAGAAAGCTGAAAATATCGTTGAAAAAACTTTCTATTTCCCCCTTCTCGCTCATGCACCTATGGAGCCATTGAACTGCACCATTGAGGCAACCGACGACGGGGGCATCCTGCTTCATGACGGCTGCCAGTTTCCGACCGGACCTCACTCCGCCCTTGCGCAGATTTTCAATTTGCCCTTCGAGAAAGTCCGGATTAAAACCATGCTTGCCGGAGGCAGCTTTGGGCGTCGGGCAACACCGACAGCGGATTATCAGGTTGAGGCGGCTCTGGCCTTTATCCTCACCGATCGTTCACGGCCCGTGAAACTGGTTTGGTCCCGTGAAGATGACCTCACCGGGGGATATTATCGTCCGGCTTTTGGCCATAAAGTAAAAGTCGGCCTGGATAGCAGAGGTGACATTATCGCCTGGGAACATCGCATTGCCGGCCAGTCCATCATGAAGGGTACCCCCTTTGAAGGTTTCTCCGTCCATGATGGTGTCGACCATAGTTCGGTAGAAGGTGTCTCCGATACGCCGTATCGCATTCCAGGTCAGTATGTTGGCTTAACCGACACCCCAAAGGCAACCAGCCTTCTATGGTGGCGCTCGGTCGGTCATACCCATACGGCTTATGTGATGGAAGTGATGATGGATCTTGCCGCAAAAACCGCCGGCAAGGATCCGCTGGCATTCCGTCTGGCGTATCTCAAAGGTGACAAGAACCAGGATCGCATGGCAGGCGTGTTGAAACTGGCTGTTGAAAAAGGAAACTGGGGCAAGGCTGCTGAAGGCAGAAGCCAGGGTCTTGCGGTACACAAATCCTTTGGCAGTTATGTGGCGGAAGTCGTTGAGGTATCTGGTAATGCGGAAGACGGTGTCAAAATCGAGAAGGTTACCTGTGCTGTCGATTGCGGCATCGCTGTGAATCCGGACATCATAAAGGCCCAGATGGAAGGCGGCATCGGCTATGGTATCGGTCATGTCATGCGGGACCAGATCACTCTAGCAGACGGCGCGGTCGAGCAATCCAATTTCCCTGATTACGAGCCGCTTCGCATCAATGACATCGGCGCCATCGATGTTCATATTGTCTCATCAGATGAGGCTCCAACAGGCGTCGGTGAACCTGGCACACCTCCGGCCGCGCCGGCGCTTGCCAATGCCATTGCTGCGGCCAGCAATGACTTGCACATCGCAAGTCTTCCAATGGCAGAAAACGGTGTGTCTTTCTCATAAGCACAGGAACAAAAGGGAGAAAGAGCATCTTCTTTCTCCCTACTTTCCCTACCCCTAACAGCAGAGCCCTTTGGAGATTAACGTTCTGTCCAAAGCCAGACTGTAGTCAAGGCGCGTATCCACATCTGAAACATAGGAAGCGCTAGTCACTTCGATTTTTTTAACTTTATCAGGATGATCCCGAACAAGTTTTTTGCAGCCCGCGTTCAGTCCACCTTTGGCAATCTCAGGGATCAGGTCTGACGGAACTATGATCGGATTCCCTCTTTCCTGGCCGAAGAAGGGAACCAGAATCCGGGAGGTTTCCTGCCGCCGGAATTCCTCGTATAATAAAAGATAGTCCTTTGATGTCAAAAACGGCATGTCGGAAAGCGCTACCATCATTCCCTGACTGTCAGTGGAGAGCATTCGGCAACCGGCGCGAACGGAGGACATCTGTCCTGCCTCAAAATCAGGGTTATGGCAGATCGTGAGAGGCAAATCGGAAATCTCTTGAGAGACCTCTCTTGCTTCATAGCCAGTCACGACGGTTAAGTGTCCAATGCCCATCCCCAATATTCGTTCTGCCACATGCCGTATCAGGCTCTTCTTTCCAAAAGGCATTAACAGTTTATTGTCCGAGCCCATTCGGCGAGATACTCCTGCCGCCAGGAGTAAGATATCGAAATTTTGAGAACGGTTGGCCATTCTATCCTGTGGCATCCTTTACTTTGGCATCGGGGAGATGTGAACTGATTTTCTCCCGGCGGCGATGGGCAATAATCTCAGTGATCACCGCCAGTCCGATTTCTTCCGGCTCTATAGCTCCAATATTTAGTCCTGCGGGCGCATATAGATCCTTAAATTCAGGTTTAAGAGCTCCATTCTCCGCCAAGAGCTCCTTCGTTAAATTGGCGAGCTTGCGCCGACTGCAGACCATGCCCTTATATCCCGCGTCAGAGCTAATGACCGACCGAAGAGCATCCCGATCCCGCTTGCCCTGTGTTGCCACGATCGCAGCATCCTGCTCTCCCAGATTCAGGTCCTCAAGGTTGAAATCGTCAAGATACAAAGCGGCCCCGGGCATTTTCTCATGATCTTCCCTGGAGGCTGCGACAATCAAGCGAGCGTCAAGACATTGCGCAACAGAGAGAATAGCCTGAGCAATAGGCGATGCCCCGCAAATGAGCAAAACACGGGAGGCTTTCATGGGTTCCAGAAAAATATCAACTGTACCGCCGCTCGGGCAGCTGGATTTATGCAAGGTTACACCATCAACATCCGTCGTCGTTACAACCTCGTCTTTTGGCTTAACCCTGATCATCTGTGGCTCACCATCTTCCAGGCTTTCGAGGGCCGCCCGTCGGACGGCTCCGGTGACACAGCCGCCGCCAACGAAGCCATGCAGATCTCCGTCGGGCGTCACAACCGCCTTTGCTCCAGCTCGTGCGGAGGTACTATCTGCTGTCCGCAGGACTGTTGCGACACAAAAGCTCTGGCCATCGGTTCGAAGTTTTTCGATCAGATCGAGCGTTTTTTTCGATGTCACCATACAGCTCTCCCTTTCCTATAAAGCGGCAATTTCGGGCTCGATCGCTGCCAGGCTCTGCAACGTATTGGCGGCCGCAAAAAAATCAATATAAGGCCGCGCCGCCGTCATTGCTTCCGTGACTGGCTCATATGCTTTCCAGCCAAGCAAGGGATTAAGCCAGATCAGCTTGGGTGCTCGCTTCTTCAATTGCTTCAATTGGGACGCAAGCATGTCAGCGGAGCCCGTATCATAGCCATCGCTCAAAATCATGACGACAGACCGGCTGTTCAGGCTGCGCTTCGCATATTGCGAATTAAAACGGGCCAGGCTTTCTCCAAGCTTTGTGCCACCTCCGAACCCTTCGGCCATCAGGGACAATCTTGTCATGGCCTTGGTGGAGTTCTTGTCACGCACCACATCGGTTACCCGTATCAATCTGGTATGGACCAGATAGGCATCTGCCTCCACCCATTGGCAAACGAGACCCTTTACAAACTGCAAAAAGAAGCGACTGTAATGCTTCATGGATCCGGATACATCAAGGAAGACAACCAGACGGACGGGTCTGTCCGGCCTGGCACGGTGACTCAGCTTCAAGGGTTCACCGCCCGAGGCCAGGCTCCGACGGATGGTACGCCTTAAATCCAGGCGGCTGCCACGGCGATCCAGGCGATGACGTCTGGATAACCGGTATCGCATCGCGGAGGCCAGCTGACAGGCCAGTTTCTCCGCCGCCCGGATTTCATTCGCATCCACAAACTGCCGTAAATCGGTTCGAACATGGGAGGTTTTGTCCGTCGCAATCAGGCGCCCTGAGGCGTCCCCCTGAACGTCTCCATCGCCCGGCGCCTCTATTTGCGGGGCATTGCCTCCTTCGGGAGCGCGAGCCGACAAATGCTCCTGCCAGGCGTTCGGCAGAGAGGCTTTGGTCCGATTCCGAACATTTTTCTCATGCTGCCAGCTCGGCCGTTCTCTCCCGGCTGATTGCCAATAGGCTTCAAACAGATCGTCAAACTGCCGCCATTCTTCCGGCCGGCCTGTGAGCAGAACTTTCAGTTTATGGCGCGCCTCTTTTTCGACTGAAAAGGGATCCCCGACCACCTGTAAGGCGGTCTCTGTTTCTGAGGGTCCGAGGGTAAACTCGTTCATTCTCAGATGATCGATAAACCCGGCCATGCGGGCGGCCAGCGGGTGATGCTGCAGGATATTCCGTTCATGTAGATCATGACCCAGGGGTTCCATCTCAGGCCGCCTTGCCAATAAGTCGACTGGCAACCTCCGGTGTGATGGACTTTAAATCGGTTTCCGTCTTTAGCAGGCAAATGAGGGTGGACTGGATCGTCTCGAAATCTCCATCCAGACTGCTGATCCTGAGACCCAGTAAAGCCGACGCCCAGTCCAGGGTTTCGGCAATGCCCGGGTTCTTCTCCAGATCCTCTTTACGCAAGTTGAGAACGAAATGGGAAATTTGCTCGGCCAGGTCCCGCTCTATTCCGGGCACCCTTGAGAGAATAATTTCCAATTCCCGCTCCTGACTTGGAAAATCCACATAGGAATAGAGACAGCGCCGACGGAGCGCATCGGATAGTTCCCGCGTTCCATTTGACGTCAGTATCACATGCGGCACACTCGTCGCTTCAATCGTCCCAAGCTCTGGCACTGTAATCTGAAAATCCGATAGGATCTCCAGCAGGTAAGCTTCAAACTCCTCGTCTGCCCGGTCAATTTCATCAATCAACAGGACGGGTGGCTCTGGCTGCCGTATTGCCTGTAGCAATGGTCTTTCGAGCAGAAAGTCATCGGTAAAGATATGCTGCTCCACCGCTTTTGCACTTGCTTCTTCCCGCTCGGACGCTTTGATATAGAGCAGCTGTTTTTGATAGTTCCATTCATAAATGGCTGTTGCCGCGTCCAGCCCCTCATAGCATTGCAGACGGATGAGATTGGTTCCAACAACAGTGGCAAGAGCTTTGGCAATCTCGGTTTTCCCGACACCGGCCTCCCCTTCCAGCAATAACGGGCGACCCAGATTGAGGGCGAGTTGCAGTGCCGTGGAGAGCGCATCGTCCGCTACATAGTCCGCATCCCGCAGCTTTTCTCGAATATTTTCTATATTGATCATTAACTATATAGATAGCGCAGGCAGGAATAAAATCACGCCTGCCTGCGCCAACTTCCTATCCTGTAAGGCCCAGTTTTTGGGCGGTCTGCCATACCCGCCAATGATCATGAGGCATTTGGGTATGGGTGAGGCCCTTATGGGCAAAAGCATCATGAACGGCGTTGGAAAAGGCCGGGACCCCGCCTACGTTGGGGCTCTCGCCCACGCCTTTGGCGCCAATGGGATGATGCGGGGAGGGCGTCGTGGTGAAATCCGTCTCCCATACCGGTGTTTCAACGGCAGTCGGAAGATAGAAGTCCATCAGGCTTCCGCCCTGAACATTGCCCATTTCATCATAGGAAATGTCCTGCCCCATGGCGATGGCCAAAGCCTCCGTCAAACCGCCATGGACCTGCCCCTCAATGATCATCGGATTGATGCGGGTCCCACAGTCATCGAGCGCATAGAAGCGCCGGATATCGACAACGCCCGTATCCACATCCACATCCACAACACAGAAATAGGCACCGAACGGATAGGTCATGTTGGGCGGATCATAGTATGAGACGGCCTCCAACCCTGGTTCTAATCCCGGAATGGCCTGGTTATAGGAGGCAAAGGCTATCTCCTTCATGGTTTTATGAGCTTCCGGATTACCTTTGATCTGGAAGCGATCCACATCCCATTCCAGATCGCCCTCATGAACTTCCAGAAGATAGGCCGCAATCATCTGAGCCTTGGCCCGGATTTTCCGCCCGGCCATCGCCGTCGCCGCCCCGGCGACCGGTGTGGAGCGCGAGCCATAAGTTCCAAGACCATAGGGCGCCGTATCTGTATCCCCTTCCTCAAGGGTAATATCTTCCGCCGGTATTCCGATTTCCGTCGCCAAAATCTGGGCAAAGGTTGTGGCATGTCCCTGCCCCTGACTGATGGTCCCGAGGCGGGCGATGGCAGACCCTGTCGGATGAATGCGAATTTCGCAGCTATCAAACATCCCAAGACCCAGGATGTCGCAGTTTTTAACGGGCCCGGCCCCAACGATTTCGGTGAAGAAGGCTGTTCCCACGCCCATTAGGGTCCGGGTCTCCCCTCTATCAAAAGCCGCTCTGTTTTCGGCCTGCTCTTTTCGAAGGGCATCATATTCAACCGCAGCCATGCCTTTTTCCATGGCTGTATGGTAATCGCCGCTGTCATATTCCCAACCGAGCGCGGATTGGTAAGGGAATTGTTCCTTGGCGATAAAGTTCTTCATCCGAAGTTCGACAGGATCCATTTCTAACTTTTGGGCAAGGATCTCAATCATCCGCTCAATCAGATAGGCAGCTTCCGTCACCCGGAAAGAACAGCGATAGGCCACACCGCCCGGTGCCTTGTTGGTATAGACACCATCCACACCGACATAGGCCACCGGGATATCATAGGACCCAGTGACAATATGGAAGAACCCGGCGGGGAACTTGGTCGGATCGGCACAGGCATCAAACGCCCCATGATCGGCCAACACATGACACCATAAACCGGTTATCTTGCCATCCTTGGTAGCGGCGATTTTTCCGGTCATGTGATAATCGCGGGCAAAGGCAGTGGAGGTCAGATTCTCCATGCGATCCTCAACCCATTTTACCGGCACGCCTGTAACGATTGAGGCAACCGCCGCGCAGATATAGCCCGGATAGACACCAACCTTGTTGCCAAAACCGCCACCAATATCAGGGGATATTACGCGAATGTTATGCTCGGCAATATTTGTAATCAGGGACGCAACAGTCCGAACTGCATGCGGGGCCTGGAAAGTGCCCCAAAGGGTCAACTTGCCATTGACCTTGTCCATGGAAGCCACAATACCGCAGGTTTCCAGCGGACAAGGATGCACCCTTTGATAGGTGATAAGCTCTTCCGCCACCACCTCGGCTTCAGAGAGCGCTTTTTCTGTTTCCGCCTTATCCCCCTCTTCCCAGAGGAAAATATGATTATGATGTTTGCGCGGGCCATGGGCCCCTTCCATCTTGTCCTTTATATCTTCCCGGAGCAGAGGCGCGTCTTCGTCCATGGCTTTAAAGGCATTGGTGAGAGCCGGCAACTCTTCATAGTCTACTTCCACCAGCTCAACGGCGTCGGCAGCGATATACCGGTTTTCAGCGACAACAAAGGCGACTTCCTGGTTTTGAAACAGGACTTTTTCATCCGCCAACACAGCTTGAACATCTCCTGCCAATGTCGGCATGTAATGCAAATTGAGAGGTTTCAGATCCTCTGCCGTCAGAACAGCGACAACGCCGGGAACCGCCAATGCCGCCTCCTTATCAATGCTTTTGATACGAGCGTGCCCATATGGGGACCTTACGAAATCTCCAAACAACATGCCGGGCAGATTGATATCGTCGACATAATTACCCTTACCTTGGGTAAATCTGGCATCCTCCACCCGTTTGCGTTCAGATCCGATACCTTTGAGTTTACTGACCCGCTCTTCGCGGGAAAGGGGGGCTTGTTCATTCATGTTATTCTGCTGCCTCCTGTGCGTTGAGCATATCTGCTGCGACCGCGATGGCCTTGACGATGTTCTGATAACCGGTGCACCGGCACAGATTTCCAGAAATTCCATAGCGGATTTCCTCTTCTGTCGGTGACGGGTTTTCCTGCAACAATCGATGGGCTCTGGTGATCATGCCGGGCGTACAGAACCCGCATTGCAGTCCGTGATGCTCTCGAAAGGCTTCCTGCAAGGCGTGCAGGGTTCCGTCCGGATTGGCAATACCTTCGATGGTTGTAACGTCTTTACCGTTGGCCTGGCCAACAAATGTCATACAGGATTTAATGGATTTTCCGTCCATATCGACCGTGCAGGCACCGCAATGACCCGTATCACAGCCGATATGTGGTCCTGTCAGGCTCTGATCTTCCCGCAGGAAATGGATGAGCAAGGTTCTTGGCTCAGCGAGGGCCTCAACTTCCTTGCCGTTGATCGTCATTTTTACATTCATTTTCGACATATTATTCTCCAACAAGAAAGATTAGGACGCGATTGCGGCGGCGGCTCGAACGGCGCGTTCAACCATAATGCCAGCGATATGAGTGCGGAATTCTTTGGGCCCCCGACCATCGGCTGCAGGATTGGTGATTGCTTTCGCGGCTTCGACTGCCGCGCGGACGCTTCCCTCATCAAGCTTGGATCCGACAAGAGCCTCAGAGGCCGCGCTTGCGTGAAGCGGTATATCCGCGACATTCGTCAGGCCAATAGACGCTATTTCGACTGTCCCGTTATTCATGGTGAGAATGACAGCCGCAGCGGCAGTGGCATAGTCGCCAATTTTTCGCTTTTGCTTCATATAGGAATGGCCATGGCCAGCCGGCGGAGCCGTAAACCTGATGGCCGTCAGGATTTCACCTTCTTCGCGCGCGGTAAAAAACGCGGCTTCGTAAAATTCACGAGCCTTCACATCGCGACTTCCCGAAGGACCAGTCAGAACAAATGTCGCATCAAGGGTCTGCATCAGGGCCGGCATATCATTTCCCGGGTCCCCATTCGCAACATTCCCGCCAACTGTTCCGACATTCCGAATTTGCGGATCCGCAATCTGTAGAGCTGTTTCCCGTAAAATGGGACATAGCTTGTAGATTTCTTCGGAGGCAATCAGATCTGCTTGCGTTACCAAGGCCCCAATGGTCACCTCATCTCCAGTGACCGACAGACCTTTCATGTCTGAGATATCCTGAATATCGATGAGATGCTCCGGCAGCGCCATACGCAATTTCATCATGGGGATCAAACTGTGGCCTCCCGCCACAATAATGGCATCGTCTCCCTTATCCGCCAGCAGCCCAACGGCTTCTGAGACGGATTGCGGACGATGATAATCAAATGACCCTGGAATCATTCCTTGTTCCTCCCTGTATTGCGCCAGGCTGTTTCTGCCGGGCATTTGGCGTTTACTACGCTGTTGAGGACAGGGTGTGACAAAATGGGGGTGTGGCGTAAGGCAAAGAGCGCCGATCACGGCAGCATTTCACGAAATGCGAAATATCTGCACGAAATGCGACCGTTGAAGATGCAGTGATTTCAGTCCAGATTCAGGATTTCCCGTATTTCCGCAATACGGCCACGGCTTACGGGCACTTCCAGATTTTCCTTCTCACCCATAACACAAAAGGCCTTATCGCCTTCCCGGCGCAGTCCAGTGATCTTCCGATGATTGACGATATAACTGCGATGGGTGCGAATAAACATGCCGGGGCTCAGCTTCTTTTCGAGGCGGGATATGGGCCAGGGGCAGAACAGTTCCTCCTCCCCATTATGCAGCTTCGTGTAATGGCCATTCGCCTGGGCCATGAATATGGAGGAGGACGGCAAAAAGCGGATTGTCTTATTGCGGTCATAGGGTATGCGGCCTTCGTCAATGTCTTCGGGCGGTTGTGACATGGCCCTTGAAAAGGCGACTGAGGGGGCCTTCTGGACCATTAGCGGCTCTTCACTGCTAAAGCTTTCCTGTTCGCCATCAGGATCGTTCCTTGGCGTTTGATCCGCCGCTTCTTCACTCGTCGGTACTGCGGATAATAAGAACAGGCTGCAGATGACGAATGATGCAAGAGCCACGATCAGGGCCAGGGTATCTTTGCTCAATACCGGGGTTACCGTGACATCGCTATTGATGCTGAAAATCGTGAAATACATCGCCGAATAATGCATGGCCGAGATGGCCAGGCCCAGGACGATCGCGCCGGCAATGGCGGATTTTAGAGTTCGCTGTCCATAGGCAAGTTCCATGGCGGCAATGGAGGCAGCAATACCAATGGTAACGGCAACGACGAGGCCGAGGGGGTTATAGGTGACAATACAGTTAGCGGAGATGGCGCTCATGCCAAGATAGTGCATGGCGACAATGCCAATTCCCGTAATTACACCGGCAATGGCAATTCGCTTTTTGTTGCGCACCCCAAAATGCAACGACAACAAAGCGGCGCCGGTTACCAGGATGGCGATCAGGGCGGAGCCCAGGGTCGGCAAAGGCGCGTAGGCCAGCGTCAAAGGCATGTTAACAGCCAGCATCCCGACAAAATGCATGGACCAGATGCCGCCGCCCAGCGCAAATGCCCCTTGTGCTACACGCTTTTTTCGCTGCGCCGCTGTCATCGACCGTAAGTTGGAGGTCATCCTAAGCGCCGTAAAGGAAGCAGTTATCGCAATCGCAATTGAAGCAATGACCAATAAGGGCGAATAGGTGATATCTAGCGTCATCTGCCCTCCCATCAAACAAAACGAGCGCCATTACAAAGATGGTAGCCCACAATAGCTGTCTCGCAAAGCTTCTTTCTGGCGGTCCAAGTCGAACAATTCCATAACCAATGAATTCATTGAGGAGGTCTATGGGGCCAAAAAACGCGGTATCACTGTATTTTTTGATCAATAAATCGTCTTTTTTTGGCAATATCAATTGCTGGGCGGCGCATATAATTGCCGTGCATTGTAGGAGGAGGAACGGAATGAATTGGGATGTCTTCATAACATGCGCCGTCACAGGCTCTGGGGATACGGCTAGCAAAAGTAACAAGATCCCGATTACCCCTGCTGAAATCGCAGATGCTGCCATTGAAGCCGCGAAGGAAGGGGCCGCCATTGCCCATATCCATGTGCGGGATCCGGACAGTGGAGCCGCATCGCGAGACCCTGAGCTTTACAAGCAGGTCGTCGACCGGATTCGCAGCAGCAATACGGACATTATCATTAACCTCACGGCGGGCATGGGGGGAGATGTTGTCTTCGGTGGCGTAGAAGCTCCCTTACCACTTGATGGATCCGGAACCGATATGGTTGGGGCCAGCGAGCGCATGGAACATGTGAGGCAGCTCTTACCCGAAATCTGCACCCTTGACTGTGGCACCATGAATTTCTCTGAGGGTGACTATGTCATGACCAATACTCCGTCGATCTTGCGGGAAATGGCGCGGCAGATGACAGCCCTCGGCGTTCGTCCGGAAATCGAGATCTTTGATACTGGACATCTGGTAATGGCAAAGCAGCTGGTGGAGGAAGGCCTGATTGAGGATCCGGTGATGGTCCAGCTTTGCATGGGCATTCCCTATGGCGCGCCGAGCGACCCCCTCAGCCTTCTTGCCCTCACCCAGAATATTCCGAATGGCTGGACCTACTCGGCCTTTTCAATAGGACGCATGCAGCTTCCCTATGTTTCCCTCGCTGCCCTGGTCGGCGGGAATGTCCGGGTCGGGCTGGAGGACAACATCTATCTTGGCAAGGGTGAGTTTGCGTCGAACGGCGATCTAGTCGCCAGGGCCACAACGATCCTGACGGCTATGGGCTGTCGCATTCTCGAACCGGAAGAGGTGCGGGGAAAACTTAAATTGTCCAAACATAACTAAGGGCTCCTTATGGCTGAAATTTCAAAAGTCGCTGTTATTGGCGGCGGTGTTATTGGCGGCGGTTGGGTCGCCCGGTTTTTGCTCAATGGCATTGATGTCATGCTCTATGATCCTGACGAAAATACCCTCGCGAAGGTCGAAAGGATCATCACCGATGCGGATCGGGCCTATGACGATCTCATCGATGGTGATCGTCCAAAGATGGGAAGCCTTATTTTCTCAAAAGACATTAAAAGTGCCGTTGAAAATGCTGATTTTATTCAGGAAAACGCACCCGAAAATCTCAAATTAAAGAAGAAAATTCTAGCAGAGATCGACAGACACGCCCCAAGCGAGGCGCTCATTTGTTCCTCGACTTCGGGCTTGCTGCCGACAGAATTACAGGCTGATTTAACGCACCCCGAACGCTGTATGGTCGGTCATCCCTTTAATCCGGTCTATCTTTTGCCGCTTGTGGAGATTTGTGGCGGCAAACTGACCTCTGAGGAATGCAAAACAACAGCCGCCGCTTTCTATCGTGAGCTGGGCATGAAGCCCCTTATTCTCAAAAAGGAGATCGACGCCTTCATCGCCGATCGAATTCTGGAAGCCTACTGGCGGGAAGCCTTGTGGATGGTCAAAGACGGCATTGCCACCGTGGAGGAAATAGATGATGCCATCCGGTATGGCGCCGGTCTGCGCTGGGCGATGATGGGAACCTTTCAAGTGTACCGTATTGCCGGCGGGGATGCAGGGATGCGCCATTTCCTCTCCCAATTCGGCCCGTCTCTGAAATGGCCCTGGACCAAACTGATGGAGGTTCCGGATCTGGATGACGATCTGATCGACAGGATTACGGATCAGTCAGATGATCAGGCAGGAAATCTCTCTATCAAAGAGCTTGAGAAAATCCGGGATGATGGCCTGGTCGGGATCCTCAAATCCCTACAAAGAATTGATTGGGGTGCAGGAGAAACCCTTTCAGACTATGAAAACAGGCTAAAATCCAAATCCCCGGAGGCTGCTAAGCCTGAACTCGGCAAACCCCTGCTTCTCCGTCGCACAAAAATCAAGTCCAACTGGATTGACTATAACGGTCATATGACAGAACACCGCTATCTACAGGTATTCGGAGAAACAACCGATAAGCTCCTCGATCTCATTGGAATGACCAAGGAATATGTCCAAAGGGGATATTCCGTATATACTCTGGAAACCCATATCCGGCATCTTCAGGAAGGCAAACGGGGCGAAGAGATCTATTTAACAACGCAGTTGCTCGGCCTGGATGGCAAGCGGCTACGATTGCTGCATGTCATGACACGGGAACAGGATAAATCCGTTCTCGCAACGGCCGAGCAGATGTTGATGTCAGTCAATATCACGGAAAACAAAGCCTGCGATTTCGAGGATGATCTTTCGGCGAAACTCACCGAAATCTGGGGCCAACACAAAAATCTTCCCACCCCTGATTTTGCTGGCGCCGGGATCAGGTCTCTGCAGACTCCTTAATGGCCTCCCTTCGTTTCCGCCGCTCCTGCATATTCAGAGCGGAGTGGAGGTCATCCCGGTCCAGATAACATCCTTCGAGCAGGCGTTTGCCAGTATTTGGGAAAAACTCCGTGCGAGCGTGCAAAATTCTCCGATTGTCAAAGGCAACAATTTCGCCCGGCTCCAGTTTAAACTGAACACGGAACCTGTCTTCCTTAACCAGCCTCATGAGGTGATGTCTGGCTTCAAGCGCTTTTTTCAGTTGATCATGAGGAAGATGCGTAATCGGTGCCGTCAAGAAGGTATTGATGCGCGATTCAACGGGATGACCATCGGCATCCAGGCGAATGAGCGGTCCGGCCGTCCGATAGTCACAATCCAAGGCCCTATTGCGAAACGGATAGTCAACTGTCGTAATAGTTTCAAAAACCTCGGGAGCGGTCTGCTTTAAAATTTTGGCAATATGGAAAGCATCGGCAAAAAGGCTCTCCCCGCCTTCGGCGTCATTTACAATGCAGTGCAGGAATTGAAGGCCCGGCGGCGTTTCACGAGTTGGCAGATCCATATGCAACGGCAGTTCCACCGAGAGATAAGCATTGGAGTTGGCGTCAGGTCTCGAAACAACCTCGAAAATGGAGCCAAAGTTAGAGGGTCGTATCTGACCAATGCAGTTGGCTATTTTCTCGACAGTACCCCGATCAGTAGCGGCACTATGAAGGCGGGTCAGTCCATGTCTATCGAGCGCAACGAGCCAATCATATAGCTGGTCCTCGTCCTCAAGAACGCTGCCCGCATCAAATGTTGGGACCTCAAAATCCCTGTCCCAGGTCGGCCTCTCTTTTCCGCGATCCGCACGGGCCCAATCATCATGACAATTGGCCCGAAGCCATCCGGGATGATACCGGCTTTCATGCCCGCCCCGATCCCAATGGACAATTAGAAATCCTCCGGCATCAAGGCCACAATTTTTAGCTTGTATATCGATCGGGATATCCGTGATATCGAACAATGTCTCACGGGTTATTTCACTATGGCAGTGGATGCAGGGACATTGTTCACGCAACCACAATGCCTGAAAGCAACTGACCTTTCCATCTTCCCAATCAATGAAGATATCCCCTGAAATTACGCAGGCTTTCATGATTTTTTGACCCTCAGGCCAGATATCCATATCGGGCACATCAAGGGAATAGCTGTTGGACAGAACCGAAAGATTAGAAGAGGTCATGGCACGTCTCCTGTTTTATAGAAAAATATTACACTGGAAGCCGCCATTGAGTTTGTTGTAAAAATAAGATTCATTGATCCAAAATGACAAAAAGGGTCAGATCATGCAAAACATCGGTATCCTGTTGTTTGACGGCTTTCCCATGATATCGCTTTCATCGATTATTGAGCCCTTGCGCATTGCTAACAGGGAAAGTCGGCAGCCGGTCTTTGACTGGAAGCTGATTACGGCGACCGGGGGGGCCGTCACCTCCTCCAGTGACATAGAAATTTCCGCTGACCATGGCTTTCAAAGCGACTATGCGCCCGACGTCTTGCTCGCCCTCACCTCATACCATCCGGAGAAAGCAGTGACCCAGCCTGCCATCAATTATGTACGGCGGCAGTCTGCCAGGGGCGTTTTAATGGGCTGCGTAGATACGGGTGCTTTGCTATTCGCAAAGTCTGGACTGTTAAAAAACCGAAAAGCTGCTGTTCATCATGAAAGCCTCAAAGCCATTCGTGACTCCCACCCGGCTGAAGTCTTCATTGATCGCCTTTTTGATTTTTCCGAGAGTTTCTGTTCCAGCGCCGGCGGTGTCGCGACCCTGGATATGACTCTCGCGCTGATCGCCCATTTTGAAGACAAGAAATTGTCGAAAGCTGTCGCTGAGGCCATTAATTACAGGCCACTGACAACGTCCCTTGCCCAAATCGAACTGGGTCAGGATTGGTCAGTTGCCCGGCTGGATCGACGTCTGGCACTGGCTGTGGAGATCATGCGGGATACTCTGGATAAACCTTTGTCCATTTCGGAATTGGCGCGCCTTGTAGAGCTTAAAAACTGGCAGCTACGGCGGAAATTCTTAAAGTTTTTCGGTGAAACTCCGGCTCGATATTATCTCAATCTTCGGCTTGAAAATGCCCGCGCGCTATTAAAGAATTCCCCCGCCTCTATTGGCGATATCGGCATGCAGTGTGGCTTCGTCAATGTTGAAACGCTTAGCCGGAGCTATAAAAAAAGATATGGAATTCAGCCGTCAAAAGACCGTCATTACTAGGGGGCGATTGCCCTTGGAATTCATGAGATAGGCTTCTACTACATCACCCGTCATATTTACATCAGACCACAGACGTCAAATGCCTCTTTCGTTTTTATCTTTTCTGCCTCCGTTAGTTGTAATAGAGGCGGCCGCACCGGGCCTCCCGCCTGCCCAAGCAATTCCTGCCAGTATTTCTGATGGGCTTGCGGCTTACCGCCTGGTCGTGTTGTTTTCAACGCCTGACGGACCGGATCCAAGCTATCTCGAACTTCCCTCGCCCGGTCAAAATCTCCTGCGAACGCGAGTTCCGTATAGTCATGCATTCTCATGTCAGTCTTGGTTTGTAACAAATAAGGAGGTGAGGAGCAGAGGTATAGCTGCCAGTTAAGCTCAATGATATTGTCGAGCCACTCCTCTTCAGACGCCGTGCTCACCAGGATTTTGTCCCCGACGAGTTCAGTAAGTTTCGAATACATGTCCCGGGGGACGGAATATTTAATGGCCATGATATTCGGCAGTTCGGCAACACGTGCGCAAAGTTCGGGGCTCATCAAGTAGCCACTATCCGGATGGCTCCACATGGCAATTCCGATATCCACGCGATCACATATTTCCTTGTAGTAATTATATACAGTGTCATCCCGGTCATGGATAAAATGCAGGATTGGCGCATGGACGACAATATAGTCGGCACCGACATTCTGCGCATGCTTGGCAAGCTCGATAACGACGTCAAAATTCTGATCCGAGCAAGACATGATCGTCCCTGCCTTGCCCTCACAGGCCTCTACAGCAAGCTCGAAATTGCGCTTTCTCTCGTCAACAGACATGGAGAAAAATTCTCCCTGCTTGCCGGCGATAAACAGACCCTGAATTTTTAGATCCTCGATCCAATGCCGAATGTTACTCCGAAGTCCGTCTTCATCAATGGAAAAGTCTTCACGCATCGGATTGAGCGCGGCGGCCCATATCCCGCGCATATATTCCCGAGAATATTCCTTCGCTTCATTCTTGCCGTATTTCATTCTTCATTTCCTGAATTCTTGGCATCCTGAATGGCCTGCCAAATGTTGTTGCTGGTAAGGGGCATCGTCAGATCCTTAACCCCCAGAGGTGCCAAAGCATTGAGCGCCGCGTTAACAATGGCGGGCGGCAGGCCGATGGTGCCGGCTTCGCCAACACCCTTGCTGCCCAGCGGATTATTTGGAGATGGCGTATGGCGCTGTGACAGGGTGATTTCAGGTATATCACTGGCACGTGGCAACCCATAATCCATGAGAGAACCGGTCATCAGCTGCCCTTCGTCATTATAAACGATCCGTTCCAGAGTGGCTTCGCCAAGTCCCTGGGCGAGACCTCCAACGATCTGGCCTTCCACAAACATCGGGTTGATCACAGATCCCGCATCGTCAACACAGACGATTTTTTCAACAGTCATTTCCCCTGTTTGCGGATCGATGACAACCTGGGTGAAATAGCATCCGTATCCCCAGGCCTCCCCTTCACAGTCAAAAACAACTATGGCTTCCACAAGCTCACCTGAAGGATCTCGCACGTCCATCTTTTGAAGCACTTCTTGCGCCGCCTTCAACACAGCACTGCCGCCGATCGCCGTGCTTCGGCTGGCAAGGGCGCCAATCCCCGCCGGGCAGTTTTCCGTATCCCCTGTAATCACAGAAACATTCTCAAGATCGCAGGAAAACACATCTGCCGCAATCTGGGCGTAGGCTGTCTCCCGGCCATGTCCTTGAGTGCTTCCCCCGGTGAAAACCTCCATTGAACCATCGGGATGAAGACAGACACGGGCGGATTCCCAGCCTGTTCCGCACGGTTCCACAAAGAAGGAAAGGCCGAGGCCGACATATTCTCCATGTGCTCGTCTCTCCAGCTGTTGGGCTTTTGCGGCCTCGTAGTCTGCCGCGGCTAACAGGGACTTTAAGACTCCCGGATAATCGCCTGAATCAAGCAGAACTCCAGTCTTTCGCCGCTGTCCCCACTGATCGGTCGTGAGTAGATTTTTCGCCCGCAATTCAGCTGAGGGACAGCCAAGCTGAAGGGCTGCCTTCTCCACCAACCGTTCCATCAGCATGGCGGCCTCCGGGCGTCCGGCGCCGCGATAGATCCCGACGGGGGCCGTATTTGTCAGAAGCCCTTTTGTTTGAATATCGAAAGCCGGAATATTGTAAGGTCCGGGAAGTATCCGCGCGGCGTTCCATCCCGGAACGGCCGAGCTGGTTGTTAGCCAGGAGCCCAAGGGCGCTGTCACCGAAGCCTGGAGCGCCTCAAACCGGCCGTCTTTTGAGAAGGCCAGTTTTGCCTTGGAATGTATGCCGCGACCGTGGGAGGCGGCAAGAAGGTCTTCATTTCGGGTTGATGTCCAACGGACAGACCGTCGCAGCTCGAATGCCGACCAAACCGCCATGATTTCCTCAGGGTACAGCGACGCCTTCATCCCAAAAGCGCCCCCGACGTCCGGTGCGATGACATGTATCTTGTCTGGCGGGCGGTTGAGGATTTGGGCGAGCTCGCTTTTGGCGCGGTGCGGTGTCTGGGTCGATAGCCAGATCTTTACGCTGTCCGTTGCCTCTAAATACTCAATGGCGATCGCGCGGCTTTCCATGGGCGACGGAGCCAGGCGGGCATGGGAAATAGAGACGTCAACCACATGATCGGCAGCGGCAAAGATGCTGTCTACGTCCCCGTCCTGCCAATGACCCGCGAAAACAATGTCCTGATCATTACCGGATAGGTCCAATTCCAGGCGCGGTTCAAACCCGTCGATGTCGATATCCGCATAGTAAGCCTCTGCCGCGTCCTGTGCCCCGTCGGCTGTCTCCGCCAAAATTGCTGCAATGGGCTGGCCGACAAATATTACGGTATCCTGTGCAAGTACCAGAAACGGTGCGGTCCCGACCTGTTCTAGGACATTACCGACGGAGAGATGGCCCAAGCCCGAAACATCTCTTCCCTCAAATGCGGCAACCACATTTTCCAATCCCAGTATCTCGTCGAGATTGCCGGGTGCCAGTCTGCCGGTGGCGACGGGACTTCGGGCGAACGCAAGATGCAACGGATTTTCCAGCGGAACGTCACCGACAAAGCAGCCTTGTCCCGTGATAAGCCGGTCATCCTCTCGCCGCAGGACGGGTTGTCCCCGATAAGCAGGGCGGCTCTTTTTGGTGCCTTCGCCTAGTCTATCCAGCAAGTTTCCGACCTCGTTTCACCCCGATATCCCCCGTCCCCACCATCCGCGGAGAGAACCCTGGCGAGGCACATAACCTTGTCCGGCTCGAGAAAAACCGCAACTCAAAAATTCTAAACCTGTTATAACCAATTTAAATAGCCAGCCATTCTGATATCTATATTATATAGGGACAGACCGTCTGGAGAGGACTTGAAATATGTCAAAGTTAACCGTCGCCGTCATCGGATATGGCGCTATTGCAGACCATGTGATTTCGGAGATTTTGGCTGTGCCTCAGATCGATCTTACCTCCCTCCTCTGCCGGGAGCCGTCCCTTCCCAAGGCAACGGCCTATGCCGAGGGGCGGTTTGCTGTTGTCACCTCGGTGGATCAACTGGATTCCAAGCCGGACCTGTTGATTGACTGTGCCGGGCATGAAGGGCTGAAAAGCCATGGCCCTGCGGCCTTGAAAAACGGCATCGATGTTATCTCGATCTCTACCGGGGCCTTAGCTGAGTCCGGTTTCGCGCTTGAGCTGGAAGACGCCGCCAGGACCGGAAAGGCCATCCTGACCCTCTTACCGGGAGCGATCGGCGGCACCGATGTAATTGCGGCGGCGGCAACGGGAGATCTGGAAAAGGTTGTATATACGGGCCGCAAACCGCCACAGGGATGGCACGGCTCCCGCGCCGAGACAGTCTGTGATTTAGAGACATTGACCGAGCCGTTTGAGCATTTCATAGGCACCGCCCGGGAAGCAGCAACCCTCTATCCCACCAATGCCAATGTGGCGGCGACCCTTGCCCTTGTCGGTGTCGGCCTGGATAAAACGGAGGTTCGGTTGCTTGCCGATCCCACTGTCACCCGCAACACCCATGAAATCGAAGCGGAGGGGAGTTTCGGCAAAGTCTCGATAACCGTCGAAGGCAACACCCTGCCGAACAATCCAAAATCCTCCGCCCTCGCCGCCATGAGTATAGTCGCAGACCTGAAGCGCCGACTTCTTCCAATCCAGATCTAGATCCGCCTTAGTCAGACAGGGTTGGGGATTCCAGGGTCCTGGCCGCTGTCCGAAGGGCGATCAAAAATTCCTTCGCCGCCGCAGAAAGGCTCTCCTCACTGCGATAGGAGACCCCGACCGGACTGTTGGAGATTTTTAAGGGGCAGTTGATGACAGCCAGCTCCCCCCGCTCCACTTCCTTCTGCACCACATGGTAAGGGAAGATACCGATCATATCCGTATCCAGAAGAAGGGCGCGGTTGGTCAGAAAAGAAACGCATTCGACAGGATTGGAGGGCGGCGGTAACCCCTTGTCAAAAAACTCCTTCTCAATCTGACGCCGCAACGTGGTCTGGCGCGGCGGCAGGATCCAGTCGCACAACAACAGCTCCTCCAGACTGGCACGGCCGGCCTTTGCGCGCCCGTGATCGGCCCGGCAGACAATCACCACCCGCTCGGTGAACAGCGCTTCCTGCACCAGATCTTCCCGATACCGGTATTCCGCCAGACGCCCGACCACCATATCCAGTTCCCCGGTATGCAAAAGCGGCATCAGGAAGTCATTGGTCCCGTCCCGAACTATAATGCTGACATTCGGCCGCTGCTGGTGGACCTGTTCAATGGTTTTGGGCAGGAGCTGCGCCGAGGCCGTTAAAAGTGTTCCGACTACCACCCGGCCGCCCAGCCCTTCATTCAGATCATCAAGCTCCTGCGCAGCATGGGAAATCTGGGCCAGGATGAGCTTTCCATGGCGCACCAGCGCTTCACCAAATTCTGTCGGCACCACCCCGCGGTTTGTCCGGTCAAACAGACGGACATTGAAATCCGTCTCCAGATCCTTGAGCAGTTTGGTGGCAGCCGGCTGCGAAATAAAAAGCTCCTCCGCCGCATGCAGAATGCTCGATTGCTCGGCAATGGCCACCAGCAACCGCAACTGTTTGAGCTTCAATCTTGTCGAAACCCGTTCAACAATTTTGACATGTCTGTTTCTGTCCGCCATCCACCCACTATTCAGTTTTCTTATAGCAAATTCAATTAAATCTATTTGTATGTTATACCAAACTCCCCCTTAACTTCGGAAAAGATGTCGCCAGAGCCATCAAGCATAATTCGGATCAGGGAAAGCCATGACGCAGCATCCAAAATTCAAGCCTTTCAATTTTGAACGGTGGATTGAGCAGAATAAGGAACACCTCAAGCCACCCGTCAGTAATCGGACTTTGTTCGATGAAGAAACGGAAATGGTTGTCATGATTGTCGGAGGACCGAACCTGCGGGTTGATTTCCATGATGACCCGGTGGAGGAGTTCTTCTATCAACTCAAAGGCGACATGATGCTGAAAATTGCCGAGAACGGCGAGATCTATGATGTGCCGATCCTGGAGGGCGAGGTTTTCATGCTGCCGCCACATACCCGCCACTCCCCTCAACGTCCTGTCGCCGGGTCTGTCGGGTTGGTCGTGGAAGGCGCCCGTCTGCCAAGCCATTTGGATGGCTTTGAATGGTTCTGTTTTAATTGCGGCGAGAAGGTTCACCGTGTAGAAGTTCAGGTGAAAGATATCGTCAAAGACTTGCCGCCGTTGTTTGATGCATTCTATGAAAACAGCGACAGCCGGACTTGCCCCAAATGCGGGACATTGCATCCGGGGAAAGAACCACCGCAGGGTTGGGTCAGTCTTTGAAAAAATTTGCGGGCGGCTGAAAATGCCTGCTATTGATGTCTAAACAGACTAACTGGGAGAGAAAAATGAAATCTATGTTCAAGTCACTGGGAATTGCGACCACCCTTGCAGGTGGCCTCGCCGTCTTTGCCACCACGGCAATCGCGCAGGAAGTCACCCTGAGAGCGCATCACTTTTTGCCGCCGAGCCACAATACGCAGGCGAAGGTCCTGCAGCCCTGGGCCGACAAGATTGAAAGAGAATCCGAAGGCCGCATCAAGATCGAGATTTTCCCGTCCATGCAGCTGGGCGGCAAGCCGCCGCAATTGCTGGACCAGGCCCGTGACGGCGTTGCTGATATTGTCTGGTCCCTTCCGGGATATACCGCCGGCCGGTATCCACGGATTGCCGCTTTTGAGCTTCCCTTCATGATCTCAACGGCAGAAGCGACGTCGCAGGCGGTCCAGGAATATTATGAGAAACACGCGCGGGAAGAGTTTGAAGACCTGCATGTCCTTTGGTTCCACACCCATGCGCGGGGATTTTTCCACACCCGTGAAAAAGTCATTGATAGCGCGGATGATCTGGATGGTATGAAAATGCGGGCGCCAAACCGTGGCATTGGAACAGCCATGGAATCATTGGGTGCGGCGTCTGTCTTTATGCCGGTCCCCGCCCTGCCTGCCGCCCTTTCCAAGGGTGTTGTCGATGGCGCCACCCTGCCATGGGAAATCGTCCCGGCACTGAAAGTCAACGAGTTGGCGCCCATCCATACGGAAATCGAAGGGGATCGCGGCCTCTATACGGCTGTTTTTGTCTTTGCCATGAACAAGGACAAATATGAAAGCCTTCCGGATGATCTGAAAAAGATCATTGACGACAATTCCGGTCTCGCCATGGCCAAGACAACTGGCGCCATCTGGGATGAGGGCGAACAGTCCGGTATCGATGTATCCAAGAAAAGCAACAACACCTTTGTTGTCCTGCCTCAGTCTGAAGTCGATAAAATCAAGGAGAAGACCAAGGTCGTGACGGAAAAATGGATCTCCGATATGGGGGATGAAGGTCAGATGCTGTATGACGACGCCAATGCCCTGATAGAAAAGTACTCAAAATAGGATCTTTTTTATCCGCCTGGGATTGAAGTTGATTAAATGAATAACGGTTCTTTGTATAAAGAAGGACGTGCGATACGACTGCTTGAAAAAGTCTGTCGCACGTTCGCTATTGGCGGCGCCCTTGTGATTGCCCTGTTGTCGGTGACAACGGTGATCAGCGTTCTTGGCAGATATTTCTTTAACACACCCCTGTCGGGGGATGTGGAGCTGGTGGAAATGGGATGCGCCATTGCCGTTTCCATGTTCCTGCCCTACTGCCAGCTCCGACAAGGCAACGTTATTGTCGACTTTTTTACCCTGGCCCTTCCTGCGAAATTCAAAAATGTCCTGGATGCTGTGGGATGCATCCTGCTGTCCGTGGTGGCTGCCTTGCTGGCCTGGCGCATGGGCCTGGGCGGCTCGGATCTGTTTCGCTATAACGACCAGACCATGATCCTGCAACTGCCGACCTGGTGGGCCTTTATATTTATCGTGCCCGCCATGGTCCTTCTTGCCCTCACAGGATTAGCGACCGCCGTGCGGTCCTGGTACGGGCAGACCCTGATTGATCCAATTGAAAAAGCGATGGACGAGATATGAGTGGTCCTCTCCTTGGTTTGGTGGTCATTCTGGTCATGATCGGCCTGATGGCATTTCGGGTTCCGATCGCGATCTCGATGTTTCTGGCCGGTGCCGGTGGTTATGTGGCCATCGCAGGCTGGTTGCCGTTGCTGGGCTTTTTGAAAAGCAGCCCGTATGCGACCTTTTCTTCCTATTCCCTGTCCGTCGTACCGCTGTTCCTGCTGATGGGGCATCTTGCCACCCATGCCGGGTTATCGCGGGCCATATTCAGGGCAGCCAACGCCCTGTTCGGATCCATGCGCGGGGGTCTTTCCATAGCCACCATTGGCGGCTGCGCCATGTTCGGGGCGATTTGCGGATCTTCCCTGGCGACAGCGGCAACCATGGGCAAGGTCGCTCTGCCGGAAATGAAGCGGTTTAAGTATTCCGGCTCCCTGGCCACCGGCTCTCTGGCGGCTGGCGGCACGTTGGGTATTCTTATTCCGCCCTCCGTTGTTCTGGTTATCTATGCGATCATTACCGAGCAGAATGTCGCCAAGATGTTTCTGGCCGCTTTTATACCGGGCATTCTTGCCGCGGCAGGATATATGGTCGCCGTCGCCGTATATGTCCGGATCTACCCGGAATCCGGCCCCGCCGGTGAGCGGGTAAGCGGTAAGGAGCTCTTCCAGGCGCTGATGGGGGCGATGCCTGCGGCACTCTTGTTCATCATCGTCATTGGCGGGATTTATGCGGGTGTATTTACACCGACCGAAGCCGCTGCTTTTGGGGTCGTCGGCACAGGTTTGATTGCCTGGAAAAACGGTATTACCTGGTCTCAGATCGCAGAAAGCCTGACGGGCACGGCGGTCTCCACCGGCATGATCTATATGATCCTGCTCGGCGCGAGTATCTTCAGCGCCTTCCTGACCCAAACCCAGCTGCCCCAGACCCTGGCCGAGATCATCGGCAATAGCGGCTACTCGCCGATGATGGTGCTGACCCTGATTCTGGTGATGTATCTGATCCTCGGCTGTGTCATGGAATCTC
This sequence comes from Sneathiella sp., assembly GCA_965228285.1. Classification (GTDB taxonomy): domain Bacteria; phylum Pseudomonadota; class Alphaproteobacteria; order Sneathiellales; family Sneathiellaceae; genus Sneathiella. The sequence goes on from OZ245808.1 coordinate 1,759,680, forward strand.
TTTCCATGATCCTGCTGACCATTCCCATTTTCTTCCCGATCATTCAGATTTTGGATTTCGGCCTCTCCCCGGAAGAAACCGCCATCTGGTTCGGCATATTGGCTTTGATCGTCGTTGAGGTGGGACTTATCACGCCACCGGTCGGCCTGATTGTCTTTATCATCAACAAGATGGCCGTGGACGTGCCCATTGGCGCGACTTTCAGGGGGATACTGCCCTTCCTGATTTCCGACATTATCCGGGTTGTGATCCTTGTCGCCTTCCCGGTCCTGACCCTGTTCCTGGTCAGACTTGTTCAGACCTAAAGCGGATATCTGACGATAATGCCGGCATTGACGATGACGCAGGGGGTTCCGCTGCTCTCGTCAAGGACATTAAGGCCGCCCTTTACCGCTTTTGGCGTCACCTGACCATAAGGAAAAACGGATACCACCTCGGAAAGATCAATCTTTTCCGGCGCTTGGGCCGCGAGGGTCAGCTCGATCTGCATGGCATTGGGATCGAGTTTCAGGCTTCGAAAGATCGTCAGGGACGAATGATGGAGGGCATCCTCGACCGCGCGCTTCGCAGCCTTTGTATAGTCCTCGCTATGCAGGGACACCCCCGTCCCCATCTCCAGAATAAGGCGCTTTACCGGTTTTTCTGATCCGCTCATACGCTCACCTCATCGGGCAGGTCGAGGAAAACGGACACCGCTGCATTGGCGAGGATTGTCACATCGCTCCCGTCATCCTTTGGGATATCCATCCCGCCCTCATGGACGGTGACCGTCGCCGCGCCATAGGGCAGCACGGCTGCCACCGCCGCTTTATCGACCAGTTCCGGTTTTCCAGCGCCGATATCAATTTTGACATGCATTTCCTCATAGGGTTTCTCGAAGGTCGGGGCGAACAGGATGGTGTTCTGGTGGATGGCCGCTTCGACGGCGCGAACGGCGGCTTTGGTATAGTCCCTCCCCCGGATGTCGGTTCCCATCCCAAACTCGATGACCATGCTCTTCAAGGGCATTGCATTTCCTTTTTCAGATGCTGGAAGTGACGGTAAAAATCAGATCTTATTCTAGCAGCAGGGAGAAGGATGAGACAATCTCCGGTCCTCCCGAAATCTATATAGTCATTTAGCTATATAGAGAAATGACTATATAGAATCACGGACGGGAAAGAGCCTGCCACCAGTCCCGGGGTCGAAGCCGACGATCATTCCGGGTCTTCCGATCCCACCACAAGGCCAGCCGCCGCCATTTGCCGCGGGCCAGTTTCAGAAACAGCTGAGAATCGGGTCGGGAATAATCGCGGTTGAAGGGACAGACCCGCATGCAGATGGCGCAATCACTCCTCAGCTTGACCCAATATCCGAAGCATTTTTCGCAATCCGCCGTCCATTTTTTAACCCCCTGGATGGAGGAGCGATTTTGGCGCTCAAAGGAAGGCGGTCCGAAGGGCAGCGCCTTGACCGGGCAGGCATCGGCGCATTTGGTGCAGATATCGCAGAATTCCCGAACGCCGAACTGCTTCGGTGCGTCTTCCAGCAACGGCAGGCTGGTGAAGATTTTTGAGAACCGGACCCGCGGCCCGAATTCCGGTGTGATGACCATCTGGTTGCGGCCATATTCACCGAGACCCGCCTGAACCGCATAGGGGATGACGAGCGCCGTATCATTCATTGAGGCCAGGGCCTCATATCCGAGATTGAGGATATACTGGCTGAGCTGCTGCGCCGTTGCCGCTTCCTTGGAATAGCCCGCCCCGACCGCTGCTCCGGCCAGAGCGGAGGGATAGGTTTTCACCAGATCGTAATCCATGCCATGACCGAGGACGATGACATGGGTGATCCCCTCCGGCAGGTCATTGGACCTGGCGGACATATCCCGGACGTCAACCGCATCGGAATAGGTCCAGCGCGGATCATATCTGGCAATCCCGACCAGATCCGCCCCGAACATCCTGGCGATTTTCTTGATCTCCGCCGTCGCCTGAGCAGCACTCTCGAATGTGACCGCCTCATAGAATTTCTCAATGCGCGGCTTCAACGGAGCCGAAAACCCCTCTCGCTTCCCTTGCGCCTGACTGCGATCGGCATATTCATCGGCGACGGTCCAGGACGCATTGCGCAAGGCAAAATCGCGCTGATTAAAGCCTTCTCCGTGCCGCGGCGACGCATCCATGCGATAGCTGGCAAAGAACTGCTCAGTATCCTTGGAATGGATCGTCTCATCCCACCAGGCCCGCATGAACATGTCGTTACGCTGTGAAAATGGCTTGAAGTCTGAGCTTGTTTCGATCCCCGCCAAAGGATCGTCACGGCTCTCAGCCAGCGAGGGATCAAGATCGAAACGGTTTCTTGGCCAGCCGGAAGGATGGTTCTCGGTTATGGTAAAGCCCTCCGCATCAAGGTAAGTGCAGCAGAGCGTATGAATTGCGGATCAATCTGTCAAACGTGAAACAACCAGGCCTATCTCGCCTATCGATAGTCCTCAATCACAAGTTTCGACAACTCCGCCGCAGCTTTTCGCAAAGATGGCAAAAAAGTAAGGCCATCTTTGAGAGAAAGCCTTTGATTGGGAGCGTGAAATGAGAGAGTTGAGACCAGCCGGCCCTGATCATCATTGAGGGCGACGGCCAGGGCAATCATCCCTTCCATGAATTCCTCGTCATCCCGGCTATAACCCTGCTCTCTCGTCTGAGCAATTTCATCGCGAAGCTTTTGCTTGTCGGTAATGGTCCTCGGAGCCTGCGGCTTCAGGGTAATGGCATTGAGGTAGGTATCCAGATGGGCTGCGTTCAAGGTGGATAGATACATCTTTCCGGCAGCGGTGCAGTAGAACGGTACCTGGGTCCCCACTGGCAGCTGGATCCTGAGCGGCCATTTGGTTTCCACCCTGTCCAGATAGACCATGGCATCGCGATCGGGAATGGCCAGATTGCAGGTTTCCCCTATTTCTTCGGCGAGAGCATTGAGAACGGCGAGCCGAGCCGTTCGAACCCGTAAAGAAGACAGAACATTGACCGACATCCGTCTCAAGCGACGGCCGGCGCTGTAAGACCGCCCGTCGATTTCCCGTTGCAAGAACCCTTCGCTTTCCAAAGTCGCAAACAAGCGATGGATTGTCGGCTTTGGCAAGCCCAGCTTGGCGTTGACTTCCGTGGGCGTCACGGGGACGCCCACTTTCGCTACTTCTTCGATAATCAGCATCAGCCGCAAATTCGGGGGTGATGACTCGGTTATCTCTGGTTTCGCAACATTCACTTACCTGCCCTCCTGGTTACCCTCGATTCGGTAACAGAAGGGATGTCAACTCAGGCACCATAGACACGAGGATCCAAACCGCTATCAACGAAACGAGATAAGGAACCGTATAGCGCAGAAGTTTGAAATAGGGAACACCCGTTACACCACTGGCCACATAAAGATTAAGGCCATAGGGCGGTGTCACAAATCCGATTGACGCCCCCACCAGGAAAATCACCGAGAAGTGAATTGGATCTACTCCCACAGAATGGGCGATGGGCGCGAGGATCGGTGCCAGAATTATGGTCACCGGCAAACTCTCAAGCACCATGCCGGAAACAAAGACAATGGCCATGGCCGTGAAGAGGACTGCATAATATCCCCCCATCCCTGTCACAAACTCTCCAATGACCTGCTGAGCCCCGAGAAGGGACAGGATCTGCTGCATGACAACAGAAATGGCAATCAGCGGCGCCAGGATACCGGTAATCTGAGCCGACCGCATGGTGATCGCCGGAATCTCGGTAATCTTGAAGCCTTCCACCACCAGCATTTCCGTGTAGGATTTTTCCGACGGCGGACGATCCGCATCTTTCGATCCCATCATCTTATAGAGCGGTAGGGAAATCAGACCGACGATAATACAGAAGCCAACGGTAACCCCCGCGGCCTCAGTCGGAGAGAATTTACCCGTATAAATCCCCCAGAGAACAAGGCCGATGGCGAAGAAACCAAGCCAGGCCCCGAAACCGGTTTTCAGCATCCGGGTGAGCTGCAACGGAATAAGATGACCCCAGCCGTTCATCCGGCACACGATCCAGCAGACGAACTGCATGCCGAACACCATCAGGGCGCCCGGCACAATGCCGGCCAGGAACAGATCCGATATCGGCAGATTCATCAAGAACCCATACACGATAAAGATGATCGACGGCGGAATAATGATCCCCACAGTCCCACCGGCCGCAGCGGTGGCCGCCGAAAAACGCTCGTCATAGCCGCCTTTGACCATCTCCGGATGCAGCATGGATCCAATGGTGGCCGTTGTTGCCGAGTTTGATCCGGATATCGCAGCGAAGAGACCACATGCTCCAATGGCCGCCATAGCAAGGCCTCCTCTGATCCACCCGAGACAGGAGTAGGCGAAATCAGAAAGTCTTCGTGCGATACCCGAGCGGTTGATCAGGTCTCCCGTCAGAATAAACAGCGGCATCGCCAACAGGGCGAAGCCATCCGTAAACACGTCCGAGAGAGCTGTTCCGATATTATCGAGAGTCATTCCGAGAACGAAGCTGCAGCCGATCACCCAATAGCCGATGATCAGCAGAACAGGAACGCCCAGCATAAACAGAACGGTGACGCCGATTGAGATGAGTGTAATCCAGGTTCCATCAGTCATAGCGATTACTCCCCTCCAATAACGGCTTGTTCAATGATGGGTTTGCCCTCGCGATATTTTCCAATATCTTCGATCAGGTTCTCCAGAACCCGGGCAGCCATCAGCAGAAACGCGATGGGTACTGTGATCAGGAACCACCATTGCATGACATTGTCTGTCCCGAGGAGAATCTGGAAGTTGGCCGCAGAGTTGGCCGTCACCCGTGCACCGGTAACGATCACAATCTCACAGAAGGCGAGCCAAAGGACAGCATCCAATATTAGGCAGGCCAACTGCCCTTTACGGGGCATATTGGTTCTAAACTCACTGAAAGACAGATGTGTCCGGAGGCGCACATTATAAGCGCAGCCGAACCAGGTCATGATCAGAAACAGGAAGGGCGGTAAGGTCGTCGACCAGGGGGCCTGTTCATTCAGAACAAACCGCCGGAACACTTCGACAAAGATAATCGCCGAAATCACCAGATAGGACCAGACCATGATTGTCCGTTCCAGATGTTTGTCGATGAACGGGATAAACCGGTAGATCACCAGAACAATACCGGCCCCAACCAAAGTGGCAAAAAAGCCAAACAACCAGGCGCCGTCTGTCCTCAGCGCATTGCCAATTTCCCATGAATCAAATGTAAATAGGGCGCCAGCCAAAGCGCCAGCTTCAGATATCAAAGACTGCATCTGCTTCCTCCCTCAGAGCATATATCAGGATACTTCCGGTTTATTTTTTTATCCCGGAAGTACGCGGCACATATTCATGTGCCGCGTTGCAGGTTACATTACGAAGATCTTTATGAGCGCCACCAGCGACGTGGCTCAACATTTTCCGGACGCATGTCCGCCGGAACTTCACGGGCAACGGTCGCGATCTCCTCATAGGTATCCAGACCACCAGACCAGGCGTTCAACCGCTCACGCCATTCGGCCCATGGCTCAGGATTATACTCAGGTGAGCACATTTCTTCTGCCATCTTGATCTGATCTTCCGGCAGGAATGCAGGACGCACGTCATTTTCGACAAACAATGTGTCCGGCAACTGCGGATCAGAGAAACCAACCGTTTTGACCAGAGCCGCCTCGTTGGCAGCCTGAACATGAACCTGGGCCAGATAGGCTGATTCCATGATCGCATCCTGCAGATGCGGCTCCATGGCATCAAAGACCTTTGCCGACATGGAGGTATGCTCCGTACCGCAGAAGAATTTCAGGTCAACGGACTGGGAAACAACCGGTGACATATTCGCGTAAGCCACAGCCGACGCCCATGTCTCTGCCCCGTCAATCAGGCCCTGCTTCAGACCATCCAGGGTTTCTTCCCAGGCAACCGGAACCGGATTGAGGTTCAGCAGCTGCATGGCGATACGGCCGAGCTGGGTTCCCGTCACCCGGTTTTTCGTGCCGAACAGGGTTTCAAGTTTATCGACAGTCGGCTGGTCCTGCCATTTCAGGCCGAGCTGAATGCCGCGAAGTTCGCAATGTGAGAACAAGAACTTCAGACCATGACGTTTTTCCAGAGGATCCCGCAGGACCTTCTGACTGGCCGGGCTGTACAGGAAGTGATATTGCGACGCCCGTCCCGGGAACATATAGGCATAATCAAGAACATTGAGATACGGCGCGCCGCCAGCGGAGTTCTGGGTAGAAGCCGCATAGATATCGACGATGCCCAACTGTGTTTTCTCCACACAGGAGAGCTGTCCGCAAATCTGGTTATCGCCGATGAACTCGACCCGGATTTCGCCTTCGGTTCTTTCTTCAAGATCGCGGGCAAATTCCAAGCATCCTGCCCGTTCAATGAGCAGGTTACGCGCATTAAATCCGGACGCACCGAATTTCAACGTGTGCTTTGGCTCTTTCTTATAGCGTTTCTCATAAGTTGATTCGACAGCCTGAGCCAGGGAAGATGTCCCCATCAGTCCGGCAAAGCCACCGGCTGCCATAAGTGTGGAACTGATGCCAAACTGGCTGGTCAGCTTAAAGAGATCGCGCCGCGAGATACGGCTCAGCTTGCTTGATAGTGTCATTCTTTCCTCCCAATGAACGTTATCAATTTCCATTCCATTTGAAGTTCATTCGTCTCCCCACCGTCATATTCGACCCCAAAAGAATATTTCGATAAGCATCAAAAATGAGACTTGTAGTATCAAAAAAACATAGTATACTGAAATAAGCAAGCGAAATTATTAGAAATCTCTGTTTAACTTTCGATTTCATAAGCTCGCAACCGCTCACTTAACTGCGTCAGGGAGGAATCTGGAGCCATGGAAAAGTTGGAAGCTGATTACGTCGTTGTCGGCGCGGGATCCGCCGGCTGTGTCCTGGCAAACCGATTGAGCGCCGATCCGTCCATCAAGGTGATTCTACTGGAAGCCGGCGGCCGTGACCTAAACCCTTGGATTCACATCCCTGTTGGCTATTTCAAGACGATGAACAATCCGAATGTGGATTGGTGTTACGAGACCGAGCCGGATCCGGGATTGAATGGCCGAAGCCTTGGCTGGCCCCGCGGCAAGGTCCTGGGCGGCTCATCCTCCTTGAACGGATTGCTCTATGTTCGCGGGCAACCACAGGATTATGACCGCTGGCGCCAAATGGGCAATACGGGCTGGAGTTGGGATGATGTTCTGCCCCATTTCAAGAATTCAGAGAATCAGGAGCGCGGGGCCGATGACTATCATGGCGTGGGTGGCCCGCTCAACGTCTCCAACATGCGTCTGAAGCGTCCCATTTGTGATGCCTGGGTCGCAGCCGCGCAGAATGCCGGCTATAAATATAATGATGACTATAATGGAGCGACACAGGAAGGGGTCGGCTATTTCCAGCTGACGACCCGCAATGGCCGTCGCTGCAGCGCCGCCGTTGCCTATCTCAATCCGGCCCGAAGCCGGCCAAACCTGCGGATCGTCACCCATGCCCATGCCAAGCGGGTGGTGTTCAACGGCAAAAAAGCCACCGGCGTCGCCTATGAAAACAAGCAGGGCAAGGAAATCATCGCCCATGCGTCTTCGGAAGTGATTCTGTCCTCCGGTGCCATTGGCTCACCGCAGTTGCTGATGCTGTCGGGGATCGGGGATGCGGCTCATTTGCGGGATAATGGCATTGAGGTTTTGTCCGATTCGCCGGGTGTCGGCAAGAACCTGCAGGACCATCTGCAGGCGCGCCTGGTTTATAACTGTAACGAGCCGACCTTGAATGACGAGGTACGCAGTCTCTACAACCAGGCGCGAATCGCCCTGAAATATCTGATGTTCCGGGCCGGACCGATGACCATGGCCGCCAGCCTGGCCACCGGTTTCCTGAAAACCCATTCGGAGCTCGACGTCCCGGATATCCAGTTTCACATTCAGCCCTGGTCGGCGGACAGCCCGGGGGAAGGCGTCCATCCCTTCTCGGCTTTTACCATGTCCGTCTGTCAGTTGCGCCCGGAAAGCCGCGGAGAAATTCTACTCAAATCTGGTAATTCCCGGGACTATCCCGCCATCCATCCCAATTACCTGGCAACGGAAACGGATTGCAGAACGATTGTCGACGGTATTAAAATTGCCCGTAACATCGCCGAGCAACCGCCGCTTGCCAGTAAGATTTCCGGCGAGCGGAATCCCGGGCCCGACATAATAACTGACGAGGAAATTCTGGATTGGGCACGCAATTCATCAACGACAATTTATCACCCGACGGGCACCTGTAAGATGGGCATTGACCCTCTTGCCGTCGTTGATCCGCGTTTGAAGGTGCGGGACATTGAAGGTCTCCGTATTGCCGACTGTTCGATTATGCCGGAAATTGTCTCCGGTAACACCAATGCTCCCGCAATTATGATCGGGGAGAAAGCCAGCGAAATTATCTTACAAGATCGACTGGGAAAACCGGCTCAGGCCAATCTGTCAAATCCCGACGCGCAGAATTCTGCTGTCGGATAAATGAGGGTATAACACTATGAAAATGACGACTGAAGAGGCGTTCATCAAAGTTCTTCAGATGCATGGTATAGAGCATGCATTTGGGATTATCGGATCCGCCATGATGCCGATCTCCGACCTGTTTCCCGCGGCCGGGATCAAGTTCTGGGATTGCGCCCATGAAACCAATGCCGGCATGTCTGCCGACGGATATACCCGGGCCACCGGCAAGATGTCCATGGCCATCGCCCAGAACGGTCCCGGCATCACCAACTTCGTGACTCCGGTCAAAACAGCCTATTGGAACCACACGCCCATGTTGCTGGTCACCCCGCAAGCTGCCAATAAGACCATCGGTCAGGGTGGCTTTCAGGAAATCCAGCAGATGGCTTTGTTTGAAGACATGGTCTGCTATCAGGAAGAAGTCCGCGATCCCAGCCGGATTGCCGAAGTTCTCAACCGGGTGATCGAAAAGGCCTGGCGTGGGTCCGGTCCGGCTCAGATCAATGTCCCCCGGGATTACTGGACCCAGGTTATCGATATCGAACTGCCGCAGATGGTGGTACTGGAACGCCCCGCAGGTGGCACCCAGGCGGTTGCCGATGCCGCTAAACTGCTGTCGGATGCGGAATTTCCGGTTATCCTCAATGGCGCCGGCGTTGTCTTATCAAACGCCATTCCCGCAAGTGCGGCTTTGGCAGAGAAGCTGGATGCGCCCGTTTGCTGCGGATACCAGCATAATGATGCCTTTCCGGGCTCTCATCCCCTGTTTGCCGGACCTTTGGGTTATAACGGCTCCAAAGCAGGCATGGAGCTGATTTCCAAGGCCGACGTGGTACTGGCTCTCGGAACCCGCCTCAACCCGTTCTCGACCCTGCCCGGTTACGGTATCGACTACTGGCCGAAGGATGCCAAGGTCATCCAGGTGGATATCAACTCAGATCGCATCGGACTGACCAAGCCCGTGACCGTTGCCATTCAGGGAGATGCTAAAATGGTTGCCGAGCAGCTGTTGGCTCAGCTCTCAAACAGTGCCGGTGACAAAGGCCGCAAAGAACGCAAGGAACTGATTGCGGAAACCAAGTCCCGCTGGTTGCAGGCTCTGTCCTCCATGGATCATGAGGATGACGATCCGGGCACCAACTGGAATGAGCGCTCCCGCAATCGACAGCCTGAACATATGTCACCGCGCATGGCCTGGCGGGCGATCCAGGCGGCCATGCCGAAAGATGCCATCATCTCCTCGGATATCGGGAATAACTGCGCCATCGGAAATGCGTACCCGACCTTCGAAGCGGGCCGGAAATATCTGGCGCCGGGCCTATTCGGACCCTGCGGATATGGCTTCCCGTCGATCCTCGGAGCCAAAATTGGTTGCCCGGATACGCCGGTGATCGGCTTTGCCGGAGACGGGGCCTTCGGGATCTCCATGAACGAGATGACGGCTTGCGGTCGTAATGACTGGCCGCCCATCACCATGGTGATCTTCCGGAACTACCAGTGGGGCGCGGAGAAACGCAACACGACCCTGTGGTATAACGACAACTTTGTTGGCACCGAGCTTAACCTCGGTGTTGAATATGCCAAGATCGCGGAAGGCTGCGGCCTCAAGGGTGTTCAGGTCACAACCATGGACCAGCTCACAGAGACCTTGCGGACGGCGGTCAAGGAACAGATGGAGGATAATGTGACAACCTTCATCGAAGTTGTCCTGAACCAGGAGCTGGGAGAGCCCTTCCGTCGCGATGCGATGAAAGCCCCCGTCTCCGTTGCCGGTATCAGCAAGGATGACATGCGGCCCCAGCGGGTCGGCTAACGAACCTGCAGTCCCGGCCCGTCTTGCGCGGGCCGGGATGCTTTCCCCTGCATCTAAAATCGGATTTCCCCTCATGTCAGCACTCGACGATATTCTTGAACGGGCCCGCGCCAATCCCAAACATATCGTGCTGCCGGAAGGGGAAGATCCACGCATTATCGGCGGCGCTATCCGGGCCAGGAAAGAGGGCACCGCCCTACCTATCCTTCTCGGTAATCCGGGTAAAATTTCAGGGTTACTTGAGCAAGGCGGGGCCACGCCCTCAGAATTTCAGATTGTTGACCCGTCAACATCGGAGCGTGCCGGTGCCTATGCAGAGAGCTATGAGGCCCTGCGTCGCCATAAGGGGGTTGACATGGAAGCAGCCCGCACCGCCATCGCCAATCCGCTGAATTTTGGCGCCATGATGGTGCGCCTTGGCGATGCAGAGGGCTCACTTGCAGGGGCCATCACGACGACCGCGGATACAGTCCGGGCTGCCTTGCAAATCATTGGGCGGGCTGACGGTGTCAAAACTGTTTCGAGCTGCTTCCTGATGATCCTCGATCAGCCTCACCACACTCGGCAAGGGACCGTTGTCTTTGCCGACTGCGGTCTTGTCGTTGACCCTACTCCAGAGCAACTGGCCGCAATTGCGATCTCCTCAGCCTCTTCCTTTGAGTCTCTTGTTGGCGGCACACCAAAAGTGGCCATGCTCTCTTTTTCTACGGCCGGAAGTGCAAGCCATCCCCGTGTTACCCGCGTAAAAGAAGCGACAGAAATCGCCAGGGGCCTCAATCCCGACCTCACCCTTTTTGGCGAAATCCAGTTCGACGCGGCCTTCGTTCCCGCGGTGAGCGCAAGCAAAGCACCCGACTCGCCCTTAAAAGGAGACGCCAATGTTCTTGTTTTCCCCGGTCTGGAGGCTGCCAATATCGGGTACAAAATCGCACAACGGATTGGCGGTGCAACTGCGCTTGGGCCGATACTTCAGGGGCTTGCACATCCTGCAAATGATCTCTCCCGCGGCTGTTCAGCGGAAGATGTCTTCTCCATGATTGCTATTACAGCAGTTCAGGCCCAGTAACTCCCCGAAGCCAGTAGTTGAGCGGATTTTCCATACCGCATCTCTTTGGGGCCAAGGCAATACTCAGAGGTCAACATGACCACAGCGCTATTCATTGCGATCGTTATCTCAGCCGCCGCCGGATTGATGCGGGGCTTTGCCGGTATGGGATCGGGCATGCTTATGGCCCCCTTCTTTGTCTATCTGTTCGGACCGGTTCAGACGGTGGCCATTATCATCCTGATGGAGCTTGTGGTAACCGCTCAGCTTATGCCCGGTGTCTTTCGGGATATCAATTGGAAGGTGATCCTGCCCATGGGGGCGGTTGCGGCGCTGTTTATGCCTGTCGGCAGTTGGTTGCTGATAACGACAGATCCGAAAATCATTGGTTATGTCATCGCCGCCTTGGTCACAGTTTTCTCCGTGGTTCTGTTGACCGGATGGCGCTACAAGGGCCGCAAGCCCCTACCCGTCACCCTGGGAGTGGGAGCTGTTTCCGGCATTCTGATGGCCCTGACCAGTCTGGGGAATCCACCAGTGATGCTCTATCTGCTCTCGAGCCAGGACAGCGCGGCCACGAACAGGGCCAATTTCACCGGTTATTTTGCCATCACTCTTTTGGCCCTTATCGCCATTATGGCATTATCGGGGCTCATAACCTTTGCGGAGATCACCACAACCCTCTGGCTCCTGCCCCTCTTCATCCTGTCAGCCTGGATCGGATCGAGGCTGTTTCGCAAGGCCAATGAAACGCTCTACCGGCGGATCGCCCTGGGCATCCTTTTATGTGCCGGGATATATGGTCTAGTCCGCTAGTTCCATTCATCGCCGAGCAGTTCCGGCTCGTTATAGGCATAGAAGTCCTCGAGATGCTCCTCTCCCGCCTCGACAAAGAATTTTTTCGCCAATGTATCGATTAGTCTTTCTGCCCCGATATTGACGCCGGGGATATCGCTGCTAACGGCGGCGTGGGTCATGGTCGTCGCTGCATTGAAGAGATGAATTCGGTCCAGGTAGGGGGCCGCCCCCGGTGTCTTTTCCAGAAGTTCAAATCCCGGGCCTAGATAGGGGAAATTTCCAAGCTCCTCATCGGCGATTTCAGCGGGAGGTGAGAACCGATCCCGCCATAACAGGACATCCTTGGCAAAGCCAGAAAGTTCCGGCTGGTCAAATATATTGATAGCATAGCCGGTTCCGAGAATGACAAAATCTCCCCGATGGACCGCCAACCCGGTCGACAGTTCTACGCCAGCGCCATCAGCACTCGCCTTTTCAATCGGGCTGTCGAGATGGATATGAAAGTTTCCATACTGTTTGAGCCTCAGCATGGAGGCGCGAGGTGCCGCAATCCTGCAGCCAAAACCGTGATGCAGAAACCGCCACCTGGTTTCCTCCTCCAGCCGGTTGAAGCCCCGAAAAAAACCCGAATAAACGGTGCTCTTAAATTTGTTGAGGCGGGGGATTTCTTTAGCGCGAACCATCAAATGCACCTCTGCGGCTCCCGTCTCCAAGGCGACCGCCGCCGCATCCACAGCCGAGGCGGCTCCGCCAATGACAAATACCTTCTTCCCTTTCAGGGCGTCAAAATCAATCCGGTCTTCCGTATGGGCATAGAGGCTGCCCGGAAGCTCCTGAAAAGCTGGCGGTAAACGGGTTCCGCCGAACGCCGCTCTTCCTGTCGCCAGCACAAGTCTCCGGGTGAGGTGCACCACAGCTTCACCGTTTCTTACGAGGGTCAGCTTAAGGATATCCCCTACAGGTTCGATCCTTTCCAGCGCAACATTGTTCTCAATTGGAATTTCGAGGACCTGCCGATACCAGCACAGATACTCCATCCACATCTCACGCGGAATATGTCCAAGAGCCTCCCAACTTTCCGTATCCCACTGCGCCCGATACCAGGCCTGAAAGGTCAGGTTCGGTAACCCCATATTCGGGCCCGTGAGATGCTTAGGAGAGCGGAGGGTTTTCATCCGGGCTGTCGTTAGCCAGGGCCCCTCCAGATTTTCTGCTTGCCGATCAAATATCCGAAAATTGCGAATGCCTTCGCGCTTCAAACCAAAAGCCACCGCCATGCCGCACATACCGCCGCCAATGATTGTCACATCCGTAACCGGATTGCCTTCCGATGTCTGCTTTGCCTTGACCCAGTTATCGGGGAAGTAATTGAGATATTCGAAGTCACGACGGATGTTTTCTTCAAGGTCGTAGAGGCCGGTTTTCTTAATTTGCATGACGATAATTATTTTCTTTTCTTGGTTTCGATCCAGCATAGGGGAAGTTTCTGATTTATCACGTCAAATCTATCTTTAGGCAATCCTTGACACTCCAGCGGGTTATTGAAATAAGTCTCTAGCAGCATTGGACTAAGTTTGAGGTGACCTCGTTGAAAGCCGTAATTCTCGCTGGTGGGTTGGGAACCCGCATTTCCGAAGAATCTCATCTTCGCCCCAAACCCATGATCGAAATCGGCGAGCGTCCGATCCTTTGGCATATCATGAAGATTTATGCCCATCACGGTATCAGCGACTTTATCATCTGTCTTGGATACCGCAGCTATATGGTGAAGGAGTATTTTGCGAATTATGTCCTACATCGTTCAGATGTGACCATTGATATGCAAAGTAATGAGATCACCTATCACAACGCCAAGGCCGAACCCTGGAAGGTGACCCTGGTTGAAACGGGGGCGGAAACTATGACCGGAGGACGGCTTAAGCGGGTTGCCGACTATCTGGATCCTGATGAAACCTTCTGCATGACCTACGGGGACGGCGTCGCTAATATCGATATTACTGAACTTGTACGCTTTCACAAAAGCCAAGGACGGGAGGCGACCCTGACCACCGTTGCGCCGCAGGGCCGATTTGGCGCCACGGTGGTTGAAGACGGCAGGGTGACAGACTTTACGGAAAAACCAGCCGGCGATAATGGCCTCATCAATGGCGGATTCTTTGTGCTGGAACCTTCCGTCATCGACCGGATTTCCGGTGACGACATAAAATGGGAAGAAGGCCCCCTGCAAAGTCTGGCATCCGATAATGAGCTTTCCGCCTTTCGGCATACTGGCTTCTGGCAGCCCATGGATACTTTGCGCGAGAAGACCCTTCTTGAAGATCTCTGGGAGAGTGGAGAAGCTCCTTGGCGCGTCTGGTCCTAGGGAGATATAAATGACCCCTGGGCAAATCAATTCGGATGACTGGCGCGGGCGCCGTATCCTTCTAACCGGCCATACCGGGTTCAAAGGTGCCTGGACAGCGTTGTGGCTGGCTAAGATGGGAGCTGAGGTCACTGGCATCTCGCTGGAACCGGAGGGAGATATCTCCCTGTATGGCAGCCTTAAAAACTCTCTCAATATGACCTCGCATATTATTGATATCCGTGACAGGGATGCCCTGGAACAGGCCATACAGAACGCTGATCCGGAGTTTGTTCTCCACATGGCCGCTCAAGCCCTCGTGCGTCGCTCTTACCGCCAACCGGTCTATACCTATGAAACCAATGTTATGGGAACGGTCAACCTGCTTAACGGCCTGACCCGTATCTCCGGGTTGAAGGCGGCGGTGATGGTGACCAGCGACAAGGTTTATCTGAACCGGGATGAGGGACGCGCCTTTATCGAAGACGATCCACTGGGCGGCGATGACCCTTATTCCTCGTCAAAGGCGGCCTGCGAAATTGCTGTTGCCTCCCTTTCTAAAAGCCTGTTTCAGGACAGCCCTGCCCGGATCGCGACGGCGCGGGCCGGAAATGTCATTGGCGGGGGCGATTTTTCCGAAGACCGCCTTGTTCCTGACATTTGGCGGGCTGCACAGGATGGTAATCCCGTGACCCTGCGCTATCCCAACGCCACCCGTCCCTGGCAGCATGTCCTTGAATCCGTATCCGGGTATCTCACCTATCTTCAGGCACTGGCCCAGGATGCTGAGCATAAGCTGCCCCTCGCGCTTAATTTCGGTCCGGCGGATCAGCAAAATATCACCGTTGGCCGGATTGCCGCGGACGTTCAGTCTGCTTTCGGCATTGATGAGGACTATTCCCTCGTCTCAAGCCAGCAACCGCTAGAGAAGGCCTTCCTGGCACTTGATGCGTCCCTCGCCCGCAAAGTCTTGAACTGGCAGACGAGATGGGATGCCCCAACAACCTTAAAAAAGACCGTGGACTGGTACACGGCCTTTAGCAACAATCAGGATGTCACCGCCCTCACTCTGTCGCAGATTGAGGAATATGAAAGTTTGATCCATGAGTAACGGTTTGATCTGCCGGTTCTGCGCGAGCCCCCTGACCCAGACCTTTGTCGACCTCGGTGCTACGCCGCTCGCCAACAGCTATCTCAAAGGCGCCGAAGAGATCGCGTCGGAAAAATCCTATCCTTTGCATGCACGAGTCTGCGGCAGCTGTTTCCTGGTGCAGGTGGAAGATGCCGTTCCCGCCGAGGATATCTTTTCCGACTATGCTTATTTCTCCTCCTATTCCGATAGCTGGGTCGCCCATTCCGGACGGTATTGCGATTTGATGACCGAAAAACTGAAGCTGGACAATAGCTCTCTGGTCATGGAAGTGGCCAGCAATGACGGCTATCTCCTCCAGCATTTCGTCAAAAAACAAATCCCGGTTCTAGGGATCGAGCCGGCCGCCAATGTCGCCAAGGTGGCGGAAGCGTCCGGTGTGAAAACGGAGGTGGCTTTTTTCGGCGTTGAGACCGCCACCCGGCTTTCCGCAGATGGTTTGCGGGCGGATCTGATGGCGGCTAATAATGTCATGGCCCATGTGCCCGATATCAATGATTTTATCGAGGGTTTTCGCATTCTGCTGTCGGAAACCGGGGTGCTCACAATCGAGTTCCCGCATCTACTGAATATGATTGAGAAAGTCCAGTTTGATACAATCTATCATGAGCATTATTCCTATTTGTCCCTGCATACTGTCGAAAAAATTCTACGAAAACACGGTTTAAGGCTGTTTGATGTCGAAAAAATAGACACACATGGCGGCTCTTTACGTATTTTTGCCTGCCATATGGCCTGTGATCTGTATCCGGACACGGACAATCTATCGACATTGAAAGCCGAAGAAGAAGCGGCCAACCTGACCAGCCTTGAAGGATATCTGGATTTCACCCCGAAGGTCTTCGCCGCAAAAACGGCCCTTCTCGCCTTTCTTGCAAAGGCAAAATCTGAGGGTAAAAAGGTCGCTGGATATGGCGCCGCGGCCAAAGGGAATACATTGCTGAATTATTGCGGTGTCGGTACTGACGGCATTGAATTTGTTGTTGATCGCAATCCGGAGAAACAGGATACCTTGCTGCCGGGCAGCCATATCCCGGTCTTCGCCCCCACAAAAATCTGGGAGGAAAAACCGGATTACCTGCTGATCCTTCCTTGGAATCTGGCGGACGAGATTACCCGGGACATGGCGGCAATCAAGGACTGGGGCGGGCAATTTGCCATCCCCATCCCGACCCTCAGGCTGGTCTCATGAAGTTCAAGGAGACGATGATCCCCGGTGCTTTCATCCTTGACCCGCAACGTCATGAAGACAGTCGCGGCTATTTCACCCGCGCCTTTTGCGAGCAGGAATTTGCCGATGCCGGCATCGATTTTCATCCGGTTCAAAGTAATATCTCCTACAATAAAACTGCCTATACATTGCGAGGAATGCATTATCATACGGCCCCGTTTGAAGAGACCAAGCTGGTAAGATGTAGCGCTGGAAGACTGTTCGATGTCGCCGTGGATCTGCGCCCCGACTCGCCCGCCTATAAGAAATGGGTCGGAGCGGAGCTGAGCCGCAAAAACGGCCGCAGTTTTTTTATTCCGCCCGGCTGCGCCCACGGGTTCTTGACCCTGGAGGACGAGACGGAGGTTTTCTATCAGATGAGCCCGGCGTTCGTGCCAGGACATGACCGCGGATTTCACTGGAATGATCCAGAAATAGGCATTGACTGGCCGGGTCTGCCAAGAGTTATTTCCGATAAAGATCAATCACTTGGGGATCTAAATTAACTTCATATGGCAGACGATTTCAGCGAATTTTGTTTAGTAACCGGCGCCACCGGTGTAATAGGTAGCCCCGTCGTCCGCCATTTGCTTGACGCCGGACACAAAGTTCTTGCGACCGGCCAACGCCCCTGCCCATTCATGGATCATGAACATCTCGCATATGTTTCCCTCGACCTCCATGACCAAGACGCCGTTCACGGTTTTTTCGACACCCACAAACCACGTTATTTGATCCATCTGGCGTGGGAGGCAACACCCGGAAAATTCTGGCATTCGCGAGAGAATTTTCGCTGGGTTTCGTCAAGCGCCTTTCTCCTCGATAGTTTTGTATCGGCGGGCGGAAAGAAAGCCGTTCTTGCCGGTAGCTGTGCCGAATATGACTGGACAGACACTGTGCTTGATGAACAGACGTCCGCTCTTTCGCCAAATACTTTTTACTCATCTTCTAAAAACGCATTCAGACAGATGGCGGAAGTCATTGCAAAGGACATCGACCTGGTCTGGGCCCGCATTTTCTTTCCCTACGGCCCGGATGAAGATCCAAAAAAGCTGATTTCATATATTGTGGAAGAAGTCACACATGGCAGAGTACCTGAGTTTCAAAATCCAGGCCGAGCCGTTGACTTCATTCATCTCGAAGATGTAGCTGAGTCTTTAGCCAGGCTGGCCTTCAGCACTCATATTGGAGCAGTCAATATCTGTTCTGGCAATGCCTATCGGCCATCCGAAATTGCCCTGGCTTGCGCGCGAGTGTTCAAGAAGGAGCCGGTCCTTCGCGCGGCCCTGGAAAAAATTGTCCAGAAAACCCCTCAGGAAAGCCTTGTCCTGGGCAACGCGAAGAAGATCGACCACCTCTTATCGGACTGGCCCGTTTATAGCCTTGAAGATGGATTGCGGACATATATAGGCCAGAATAGCGGTTCCAGACCCGTTAGAAAGTAACCTCACAGAGCGGAATAAACGCAGTTTTTAATAGCCAGAGCGCAATCTTGCCCTCTACAATCCCGGCAAAATATAGGTCAAAATGCGAGCGTTGATGTGTCTTTGATTTCCATAGGAATGCCTTTGTATAATGCAGAGAAATTTGTAGAACAGGCGCTTGAATGTTTGCAGCGTCAAACCTACAAAGATCTGGAAATCATCATCTCCGACAACTGCTCAACTGATGGAACTCTGGAAATTGTGCAGCGATATGCGGAAGAAGACAGCCGGATAAAAATCTATCAGCAAGATAAAAATCTTGGTCCGCTCCCCAACTTTCAATTCGTCGTTTCTCAGTCGACAGGCAGCCTGTTCATGTGGCGTTCCTATGATGACTGGTCTGACGATAACTATGTTGAAAAACTGGCATCTGTACTGTCGGCAAATCCTGACGTTGACCTGGCCGTGGCGAAAGTCCTTCGATGGAATGACGAAAGGGAGATCGAAGGTGGCAAAACCATACCCGCGCATAGCCCATCGCACAGCTTAGGTAAGTCGATCCAGTTGTTGAAATCCTCACATCCGGGATGGATGTACGGTCTTTTTCGTCGGCAGCAGGCAGTAGACGCTATTAATGGGGTAATCCGGGATTTTCCCCATGTCTGGGGTTGGGACCATCTTGTTCTGTTTCCGTTTGCTTCCCAAAACCGTGTAGCTGCCGATTACTCAACACGGTTTTTTCAGCGCGAAACCGGAATTTCCCACGATCGCTACCGACCAAAATTGCCAAAACAACAAATTGCCCTGGCCGCAAGCTTCTATCGATATTGCAGAAAAAGCTATGGGTCCTCCGACGCAAGTATCTTTAACAAGATTGCCATGGCTTTTTATCTGTTACCCTATACCAGTTCCCGGACAGAAAAATTTACGAGAATACTAAGAATTCTCCTGAAACTTAGACGGCCATAACCCTGAAATTTCTGCTCCGGCATTGATTGCCATTAGACGTATCATTGTTTATAGATGTCGGGCAGTATTAGATATTTTCTGACGCAAGACTTTAACGGGTGATCAACGTGGATATTTCTCGAGACCAGATTAAACAAGCTGTAATTGAAGCCGGCTCTTCTGATGAAGGTTTTTTCCACTTTCCTGTCTCGGAAAACGGTCTTTACCTGCAACAGGATCCGGATGAATACGCTGATTTCGTTTATTATATGGCGACAGAAATTCCGCCTTCCAAATTCAGTCTGGATATCGGGATTGCGTCAGGTGGACAGACAAAATTCCTCCGGGACTACTATCAGGTAGATAAGACAATTGTGCTGGATATCGGCGAACATGAAGCCTTTGTCCATTGGGAGCGGATCAAAAAATCCGTAAACAGCAAACTCGTTCTAGAGCTGATTATGGATTCCCACTCCAAAGAAGCGCGCAAGGCCCTTTTGCCCTATCAGGGCCAGATAGATTTTACCTTTATCGATGGTGACCACAGCTATAAGGGCTTGATGCAAGACATTGAGCTGGCAAAGGAAATCGTCAAGAAGAACTGTATCTTTGTGTTTCATGATACCGGGGCAGTGCCGGATTGTGTCCGTGTTTTCAAAGAGCTGGAAAAGGATCCCGACTTCGAACTGATGGCGAATTTTGACACCAGGTTCGGCATTTCCGTCTGGAAATATCTGGCGGTAAAAGGCCCGAAGACAGGTATCCGGAAGAAGATCTCCAAATTGATTTCCTAAGGGGTCAACCGACATAATGACGGGCCAGACCATTGCGGTTGTACATTTGATAAGGAAGTCGAACGGCCTTTCAGTGTTTCGTGAATTTTTTGATTCCTATCAACGGCATCACGAAGGGTGCGAACATGACCTCGTCCTGATTTTCAAGGATTTTGAAGAGGGAGAAGACGAGCCCTATCTGTCCTTTCTCGCCGATACGAAATTCGTTCGTTATGATTTTCAGGGGGATGGCGGATTGGATATCGGCCCGTATTTTGAGGTCGCCGAACATCTTCGTTATGACTATTACTGCTTTTTGAATTCCTTTAGCCGAATAGAATGCGACGACTGGCTTTCCAAGCTCATCAATGCTTTGAAAAGAGCGCCACAGGCAGGGATTGTCGGGGCGACCGGCAGTTGGGAAAGTACCGGGTCCTCCGATCCGCCCTTTCCAAATCCGCATATTCGATCAAATGCGTTTCTTGTACCAGGGAAACGTTTTCGCGATCTGGATGTGATTCCGGTTGAGAGTAAGGATGATGCCCGAGTTATCGAATCAGGCCCTGGAAGCCTCACCCGGCAAATGACGGAGGATGATCGGAAAGCATATGTGGTTGACCGGCATGGAAAATATTGGCCTCAGGAGGACTGGCCGCAGAGTGCAACTTTCCGAAGTAAGGGCCAACAAGGGTTGATGATAAGCGACAACCGCACCCGTGCATTCGATGAGGGCGATGATTGGACGCGTGAATTTCTCTATGACCTAGCCTGGACCGGAAGGCCGTCATCGGCAAATCCGTTCAAACGCCATAAATTCCGGCACCGCATTCGACGATTTTTCCAGCGCAAACGGCCACAGCGTTAGAAGTAAGGGGCCTACCCCACAAGCTTCGGTTTCCTTTCGTGGCTGGGGCTGATGCCATAATGTTCCCGGTAGCTTTTAGCAAAGTGCGAGTGAGTCGAAAATCCTGAGGCAATATAGATTTCCGTGATGGACATGCTGGTCTGGAGGAGGAGAAGCCGGGCATGCTCCAGCCGCAATTCCATATAGTAGCGCGCCGGCGAACGGCCCGTATGCTGGCGGAACAGACGCTCAACCTGGCGGATGGAAATGCCGACTTCCTGGGCCAGATCGTCCGGTGGGATTGGATCCTCGATATTCAGCTCCATGATTTCCACGATGGCCAGCAGCTTCTGCGACTTTGCCGCCAGTTGCAGCTTGCGCACGACCTGTTGCTTGTCATTCTGATCGCGCAAGCGGTCGTGCATGAAATTAAGCGCGATATCTTCGGCGAGCTTGTTGCCATGTGCCTGGGCGATGATATGCAGCATCAAATCCAGAGAGGAGACAGCTCCGGCACAGGTATATCTGTTGCGATCGATTTCAAACAGGCTGCCGGTAAACAACACCTTCGGATAGCTTTCCTGAAGACTGACCGCCCCTTCCCAGTGAACGGTACAGCGGAAATTGTTGAGGAGGCCTGCCGCTGCCAGAACAAAGCTTCCCGTGCTGAGGCCGCCAATACCCGTTCCATGCTGGACAATTCGACGTAATTCCGCCAGTACATGCTCATCCTTGATCTTGTCGGTTCCGATACCCCCACATACGAACAGAATATCGAGAGAGGTCGCCTCCTCCAGAAGCATATCCGGAATCACCCGAAAGCCGTTACTGGAAACAGCCGGCTCACCATCGAACGTCAAAAGACGCCAGTCATAAAGATGCCGCCCGCTGAGCCGGTTGGCGACACGTAAAGGCTCAATAGCTGATGTAAGACACATCATACTCGCCTGGTCCGTCACCAGAAACCCGAATGTTTTAGCAGTCTCCTGAATCACATCCCATATCCCCTGTCTTTTGCCGCTTATAGAATAATTAGCAAAACATTACGAGCGGGAAATTTCGTGTGACTAAAGCCTGGGTTTATTTTGCATCATGAAAAATAACGCCTAGGGTGTATCTCTGCCCCCGTGCAATCTCACTGACCCCGTGGCGCATCTTCGCCCGGGACATCCGTTTACTGCCCATCACCGGTCGATCATTGACAGCGAATATCACCGCATCGCCGCGATGAAGCGGCACAACTGTGGCTTTTGATTGCATGCGCGGGCGTTGCTCCGTCAACACAAATTCTCCGCCCTCGAACTCCTCTACCGGTTCACTCAGCAATACGGCCATTTGCAAGGGAAATAACAGCTCTCCGTAGAGGTCCTGATGCAACCGGTTGTAATCTCCGGGGCCATATTTCAGAATAAGCGGGGTCGGCCGCGTTTGGTTCTGTTTATGGCAGATTTCCGTGTAGTCCTGAAGCCGGTCCGGGTATTTGTTCTGCTGTTTGAGATCCACCGACCAGCGATTGGCAATTGAGGAGAGCGGACCATAGAACTGCTCCCGCAGATCGGCAACAAGATCCGGCAGGGGATAGTCAAAATAACGATATTCGCCCTGGCCATAGCCATGGCGCTGCATCACCACGGTTTTCCGATAGCGGTTCTCCTGATCATATAAACGGATAAGATCATCACATTGCGACGCAGACAGCAGATTTTTGAGAACCGCATATCCCTTCGCGTCTATATTCTGATCCAGCTTTTGCCAATCAATAGATGATTTGCTCACGTTCTTCTCCCGGTTTCAAAGCACTAGCTCTGTCACAGCATATATAAGAATGGACTCGGATCTTCCCAATTCCCGATTTGTAATTGCAGTATCTCTATGTAAAGCTCTTCCCGATACCGAACAAGGGGAAGGATGTGCCGGGCGATGAGTGACAAAGGACTGATAACAGTAACCGGAGCGTCTGGCTTCATAGCCCAGCATACGGTGAAAAAGCTGCTTGAAGACGGATATGCTGTGCGGGGAACCGTCCGGGATACGGGTCGTATCGACGGCCTGAAAGCCGCCTTCGCCACACAATGTGACATCACCCATCTCAGCTTTGTCGAGGCCGATCTGTCCTCTGATGCCGGTTGGCCCGAGGCCATGGAAGGGGCCAAATATCTCCTGCATATGGCCTCTCCCCTGCCAACAACCGAACCGGACGATGAGAATGACCTGATCATTCCCGCCCGTGACGGTGCTTTGCGGGCCGTAAAAGCGGCGGCGGACAGCAAGGTTACGAGAATTGTCATGACGTCCTCCATCGCCTCCGTGGCCGGAGGAAATTTCGGGCCCACCGCCCTGACTGAGGAAATCTGGAGCGATATCGATCAGGATATCGGTGCCTATTCAAAGAGCAAAACCATTGCCGAGCGGGCCGTGTGGGATTTTGTCAACTCTTTGCCGGGAGAAAGCCGGCCGGAGCTTGCGATGATCAATCCCGGCTTTGTGCTCGGCCCCTTGATCGCCTCGAATATCAGCGCCTCCCACGAAGTCGTCCGCCGCCTGCTGGCGAAGGAAGTCCCCGGTATTCCCAATATCGACTTCAATCTTGTTGATGTCCGGGATGTGGCCGATGCTCATATTGCGGCCCTCACCAGTCCGGCAGCGCCGGGAAATCGCTATATTTGCGTGAACAGCCGGCTGCCCTTCAAGGAAATTGCCAAAATCGTCCATGATCGGGCGGCGCCTAAGGGCTATGATACGACCTTGAAAACCGTCCCCGACTGGCTTGTCAGGCTCCTGGCGTTGGTCAAGCCTGACTTACGCATCGTGGTATCCCGGCTTGGCAAGGATGTCCTGTTCGATACGAGCAAGATCCGAGCGGATCTCAATTTCAACCCCCTTGATCTCACCCAATCAATCGAGGAAACCGTCGACAGCCTGATCGCGCATAAAATGGTTTAGAGCCGCCGCCTTAGAACCCGGCGTTTGCTCAACACATCGTCATTATCCACATAGCATCCCTGAAGATGTCTGGGGCCGCTGTTCGGATCAAACGCAGCCCGCCCATGCAGAACCCGCCGGTTGTTGAAAACCAGTAAATCCCCAGGTTGCAGTTTCAGTTTCAGGATATTCTCCGGCTTTCGAATGATCTCTGTCAACGCCCGATAGGCGCGGTAAAAGGGCAGCACCTGGTCCGCAGCAATATCGAGAGGGGCCGTTAAGGCGGAATGAAAGCGGATTTCCTCAAGTTCTCCGAAGGAATCGAGGGCAAGTGTCGTAGCCGACCGCCTGATATCCCAATCGGAATCGTGAAAACGGAACGGGATGCGGAGGTGGCACAGGAGATCAAAATCCTCCGGGTGAGCCGACTGCAGCTGACGGGCAGCCGCAAAGCCGTCAACAAGGGTGCTTTCCCCACCCTCGGCTTCAAATTCCAGGCAATGCAGGAACTGGGTTCCGGGTGGCACTTCCCAATTCGGAAGATCGCTATGGGACTGCAGTTCCAGGGCTGTATAAGCGACATTGTTGGGATTGGGCTTCGAAATCACATCAAATTCCCGCCCGAAATTGGTTTCCCGGAGAAACGAGATCCGCGACGCGACACGTGTGACTTCCAAATTCTCGGTCGGTGTCTCTCTGATCAGGGCAAATCCATAGTCGCAGAGCAAATCCAGAAAGGTCAGCAGTCCGTCTTCACTGGACATGACCTTTTCATAGGCAATCTCCGGCAAGGACTGTCTTATCTCGGCTGTCCAGAGGATGGGTTTCTCACGGCGGGCCTGGCGGGCTTCCTCCCCATAAGCATGCTCTCGCAACCAATGCTCCGGATAGTGGCTTTGATGGCCATCACGCCAGGTCACGAGAAGAGATCCCTCCTGTAATTCAAGTCTGGCAACGAGGTCTTCTTCCGGACTCAGGGTCATCAGGTCAAACAGTCTCTCCCGGGTTTGCGGGTGCAGACAGTCCTCACATTGGCAGTTATCCCTGAGCCAAAGATAGTGGAATTCCTCGCTACGGCCGTCCGCCCAATTCAAAACGCAAAGGTCTTCCTGCCGTTCTACGGATATCATGCCATCTGAAACTTGCGCGCTGTCTGACATCATGCCCTCCTATCTCAGAATTTCACAATGTCACCAATTTCAGTTTTCGCAACAGAAATCAGGATCACAGAAATTTCTTGGAATTCTCTGAAATAGGGTCTAGAGCAGGAGAGGTAACCGCCCTGCCTCTCTGATTTATCCGGACCACTCTCTTCATGCCAAATCTGCCGCCGCATCTATACGGAACTCTGATCACGGCCCTTGGTGTGATCATTCTGTCTCCGGATGGGTTGCTTATCCGGCTGATTTCTGTTGATAGCTGGACGACACTATTCTGGAGAGGGCTGTTTTTTGCCTCAACAATCCTGACTTTTTACATTCTGCGCCGTGGCGCCGGCGCCCTAAAAAGCTTTCAGGTTATGGGGCGCCGCGGGTTTCTGGCCGCCGCCTGTTTTACAGTCAGTACGATTTTCTTTGTACTGGCGGTCACTCATACGAATGTCGCCAACGCCTTGTTCATCATCGCAACGGCCCCTTTATTCGCAGCTTTGCTTTCCTGGATTTTTTTAGGGGAGAAAATCAGGCTTCCGACCTGGATCGCCATCGTCTTTTGTCTGGGTGGTATCGGGTTGATATTTCTCGACAGTATTGGCGGGGGCAGCCGCCTTGGCGATTTCTATGCCATTATCTGTGCCCTGGGTCTGGCGGGGCAAATCACCACCGTCCGTCATGCCCGCAGCATCGATATGGTGCCGTCTCTGGCTTTATCTGGATATATGGTCGCCGCTATCTCCCTGCCCCTGGCCACACCATCAGCGGTCACGTCTCAGGACATATTTTATCTGATCCTGCTTGGAGTCGTTATCCTGCCCTGCGCCTTCTCCTTGATCACCATCGGCCCGCGTTTTATTCCGGCGCCTGAGGTCAGTTTGCTGATGCTGCTGGAAAGTATATTCGGTCCCCTCTGGGTCTGGTTCGTCATTCATGAGAATCCGGGGTTCGGCGTGTTGACGGGCGGGGCCGTGGTGATCACAACCCTCTTTATCCATTCCTGTCTGGGATACCGGAAAAACCGGCGAAACAGCCCGCCGGATTAAATGTCTTCGCGATAAAAGATATGCTGACCCACCTGACCGAGCTTGTTCAGGTGATTGCTCCATCTCGGATTGACGTAAGTGGCATGGTAGTGGGTTGCCCGTTTGGCAATGCCACTTCTCTCCCCCTTCTGCACGAGAGCCACAACCTTCAGGGCCTTCTCCCAGGAGCGGGTATGCTGGGGCCGGTCTGATTGACCATCGCAGGCAAAGGAGAACTGGCACTTATGGCGGCGGTGCTGGTTCTGGAAAACCACTTCACAGGCAGTGTCGGGATAACGGGGATCGACAATACGGTTAAGGATAACCTCAGCGATGGCAACCTGACCGACGAGAGGTTCGCTCCGGGCTTCGAAATAAACGGCCTGAGCGATACACATATCTTCCTTGGTGAATTTCCGTCCAAACAGATCCACGGTTTCCATGGTCTTGGTCAGGTTGTGGGGATCCGGCATGTCCATATCGGCCAGATAGGCGGATGTGTCCGGCTTGATCTCCAGTTCCTTCAGCTTTTGATCCAGATACAACATATTGGCTGCCCGATTGGTCTGATTGAAAGCAAACTGATCGTCCGCCTCCCCGACCACACCGATCTTGAAAAGCAATCCAAAACTGACGGTCGCCATGGCTAGAATTGATACAACACCGAGCCCGACACCAATCTCATGCGATCGGTTTTTCGCTCCGCTTGCCAGCTTTCCCCATACGTGTCGCATCGTTATTCTTCCATTGTTATCATGTTGACCATGTCGGCAAATCTGCCTGTTAAACGCCGCAGAAAAGATACCTGTTCCGTCTTCTTACTCTCATCGCCCATATATGGGACGCCCCGTGGTTTTTTTTACCTTTAATTAACCAACAATCCCTGATCTTGGTTAATAATCCTTTACCCAGACCACTCAACATACATATCGGTGCTATCCAAAATACTCTTTTAAATACAATACGCTACAGATCCAGCTGACAGGCTGGCATTTCGCTTTTCTCCCTCTCAGGCAGTTATACGCCATTTGGGGGATAACGGTTTACAATCGGGCAAACCTTAAGATGACCAACTAAAAAAATCACCGGATTTCCGGATGGAGGTATCACAGAATTTCGAAGGGGTATATTCCGTTTTTGTAGAGTAGAAATTTCTCCATAGAATCAAAGACGGCTCACATCCGGGACGCGAGCAATTTTTGATTTATAAAACCATTTCCACAAAAAAAGCGAATCTCTTCACACAGAACGTGACGAATGCCGCATTTTTACAAAAATTTGCGACAATCGGAATTGTTTTACTTGCATCAATTAGCTTTATTGCTATATCAGCTGTTGAGAATTTTCGTATTAATAAAAATTATATGGTTCATAAATGGATATAACACCTCTTCAGGACAAGGCGCTCGACGCCAGCCGCTTTTTAAAAGCCATGTCCAACAAGCACCGGTTACTCATCTTGTGTAATCTGGTCGGAACAGAGCAGTCTGTCGGACAGCTTGAAAAGATCGTCGGCCTGAGTCAGTCCGCTCTGTCGCAGCATCTTGCCCGCCTTCGCAAGGAAGACGTTGTAAAGACCCGTCGCGATGCCCAGACAATTTACTATTCTTTGCAGGACGAAAATGTCGTCGAAGTTCTGCAAGTGCTTCACGGCATTTTTGTTGGCAACGACAACGACCTTGCCGAAGTCGCGTAAATAGTAGCTTTTACGGTTAATCAGCGGGTGGTGATGTCATAATGGCGTCACCGCCCGTTTTTTATGGCGCTCAGGCCGGCATTCGGATGACTTGCTTGCCGACAACTTCCCGCCTTTCCATTGCCGATAGCGCGTCCCGGATCTCCTCCAGCTTCCAGATTTTCCCGATCAATGGTTTCAGGTCATGTTTTTCTGTCAGCCGGAGCAGATTGTCATGACTGCGCTGACCGGCGGCGGGGTTGCGGCGGCCATGCTCTCCGGCCCGCACCCCGATGACCGAGCATCCCTTCTCTTGCGGCAAATTGGTTTTCAGGACCCCGAAACTGCCACTGGCAAATCCAACCACAAGCACCCGTCCGTCCCAGCCGACGCATTCTAAACTTTCTTCAAAATAGGCACCGCCAACGGGATCGAGGATGACATCCGCGCCCTTTCCTTGCGTGATCTCCTGCACACGTTCCGAATATTGCTCTTGCCGGTAATTGATCAGATGATCCGCCCCGCTTCGCTTCGCCAGTGCAAGCTTCTCATCGGAACTGGCGGCAGCTATCACCGTTGCCCCCAGGGCCTTGCCTAGCTCAACGGAGGCCTGCCCGACCCCACCCCCTGCCCCCAGCACGACGAGGGTTTCCCCAGGCTGCAGCCGCGCTTTATCAACGAGGGAGACATGGGCGGTGATATAGGTGACCCGATAGGCGGCCCCCTCTTCAAATGACAGATTTTGCGGCATTGGATCGAGCTGTTCTGCGGTCACGGTGGCCTGGGTCGCAAATGCCCCTGTTTTCCCCTTGATAAGCACCGCGTCACCGATTTTAAAGCCATGATCTCCGCCGGACATCTCCTCAACAACACCGGATGCCTCCATCCCGAGAATGAACGGCAGTTCAGGTTTAAACTGGTATTTGCCGTAGGTCATCAACAGATCGGGAAAATTGAGGGCTGCCGCCTTGATGCGGACCCGGATTTCTCCCGGGTTTAAAAAAGTGAGTGATTGCTCACTCACTTTTATGGCGTCAGGACCGTTGAGACTGTTGCAAACAGCAGAGAGAAATACATTTGAGGTCATGTCATCTTCTTTTTTTCTGTGACCTTCCCTTGCTAACCCATTCGATAGGTCTATTTCCAGTCCTTTCCACAATCTTGTGACTGGAACGTGTGGATAAAAAGGTCTATCTGTGCGATGTCAGGCATAGTGGCAGTTTGAAAGGTTTCGGATTAACAATGGGCGGGTTTGATATCTCCTATGCGGCGGCGGTCGGTGGCGGGCTGGTGAGTTTTCTCAGCCCTTGCGTGCTGCCGCTCGTTCCTGCCTATCTCTGCCTCGTTGCCGGCACAAGCCTTGAGGAAATCACGGAAAACAACGATGGCACCGCCACCCGCAAGGGCATTAACTGGCAGGTCGTCACCATGGCGTTTATTTTTGTCCTGGGATTCTCGACGGTTTTTGTGCTTCTGGGAGCGTCTGCATCTTTTATCAACAGACTGATCATCGAGCATCTGGAATTGCTGTCAAAAATCGCCGGAGGGGTGATTATCCTGTTTGGCATCCATATGACAGGTCTGATCCGTATTCCCCTGCTCTATCGGGAAGCCCGGTTTAACGACATCGATCAGCCTCGAAACTGGTTTGGCGCCTATGTGATCGGCCTCGCCTTTGGATTTGGCTGGACACCCTGTATTGGTCCGATCCTGGGAACCATCCTGGCGATTGCCGCCAGCGAAAGCTCTTTGGGCTATGGGGTCAGCCTGCTGGGGGTTTATTCCCTGGGCCTCGGCATTCCCTTTATCCTCGCCGCGTTCGGCATCAATACATTTCTGAGATTTATGGGGCGGTTTCGCAAACATTTCAGAACCGTCGAGGTGGGAACCGGCCTGATCCTCATCGCCACAGGTGTCCTGATTTTCTCCGGTCAGTTTCAGATCCTCGCCTACTGGTTCCTGGAAACCTTTCCGGGCCTGGCAAATCTGGGTTAGACCCCGACGATTATGAGCTTGTAAACAGGTTCCCCAGCCAGCCGCAGAAACCCTCGGTCGTGTTTGAAGATTTGGCAAGGCTGTGCTCAACACCGACCGGAGCAGAGGCAATTTCTTTTTGAGCCTGCGCCTCGATGTTATTGGAAAACAAAGAAAATACACCCAACATGCCGATCAGAAGCGCAGCAATGAGCCAGGTAGTCTTGATTTCGTCCCGCATTTTTTTCACCCATATTCCCGAAAGTCAATGTCCAGAAAACTTCCGGCAATCCATGTTTCGTGCGCAGCTTGGCGCCTTGGTGAAAGACGTATTTGGCCTCAGCCATTTGTTCAAGATGCCGAGGTCGCATTTCCGCCGATTTTACCCAATAACCGCAGAAACTGTAGCCTGCATCACAATCAGGGTGCTTCCGTCCTGCAACTGGCCTTGTCTCTGCATCTGGAGTTTGAGGAAAAGGCACTATAGAATGACGCCAGAGCCAAAAGTGAGTGAACCCAGATATGTGCGGACGATTTAGCCTGACCAGCCCGATAGAAGCCATGCGAAACCTGTTCGGATTTGACCAGATCCCTAACCTGATGCCGCGTTACAATATTCCGCCCTCAACGGACATTGCTGCTGTCCGCATAGCAAATGGCTCCGACATGGCGGAATCCGAGCTATTTTTTGCCCATTGGGGATTAGTCCCGTCCTGGGCAAAGTCTCCTGAATTCAGCGCTAAAATGATCAATGCGAGAAGCGAGACCGTGCGGGAAAAACCGGCCTATCGGGAGGCTTTCGAGTCCAGACGCTGCCTGATTCCGGCCAATGGATTTTATGAATGGCAGATATTGCGAAAGGGGGAGAAGCAGCCGTGGTTTATTGGCCTCGCCGAGCATCGCCTTTTTGCCTTTGCCGGACTATGGGAAAGCTGGAAGACCCCGGAAGGAGAGGAGTTGGTGAGCTGTACCATCCTGACACAGCCCGCCGCTGAAAACATAAGCTTCATCCATCATCGCATGCCGGTGATGCTGGACGAAAAGGATTATCAAAACTGGCTTGAGGGGGACGACGGTTCTTACCTGACGTCACTTTCAGCGGATAAGCTGAGCTTTTATCCTGTCTCCAGCCGGGTTGGAAATGTCCGTAACGACGACCGTGAACTCATGATGGAAACCGAACGCGAGGGTCCGGCCCAGCAAGAGCTGTTCTAGCTTGTCCCCTGGACAGAGACCAGAGCAGGATTGGAAGTCGCTTCCCGGCTGATCCGGACAACCGAACTTTTCAGCTTTTCAAAGGCCTTATGCTCAATCTGCCGCACCCGTTCCTTGGTGATACCAAGACGGTTGCCTAGTACCTCGAGAGTGGTTTTATCATCCTGAAGACGGCGCTCCCGAATGATCAATTGCTCTCTTTCAGAAAGCTCATGCAGGGCCGCATCCAGCCATTTTGACCGAACCTGGCCATCCATCAGTTTCATGACAGATTCTTCCGGTGTCGGTCCGGTATCGCGCAGGAAATCCTCCAGGCTGTCATCACCATTCTGACCAACAGGCGCGTTCAAGGACTGATCCCGGCCGGACAGCCGGTTGGCCATCTTTTCCACATCCCGGATGCCGATCCGGAGCTTATTTGCAACTGTTTCAAGGGCTTCGGATGGGAACGCCCCTTCATCCGTGCTCTGGATTTTCGCACGCAGCCAACGAAGGTTGAAAAACAGGGACTTCTGCGACGCACTGGTTCCGGAGCGGACAATGGACCAGTTTCTGAGGATATAGTCCTGCATGGCGGATTTGATCCACCAGCTTGCATAGGTGGAGAACCGGATCTCCCGTTCAGGCTCGAACTTGAAGGCCGCCTGCATCAGGCCGATATTACCTTCCTGTACAAGATCGCCCATGGGCAGACCATAATTCTTGAATTTCGATGCCATGGAGATAACCAGCCGCATATAGGCGGAAACAAGTTCATGAAGGGCCGCCTCGTCTTCGTCCTCGCGCCAGCGATATGCCAACTCAAATTCCCGTTCCCGGCTTAGGAGGGGAATGGACATTGCTGTTGATATGAACGCCCGATTGCGCTTAACGTCGTTTGTCGCCTCTTGCTTCGTCATGGGAGTGTCCTCTCACCAAACTTTCCTCAGACAGCTGATCTCGGGAACATCGCAATTACATTAATCCCTTATAATATAAGCATTTTTGCCGAGATTTTCAATGTATTAGTCGGTCTCCTGATATAATCGTGATCAGGATTTATGTGTGTTTTCGTCCTGACACTTTCTTCTACGGACAACGGACTAAATTGGATCAGTTCTAATTTAGCTTTTTTCAGTCACGAGACTGGGATGGTATTTTTCGCTGGAAAAGGCGTAAATCAGCAAGGCAACAACCAGCATGCCGGCGACGAAGGTGAAGGAATGGGCATACCCGTCCCCCCAGCTTACGGCCAGAATCCATCCGAACATGGATTGAAGAAAAGCAACCCCGAGAATGCTGATCAAATTGAGGGTGGAGTTGGCCCGCCCGACCAGATAATCAGGGAATGAAGCCCGGCATTGGGCGGCCAGAACCACATAATATTGCTGCACAAAGGCAATCAGGACAAACAGCCCGGTAACCGTCCAAAGCGGAAGGTCTTCCACGAGGCCCAGAACGGCGAAGGCGACGAGCTCCACCGATACGGCGGTAAAGACGATTTTCTTGCGGCTCTTGAAATATCGGTCCAAGGGTCCGAAAAACAAGGCTCCCATGGGCACGGCCAAGGTCATCAACAAAAGGATCTGCCCTCTCTCAGCGCCGGCGAGACCGTACACCTGCTCCAGATACGGACCTCCCCACATGCCGAGAAGCGCCACCGCCGGGCCATAAGCCACAAACCCCATGGCCAGCAGATTAAAGAACTTCGGGTGTTTGAGAACACTCATATACCCTCGGATACTCTGCCCCATGGTCGCCGGTTTTTCCTTGCTATCCTGATAGGACGGCGGCGCATCCCGGACAATGAGTATTCCGACAAGGATCATGATCAGGGTAATGCCGGCCACCACAACGAACGGTGTGCGCCAGCCATATAGCTCGATTGAATAAGCCAACGGCGCGGATGCCATGATCCCGCCAAAGCTGGAAGAGGCCATCAGCCAGGAGGCCATGGTGGCAAATTTCGCAGGCGGAAACCATTTGGCGAACAAGACATAGGTGGACATCATGGTTGCCGAATATCCAAGGCCGATCAGGACTCGGGAGAGAAGAATCTCGTTAAAGTTCGTCGCACTGGCCAGCAACAGAGACCCGACCACCGCCAGAACAGCTGTTGATGGGATGATGATCCGGGGGCCAAATCGGTCGAGCATCATGCCAATGGGAATCTGGGCCATGGCCGACGCAAAAAACAAGGCTGCAGCCGCGATCCCAAGACTTTCAACGGCAATGTTCAGATCGCTGGCAATGGGGGGCATGATGACCGCACCGGACATGCGTTGAAACTGACCGAGGCCGAACAGAATTGCGCAGACCAGAAAGATATAGATGGGCTGAATCTTGGCCATGGAAGGTCGGGTGCTGGAAGACATGCTGCTCGCTTAAAGACGAATTCTTTTAGACAATACGGTCTGCCTAATCAGCAGATTTGTCAATTGATTTGAAAATTTGACACCTCGGCCCGGGACGCGGATGACAACAAAATCGCAATTAAGTGTTTGCGTTCAGGGTATTTCCGAATAGAACACCCTGTGACGGGGAGCATCTGATAATGTTTGACGGGGGTCACATCCAGATGATGGATAGCTTTTACGAAATTTTTCAGCGGAACAAGGAGTGGGCCGCGCGGACAGTCAAAGACCGTCCAGACTTTTTTGAAAATCTGGCGGACAGGCAGCATCCTGAATATCTCTGGATTGGCTGCTCGGACAGCCGGGTTCCCGCAAACCAGATTGTCGATCTGCCACCGGGCGATGTTTTCGTCCACCGCAACGTTGCCAATATTGTTGTGCCGTCGGACCTGAACTGCCTGTCTGTCCTTCAATATGCGATAGAGGTCCTGAAGGTGAAGCATGTCATCGTTTGTGGGCATTATGGTTGCGGCGGCATTGAGGCTGCCCTGTCCGGTAAAAAATATGGCATGATTGACAACTGGCTGCGTCATATCAGGTCCATTATTCGGCTCTATAAAACGGCAATTGATAATGCGGAAACCGAGCGGGACCGCCTGGATTTGCTCTGCGAACTGAACGTGATCGAACAGGTTCGCAATGTCTGCGCGACGACGGTTGTTCAGGATGCCTGGGACGCGGATCAGACTTTTTCTGTGCACGGGATCATATATTCTGTCCGAAATGGCCTGCTCAAAGACCTGGTCCATGTCAGCAAGGATGGCCTGGTGGAACAAGGACCGGATTATCCGAAGATCGAATAACTCCTTCTATATCATCTGCTGGGAGCGGATTTGACGGGATTGGGAAAATGACTTTTTGTCAATTTACTTGATCATTGACCCGTCCCGGCTTATTTTCCTGGGCATAGAGCCCCGGAATTGACGCAAATAAAGAACAATAAATCGAGAGTACGGCATGAAATTCACAGGTACAGATACATACGTCGCCACAGAAGATCTGATGATCGCAGTCAATGCGGCCATGACTTTGGAACGGCCTTTGCTGATCAAAGGGGAACCGGGGACCGGTAAGACGGTTCTGGCCCAGGAAGTGGCCAGGGCCCTCGGCAAACAATTCATCGAATGGAACATCAAATCCACGACCAAAGCGCAACAGGGTCTGTATGAATATGACGCCGTGTCCCGCTTACGCGATTCGCAGCTTGGCGAGGACAAGGTTCATGATATTTCCAATTACATCCGTCCCGGCAAGATGTGGGAAGCTTTTACGGCCAAGGAAAGCCCGATCCTGCTGATCGATGAAATCGACAAGGCAGATATCGAATTTCCGAACGATCTGCTGCAGGAACTCGATCGTATGGAGTTCTTTGTGTATGAGACCCAGGAAACCATCAAGGCCAAGCATCGGCCCCTGGTGATCATCACCTCCAACAATGAAAAAGAACTTCCCGACGCCTTCCTGCGCCGCTGTTTCTTCCATTATATCAGCTTCCCCGATACGGAAACCATGGAGAAAATCGTCGATGTCCATCATCCCGATGCCAAGCGGGAGCTGGTCAGTGACGCCCTGAAAATCTTCTTCGATGTCAGGGAAACACCCGGGCTCAAGAAAAAGCCGTCAACGAGTGAATTGCTCGATTGGTTGAAGCTGCTGATGAGTGAAGATCTGCCGGATGACATCCTCAAGTCCAAGGACCCGTCCAAGCTGATCCCGCCCCTGCACGGGGCTCTGCTCAAGAACGAGCAGGACGTGCATCTGTTCGAGCGTCTGGCCTTCCTGTCACGGCGGGAGCAAAGATAAACGGAGAGCGATCATGTTCACCAAATTCTTCTTCAACCTCAAAGAAGCCCAGCTTCCGGTCACCTTGCTGGAATATCTCACGCTGATTGAAGCCCTTAAGGCGGGATGTGCGGAATATTCCGTCGATGATTTCTACTATCTCTCCCGGGCGACGTTGGTGAAGGATGAGAAGAATCTCGACAAGTTTGACCAGGTCTTTGGCCATTGCTTCAACGGCATTGAATTCATCTCCGGCGATGAGGCTGTTGAGATCCCGGAGGAATGGCTGAAAAAGCTAGCGGAGCTGTCCCTCACCGACGAGGAAAAAGAGCAGGTCGAAGCCATGGGCGGATGGGAAAAGCTCATGGAAACTTTGCAGGAGCGGCTTAAAGAACAGGAAAAGCGCCATCAGGGCGGCAATAAATGGATCGGCACGGCGGGCAAGTCACCGTTCGGCGCCTATGGCTATAACCCGGAAGGCGTGCGGATCGGACAGAAAGAAAGCCGCCATCGCAAGGCCGTCAAGGTCTGGGACAAGCGGGAATATAGAAATCTTGATGACAGTGTCGAGCTTGGCACCCGCAATATCAAGGTCGCCATGAAACGTTTGCGGCAGTTTGCCCGGGAAGGGGCCGCGGAGGAGTTGGATCTTGATGATACCATCCGCTCAACCGCCCGCAATGCCGGCTTCCTGGACCTTAAAATGCGCCCGGAACGCCACAACACGGTGAAAGTGCTGATCCTGTTCGATATCGGCGGTTCCATGGACGATCATATCAAAGCCTGCGAAGAACTTTTCTCGGCCGCGCGCAGTGAGTTCAAGCATCTCGAGTTCTACTATTTCCACAACTGCGTCTATGAAAAGCTGTGGAAAGAGAACAGCCGCCGTCATACCTCCTTCATGCCGACCTGGGATGTCCTTCACACCTACCCTGCCGACTACAAACTGATCATTGTTGGCGACGCGACCATGAGCCCTTATGAAATTGCCTATGCCGGCGGCAGCGTCGAGCATTGGAATGAGGAGGCAGGTCAGACCTGGATGGAGAGGATCCTCGATATCTACCACAAGGCCGTCTGGCTCAATCCAGTCCCGGAAAAATATTGGGACTACACGCCCTCTGTGCAAATGATGAAGCAGCTGATGACCGATCGCATGTTCCCGCTGACCATCGGTGGCCTTGAAAGTGCGATGAAAGAACTAAACCGCTAAAAACAAAATTAACCGGTTATTTTTTCTCTTGGCCTGGTTTCGTACACGAACCATTTGCCGCCCATACGTGACGCGGTTTTACGGAACAGGCCGTGATTTTCAATGACCTGATGATGGATCGGATTGTTGTAGAGGAGGTAGGACGGCTGCTCAACCTCGGACAGATGCCGAGAGAGACGATTGAGTACGCCTTCCAGAATGTCCGGGCCGAACGGATTGAACAGATAGATGACATGAGGCCTTTCCGGCATCTCATATTCTGTCGCATCCCTTAATTCAGAATATACAGGACCGCTGTTAACCCGTTGATGCCGATGCATTTCCTCGATATTTCTCTCGGCCACCTGATGCAGCATTGGACTGAGCTCAACACCAGTGACACGACGAAACGGATAGTCTGCGGCAAAGGAAAGAACGACCCCCTTACCGGATCCATAATCTAAGAATTTGTAATCCTCAAAGGCAATTGGCAGACGTTCCAGAACGTATCGAAATTCATACTCCCCGGTCGCTTCATAGCGTGTCGCGGATTCGCGGAATTCCTCTGGCAAGTCCAGTTCGCTCTGCTCATAAATCCCACCCACATCAAGCCATTCCGGCAGATTGAGGCGATTGTAGAAGCGGTAATCCTGAAATAAGGGAAGTTTGAGCTTATGGCAAATTTGGGCAAGGGTTCCTAGAAATATATATCCAAGACCGCCATATTTCAGATTAATCGACGCCGTGCGTATCTTGCGCCGCATCTGATAATGCTCGACTTCAAAGCCGGGATAGCGGGCGGTTTTACCAAACACGAACTTTAACATTAAGGGTTACTCACCGGACGACACAGAACACCACATTTGCTTTGGCACCATAACAGAGCCCTATCACCAATGGAATTCTTAATAGCTAGCTTCGAATTTTGTTTATTTTGAGGAAGATAGGGATAATTGCTTAAATTAACCTTTATTGGACCTGGTTTCTCCGCCCTCCGCTATTCTCATTCTCCATCATCATCGACAAAACGGACAGCGTTGATAAGCTGGGTCAACCGGATGAGGATGAGTTTCAGGATCATTATTGACACGATTAGGTAATAGACAGGTGTCAGCAAGAGTACCCCCTCCCCTGTTGTCATGATTGTATATAGTCCAAACACAATTATTCCGGCGGCAAGGAACCAGAGTTTTCCGTATTGCTGCAGTCGCGCGGCTTTAGCTTCAAATTTTGATCCTTGCAGTTCATGTTTATACCAAAGATCAAACGCAGCGGAGAGCAGAAGGATCGGAATGAGAATTGTGGATATCAGAATCAGGACAGCGGCCAGGCCGTGCCCGGCCTTCAAAAGCGCCGTCATGGCATCGATCAGGGAATAGGATCCGCTAAGATCCAAAAACATATCTGTCTGCACTACGGGTCGGGTCAGAGCCATTCCCAACAGCGCCGCGGCAACAAGCACGCAGACACCAAGGGACCGGTCCGCACCAGTGGCGAATTTGGAGATGGTCTGACGATCTTCACGTCCCAGCAATAGTCGTTTCAGAATCCCTTGCATATCTGATTTGTCTCCCACCGATTGGTCCATTAAACTATACAGCCATTAACGGGTTTCGGGAATCCCGTCTCGCCGGAATAAGACCTGTAACGTTAGTTTTTGAACAAGAGACCATTCCCCAGAGGGAGCCTGAACTTGGATAAACCCCATATTCGCAGGGCACAAATCGAGGATGCCGAGAGTCTGACGGCCTGTATTGATGCAGCCTATCTCACGTACGTTCAGCGCATATCGGACCTGCCGGCCGTTTCAGAGGGTTGCGCCGAGGATATCGCCACGCATCAGGTATGGGTCGCGACCCAAAGGGGTATCATTATTGCCGGCATGGTTCTCGTTCCGGAGGAGGCGTTTCTCAAGCTTGCAAACCTGGCGGTCCATCCTGACTTTTCCGGCCAGGGTGTCGGCGGCGCCTTGATGGAACGGGCTGAGCAGGAGGCGCGCTCGCAGGGCTACACGGAAATGCGATTAAACACTCACATTCTTATACCCGAGAATGTTCGAATGTATCTGCATATGGGTTGGACGGAATCCGGGCGGTCCGGCAACAGGGTTTCCCTGCATAAATCTCTTCTTTAATTTTGGCGTCGATGCAGCTCAGCTCAGTTTCTTCAACAGCCGGACGATTGTATCCTGTTCTTCCGGAGTAAGCGGAGAGAGGGTTTCGCCGGAGACGTCGATACCACGTTGAATAAGCGAAGTGATCAACTTCTCCCCTGCCGCTGTGAGACATAGGAGCATCCGCCTTTTGTCTTCCTTATCCGGGCGGGCCTGGAGCAGGCCTCTGTCCATGAGCCGACGGGTAACTCCTTGAATGGTCGCCGGATCCATGGCCGTCAGACGTCCCAGATAATTTTGCGACAGCTCCCCCTCATCCTTCAGCTTGGCCAGAGCGGCAAATTGGGTCGGGGTGATCTGTTCGTCCGCCATATGGGATTGAAAAATCGCGCTTGCCCGTTGATGTGCCCGCCGCAGTAAATGGCCGATCTGTGCCTCAACCCGATACTCGCCAACCTTTTCAAGGGTATCGCGCACGGGGACGGGATTATCTGTGTGTTGTTTCATATTCGCCAAAATCCACCAATCAACTATGGCCAGAACTCATAAATCCGCTATTTCACAACTGTAACAGCTTCTGTTCCTTTTTCAATGAGACTCAACTCCCCAGCAGACACCCGGATTTTGGTGATGGAGCAGTGATCCGGACGGAACACCAGCACCTGATCACATTTCTCTGCCGCCCCGACAAGACTGTTGATAACAACGAAATGGGTAATAAAGACAGCATCCTGGCGCATTTCCCGGGCAAAATCGATAAGTCCGGAGCGCCACCCTTGCAGGAATTCTGTCTGTTCGGGCCAGGACCGCTGCAACACGGTGGTCAGCCATTTACGGCGATTCTTGAAGTCTATACCGGTTGACGGAACCTCCGATAACCTGGGCACAATTTCTGCCTCGCGGCTCCAAAGACGTTCAAGCGGGAGGGAGGTTTCGCGGGTTCTCATCAGAGGACTGGCGTAAATTGGGAGCGGAGGGAGCTCCTGTTGGAGTCGGGCCGCCATATTTTCCGCCTGCTGATGACCGAGATCGCTCAACCCCGGATCAGCAGTTTCATCCCAGGCACCCGCTGCCTCACCATGCCGCACAAGATATAGGGTTACATCCACAATTCGATCCTTTTTATTTTTGTTATGTGATGCCAATTCAGGTGGACAAGACAGAGGTACAATAGTTGTTGAGACCAAGGCAATCAATAACACATCAAACAAACTTATGGCACTTAATACTAGTATAAGATGTATTAATAATAAATATATCAATTGACAAGGGAGGTCTCATAACTTACCCGTATATAAACAAATATCAATACACTAATACCGAGAATAAATTTTGCGAAACCATATTCTGAAAATGGATTGAATAGAATATGAACCATGCACAATTACGCGCGTTCCATGCTGTTGCTGAAAATGGCGGTTTTACCTCGGCCGCTCAAGCCCTTGGCCTGACCCAGCCAGCTCTGACTCTCCAGGTTCAGGCTCTGGAACAGCGGTACAAGACAAAGTTGTTCTACAGGAAAGGCCGCCGAATTGAAATCACAGCTTCCGGAGCTAGGCTCCTAAAATTATCGACCCGCATTTTTAGTCTGGAAAAGGAAGCCCATAGCCTCTTGTCCTCTCTTGAAAAGCTGGAAATTGGACAACTCAAGATCGCCGCGCCTTCTTCTCTCAACACCCTGCCGATCCTTTCCCGTTTTTGCGATAAATATCCTGCCATAGATCTTACTTTCCACCTCGCCGAGCCGGACGAAATTGAGGAATCTGTCCTGGACTGCCGAATTGATATCGGCTTCATGCGGCACCAGCCTAAGCACCCGCGATTATATAGTCACAAGCTTTCTGAGGATGCGGTTAAACTTGCGGTCTCCCGGCGCCACCCCTGGCAGGCCCGACACTCGATATCACAAGCAGACCTCGACAGAATAAAGATCATTGTTTCGCGGAATGAAGGAGATGCGACTAAGGAGCCCAATCACTGGATCAATCATTTCAGTTTACCC
The DNA here is from genome assembly GCA_965228285.1 of Sneathiella sp. Lineage (GTDB taxonomy): Bacteria > Pseudomonadota > Alphaproteobacteria > Sneathiellales > Sneathiellaceae > Sneathiella. The sequence goes on from OZ245808.1 coordinate 1,799,992, forward strand.
AAAGAACAGACCATTATTCTCGAAAACAGGGAAATCGGCCGAGAGGCAGTTGCCAACAATCTGGGCGCTGCTTTTTTTTCGGAACGAGAGGTCTCCGGAGATAGTCGAATTCATCTCATTGAGATTGAAGGGAAGAAGCTGATCTCAGAGAACTATATTGCTTTTCTCAAAGAGAACAAGGGGTTGCGGATTATCTCATCTTTCTATGGACTGGCAATGCAGTCTTTGGAACACGCCCGGAAAGCCTAGTAGGCGACGGAAATCTTTTCCCGAATATCTGCCTTTGCAACTTCCACTGTCATGCCTTCGCGCGCGACGAAGGCATTGGGCCATGCTTTGAAGGCTTCGCGGGCAACCGTGTCCATAAAGATATCATCATGGGACGGATCATGATGGAAAATAGCCAGCTGCCCCACATTTGCAGCCTTACAAAGGCGAACACCTTCCTGCCAGGTAGAATGCCCCCAACCGGCAAACTGCGGATATTCTTCATCGGTATAGGTTGAATCATAAATGACCAGGTCTGCCCCTTCAATCAGCTCAAGAATATCTTCATCGGGTTTACCAATCACATGTTCCGTATCCGTCACATAGCAAAGGGAGCTGCCTTCGCATTCAATTCGGTATCCGGTTCCGCCGTCCGGATGCTTCAGGGGGGCCGTTCGCACATCAATCCCATCTCCCAGTGAGAATGAATCGCCGGATCTGAAATCAGTGAAGCTTAGATTCGCAGCCAGTTCAGAAAACGGGACCGGGAAGGTCGGCTGACACATCTGGGAGGAAAGGACTTTTTCTATGCCGCCACAGTCGCTGAGATGGCCGGCCATAATCTTGATATTGACATCGTCCTGGTAAACAGGGCCGAAAAAGGGAAACCCATTAATATGATCCCAATGGGTGTGGGACTGAAGGAAAAGATAGTCTTTTAAATTGCGTTGCAGGAGGCAGTTTCCGAGAAGGCGCACCCCGGTTCCGGCATCAAGAATGATGACACGGTCATTGACATTAACTTCCACGCAGGAAGTGTTGCCGCCATATTTCATATGATCTGCAGAGGGTGTCGCAATGGACCCCCGAACTCCCCAGAATTTCACACGCATACTCATTACACCTTCAATTTCCCCCCATCTTGAGATCGATTATCATACCCAATTTGTGTATTCACAACGACTAATACCAACCAAATTCGTCTTATATTGTAATCGTCGTCACGAAAAAGTGAGTGATATGGCTATTATCGTATAATCATCACGGGCCTCAGGCCCTGTCCCGCCCAAGAATCCGCTCTGTCAGATTTACCCAGTAATTGGCGCCAAGAGGGAGAATCTCGTCATTAAAGTCGTAGTTCGGGTTATGAACATGGCAGCTGCCTTCCCCGCTACCATTTGCTATCATGATGTAGCAACCTGGCCGTTCCCTTAGCATCCAGGAGAAATCCTCGGCGCCCATAACCGGAGTGACATTCTTCTCGACAGCTTCGTCACCGACAAGATCCATGGCGGCGGCAATCGCCTCCTCAGTCTCATCCGCTGAATTGATCGTGGGGGCATAACGACGGTCATACACAAATTCCGCCGTGGCGCCATGGGCCTCGGCAATACCAACGGCAATCTGGCGCATACGGTTTTCAATCATATCCTGGATATCGGGATCGAAGGCGCGGGTCGTTCCGCTCATAGTTACCTCTGCCGGGATCACATTTCCTGTATGGCCTCCATGAATTTGGGCTACGGTGATAACAGCTGAATGCAAAGGATCCGTGTTTCTGCTGACAATATTCTGCCAGGCCTGGATAATTTCTGCGGAAATAACGATCGGATCTGTCGCCAGATGGGGAAAAGCGCCATGGCCGCCGTTGCCGGTGATCTTGGCTTCAAAGAAATCCGCAGATGCCATGATCGGCCCTTTGCGCACGGCGAAGGTCCCAACTTCATGCCCTGGCATATTATGCATGCCATAAACACTATCGACGGGGAATTTTTCGAACAGACCGTCCTTGATCATCACCCGGCCACCCGCCACATTCTCCTCCGCCGGTTGGAAGATGAAACGGACTGTGCCGTCAAAATTCTTAGTTTTTGCAAGATGTTTTGCCGCCCCGAGCAGCATCACCGTATGTCCGTCATGGCCACAGCCATGCATCTTCCCATCTATCTGGGAGCGATGCTCAAACTCATTCAGTTCCTGCAGATCCAGGGCGTCCATATCTGCCCGAAGGCCTATCGCCCGATTTCCACTCCCGCTCGTCAGGGTGCCGACAACACCCGTCTTGGCCAGTCCCCGATGCACTTCAATACCAAAACTCTCAAGCTTCTCTGCCACGAAGTCAGATGTTTCATATTCCTCGAACGCCGTTTCCGGGTGTTTATGGATCCGATGACGCCATTCGGTCATCTCGTCGTGAATTTCTTTGAGTTCGGGCAATATTTTCATTTTTGTTTCCTCATTCTTCTGCAACTGGCGCCGTTTGCAAAGCCTAACACAAGCATGTCTATGAATAAAAGGAATCAAGATCTCTGATCTTGATTGTAATTACAAACAACCCTCTTTCATTCTCTTTGCATCTGAATTAGAACCTATGACAGTTTTGTGACAGTTCAATTCTTGCCCTCAATTTGTGCGACAGACCCTATGGTAAAACAAACACTCGACAAGGACCTGGATCGCATTGAGCAAATTGAGATTCAGGCCGGATCCGTGGGAACCCGCTATCGGGCTCTTGGACTTGCCGCCCTCTTCCTCCTCATCGTCTGGGCCTTTTCCGCCAGCATCGTCGATACCGGTGAATATTCCACCCTGATCATCATCGCCGCGATCATTGGCGGCTACATGGCGTTGAATATCGGCGCCAATGATGTCGCCAACAATGTCGGCCCGGCCGTTGGGTCTCGGGCATTGACCATGGCCGGCGCCCTGATCATCGCCGCGATATTCGAGGCCGCGGGAGCAATTTTAGCGGGGGGTGACGTTGTCAGTACCATTAAGAAGGGAATTATTGACCCCAATTCCATGGCAAGTGGGGAGGTTTTCATCTGGGCGATGATGTCGGCCCTGTTCGCAGCCGCCCTGTGGGTCAATATCGCCACCTGGATCGGCGCGCCCGTTTCCACAACGCACGCCGTGGTTGGCGGTGTCATGGGGGCTGGTATCGCCGCTGCCGGATTTGGCGTCGTCAACTGGCAAACCATGAGTGCTATCGCCGCAAGCTGGGTTATCTCACCGGTCATGGGAGGGGTGATTGCCGCCCTTTTCCTGTCCTTCATTAAATTCAATATTATCTATAAAGAAGATAAAGTCGCCGCGGCCACGCGCTGGGTTCCGCTTCTCGTCGCCATTATGGCCGGTGTTTTCTCCGCCTATCTGATCATGAAGGGGCTGAAGAAAATCTGGAGACCGGACCTTGTGACGATCGGCCTGATGTCCATTGGCTTTTTTCTATTAGCCCTCGCCATTGTTCGGCCCATCGTGAAAAAAGCTGCCGTTGGCATGGAGAATCGCAATAAATCCATCCGGACACTCTTTACGATTCCTCTGATTTGTTCGGCGGCGCTCCTCTCCTTTGCTCATGGCGCAAATGATGTCGCCAATGCGGTTGGTCCTTTGGCAGCGATAGTCAGCACGTCAACTTCCGGGGCAATAGATGCCAAGGTCGGGATCCCGCTTTGGGTCATGGTCATCGGCGCCATCGGGCTAAGTGCCGGCCTGTTTTTGTTTGGCCCGAAGCTCATAAGAACGGTGGGGGAACAGATTACCAAAATGAATCCCATGCGGGCCTATTGTGTGGCCTTGTCCGCTGGCATTACCGTTCTGATCGCATCCGCCCTGGGTCTTCCCGTCAGTTCCACCCATATCGCCGTGGGTGCCGTGTTTGGTGTCGGCTTTTTTCGGGAGTGGGATACCGAACGACGGGCCCGCGCCTTTCGCTCAGCCAAACGCTTGCAAAAAATTCATCCCGAGAGCAACCTGCCTTTGGAGGAAGTGGAGCCCACGGTCAACCGCCGCAAGAAGCTGGTCCGCCGTTCCCATTTTTTGACGATTATCGCCGCCTGGATTATCACGGTCCCCTGTGCTGCCCTGCTTGCGGCGGGTCTGTTCTTTGTCATTTCACATTTCTTCACCTAACATCAGGAAAACCCATTCTCCAGCATCTCCTTATCCTGACGGAATTTTTCATACATAAAATTCAGAAGGGTTCTGACCCGCTGAGTGTTCACCAAATCACGATGGGTCAGCAGCCAGATATCTATCTTGTGATCCACATCTTCCGGCAAAAGACGCGCGAACCTGCCATCCTGCGGAACCATGTAGTGAGGCGCCAGGAATAAGCCCATACCCTGGGTGACAGCGGCAATCTGTGCCGCGACGGTATTACTACGGAGGGTCATCTGCCCTCCTGTCGCGATCCGGCTCAGGGCTCTGGAGACGTCCAACTCCCCCGACCCCTCTTGCCAGCCGATGAAGTCATGATGGACAAGATCTGAAATATTGGAGGGTTTGCCCTTCCTGTCGAAATAGCGATCCGCCCCATAAAGACCAAAGCCAATCTTGCCAAGCCTACGTCCGATCAGGTCGGACACCCTTGGATTTGCCAATCTTAAGGCAATGTCGGCTTCCCTGTTACGCATATTAACAAGCGAAATATTCAAAAGCAGTTCAAAATTGATATTGGGATAGGACGTTTGGAACTCGCTTAAAGCCGGTGTCAGCCAGTAACTGCCCAGTCCCTCTGTCGCTGAGATCCGAATAAGCCCGGACAATGCCTTGTCCAGTCCTTTGACCTGACGCTCCACATCCCGGAAGGTCGCGGATGCCTCCTCTATTCTCTCCAGAATTTGCCGCCCGGCTGACGTCAATATATATCCATGGGACGCCCGCTCGAAAAGGCGGGCTTCAAGCTTGTCTTCAAGATCACTGATATGCCGTCCGACCGTTGGCTGTGAAACGACAAGCTGCCGGGCAGCAGCCGACAGGCTGCCTGTTTCGGCAACGGCGAGAAAATATCGATACTGGTCCCAGGACATGTCTATTCATAAATTTATAGTCAATATTCATAATTAGCATATTTTTGTTTGAAGAAAAATTCCTATCTTGAGCTGTATCAGCGTCAACAAGGACTGGACCAGAGATGACTTTGCACCAAACCGATTTTAAAGAAGCCTTGAAAGAGATGAGCGGCCTGCAGCAGTTGCAGATGATGGTTGACGGAAAACTGACTCCGCCCATCGGCAAAACCCTGGACTTTACCCTCGGGGAAATCGCCCATGGTAAAGTGTCTTTTCATGGGGTTCCGAGCGAGAAGCACCTTAATCCGTTAGGGGCCGTTCATGGCGGATATGCCGCAACCTTACTTGATTCCGCCCTCGGCTGCAGTGTTCATTCGGTCATTGAGCCAGGAGAAACCTACACAACGGTCGACCTCAATATTAAATATTTGCGGGCCATGAAACCCGGCATGGGCAAAGTCACCGCTATCGGCGAGGTTGTTCATAAGGGCAGGCGCATCGCCACAGCAGACGCAAAGCTGATCGGAGAAGACGGCAAAATCTATGCCACCGGCAACACCACCTGCGCCATCCTTCAGCTCTAGACGCCTCTATCCCGGTATGGGAGCGGGCGAAACGCCAATGACGGTGCTGTGAAAAGCAAAGAGGACGAGGAACAGCACCAGACCCAAAAGGGCCCGCCACCAAAGAGTTTTAATCGAAAATGATGCTCGCCCCTGCATCAGGGCCTGAAACGGGATGTTAGAGGTGCGGGCCGCGTAGCGATTCCAATCCTCCTTCATTTGCTTCTGCTTTTTCGCGTCTATCAGGAACGTCCCGGCAAAGGACAGAAGCCCAAGCCCTCCGAAAAAAATCAATGACGTTGTGTCACCACGATTAATCAGGTGGGTCATTGCCCAAAGGGTAATCGCCCACATCAGCGGATGTCGGGTGATGGCATTTATACCCGTATAGGCAAACTCCTTGTCCACCAACTTGGCGGCCCCGGCCGCCGTTGGGTTGGGCCCCGTAAAAGCGCCGACGAAAAAGATCGAGGCAATAACCATTAGAACGATACCAAGATAGCGCCCTGCATTTCCGGTATCCCAGAGGAAATCACCTGCGGGAGCGTCTTTGTATGCGAAAATCACCCAGATGAAGACGGCAAGGGAGAGGATATTGAAGAAGGCCATATAACCTCCCTCCCCGATGCGGTTAACCATTTTATCCCGCAGAAAGCTGGACGGGATAATGTGGATTGCGAGAAATGCGAAAACAGCCAGAATAAGAAAAGTTATGGAGCCAGTCATATTGTGCAGACACCTTTTCTGATTTTTTGGGAAGAAAAAGTGTGTCACGGCATCGTAAGAAAGAAAAGTCTCTTTTAGCGCTGTTTCCAGGCCAATGAGACAGCCATCACATATAAACGTGCGTGATCAGCCCTTGCTCACCCGGTTCGGGTGACGGTCGACGATACGAATTCCCTCTTCCGTCAATTTGCAGACGAGCCAATCCGGTTTGATCGGATTTCGAAACCATTGCTTCGCCCAGCCCTTACGGATACAGCTGCGGATTGTTGTTGCGCTGATCTGCTGCCCATCGGGATCAAACAACGGGAGTTTGCCGCCTGGCTGATATCGCCCCAACCGGAGATATTTAAGCTGCGCATTCGTCGGTGTTCTGGAATTCATCCTGAAAGCTTACCTGAAAACAAAACCGGTTAAAAGCCAGCCAACCGGGCATGCCGTCAAAACGGGGCTTTTAATCTCGCCCGGGTCAGTTTAAAAACATCCTCCAAATGACTGTAGGAGAGACAGATGACTGAGGCTGCGGGCTACACAAAATATTTTCCGGTTTCCTGGGAAGAGCTTCACCGAAACGGAAGAGCCCTGGCCTGGCGATTGATGGATTTGAGACCCTTTGAAGGCGTTGTCGCCGTCACCCGTGGTGGTCTAGTCCCTTCTGCAATCGTCGCCCGTGAGCTTGATATTCGCCATATCGAGACAGTTTGCATTTCTGCCTACCGGGATGACAAAAGTGTTGGAGAAGTCAACCTCGTCAAGGATTTAGAACTTCCGGACGGCGGCAAGGGATGGCTCATCGTGGACGATCTGGTAGATAGCGGGATTACGGCAAAGCATGTGCGTAAAATGATGCCGAACGCCCATTTCGCCACCCTTTATGCCAAACCTAAAGGCCGGGAACAGGTCGATACTTTTATTACCGAAGTCAGCCAGGATACCTGGATCTTATTTCCCTGGGACCAGGCCCCCTCTTTCGTCAAGCCCCTGGTTGATGAAACCCGCACTGAGGACGCATAACGCGATGCTGAAATTCGCTGCTAATCTGAGTTTCCTGTATCAGGATCTTCCCTTCCTTGATCGATTTCAAGCGGCGGCCTCAGATGGGTTCCGTGGGGTTGAGTATCTTTTTCCTTATGATTACCCGCCAGTGGAAATCAGCACGCTTCTTGAAGATAACGGGCTGACCCAGGTTTTATTCAACATGCGGGCCGGCGACTGGGAGGCCGGCGAACGCGGCCTCGCCTCTTTGCCGGGCCGGGAGGAAGAGTTCAAATCAACCGTTCAGGAAGCTCTCGACTATGCAACGGCGCTCAACTGTGAACGGATCCATGTCATGGCAGGCCTCAGAAATGAAACAATATCCCATGACACCCAGCTCGATACCTATCGTCAAAATATTGCTTACGCGGCTACGGAAGCTGCCAATAGAAACCTTACACTCCTGATTGAGCCCATCAACAACCTGGATATGCCGGGCTTTTTCCTCGAAAATGTAACGATGGCAAAACGCGTTATTGAGGAGATCGGTAACCCGAGCCTCAAACTGCAGTTTGACATGTATCATGTGCAAAAGACGGATGGCGATATCAGCCGTCAGTTCAGGGAGGTCTCAGATCTTATCGGCCATGTCCAAATCGCCAATCCACCCCACCGGTTTGAGCCGGACAATGGGGAGATCAACTATCCCTATCTCTTTAATCTGATGGAAGAAGTAAACTATGGAGGCTGGATCGGCTGTGAATACAAGCCGTCAGGACCGACCTCAGGAACACTTGCCTGGGCGAGAGGGTATCTGTGAACCTCAAGGAGCAAAAATTGTTCAAGACTTCGTGACGAATTATCTTCGGCTTATTGAAACTTTAAGACAATAGGGTTACACCTTAAAAAACAAGATAAAAAACCGAGCAGCCTGAGGGTTGCAATATTGGACGCTAGGCTCCTTGAATGGCCGTCGCTGAACATAATCGTACCGGGGAAAAAATACTCAGCCCCATCATTTCGGCAACAAACAGCATGCCTGTCAAACTTGTTGCCTGCGCCATCGCAATCGGGTTGTTGGCAGGGTATGGCGCGGTTGGTTTCAGACTGGCAATCAGTGAAATCCAGGAACTGTTTTACGGCTACGGCAGCAAGGAAGTCATTTCCGGTGCAGCAGGCCTCCCCTGGTGGCAACTCATGCTGGCCCCGATTATCGGCGGGTTAATCGTCGGTGTCTTTCTTAAATATCTAATGCCAGACCACAGACCCCGCGGCGTGGCGGATGTCATGGAAGCGGTGATTGTCCGGCGCGGCAAGATGAAGTTTTTCGCCGGTGTCGGCGCCATGTTTGTTAGCGCAGTCTCCTTGGGATCCGGCGCCTCGAGCGGCCGGGAAGGACCGGTTGTTCATTTCAGCGCCATGATTGCCAGCCAGCTCGGACAACGGCTGCGCCTGCCTTCGAAATATTATATGACCCTGATCGCCTGTGGTGTATCTTCCGGTGTGGCGGCCTCTTTCAACGCGCCGATTGCCGGCATGTTCTTCGCTTTGGAAGTGGTTGTCGGGTCCCTGGCGACCCAGGCCTTTGCTCCCATCGTGATTTCAGCTGTTGTCGGTACAGTGATCAGCCGGATCTATATCGGCGACTTCCCGGCCTTCATAATTCCTCACTACAGCATTGTCTCCCTTTGGGAATTTCCGGCAATCGCTTTGCTCGGGGCGGTTTCGGCGCTTGTGTCTCTGATATTTATCTGGAGTATTACTTTTTCTACCAAGACCATTGATCGGTTTAAAATACCGGATGTGCTGCGCCCCGCCGCCGGCGGCGTTGTCCTGGGCGCAATGGCAATTCTGTTTCCACAAATCATTGGCGTTGGATATGAAGCCACTGATATGGCGTTGAAGGGGAATTACACCCTGTTCACTTTGCTGGCTCTGATTATCGTCAAGACAATCGCCGTAGGTGTGACAATCGGCGCCAAATTCGGTGGAGGATTTTTCTCTCCCTCGCTTTTTATCGGTGCAATGACAGGCGGCGCATTTGGCCTGATCGCTGCCCAGGCATTTCCGGAGATGGCTGCCAGTCATGGACTTTATGCCATCATCGGCATGTCAGCTGTTGCAGCGTCAGTCCTTGGGGCTCCTATTTCCACCATTCTCATCGTCTTTGAACTGACCGGTGACTACAAGATTTCTATTGCCGTGATGATTGCCGTCTCGGTTGCCACCCTCATCACAAAGCATATCATCGGCCGCAGCATCTTCCAGACCCAGCTGCTGCAACGCAATGTCGATGTCAATGAAAGCCGGGCTCTGCGTCAGCTGAGTTTCCGACAGGTGCGCGGGATTATGGACCGCCAGTTTATTGAGGTCCCCAAAGACACAAGCATGAAGGACCTGCGCCGCATCGTCAGCAATACCAACCATGACAAATTCGTTGTGGTGGAACCTGAAACCCACGAGTTTATTGGGCGAATCGATTATTCCGACCTCAAAACCCACCTGTTTGGGGATGAGCCGGAGGAGAATCTCACGGCAAAAGACCTGGTACATGATGATAATCCCGTACTGTTTCCGGATACCAGCCTGAAAGCCGCGATACAAATCATAGAAAAAGCCGGGGTGGAGCATATTCCTGTGATCAATCGGGCCGATGATGCCCGGCTTATCGGCATCCTTCACCATAAAGATCTGCTGCATGCCTATAACGCCGCATTGCTCTCCGCCCAGGATGAATCCCGGGATAAAGTTTTCCGTTAATTTGTGGTTCAGCGGTAGCCGATACCGGATCATTAAGCTATATCTCTAAGATATGAATGACAGCTTCGAAATTGGCAGCTTTGACATAGATGATGGTCAGGCGCCGCAACCTGATTTCTCTTATCTTGATGGCCTCAATGAAGGACAGCTGGCGGCAGTTCAGGCTCTGGACGGACCAGTGCTCGTTCTCGCCGGTGCAGGTACCGGCAAAACACGTGTGTTGATCACCCGGCTCGCCCATATCCTGAATATGAGGGATGTCAGACCCTGGGAAATACTGGCGGTGACCTTTACCAACAAGGCCGCCGCCGAGATGCAGGAACGCACCGCCAATCTGGTTGGCCCCTCAGCTATTGAAATCAGGCTTGGCACGTTCCATTCCATCGGTGTCTGGATGTTGCGCCGCCATGCCGAACTTGTGGGCCTGAGCAGTAACTTCACTATACTCGATACGGATGATCAGCTTAGGCTGCTCAAACAGATCCTGATAGAGGAGCATATTGACGTTAAAAAATGGCCCCCTCGCGGTCTGGCTGCCGTCATAGACCGCTGGAAGGACAAAGGACTTCGACCGGAGGCTGTCAAGGATATCGAGTCAAACGGATTTGCCCACGGCCGCGCGGCAGAACTCTACCGGATTTACCAGGAGAGATTGATCGCCCAGAATGCCTGCGACTTTGGCGACCTTTTATTACATGTCCTGACCCTGTTTCAGCAAAATAGCGATATCCTTGCCCTCTATCAGAACCGCTTCAAATATATTCTGGTGGACGAGTATCAGGATACCAATGTGGCACAGTATCTGCTGCTCCGGCTGCTGGCCCAGAAGCATCGGAATATCTGCTGTGTCGGCGATGATGATCAGTCCATCTACGGCTGGCGCGGCGCGGAAGTGGGTAATATCCTGAAATTCGAAGACGACTTTCCCGGCGCCAAAGTCATCCGTTTAGAACGAAATTATCGCTCTACCTCTCATATTCTGGGAGCTGCCTCCGGGTTGATTGAAAAAAACGAGGGGCGGCTCGGTAAAACTCTGTTTACGGAGGGGAATGACGGAGAAAAAGTTATTCTCAATGCCGTCTGGGATGGCGGTAATGAAGCCCGCTGGGTAGCCGAGGAAATTGAAGCACTGGAACGTAAAGGCAAAAGCCCGAAAGACATGGCGATACTTGTCCGTGCCAGTTTCCAGACCCGTGATTTTGAAGAATGCTTTCTCAGCATGGGCATCAAGTATCGGGTTATCGGCGGCCTGAGATTCTATGAGCGCCGAGAAATCCGGGATGTACTGGCCTATTTAAGGGTGATCAATCAGGCCGACGACGATCTTGCCTTTGAGCGTATCTATAATCTGCCGAAACGGGGCCTAGGCGCAAAAGCTCTTGATAAGCTCCGCGATATCGGCCGTGCCCGAAATCTGTCCTTATCCCGCGCCGCCGAAGCTGCGGTTGAAGATGGGCTCTTCAAAGGAAAACCCCTCGCTGCCTTGCGGGACCTGATGGAAAATTTCGCTGACTGGAGGGCTCAAAAGGATCTCATTCCGCCAAGCGATCTTGTTGAAGCCGTTCTCGATGAAAGCGGTTATATGGACATGTGGCGACAGGACAAATCTGTTGAAGCGGAAGGCAAACGGGAAAATCTCAAAGAGCTTGTCCCCGCCCTCTCGGAATATGACAGCCTTGGACAATTCCTGGAGCATGTGTCCCTAGTCATGGAGAACAACGCCAATAATACAGATGAGATGGTCAGCCTGATGACCCTGCATTCGGCGAAGGGTCTTGAATATGACGTGATATTCCTGCCCGGCTGGGAAGAGGGTCTTTTCCCCCATCAGCGGGCCCTTGACGAAAATGGCCTTAAAGCGCTTGAGGAAGAACGGCGTCTTGCCTATGTCGGCATCACCCGGGCCAAAGAAAAGTGCTTCATCAGCCATGCCAGTAACCGCCGTATCCATGGCCAATGGCAATCTTCCCTGCCCAGCAGATTTGTTGATGAACTGCCTGTCTCTCATATTGAAGATCAATCGGGTCAGGGGCTTTATGCAACAACCCGGCGCCAGGAAGAAAGCTCAACTTCAAGCTGGCGGATGGCGGATAACAATCATTTGGCGGAAATTCTTGCCAAGCGGTCCCGGGCAAATGAAAGCCTCGTCGACAACAGTACCAAACCGGTCTCGCAAAATGCGGACGACGGGGGCATGGCCATTGGTAGCCGAGTATTTCATCAGAAGTTCGGCTATGGCAGGATCCTCAGAAAAGATGGTCCAAAACTGGAAATCGCTTTCGAAAAAGCCGGTACCAAGAAAGTGATGGAAAATTTTGTCCAACCAAGCTGAACCGGAACTCTGGCAGTTCGCTTCCACCCTCCCATTTTCCCAAACCCCGGCCATTGAAGAGATTTTGGAAGATAACGCACTGACGGTTTCGACTACAGAAGCTGTGCCGGATGGATCTCTTTGGCGCCTGGAAGTATTGTTCAATGGGAAACCTGACCCCGCTCTGCTGGCTCAATTGCCGAAAGACCTCAACTATGACCTGGCGCCCCTTGTCCAAAGAGACTGGGTCGCGGAAAGCCAGTCGCAGCTCCCGCCAGTGGATGCGGGCCGTTTTTACATCCATGGCTCCCATGACCCAAAGCATCCGACCATATCACGCCATGATTTGACCATCGACGCGGGCCGGGCTTTTGGAACTGGCCTGCATGAGACCACATTCGGATGCCTGCTGGCCCTGGATGACCTCCGCAAACGGTTTGAATTTGGAAATGCCCTTGATCTGGGATGCGGTGCCGGTGTTCTTGCCCTTGCCATCGCAAAATCCTGGAGCAAACCTGTATTGGCGAGCGATATCGATCTCGATGCGGTCATCGTCACCCGCGAGAATGCCCGTCAGAACCGGCTGGCCCCACTTATTTCGGCCGTTCACGCCACGGGACTGAATAGCAGATTCTTACAACAGGCCGCACCTTACGATCTGATCGTCGCCAATATTCTTGCCTGGCCCCTGGTCAAGCTGGCCCCTTCCATTTCAAGGGCTCTTGGCCAAAATGGCCGGCTCGTTCTGTCAGGCCTTTTAATCCGGCAGGAAATTATGGTCAGAAATAGCTACAGACAACAAGGTCTGTATCTGGAGCGGAGATATCGTATCGGGGAATGGAGCGTTCTGGTTCTTCGTCGATAAGTCCAGAAGGCTTTAGAAAATTCTGCGGTCGGCGCCTCTCATTATGGGGGGAATGTAAGGCCGCCGACCGCGAACGATCAAACCGCGGTGCGGTGACCGTTATTAGAAATAGATGTCGGATTGTTATCGTTATGAGCTGATGGCAACTGATCATTAACAGCTCTCTCAACAAAGTTTCTGGTCAATCCCAGATCTTCCAGCTGACGATTATCCATTTCCATGAGATGAACATAGCCAGCGCGCTCCTTCATCCGCCGTGATACGAATTCCTTGCAGGCGCTATAGCCTCTTTTAATAAGGGATGGCTTTGCGGGGCCATCGACTACAGTCTCTATCTGCATCCGGGAAACACCCAATTCAGCAAGTTCCCGACCACTCATTCCGTAGAGCTCACGCTTTGCTTGCTGACGCTTCCTGTAGTCAGCAAATTTTGAAGATAAATGAGTGCCAAAGGTGCGAAAAAAGCCCTTCCGGGATTCGCTGTTACCGGTATTTGCACCATGTGCTGAGCCGTATTTCTGTTCCATTTCCGTAACCGTACCGGCTGTCGTTTCTGTCATATAATAGGTCATCATCTTATCTCTCCCTTTTACCGGGATCCTGATCCCGCCTTTTCTAACGGGCTTTAATTGGATCACGGTTTCCAATCGTCTTTCTTGTAAAGGCAGGTATTCATCAATTGTGGCGGGAAAGGGGAAATCACCCCGTCGGTCAAAATTAACCGCTATAATAGGTTTATAGGGTTGAAATACTTATATTTTTCTTTTCAAATAAAGTCACAAAATAGCCTAAACTGGCGTTCAAGCAGGGCTTTATGACCAGGCTAGCCATAGTTTAGCCATGATTGGGCGCGGAGAAAGTAACTAATACAGGCTATTTGGTTAGCTTAGACCTGAGCTCAGCGGCGATTTCGGGGGAAAACAGGGGTTTGGAATGCCGGGGCAACTCAGAAACAGAAATCTGCCCAATTTCATCTTCCTGATGATTAATCCAAAGGCTGGACTTTGAGAAATCCGCAAGAAGCGCCCTCGCTTCTTCTGCCTGAATGATCCTTTCGACACGGTTGGAAATGGCACGCGCAACTTTTTTCGAGAAAGTTGTTCGAGCTTCATATTTTTGTTCCATAGCGGTTTCCAACAGATGACATTTGGTATTATGACTCATGATTTTTTCCAAATTACCTTCGTCAAACTACTCAGACTGTTACTAGCCGGTGTCAGTTCGAAAAATATACTAACGACATTAAATTTTGCTTACTTTAAAATCAGACAGCAAGCGCCGAAAGCCTAACAGCTTAAGAGGGAATGAAGCAAGTTAAAGGACAAAAAATAGGACTTTTCACATTATCGTGAAGTATTTTAACGACAATTCCCAAGCCGTTGTTTATCCATCAGTATACGACAAGCCATTTGACTTAAATCAGTTTTTACGGCTTAGGCCGGAACGTAGATATAAATAGATTTGGACAATGTAAAAAATTCCCCACACCATTTGTTGGCATGGGGAATCAGTAGCCTTCAAAGAAGGCCCGTTATCGAGCCTTCTAAATAATACTAAATCGCGTGACGCTCCGCACCGTTATTATTGGCGGCGGACAGGTTGTCGTTGGCTTTTTTCGGCAGGCCGTCATTTACAGCCGCTTCAATATCACCTCTTGTGAGACCGATATCCGCAAGCTGGCGGGCGTCCATTGCCATCAGTTGTGCATATCCGGCGCGGGCTTTTTGTGCAGCTGCAATTTTGGCGCTGATCGACCTGAACAGCTTGGCGAGGAAAGAACCCTGCTCTGATGCTTCAGGCTGTGTTTTTCCGTCGACAACATAATCGATTTCTGCCCGTGAAATACCAAGATCCGCCAATTCACGATCTGTCATCGCGTACAGGCTCTGTTTCGCAAGCTGATTGCGTCTATAAGTTTTGTACTTATTCGCGATAGATGCGAACAGATTGGAAATCTGTCCTGAAATATATTCGCTTCTCAATACATGGGCTTCATAGACATGGCGATCAACATCAATGTGGTTGTTGTTGGACTCAACGGGTCTCAGCAACGCTAAGGCCTCAATGTCTTTTTTGTTGTAACTCATCATAACACTTCTCCTTCAGAAGCAATTACGTGCCCTAAAAGGACCGATTAATTCATCATTTTGCCGCGCGGTGCGTCGGCGTTATTTTCATTTACGGCGAAATCCGCCGTGGTTTGGCCAGAGGCTGTTGCCTTCAAAGAACGGCTGTCTGCTACTTCGACTTCAACAGAATCCAGAAGATCCCTGTTATGATTGCGAGTGAACATATCTTTGATAATTGACACTACTCCGAAATGCTGGTTTGGAGCTCCTGCACCGGAGTCATGGGTTGTCTGCGCCCCATACTGTAAATGCAATGCATGACCATATTTTTCGTTTCGTTCAAACATATCTTCTTCCACTTCATGTGTTCGTTGTGCTTATTATATTGCACTGCATTCATTAAAAAACAATGACTTAGGAGGCGATTTTGCCTGCTAAGTCGGAAACGGAGCATTGCATAAAATGCATAGCTCCGATTGCAAATGGTAACAAAAAACGCCATATTCCTGGAGTAACCCATCCCGTAAATTGAGGTAATAAAGTGGCTTTATCTGACCTGCATGACACTGATGATCTTGAAAGCAAGCTTAGGGAAATTGCTCCGGCCGCTCCGACGTCAGCGACCCTTGATTTGATCGGCGGCGCTGCCGCTATGCCGTCGAGGCCAGATGAGGACCAAACACTTTTAAACCTGCTACCAGGGTTGAAACCGGATCAACTGGCAAATGCCAGGCAACTGCGAGACTCCCTGAGAACTAAGATACAGGAAAATGTACTGGACCCGGCGCAATCTGCGGATCGGCTTCAACGCTTGCGACAAAAAATGGCCGAGCTTCAGGTCGACGGATTTATCGTCCCGCTCAATGATGAATTTCATGGGGAAGCCGCACCGGCCTGTTCGGAGCGTCTGAAATGGCTGACGGGATTCACGGGATCCGCAGGCGTCGCCGCCGTCCTCAGGGATCGCGCCGCTATTTTCGTTGACGGCAGATATACTTTGCAGGTTCGAACTGAAGTGGACACCTCCTTGTTTGAGCCACGTCATGTCAGTGATGCGCCATTGAAAGAATGGATCAGCGAGAATATGGCCGCCGGAGAAGTCCTGGCGATCGATCCCTGGCTGCATACTAAAAGCAATGTCGATATGCTGAAAGAACTCTCGATGGAAGCAGGTCTGATCCTGCAATCCGTTGAGAAAAATCTGATCGACGATGTCTGGATCGACAGGCCTCCGCCCCCACTTGGAATGGTTTCGGCGCACGAACAGGTTTTTTCAGGTGAGTCCTCCTCTGCCAAGAGGACACGGATCGCCGTCAGCTTGGCGGAGCGCAAAATCGCTGCCTCAGTCCACAGCTTGCCCGACGTCATTGCCTGGCTGCTAAATATTCGGGGGGCCGACCTTCCCTGTACGCCATTTGCCTTAGGGTTTGCCCTTCTCCATCAGGATGCAACGGTTGACCTGTTCATCGATCAGCGAAAAATCTCACAGGAGCTGAAAGAGCATCTGGGCAATGCGGTCCGGCTGCATGAAAGAGAGGCTCTCGGTACAGAGTTGGATAAGCTTGCCGGACAATCTGTTCTTGTTGATCCATCGGTAACAAGCCAATGGATCCTGAATCGCCTCGAAACCGCTGGATCAAAAATACAGCTTGGGGAAGATCCCTGCTTGCTGCCTAAGGCCACTAAAAATGAGGTTGAGATTGAAGGGACACGCAACGCACATATTCGCGATGGTGCAGCAGTGTCCAAATTCCTTCATTGGCTATCTGAAAACGCTCAGGAGGGGACCATCGACGAAATGGCAGCTGAAAGCCAGCTGCGCCAATTTCGGGAAAGCGGTGAGAATTTCAAGGATCTCAGTTTCCCGACAATTTCAGGTGCTGGTCCAAATGGCGCAATTGTTCATTATCGCGCCACCAAGTCCTCTAATCGCACGCTGGCGACGGGCTCCCTTTATCTCGTCGATAGTGGCGCTCAATACCTGGATGGCACGACGGACATCACCCGTACGGTGGCCATTGGCACCCCGTCCGAGGAAATGCGACACCGTTTCACCCTGGTCCTGAAGGGACATATTGCCCTGGCCAGGGCCATCTTTCCGAAAGGCACCACTGGCACTCAGCTGGACACCTTGGCCAGAGCGCCTCTCTGGTCAGCGGGTTTGGATTATGATCATGGGACCGGACATGGGGTAGGCAGTTACCTGAGTGTCCACGAAGGCCCACAACGAATTTCGAAAGCACCAAGCAACGTCGCCCTTGTACCCGGCATGATCTTGTCCAACGAGCCGGGTTATTACAAGACAGACGCCTATGGTATCCGGATTGAGAATCTTGTCACGGTTCGTAAGATTGACGATCTTAGGAGCGCCGAGCGAACAGTTTATGGCTTCGAAACCCTGACATTCGCCCCCATTGATCTTTCGTTGATTGATCTCAGTATATTGGATGAGACCGAGAGAGCCTGGCTCAACAGCTATCATTCAGAGGTCTGGGAAAAGATTTCACCGCAATTGGGCGGTGAGGAGAAAGCCTGGCTGAAAGAGGCGACCAGAGCGGTTGGCACATAGGTCAACTGCCCATTAGATCGATCCATTCCTGCTCACTCAAGACCCGGACACCAAGTTCATCTGCCCTTTTAAGCTTTGAACCTGCTTTTGCTCCGGCAACGAGATAATCAGTCTTGGCAGAAATGGATCCGCTAACCTTCGCCCCCATTCCCTCAGCTTTCGCCTTCATTTCCGCACGGGTCATCAGTTCCAATGACCCTGTAAATACAACAGTTTTTCCGGCAATGGGACTGTCATTCTGCGGAGTTTCAAATTCCAGGATCGAAACCTCTTCAAGAAGATCGTCGAGCATCTCCAAATTTTTTTCTTCGTTGAAAAACTCTCGAACAGCGTCGGCAACCGCCGCTCCGATGCCGTCAATATCTAACAGCTCCAGATAGGCCTTTTCGGCATCCTCACCGGTTTTTGTCATTGCCTCTCGCAGGGCATCAAATGTCAAATAGTTACGGGCAAGAAGGCGGGCATTCCCTTGCCCGATATGGCGGATCCCGAGGGCATAGATAAACCGGTCCAAATCAATATTCCGCCGGTCATCAATAGCCTGAAACAGATTGCTGACAGCTTTATCGCCAAAACCTTCCCGGTTTTTAAGCCGGGTGAGATTTCCTGGCGCTGAATCGCGCGTCTCCAGGGTAAATATATCAGCGGGTGCCGTCACCAGACCGTCCTCGTAAAAGGCCTCAATCTGTTTTGTACCGAGGCCGTCAATATCGAGAGCATTTCGCGAGACGAAATGCTTCAGGCGTTCCACGGCCTGGGCGCGGCAGATCAATCCGCCTGTACATCGCCGGACCACATCTTCCTTTCCAGTTGCCGCATTTAGCTCTTTAACAGCATGGCTCCCGCAAACCGGACAGACTTTTGGGAAATCAAACGGAGCCGAAGACTCTGGCCGTTTGTCCAGAACCACTTCAATCACCTGGGGGATTACATCTCCCGCCCGCTGGATACGAACCGTATCCCCGATACGAATATCTTTACGCCCGATTTCCTCTTCATTGTGAAGAGTGGCATTCGACACAACGACGCCGCCAACGGTCACAGGATGAAGGCGGGCTACAGGTGTCAATGCCCCGGTCCGACCGACCTGTATTTCGATATCCTGAATGATGGTAGTCGCCTTTTCAGCGGGAAACTTATGGGCGATGGCCCATCTCGGGCTGCGGCTGACGAACCCCAGCCTCTGCTGCCAATCCAGGCGGTTGACCTTGAACACTACGCCGTCGATATCATAATCGAGGCTTGCCCTGAGCTCTTCAATTTCCTTGTATGCATCAATGGCCTCAGCCATTGTCGAGCACACTCTGGACAGATCATTGACGGAAAAACCCCAGTTTTTGAACTGCTTGAGCACCTCTGATTGCGTATTTCCGGGAACTGACGACACTTCGCCCCAGGCGTAGGCAAAAAATCTCAGCTTTCTGGAGGCTGTAATTGAGGAATCGAGTTGGCGCAGGCTACCCGCAGCCGCGTTTCTGGGATTGGCAAAGGTCTTTGCCCCGATCTCGGCTTGCGCTTTATTCAATGCAAGGAAGTCATGATCCGACATATAAACCTCACCCCGCACCTCAAAGACGTCTGGAACGGGACCATCTGCCGTGTCCAAAACATGTGGAAGGTCGACAACCCCTTTCAGATTTTCCGTAATATCTTCCCCCACTTGACCGTCCCCTCTGGTCGCTCCTTGGACGAAAATACCCTTTTCGTAGCGAAGGCTTGCGGACAGGCCATCAATTTTAGGCTCCGCAAAAAAGGCGACCTCCTCCTCACCGCCAAGCCCTAAAAACCGCCGAACTTTTTTTTCGAACTCCTGAAGTTCGGCACTGTTGAAAGCATTATCCAAAGAAAGCATGGCAATTGAGTGGCGCACTTTCCCAAACCCTTTTGCCGGGGCCACCCCGACGGTTTGAGTTGGGCTGTCTGCGTGCACCAGCTCAGGGAACATCTCCTCGATCTGAAGTATCTGACGACGAAGCTGGTCATATTCCGCATCCGAGATCGCCGGATCATCATTCAGATAATAGCGCTCATCATGCGCCCGCAATTCCTCAGCCAACTGATGATGGGCTGATTTGGCCTCCTCCAGAGAAAGAGAATTTATATCCTGCATACCGCTATCCCTGAATCAGGCTCAAGGCCGCGGCCCTGGCCTCTTGGGTTATATTCGCCCCTGACAGCATCCGGGCAATTTCCTCGGTTCTGTCCTCAGCACTCAATCGTTCAACATTCGTTGTCGTGGATTTGCCGTCGTCGAGCTTTCGGATGTTCCAGTGCGCCTGCCCAGACGCCGCAACCTGTGGGGAATGTGTGACAACAAGAACCTGTAAATCCTGAGCCAATCTTAAAAGGCGCTCTCCGACTGCATCTGCCGTCGCCCCGCCAACGCCGCGATCCACCTCATCAAAAATCAGAGTGGGGGCTGATCCGGATTGGGCCAGCACAACCTTGAGGGCCAGCATAAAGCGGGAGAGCTCCCCGCCCGAGGCAATTTTCAGAAGTGGACCCGCATTGCTGCCGGGATTGGTGGCAATCAGAAATTCCACCTTGTCCGTTCCCTCCGGTCCCCAGTTCGGTTCCGCCAGCTGGGTGATGCAGCTCTGAAAACGCGCTGCTCCCAGTTTGAGGGGGTCGAGCTCTTTCAGAACGGACTTATCCATTTTAGTCGCTGATCGCTGACGTTTTTCAGACAAGTCAGAGGAGGCCGATATGAAGTTTTCCCGCGCTTTATCCGCCTCCAATCTGAGCTGTTTTAGACGGGTTTCGCCATCCTCCACTGCCTTCAGCTTATCCTCATACTGCTGTAGGAGGGTTGGCAAGCCATCCACCTCGCATTTATGCTTCCGGGCCGCCGCTCTTAATGAAAATAGACGTTCCTCTACCCTCTCAAGCCCACTCGGATCCATATCCAGGTCCTGGCTAACGGAATTGATGATATTCTCGGCTTCGGCTAACTCAATGGCGGCCCGCTCCAATCCATCCAATACAGGATCAAGCTTGCCGGAGGCTTTGTCCAGAACCCTTTCAACGGCCCGTGTCGCAGTTCGTATTTTACCATCGACACCGCCATTATCAGTTAAAGCCTTGGTAGCATCCCTTAACGCTTCGGCTATTTTCTCCGCATGCATCAGAGAGGAGCGCTGAGCGGAAAGAGACTCTTCCTCTCCGGGTTCCGGCGCCAGTTCCCGCAATTCTTCAACAACATGGATGAGATATTCTTCATCCACCCTGGCTTTTTCAATTTCCTCAATTGCGGCGGTCAGGCGTTCCTGGGTATCCTGCATTCGACTGAAATACTGACCCACCTCTGCGGTTTTCTGTTCAAGCCGGCCATACTGATCCAGGAGCCGTCGATGGCTTTTGGCATCTAACAGCCCGCGTTCCGCATTCTGACCATGGATCTCAACGAGCGCTTCTCCAACATTGCGGAGCAAGGCTGCGCTGACAGACTGATCATTTATACTCGCCCGGCTTTTACCGTCGGCCCGAATACCACGCCGGAGGATCAGGGGCTCCCCTTTTTCAAGCTCGAGCTCTTCCAGATATTGAAATACCGGATGATCGTCGGGAACGTTGAATTCTGCGGTCACTGAACCGGTTTCTTCGCCGGATCTAAGCAATCCTGTATCGACCCGGGCCCCCAGGGCGAGGGCAAGACTATCGAGAAGGATCGATTTACCGGCACCGGTTTCTCCTGTCAGCACGCAAAGCCCTTTCTCAAAGGAGAGGTCAAGCCTATCGATCAGGACAACATTTCGAATTGAAAGACGTTCAAGCATCCGGCGTTCTGGCCTAGAACACGCTTTTCCAGGCTTTGACGATCCAGGAATCCTCATCCGCCTCCGGCTTCAGATAATTGGCATCAAGCAAGGCATAGGAATCCTGATACCATTCGCTTCCGGGGAAATTATACCCCAGGACAGCCGCGGCCGTCTGCGCCTCCTGGGTAATGCCGAGGGCAAGATAGGCTTCGGTCAGGCGGTGCAGAGCCTCTGGAACATGGGTTGTCGTTTGATATTGCTCAACGACTAATCGGTATCGGTTGATCGCCCCGATAAGAAACTGCTGGGTTTGATAGTAACGGCCAATTGCCATTTCCTTGCCTGCCAGATGATCCCGTGTCAGGTCGATTTTGAGGCGGGCGTCACGGGCGTATTCCGTATTCGGAAAGCGGCGCACCAGATTCTGGAGTGCCCCCAGGGCCTGTCGCGTTACCTTCTGGTCCCGTTCAACGCCGGTTATCTGCTCATAATAAGAAATCGCGACCAGGTAATAGGCATAGGCAATATCCTTATTCCCCGGATGCAACTCGATGAAACGCTCCGCGGCGAGGATGGCCTGGTCATATTCATTACTTTGATAATAGGCAAAGGCAGACATCAACTGGGCTTTGGTCGACCAGACAGAATATGGATGCTGCCGTTCCACTTCGTCGAAGCCCCGCGCGGCCAGGATATAGTCCTCGTTATTCAGGTCAGCGAGCGCCTGATTATAGAGATCCTGAACCGGCCGCTCGACATATTGAGGAGCCTCATCCGAACTACACGCCACCAACGCCAGCATGGCAGCCACCACAAGGGTCAGCTGTTTCAGATAACCTGAGTATTTAAAGGGCACGATTTTCTATTGGCCTCTTACCAGAAAAAAGAAATCTCGCCCATTTTATCCAATCTGCAGGGCCTTGGGAAGTTATGGTTGGATATATTTTCCGTGACTTCAGAATGCATCCCGATGCGCCATCACACTTTAAGTTTAATAATATTTATGGGCTGGCTAATAAATAACTTTTATTGCTAAAGCGTTCAATTTAGGTGTTTTCTTTTTATAATTTTACATGCTATGTTACCTATAAGGGTAAGGCAAACGTTTTATTTTCTCCAACTGGCAGGCAACTGCAATTTCTAAAACGCCGCTGAGCTCTTTGAGTAATATTATTTACTCAAAATAAAATACTAATTATTCCGAAAGGATAGTTTAGAAAGGTACCGACAAAGATGGGTAAACTCGCAAAGAAGGTCGACAATCATGTCGGCGAGCGAATTCGTGAGCGGCGAACAATGATGGGTCTGACGCAAGAACATCTCGCTCAAGCATTGAACATTTCATATCAGCAGGTTCAGAAATACGAAACAGGCGCAAATCGCGTAAGTGCTGGACGTTTATACGAAATTGCCAAACGTCTGGAAGTTGACGTGGCTTATTTCTTTGAGCATCTTGAGCCTCTGGCGGCGACGACTCCGCTGGAACATGGCGGCAAAAACCGCTCAACGATTGAGCTGGTTCGGAACTATGGTGAGATTGAAGAAGCCGCAGTCAAGTCTGCTGTCAGCGGCCTGATCAAAAGCCTTGCCGGAAAAGACCGACGGCGTAAATCTGCCTGACATCCATGAGAAAAGGCACATAACCTGGTTATGTGCCTTTTTTATAGGCAGATCAGATTTAATCCGCCAATTCGTATTCTCTTAAATTAAGCCGTCGCGGGTGCTGCTGCCTGCTGTGACGGCCAATACGCACCACCGACATTACCGATGCGAATGGGCGCTTCGGTTGTATAACACCAGGCATCTTTGTCTGCGAGCAAAGTGTGTAACAGTTTGTTATTCAAGGCATGTCCGGAACGGAAGCCATAAAACTGTCCGATGATCGGGGCGCCGGCCAAATACAGATCGCCAACCGCATCCAAAGCCTTATGACGGACAAACTCATCGTCATAGCGCAGCCCCTCTTCATTGAGGATATCCGGGCCGCTCAACACAATTGCGTTATCAAGAGAACCGCCTTTCGCAAGACCCATCTCCTTTAACTTTTCAAACTCGCTCAAAAAGCCGAAAGTGCGGGCGCGGCAAAGCTCGTTCTTGAAGGTGCCGTTGCGCAAGCTGAAACTACAGTTCTGTTTGCCGATCCGGGGATTATCAAAATCAATTTCGAAGGAGACGGAGATATTGTCAGAAGGAGCAAGAACAGCCTTCGCGTTCCCCTCGGTCACCTCAATTTCCTTGAGGATCTTGATATATCTGCGCGGCTCTTCCTGATCGACCACATCTGCACATTCGATCAAAAACACGAACGGGGCAGAGGAGCCGTCCATAACCGGAACTTCCGGACCGTCCAGTTCGACAATCACATTATCAACACCGCAGCCTGACAAGGCCGCCATTAAATGCTCAACCGTCGCAACTTTAACGCCTGCGTCATTTTCAATGGTCGTGCACATGATCAGGTCCGACACGCTATCAAACCGGGCCGGGATTTCCGACACGTCTTCGTCCACATCCTTGCGCACAAACATGATGCCCGTATTGACGGGGGCCGGATTCAATTTCATGTTAATTGAATATCCACCATGCAGACCGACGCCGGTGCAGCTGATGCTGTTTCGAAGTGTTTTCTGGTAAACTACCATTTTGACGCTAACTCTTTTAACCATACAATTTTTCTAGCGTGAATGTACTGACACCAGGTCGTACATACAAATCACACTTTGTTACCAATTATTTCGGCTTGAAAGGAAGCAGGGTGACCGGCTGGAGCGAAAATAGAAAAGCTCCCTTGGTCACAACAATCAAGGGAGCCTCTCAGACATTTAGCCAGATGCGCTTTAGTTGGCTTGGCGCCTCAGGAAAGCCGGAATATCCAGCAGATCTTCATCTTCCTGCTTCTCACTGATTTTGACAGAGGAAAGCGCTTCCTGCTTTGGTTCAGGCGCCGTCGGCGCGGGCGCCGGCGCTTTAGGCGCTGCCGTCGGTTCCCGACGAACAGGGGGCGCCTCAGATGTTTCCGGTGAGCCGACCTTGATCTTGCGGCCAACGCCGGTCATCCGCTCGAACAGGCTCGGGCCGCGCCGCTTCTTACCGGGCTCAACCAGATCTTCTGTTGAATGATGGGCATCCGGATTGACGAGAGTTTCCGCCCGTTTCTCAACTCTAACGGCTTCCGGTGCCTTAAACGGGGCGTCCTTGCCTTCCGCTTCGGGCGGCAATATCTCGCTCTCTTCCATCTCCATTTCCATTTCGGAGAGGAGATCCGGCTCTGTTTCCAAGGCCAGATTACCACTGGCCGAGGTGGCATCAAGCGCTTCGGAAGAACCCATTTCCATATTCGCCGAAGCGTCTGCCCCCTCGCCCGCCTGGGCGACAGGCTGACCGGAAATATTTCCACCCGGGAGGCTTGCGCCAAATCCGGAGGCATTGATGGAGGCGGCGGTCGGCAAGACCGGGGCGCCCATATCCGAGGATGCAGCTGCCGCCGGTTTTGTTGTTTCACCTTTCACTTTAAGCAGAGAGGTCACATTCGGGGAATTGGCCTTCTGCACTTCAAGTGCATCAATGCCGGTCGCCACAACGGAGACCCGCATCGTGCCTTCCATCTCACTGTCGAACGTGGAGCCGACGATGATATTGGCTTCCGGATCGACTTCGCTTCTGATCCGGTTAGCGGCTTCATCCAGCTCATACAAGGTGAGATCCATGCCGCCGGTGATATTGATCAGCACCCCGCGCGCGCCCTTCATGGAGACATCATCCAGCAACGGATTGGAAATGGCAGCTTCCGCCGCATCAATGGCACGATTGTCACCAGTGGCCTCGCCGGTACCCATCATTGCTTTGCCCATCTCGTTCATCACCGTATTCACATCGGCAAAATCGAGATTGATCAGCCCGGGCATCACCATCAGATCGGTCACGCCACGAACACCGGAATGCAGAACTTCGTCAGCCATGTTAAAGGCATCGGCGAAGGTGGTTTTCTCATTTGCGATACGGAACAGATTCTGGTTCGGGATAATGATCAGAGTATCAACATAGCGCTGCAGTTCTTCGATTCCCGCCTCAGCAATGCGCATGCGGTGATTGCCTTCAAACTGGAACGGACGGGTCACCACGCCAACTGTGAGGATACCTCTTTCTTTAGCTGCTCTGGCGACAACCGGAGCGGCCCCGGTGCCGGTACCACCGCCCATTCCGGCCGTGATGAAGCACATATGTACACCAGTAAGATGTGAGGTGATTTCCTCGATGGCTTCTTCCGCAGCCTCGGCCCCGATATGCGGCTTTGAGCCTGCACCGAGACCTTCCGTGAGCTCAGCTCCCAGTTGAATACGGCGGTCGGCCAAATTCTGTTTGAGGGCCTGTGCGTCGGTGTTGGCTACGACGAATTCCACGCCTTGCAACTCCGATGTAATCATGTTGTTAACCGCGTTACCTCCGGCTCCTCCAACACCTAAGACCAGTATTTTCGGCTTCAGTTCTGTTTGATCCGGCACTGACAAATTGATACTCACAGCACTATCCTCCTTAGTTACGCGTGTTACAGTTAATTAATACCAAATATTGTGGTTAATGAAACCCTACTTCTTACATATTGACGTTTTTTGTTTACTTTTTTACTCAAAAATTCTCTCTGAACCAGTTTCCGACCTTAAACAGGCTGGTTTTTGGCCGCTTTTCCTCGACGGAAATCTTGATCCCGTCGTCAAACCGTTCCCGGACAGCATAAGACAGCAATCCGGCAACATTGGTGAAGGCCGGACCGTCCGTAGCATCGGCCAGACCTTTAACACGGATAGGTTTACCCATCCGAACTTGCTTATCAAGAATCCGAGCGGCAAGTTCCTGAACGCCGGCCAACTGCGCCGCGCCGCCACAAAGGACCGCCCGGCGGCCTGCCACTTTATTGAATCCGGACGCGACAAGCCGGTCATTTACCAGCTCGAGGATCTCCTCGACCCGGGGTTTGATAATGCCGACCAGCATGGATCGCGGCACATGGTTGGCCACCTCCTGTTCGCTTTCGCCAATCAGGGGAACGTCGATGATTTCCTTTTCATCCGCCTGGCTGGCAAGAGCGTTTCCATAAAGGGTTTTCATGCGCTCCGCATTGGCCAATGTGGTTGATAGGCCTCGGGCAATATCATTGCTGACATGGCCACCGCCGACCGGCACCACTTCATTAAAGACCATCTCTCCGTCATAAAAGACGGCGAAAGACGTTGATCCGCCCCCCATATCAATAACCGTCACCCCAAGGTCCATCTCATCTTCGACAAGACAGGCGAGGCCGGAGGCATATGGCGCGGACACAATGTTGGAGACCCCGAGATGGCATCTTTCCACGCAATTGGCGATGTTACGCATATGGCTGTTCTGAAGGGACACCATATGCATGCTGATCCCCAGATTTTCTCCATACATGCCGCGGGGGTCGCGAATGCCGCGATTGCCGTCCACTGTGTACCCGACGGGAAGTGCATGAATGACCGTGCGGCCTTCAGGCTGATAGCTGGCCTGCGCTTCTTTCAAGGTTCGTTGCAGATCCTTTTCGCCAATTTCCTGACCCCCGATGGACATTTCGACATCGACCGTCTGTGACACGGGTTTTCCGGCGGAGACGCCAAGAGTGACTTCGCGAATGGTTTCCCCGGCCATGCGTTCTGCCGCGTCAACGGCTGAGCGGATGGCTTCCTCCGCCATTTCCATGTTGGTAATGCCGCCCGCACGCAATCCTCGAGATACCTGATGGCCAATACCGGTCACCCGCAGCCGGCCCGCGTCTTCCACTGCCACAAAACAGCAGACCTTCGTTGACCCGACATCAAGGGCCGCCAAGGGTCCATTTCGTCCTACTGCCATCGCCTTTTACTTTTCCCCATCTTCCTCACGTCCAAGGCCGTGTCGTCTGTTTAAGTCTTTTTTCCATCCGCCCGGCGCAATGCAGCCGCTTCCGGCTTGAGACGGACAAACATCCGATCGCCGGAGCGAAGATCAATCGCCACCAGGTCATTATTGAGTATCTTCTTTTCCTGCTGCATGGTGTGCAGCTTCATCCAGGCTTGCATGGCGCCATCTTCCGGCAGCAGCACTGTCACTTTGTTATCGAATTCGAGATTCCAGCGGCGATCGCGAATGCGGATGGCATTTTTGACCCGGGTGAACAGGGTCGGTGTCTGCGCCAGCATATCAAACAGCTCGGCTGCATGGATATTGGCTCCCTCGCCAACAACTTTTGGAAGATGGTTAAATTCCGAATCCGCCTTTTTCGCCACCAGTGCGCCGCTTCGGTCAATGACACCAGTCTGGCCCTCGATCTGCCAGCGGGCGAAAGGCCGCCGTTCCTGGATGGTAATGAACAGCTCATCCGGATAGCGCCGCATGATCGACGCCGTCTGGATCCATCCCAAAGTTTCCAGGCGTTCCCGGGCTTCCGCCGGATCAACCGAAAGGATGCTATCCCCCCGCTGCACATCCAGGGCCCGTAATATGTTTTTTGGATCGGTCCGATTACGGCCGACAACGCTGATATTCTGGACCGTCAGTCCGAAAGCACTGGCGAGTTGCTGCTGCTGATCATCGATCCAGCCCGACAGCTGTTCGGAAATCTGCTGCTGGGAGAGGAAATTGGTGATCCCGGCAATGGCAATCGCCCCCAGTATCACGGAGCTGCAGATCAGGGCCGGCTTGCGCCAGCTCGGAGCCGGCTTGCGCCGTGCCGAAGATTTTTGCGTCTTCTTTTTCTTTTGCGGCTTAAAGCCAAGCATATTGGTGAACTGCAAGGAAACTTCCGGCAGACTTGGAAGGCTGGACAGGCCCCCGAACCGTGGCTCCGACTTGGCGCCGGCGGGCGGTTTTGCCTTCGGCTGCGCACGGCCCTTTCCAAAAAAAGGTAATTTGCGTTGTTTCCGAGACTTTGATTTTGATCCGCGAAGGCGATCATTCTTATCTACTGTCAGCGGTCGCATGAGGCATCCTCCACAATCCAACGAACAAGGTCTTCAAATCCGATGCCGCAATGGGCGGCAATTTCCGGCACCAGACTCAAGGACGTCATCCCCGGCTGGGTGTTGGTTTCAAGTATGTAGAATTTTCCGGGCCCCTCTCCCGTATCATCGAAGCGGAAGTCGCTGCGGGACACGCCGCGGCAGCCCAGTACTCTGTGAGCGGTCAGCGCCATTTCGAGAACGGCGGCATAGTCTTCTTTAGAGAGAGGTGCCGGCATCAGATGCTCCGCTTTTCCCGATGTATATTTGGCTTCATAATCATAAAAGCGGCCAAGGGGACGGATTTCCACAGCGCCCAGGGCTTCATCCCCCATCACGGCGACCTGGATTTCCCGTCCGGGGATATAGGATTCAATCAGCACCCTCTCCCCGAAGGTCCAGGGCAGCTCGGCGAGGGGCATGTTTTCGCCTTCCAGCATGATGGTGACGCCAACGCTCGATCCTTCATTCAGCGGCTTGACGACAAAGGGCTTTGGATAGGTTGCCCCTGCCTGGATTTCCTGCCGGGTAAAGATCTTGCCATCCGCACAGCGCAGGCCCGCGTCAATGAACAGATGCTTGGCAACGGGCTTATCCATGGCCACGGCGGAGGCCAGAACGCCGGAATGGGTATAGGGAATGCCCATGATTTCCAGCAGGCCCTGAATAAAGCCGTCTTCTCCATATCGGCCATGGAGGGCATTGAAGCAGGCGTCAGGCTTTAGATCCGTCAGGACTTCCGCAATATTGCGTCCTACGTCAATCGGTGTCACTTCATAGCCGCTGGCCTTCAGCGCTTCGCTGCAGGCAAGACCGCTGTCCATGGAGACTTCCCGCTCCGCCGACCAGCCCCCCATCAATACGGCGACATGTTTCATGGGGTGTTTCCTTTCTTCGGCCCTGCCGGCTCTCCGAGACGGACAATCTCCCATCTCAGTAATGTGTCATGGGTTTCAAACACCCGCCGACGGACTTCTTCACCGACGGCCTCCAGATCAGCCGCCGTGGCCGATCCCATATTGATGAGAAAATTGCAGTGTTTGTCGGATACCATGGCCTCGCCGATGGTCAGGCCGCGACCACCGATACTGTCGATCAGCTCCCATGCTTTCTTGCCGGGTGGATTGGCAAAGGTGGACCCGCCGGTGCGGCTTCTGATCGGCTGGCTTTCTTCGCGGTTGCGGGAAATATCCGCCATCCGGCCCAGAATCTCCTTTGTGTCGCCGTCTGAAAGCTGCAGGGTCGCCTGGGTGAAAATCCAGTCCTTCGGGATATCGCTATGGCGGTAGGAAAAGCCCATGTCTTTATTGCTGATTTCATGCCGGGTGCCCTTTCGATCATAGGCAACCGCGGAAACCAGTATTTCAGACATATCGGCGCCATAGGCGCCTGCGTTCATGCGCAGCGCCCCACCAATACTGCCGGGAATACCGCTCAGAAACTCCGCGCCTTCCAAACCGGCATCGGCGGCAAAGCGCGCCACATTACCATCGAGTGCTCCCGCCCCGACGATCAGCCTGTCCCCCTCGGCGGACATCTTCGCGAAATGCCGGCCAAGGCGGATGACAACACCCCGCACGCCCCCATCCCTTACCAGCAGATTGGAACCAACTCCCAGGGTGACGACGGGAAGGCTCGGATCAGTGTCTTTCAGAAAGCCTGCCAGATCCTCTTCGTCCTCGGGTTTGAACAGGATATCTGCCGGACCGCCGACCCGGAACCAGGTGACTTTATCAAGGCGGACATTCTCGCGCAGACGACCGCGGACTTTCGGGAGACTGCCCATAAGATTTGCCTGCAAGGGGGTCATGTCGCTCATCCTTCCCCCGCAGTTGCTTTAAGAGCTTCCAGTTCCGCAGGGAGCGCGTTGGCCCAGGCGGTGATTGATCCCGCCCCAAGGCAGATAACGGCATCGCCGGACGAGGTATTCTCCCTGATAAGCCGGGCCAGGTTCTCCGGTTTATCCAGGCTCAGAACGTTGCGGTGCCCGCGAATACGCAGTCCTTCCACATAGCTGGCCTGATCAACTCCGGGGATGGGATCCTCCCCCGCCGCGAAGATATCGGCCACGATGACCGTGTCCGCATCATTGAAACAGGTGCAGAAATCTTCAAACAGATCATGCAGCCGCGAATAGCGATGGGGCTGGACGACGGCGATGATTTTCTGGTCAAAGGCCTCGCGCGCGGCGGACAGAACAGCTGAAATCTCGACGGGATGATGCCCATAGTCATCAATTATGTTGACTCCGTCAACAATCCCGGTCCGGGTGAACCGCCTCTTTACACCACTAAACTCTCTTAGACCGGTTTTTATCTTGACTTCATCCAATCCCATTTCCTTGGCGACCGCTATAGCGGCCAAAGCATTTTTGATGTTATGAGCCCCCGGCATCGGCAGTTCGAACCCCTTCATCAACCGGGTATCGCCATCGACCCGATCACTGACCGTCACGTCGAAATGGGCCTTGCCGGAGTCAAAATGCACATCCACCGCCCGATAATCCGCCTGTGGTGACATGCCGTAGGAGATCAGCCGGCGATCGGAAATCCGCCCGATCAGGGCCTGAACTTCCGGATGATCAATGCAAACTGCGGCAAAACCATAGAAGGGGATATTCTGGACAAAGGTCTGAAACGCCTCCCGCACTCCGTCAAAATCCCCGTAAAAGTCCAGATGCTCCGGATCGATATTGGTGACGACCGCGATGGTCGCCGGCAGCTTGATGAAACTGCCATCAGACTCATCCGCCTCCACCACCATCCAGTCGCCATTGCCGAGGCGGGCATTGGTGCCATACGCATTGATGATGCCGCCATTGATCACCGTCGGTTCCATCCCCGTCGCGTCCAGCAACCCGGCCAACAAAGACGTGGTCGTCGTCTTGCCATGGGTGCCGCCGACGGCAATAGCCCATTTCAGGCGCATCAGTTCCGCCAGCATTTCCGCCCGACGGACGACAGGGATCAGGTTCGCTCGCGCCTCCCGGACTTCCGCGTTATCCGATTTAACGGCGGTCGACACGACCACAACCCGCGCCTCGCCAAGATTACCGGCGTCATGACCCACATGAACCTTGATGCCGAGACCGCGCAGACGCTCTACATTGGCATTTTCCGAGAGGTCAGATCCCTGCACTTCATAGCCAAGGCTGTGCATCACCTCTGCGATGCCACTCATGCCAATTCCGCCGATACCGACGAAATGAACAATTCCCATATCCAGCGGGAGCGACCTCATGCGGCTGCCTTTCCATTATTTGTGTCATTGTTTTTTTTAGGGGTGAAGCGCTCGACCACATCGGCCAGTTTTTCCGCAGCGTGAATTTCCCCAAGCCCTGTCGCGGCACCCGCCATCACCGACAGGCAATCGGGATGATGAAACAGGAACGCCAGCTGACGAGAAGCTTCGGCGACGGTAAAGTCATCCTGCAGGATCAGCCGCGCCGCACCTCGGGCGACTGCGTTCTCCGCATTTTTCCTCTGATGGTCATCCATGGCATGTTTATAGGGCACCAGCAGGGACGGCCGTCCCGCAACCGTTAGCTCCGATAAGGTGGACGCCCCGGACCGGGTAATGGCCAGATGGCAGGTGGCCAGCAGTTCATCTACATTGTCAAAGAATTCCGACAAATCCGCCTTAATGGCGGCATCCGCATATAGTGTCCGCACCTTTTCAATATCCTCCGCCCGGCACTGCTGGGTGACATGCAGACGGGAGCGCAGGTCATGGGGCAGATCAATCAGGGCCAAGGGAACGATTTCAGACAGGACCGTCGCGCCCTGGCTGCCGCCCAGGATCAGAATCCTGATAGGCCCTTGCGTGCCAGGACTGTTATAGGGCTTGCCGAAAAGTGGCAGAATGGCCCGGCGTACCGGATTTCCCGTATACACCATCTTGCCCACTGTTTCCTGGTCCGGGCTTTCCGTATTGTCAAAGGATGTGGCAATGGCCCTGGCAAAACCCGCCAGCAGCTTGTTCACCCGCCCGAGGACGGAATTCTGTTCATGAAGAATGAGCGGTATCCCAAGGCTTGCCGCCGCGGCCGCCGGTGGCATGGAGGGATATCCACCAAAGCCGACAACAACCGAGGGTTTGAGGGCCTTCAAAGCCCGCCGGGACTGGAAAATACCAACCGCGATGGAGAGCACCGCCTTGACCTTGCCGAGCAGTCCGCCAACGGACGGAGAGCCGGACCTGACCACGACAATATCGACATTCGGAAACAGCTCGTCATATTTCTCACCGCGCCCGTCGGTCATCAAAACGACTCGATAGCCACGCATATTGAGCTCTTCCGCCAGCGCTCTCGCCGGGAAGATATGCCCGCCGGTTCCACCACTCGCGAGGGCGATATATCTCTCGCCTGTCGTCATTTAAGCTCCCCGGAGCCAACACGGCGGCGACTGAGCGCCAGCAGCATCCCCATCATGACCGCCAGGGCAAACATGGATGAGCCGCCATAAGAGATGAAAGGCAAAGTCATGCCCTTGGTCGGCATCAGCCGCAGATTAACGCCAATATTAATAATGGCCTGCAGGCCAAACTGAGTCAGCAAACCGGCGGCTGCGAGGACAATAAAGAAATTCTTTTCTTCCATCAGACGGCTGAAGCCGCGCAAGACAACGAAGGCAAACAGAGCCACAACCAGCAGGCAGATGATAACGCCGAATTCCTCTCCGAGGACGGCAAAGATGAAATCCGTATGGGCGTCGGGCAATTGCCGTTTCACGGAACCATCTCCCGGGCCCACACCGAAGAAGCCACCCGTCTGAAAGGCTTCCATCGCCCGCTCAATCTGATAGTTGCCGCCACCTGAGGGATCCATGAACCGGTCCACCCGGCTGGCCACATGAGGAAACAGGCTGTAAGCAGCCGCAGCGCTGACGATCCCGAAAATAACAAACAGCACCACCCAGAAGATCGGCAAACCGGCGAGGAAAAACTGCGCGAACCAGACGGCGGAGATAACCAGGGTCATGCCGACATCAGGCTGTAACAGAAGTAAAATGATAACAAAGGCAAACAGCCCCATGGAGATCAGATTACCGGGGATTTCATCACTGCGCCGTTGCTCTGCGAACATCCAGGCGGCAACAACGGCAAAGGCGGGCTTCAGGAACTCCGTCGGCTGCAGGGTGAAACTGCCGAACTGCAGCCACCGATGAGCGCCTTTAACCTCCGGCCCGACAAGAAGGGTTGCAATGGTCAGCAGGGAAAAGACACCGAACATAACCACGGCCAGCCGCCTCACCCAGAGGGGTGACATCAGGGAAATGGAGAAGATAATCATCACCGCCACCGGCAGATACAGGAACTGGCGACGGACAAAATGGAAATTATCCAGCCCGAGGCGGGTGGCAATGGCCGGACTTGCCGCCAGCACCATGACGCCGCCAAGCGCAACCAGCAAGGCGACAGCAACCAGGGTCCAGCGATCGACGGTCCACCACCAACTTCCCACTACACTTCTATCCAGCCGGGTGAATGTCGTCATTTTGCCTCCCCTAACACATCTTGCACGGCACTTCTAAAGCTGTCGCCTCGCTGCTCGAAACTATCAAACTGATCGAAACTTGCCGCCGCCGGGGACATCAGGACAACAGCCTCCTTATCGTCGGCCATGGCCGCGGTAGCGGCCGCCGCTGTTGCCTCCGCGAGCGTTTCATGAATCTCGTAAGCGAGTTTCCCCTCCAGGGTCTTGGCGAAGCTGTCTCTGGCCTCTCCAATGAGAAACGCTTTTTTGATCCGTCCGAATTGAGGCTCAAGGGAGGCGATGCCGCCGGCCTTTTCCCGTCCGCCGGCGATCCAGTAGATATTCTCAAAACTGGTTAGAGCCTTCTCCGCCGCTTCGGCATTTGTCGCCTTGGAATCATTGACAAACAGGACATGTCCTTGGCTTCCCACCGGTTCCATACGATGGGCCAGTCCGCCAAAGGCCGCCAGCCCTGCCCTGATTTCATCCGGTGTCAGTCCGAGGCGGCTGACAACCGCGACAGCGGCGGCGGCGTTTTGCCAGTTGTGACGGCCCTTCAAAGACAAAATACCAGTGATATCAACTGTCCAAGGTTGATCGCATGATTGGTCTTTGAGAAGGCCGTCCACAACAAAGACGCCGCCCTCGACGGCGCGCTCTACCGAAATCGGCAAAAGGCTTGCCCGGCTATGCCTGGACACTTCCTCAGCAATGGCCGCGCAGATTGGATCATCCATATTGATGATGGCAATACCGGATTCTGATTGTCTCAGGAATATGCGGGTCTTGACGGCGGCATATCCCGCCATGTCTCCGTGACGGTCAAGATGATCCGGCGTGATGTTCAAAAGCACTGCAATGTCCGCCGCCCAGGAGGGAGTCAGATCAAGCTGGTAGGACGACAGTTCGAGGACATAAGTCCCTTCCTCGCCCAGTTGCGGCAGATCCATTACCGGTGTCCCGATATTCCCGCCGAGAGCGGTTTCCTTGCCAGCAAACTGCAGCAGATGATGGATGAGAGCCGTCGTCGTTGACTTTCCGTTGGTTCCGGTCACACCGACGAGTTTTCCGCCCTCTTTCTCCCGCAGAAAAACCTCGATATCACCGATGACCTGGGCCCCTGCAGCTCTGGCCAGGTCTACAACGGGATGAGGCGTCGGATGGGTCAGGGGTACGCCCGGGCTCAGCACCAGGGCCTCGGTCGGCGACCATTTTCCCTTGGTCAGATCCTTGAGTTTGAGGCCGAGTTTCTTGGCTTCAGCCCGCCGTTCCTTGTTGTCATCCCAGACAAGTACTTCGGCCTTACCTGTTTTCAGGCTCTGGGCTGTGGCCATGCCGCTTTTGCCAAGGCCGAATACAGCGACTTTTTTATCCTGATATGTGTGGCTGTCCATCATCTGCTACCTCAATTTCAGGGAAGCGAGGCCGATCAGAGCCAGGATGACGGCGATGATCCAGAAGCGAATGACGATGGTCGGCTCGGCCCAGCCCTTTTGCTCAAAATGATGGTGCAGGGGGGCCATTCGGAACACTCGTTTGCCGGTCAGCTTAAAAGACGCGACCTGGACGATGACGGAGACGGTTTCCAGCACAAACAAACCACCGATGATGGCGAGGACGATTTCATGGCGGGTGACCAGGCTGATGGAGCCGAGGGCGCCACCCATGGCCAAGGAGCCTGTGTCGCCCATAAAGACCATGGCCGGCGGGGCATTGAACCAGAGAAACCCGAGGCTGGCGCCGATAAGGGCGCCGCAGAAAACCGTCAGCTCTCCGGCCCCGGCGACATTCTGGATTTGCAGATAGTTGGAGAAAACCGCATTGCCGACGAGATAGGCGATCAGGCCGAAGGACGCGGCCGCAATCATTACCGGGACAATGGCCAGGCCGTCAAGGCCATCGGTCAGATTAACCGCATTGCCGGCGCCAACGGCGACCAGCATGGCGAAGGGCAGATAGAACCAGCCAAGTTCAATCAGAGCATTTTTGAGAAACGGGATGGTCAGGACGGAGGCCAGGTCCGGGCTGGAGGCAACCATGATCCAGTATCCGGCGATCCCGGCAATAATGATTTCAAGCACAAGCTTAAGCTTGCCGGGCACCCCTTGCGTGTTATGGCGGCTGACCTTGAGATAATCATCGGCAAACCCGATGGCCCCGAATCCCAGGGTCACCAGCAGGACAATCCAGACATAGGTATTGGTCAGGTCGGCCCAGAGCAAGGTCCCTATCGCCAGGGCAATAAGGATCAGGAAGCCACCCATGGTCGGCGTGCCCTGCTTGGCGATGATATGCTGCTGCGGGCCGTCATCGCGGATCGGCTGACCGCGATGCTGCTTGCTTTTGAGCCAGCGGATAACGCTGGGACCGAGAATGAAGCTGATGATCAGGGCCGTCATGATGGCCCCGCCGGTGCGGAAGGTCAGATATCGGAACAGGTTGAAAATGGCGAAATCGCCGGCCAGCGGGAACAGGAAATTATACAGCATTCTATTGCCCACCTTGCTTGGACGTCTGTCCGGTTTTCTTTCGGTTAAGGACAGCCTCAAGCGGGACGCTCATCTTGCTGCCGAGGGAGCCTTTCAGCAAAATAACGTCGCCAGGTCCGACCTCTTTTAACAATGGTTCCACCAGAAGATCGGAGCTTGCCTCATGGTGAGTGGTGATCTTTGAGGGCATGGCCTTGGCCAGCTGCGCCATATTCGGACCGCAGGCGAACAGCAGATTAACATCGGCCGCACAGACATCTTCTTTCAGGCTGCGATGAATATCCGGTGACTTGTCGCCCAGTTCCAGCATATCGCCAAGAACGGCAATGCGCCGGCCCTTACCGTCCGGAAACAGGCTGGCGAGAACTTTCAAGGAAGCCCGCATGGAGGCCGGGCTGGCATTGTAACTGTCATCAATGACCAGATAGCTGCCGCCTTTACAGGGCACCATGTGACGGGCCCCGCGGCCTTTCGGTGACGACAGGTTATGCAATGAAGAGGCTGCCTGTTCGATGTCGGCCCCAAGCTCACTGATCGCCCCCAGCACCCCGAGGATATTGTTGATCCAGTGTCGGCCCGGCACCCCGAGCTTGAAGAAGACATCATGGGAACCGATGGAAATGGCCATATCGCTATAGTCCGGATAGAGAGTGAAGTCGGCCAGGCGGATATCCGCCTCCGATTTCTCTCCGAAGGTCAGGATCCGCGAAATCCCGCTATTGGCGGCAATGCTTTTCAGCAACCCGCCATAGATATTATCGCCATTTAGAATGACGGAGCCGGTCGGACCGAGCCCTTCAAAGATCTCCGCCTTGGCCCGGGCGATGGCTTCCACGTCATCGAAAAACTCAAGATGCACGGCTTCAATGGTGGTGATCAGCGCCACATGGGGCCGGACCATACGTGACAACGGACCGAGCTCGCCGGGATGGTTCATGCCCAGCTCGAATATGGCAAATTCCGTATCGGCGGGCATCCGGGCAAGCGACAGCGGCACTCCCCAATGGTTGTTGAAACTGCCGACGCTGGCATGGGTCTTTCCCTGCTGCGACAAGATATGCAACAGCGATTCCTTGGTTCCGGTCTTGCCGACACTTCCCGTGACCGCCACGATCTTGGCATTGACCCGCTCCCGCGCCGCCTTGCCCAGCATTTCAAGCCCGGTCAGGGTATCGGACACCAGAACCACATTGGCGTCTGCATCCACATCGTCAGGTATGTGGCTGACCAGCGCCGCCGCAGCGCCATTTTCAAAGGCGGTCGCCACATATTCATGACCGTCATGCACGGGTCCGACAATGGCCACAAACAGATCGCCCGGCTCCAGGGAGCGGCTGTCGATGGAGACCCCGTGAGCGGTCCAATCGCTGTTGTTCGCCTCGCCGTCAACTGCGGCAATGACGTCCTTGCCTGTCCATAAAGCCGCCTCAGACATTCACGCCACCTAAAGTGCTAATAATTTTCTGTATGACCTTCTTGTCGTTAAAGGCAATGGTTTCGGTTCCGATGACCTGCCCCTCCTCATGTCCTTTACCGGCGACAACCAGAATATCGCCGTCTTTCAGCTCCCGGATCGCTTCCTCAATGGCATCCTGGCGGTCCGGCACATTGCGCGCCGTTGGGCAGGCCACAATAATCTCGCTCCGGATCCGGGCCGGGTCCTCGGTCCGCGGATTGTCATCCGTGATAATCACATGATCCGCATAGATATTGGCAATCCGTCCCATTTCCGGCCGTTTGCCTTTATCACGATCGCCACCGCACCCAAAAACCACATGGATCCGCCCCGTCGAATGCCGCCGCGCCGCTTCCAGCACCGTTTCCAGCGCATCCGGAGAATGGGCGTAATCCACATAGATGGTGGCGTTTTCCTTACTGCGGGCCACCAGCTCCATGCGGCCGGGCACATTGCCGATCTTGCCGAGAGCGCGCACGGTCGCTCCGGCATCGCCCCCCGCCCCCATGACCAGTCCGGCGGCACACAGTGCATTCATCACCTGAAATTCCCCGGCTAAGGACACAAATACTTCATATCGGGTGCCCATCACTTCCGCCGTGATAATCTGACCGGCTTTTTCCGGTGCCACCTTCAGAAGCCGGATATGTTCCCCGCCCTGCCCATAGGACAGAACCTTGACATTCCGGTCCGTCGCCGCCCGCAGGAAGGTGGGGAAAACTTCGGAATCGGCATTGAGCACAGCCGTTCCGTTTTTATCCAACACCCGGGAGATAAGCCCCAGCTTGGCCTGCAGATATTCCTCGGGAGATAGATGATAGTCCAGATGGTCCCGGGTCAGATTGGTAAAACCGGCAGAGATGACCCGGGTCCCGTCCAGCCGATACTGATCCAGACCATGGCTGGACGCTTCAATCACGGCATGGGTGATTTCATGCCCGACCA
Organism: Sneathiella sp.; assembly: GCA_965228285.1. GTDB lineage: Bacteria > Pseudomonadota > Alphaproteobacteria > Sneathiellales > Sneathiellaceae > Sneathiella. The sequence continues at coordinate 1,838,946 of OZ245808.1, forward strand.
GATAGGTCAATGTCTTGTGCAACAACACCGGATCCGGCGTGGTGTAATTAAGCGGCAACGTCTCTTTCGGCAACATAACCCCCAGGGTTCCGATGCTGGCCGCCTGCAAACCCATGGCCTGCCAGAGCGCTTTGGTGAAATAGGCCACGGATGTCTTACCGTTTGTTCCTGTCACTGCTGCAATCGTCTGAGGCTGCGCCCCGTAAAAACGGGACGCCAGCTGCGCCAGAACCTGCCGGGGATTTTCCTCCCGGAAAACGGGAAGATGACTGTCTTCAGGCTGATAGGACGGATCCGTGAGGATGGCGACAGCCCCTTTGCGGGCCGCTTCATCAATATAATTCCGCCCGTCGGTCCGGGTTCCAAACAGGGCCGCAAACAGAAATCCGGGCATGACCTCCCGGCTATCGGCTGTCATACCCGTTACATGTTTGTCCTGGACGCTTGGCACATCGCGCCCTCTCATCAATTCAGAAAGACGCAAGCTTCTTCTCCCTGGAATTGATCGGGATGAACATGGCTTTCTTTACCGCGTCACTTTCCTCATCGATGGGCGCGATCCCGAGAATGGGACCAATGCGGGCGATCAAGCGCCCGACGATCGGCGCTGCCGTCCAGCCTGCACTTCTGAAACCATGGGTCGAGGCATTGCCTTTCGGCTCATCCAGCATGGCCAGCACAACATAGCGCGGGTTGTTCATGGGAAAGGCGCTGACAAACGAGGTCAGCAAGGCGTTGCGCTTATAACGGCCGCCTTCAACCTTTTCCGCCGTGCCGGTCTTACCGCCCACCAGATAGCCCTTGGCCGCCGCCTGGCTGCCCGTTCCCTTCTCGACCACAAGACGCATCAACTTCCGCATGGTGTCGGAAGTTTTGGCGGAAATAACCTCCCGCACCAGCAGGCCTTTGTTCAGATCCCGACGAATGACCGTGGGATTCACATAATTGCCGCCATTTATCATTGCCGCGATCCCGGTGCTCAGTTGCAGAGGGCTCACAGACAGACCATGTCCAAATGATATTGTCATGGTTTCAAGGCTATTCCATCTTGGCGGCAAAATTGGGGCACCGATTTCAGGCAGCTCTATGGAGGGTTTGTCGAGCATGCCGATTTTTGCCAGAAATGCCTTGTGGTTCTTAGGCCCAACATCGTCCGCCATCTTGGAGGCCCCGATATTGGATGAATACATATAGATTTCAGGGACCGACAGCCAACGCTTTTTCGGATGATCATCACGGATCCGGAAGCCCGCCTTGCGAATAGGCTTGGTGGCGTCATAACCGCCGTAAATGCCGACTTTTCCGGCTTCCAGGGCCATGGCAACGGTGAATGTCTTGAAGGTGGAACCCATCTCATAGACACCCAGGGAGACCTTGTTGAACTTGCTGTCACCGGAGAAATCATTGGGGCGGTTGGGATCGAAATCCGGCAGGGAGGCCATGCCCAGCACTTCTCCCGTCTTGACATCCAGCACCATGCCGGCAGCACCGATCGCCCGGAAGATCGACATATACCGAGACAATTCGTCGCGCAAGGCGTGCTGAATCCGCACATCAATTGACAGATCAATCCTTTGAGGCTGCGTCTCCGAACCTCTGAGCTGACTGTCAAAATACTTCTCCACTCCGGCAATACCGCGATTATCCACATCCGTATAACCGAGAAGATGCGAAGCGAGTGTGCCCATGGGATAGAAGCGCTTTTCCTCTTCCTTGAAATGAAGACCCGGGATACCAAGTGAGTTGATTTTATATTGCTGGCCAGGTGTCAGGTTGCGCTTGATCCAGACAAAATTCTTGGCGGAGGCCAGCTTACTCAGGATGACGGCTTCACTCATATCATCGAGGACAACTGACAGTTTGGACGCCAACTCCTGGCGATCAATAACGTTCTTGGGCTCGGCAAACAGGGAGGCGGTCTTTAGGGTGGTGGCCAGAAGAACGCCGTTACGATCCCGGATTTCGGCCCGCATACCTTCGCCATAGGCCGCAATATTCCGCGGATCGTTGTGGGTCAGGGTCCGATCCTGACCATCGTCACCGCTGAGGGCCAGCCCGATCAGGCGGCCCGCAAGAATAACGAAGCAGAACGCAAAAATCGCCCCGGCCATGACCAGGCGGGTACGACCCTGCTCGAGAGTTTCTTTGGCACTTCCCTCCAGGCGCAAGGAAATACCTGTAGTCTGTTTATTGCGATGACCGGCAGAGACAGGCAGTTTGAGGCGGGGACGAGTTGACTTAGGCAACCACGTCATTTCGCTCATTGCAGTTCTCCCGATCTGGAAAAGGTTGCCAGACGAACCGCACCTTTAGGCAGCTCCACCGGTTTCGAGTAATCCCTTTTTGGGTTGAGGCGGGGGCGCGGCACATCCTTGGGATCGGTCAGGGCACTGACCGCGATTTCCGGTATTTCATTCACAGCCGCGACCTGATAGGGGGCGATCAGAAGCAACGGCAGATGCTTGTTGGCCAGGGTCTGCAGGACATCCGGGCGGTTCTGATAGGCCCATTCTGCCTTCAGGATTCGGATGGATTCCTCATTCCCGGAAATGCTGGCATGGAGGATCTGAAGATCCCGTTCCAGCTTTTGAACTTCATAAGAGAGTTGATACAGTCCGTAAGAGACGATTGCCACCAACAGAACTGACAGGCAGGTAAAATTCAGTTTCATGCCGCAATCTCCGTCCAGGCTGGTGCTGACGTCCGTATTGCGCCGCGAAGCCGCGCGGAACGAGAGCGTGGATTAACGGCTAATTCATCAGCCTTTGCTTTGATGGTTCCTTTTTTAATGAGCTTGAAAGTGGGAGCTGGCCCCTCGTCAGTCACAGGAATATGACGAGACGGCCTGGCACGCCCTTCAGACCTTGCTGACAGGAAGTTTTTCACGCGTCGGTCTTCGAGACTATGGAAAGATACAACCGCTAAACGACCACCGGGAGTAAGTAATCGTTCGGATGCGGCCAGACCTTCGACCAGCTGCCCTAACTCATCGTTTACTACTATACGCAACGCTTGGAACGTACGCGTCGCCGGATGGATGCCCTTTCCTGTTGGACGAACCACCGACGCCACCGTTTCCGCTAACTCTACTGTACTGGTGAAAGGCGTTACTTTTCGCCTTTCCGCTACTGCACGCGCAATTGCGCGCGATCTCCGCTCCTCACCATAGACAAAAATGATCCTGGCAAGTTCCGCTTCAGATTCTTCATTGACGATCTCGGCCGCAGTCCGGCCGGATTTGGACATGCGCATATCGAGGGGGCCGTTGCGCATGAAGGAAAAACCGCGCTCAGCCTCGTCAATTTGCATGGAGGAGACACCGATATCGAGGGCGATGCCGTCAACCGCCGTCACACCCTTGTCTGCGAGCAAGGATTCCATATCCGCATATTGACCCTGCAGCATAACAAAGCGATCGCCGAACTCATCGGCCATCTCGGCGCCGAATTCGACCGCCACGGGGTCCTGGTCGATGCCATAGACAACGCAATCCGCGGCCCTCAGGATGGCGCGGGTATAGCCGCCGGCCCCGAAGGTTCCGTCCACATAGACACCGCCATCTTTCGGGGAGAGGATCTCAAGGACTTCCCGCAACAGGACGGAGACATGAGGGGCTTCGCTATCAGTCATCACGCCCTCCATTGTCGGTGGGTCCATTGGCCCGGCGGCTGCGGGTTCTTTCGCGCGCCAATTTCTTGCGCGCCTCGAAGGCGTCCGGGTTCCAGATCTGGAAGCTGTCGCCCCGCCCGACAAACGCGCATTGCCCGTCGATCCCGGCGTCCTTGACCATATCCAGCGGGATCATGATCCGGCCGTCGCCGTCGATGGACAGCTCGATGGCATCGCTCATCAGCACATCCGCAACGCTCTCGCGATCCTCGGAGAGGGGATCAAAGCCGCCGATTTTTTCGAGGAGATTTTCCATGACATCCATGCCGCAGGCATCGATGGCATCGCCGTTCACTGTCGGGAATAAAACAACCGTATCGAACCCCTTGCCCGCCAGAACAGATCGAAAGCGGGCGGGAACTGAAACCCGACCCTTCTTATCGATTTTGTTCACATATGTGGACAGAAACAGGGCCATGACAGCCTAAATCCCCCTAAAATCCTGTTTTTTCCCCTATTTCCGGAAATTTCTGCGTTTCTTCCGGTAATTTATGGGATTTTCTGGATTATCATGGAAATATTTGGAAGTCAATGCAAAACCCTTTGGAAATCATGGCTTTCCAGCGGTTTCTAATGAATAAATTAAGGCCAAATTTGTTCTTTTCCTGGCCCGTATTGTTTCTCTTCGAGTTTTTTATTTAGTATTTGAAAGTAATGGGGAATCTATATTTTGTTCTCTATTTGTTCTATTTTCGGCAACTACCAATATGGTGCGAATATAGGGGCTGCCGTCTGATAATTGCGGAGACATCGACCTCAGGTCGTGAAATACCCCCTTTTGCATTTTTGCAAAGAATTCGCCCAATCCGGCGTTTGTTTTTGCATTTTTGCAAAACAGATTCGCGGGAGATGCGAATCCTACTTCAGGACTTCGGTCCGCTCATGATGGGGACCATGCAGTTCTTCCTGCTCCCGCCGGTAGTCGCTGAGGGACCCCTCCATCGTTCGGGTGATAATTTCCTCGAGCGCGCGGGCCGTATTGATGCGGCCCATATAGACATAGTCGGCGCCGCATTCATAGACCTCCTTGGCGGTGGAGGGCTCTTCCGAATTGGCGATGACAATGGCATCCGGGTTCATGTTACGCACCGTCTGGACCAGCTTCTTGTTGCTGGTGCCCCGCAGGATATCGTCGGGGATGGTAGCGACAATAACCTTGGCCTTGTCAATACCGGCATGCTGCAGGGTCTCATCATTGGAGAGGTCTCCATAGCGGACGCTGGCCCCCATTTTCCGAATAGCGGCATGCAGTTGAACATTGAAATCGATGACAAGAATGCGGCTGACCAGCTCCGGTTTATGGACGGCGATTTCATGCAGCAGGGATGAGGCTACCCGATGAAATCCGAGCAGCACAAGATCAAATTCCTTTTCGCCCGAAAGCGCTTCTTCGTTTGGTTCCCGAAAGCCGATGGCCTGCAGAAAAGGCGCAATTTTCCGATGAATATCGTAGGCATATTTATATAATGTCGGTGTCAGCAACGCCGTCAGAATAAAGCCGAAAATAACGGCACTGGCAAACTCGTCGGAGATATGGCCGTACTGGGATCCGAGATAGGCAATGACCAGACCGAACTCGGACAGCTGGGCCAGACGGATAGACGCCACCTGGGCATGCCGCTGATCCCCACCCGTGAAATAGAGTAGGGGAAAGAAGATCAACTGGCGGCTGAGCAAGGCAAAGAAAGCAAGCGCCAGAGCCAGCAGGATGACCTCAATCCCCGAAATCGGCGGAATACTCATGCCGAGGCCAACAAAGAACAAGGTGATGAAGAAGTCCCGAACAATGCCCACCTTGGCCACAATCTCCCGACTATAGGTCAGAGTGGCGATGGTCATACCGGCGATCAGCGCGCTCATCCCCGTAGCCACCGCCATCACCGAATGCGCGCCAAACAGCATGGAACCGACAAAGTCAAGATTACCGCCGATAAAAACAATGGTGAAACACCAGCCGATGGCCCCGACCAGAATCAATTGCGGTTCCTTCGCCAGCCATTTGAAGACGATTGGCACCAGGCTCTTGGCCAGGCAATATGAGATAACCGACAGAATGACAATACCGAGGCTGGACATCAGGACCGGCACCAGCTCCGGATTGGCGAAGGACGGCTGCATGACAATGACGACAATGGCCCAGAAATCCTGAAACACCAGAATACCGAGGGCAATCCGCCCGGGCTCCGTATCCAGCTCATAGTTCTCCTGGAACAGCTTGATCACCAGAAGGGTCGAGGAAGCGGCGATAAAAATTCCGAAATACAGCGCATCATAGGGCCCGTTGAGGCTTGTAAACACGCCGATCCATGCGAAAATCTTGACCAGCAGGATCCCGAAAAGGACGCTGATGGGATATTGCAGGAACCCGGTGACAATAATCATCCGGCCACTTCTGAGCATACGCCTCAGATCAATTTCCATGCCGATCATGAACAGCAGCAGAATGAAACCAAGCTCTGAGATGGTTTCGATATTTTCCGGATGGGTGATGAGCTTGAGGCCGATGGGTCCGATCAGGATGCCGCACAGCAAAAAGGCGGCAATACTGGGAATTTTGAGGCGGACAAACACGATCGCCAATATGCTGGCAATGAAGATACTGATGCCGATGTCATAGACCAGAGGCGGCATCTCCGTTCCGGCCGCACGGGCAGGCTTTGAAAAAAGCACTGTCGTGACGGCTGCACTGCCCCCTATCCCTGCCCAAAAACGCCTCATGCCCGTCCTATCACCCTGACAATGTGAGCTCTACCTTGCCTTGTAACATAGGTCTCGCCCTGTGTTTATCACGGCATGAAGAAAAAAATATGTTTATTTACCCCGGGGGCAAAAAAATCAGATGGCCTGTAAGCCGGGTTTTGTCCCTGTCGCCAGGGGATGATCATTCATCTAGGATGCCTGTTGCCAGACATCTCAAGCAACCAACCCGGATAGCAGCCCGGAAAACCAGCTTGCGTACAGGAAATCCCTACGCCGGCCATCCCTATTTGGTTTTGCTCCCGATGGGGTTTACCATGCCGCCTCTGTTGCCAGACGCGCGGTGCGCTCTTACCGCACCCTTTCACCCTTACCCGTCAAAGGACAGGCGGTTTGCTTTCTGTGGCACTTTCCCTGGGGTCGCCCCCGCCGGCCGTTAACCGGCATCGCATTTCCGTGGAGCCCGGACTTTCCTCTCCCCATCACTGGGCAGCGATCATCCAGCCATCTGTGCCTTTTACCTAAGGGGCGGAAAGACTCAAGTCAAGCGGCGAACATGGTCACGGATGGCATAGATGGCCTGGCGGGTTTCCCGGTCCGCTCGGCCATCCACCCTTTGCGGCCACCAATGACGCTGAAACGCGGTGATCACCGAAGACGTCCGGCTGCCATAAACGCCGTCTGCCTCAATCTCATACCCAATCTCCCCGAGAGCTTCCTGAAGCGTGATCAGTTGGGCCTCTTCCGGGCCGAGGGGCATGACGTCCCCCTCCCCGTCCCTCTCATCCTCAAGCCAGAGCCCGACACCATTCTCGGCCAGCCTTTGCCAGTCAAACAACTCCCCCGGATCCTGCTTTCTCGACGGCGCCACATCGGAATGGCCGACGACATTCCAGGGATTAATGGCATATGTTCCAGCGATGTGTTTACAGAGCGCCACCACCGCGTTCATTTGGGCTTCCGGAAAGGGACGATAGCCGAACTCATGTCCGGGATTGACGATCTCAACGCCGATGGAGCGGGCGTTGATATTCGTATGACCCCGCCAATAGGCGACCCCCGCATGCCAGGCCCGCTTTTTTTCCGAGACCAGACTGAAAACCGTGCCGTCTTCTTCAACAAGATAATGAGCACTTACCTTGGAGTCCGATTCCGTCAGCCGGGCCAGCGCAGAGGCACCGGTTGTCATCCCCGTATAATGGAGAACCAACATATCAACGGGCACCCCCTCCTCCCGATCGTCAAAATTTGGTGAGGGATGGGAGACGACTGTCTTACCGGCTATCCGCACTTTCAGGCGACCTCTTTTTTGCGGGATCGGAAGGTAATGAAGGCGACACCCCCCATGACCATGGCCCCGCCAATCAGCAATTCCACTGTCATTATGTCGCCCCAGAACAGGATGCCAAGGATAATCGCGAAAACCGGCACCAGCAAATAATAAGGCGCAATGGTGCTGACCGGGTAATGCTTGATCAGATAATTGGCGAGACCATGGCCAATCACTGTGGCACCAATGGCGGAAAAGCCAACTGCGAGCCATTCCTCCCAGCTCGCCGACATCACGGCCGAGGTGTGCCCGTCTTCGAAAATGAAGGACAGGCCGAAGATGGGAACCATGCCGATGGCCGCCGTCCAGAAGGTCAGGTTGAGGGCGCCGACCCCCGGCATGGTCCGCACGATCACCAGATTCAAGGACAGGAAGAAGGATGCCAGGGTAACCAGAATGGGAGACAGAGGGTTATTGAAAATCACCGGATCAAAGCCGATGACCATGACCCCGCTAAAGGCCATGGCGATGGCCGTCCAGCGCCGCCAGCCAATCCGCTCTTTCAGGAACAGAACCGCCACAATGGCTGAGAACGGGACGAATGTCTGATTAACGATGGCTACCGGAGAGATATCGTCAGCAATGGCAAGCCCCCAGAACATCAGAGAATAATGCAGGGTCCCCATCATCAGCCCGACAAAAATCAGCTTTTTCCAATAGCCGTGGGGCAAGGAGATGAAGGGGATCATCACCAGGATCACCATGCAAAATCTGAGGGCGGTGAAAAAAAGCGGTGGAAAAACCTCCATACCGATTTTCGCCGAAAGAAAGTTAGAGGCCCAGAGGAAATTGACCAGCAGGATGATCGCCAGATCTTTAGGTTTCACAAAATGTTCCGATCCTAAAGGCCGCGGCTTTTGGCTATCTGGTCATAGGCGGCGTTAATTTTGGCCAGCTTGTCATTGGCTACATCGACAAATTCCTGGGGAAGGCCTTCGGCCATCACCTTGTCCGGATGATTTTCGCGGATCAGACGGCGATGTTCTGTCTTCAGGTCCTCATCGGAAATATCTGGATCGACCCCCAGGATCTGATAAGGGTCCCCCTCCCCGTCCTTGACATGGTAGCTGCGGATGCGGGCATAGGCGACTTCGTCAAACCCGAAGATGGAGGCGACATTCTGCAGGTAGATATCCTCGTCCGGATGCAGGACACCATCGGCCATGGCAATGGAAAACAGTCCGTGCAGCAGGTCTTCCATCATTTGCGGGCTATCACGGAACATCCGCTCAACCTGAGCCGCATATTCTTCATAGCCGGCGGTATCTTTGCGGGCCATATCGAAAACGCGGCCGACATTCTTCTCTTCATCCGGGGGGATGCGGAACACCCGTTTGAAAGTATCCACCTCTTCCCGGGTCACAACCCCATCCGCCTTGGCCATCTTGGCACCGAGGGCAATCACAGCAATGGTGAAGGCAACCTGCTTCACATGGTGAAGGCCGCCCTCCTTGCCGTCCTCTTCCGCAGACTGGCGATACTTGTCGACTGCATGGCCGGCGAGACCGCCGACCAGAGCCCCCAAGGGTCCTCCAACCAGCAAACCGGCAGCGCCACCAAGAATTTTACCCCAGATGCCCATGTTCTCAATATTTCGCTTAAGAAGCCCGTGATGTCCCTACAATAACAGGCCGGTTTGAAAACCACCAGCTTTGTTGAATGCCCTATGGTTTCTTTGAGATAACAGCAATCTGCCTCCGGAAGCATTTGTCCTTTTTCCGATATTTTTTGGCTTTATTGCGAAAGACAGTCGGTAAATCGCGGCCTAGAGTGGGCTCTCCCTTTATCGGACCGGATGAATATACCTAAATGTCAAAGAGTAAATGGCAGCAGCCTGATTATATGCTGATGATTGTCGCGGCCGCCTGGTCAGCGTCTTTTGCCGTGTGGATGGCGCTTCTCAATAATTTCGTTATCGATGTAGCGCAGTTTACCGGCCGGGAAATCGGCATCCTTCAATCTTTACGGGAAGTACCAGGCTTTCTGACCTTTACAGTCATTTTCGTTCTGCTGATTATTGCCGAGCAGCGGCTGCTGATGATTTCCCTCTTATTGTTTGGCATTGGGGTCGCCATCACCGGAGTTTTCCCGTCGGAATATGGTCTCTATTTCACCACTATTCTGATGTCGATCGGGTTTCATTATGGGGAAGCCCTCAAGGATTCCCTCACCATGCAGCTCATTTCCAAGGAGCGGACCCCCCTCGCCTTTGGCCGGCAGATATCCGCTCAGGCCTTTGCAGCCCTGGGCGCCTATGGTCTGATTTTCCTCGGTACCAAGCTTCTGAATATTGACTATGCCGCGATCTACGCCCTGGGCGGAGCCATTACCATATTTGTCACCCTGTTTACCTGGAGGGCCTTTCCCCAGTTTAAAGCGGCAGTTCCCCAGTCCAAGAAGATTGTCCTGCGCAAACGCTACTGGCTGTTTTATGCCCTGACCTTTCTGGCCGGGGCGCGGCGGCAGATATTTGTCGTCTTCGCCGGTTTCATGATGGTTGAGAAATTCGGCTATGATGTCGCCACCATTACCCTGCTCTATCTGATCAACCATGCTTTCAACATTTTTATCGCGCCGAGGATCGGACGGCTGGTGGCCCATTGGGGAGAGCGCAAGGCTCTGGTCTTTGAATATTCCGGTCTCGTGCTGGTTTTTGTATCCTATGCCTTTGTCGAGAACGCCACCCTGGCGGCCGGTCTCTATATTCTCGATCACCTGTTTTTCGCCTTCGCCATCGGCATTAAGAGCTATTTCCAGAAAATCGCCGATCCTCAGGATATCGCCGCAACGGCGGGGGTCAGCTTTACCATCAACCATATTGCCGCCGTCGTCATTCCGGTCCTGTTCGGATTTCTCTGGCTGGTCTCCCCTGCCAGCGTCTTTCTGGCAGGGGCGGGTCTGGCCATGATGTCCCTGGTTGCTTCCCTGAACATTCCCCGCAATCCAGAAGAAGGTAACGAGATTCTCATCGGACCGCGGTTCGATAATGCCGGGAATGCCGTCAAGGCCAGTGCCTGAGGCGTTCCTAAGAATCTTCCTCGTCATCTATGAGGATGCGGTTGGCAGCGCCGTCCAGGTCTTCATACTGGCCTGATTTCAGGCTCCATAGAAAAGCCAAAAGGCCGAGGGCTCCCAGGAAAAGGGCGGCGGGGATGAGATAGATCAGGACGCTCATTTCGTCGCTCCCCACCCGTCTTTTCGAAGCCGCATGGAATTGAGGCAGACCACCAGAGAAGAAGCCGACATGGCAATGGCGGCAAAGAGGGGCGTGACAAACCCGGCCACCGCAAGAGGAACGGCAATGGCGTTATAGGCAAAGGCCAGGGAGAAATTCTGCAGCACCAGACGCCGGGACTTGCGGGCAACCGAAATGGATTCCGTGACCGCCGCCAGATCCCGGCCCTGGAATATAAAATCCGCAGCCGTCTGGCTGATATCCGCCGCACTCGCCGGAGAAATGGACACATAGGCTGCCGACAAGGCCGGCGCATCATTCAGACCGTCGCCAACCATCACGACTTTACGATCCTGCTCCGCCAGGGCTTTCAGCCGCGCCACCTTGTCCTCCGGCCGTTGCTGCGCCTGCCAGTTATCGATCCCGAGATCTGTCGCAATGCCTTCCACCACAGAACGCCGATCGCCGGAGAGGAGCTCAACGGTAAAGCCCTGCTTTCTGAGGTCGGCAATCATCTTTTCCGCACCCGGCCGAAGGTGATCCTGAAACTGGAAATGCACCGGCGCTGAGCCTTCGCAGACCAGCCACAACTCCGGCCCGACAAACCCATCGTCGGTCTGTATATCTTCTGCAACGCCGCACCAGTCCCGGTTTCCCAGCTTGACCTCTGCTCCCTCAACAACCGCCTGAAGTCCGCATCCCGGAATTTCAGCAACTTCCAGCTCTGCGCCTTGCCCGGGTCCAGCCCGGGTTACCGCCATGGCCAGCGGATGACGGCTTTGCCGGGTCATACGGCTGGCGAGGGCGAGGTCCTCATCGCGAATTTTGGCCCGGTTCAACAGATCCAGGCGCCCCTCTGTCAGGGTCCCGGTCTTGTCAAACACAACGGTATCAATCTGGGCGAGACGCTCCAGCCCGTCCGCGGCCTTCACCAGGATTCCCTTGCCAAGCAGCCTGCCGCTGGCAACTACCTGCACGACCGGCACCGCCAGCCCTAAGGCGCAGGGACAGGTGATGATCAGAACGGCGACCGCCTGGATCAGCGCGATCTGCCAGTCAGTGCCAAATATCCACCAGCCAACGAAGGTTACTGCAGCCAGAATATGAACAACCGGCGCATAATAATGGGCGATGCGATCGGCCAGGCGGACATATTTCGCCCGCCCCTGCTCCGCCGCTTCCATCAGCCGGACAATATCCCCGAGTAACGTATCATCGCCGGTTTTCGTCGTGGTGATTTCCAGCGGGGCACTCAGATTCAGGGTTCCGGCAAATACAGGCTCCCCGATCTTGGCAATGGCTGGAAGGCTCTCTCCGGTGACAAGGCTGACATCAATATCGGACCGGCCTGAGGACACAACGCCATCCACCGGGAGCCGGTCTCCCACGGCCACCTGTACCCGGGTGCCCGGCAGTACCGCTTCCACCGGTACCGTGCGCCGCTCACCATTATCATCAATGATCGTAGCGGCAACGGATTTGAGAAGCAGCAATCTCTCCGCCGCCGAGCGCGCCTTGCTCCTCGCCGCCTTGTCCAGATAGCGGCCGATCAGGAGAAAAAACAGCAATGTCACTGAGGCATCGAAATAAGCATGCTCCCCGCTCTGTATGGTTTCCGACAGGCTGAGACCCGCGGCGAGAACCACTGCCAGGGAAATCGGCACATCCATATTGAGCCGTCCGGCTTTCAAGGCGCCCATGGCGGACTTAAAGAACGGCTGCCCGGCATAGGCAACAGCCGGCAGCGCGATCATCGCCGATATCCAATGCAGGAAATCCCGGGTGGCCGGGCCCATATCTTCAGAAAAAAGTCCGGCCCAGACAGACACGGACAGCAACATGACATTGGCAGCGGCGAAACCGGCAACGGCTAAAGCCCGCAATAATTTGCGATCTTCTTCCGCCGATGCAGTTTGCATCAATTCCGGGTTATAGGGCGTCAGTGGATACCCAAGGGCAATCACCGGTTTCAGAAGATCAGCTGCCGCTTCAAGATCCTCCTGCCAGCGAACGAACAAACGTCGGGTGGAGAAATTGACCCGCGCTTCCTTGACGGCTGAATTGGAGGTGAGCGCCCGCTCAATATTGCGGATGCAATTGGCACAATGCATATTCTCGACCAGAAGATAGAGCATGGCATTGCCCTGTTCGTCCTTCTGAACGAAAGCTGCCGGATCGGCATCGAGAAAGCTGTGATAGTCCGCCTGCAGGCCCGACGCACCGGCGAGAGCCATCGCTCCGCCCGCGCAGCAGTCACCCCCCAGATCATGCAGTTTACGATCTGGCATTACGTCCGGCTTATCGAGGGCTATTCCACCCATATTCTTTTTTCCAGCCTATAAGGATTCTCAAACCCGCCGCCTTCCAGAAGAACAACAATATCCCATTGGCCCTTATCCGTGAAATCCAGCTTGGCGACATAGCCCTGTCCCTGCTCAAGAAATTCCACAGGCCTGTCGGCAAGGGCGACGACCGGACGCTTGAGATGACCATTAACGGACAGGCCGGCGATCCGGTTTCCATTTTTATCATCCAGAATAAGCGTGACTTTTCCGGCCCCCTCTCCAGTCTGAACAAATTCGAAAGAATGCTTCCAGTTGCGCTCTTCCTGCTGCTGTTTTTGAGCCAGTTCCTGATTGTAATCAAGACCCCGCCGATAGGCGTCCTCAACACTGACACCCGAGAAACTTCCCAGCGCAAAATAGACAAACACGCCATTGACAGCGAACATCAAACCAAAGAAGCCTGCCAGAATGAAAGCAACATGTTTTCCAGTCAATTGGCGCGTCATTTTTCCGGTCCTTTGAAACTGGTAGTTTGAATCTCAACCTGTCCGGTGTCCAGATCGGTCACAATAACATCCACATCCTCCGTCTTTGAGGCGAGGCTATCTGCCGGTGCCGAGAGGAACATCTTAACACTGGAAACAGAATCCTCCGGCACAGTTACAACAAGATCATGATCCTGAGGCCCGTCCAACTGGAGCCAGCTTTGCAGGCCCTGAAGTCCCTCCGCTGTGATACGGTAGCGGTGCGTGTCATGCGTCTTGTTCAATATCTTTACAGTATATCCGTTTCGGATGGAACCATCGGACAGGGTAACGAACAGCGGATTACGGTCCCGTATGACATTCACTTCAAGTATTGAACGATTGAGCAGGGTAAAGAGCATGATTGATCCGACCAGTACCAGGATAAGAGAGTAGGCGATGGTCCGGGGTCGAATGAACCGCACCTTCAGTTTCTTATTGGGATTGGCATCAAATTGCCCCGCATATGTATCATAGCTGATCAATCCCCTGGGCAGATCAACCTTGTCCATCACATCATTGCAGGCATCAATACAAAGGGCACAGGTAATACATTCCATCTGCAGGCCATCGCGAATATCTATCCCCATAGGACAAACGGCGACACATTGATTGCAATCGATGCAATGACCACGATTTTCCCAGGTCTCTCCCTTTTTATGGGGACCTCTCGGCTCTCCCCGGGCTCCATGATAGGTAACGGTCAAGGTTTCATCACCGACCATGGCCCCCTGAATGCGCGGCCACGGGCACATATAGGTACAGACCTGCTCCCGCATCAGGCCACCGAACACGTAGGTGGTGGCGGTCAGAACGGCGATACTGGAATAGGCGATCAAGGCGGCATCAAATGTTATCAGATCTCTCAATAAGGTCGGGGCATCGGCAAAGTAAAAGACCCAGGCCCCTCCGGTAAGAATCCCGATCACAATCCAGATACTATGCTTGAGGACCCGCTTGCCAAATTTGGAGGCCGACATGGGTGCCTTGTCCAGCCTGAGCCGGGCATTGCGATCCCCTTCAACAAGTCTTTCCACAAAGATAAACAGATCTGTCCAGACTGTCTGAGGACAGGAATAGCCGCACCAGGCCCTCCCGAACAATGCCGTCACCAAAAATAGGGAAATGGCACCTATGATCAGAAGACCTGTTATATAATAGACCTCCTGAGGCCATATCTCGATGAAGAAGAAATAGAATCTTTCCCGCGCCAGATCGACCAGAACTGCCTGATCGGGCGCGCCTTCTCCACGATCCCAGCGGATCCAGGGGGTGATATAATAGATGGCCAGGGTAACGGCCATGATGATCCATTTGAGGCGCCGAAAATCCCCCCGTGCCTTTTTGGGCTGGATTTTCTTGCGCTTCTCAAATAGGGCCCGGTTTTCCTTTTTATTTACCGGCTGGACATCAATATTCTCTACAGCACTGTCGGCCAAAAGATTTACTCCAATACGGTTTACTTGATGACTATTCCCCGCCCCCGAGGGAATGGACATAAAGTGTGAGTTGACGGATTGTTGCATCGTCCAGACGGTCTACCCAGGCCGGCATCACATTTGCACGCCCTTTCGAAATCGTTCGTACGATCGTCTCTTTGTCCCCTCCATAGAACCAAATCGCATCAGTAAGATTTGGTGCTCCGAATTCTCTAAGCCCCTTGGCGTTCTCACCATGGCAAGACGCACATTCGGCAGCATAAACTTCTTTGCCTCTGGCGACAGCCTCGGCATTTAGGTCCGGCTGCCCCGACAGTGACAGGACATATTCCGCCACATCATTAATTTGCGCAGGCTCGAGAAGCTCATCATCCAAAAATGCCGGCATTTCCCCAAGCCGAGTGTCGTCATGGTCAGACCGGATGCCGTATTTGATGGTCTCGTATATACTATCGACAGAGCCACCCCACAGCCATTCGTCATCATTCAGGTTCGGAAATCCAGGCGCACCCTGGGCGCCCGATCCGTGACATTGTGAGCAATTCACGGCAAAGGCGGACTTCCCGCCCCGCAGCGCATATTGATATGTTTGCTGGTCATTCTGAATCTCACTCAGTTCAGTGGTGACCAGGGCTGCCCGATCCGTTGCATGAGCAGCGGCAGCTTCCGACATCACATTCTCAAGGGATGCCCGCGATGAATAACCGATCATTCCTGCCGTATAGCTGCTGATGAGCGGCCAGGCCGGCATCACAATCCAGTATCCGATAGACCAGATAATGGTGGCATACATGGTCCATAGCCACCAGCGCGGCATGGGCGTATCCAGTTCCTTGATACCGTCCCATTCATGTCCTGTTGTCTGGGTGCCAGAAATTTCGTCTTTTTCAAACTTTTCGGTCATGATTACTCTTCCTCAAACGGGATCTGGGCTGCTTTGTCGAACTTTTCCTTGTTCCGAGGCCACAAGGCGTAGACCAGGACAATGATAAAGAGTCCGAACAGATAGAGCAGGCCATAACTCTGTGCAAATTGGGAGGCTGATTGATAATCCATTCTTCCCTCCTATCGCTTGTTCGCATCAGCGTCATAAGACGTGAATTCAACCAGGGTTCCCATCATCTGCAAATAAGCGATGAGGGCATCCATTTCCGACAGTAATTCCGGGTTGCCATCGAAGTCCCGCACTTGCGCTTTAGGATAACGTTCCAAAAGACCATCCACATCATCCGCATCCGGATCCACCTGTGTCTTAAGATCAGCTTCTGCCTGCTCAACCATTTCGTCTGTATAAGGAACACCGACCATCTGGTTGGCAATCAGATGACCCTTGATATCCGGGATCTCCAGCGCAGTTGTCGCCAGGAATGGGTAGCCCGGCATAATGGATTCCGGCACCACATCACGGGGATTTTTCATATGGGTGGTGTGCCATTCATCCGAATAGCGTCCTCCCACACGGGCAAGATCCGGGCCTGTCCGTTTTGATCCCCACTGGAACGGATGATCATACATACTCTCGGCTGCCAGGGAATAATGACCATAACGTTCTGCTTCATCCCGCAAGGGCCGAACCATCTGGCTATGGCAATTGTAGCAGCCTTCGCGGATATAGATATCCCGGCCCGCCAGTTCCAGCGGGCTGTAGGGCCGCATGCCCTTCACCTTTTCAATGGTACTTTCCAGGTAGAAGAGCGGTGCGATTTCGATAATCCCCCCGATCGAGACAACGATCAGAACCAGGATCACCATAAGGATAGAGTTTTTTTCGACTGTTTTGTGACTGAACATAATCCTTACCTCGCCCCTGCAAATTCAGCATTCGGGACCAAAGACCCGGCTTCCTTCTCCCGGATATCTCCCCGGGCCGTCCGCCAAAGATTGTAAACCATGATGAGTGAGCCAAGGACGAACAGCAGTCCTCCGATCGCCCGGATGATGTAGAAGGGGTGCATGGCCTCAACGGTTTCACTGAAGGAATATTCGAGGAAACCGAAGCTGTCATAGGCACGCCACATCAAGCCTTGCAGAATTCCGGAAACCCACATGGCGGTGATGTACAGAAGAATACCAACTGTAGAGACCCAGAAATGCAGGTTGACCAGAGCATCGGAGTAGAGCGACTTGCGCTTCCACAGCACCGGAACCAGGAAATACAGGGCACCAAAGCTGATATAAGCCACCCAACCGAGCGCGCCTGAATGCACATGGCCAATGGTCCAGTCCGTATAATGGCTGAGCGCGTTGACCGCCTTGATGGACATCAAGGGACCCTCGAAGGTACTCATGCCGTAGAAGGCAACAGAGGCGACGAGGAAACGGACAACCGGATCAGTGCGCAATTTGTCCCAGGCGCCAGACAAGGTCATCAGGCCGTTGATCATACCGCCCCAGGACGGCATCCAAAGCATGATGGAGAAGGTCATCCCCAATGTCTGGGCCCAGTCGGGCAGAGCTGTGTAATGAAGGTGATGGGGTCCGGCCCAGATATACAGGAATATCAGGGACCAGAAATGGATGATCGACAAGCGGTACGAATAAACCGGCCGGTTGACCCGTTTGGGAATGAAGTAATACATGATGCCCAGGAAGCCGGCCGTCAGGAAGAAGCCGACGGCATTGTGGCCGTACCACCATTGCGTCAGAGCACTCTGAACCCCGGCAAACAGCGAATAGCTTTTAACACCTGTGAGACTGACAGGAACGGACAGGTTATTAACGATATGGAGCATCGCCACTGTTACGATGAAGGCCAGGAAGAACCAGTTGGCCACATAAATATGCTTTTCCTGCCGCTTCCAGAGGGTCGCCAGGAAGACCAGAAGATAGACAACCCAGACAATTGTCAGCCAGATATCAACATACCATTCCGGCTCTGCATATTCTTTTGACTGGGTTATGCCAAGGACATACCCGGTTGCCGCCAGAACAATAAACAACTGATATCCCCAGAACACAAACCAGGGTGCCAGATCGCCGGCCAGCCGCGCCCGGCAGGTCCGCTGGACCACATGGAAAGAGGTCATGATCAGGATATTACCGCCAAAAGCAAAGATAACCGCCGACGTATGAAGGGGCCGTAACCGGCCGAAATTCGTCCAGGGAAGGTCAAAATTCAGAACCGGAAAGGCCAGCTGCAGCGCTATGACAAGGCCAACGAGAAACCCGACAACTCCCCAGAAGGACGAGGCAATGACCCCTGCCTTGACAATATCTATATTATAATCAATGCCGCCGCCCCCGTTTCCGAGAGAAGGGGCTTGTGCCAGTCGATAATGTCGGGAAATAAGTGCGAAGGCACTTATCACAGCCGCGATCGAGAACAACATTCCGTGGATCATCATGCCGGGATCGGCAGCTCTTGCCGAAAGCAAGATACCGAGCAGCGCCGCGATGATTGTGAGAGCTATCCAAAAAAGATTCATGACCAGTCTTCCATCTTTTACATTCAAAATGGGAAGAAACCGGAGACGCAAGCGACACGCAATGGTGCCCCATCCCCCTTATATTTCCCCTAGTCGCTCAATTTACCGGCTGTTTGCAATGCAACATTGATTCAGATCAACACTGCCCCCAAACACCCCCCTCAAATTGAGATAACTTCTACAACAGGGTCAGATTAAACAGCTTTCGAATGCCGCGCCAGTCCTTGCTTTAGATAAATATCAAATAAGGAGCATATAATACGGACCAGCTGCCGGCCAGGGGGTGTGATCCAAAGTTTTCCGCCGTTAAGCACAAGGAATCCCTGTTCTTCGAATTCGAAAAGCGCCTCTAACTCAGCGGCAAAATAGGAAAGATCCTGTCCGAATTTTTCTGTGACAGCGGAAAGATCCACTGTCAGGTCGCACATCAAGCGCTCAATAACCTGGCGGCGCATTTCATCATCATCCGTGGTTTCTATGCCCTTGGCGATGGGAAACTGCCCTTGTGCAAGGGCAGCCTTATAATCATGGATAGGTGTCGCGTTCTGAACATATCCTTTTGGAGATTTTCCGATGGAGGAAGCCCCAATACCGATCAGACACGTCGCGGCATCCGTTGTATAGCCCTGAAAATTCCGCTGCAGGGTTCCCTCTTGCAGAGCCAGGGTCATATCATCGGTCTCGCTGGCGAAATGGTCAAAGCCGACCTGTTGATAGCCAAGATCCAGCAATCGCTGTGCCGCCTCTTCCGACTGCAGCAACCGGGCGTCTGTATCGGGCAGATCCTCATCTCTGATCAGCTTCATATGACTTTTCATCCAGGGTACATGGGCATAGCCAAACAGAGCGATGCGATTGGGCCGCAGCTGGTGAGAGAGTTCGATGGTCCTGAGGATATCCTCCACCGTCTGGGTGGGCAGCCCGTACATCAGATCAAAATTCAGATTCTCTATTCCGGCTTGCCTTAAGGAATGAACCACCTCTTCCGTCAATTCGAATGACTGAACCCGATTTATAGCTTGCTGAACCCGAGGGCTGAAATCCTGAATACCCAGGCTGGCGCGGTTAATACCGGACCCTGCCAAAGCAGCTATTTTTTGCCGATCAACGGTCCTGGGATCTATCTCGATGGCCAGTTCCGCGGTTTCCGTAAAATCAAACTCGGTCGCGATCAGGGACATGATGGAGGTAAAATCATCCCCGGAAAGAATGGTGGGAGTTCCCCCGCCCCAATGAAGGTGAGATACCTTGAACCGGCCTGGCAAGATCCCGGACACCAGACGAATCTCCTGCCTCAGCAGATCCGCATAGTCGGAAACCGGATCATAGCGGGCAACAACCTTTGTATTGCAACCGCAATACCAACACATCTTTTTACAGAACGGGACATGCAGGTAGAGGGACAGAGGTTCCGCCGGGTCAAGGGTCTGAAGCCAATTTTTATAGTCTTCCCCCGTTACGGCCTCACTGAAATGCGGGGCCGTCGGGTAGCTTGTATATCTTGGGACAGAGAGATTAGCCTTGTCCGAGATACGCATTGTCATTTCTTACCATCCGCCAAGGCTGCCAGTTGCTGAAGGTCGCGGACTATCACTGCATTGGCAGATGGAACATCGATCACCTTCTCGCATTTGAGTTTGGAAATGGTACGGCTGACCGTTTCAACGGTGAGGCCCAAATAGTCTGCGATATCACTACGGCCCATGGACAGACTGATTTCAATATTTTCCTCGCCCACGAGGTTTAACTTTGCGGCCCTGTTCCTAAGGAAAGTGGCTATCTTTTCAATCGGTGTCTTCCGACCCAGCAGGATGGTATGCTGCTGCAACTCACTGATCTCATCCTGCATGATTTCCATCAGGTTGGAGCGCATCTGGGGGGTTTGGTCCATTTGCATCTGAAGCTCTCTCACGGGAAACTGGCAAACAATTGTGTCGCAGACGGCTTCTGCATCATATAGATATTTGCCGCCCAAGTGCTCGCCAACCTTATCGCCACAGGAACGGAATCCAACGACCTGCCGACGGCCATCTTCAAGGATATTGCAGAGCCTGACTTCCCCGGAAATCACCGTGTAGAAATATTTTATATCTTCAGATTCGAAGAACAGGGGTTCGCCAGCCTTGATAATTCGTGTCCGGCCTTTGGTCCGAAACCGCTCAAGAGCCTGGCCTTCCAAGGAGGCGCAAATGGCTTTTTTGTGAGCCGCGCAGGAATCACAGGGAGAAACCGGATACAAACGCTTTCGGGCAGGCATATTCGAGCCGGGACGGAAGGTCGTGAAGCTATTCTCCGCAGTCTCCCCATCACCGCGCAAAGTGTTCTCCTGAATGTCTATGGCTTCAAATGTCATTGGTTTGTCTCCCCATTCTGTTTTGTATTAAAACCGACTAACCACTTCCTACTGATATATATTTTTATATTTCCTCCGTGGTTACCATGCGGTCAGATGACGCAGGTAAGACGGGCAGGATCTTTATTCAGAATTCGACTTTGAGAAATGGCAGAAAACTGCGAAAAATAGAGGTATCAAGCAAAAAAAATCCCAACAGCGACATATTGCCACAGTTGGGAATTCACTTAGTAAAGACGTTTCTTATTATTTTATTTTTTGTGAAGCCAGGCTTCAGATACCCACCAGATCTGTTGCCACATCCAATGGGACTTTGGTGCCGCCGAGAAGGTAATTCCCAGCTTCGATTTCAAACTTGCTATCCCCCACATTTAAGGGATCATGCGGGCGCAGTCTGGTATCGATAACGAGCCGCGAAAGCAGCAATCTTCTGGCGTCTCCCCCTGATTTGCCAAGAGTGGCACCTTCCATGGCCAGCAGACTGGCCGTGGTGACGTGATATAAGGCATCAGAAGCTTGCCGCGCCAGTGTTTCATTGCCGGTCACGGCGATTTCCTCGGCAAAAGCCTTTGCCCGGTCGATCAAACCGACCAACTCACCAGCAAACTGCCCGGGCAAGCTATCTGTATCTTCAATGCGCTCTTTCAGATCTGCGGCCAGGTCTTCATGGGCCCCGGTTCTGGCGATGGCGCGAGATGTGATGTCCAACGCATTAATGTTCGACGTCCCTTCCCACAGAAGGCCGGTATGGGCATCACGCACCAGACGGGAATTGACCCAATCCTCAATAAAGCCGTTACCCCCTCGTACTTCGAGGGATCCAGTCGCGACCGAAATGTTATCCCGGCACGCGCGGAACTTGACCAATGGTGTCAGGATGCGATTAAGCCTTTTGGCTCCCTCATCTCCGTTATCGGCCTTATGCAAGACATTCGCCACATGCATGACCATGGAGAGCACCTGCTCCGTTGGGACCATCAGTTTCAGCAACTGACGGCGCAGAAGCGGTTTGTGAATGATTGCCTCGCCAAAGACGTCCCGGGTCCTGGCCGCTACCAGCGCCTCGTTCAGGCAACGGCGCATCATACCGGCCGCCCGAACACCGTGGGAGAGACGGGACATACTCACCTGATCCATCATCTGCTTGAGACCGGGATTGGCTTTTGCCCCCACATCCCCGAAGGGAAAGCCTATGGCGCCTTCAAAAACGATCTCGCCAGACGCCATCGACTTCGTTCCCATTTTGTCTTTGAGGCGGACAATGCGATAACCGTTTCGGCTTCCATCATCCAGTTCCCTCGGCACGGCGAAGATAGCAAGCCCCGAATTGCCCTCAGGCGCTCCTTCCGGTCGCGCCAGAACCAGGCAGACATCGGCATCGGCACAGGAGCAAAACCATTTATCCCCATAGATGCGCCATTCTCCATTTTCCTGCCGCGCCGTGACAGCAAAATTTGCGACCTCAGAGCCACCAATTTTCTCAGTCATGAACTGGGCCCCCATAAAGACCTCGTCCATATTCTGGCTCAGCATGCGGGGCAGGTATTTTTCCTTAACCTCGCTAGGGCCATAGCGTTCCAGGAGCATGGCAGATGTATCGGTCACGGAGATTGGGCACATCAGGCCGAATTCCGCCTGGGTAAACAGATACTGGAAGATATATTTCGCCATTGGAGGAATTTTTTCCGGCCATCCGTGAACACCCGGCTTATGAGACATGGCATGGATGCCGAATTCTCCATAACCGATTTTCTCCATCTCCCGATAAGAAGGGTGAAACTCAATCCAATCCCTGTTTCGCCCTCGGGCGTCCCGAGGATGAAGCACAGGCGCATGACGATCACTCATCCGAGCAAGATCATCAAGCTCATTCCCGGCAATAGCACCCAGCCGCTGATAAACAGGGGTCATATGTTCTCGCAGGTCTTCCGGCAAATATAGGGTGAGCAGATCCTGAAGACTGTCATCGATCTCAAAGAAGTTGAGGCCATGGCAATCTCCGGCGACCCAATCTTCCAGTTGCCTGTCTTCGCGCTTTTTCAAAACTGCTTCAAAATTCATGTCCGCACCTGCAATTGCCGGGGTAAAATCAAAGTGTCAATATCTGTGAAGCCTGCTCAAGGGTCAGAGGGGTGTCAGACAGCAGGGCTTCCGTCGCTGCCAGATCAAAGGCCTCCCCTTCCAGAGACAGAGGGTTACCATTGGTCAATTTGTGATCGACGACCATGCGGGAAAGCAAAAGCCGATGGGCATCCCGCCCCATGGCCCCGAGCTTAGCCCCTTCATTGGCCATCAGGGTTGCTGTTGTGACATGATAAAGGGCTGAGGAGGCTTTACGGGCATGAGTCTCCCGCCCCTGTCGAGCCACATCCTCCGCGAATTTCAGGGATTGGTCGACCAAACCTTTAAGCTGTCCAGCATATTGACCGGGCAGGCTTGAATTTTCATCAAGCATAGAGGTCAAATCCTCCCCAAGATTTTCATGGGCACCAACCCGGGCGATGGCCCGCGTTGTCACATCCAGAGAATTGATGTTGGAGGTGCCTTCCCACAGAACCCCGAGATGCGCGTCCCGGACAAGGCGGGCATTCACCCAGTCTTCAATATAACCGTTACCACCCCGAACTTCCATGGCTCCTGTCGCGACCCGGATGTTATCCCGTGCCGTCCGGTACTTCAGCAATGGCGTCAGAATACGAGTGAGTTTAGCGGCCGCTTCGTCACCTGCTTCCCCCTTTTCAAGGTTATCCGCCACATACATATACATGGAAAGCGCCTGTTCCGTGGGCACCATCAGTTTCATCAGCTGACGCCGCAGCAGCGGTTTGTCTACCAATGTCTCTCCAAACGCCTTGCGATAGTTGGCGACGGTCAGGGCTTCATTCAGGCAGCGCCGCATCATTGATGCCGCCCGGACACCATGGGACAGGCGGGAGAAATTGACCTGATCCATCATCATTTTAAGGCCGCGATTGGCTTGAGGACCAACTTCCCCAAGCGGATAGGCAACCGCCCCTTCAAAGATTATCTCGCCAGACGCCATGGATTTTGTGCCCAGCTTTTCCTTAAGCCTGACAATCCGGTAGGGATTGCGGCTGCCATTCTCAAGATAACGCGGCATAGCAAACAACGCCAAACCGCTATTCCCTTCCGGAGCCCCTTCCGGGCGGGCCAGCAGCAGGGCGACATCTCCATCGGCACAGGAGCAGAACCATTTCTCCCCAAAGAGCCTCCAGGTTCCGGTTTCGTCCTGACGGGCTTGCAGAGCGATGTTGGAGACATCAGAACCGCCGGTTTTCTCCGTCATAAACTGAGCGCCTTTAAGGATTTCACTCATATCCTGGCTGAACATGCGATCCAGAAGCTTTTCCTTGGTAGCCTCATCCGCATATCGTTCAATCAGCATGGCTGACGTGTCCGTCGCCGAGATCGGGCAGAGCTGGCCAAATTCAGACTGACCAAAGATATACTGAAACACGTACTTTCCAATGGGCGGTACTTTTCCCTGCCAGCCGAGAACACCTTCGCGGTGAGACATCCGGTGAAATCCGAAATCCCGGAAGGCAACTTCTTCCATTTTCCGATAGGAAGGATGGAATTCGATCCAATCTTCGTTCCGGCCCCGGGCGTCGCGGGTATGGAGGGTGGGCAAATGGCGGTCCGCTTCCCGTGACCAGTCATCCAGCTCGTTCCCCGCAATTTCGCCAAGGCGGGTGAAATGAGGGGTCATATGGGTCCGCAGATCATCCGGCATATAGCAGTAAAGAAGATCCTGCAGGTTGCGATCAATTTCAAAGAAATTCAGTCCATGGCAGTCGGGGGCGACAAAATCTGAGAGCTCCTGTGGCTCGAAAGACTGTTTTTCATAGAGAAAATTCATTTTTGCATCCCTTTTAAATGGCTGAAATCCGCGCTTTGCCAAGCTTCCGTATACTGCGCCCATCAGCGGAGATGGACAATCGAATATTCCGCATTATATAGTTGAAAAAAAATCAATCAGGATAGTCATTGAAATGCTTCAAATCCCCTCAACCTCTGGCCTGCGTGCTTTTGAAGCTGCTTGCCGTTATTTGAGCTTCAATCAAGCGTCGGAAGAGCTGGGGGTCACCCCGGGCGCCGTCAGTCGGCAAATTCAGAATCTGGAACATTATCTTGGCAAAACCCTGTTCCATCGCCACCATAAGCGGGTGGAACTGACGGCAGTTGGACGACAGTATCTGGCCGAGATCACGCTCCCATTGGAAAAAATCGCCGCGGCATCGGCGCGCCTTAGAAGTGAGAACCGGCGAAATGCCATTTCCATCTGCGCCTATCCCACCTTCGCCATCAGCTGGCTGATCCCCCGCTGGTCGCAGTTATATGAACGTCATCCGGATATAGATGTACAACTGATTACCTCCCTCAATCCCGCGGATTTTGAGGGCGAGGAATTTGATCTTTCCATCCAGGTCCTGGCGGAAGGAACAACGATGAAAGGCATGCGGGTCGATAAACTGCTGGAAGTGGACACCTACCCTGTCTGCAGTCCTGAAATGGCTAAAAAAATCAAGAGCCATGAAGATCTGGCAAATCTGGTTCTCCTACATGAAAGCCCGAGGCCAACCGATTGGCCGAGATGGCTGCAAGAGGCCGGCATTACGGATATCGACACGAACAAGGGTTTGCATTTCGAAAGCGCCAATATGGCTTTGCATGCTGCCATGAACGGTCTTGGTGTTGCCATTGGGATTGATGCCCTGGTGCAATCGGACATTAAGGCCGGACGCCTGGTCAAACCCTTTGACTTCGTCCGTCGGTCCGGCTTCCCCTTTCACATTGTCTCCGCAGCTCGAAAATCAACGCGCCCGAAACTGGTTGCCATTCGCGAATGGATGCTTGAGGCCGCCGGTCAAGCAGTATAAAAAAATAATACAATAGTTTTAAATCAAGCGCGATCCGCGGCAATACAGGAACCAATTAAATGACGGACTGTTTGAGAGAGGATGCCATTTATCTCGGTACGAGCGATAATGGCGATGGAGACCCTCAATATCTGCCTCTCAAATGGGGGAACCGCCATGGGTTGGTCGCTGGGGCCACGGGGACAGGAAAAACGGTCACTCTCCAGGTTCTGGCAGAAGGCTTTTCTGACGCCGGTGTTCCGGTATTCCTGGCGGATGCCAAAGGAGATCTCTCCGGCCTTTGCCGACCATCCAAGAAAGAAGGGTTTCTGGTCAAGCGGGCTGACCTGATTGGCCTTGCGGATGAGTATGAGGCGCAATCCTATCCCATTACGTTTTGGGACCTGTTCGCAAAGCAAGGGCATCCTGTGCGGACAACCATTTCGGAGATCGGGCCTTTGTTGCTCTCGCGCATGCTGGAGCTCAATGACACCCAGGAAGGAATACTGAACATTGCTTTCCGGGTTGCTGATGAGCAAGGGCTTCTATTGCTGGATTTAAAAGACTTACGCGCTCTTCTAAATGTGGTGAATGAGCAGAGGAAGGAAATTTCAGCAGAATATGGCAACGTGTCACCGCAGTCGATTGGAGCAATCCAGCGGTCCCTGCTGCGTCTCGAAAATCAGGGAGCGGCCAAATTTTTCGGTGAACCTGCGTTGGATCTCAACGACTTCATGCGAACGGACCGGAGCGGCAAGGGCGTCATAAATATCCTTGCCGCAGATGCCTTGATGAACTCGCCAAGGCTCTATGGGACTTTTCTGCTCTGGATGCTTTCCGAGCTGTTTGAAGAACTGCCGGAGGCCGGTGATTCAGACCGGCCAAAGCTGGTGTTCTTTTTTGATGAGGCGCATCTTCTGTTCAATGATGCTCCCAAGGCTTTGTTGGAAAAGATAGAGCAGGTTGTCCGGCTGATCCGCTCCAAGGGTGTGGGGATATTCTTTATTACCCAAAGCCCGGGCGATATTCCCGACACGGTACTCGGACAATTAGGCAATCGCTTTCAACATGCCCTGAGGGCCTTCACGCCGAAACAGAAAAAGTCCATTCGGCTTGCCGCTCAGACTTTTCGCCCCAATCCGGCTTTCGATGTGGAGGATGTGATCACAACCCTTGGGGTTGGCGAGGCTCTTATCTCCACCCTTGAGAAAAAAGGTCAGCCGTCAATTGTCCAGCGCACACTGATCCGCCCGCCCTCTTCCAAACTCGGTCCCGTCACCAAGGCCATCCGGAAGTCGGTCTTGTCCGAAAGCATGCTTGGTGACATCTACGACAAAACCGTCGACAATGAATCAGCTTATGAGGTGTTGCAGAAACGGGCCGAAAAGGCGGCGAAGGCAGCAGAGAAGGAAACGGCCAAAGCGCCTCCGAAACGTCGGGCATCCAACCGTCAAAGTGTCGGGGAAACCGCCATCAAATCCCTGATCCGGACAGTGACGTCAACCGTTGGACGATCCATCGCAAAGGCCCTGGTGCGCGGCATTCTCGGCGCGCTGAAACGCTAAACGGGTTTCACCTTGTAATTGAGGTCTTGAGGGCTCAGATCAAGCAGTATAGAAACGCTAGGTAAAGCAAAAACAATAAGGACAGATTACCCCCGCGGTGATCTGAGTTGTCATGAAAGCAGTCATTATCCCCGTCACTCCCTTCGCACAGAACTGTAGTCTGATCTGGTGCGAGGAAACCAACAAGGCCGCGGTTGTTGACCCGGGTGGGGATCTGGACCGGATCCTTGATGTCGCTAAGGAACAAGGCGTGGAGATTGAGAAAATCCTGATCACCCATGGCCATCTTGATCACGCCGGCGGCACGCAGGAGCTAAGGGAGAAACTCAACGTTCCTGTCGAAGGCCCTCATAAAGCCGATAAATTCTGGATCGACCAACTCCCGGACCAATGCGCGAAATATGGCTTCCCACCCTCCTATGCCTTTACGCCGGACAGGTGGCTTGACGATGACGATACCGTCACCGTCGGCAACCAGACCTTTAATGTGGTGCATTGTCCGGGTCACACACCTGGTCATGTGGTTTTTGTTCACTCGAAAGAGCGTGTAGCCATCGTCGGGGATGTTTTGTTTCAAGGCTCTATCGGACGCACGGATTTTCCAATGGGAAACCATGAAGACCTCATTCGCTCCATCCGGGAGAAACTCTGGCCACTCGGAGATGATATCACCTTTGTGCCGGGACATGGTAACATGTCGACATTTGGACGGGAGCGTCAGACCAACCCATTCGTCGCCGACATGAATTTCGGTTAGCAGGCTCTATTCAAACACAACCGGATCATCCACCATTTCGAGATGCAAGGCATTGCCGGTAAAGGGATGAGCCCTCGCCACATCTTCGTTCAGTTCAATGCCGAGTCCCGGCTTGCTTGGCGGAATGATATAGCCGTCCCGCCATTCAATAGGTTCTTTCAGAATCTCTCCATGAAAATCACCCATGGTGTTAATGCTCTCCTGGATCAGGAAATTCGGCGTGCAGGTGCTGAGCTGAATATCGGCCATGGCAGAAACCGGCCCGCAATACATATGGGGCGCGATCTGGGCGTAATAGACCTCGGCCATACTGGCAATCTTCTTTCCTTCCAACAGACCGCCGACCCGCCCCAGCGCCATCTGCAGGATAGAAGCCGCACCGCTTTCCAGAACACGATGGAATTCATACTTGGTGCACAGGCGTTCGCCTGTGGCGATCGGGATTGAGGTTTGCCGGGAAAGCTTCCCCATTTCATTGGTATTTTCGGGGGGTGTCGGCTCTTCAAACCAGAGCGGGTCATATTTTTCGAGGCGTCGGGCAAGCCGCAAGGCGCCGGATGTCGTGAGCTGACCATGGGTTCCGAACAATAGATCAGCTTCATCTCCAACTGCCTCCCTGACGCGCTTTACCAGTTTTTCAGAAATATCCATGCGCTCCAGGGAAGGTTGCCGTGGATCAAAAGCGGAGTAAGGTCCGACCGGATCGAATTTTACACCTGTGAAACCAAGGGCGACATTTTCCGCGGCCCTTTCAGCTGCCATATCCGGATCCACATAGACATCCACCGGATCACTTTCTTTCGGATAAAGATAGGTATAGGTCCTGAGCTTTTCCCTTACCTTTCCACCCAGCAACTCGTAAACCGGCTGATTGGTCTCTTTGCCGACGATATCCCAACAGGCCATCTCAAAAGCACTAAGGACAGCCATCATGGAACTGTCCGGCCGCTGGGTATAGCCGCTGGAATAAACCCGGCGCCAAAGCCGCTCAATGTGAAACGGGCTGATACCTCTCACCCGTCTCTCGAACACATCTTCCATCATCTTAACGGTGACATCCGGATGGAACGGCACAGCATAGGCCTCACCAATTCCTTCAATACCGGTGTCCGTGGTCAGTTTGAGGAAGACCCAGAACTGACCGCCCCAATGAGGAGGAGGCGTTCCGACGACAAATGTTTCCAGATCCGTGATTTTCATGATGTCATCCGTCCTGTCCTGGCGCTAAAACACAATAACGTTTCGAAGGGCCTTGTCCGCTCTCACATCATCAATTGCCTGATTGATGTCTTCCAAAGGGTATCGGCCCGTGATCAGCTCATCCAGCTTCAGATGCCCGCGCTCATACAGGCTTACCAGTTTGGGAATATCGATCCTCAAACGGGTGGATCCCATTTTACTTCCCAGAATTTTTTGACCTGCCCCGGCGATATTTCCTGCCTCAACGGCAATGGTCTGGCCGGTTGGCGGCATCCCGACAATCACAAGGGTTCCGGAAGCGGATAGCAGGTCCAGACCCTGTTCAAAGGCTTTCGGGTTGCCGGCAGCCACAAAGACATAGTCTGCGCCTTTGCCTTTCGTGAGATCCTTGATCTTTTGCTCTGTGTCATTAGCGAGCGGGTTCAGGGCATGGCTTGCACCAAATTCAAGAGCGGCCTTAAGCTTACTCTCAACCAGATCAAGGGCGATGATCGGATAGGCATTGACAAGGGAAGCCCCCTGTACAGAGTTAAGGCCAACCCCACCACAGCCGATAACAACAACTGAGCTTCCATACTCAACCTGTGCCGTATTAACG
Organism: Sneathiella sp.; assembly: GCA_965228285.1. Classification (GTDB taxonomy): domain Bacteria; phylum Pseudomonadota; class Alphaproteobacteria; order Sneathiellales; family Sneathiellaceae; genus Sneathiella. Next base: position 1,868,843 of record OZ245808.1, read on the forward strand.
ACGGCACCTAACCCGGTAATAACTCCACAAGACAGAAGGGCCGCTGCATCCAGCGGCACGGTATCGGGAATAACTACGACCTGCGACTGGTCGGTGACAACGGATTCTGCAAAGGCCCCGGTTTTGAGACCCTGGCCGACTTTTTCTCCGGCATGAGTCGAGAGGCGGCTATCCGTATCGATGGGAAAGGAAGTCCCGCAAATATAGGGCTCCCCGCTTTCACAATCCCCGCAATGCCCACAGGACCTGAGCAAGGTGACCAGCACTCTATCGCCGACAGCGACATTGACCACCCCCTCACCAATTGCCTCAACAACCCCGGACGCTTCATGCCCGAGGACCATGGGAAGGGTTCCGCCCCAGCCGCCATCCATAAAAATGAGATCGGAATGACAGATAGCGCAGGCCGCGAGCTTTACCTTGACTTCCCCGGCAGCGGGTTCCGCGATGACAAGATCTTCGATCTCCAGCGGCTTTCCAAATTGCCGACAAACTGCTGCTTTCACTTAAGCTCCCCCGCTGAATTAGGCCTCTTGAAGATAGCCACAAATATTTAATCTCGTATCGTTGCCTGATCATGCAGACAGATGCAAAGACTAATCACAGGAATTGACAGGCTTGTTCTGATAAAGACAAATTTTACCTGTATTGCGTAATTGAAAGAAGGTTCCCGCGCACAAGCGCATTTTCAATAATTCGTATCAATGCAGGAATGTGAAATTAGACCGGTTGTATCCATATGGTAACATCCTCATCACGGCCCCGAATATTCTGAGAGCCATCCCTGACAAAGCCCAGTTCCGTCACCATTTTTTCATCACCGATTGCCTCAACAACCTCATCACTGATAACGGCAAAAGCATTTTGAGGGCGGGTCAGGGCTTCCAGGCGGCTGGCAACATTGACAACATCCCCGAGCACGGCATATTCCAGGCGTCTTTCCGATCCGATATCCCCCATAACCACATTGGCGTAATGGACCCCCACGGAAAGACGGATCGGCGCTTTGCCTTCCTTCTGTCGTTCATAATTCCAGTCCCGCATCTTGTTGCGCATGGACTGGGAACAGCGGACGGCGTTTTTCGCATCATCCGGTGTGGTTTCCGGTGTCCCGAATGTTGCCATCAGGCCGTCGCCGAGGAACTTGTCCAGGGTTCCACTATTTTCGAAAACACAGGCCTCCATGCGGGAGTGAAACTCTCGCAAAACGGCGACAATCCGTTCCGGCGTTTCCTCTTCGGCCATTTTGGTGAAGCCGACAATATCGGCAAACAGAACAGCCACGGGCTGCTCCCGGACCTCGGCAAGCGGCTGATCCCGGGACGCGAGATTTTCAACGATATTCGGAGGAAAATGGCGGGCCAGATTTGTGCGTCCCCGGGCCGCATCCGCCTGTAAAACCAAAAGACGCGTCGCCCGCCAGCCATTCATGGCGAGAATGCCGGCAACGATACAGAACACCAGAACCTCTTGCATCCGCGCTTCAAAAACGATGTTATTAGGGTCAATGAACGCTAGAATATGGGGGAAATCACCGATAGCTGCCCCAACCTTGTCCGAAAGGTCGGCAATGCTGGAGGGTTGATTGACCGCCCAGAAATAAGCACCCAGCCATAACAAGGTTGTGTAACCGGCAACGGCAAACAAGGTACGCCAGGAATAGGCCAGGCTAGCCGCCGCAAGAAGCACATAAAAGTAAGGAAAATTTCCAAACTTGTACTGCATGGCAACCGACCATGGCCGGTCATCCAAGGGATTTGGAACGACCAGAACAATTGTCATCAAAGCCAGATCCAGAAAGATCAGCAACAGTTCAGCTCGTGAACGCTCGACCCGGCCGATTTTTAGCTGCGCCCATCCGATCAGCGCAAAACCCAGAATCAGGACTTCGTAATAGATGACCGAATAATGGGGGGTTAGATACACCAGAAACACGGCGATGACCGCCAAGGACACAATCCTGGCCTTAACGGCAAGAACAAGTCCTTCTCTTTTATTTCTATCAAGGGCTTCTTGAAGGAATTTGTGGGATTGACCCTGAGTCACATCCGCACGGCGCCGAAAATTCAACAGCCTGTCGCTAAACCCAGTGTCTACCATGTATATACCCCATCTACACTGACTTGCACTTATATGTGCAAATAATAGCAACAGAGCGCCTGAAAGGGAATCAGGTTCACAAAGCTGCTCTTTGACCGGATATACTACGTGACGATTATCCGGCCCGTATCAGGCGATCAGTCCCTGGCGAAACTTCCTGTCAGCATATGTCAGGACCTCCATCCGGGCCATTTCCTGCACATAGGAGCAATGCACCCAGCCGCTATACGGCTCACCGATGGTATGAAACTCCAGTATCAACTGGTCATAGCTCAGGTTGTCCCGTATCCAGGTCGCCAAGTCCAGGTTGGATATACCAGGAAGTTCGATATCCACGGCCTGCCCTTTAACATGTTGGGAAGAATCTTTTGATTTCAATAGTCTGTTTAATTCAAGACCGCGAAACCCACTGGAGGGACTGAACGGGATCTTGTAGTGATCCCGGATCGGTTGGAGAATATTCCGGGCGACAAGCTTGAGATTTTCTATCTCCGCATCGCCCGGTATGTTGTCAATGCCCAGCCTGACTGCCGTATTACTATGAACCAGTTCACTCAAATAGAAGTTAGTCGACAGTTGCATACGCATGCCCCCGTTGTCGCGTCAAAATTCCTACCTGGTACGATATAAGATCAGTTGGCGTTTTTACTTACAAGTTGGATAGGGCCGTCACTGTAGCGTTCCAGATGCAGCTCAACCGAGCCATAATCCGTATCCACCTGCATCCGGACAGGCACCACCCGTCCGCCTTCCACAGGTGCGGCGACCCAGACGATCAGATCCTGATTCATCTGGCTGACCGCATCCGGATTCTTCTTGAAGCCGCCTTTTTTCACGATTTCAATTTTGCAGCCGGTGGCTTTACCTTCAAAGACGGAATATCTTGAGGGATTAAAAAGCTTCTCCCCTATTTCCGTCAGTTTGAGATCATAAACACGCCGGCCATCGAAAACAGGTACCTGGGCATTGCAACCTTCGCCCGCCTCCATCCTGTTGGTGACGAACAAAATTGCCGACATGGGATCTACGCTGTTAGCGATGCTCTCTGGCTCAATCGGTGTGTATTTATTGGGATCTGTGGATTCCTTGCCCGTCCTCTTTACTTTGACAGTGCCGGCAGTATCGTAATTCATGGTAGCTGTGCGAACATTATCGTTCCAGGCGCTTTCATGGCGGTGCAGGAACGGGGTAATCTTGTCCTCACTGATCAGCCCGACTGTTTTGCCCTTGGCAGTCCAGCGAAAGGCCCAGTCGAATGTCTTGCTGCTATTGGCAATGGTTTCGATGCTGTAACTTCCATCGTTCTGTTCGATTTCCGTATCAACGCTGCCCAAAAACAGACCGCCAACATAAACGGAATGTTTTAGTTCCGTCACCTGTTCGGCAGCGATGACTGGCATAGAAAAGGCGGTCGCAGTGAGCACTGTACCAGCCAGTAATGATCGAGAGGTCTTAAATAGATTATCCAAAGCAAGCATGATTTATCCCATCCCTGTGAACCCCTTTTGCAACAAAATGGTGCGTAACCATAATATTTCAAGTTTTATGGCAAAACTAAGGAATAGTTCAAGTCAGACGAGAAAATACAGCCCGAAAAGTAATGCGCCCAGGAAAAGCCGGTATATCACGAACGGCGTAAATCCAATCCTGCCGATCCATTTCATCAGCAGACCTATGGCGCAAAAAGCGACGATGGCGGACATGCCAGCAGCAATGGCCGCATCAATTCCGACATTAACATCTCCTTCTTCCAGAAGGCTCAGGCTTCCGAGAATCCCGGCACCCATAATGGTCGGTATTGATAGCAGCATGGAGAAATGAGCACTTTCGGCTCGATCAATCCCTCTCATTCTGGCGGCCATCATGGTGACCCCGGATCGGCTTGACCCCGGCAACAAGGCAAAGACCTGAACCAGGCCAATGACCAGCGCATCCATATATGTCATGGCCCGAAGATCCTTTGTCTTCGCAAATGCCTTGTCAGCCCATCCGAGCAGGATCCCGAATATCACGGTTGTCGCAGCGACTAGAAGAATGGACCGGAGGTCTATCTTGATCACCAGAAACAGCAGGCCTCCGGCAATAACGATGGGGATTGTCGCGACGAGCACCTGCATCGCCAGACGGCGTCCCTCCGAAAAGTCAGGATTTAGGGGTCGCAGAATTGCATTTGCAACGGCAAATATGTCCCGCCAAAAATACACGAGAACAGCCAAAAGGCTTCCCATATGCACAGCAATGTCGATCACCTGCCCCTGGTCCGGCCAACCGGTCAGAGGTGAAATGATCAATAAATGTCCACTGGAAGAGATTGGAAGGAACTCCGTGATTCCCTGCACAATCGCCAAAACGAGAATATGTAACAATGCCATGGTCTGTGTTTAACTCATAAGTATTGAGCAATTGTTACGCTCTTACTGGCACAACAGGGCGAAACCATGGCCCAAGCCGGACCCTGGGTAAACAAAAGATGCTGACATGTGACTGTAAAACACCATAGGATGAGGTAATATAATCACATAATCGTGGAGGAAACCATGACCCACTCCGTCGACCTGTTCTGGTCTTTCAGAAGCCCCTATTCCTATCTGGCAACATCCCGTATCGTTGGTTTAAGGGCAGAGTTCGACCTGGATGTGGTGGTGCGTCCCGTCTATCCGATTGCCATCCGAAATCCGGAATTTTTCGGTGACATCAATCCGTTATGGATACCCTATCTATTAAGAGATATCGGTCGGGTGGCTGAGATTAACGGCCTTCCCATGCGGTGGCCGCGGCCAGACCCTGTTGTCATGAATAATGAAACTAGGGAAATCTCGCAGGATCAGCCCTATATCCACCACCTCACTCATCTCGGGATTGCGGCAAGCGAGACCGGAGACGGACTGGCTTTCATCGACGAAGTCTCTCAGCTCTTATGGAATGGGGATGTTGCGGGGTGGGACACGGGCGATCATTTACAGCAGGCGGCGGCAAAAGCCGGATTTGATCTTTCCGTTCTTGACGGGATGATTGACGGCAAAGCTGATATTTTTGACGCAAAAGTTGCAGATAACCAGAAGGCCCTGGAGACCTCGGGTCACTGGGGGGTCCCCACTCTCGCTTTTGAAAATGAAGCCTTTTTCGGCCAGGACAGAATCGATCATTGCGTCTGGCGTATGAAACAAAAGGGGCTGCAGGCCCGCACCTGAGCGGCAAGGCTAAATACCTTTTTGCAGCCAGACGACATAGCGAAGATCCGTGGCTGGATCCAGAGAGTCAAATGGATAGCAGGTGACCAGAAGAATTGTCTCGTTCAGGCCCGAAGTTGGAACGGCCAGATCCTGCGTTGAAACGATGTCACTCTGCATAACCAGCCAGGTTTCCGCATCAGATCCTGCCTGCTGGAAAATCAGCTTATGCCGTTGTTGAAGATCTTTCAGAAACCTGAAATGGGTGTCTCGATGCCCAAATAGAATTGTATTTGAGGATATTTGTGACATCACCGGACCAAAGGCGAGGTTTCTCATATTGTCGCCGTCCAGAACAAAGCGGGTGAGCTCAAGCTCCGGCACATCCAACCTGGCCGTCGGGTAGCTGTCGGACCAGGGCCAGGGCCGGGTTGGAGACCCGCCGTCCCGCCCTTCCTGCCAGGCCCATTCGATAAGGATCGGGGCTGCCCAGGCTTTACCCGCGAGCAATCCGGCCCGTCCCAATTGCCAGCCGGCAAGACCAAGAAGAAATAGAATGAGAAAAAAAGTTGCGGTTCTTCCGATCATTTGCCGACTCGCCTCCGCATTGCGATAAACAGGGCAATCGCCAGCATCAGCAGAACCGTTCCGGAGACGGCCTGCCAGACCATTGGTGTTGCGGTTTTAGGTCCGAAGAACTTTTCCCAGGTAGTTCCTTGGGGCAAATTCCCTTGTAGCTTCACCTTTTTGAGGAAATCCTCCTTGATGCGGGCCGGGGTGGTATCCACCGCCACAAAACTTGTAAACTCACTCAGCACATTGTGACTGAGGGAGACGTCGATGACGGCGGTGCGCACCAGTTCCGGGTCCATCCCTCTGGACCGCGCATCCCCGAGCGATTCAATCTTCTTTCTGGCCCAGAATTTGGAAATCCCTTCTCCTACCGTGGCTGTTGCCAGATCGATATTCTGCGCCCAGCTTTTGCCATCTGCTGAAAGGGCGGCAATTTCAACCGTTCCCGGAGCGGATTCCTGCCGGGCAACAAACAAGAGCGGGCGTTGGCCAAACAGATCCGGGAGTTGGCGGGGATAGGTATCCGCCGCGTCATCCATCTGCAGGTGAATATTCTGCAAGGACGGTGAGGACATATCCTGGAACAGCGCTTCCAGTTCCTTCTGGGTATTCTCAAGATTAGTCACTTGAATATGAACACCGCGGCCCTGTTCCGCTGCTTTACGCATAAACCAGCTGTTCGGCGCGTTCCCAAGGCCGACCGTGAACAAGCGGGCCGGACCCAGGGACCTCTCCACCAGATCAAACATCCGCGCCTCATTGGAAACAGCACCATCGGTCAGAAACATGATCTGCCTAAGAAAACTCTCGTCCATAATGTCTTGAAAGGCCGACTTCAGGGCGGGGAACATTTCCGTCCCCCGATCCGCCCGCAGGCTGGCGACAAACTGCTGAGCCTGGCGAATATTCTTCACCGTTGCGGGCCGACTCTCGTTGAATAACCGCCAAGTCTGGTCATTGAAGGCGATGATATCAAAACGGTCCTCTGGACTTAACAGGGATAAGCCGGTCAGCAGAGCCTTTTGAGCCTGGTCCATGGAAATGCCGTGCATGGATCCGGACACATCAACAATAAAGGTGATATCCCGGGGGCCCGACTTTATCACCTCCCCCGGCTGCGGCGGGAGCACCATACCAAGCACATAGTCAGCGCCTTCAAGATGCTCGATAAAGACAATAGTTGACGCTGTTGTTCCCTGCGAAAACTGCCAGTTAAGAACGAAATCTCGATCAGCCGGCACCTCTCCTGAGGCCAGGCTAATCAGGCGGCTGTCTCCCTCCGTTCCGCTGAGATCTATGTCATGGGAGGGGCTCTCCAAAGAGGCCAGCTGTTCCGGCTGCATCATGGCAATGCGAAAACTGGTCTTGTTATGGCCGCCATCGGGGGTGTATTGATCCGGCTGCTGGGTGACTTCACCATCCTTCACGTAAGTCGGCGCCATGGGGGAGTTATAGCGGGGGGTAATGGCCTGGGGCATGCGCCAGGTGAAATTGACACCGTCCTGCGCCGCCAGGGACTGGAAGCTAAGCTCGATAATAATATCGCCGCCCGGCTCAATATTGGCGACGCTGGTGGTAAACATGTTCGGTCGTTGCTGGCTGAGAAGCGCAGCCTTTTTTCCGGCGGCAGCGGCTTTCTGATAGGTCTTTTTTGCCTGCTTTTTCTCCTGAATTTCGGAGACTATCCGCCTCTCACCGATGATCATGGTCATTCCGTCCACAGCAGCATCGTCCGGCAGCGGGAACTGATAGATACCCTCCATCCAGTCCTTTGACGGGTTGCGGAAATGCTGCCGCACCTTAGTGCGCACGATAAATCCGGTGATGACCGTCTCAATTTCCGTGGACAGCATATCCGCCTGACGAATGACCGGATCGGCAACAACGGATTCGCTGGTGACCATGGGAATCATTTTAAGGTCAGATCCTTCCCGGATCGCCTGTCCTTCCGATGCCATCGCGACATTGAGGACACAGAGCAGTAACAAGGCCGCCGCTGCAAGGGCAACGCTGATCTGCTGGCGGAGTTCCAGAAAACCGGACAGTAGCCTGGTCAGGAGATTACCTGTACCCGTTGATGCCTTTCCCATTTGCCCACCCCTTTCATTAGTGAAAGTGTATTCTCGGAGTCAAATGGGGCGCCGCTTTTCTGAAAAAGCGGCAATTATTGGGTTATTTTTAGGCAATTTGTTTGTGGGTCAGGAACAATGGGCGTAGCTCAAAATCTTGTAGGCAAGCTTGGCCGCCAGAAAGTTCGGGGCGACAAGCCCGTCAATGGGAGCAAGCTCATTGATATCGGCGCCGACAATCCGCCCGGCCCTTGAGGCAGCCTTGATGATCCTGATGGCGTCGTCCCAGAAAAATCCGCCGGGTTCCGGCGTGCCGGTGGCCGGCATCAGGGAGCTGTCAAAACCATCCAGGTCAAAAGTCAGGTAAACGGGCCTCCCTGCAAGGGGTGCGATGATGTCGTCGATATTCCACTGATCCCGATCCTTTGCCCAATGGATTGTCAGGCGATGACGGTTGGCCTCGAGGAACGGAATTTCCTCGGCAGATATATTGCGGATGCCGACGGAGGTAATCGGAACCGTTGGGTGATCGAGAACGCGTCTGATGGCTGCCGCATGGGAATAATGCTCCCCTCCATAGCCATCCCTCAAATCCGCATGGGCATCAAAATGCAAAATGGCCAGATCGTCATATGTTTCCAGGAAGGGCCGAATGGCGCCGGGGGTGACTGAATGCTCTCCTCCCAATACCAGCGGAAACTTGCCATCTGCCACAACCCTTGAAGTCAAGCGGCTGAGTTTTTCAAGGGCCGCGGGAATATCCACACTATTGACCGGCCGCTCCTTCAGGGTGACCAGCCCGAATTCCCGAAAGGGTTCGCGCCAGAGGTCCTCATCAAACAGTTCGACCTGAGTACTGGCCTCAAGGATAGCAGCGGGGCCTTTCGACGTGCCGCCACCGTAGCTCACCGATCCTTCCAGACCAAAAGGAATGACCACCACCTTGGCGTCTTTATAGGACACAGCTTCCTCGGAAGGCAGGCCCAGGAACCCGTCTTCGGAGCGGTATAAATCGAAAGGGCTATTGGACATGACGCGAAGTGCCGGACAAACAGTGGCGGATCATGTGAAAAGCCTGGTAAAATTCCGCCGCGCCCGACCTTCCCAGTGCCGGCGATGATAAGCGTCAGAGGCGAGCAGCGGGACAACGGAGGTGGCTTCGGCAAACACCATCTGCTCCCAGACCGTGTCCACCTTCCCCCAACTCGCCGCTTCTTTGAGGGTGGAGGAAGAACAGGCCCCGTCGCGGACATCGGCGACGGAAATCTGCACCGCATATTTATGCATCTCGACCTGCTTACCCAGAATTTCCGCGCAGACCACCGTATCCTGCACGAAGTTCTTCGGCACCCCGCCCCCGATCATCAGCAACCCGGTGGTCCCGGCGTCAATCTTGATCTCGGTCAGTTCGCGAAAATCCCGCACACTGTCGATGGTCAGATGAGCATCGGGATTTTCCACCTGATGCTTGACCAACCCAAAACCGGCGGAGCAGTCGGAAAAGGCCGGCACGAATATTGGCACCTGATGGTCATAGCAGGTCTCAACCAGGGAGCCGCTCTTGACTTTGTTATCCTTCAGCCAGCGTCCCATCTCCCATATGAACTCACGGGAGGAATAGGTTCTAGGTTCAAGCTGATCGGCAATCACCCGAATGGCCTCATCACAGGCCTGCAGCTCTTCCTCATCGATATAGGTGTCGTAGATACGGTCGATATAGAGGGAACGGAGCTGCTGGTCATCTGCCGCCACATCTCCCTGATAATGCTTGAACCCGAGGGCTTCAAAAAAATCCATATCGACGATGGAGGCCCCGGTGGCAACAATGGCATCAACCATGCCCGCTTCGACCAGATCTCGGTAGACATGCAGGCACCCCGCCGCCGATGTCGATCCGGCCAGGGTCAGAATGATCGCACAGTCCGGATCCGCCACTGCCCGGTTGAAGATTTCCGCCGCCCGGGCCAGATCACGGGAGGTGAAGGACATCTTGCCCATGGCGTCAATGATCGGACGAGCATCGAACTCCCGGATATCAATATGCTCAACCGGCGTTGAAAGCAGATCGGCCTTGCTATTGGGTTTTACCGGATCCGCCATGTCACCTGCCCTCTGGGCCCGAGATACGCGGATCTGTCGCAGAGGTAACCGCCACAACGGTGTCGGAATAAAAGCCATTGAAACGGGTCTGCAACGCATGGCCATAGGCCCCGAGATTACGGAAAATGATCCAGTCCCCTTCCCTTACATCATCAGCAAGGGAAAAAGGTCCGGACATCTTATCGATGCTGTCACAGGTTGGGCCATAGAACTGGAACAGGGCGGTGTCTTTCCACGGCCGCGATCCGCCGGACCGATACAGCGCCACCGGGAAACACCAGCCGGACTGCCCGGCATCGAAAAGGGATCCGTAGGTGCCGTCATTCAGATAGAGGGATTGACCGCGACGCAGTTCAACCCGGACGGCCACGGCACCCGCCTCGGCGACCATGGCCCGGCCCGGCTCACAGAAGAGCTGCAGATCTCCTAGCCCATGCTCAGCACAGGCCTCTTGTATATGATCAATATAAGTTTCAGGCGGTTCTGGCTGCATATCCGGATAGGGCACCGGAAAGCCGCCGCCCACATTCAGGATATCGAGATCCACTCCGCAGCTCTCGCGCATCCGGGCAATCGAGGCAATGGCCTTGCTGAAAGCATTCACATCAAGGCACTGCGATCCCACATGAAAGGACACCCCAAGCCGGCAGGCCAGTTGTCGGGCGTGGGCCAGCAGCAACGGCGCCTCTCCCAGGGTCGCACCAAATTTATTGTCGAGGGGATAGGCCGCGCCATATTGCGAGACGGCGACCCTGAGATGCAGACACAGATCGCGGGCATCCTGTGTCTCCTGGCGGATTTTCCGCAATTCCTCCAGGCAGTCGAAAGAGAAATGCCGAACGCCAAGCTCATAAGCGCGACGAATGGCCTTGCGGCTCTTGACCGGATGCATGAAATAGAGCTGCGCCTCCGGCAATAGCGCAGCAAGCCGTTCGACTTCACGCAGGGAAGCAACATCAAAATGCTGGATACCCGCCTTCCAGAGCAGCTTCAAAACAGCCGGCTCAGGATTGGCTTTCACCGCATAGAGACAGGTTCCGGGGAAAGCCAGACGAAATCGCGTTGCCATTTCCGTGATTTTATCCAGAAACAGAAAATGAAGGGGGTCATTGCTGTTTTCCGCATCGATTGCCGCAGACATGGTATCGTAAGCTCTCAGACTCAGATTTTTTTGTCCACAATGCACACCGGTCGAAAGATGATCATCCAGAAAAGCCAATTCAAATTTTCCCGAAAAAAACGAAAGCTACGCATGGGCGTATCAAATCGTCATTATCAGAAATTATTAGCCTTCGCTAGCTAAAGATTTAGCAGTATTACTGGAATCTGCAGCCCTGCCACAGGCAACCTGGCCAGGGCGTTCCAGCAGCCTCGATTTTGGCAGCCGGATTTCGACGGTGGTCCCGGCCCTATTGGCGTTGCTGGCGATATGGAGCTGCCCGCCATGAAGTTCGACAATGGATTTTGACAGGGGCAACCCAAGACCTGTGCCCTCAATCGATTTAGTGACGGAATGAAAGGCCCGGCCGAAGGGGCGCAGAACATCTTCGATCTCTTCCTCACTGATCCCGTAGCCGTCATCCTCTACGAAGATGCTGATATAGTCTTCGGCCTGGGTCTGAACGCCTAAGCCGATGCTGCCCTTTTCCGGCGTGAATTTTATGGCATTGTTGACCAGATTGATCAGGACCTGCTTCAGCTTCCGCTCATCGGCCTTGATATTCACATCCAGATCTTTAGAAATACGGAACCGGGTCGATTTCTCGATTGCCCGTCCTGCCAGCATGGTCTGGGTCGACTGGGCCAGTTCAAATAGGTTGACCTCGGACTCCTGCAGTTCAAGGGTGCCGGATTCAAGTCGTGAATAATCCAGGATATCATCGATCAACGACAGCAGATGGACGCCGGAGGACTGAATATTATCGGCATATTCGCGATATTTGGCATTTTCCAACGGACCGAATATCTCCTTGGCCAGAACCTCGGAAAAGCCGATGACCGCATTTAACGGGGTCCGAAGCTCATGGCTCATATTGGCAAGGAACAGGGATTTTGACCGGGTCCCTTCCTCGGCTCTGGTTTTGGCTTCGATCAGCTCCATCTCCACAAGCTGTTGGGTCGTCACATCCTGCATGGTGCCGATGACACCAGTCGGGCGGCCGTCTTCATCATAATCCAGACGGCCAAGTTCCCGCACGTAAATGGTCTCGCCGGACGGACGGATGATCCGGTATTTGATGGCATAGCCGCGGCGCTGTTCCTTGGCATCGGCAACGGAGCTTTTGATGCGCTCAATATCGTCGGGATGAATTCGGTCAAAATAGTTCTGATGGTTGGGCGTTACCTCCCCGGGTTGATAGCCGAGAATTCGGAAAATCTCGTCGGACCATTCATAGCTTTTGGTTTCACTGATATAGACCCAGTTGCCGATATGAGCGACCGATTGCGCCTCCTCCAGTTTGGCCCGGCTCTCCTTGAGTGTTTTTTCCCGCTCACGGAGATAACTGATATCTGTGCGGATTGAGACCAGGCCGCCACTGTTGGTGCGAGTCTCGGAAAGCTTGAAGATACGGCCATCGCCGAATTCCTGTTCCACCATCCCTTTCGGATTGCGGTGCCTCTCCAGCCGTTTTTGAATCCATTTCTCTTCCTGGCCGATGGCATCGGCGACAAGACCGCGTTCTACCTGCACCCGCAACAGGGATTCAAATTCCACTCCCGGAACCAGCTTGTCCTGAATATCGGAGAACAATTCCCGGTAATTGCTGTTATGGATGACAAGCTTATCGTCTTCGTCAAAAATGATGACGGCATCGGGAATGGCTTCTATGGCATCAATCATCATGCGTTCGGCGGTTTCTGCCCGCAATCTTGCCGCATTGAGAGCCTGATTCTGCTCCCGCTGCAGTAGTTCGGCATCTTTACGGGCGGCAACTTCATCATTGAGGTTGCCAATGACGGGCATCAGCCGCATCAGACCGACAAGCACACAGATCAGCCCTGGAACGTAAGAGATGACAATCCAAATCTGCGTTGTCATATCCGTTGAAAACCCAATATCAAACGCTGAATTCCGACCCACAAACAAGATGTCAATGAGGGCCGACAGGGTTAGAATTAAAAACCCGAGGCTGACGAGACTATTGCCGTATTTGACATGGGTGAGCCGCTTTTTGCGTAAGTTGAAGGCAACCAGCAGGGAAAACAGGCAGAGAAATATCGCGATTTCGCTTAGCAACTCTCACCCCTTCCTTCCCGAATGTCCTGTTTCGCAACTATAAAATGTGTCAGCCCGCAGCAGTTCTCTGCGGGCAGGTGCTCTAATCTAGGGTTAAATTGTTGATCATAAGTTAAAATTTACGGAATAGTTGTGACGGCCCCTACGTCAAGATCGAACCCGGTTTTTTGAGAACACTCTTGCAGCTTGATAGGCATTTTACCCTTTAGACGATTGCTATTCTCGGCTACACTTACACGGTGAGTGAGCCAGTATGGGGATGGCAGTCGTTGAGTCCAAAAATTCTAATTGTCGGCGCAGGGATTGCAGGCCTGTCTCTCGCCCGGCGGCTTCAGCATTTCGGGCTGGAATTCCGTATTATTGAGAAAAAACCCTCGGAATTTGTTTCCGGGTCGGGCATTGCATTGCCTTTTAACGCCGTGCGGGAGCTGAAAGACCTGAAAATATTTGACTCCCTTGCAGGCAAATACCATCAGGTCAATGAAATCCTCTATACCAACCCGCAAGGCAAGGTTTTGGGGCGGGCCAACCTGGCCGATCCCCCGTTCGAGAACGACCAGTTCATTGCCATGAAGCGGCAGGACCTGCATGATGCGTTGCTTGACGGATTTGAGAAGAAGGTACGCTTTAATACGGAGCTTCTCTCTGTCAAACATGTGGAAGACCAGGTGGCGATCACCTGCTCCAACGAGTTGTTGAACGGAAATTATGAGCTTGTGGTTGCCGCGGATGGGATCAATTCCCTGGTGCGCCTCCAGAATTATGAGGGTCAGCCAACCATTCGGGATCATAATATCCCCTGCTGGCGATTTCTCATGACCCTTCCCGATCATGGATTGCAACCGACCTATATGATGGGCAATACGGAGTTGTTCATGGCCTATCCCATCAGCCCGAATGCCCTTTATTGCTATGGCCATATTCACGAACAGAACAAACGGCATGTGCTTTCGGACAGCCCGCGGGACAATATTCAGCGGATCTTCGGATCCTACGGGGGGCCGGTTCCGGATATTCTCTCACGGCTTGGTGAAACCAAAATCGTCAGCGGCCGGCTCAGGTCGGTGACCGAGCCCCGGTTCTTTGATCGCCGCATCGCCTTTGTCGGGGATGCCGCCAACGGCTGCTCTCCGCTGATACAACAGGGCGCCGCCGCCGCCATGGAAGACACCCGCTGTCTCGCCGATAGTCTGGCCATGCAGAATACCGATCAGGCACTGCAGAGCTATCGGGATCGGCGGCAGGCCCGGATCAATTGGGTCGTGCAAACCTCCGATGGCCCTCTGGCCCATATTCAGAAAATGGATACGGTCTCCGGCCGGGTCCTCCGGGACATGATGGTCAAGGCGCTCGGTCCGTTAAATGTCCGGGGCTGGAAACGGCTGGCTCAGGATAAGGCGTTAAGCGCCTGACCGTGCAAACAAGATCCGTCAGGAGGCGGGAGATGTCGGGCCGTCAATTTTAAAGCGGGCGACAGCGGCCAGGGTCAGGCTGCCGAGATACACATATCCATTGCTTTCACGTACGCCGGTCACCTCTGAAAACTCCACAGGATCCCCCTCGAAATCATGGACTTTTCGCCCATGCAGATCGAAGGCCAGGACCCGCAGACACTGATCCGGTGGTGGTTTCAGGCGGTCGGGCAGTCGGGCGACGAGCTTGCGCAGCCAGGGCGGCAGGGAGATGATCTTGGTGAATTTCTCGGTCTTTGGCACCACCAGAGCAACCCAGACAAGACCGTCACTGCCGAGTGACAGATTGTCCGGCAGCCCTGGTAAATCTTGCGCGAATGGCATGAGTTTCCCGGCATCCGGCCCTTCCAGATCAAATCTCTGAATACGGGCGGCACCGGTTTCCGCCACCAGAACGAAGCTCTCGTCCGGAGACAGGCAGACACCATTGGCAAATAAAAGTCCGTCTGTCACACGTACAACTCGCCCATCCGGATAGCGGCAAAAAAGGGATCCGGTGGGGATCTGCTCGATCACATCCCGGCTCGACTCCCCGTACCGATAGCGGGTCGAGGACTCGCTGAAAAATATACGGCCATCCGCTGCGATATCGGCGTTATTGCAGAAGTTAAGGCGCCTGCCCTCCGCCTCCCCGGTCAGAGTTTCGAGGGTTTGCTGCGCAAGATCAAAGCTCAGAAGACCCTTGTCGGAATCGCAGATCACCAGGTTCCCCAACGGGTCAAAGGCGAGTCCCAAAGGACGGCCACGGGTATTGACCAGGGTCCGGCAATCACCGGTAGCCGGGTCGAGCTGATAGATCCAGCCATCTTCCGAACCGGCATAGACCTGTCCGTCTTCCCCGATCAGAACATCCTCCGGACCGATTGAGGGCAGTGGAAATTTTTGTAAACTCGAAATCGGGGTAGGCTCAGGCATAGGGCAAGTATCGCGCAATTCTGTCAGCTCCGTCCACGGCTTTATTCGCCGTGGCCAAATGATTTTGAGGGAAGTCGCATTGAGCTGTGAATATTCGTTATCGTTACAATTTAATAGATCTTTTTGATATACAATCCAGATACCATTTCCCAAAGGTCTCTGTCGTAAATAAATGACTAAAAGGAATTTTCTGATGATTAATGTTTGGAAATGTCTGGTCGCTTTTATATTCGCCCTCACTCTGTTCACAAGCGCGGGCCTTCGCGCCGCGGAGCCGATTGTCATTCTTGCTCCGTTCAATCTCACCGGCCCGGAATCCGTGCTCGATAAACCCAGCTATGATGGTGCCGTGATCGCCGCCGAAAAACTCAATGCAAAAGGAGGCGTATTGGGGCGTCCGATTAAACTGATCCCCCTGGACACAAAAGGGGAGACTGATCCGGCGGCTAACGGTGTGGAGACATTGATCGCGTCCCATCCCGATGCTGTGGCCGGGATCGGCTTTACCTATTCAACAGATGCCCTGTCTGCTGGCCGTGTCTTTCAGAAGGCCGGCCTGCCCTTCGTCTCGCCGGGGGCAACGGCGCCGGACCTTCCGGGGAAAGTCGGCGCCTACATGTTCCTCGCCGCGTATGGTGATGACGCCCAGGCCCGGGTAATGGCCATTTATGCAAAGGATGTCCTCAAGGCCCGGCATGTGGCTCTCTGGATAGACGATAGCCGCGTCTATACCCGGACGATCGGTAAGTTCTTCAATGAGTTCCTTGTGAAAATGGGCGGCTCCATCGATCGCCATACGTTCAGCGGTCCTGTCTCGGATTTCAGTTCTCTCATCGCGGCCTTTCAGAAAGCCGATCCGGCGCCGGAAGCGATCTATGCCGCGGTAATGCCGCAATCGGGGGTGCCGCTGATCCAGCAGGTGCGCGACGCCGGAATTACCGTCCCCCTGCTCTCCGGTGACGGCTGGGATGACGAACAGATTGTCAGTCTCTCAAAACAGGACGCCATCCGCGATCTGTATTTCACAACCCACCGCTTCCTCGGGGTCAAGACACCGCAAATGGACGCGTTTGTCACCGCCTATAAAAAGAGGTTTGGCTCAGCGCCTTCCAATGCCTTTGCGCCGCTCGGTTTCGATGCCATCAACCTTCTCGCCTCGGCAATTGAACGGGCCGGATCCACCAAACCTGACGCCATCCGCACTGCCCTTGCGGACACCCGGGATTTTGCCGGCGTGGTCGGCAAGATTTCCTATGCTCCCGGCAAACGGGTTCCGGAAAAATCCGTCGCCGTAATCCATCTTGAGGAGGGGACGGAAACGCCGGTCTGGACCTGGCCTCCGTCCCCCTAGATTTCACCGCTCTTCTTTTGTAAATCAGAATATTTTGTTGACTCTGTCCACAAGTTTGTTGACAGAGTCAACTAGTTTTCACCGATTTAGAGAATACCGCTGGTTTGAACCGCAATGTCTCACAGATGACGACACTGCGAATTTTCATAAACCAGCCACCAGCCCTTAACGATTTATTATGTATTTAAATATTATTTTATCGAACGTAAGTATTATTTTGTACCCCTTGGAGAGTACCATGTTGAGACCAAATCATGCTGGTGGAAGATCCAGTTTTTTTCTTTCCATAAGTATGCTGACCTTCGTAAGCGTTCTAACTGCATATTTCTATATAGCTGAACCAACTCAAGCCAAATCACAAGCATATTGGAATGTCCTTTTCGTAGAAGGCAAAACCCAGTGGCGCGAAACTAGCGGGATCGCCGAATGGGCACCCCTCAGCGAAAATCAAATCCTTCCGGCCAGGATCGAAATTCGAACCTTTGATACCGGTCAGGCGGTGGTGGTTCATGGTTTTGACAAGATTGAACTCGGCCCAAGCGCAACCGTTGATATATCCCCAGAGCCTGATGCAGATGCGACTACGGTTGTGACCCAAACAAAGGGTAAAGTTTCCTACAATGTTCATAAGCGCAAATCCGGTACATTTTCAGTCGTTTCCCCCTTTCTTGTCGCTGTCGTGAAAGGAACCGGCTTTAGTGTCGATGTCAGCGAAGAGTCCTCTGAAGTAGACGTCAGTGAGGGGACTGTTTCTGTCTCCAACCCAAATGACGGAAGCGAAGCAAGTGTATCAGTCGGCATGTCCGCAAGTGTTTCCGCTAACTCTGTTGGAGTCGCAACAAGTGCGAGCGCAAGCTCCAACTCGAACAATGCCAATGCAAATTCGAATGCAAATGCCAACAGCAATGCTGGTAACGCGAATAGCAATGGCAACGCCGGCGGAAACAGCGGCAACGCCGGTGGCAATGCTGGTGGAAACAGCGGCAATGCTGGTGGAAACGCTGGTGGAAACGCTGGTGGAAACGCTGGTGGAAACGCTGGTGGCAGTAGCGGCGGTGCTGGCGGTGGTGCTGGTGGCGGCGCGGGCGGCGGTGCTGGTGGTGGTGCTGGCGGTGGTGCTGGCGGTGGTGCTGGCGGCGGCGCTGGTGGCGGCGCGGGCGGCGGTGCTGGTGGTGGTGCTGGCGGTGGTGCTGGCGGTGGTGCTGGCGGCGGCGCTGGTGGTGGTGCTGGCGGCGGTGCTGGTGGTGGTGCTGGCGGCGGTGCTGGCGGCGGTGCTGGTGGCGGCGCGGGCGGTGGTGCTGGCGGTGGTGCTGGCGGCGGTGCTGGCGGCGGAGCGGCTGGCGGGGGCGATCTCGGCAGCTAACGCCCGTTACGACCAGCTCATCTTAGACAATGTTTCCTCGAATAATCAGTTGGTTTCTGGCGGTTACCCTTACGGTAGCCGCCTTTTATTCCGGCACCCTGAATATATTCGAAAGGCCCCTGCTGGAACTGCGCTACAAGCTGGTTGGAAGTGAAGCCGATCCCCAGTTAGTTATTGTCGAAATAGATCCGAAGAGCTTACGGGAAATTGGGACATGGCCCTGGAAGAGATCTCTCCATGCGCTTTTGGTCGACCGCCTCACGGCTGCAGGCGCCAAGACCATTATATTCGATATAGATTTCAGCCTGGCAAGCACCGCGGAGGACGATGCAAAGCTGGCAAACGCTCTTGCAAGACGGTCCGGGCACACTATTCTGGCGGCTTTTCGACAATGGAGTGAAGCCGACGGTCGCTTCGTTGATATTGAGCCATTGGAACTTTTCGCCGAACACGGAGAAATCGCCTCCGCCAATATTGTTCCGGAGTCTGATGGTCTACTTTGGCGCCATTCCCTCCTGCATCCCTGGAAAGAAAAATCTCTTCCCAGTATTGCCTATCTAATTGCCCAGAAGATCAACAATACTGCCGGATATCAGGGAGTACACAACGAATTTTGGATCGACTACGGCATCTCTCCCGGGTCTTTCGAGAGATACTCCTTTTCAGATGTCGCTGGAGGCCGAATCGATCCAGCCGTCTTTGCCGGAAATACTGTTCTTATCGGGGCCACCGCTGTGGAGCTGGGAGATAACGTAACAACCCCCTTATATCAGTCTTTACCGGGCGTTTTCGTTCAGATGTTTGCGGCCCAGTCGATCATGATAGGGCGCGATCTGCGTCCGCTCCCGAACAGCCTCACACTGGTTTTATTGTTATTGACGTCGGCCTTTGCCTCCATCAGCTCGTGGCAACAACGTCCGAGCCGGGTCATTCTGAACTTGGCAGCTATAGATATTCTGGTCTTCTTGGCAGCAGTAGTTGTTCAGTCAACCAGCATAATATTGATTCCGGTCACACCTATATTTCTTGGCACTTTCCTGTCTGGCTTTTTCACTTTCCTTATTCGGTTTCGCCAGCTGGGGCTGAAAGTCGTCACCGAGCGCATTGCCCGTCTTCGCTATCAGACAATGATGGCAAATGTGGCAAAAAATGCCTTCGACGCAATCATCACAACAGACGCAACCGGTAAGATAAAGTCTCTGAACCTGGCCGCGGAACTGATTTTCAAGACCAGTCTGGCAGGAGAAAATCAGGTGAATATGTCAGATTTTTACATTCCGTCGAAATTGACCGGCAAACAGGAGTTTGCCGATATCTTGACACAGGCACTGCAATCAAATGAACCACGCCGAATCCTCTGCAAACGCTCAACAGGGCAAGCCTTTCACGCTGATCTTGCGGTAACAACCCTGGACCAGGAATATGAAAACGAGCTGATTTTGGTGATGCGGGACATCGATAGGAGCGTCAAGGCCGAGCGGCGAGCCTTACGTCGAGAGAGAGAACTTAAACAGGCAAAAACACGTGCCGAGCTAGCAAACCGGGCAAAGTCCGAATTTCTCGCCAATATGAGCCATGAACTGAAGACACCACTAAACGCCGTAATGGGATTTGCGGAACTGATGCATGGTGAAGTTCTAGGTCCGCTCGGATCGCAAAAATATGTCGAATATAGTAAGGATATTTATGATGGCGGAGCCCGGCTTCTGGCAACTGTGACAGATGTCCTTGATTTTGCGCGTATCGAAGACGGCGACCTCGTCATTCACAGGGAGCTATTCGATCTGTCCGGCATGATTACTCGGATAGGGGCTCTCGCCAGTGAACGAGCCACCGCGGCGGGGCTTTCCTTCAGCACCATCATACAGCCTGATACGCCGTTCATCGTCTGCTGTGACGAGCGTCTTTTGAAACAAGCCCTAAATTCAATGCTGTCAAACGCAATCAAATTTAACAAAGAGGACGGGTTTGTAATTCTACAATTGGGGTCTGACGATAAGGGGAATTATGTGCTCTCCATCTCAGATAGCGGCATCGGCATTCCGGAAGATCAGATTGAAACCTGCTTCAAGGCCTTCGGTCAGGCGAATAGAGGATTGCATCGGCAATTTGAAGGGGCGGGTCTGGGTCTTACCCTTTCAAAAAAATATATTGAAGCCTTGGGCGGAACCCTGGATGTCAGTTCTACAGTTGGTCAAGGTACGACAATGACCATCCTTCTCCCGGCAGCTGTTGACGGGCAGGAACTACCTGATTGCAACTCTGACAAGGGGTTCAAAGGTCAGCCACAATCAAAGTCTGGCGAACTCCAAAGCAGTCCCAATCCGCACTAAGATGCTTTCAGCGCCCCTTTTCCGGACATGTATCTTACTGACCAGGATGTGGAAAGCACCTTCAGTAGTGGCGATCAGTCTGTCTCACAGGGTGCCGATTGGCTCTGCCATGAAAGTCACGCCTATATGGACCGGTTTATCGGGACATTTGAGCGGATGAAAATCGAAAATAGCTGACTGGCTTGATCCGGACTGTCATCTCCTGAAAGTGCCCCGCTCTATGCGACCAGAAAGGACAGCCGATCCTCTGCCTTTGCCGGACTAAACTCCATGATCTCGGGGGTAACGACCTTCTGCTGAACGAAGGGATCTTCACTGAGGAAGGCGTCCACCTCGGCGCGTGAGGCGTTATGGGCGAGAATGCCGCCCCCGATTTGCGGCTGCAGACTGCCCGCCATCAGAAACAGGCCTGAGTCAAAGCCACGTTTGATCCATTCGTTATGGCCCGCCATAAATTCCGGTGCCCGGGTTTTGTTCTCTGAGAATTTAAGAAAGATGATGAACATAGATCTGTAACTCCATAAAATATAATATAAAACAAGTTTAAGAATTTGACGAACACACGGCTTTCTCCGGTGGTCCTGCAGCGGAAAAGGAAGCAAGTTACGATTGTCCGGTTGATTGTCTGTGCTGGCCCCGCGCCACATGGATTTCCAGCCAGGCGCACATCTGCCCGACCTCCTGGGTGAGAAATCCTTCATCGGGAAACGCATTGGCCATGGTCGCGACCCCCTGACTTCGGGCCAGCAGATGCAGGGCCAACTCGTCCGCCTCCTCCTCACAGCCCAGAAGAATGAACTGCCGTTTCAGCCAGCTGCGAAACAGAGAAAAGATGGCGCGCGACTCTGATTGGGCGGAATGATTGAGCTTGGCCAGCTCCGAAAACAGGGTGCCGACCGGGCAGCCATAGCGTTTGATCTTGTCCTGATTGGTGATCAGGATATGGATGAAATTGCGAATGCGTTCCGCGGGTGACGCCCCCTCCACCTCCCAGGCATCGAGCATCCGTTGGGTATTGTCCAGACGCAGATTAATCACCGCATCCAGGATCTCGTCCTTGGTCTTGAAATGGTAATAGAAATTCCCGCGCGAGATCTCAACGGCTTTACCAATATCGGCGAAAGAGGTGTGCTCATAGCCCTGCATATAAAAAAGCTGGTCGGCAGCTTCAACAATTTTCTCGCGGGTCGCCATTTTACTCAACTCTTCAATCCTCATAAGCTGGTCAGGGTTTCGGATCCGTCTAGGACGTATGTCCTAATAAGCCTAAAATAGGACATTTGTCCTAATCTGTCAAGAGCATAAAACCAGCCCAGCTTCAACAGTTCCCACAATAAAAGCTTCGATTTCGGTACCGCTTGGGCTAATCAAGGGAGACCTCCATCATGCAGGGACCCGCCTTATGACATCTTTGCCGGATTTTCGACTGGAAACACATTTCTCCAAATGGGAATTCAAAGCGCGCTATCATCTGACCGCATCGGATGCCGAAAGCATGTCCATGCGCGATCTGTTGGCGATGGCCTCCGATGACGAGCGGGAAGCGTTTGAGGGCCTGTGGCTGGGTTATACGGAAACTTTCGGGGCGGCCGATCTTCGGAACGTGATCGCGACGACCTATACGGATCAGACCGCCTCGAACATCCTGTGTTTTGCCGGGGCGAGCGAAGGTATTTTTGCCGCCAACACTGTCATTCTGGATCGCGACAGCCATGCCATTGTCGTCACCCCGAACTATCAATCCCACGAAACTCTGCCCGTTGCCATTTGTGAGGCGACCGGTGTTCCCCTGGATCCCGAGGATAACTGGTCTCTCGATATTGACCGCATTGCCGAGGCTATCCGCCCCAATACACGGCTGGTGACGATCAACTTCCCTCATAACCCGACGGGCACCATCCTCCCCCGGGACAGATATCAGGCATTGGTCGATCTGTGCCGCACCCATGGGATCTATATTCTGCATGACGAGATTTTTAACGGACTTGGCCCGACCGGCACCCGGCATCTGCCCTTCATTGCGGATATCTATGAGCGCGGGCTCTCCTTGAATGTTCTGTCAAAATCCTACGGCCTGCCGGGCCTGCGGATCGGCTGGATCGCCTGTCAGGACACGGATATCCTATCGAAGATGGAGCGGATGAAGCATTATCTGTCGATCTGCAATTCCGGCCCCAGTGAACGGCTTGCCATGATTGCCTTGCAAAATCGCGAGAGGATTTTTGCCCGCAACTGCGCCATTGTCGATGAGAATCTGCCGAAATGGGATGCCTTCTTCACCCGTCATCCGGACCTGTTTGACTGGCGGCATCCCGACGGCTCCTGCATGGCCTTCCCCCGCTATAAAGGCGCGGACGGGGTCGAGGCATTTACCAAAAAACTGGTCGAGGAAAGCGGTGTGCTGTTTTTACCCAGCACCATCTATGCCTCCGACCTCGGCCCCACCCCGACAGACCGCTTCCGGCTGGGATTTGGCCGCACCGGCCTGGATGAAGGAATCGCCGCCCTGGATGCGTATCTTATGGGGAATGAACTGTTATAGTCGGCACTTGATGCCGAGCTTTGGGTTTGGTTGCGGGGGTAGGATTTGAACCTACGACCTTCAGGTTATGAGCCTGACGAGCTACCGGGCTGCTCCACCCCGCGGAGGTTTATGTAAAAAGCACCCCTATGGGGTGCTTTTTACTTGATATTCTGAAGAGGAGTGTTCCGCTTTGCAGGCCTGGCAGCGACCTACTCTTCCGTGTCTTAAGACAAAGTACCATCGGCGCTGGGAGTTTTCACGACCGAGTTCGGGATGGGATCGGGTGCGGGCCTCCCGCCATAGCCACCAGGCCGGCAAAAGGGAACATTTTTTGCTGGCCCTCGCCGGGCGCGGACCTCCGTCCGCTTGGCCGTGCCTCCGCTTCGCGTCGGAACCGTATCCTTACTGACTCTGTAAGGAACGGATCCAAAGGCGGAGCCTTTGGCAAGCGCGACTGCGCGCCGGGCGAATGCCCGAAAGCCTAAGTCCACGGATGTGGACGCCGGCGATTGAGGCCAACAAACAAATATGAATACATCCTTTTGAGTGTTCTCGTCTAATCTGGCTACTGTGCATGATTGAAGTGCTTCTGATCAAACTCGATCGAGTGATTAGTACTGGTCAGCTCCATGTGTTGCCACACTTCCACCTCCAGCCTATCAACGTGGTGGTCTTCCACGGCTCTCAAGGGATATCTGGTTTTGAGGGGGGCTTCCCGCTTAGATGCTTTCAGCGGTTATCCCGTCCGGACTTAGCTACCCTGCAGTGCCACGGGCGTGACAACAGGTCCACCAGAGGTCCGTCCACCCCGGTCCTCTCGTACTAGGGGCAGCTCCTCTCAAATATCCTACACCCACGGCAGATAGGGACCGAACTGTCTCACGACGTTCTAAACCCAGCTCACGTACCTCTTTAATTGGCGAACAGCCAAACCCTTGGGACCTGCTCCAGCCCCAGGATGAGATGAGCCGACATCGAGGTGCCAAACAATGCCGTCGATATGGACTCTTGGGCATTATCAGCCTGTTATCCCCGGCGTACCTTTTATCCGTTGAGCGATGGCCCTTCCACGCGGGACCACCGGATCACTATGACCGACTTTCGTCTCTGCTCGACCTGTCAGTCTCGCAGTCAGGCTGGCTTATGCCATTGCACTCGTCAGCTGATTTCCGACCAGCTTGAGCCAACCTTCGCGCGCCTCCGTTACCATTTAGGAGGCGACCGCCCCAGTCAAACTACCCACCATGCAGGGTCCCGGAACCGGATCACGGTCCGCGGTTAGATATCAAAAGTCAAAAGGGCGGTATTTCAAAGGTGCCTCCACAATAACTGGCGTCACTGCTTCAAAGGCTCCCGCCTATTCTACACATTCAAATCCTGATACCACTGCAAAGCTATAGTAAAGGTGCACGGGGTCTTTCCGTCTAACCGCGGGTACTCCGCATCTTCACGGAGAGTTCAATTTCGCTGAGCCTATGTTGGAGACAGCGGGGAAGTCGTTACGCCATTCGTGCAGGTCGGAACTTACCCGACAAGGAATTTCGCTACCTTAGGACCGTTATAGTTACGGCCGCCGTTTACTGGGGCTTCGATTCGCAGCTCTCACCGCTCCTCTTAACCTTCCAGCACCGGGCAGGCGTCAGACCCTATACGTCGTCTTGCGACTTCGCAGAGTCCTATGTTTTTAATAAACAGTCGCCACCCCCAAGTCTGTGCCACCCCCCCTAAGTTGCCTTAAAGAGGGTACCCCTTCTCCCGAAGTTACGGGGTCATTTTGCCGAGTTCCTTCAACATAGTTCTCTCAAACGTCTCGGTATACTCTACCAGTCCACCTGTGTCGGTTTGGGGTACGGTCTATACGCTGGAGCTATTTCCTGGAACAGGTTCACAGCAGGGCCAATCCAATAAGGACCCACTATTTACCCCATTCGTCACTTCCAGCAGGCGGAGGAATATTAACCTCCTTCCCATCGACTACGGCTTTCGCCCTCGCCTTAGGGGCCGGCTCACCCTGCGCAGATTAGCTTTACGCAGGAACCCTTGGACTTTCGACGTGAGTGTTTCTCACACTCATCTCGCTACTCATGTCAGCATTCTCACTTCTGATACCTCCAGGATCCCTCACGGTCTCCCTTCACAGGCTTACAGAACGCTCCGCTACCATCCAGAACAAGTCTGGATCCGCAGCTTCGGTGTATGGCTTTAGCCCCGGTACATCTTCGGCGCAGGCCGGCTTAAATTTAGACCAGTGAGCTATTACGCTTTCTTTAAAGGGTGGCTGCTTCTAAGCCAACCTCCTGGTTGTTTTGGCCTTCCCACATCCTTTCCCACTTAGCCATAACTTAGGGACCTTAGCTGGCGGTCTGGGCTGTTTCCCTCTCGGCAATGGATCTTAGCACCCACTGCCTGTCTGCCATGCTGCATTCTTCGGTATTCGGAGTTTGGTTAGGTTTGGTAAGTCGTTGGGACCCCCTAGCCCATCCAGTGCTCTACCCCCGAAGATGATACATGACGCTCTACCTAAATAGATTTCGCGGAGAACCAGCTATTTCCGAGTTTGATTGGCCTTTCACCCCTAGCCACAAGTCATCCCCCAACTTTTCAACGTTGGTGGGTTCGGTCCTCCAGTGCATGTTACTGCACCTTCAACCTGCTCATGGCTAGATCACCCGGTTTCGGGTCTAATCCCTGCAACTCAGTCGCCCTCTTAAGACTCGCTTTCGCTGCGCCTACACCTATCGGCTTAAGCTCGCTGCAAAGATTAACTCGCTGACCCATTATACAAAAGGTACGCCGTCACCCCATAAAGAGGCTCCGACTGATTGTAGGCATCCGGTTTCAAGGTCTCTTTCACTCCCCTTGTCGGGGTGCTTTTCACCTTTCCCTCACGGTACTTGTTCACTATCGGTCGCATAGGAGTACTTAGGCTTGGAGGGTGGTCCCCCCACGT